>JAYPFK010000001.1:0-110067 GCA_038126235.1 Verrucomicrobiales bacterium
CGCCGCGTTCCTCATTGTCAGGAATTCGTGAACAGAACCTAAAGCGTGAACTCCATTGAGGCGCGAATCCAACTCATGCGTAGGCCCTGGGGAATCCCCCGACTTGCCCCCGGGAACGTCGTTTGCCATGAATCTGATCCGTTGTTTTCGAGCCCATCCTCATCGCAACCCCGAAACAAGCCTCCCATCATGCAGAAACGAACCGCCTCCCTCGCCTGCGCCGCATGGCTCACCCTGACACTGGCTGCCATCAGCTCCCAGGCCCAAAACGTCCAACGGAACCTGCCTTACGCTGAAAACCCTCACGAGCGCCAGGTCCTCGACATCTACTCGCCGCCGAACGCGAAGAATCTCCCGGTCGTCTTCTGGATCCACGGCGGCGGCTGGGTGACCGGAGACAAGTCCGACGTCGCCCTGAAGCCGAAGTGGTTCAATGAGCGCGGCTGGATCTTCGTCTCGATCAACTACCGTCTCCTCCCCTCCGTCGAAATGGACGTCCTGACCGGCGACGTGGCGAAGGCGTTCGGCTGGGTCCACAAGAACATCGCCAGGCACGGCGGCGATCCGGAGCGCATCCTGGTCGGGGGACATTCGGCCGGCGCGCAACTCGCAGCCCTGCTCTGCACGGACCATCGGCTCATCGAGTCTGAGGGAGCCCCGGCTTCCGTCTTGAAGGGCTGCGTGCCGGTGGACGGCGACACCTACGACATCCCCGCCATCATCGCGAGCGCCGAGTTGCGCCTGCTGTTGCACAAGCTGCCGCCGCGGAAATTCGGCCACCGGGAGAAGTTCGGCAACGATCCCGCGAAGCACATCGCGTTCTCCGCCGTGACCCACGTGAAACGCGACAAGGGCATTCCGCCGTTTCTCCTCCTCTACGTGCGCAGCCATCCCTACACGTCGGTCCAGGCGCAGCGGTTGCACAACGCGCTCATCGAGGCCGACGTCCCCTCAACCCTCGCCGGTTTTCGAAACACGGAACATTCCAAGTTGAACAACGACCTCGGGCTCCCCGACGATCCGGCAACCGCCGCGTTGGAGAAATTTGTAAGCGGATTGGGCAAGCCGGGAAACTGATGGCGGCGAAAGCCGGTGACGGCATCGTCGGGGCGCGAAATTCATTTCGCTTCAACGTTGGGGTCGGCGCGCGCTGAAACATCCCAAGACCTCGAAATGTCGGAGGTTGATGCGGAATAAATTCCGCGCTCCGTTTCCGCCCCCTCAAGGAGGGGCGACATTCTCGTCGCCCTGCTTGCGACGCAGGCGCAGGGGCGCACGGTGTTCTCCCCTGCACCGGGAAACTGGTGACGCCATCCTGTTCTCCGGGCGTCTTTCTGGCCCCATCGCGGCCACGGCGGCAGGAATGTCGCCGCTCCTTGATTGGCTCCCGCCACTGTCGAGCCGCCCCGCTCAGCGCGCCTTGGCCTTGCCTTTCTTCCCGCCCTTGTTCTTGTTCTGGTTTTTCTTCCTTTGCGCGCTGGGCAGGTCCTTCGCGTTGGAAGTGGGCAGGAACTTCTGGAAGCCGCGCTTGACCGCCGCGTGTTTCGGATCGGACGCCACGTTCTCCCATTCGTAGGGATCGGTCGTGTGGTCGTAGAGCTCCTCGGAGCCGTCGGCGTAGCGGATGTAACGCCACTGCTCGCTGCGCAGGGCGTGATTGCCAAAGTTCTGCGTCGTGAGCGCGGGCGTGTCCCACTTCGCCTTCGGGTTTTCCAACAACGGCGAGATGTCGAGCCCTTCGACATGGCCGGGCCGCTTTGTCCCGGTCAACGCACAGAGCGTCGGGTAGATGCTCATGTAATCCACGGGCCGCGGCGACTGCACGCCGGCGGGCGTCAGGCCCGGGACCTTCCAGACGAACACGGTGCGCGTGGGCTCCTCCCACAGGGCGAACTTCCGCCAGTGTTCCTTCTCACCCAGGCTCCAGCCGTGGTCGCTCCAGAGGCAGACGATGGTGTTGTCGCGATAAGGGGATTCATCCAATGCGTCCAACAACCGGCCGACCTGCGCGTCCGCGAAAGCGATCGTCGCGAGATACGCCTGCACGGCTTCCTTCCAGCGGCCGGACTTCAGCATCTGGGCGTGGTCGCCCTCCGGCTTCGCCATGCGGACGCCGGCCGACGGGATATCGTCCAGGTCTCCGTCGCGATGCGGCGGCAGTTGGATGGTCTCCAGCGGAAACAGGTCGAACCACTTCTTCGGCACGCTGAAGGGCATGTGCGGCTTCACGAGGCCGACGGCGAGGAAGAAGGGCTTGGCGTGCTTGCGCTGCAACACCTCGATGCCGTAGCTGGCTGCGTCATAATCCGGCATGTCCTGGTCCTGGTTATCCAGCGGGCTGAACTTGATGCCGCCCACGCCGTCATTCGGAGCCGAAGGATGCCGGGCCATCCTGCCGGACCGGGTCTTGTGATACTCGGTCCACTTGCTGCTGTTGCCGTAGCTGCCATGGAGGATCTTGCCCGTGCCGTAACAGTTGTAACCGGCGTCGAGCAGCGCTTGATTGAGCAGCTTGTCCTCGCTGACAGCGGGCCGCCAGTCCTGTCCGTTGTTGTAACATCCGCTTGTGGTCGGCCGCAGCCCGGACATCAGCGCGATGCGGGAGGGGTTGCACGCCGGCGCCGCGCAGTAGGCCTTGTTGAAGGCGACGCCTTCCTTCGCCAACCGGTCGATGTTCGGCGTCCTGGTCTGCGGATGCCTCCCCAGGTGCCCCACCCAGTGGTTCATGTCGTCAATCGGAATCATCAGGACGTTCGGCCGGGACTTCGGCGCGGCCGCGGCATCGGTGACCGGCAGGATCGCGGACAGACAGGAAGCGAGAACAAGCAGGGTTCGTTTCATATGCGTGGGTCTTGGATTCAAGGCGAACAAACCGCCCTCAGGCAGGCGTCAATGTATCCGGCGTTTCCGGGAAAAGAGCAATGCTGAGGTTTGGGCGATGTGTCGCCGGCGAGCCACGCCGGGACAGGCTCACGTCGGCTCATTCGGAGCATTCGTCCCACCCGCCCCGCGACAATCGCATTCAAGGCTGGCCGGCGCTTGAGCCCGCGCCCCCTTCCGCCTCGCGGTAGAGTCGCGCGAGCTTCAGCAGGAGTTCCTCCAAGCGCGCGTAGTATTCATCCTCGGACATCTTCGCCTTCGCCTCACGATGCCGGATCACCTCCAACTCCAACCGATCGCGGCGATCGCGGACTTCCGCGGGCATGCGTTGTTCCCGCTCACTGCGGACCAGATGAAACTGGTGCGCCCGGTGCCCGTCCAGCGAGGTTCCATCCTTGGCCTTCTTGACCGCGCGGATCCCGCGGAACCAGGACGCCGGCGTTCCCTTGCCGTCGCCGTTGTCGTCGATCAGGGCGTGCTCCGTGGCGAGCCGACCCTCCTCCTTGTACCAGGTCTCCACCTGCCGGGATGCGGTCAGGTAAGCTTCCAGCAACGAGGTCTGGCCATCCTTGTCCAGGTCCGCCTCAACGCCGGCGATCGCCTCTGAAATGTACTTTCCGAAACGGGCGAAGTTGATCTCGTCGCCGCTCTTGGTCGCAGTGACAATCACACGGTCCGTGCCCGCCAGGCGGTCGATGAACGGACTGCTGGAGGAGGCCGCGACGACGACGGCAGTCGGCCGCCGGACCGGGGTGAGCCACTTGGCGAGCTCCCCCGCCGCGACGTCGTCACCGCGCAGATTGAACTTCGCGGTTCGTCGGTCAAAGGTGCCGTGGCCGAGCAGCACAAGCCAGAGTTCGCCGGAGCCCCGTTTGGGCTCTGATTCCAGAGCCGCGCGCAACGCCTCCTTGTCTGCGACGGGCTTGTCGGCCTCCTCGTCCTGCCCGATGGAAACGAGCTTCGCCCCGGCGCGCTTCGCCGTTTCACTCCAATGGGCGGACCACTCCCGGAAGGCTTCCTCAAACTCCTCGCCGCCGCCCGCTCCGGTCACCACGATGACCGTGGCCTTGGCGGTGTCCTGCTCCGGGGCGTTTCCGGCATCCGCGGCATCCAGGCCGCCGACTTCGAGCAGGAACGCGGCAATCCCAACCGGGAGGAAAGACCATCCGGAAGCGACGCGCGACGAAATGAAACCACGGGCGGCCATCGACTGGAGCGGAACTATAAGGCTGAAACAGGAACTGGCAACGCGGAACGCGGCGTCCCGCGCCGCCAACTTGACGCTTGGAGCGCGCCCCCGGCTGTGTTTCAAATCACCGCCATGCTTGACGCCTTCCTCATCCCGGCCGCGAACCCGGAGTCCCGGCAGGCCATGGTCGTGCTCCACGGACTCGGCGACAGCGCCAACGGCTACACCTGGCTGCCCGGCGCGCTCGACCTGCCGGACATGAACTACATCCTGGTCAATGCCCCGGACGAATACTACATGGGTTACTCCTGGTACGACTACGAGGGCGACTCCAAACCCGGGGTCGAACGCAGCCGCAGGCTGCTCTTTGAACTGCTCGACACCGTCGCCGACCGGGGCCACGCGCCGGAGGAGACCTTTCTCTTTGGATTCTCGCAGGGCTGCCTGATGACGCTCGATGTGGGGGCGCGCTGCGAGCGACGCCTCGCCGGCTGGATCGGGATCAGCGGCAAGGTGTTCGAGCCCGAGACGCTGATCCGGGACGCCTCCCCGATCGCGCGCGAGCAACGCTTCCTCGTCACCCACGGGGACCACGACCCCGTCATTCCAATCGAGACAACGCGCCCCCAGATCGACGCGCTGAAGGAGGCCGGCCTCCAGATCGAATGGCGGGAATTCCGCAAGGCGCATGGCTTTGCGGAACCCGAGGAAATCGACCTGATCCGGGAATTCGTGCGGGCGAGGTTGACGGCGTGAACGGAGGGGCGAACTGTCCCCGGTGAGCCGCTCTTGGGAATGCTCGCGTTGGCTCACTGGGGAAACTTCGCCCCACCTTTTCAGTACAATCGGGCGCTCTTGCGAGCCTTGGAAGCCCGGGGCAAGGCGTTTGACTTTCGGTTGGGCGTGGGCGAATAGTTTCCGTCCAATTCACCTGCAGCCTGTCGTTCCTTTCATGACTTCCCGCCTTTCCTGCCGCCTCCGCTCCCTGCGGGGACTTCTCGCGCTTTTCTGCCTCCTCGCCGGCTCCGCCGCCTCGCACGGGGCGGCCTTGTTCTTCAGGGACAGTTTCGGCAATTCCATCGGCAGCGCGCTGCCCGGCGACGTCATCTACGGCTACGCGAGCGTCACCGGCGGAGCGACCTCCGTTTCCGGCGGAACCACCGGAGTCAACACCTTCCAACTCGGGGCCAACCAGGCAAACCCGCTCCACTCGGTCCTGCAGAACGACGGCAGTTTTGTCCAGTTTCAGATCCCGTTCGGCACGCCTTCCGGCTCGACCGTTGTCACCTTTTACGCCTCCGGCTTTCCAGTGGCATCGGGGAATTTCAACATTCTCAATTCCATCTCTCCGGTGTTCACCAGCCCCGAATCAGCTGAAGGCACCAATGGCGTGGCGTTCGAGTATGTCATCACAGCGATCAACAACCCGACCAACATCACCTCGGGAACCCTGCCCACGGGCCTCGCTCTCGTGGAGGAGGGATCGGTCGTGTCGATTGCCGGAACGCCGGATACCGATGGGGAATTCGAGGTCCTGCTCTCGGCCAAAGGCGAACACCCCACGACGTCGATGGCCATCCTGACCCTCATCATCCACCCGCGTCCCCCAACCATCACCAGTTCACTGGGCGTCCTGGGCACCAACGGCATGACCTTCAACTACCAGATCGAAACGGATCACCCGGCAACAAACTACACCGCCGCAAACCTGACCATTCCCGGGCTTTCACTGAACGCGGAGACTGGCCTGATCTCAGGAACGCCCACGGTCAACGGAACCTTCATGATCACGATCGGCGCGGAAAACGGCCCCTGGTCCGACTCCAAGACCCTCACCCTCGTCCTTGATCCCCCGGCGCCCGCAATCACCAGCGAATTGACCGCAACCGGCCGGAAGGGGGACCAATTCACCTATGCGATCACGGCGAACAACAACCCGACGAGCTACTCCGCGACGCCGCTTCCGCCGGGTTTGACCTTCTCTCCGCCGAATGTCATCGGCGGCATCCCCACATCGCCGGGGGACTACGAAATCACGCTCAGCGCCGTGAACGACGGCGGCGTCGGCGAGGCGACGCTGGAACTGACGGTGCTGCCGCGCGCGCCCATCATCGACAGCAGCCCTTCCGCCCGGGGGACGAACGGCATGATCTTCGCGCACCAGATCACCGCGCTCAACGAGCCCGCCAGCTTCACCGCGGACGACCGCCCCGGCTGGATGACCCTGGACAGCGTCACCGGCGAACTGGGTGGAACGCCTACGGCACCCGGCCAGTTCACCGTCTCGCTCACGGCCAACAACCTCGGGGGAACGGGCGCCCAAACCCTGACCGTGACCATCGCCCCCGCCGTTCCCGTCATTACTTCGGCAACCACGGCCACCGCCACACGCGGCTCTCAGTTCAGCTTCCAGGTCGCGGCGGACAACGATCCCACCGGATTCACCGCGAGCCCGCTTCCCGCCGGGCTCGCATTCAATCAGCAGACCGGCGTCATCAGCGGACTGGCGACGTCCTTGGGGACAACCGTGGTCAACCTGACCGCCTCAAACGAGACCGGGACTGGTGAAGGCACCGTTTCGATCACCGTGATCGATCCCGCCCCGGTGATCACCAGCGCCTCGACCGCTTCAGGCCGACGTGATGTGGATTTCTCCCACCAGATCACGGCGGACAACAACCCGACCGGCTTCGGAGTCACGGGCACGCTCCCGCCTGGAGTCACGCTGAACCCGGCGACCGGGTTGATCTCCGGCCGACCGACAGCGGCAGGCGTCTATACCGTCACCCTGCAGGCCGCCAACTCCGGCGGCTCGGGTGAGGCGTCGCTTGAGATCACGATTCTGGAGAAAGCTCCGGTGATCACCAGCGCCACGACCGCCTCCGCGACCAGCGGCCTGCTTTTCACCTACCAGATTGAGGCGAACAACAATCCCACCGGCTTCGCGCTGAACACCACGCAGGATTGGCTCACGGTCGATCCGATCACCGGACAGGTCACCGGCACCCCGCCGCAAGTCCCGACCTCGCTCACCTTCCCGATCGGCCTGATCGCGAGCAACGCCGGCGGGCAGGGAACGGCAACGCTGAATCTCACGGTCACGCCCGCCGCGCCGGTCATCAGCAGTCCGGGCAACGCCCACGGCGCCGTGGGTTCCGCCTTCGCCTACCAGATCACCGCCTCAAACAACCCTGACAATTACTTCATAAGCGGTTTTCCAGCCGGATTCTCCGTGAATGCCGACACCGGTCTCATCACCGCCTCACCGACCGCGGAAACCAGCTTCTCCGGGCAGGTCTTCGCCAGCAACGGAGGGGGCGCGGACTCCACCACGCTCACCGTGACGATCCATCGCGCCGTTCCCGAGATCACCTCGCCCTTGACCGCAACCGGCACGGCGGGTGTCCCCTTCAGCTATCAGATCACGGCCACGCAGCAACCGGATTTCTTCGAGGCGCAATCCGTCCCCGGCCTCTCGGCCGATCCGGACACGGGGCTCATCTCGGGGACACCGACGGAAGCCGGAGAATTCATGATCCATATCGCCGCGGGTCATCAGGGCGGCAGCGGCGAAGCCACGCTGACGCTGCAGTTCGCGGCGCCGGCCATCACCAGTTCCCTGGACGTCACGGCCACGGTAGGCTCGGCTTTCTCGCACCAGATCGTCGCCGAGCACATGGCCAGCCAATTCAGCGCGCATGGCCTGCCCCTCGATCTTCAGATCCAGGCCGCCAACGGGCTGATTGAGGGACTGCCCCAAAAGGCTGGAATCTTCGAAATCCCCCTCACCGCCTCGGATGGGAATCTCGTCGCCGAAGCGACCCTGCGACTCACGGTGTGGGGCGATGGCGGAAAGCCCCCGGTCGGCCTGTTGCCCGCGTCCGGAGGCCAGGTGCGCGTCCTTTGGCCCGCCGCGGCGACCGGCTACGTCCTGCAATCAACAACCAGCCTCACGCCACCCGTCGTCTGGTCCGACGTGACGGAAACGCCCGGCGACAACGGCAGCGCCAAGGAACTGCTGCTCGGCGCGGCCGGCGCGGGCGACGGGAAATACTACCGGTTGGTCAAACCGTGAGGGGCGGGTGTTTCGAAGCGAGAATCGGCGCAAACAGGAATGGGCAAAGGCGGTGACCGACGCTTGAGGGAGCGCGGAATTTATTCCGCCTCAACCTCCGATATTCCGATGTCTGGAAACAATCCCTGACCTTGGACGGCCCAAGGTTGAAGCGGAATGAATTCCGCGCTCCGCGGACTTCAGGCCAGCCAGACGAGCAGGGCGATCTGGGCGATCGCGACGGCGGCGATCAACGCCCAGCCGAGACGCTCGCGGTTTTTCAGATCCCGTTGTTCCGGATCCCCCAGGGAGAACCGCAGCCTGACCGAACCAAACGCCAGCTCATCCCCGGCCTTGAGTCGCTCCCGTTCGAGCGGCTGACCGTTCAACATGGCGGTCGATTGCGGATTGCGGGAAATGAAGAACCCCTCCTCTTTCTCGTAGGTCAGGGTGAGATGCCGGTCCCAGACGCCGGCTTCGTCGAAGCGAAAGTGGTCCGCCCTGGCCCGTCCAATGATGAACGGAAACTCGGCGACTTCGCGTTCCGTCCCCGCCCGGTGCCCGGAAAGAATTCGCAGGCGGATCATCGTCAGAAGCGTCTTTCCACGTGAATGCGGTCGCCCGGGTAGACCGGCGCATCGTAGCGGGAGTCCTTTTGCGCGGCCTTGGCGTCGATCAGCCAGAGCTTGCCTGACTTGCGGGTGAGTTTGACCTTCTTTTGGTTCGCAAAATCGGTGAAATGCCCGGCCGCCGCGATCGCGCGCAGCACGGTGGTTTCGCCGAGGTAATTGAGTCGGCTGGGCAGCCTCACCTCGCCGCTGACCCAGTAGTAACGGTCCTCACGCTGCACGCTGACGCTGAGACGCTTGTAGTATTCCGGCACATAACGTCGCTGAATCTCCTCCTCGAGCTCCTTCGGCGTGAGCCCTCCGGCCTTCACCGACCCGATCAACGCCAGGGTGATCGTGCCGTCGTCGTTGACGCGCTCGGTGTGGTTTTCAGGCGGATCCGAGGATCCCGAGAAGAAGATCTGCACGCGATCATCGATCCGGAACGCATTGAAATCCGGCGCGTTGCGGCCCTCGTCCTGGCCGGTGTAAATCTCAGGCTTTCTCGCCCCGCCGGGTGAATTGCCCAGGTCGTCGCTGAGGCAACCGGCGGCAACCAGGGCCAGGGCGCCGGAAAAGGCGGAAGCGAAAACGCGGTTCCAAAACTTCTTTGTCATGTCGCTGAGGGAATGCCGTTCAGTATTTCCGATTGAGGCTAGGGCCGGCGGTTTCGTTTTTCAACTTCGCATCCTTGCCGCCGCCGCGCTTGTCGGAGGCCTTGTCCTGCTCCTCAGCCTGATCCTCGTCCATTGAGTAGTGGCTGTAATGGTAGCCACCGTAGTAGTAGTAGTAGGCGTCCTGCGAGATGCTGATGTTGTTCATCACCACGCCGGTCAGGTTTCCACCCACCTTGTCGACCATCTGCCGGGCGCGCACGGTCATCGCCTGCGGGTACTTGCGGTACTGGATGACCAGCAGCGTCATGTCCATCATGCTCGCGAGGATCGAGGAGTCGCTCACACCCATGATGGGCGGCGCGTCAAAGAACACAAAATCGTAGCGTTTGCCGACCTCCTCCTTGAGCGCCTTCATCTGCGGCGAATTGAGGATGCCCATCGCGCTGCTCGGCAGCTTGCCGCTCGGCAGGAAATCCAGCCCCTCCTGCGGGGTGGTCTGGATCGCATCCTCCAGCTTCGTCGTGCCCAGCAGGACATTCGTCAAACCGACGCTGTTCGAGACCCCGAGGATCTTGTGAACGCTCGGACGACGGAGGTCGGAGTCGATCAACAGCACACGGGCGTCGTTCTGAGCGAAGATCACCGCGAGATTGAACACGGTCGTGGACTTGCCCTCCCCGGCGCCGCCGCTGACCACGGTCAGGGTGTTCGCGTCGGGGTTCTTGCGCTGAAAGATGATGTTGGTGCGCAGGACGCGGTAGGCCTCGGCGTGCGGGCTGTCGAGCCCCTCCGCGATCAGGGAACTGACATTCTGGGGAATGACGCTGAGAACAGGCGCGCTGACGGCCGCCTCGACCTCGTCGATCGTCTTCACACTGGTGTCGAGATACTCGATGAAGAAGGCCAGGCCGAACCCGGCGATCAGGCCGGCGACGACGCCAAGGGCGATGTAGAGTTTCACCCGCGGCTCCACCGGTTCGAGGGAGATCTCCGCGGGATCGGTGACCCAGACCACCTTTTGGGACTGCAGCTTGTTGTCCGTGTCGGTCTGCAGGATCTTGACTTCCAGGATCCGCAGCTGGTCTTTCTGTTTGGCCAGCTTCTCGTCGAGCTTCCGGTAGGCCAGCGAGTCGGTCGCAAGTTTCTTGTTCTGCTCCCGGGCCGCGTCCGCCTGCTTGTTCAACTCGTCCAGGTTCTTTTTCTTGAGGTCTCGCAGGGTGCGCAGGCCGCTCATGATTCCGGCCACCTGGGTCTCGATCTGAAGGTTGATCTCCTTGAGAGCCTGCCGGCTGCGCGCGACCGAGGGGTGGCTTTCGCCGAACTCGCTCTGCTTGGACACCAGTTCGAGTTCGATGGTTGCGCGCTCGCTCCGGAGCAGGGAAAGCCCCTGGTCAAACTGGATCGTCAACAGGGAATACTCGAGCTGCTTGGGCTCCATTTCCTCCAGCCGTTTGACCTTCTCATTGGCTTCCAGATACTCCCCCTCGGCAAAGATGCGCTTCTGCTCCAGCTGCCTCAACACCTCGAGCTGGGTGTCCATGATCTGCGCCGTCTGGCCGATCACCGTCGGTGAAATGCCCAGGCGCTTGATCTCGTCGTTGATCTGCTGTTGCAGCAGATCGACCTCCTTCTGCGCGGCATCGCGGTCCTGCCTCAGGGTGACCAGCCCTTTCTCCAGGTCCTCTTCGCGATCCTTGATGCGGTGCTCGCGGTAGATCTCGGCGATCTTGTTTGCCAGGTCCGCCGCCTCGGCCGGGTCCTCGCTGAAGGCGGTGATCTGGATGAGATCCGTGTTGCGAAGCTGCTCCACATGGATCTTCCTCTGGAGGAACTCAAAGGTGGTCAACGTGTCAAACGGCCCGGCGTTGCCATAACGTCGCCCCCATTCAACATTGAGGTTCAGGTCCTCGATGACCTGATAGAGGATCTCCTTGGACTGGATCTTCTCGAACTGCGTCTGCATGAAATAAATGTCATGCATTCCAAAGCGGGGACCGCCGCCCCCGAACAACGGGTCGGTGAGCATCGCCTCCTTCTTGACCTCCACCCGGACAAAGCTGGAGTAGGTCTTGGGCCACAAAAGGGTGAAGATCGTGGTGGTGGTGACGACCAGCAGGAAGACGGCCAGGATGACCCATTTGCGGATCCGGACGATGCGCCAGTAATCCAGAAAATGGAGATTGGAATCAGAGTTGGGCGGAGTGTGGCCGTTGTTCATGCGGGGTAAAAAAAAGGGAGGCCAGATTTGAGGTCCGGCCTCCCCGAATGCGTTTCGGCGTCGCCTGCCAATACCCGGTCAGAAGGACGCCTTGAAGCCGAGAAAGACGCGGTTCCGGGTGAAGCTACGATTGGCCGTGTCGGAATCGAGGCGGTCGTAGGCGTAGCCGGCCAGCGCGGCAAAGTTCTGGCAGATCTCGTATTCCAGGTTGACGGCGGATATGAACGCCAGATCGTTCGTGCTGTCGGCGGCTCCGAGTTGGTAGTTGGAGTTGTGAAGCTCGCCGTTGACGTTGGCCTTGAGCCTGGGCGTGATGGCGTAGGAAATGGCTCCGTAGAGACGCGTGCGCTGGGCGTCGAGCGTCGGGGCGCCGGCGGCCAAGGCAAAGAGGTCCGACTGAACCCGGTCATGCGACACACCGACCTGGACCGAACCATTCTCGCTGAAACTGTAGGTGACGTTGGCGTCAGCATAAGGACTGAGCGTATCGTCGTCCACCGCGCCGACCTGCCCCCGGAGGTTCGGATACTCGGTGTATTGGACACCCACGCGAGCGCTCGCGCGCAGATTCGGGGAGAATTCATGATCCGCGCCGAGATAGACGTAATGCGCGCGGCTGTCGCGGGCATCCGGGGTGACGAGCGGCGCCACGGACAAGGGATCGTCGCTGGTTTGGTCCCGCACACTGAAGTTGTAGCCGAGTACCGCAATGGTGGTCTCCAAGGCCTCCCAACGCAGATCCACGCCAAGCCGATGCTCCATGCGGTCGAGCAGGGCGGAACGGCTGACGGGTCCATCGGGTTCATAATCGATCATGTAGTTCGAGTAGCTGACTTCCGTCGCAAGGCGGCGGGTCATCTCATACAACGCCGAAATGCTCGCGGAGTTGCGAACGTTGTTTCCCGCGGTCCGGGTCGTGAACACGCCGCTCGGATCAAGAACCTCCGATTCCTGGCCGATCACAAACTCCTCACTAAAGCTGATGCGCGCCCGGGGATTCAGCTGGTAGGTGACATCCCCGCCAAACTGATGACGATGGTCGGCCGAGTTGGACCGGTTCTCGTAATACTTCATGCTGTAGGCGTAGCTGATCTCCGCCTCCAACTGCCCCGTGTTGTAGATGTACGAGGCCTCGGGCTTCAGCTCGAACCCATAGCTGGATTGCTTGGGAAGCGTCACCGTGCCCGGCGTGGTATTGATGTTGTCATCGTAAAAACCACGTACGGTCGCGGAAATGTTCCACGGCTTCTCCTGCGCCTGCGCGGTTTGGATGGACATCGCGCCGGCCGCGACGATCCCGACGGTCGAGAGGGCTTTTTTCATAAAAAAACGCGGTTCAGGACGGTTCTACCGTCCAATGCAAATCTCACTGTGCGAGTGATTTCTATGATTACGGCGGTTTTCTGTCAACGCCCAAACCTGTCCAACCCTATTACATAATTGCGACCGCTAGTATCGCTTCAAGCGGAGCCGGTGGTCCGCCCGGCCAGTCTGGTGGAATTCCAAGGGCGGCAGCTCGACAATTGTGGGCGAGACCGTCTCTCCCAGGATCGCCCCGGCGCGCGCCTGAAGGGCCGTCCAGCGCGGCCAATCCAGAGCGGGAGCATGCAAAATCCGCCGCAAAACGCTCCGCCATTCGATGATCATCCGGTCAATGTCCCCCGGCCCCAGCAGATCCGTGACCCAAGCATGCCTGCTGGCCGGGTTCTGGTGCGCCGATTCCGCAACCTCTTCGGCCCCAACACCATAGCCCGGAGGAACGCCCGCATCCAGGTGCCCTGCAATATTCTGCCCGTTGTAGGCCTCTCGGCTGACGGCCGCCAACCGCCCCGCCCAGCGGTTGTCGTCTCCGCAAAACCGGAACCCCGCATCCAGATTGGCCAGATCATAGGCCAGTTCCTCAATTGGATACGACTCGTCCTCCAAGGCCGCCGCCACCGCCAGACCATCCCCCTGAGAGAAAAAACTCACGATTCGCCCCCGATTGGTCGGCCGTCCCCGCTCGTCAATCAGCCACAACCGCTTCCACAACAGCGCAACGCCGGTCTCAGTGGAGAGTTTCCGACAAATGACGGTGAGGTCGCAGCGTTGGCACGCCTCGTGCAAGACCTCCCTGGTCAGCGGTTTCCAGAGCGCGACCCCGGCAGAATCGACCGGAACTCGCATCAAGTGGGAGGCGACGCTGACCTGCGCCAGGATGCGGTGTTGCTGGTAGTCCAACCGCACGACCGGCGTCCCCTTCTCCGCGAGCGCTTTTTCAATCAGCGGCGCGACGCGCGCGCGAAACTGCCCGATGGACGCCTGCCGGCCATTCCAGTTCGTCAACCGGCGGATCCACTTCGCCAACAGGACCCGCTGGTCGTCGAGCCGATCGGCCACCGCAAGCTCCCGACCGAAAATGCGCTCGCCGCCGCGTTCATCGACGACGACCGCCTGACCGACCCCGGTCTTCTCGACAATCCCCGCCTCGCACAGGGCAGGTCGCAGCGCCGGCGCGAGCGGGGATTCCCCGCGAACAGCTCCTTCACTCCCGACGACCGGGGCCGTCAATTTCAGCGCGGTCTCCCTTTCGGGAGCAACGTCCTGAACGAATATCTCCGACAACGCGACATCGCCGGGCTTCGGATACGGTTCCCATTCCCCGCGGCTGTTCAGCATCTGTTTCACCTTGCGCCGCACGCGACGCGCCCGCTCCGAGTCTGTCTTCAATCCGCAGGGGGTGTCCGGGCGCCGGATGGTCTCCTCGACGCCCAGGAAGATGGGCTTCGAACTGAATAGGCGCGCCTGCACCTTCACCGCGCGGGCAAAGGGATTCTCCCCCTGCTCCGCCGCCGCGTCCATCAACGCCAGCAAGGCGCCCCAATCGACCATGCCATTGCGCGACAACTGGCAGGGGTAGGCGTCGCGCTGGCGGATCTGGTTGCCTGCTATCAGCACATAGCCGGTCTCGTCAATGCCGCGCCTCCCCGCCCGCCCGAACATCTGCAGGATTTCGTCGCCGGTGAGAATGTGCTCCCGCGCGCCGCGGCGATAGGAGTCGCCGGCCAGGGCGACGCTGCGCAACGAGAAGTTGATCCCGGCGGCCAGCCCCATGGTGGCGACCACGACCCGCAACTGCCCGCCCTTGGCCAGCGGTTCGATCACGCCGGCGCGCGCGCCGTAGCTGAGCCCGCTGTGATGATAGGCGACGCGGCTGTTCAACATGCGCGCGAGTTTCGGCCCGACCAGTTGCTCCTGCGCCTCGCTGAGCTGAAGCGGGTTGTCGTTGGGCAGTTTGTGCGCGAGCTCGTTGGCCAGGGACTCGGCTGCGCGACGCTGCGGCGCGAAGATCAGGATCGGCCCCAGGTCGTCCGCCAGGGCCTTGGCGACAAAACGCGGCCAATAGGTCCGCAACTTGGAAGGGACCTGGTAGTTCAACGCGGCCGCGTTCACCTCGTCCAACGGGACCGGCCGCTCGTCGTGCCTCACCAGCTTTGCCTTCCGCCCCAGTCCTTCGAGCCACTTCACCACGGAATGCGGATTGCCGACGCTGCCGCTGAGCAGCAGCAACTGCGTTTCATCCGGGGCCAGGGCCAGGGCCAGCTCATAGTTCAATCCCCGGTCCTCGTCGCCGATCATCTGGTATTCATCCACCACCAGCAGGCGCGGTCCGTCGCCGTGGATCAGCCGGGTCTTCTGCGTCTCCATGGTGGCAACGATGATCCGCGCGTCCAGGTTGTCGGAAAGGTCGCCGGTCGCGATGCCCACGTTCCAGCCCTTGGCCCGCCATTCGGCCAGCTTGTCGTTGGCGAGCGCCCGGGTGGGCACGGTGTAGATGGCCTTGTCATGGGTCTTGCCGTGGTTGGACCACAGCTCAAAGATCAGCGTCTTGCCGGCGCCAGTCGGCGCCTGGACAACCACGTCGTTCCCCTCGCGCAACGCCTGTACGGCCGTCTGCTGCCAGAGATCGGGAAAGATCATCCGGTGCAGCCCCTCGGCCTTTTCCAATTGTTCGGCGAGCGCGTCCATGGAGCGCGAAGATAACCGATTTCCCCGATTTCGAAATGCCGGACCTGTCTTTCGGCCCCAAGATCTCAGGCGTGAATCGCGCGGCCATCGACCGCCAGCGCGGCCTCCTTGACCGCCTCCGCCAGGGTCGGATGCGCGTGGCAGACCCGCGCCAGGTCCTCGCTGCTGGCGCCGAAAGCCATCCCGGCCGCCGCCTCCGCGATCAGATCCCCCGCGTGCGGCCCGATGATATGAACGCCCAGGACACGGTCCGTCTTCGTGTCCGCGAGGATCTTCACCCGCCCCTCAGCGTGGCCCGTCGTGTGCGCGCGGCCGTTGGCCCGGAAATGAAAAACGCCTTTCCGATAATCCACGCCGCCGTCGCTGAGTTCCTCCTCCGTCGCGCCGACGGTCGCAATCTCCGGGTTCGAGTAGCAGACGCCGGGAACGAGGCGATAATCCACGTGTCCATGCCCGGTGACGATCCGCTCCACACAGGCCACGCCGTCCTCCTCCGCCTTGTGCGCCAACATCGGTCCGGGAATCACGTCGCCGATTGCGTAGATGCCCTCAACGCCGGTGCGGAACGCCTCATCCACGACGATTCTGCCGCGAGCGTCCGTTTCCAACCCGACGTTCTCCAGGCCCAGCTTGTCGGTGTTCGGCGTCCGCCCGACCGCGACCAGGACGCGGTCGCACTCGATGTCCTCCATGCCCTCGGCCTTGACGCGACAGACGGCTCCAGCAGCCTTCGCGGAAAGGACCTTCGCTCCAAGGCGGAATTCGAAGCCCTGCTTCTCAAGGATCTTGCGGGCCTCCGTCGCGATCTCAGCGTCCGTCCCCGGCAGGATGCGATCCAGGTATTCGAGCACGGTGACCTTGGAGCCCAACCGCAGCCAGACGGAGCCAAGCTCCAAACCGATCACGCCGGCCCCGATCACGACCAATCGCTCTGGAACCTCGGGATACGAAAGCGCCTCCGTGCTTGTGCCGATCCGCGCCCCGTCGAACTCCACGCCCCGCAGCGACGCCGGCTTGCTGCCGGTGGCCACGACGATGTGTTTCGCCGCCCACTCGGTCTCGCCGTCCTCCCCGTCGACCTGAACGCGACCGTTGCCCGCCAGTTTCCCGTGTCCGACAAACCGCGCGATCTTGTTCTTCTTCAGCAGGCCGTCGATGCCCTTCGAGAGACCGGCGACAATCTGCTCCTTGCGCCGGAGCATGGCCGGCAGGTCCAGTTCGACGCCCGAGAGTTTGATGCCATGCCCGGCGAAGCGGTTCCGCGCGTCATCGTAATGATGGCTGGATTCCAGCAGCGACTTGCTCGGGATGCAACCCACCCGCAGGCAGGTCCCGCCCAGGGCGCGCTCCTTCTCCACCAAGGCCACCTTCAGGCCCAATTGCGCGGCGCGGATCGCCGCCACATAACCGCCCGGCCCGCCGCCGATGACCGCCAAATCGTATTGCTGTTCGCTCATGATGATTGTGCTCCCGGCGCAAAACCGTAGTCCGCCGGTTGCGCCTTGGCAATCGCGGCGGAGCGCAATCGACTTCCGTGGGCGAAACGGCATTCCAACTCCTGCCCTCTTGAGCTGCCGCCTTAAGGCGCTAGACTCCCCTCATCAGTCCGACCAACCACACCTGACCTTATGACCCAGACCGCGACCACCGACGAACTGCTTCAGAAAGTCTGGGACGGCGAACGCATCGACCGGGCCGAGGCGCGGAGCCTTTACGACCTCCCGCTGGAGGAACTGGGGGCGCTGGCTGACCGCCGTCGTCAACTCGCCAAGGCCGACGCCTACGAAGGCCGCGGCAACGAGATCGTCACCTACATCGTTGACCGCAACGTCAACTACACCAACGTCTGCAACGTCTACTGCAAGTTCTGCGCGTTCTACCGCGTGGAGAAGCACGACGACGCCTACGTGATCACCCACAAGGAGATGGACCAGAAGATCGAGGAGACCGTCGCGCTCGGCGGCACCCAGATCCTGATGCAGGGCGGTCATCACCCGAAGCTCGGCAAGCAGTGGTATCTGGACCTGCTCTCCCACATCAAGAACCGCTGGCCGCAGGTGAACATCCACGCCTTCAGCCCCAGCGAGTTCATTCACTTCCGCGAGGTGTTCGACGAGCCGCTGGATGTCATCATCCGGGATTTCGCCGAGGCCGGCCTCGGCTCCATCCCGGGCGGCGGGGGCGAGATTCTCGTGGATCGCGTCCGCAAGAAGATCTCCCCGTTGAAGGCGATGAGCGACGACTGGATGAGCGTCATGGACGTCGCGCACAAGGCCGGTCTGAAGAGCAGCGCGACGATGATGTTCGGCCACGTCGAAACCGTTGAGGAGCGTATCGAACACTTCGAGCGCGTGCGAGCGCAACAGGACGCGACCGGCGGCTTCACCGCCTTCATCTCCTGGAACTTCCAGGCCGAGAACACCCGCCTCAAGGCCCCGACGACGGGCGCCAATGAATACCTGAAGGTCCAGGCGCTCAGCCGCATCTACCTCGACAACGTGGAGAACATCCAGAGCTCCTGGGTAACGCAGGGCCTCGACATCGGCCAGGTCGCGCTGAAGTTCGGAGCCAACGACCTCGGCAGCATCATGATCGAGGAGAACGTGGTCTCGCAGGCCGGCACGACCCATTGCATGGGCGTGAAGGACATGAAGCGCCTCATCGAGGAACTCGGCTATGAAGCCCGCCAGCGCGACAACTGGTACAACCTGTTGAACTGACGGGACGGAAGACTCCAGGTCGCGACGACATATGCCGACAACCCCTGTTTTTCGGGAACAGCATCCTCACGGGCCCTTGGAAACAACGGGCGCCCACCAAGGAGCGGCGACATTCTTGTCGCCGTGGCCCTGAAAGGGCCCGACCGGCGCGCGAGGACCCGATGTGCGTCTTGGTTTCCCCAAGGTTCCAGGATTCATCACGCGCCCATGTGCCGGCTTTGGCGGCAGGGCGACAAGAATGTCGCCCCTCCTTGATCCAACTCCCCCCCGCTTCACTCCGGTAGTTCGCGATTGGCCACGCCCATGGTTCCGGGCGCGAAAAGGTTGCCGGAGAAATGCACGTTCTGCGGCCCGCGAGGGCCGTCGGGCAGAATCACCGCGTAGCGGTAACGCGGCTCGCCGACGCAGTGAACCAGGTTGCCGGTGACGATCACGTCCGCCAACGGTGGGTCGTCGGGTTGCTGGCCGGTGTCGAACTTGAACGGAGACCGCTCCGCCCCCCAGACCCAGCTCGCGTCGCCGTGACCGAAGTCGGAAATGATGTTGCCGGAAATGACGGAGCCGCCGTCGCGATTGCCGTCGTGGGCCGCCGCGCCAGGCATGAGCCCGATCGCCCAGAGGCTGTTGCGCGTGAACTGGTTTCCCCGGATGAGAACATTGCGCGAACCGTGCATCGCCTTCATCCCGATGAAGGAGTTCACGACGATGTTGTCCGCCACGATCACATGGTCGGAATGCAGGTCGATGCCCTGCGCAGCGTTCTCGATCTGGTTGCCGAGAATGCGGGTGAGGTCACTGACTTCCGGCGAGGTCACGATGATGCCCGAGCCCTGCTGCCAGTTGTTCGTGTAGCCGGCGTCCCACGCCTGCTGGCTGATGATCGCTCCCTTCTGCGGATTCTTGCGGATCCAGTCGCCCAGCCGATGCTTGGCCTTGATCTCCGGGGTCGGGACCAGGTTGTCTTCGATCACGCGGTTGCCCTCGATCAACGTCCCGCGACTGGCCCCCACGCTGATGCCCGTGCCGTCGGTGCAGTTGAAGGCGTAGCCCCAATCGGGACTGCCGGTGCGGTCGTCCACGGTGACGCGCATGTAATTGCGGACCAGGCAGTGGCTGATGCGGGCGTCGCGGCATTCGCGCAGGACGATCGCGGCCGAGCGCGTGCGGTTGTCGATCACCCGCACGTTCTCCAGCGCCAGGTCGCGGCAACGGATCGCGATGACGCCCTCCTTGTCGGTCTCCTTTTTCCCCTCGGGCCGCGTCAGCGTCAGGTCGCGAATGACGACCCCGGTCGCGTTCTCGATCTCGATGATCGGCTGGTCGGAGCTGGTCTGGATGATCCGCCCGGGGCCCTCCAATCCGCCGCCCTTCCCCCGCACGCGCAACTTCTGGGTGATGACGTGGTCGCCGGCCGGCACATAGATCATCGCCCCGGGATTCGCGTCCAGCGCGGTCTGGATGGAGTCATGGTCGGCGAGGGAGACTCGGTCACCTGCGCGGAGCGGCGCGGCGGCAACGAGCAACGCCAGCCCCGCAACGAAGGGGAGACAGACGGAACGAGGAATGAGATTCACGGACGAATTGGTACCCCGGAAGGCGGCGGTTCAACAACATTCAAGGAGGGGCGACATTCCTGTCGCCCTGCCTGCGCAGCAGGCACACAGGCGCTCGGCGCGTATCTGAGTCCTCCGTACATCCCGAACGCATCCCGAATCTCGATGTGCTATTCTGGCCCCGTCAGGGCCACGGCGACAAGAATGTCGCCGCTCCTTGATCCAAGTCCATCATTCCCCCTTCACCGTCAGGGGCGGACGATGAACGCGAAAACCAGCCAGCCTCACAGCGTCCCCCTTCTTCTCCGGCAGCAAGGTCAATGTGTGCGGACCGTTCTCCAAGCCCTGGGCCAGGACGGTCGTCAACGTGAACTCACGCGCCGGATCAAATTCCTTCGGCGCCCGCCACGTGTCCACGAACAGCGGCTTCGTCTCCCAGGTCACCTGGTAATCCGCCGGCAGCTTCGCCTTCCGGTAACGCAGCGACCAGTTGACCATCCACATCCGCGGTTCGATCACCACCCGCCCCGAATCCGACACAAAGCGTTGCTCGTGGTCGCCGCGGCCGTCGAAGCCGGTCCTGGAGCCGGTCACCTCGTATTTCAGGACGTCGGTTTCCAGATCGCATTCCAGAATCTTCGCGGTCCAGGTTTCCACCTGCAGCGGCGACACATGGCCGATCTTGTTGAACGCCGGCCGCCCCGCCACCGGCGTCGGACTCGGACGCGTGTGATAATAAAGCGCCGGATTGGCCGAGGGCGCTTTTCCATCGATCAGGACCCGCGCCGCGCCTCCTCTCGAACCCGGGCGAGCGACCACATCGACGCGGTTGCCGGTGAATTCCACGACGACCGAACCGTCTTTCCCTCGCCGCACCCGCGGATCGTCGGCCGGAATCTCGGTGACCCGTTCCCGCCAAGCGACGTCTTCCTGACCGGGAAGATAGTTCAGGTGGGGCTTGACCAGTTCGGCGATGAGGAAGTTGCCCAGTTCATTCGGATGCACCGTGTCGCGGAGGGTGTCCTTGACCACCAAGCCGTGCTTCTTCAGGTAACGCTGCATGCCGACCCGGACATCGGCGACTTCGCAGCCCAGTTCGCGACCGAGCCTGTGATAAAGGTCCGAGATCGCCTGGTCGGCGCCATCGGTCCGCAGCACGTCGGGATGTTGTGGATCGCCGTCCGGGGGCACGGTCTTCGGCCAGCGAAGGTTGCTGGTCCAGAGCAGGACCTCGGCGGTCGTGCGTTCGCGGATGCGGCGGATGATCTTCTCCTGGTGCCCGGTCTCCACCCCGCTCCACACATGGAAGATCACCAGGTCGGGATAAAAGGGATACAGGTCGAACTCCGCGGTGTTGATCAACACCGGCCCGCCGTAACCGCCGATCGCGCGGTTCTCGATCTCCAGATCCGCGTGAGGGAAACGTTTACGCAGGTCATTGGCGACATCCTCCCACCACGGATTGCGCGTCACCGACTGCCCGTAGAACAGGACGCGGACGTGGTTGCGCTTTTCCGGAGAACTGGTCGCCAGCAGGGTCATCGTCCGCTGGATGCGGGAACCGAACTGCGCGCGATCCCCAACCGGCTCGGGCGGCGCGAAGGATTTCGCAGATTTCGGCGCTACGGAATGGGCGGCGGCGGCGAGGAGAAAGGAAAGCAACAGGAAACAGGTCGGGCGTGTAATGATGACCCGAAAATGCCTTGCTCGAGGAAGTATGGAAACTACGGAAAACGCCGAAAGGCGGGGCGCGAGCCTGTGCAAGAACCCCTCCGATTCGTGGCAGACGAGGTGACGAGGCTCATTGTTCAACGACTCACCGAGGAGAATGAGCCTCCTTACGTCGGCTGCTACGCCTTTTCACGCAGACTCTTCGCGAACACTGCCCCGTCTCGCCAATGATGTCACCCTGCTGCTCGGGGATCTTCCTCCCCGGCCAAGAAATGATCGTGTTTGGCAGAATTGTGGTTGCGGGTAGATTGAATACCGTGCGAAGCGAAAGCCTCTGATGTCACCAATGATTTCTGGATCAAGCAAACACACACGGCGCGCCCTCGGCGCGGGCGTGGCCCTCTGCCTGTCCGTCGGCTCCCTCCGGGCCGCGCCGGACTGGAAGACCGTCGAACCCATCCTCCGCGCCAAGTGCTACGACTGCCACGGCGGCAAGAAGACCAAGGGCGATGTCGATCTGAAGGAACTCGCGAGCAACCCCGCCTTCCCCAAGACCTTCGAGACCTGGATCCGCGCGATGGAGACGATCGAGGACGGCGACATGCCGCCGCCCAAGTCCGAGCAGCTCACCGACCAGGAATCCGCCGCCATCACCGGCTGGGTGAACCACGAATTGGACAAGCTCGCCACGGCCAACCCCGGCGACCCCGGCCCGGTAACCATGCGCCGCCTCACCAACGCCGAATACGACCGCACCATCCGCGACCTCACCGGCCACGACTACGACCTTGCCGCCGGATTCCAGACCGACGGCGGCGGCGGCGAGGGCTTCTCCAACACCGGCGATGTCCTTTTCCTCAGCTCGGCCGCGCTGGACAAGTATTTCATCGCGGCCCGCAAGCTCGCCGACCACGCCACGATCATGCCCGGCACCGGGATCGTCTTCCACGATCACCGCATCGGCCTGCGCGGACCCGACCAGCTCAAGGCCCACTCCGAGCAGGGCCTCTATGTCTGGTATCAACAGAAGGCCGGCGAACACCTGCCCAAGGACTTCGACGACATGCGCGAAGGCGACTACATGCGCGCCTGCTGGAAACACCGCCACTTCAAGACCCCGATCGCCGACCTCGCCAAGGAGACCGGCCTGAAGATTCCCTTCCTCCAGAACTGGTGGAAGCTGGTGAACAGCACGGAGCCGAAGTCGCGCTTCCTCGACCTCACCCGCGTCGCCTGGCGCGAACTGCCCGGACCCGACGCCGCCAAGCCGAAGGAGGTTCCCGCCAACGTGAGCAGGCGGATCGACCAAATCGAGGCGGACCTCCTCTCCTGGAACAACCCCAGGAAGCCCGGCAGCGGCGTGCAACGCCGACAACAGGACGCCGACGGCATCCGCCCCTACCCCATGAGCGCCGATGTCCGCGGCCATTCCAAGGTCCACATCTGCATCGGCGATGACGGCGACGGCAATGCCGGCGACATCGCCCTCATCCGCAAGATCGACGTGCGCGTCGGCAAGAAAACCCTGAACTACTTCGATTGGCTGAAACAGGAAATCGACGCGAGCAGGAAGTCCCTGGCCGCCACGCCCGCTCCCGCCAACGCCGACGACCTGAAAGCCCGCGTCGCCGAACTGGAGAAGGTCCGCGCCGCCTTCGGCAAGCGCCCACAGGAAGGCCGCGAGATCGAGCCGAACATCCTCGCACTGGCGGCCCCGCGGGTCTTCACCCTGCCCCTGCCCAAGGATGCCCACAACGTCCGCGTGGACACGCGCCTTGACCTGCAGAATCCCGAGATCGAGCAGGCCACCATCCAGTGGACCCTGACCACCGGCGCGCCGCGCGACATGACGAAGATCATCCCCGGCGTCCTGACCATCTGGAAGATCAAGACCAAGGCCCACCGCCAGACCATGGGTGATTTCGGGGTCATGAAGGTGGCCTTCCCCGACATGTACGAGCGCCGCCTGGAACAGGTGGCCCGGAATCTCTACCGCAGCTCCCCCGGATACACGGTCTACTACTTCAGCGACGAACAGCTCGGCGACATCCTCGGCGAGGCCGACCGCGCCCAGCTCGCGGCCATGAAAAAGGACTGGGGCCTGACTGCCCCCGGCCGCCTGAACGACGCCCAGCAAAAGGACTACGACAACTCCATGATCGGTCACCTGCGCCGCTTCGCCGAACGCGCCTGGCGGCGTCCGCTCACCGACGCGGAAAAAGACGGTCTCGCCAGCCTCTACCGCGACGGTCTCGCCAAGAAACTCGATCGCGAATCCGCCGCCCGCGAAGTCGTCGTGCGCGCGCTCGTCTCCCCGCACTTCCTCTTCAAGGCCGAGACCCTGCCCACCGAGGTCGCTGCCGGCGCGAAACGCGACCTGCCCCTGTCCGCCTGGGAACTCGCCTCCCGCCTCAGCTACTTCCTCTGGTCCTCCATGCCCGACGAGGAACTCCGCCGCCTCGCCGCCGACAGCAGCCTGCTCAAGCCCGAGGTCCTCGCTGCCCAGACCAAGCGCCTGCTGAAGGATGCCCGCGCCGGAGCCATGGCCGAGGAGTTTGCCGGGCAGTTGTTCAAGTTCAACGGCTTCGATTCCCACAACGGCGTGGACCTGGAGAAGTTCCCCGAGTTCACCCCCGAACTGCGGGCCGACCTCGATCGCGAGGCCGTGGAATACTTCGCCCACCTGGTCCGCGAGGACCGCAGGGTGGCGGACGTCATCGCCGGCGAGACCACCTTCCTCAACGAGCGGTTGGCGAAGTTCTACGGCGTGCCCGACGTGAAAGGCGCGGAATTCCGCGAGGTGCAGGTGGCGGAGCAGCATCGCGGCGGCCTGCTCGGCATGGGCGCGGTCCTCACCAAGACCTCGCGTCCGCATCGCACCAGCCCCGTCGTGCGCGGCGACTACCTCTACCAGGTCGTGCTCGGCTTCACCCCGCCCCCGCCCCCGCCGAACGTTCCCAAGCTGAATGAAAACGGTCTCAAGCCCGCGACCCTGCGCGAGGAACTGAAGCGCCACCGCGAGGATCCCGCCTGCTCCGTCTGCCACGACCGCATCGATCCGCTCGGCTTCACGCTCGAATCCTTCGACCCCATCGGCCGATTCCGCGCCGCCGATGCCACCGGGGGCCACATCGACGACACCGGCGAGATCAAGGCCGGCCAGTCCTTCAAGGGCATCGAGGGCCTGCGCCAATACCTCACCGAAAACATGAATCTCTTCAACGCCCAGTTCTGCCGCAAGCTCCTCGGCTACGCCCTCGGCCGCGCCGTCATGCCCAGCGACAAGGACCTCCTCGCCCGCATGGAACAGGCGCTCAAATCCAAAGACGGCCGCTTCTCCGCCGCCGTTCAGGAAATCGTCAAGAGCCGCCAGTTCCTCAACCGCCGCGCCGAGACCGCCGTCGCGGCGGCAAACTGAACCCGAAAGATTGGAGTCGTGGAGTCATGGAGCATTGGAGTATTGAATTGTAGGCACCACTCCATCACTCCGCCTCTCCACCACTCCAGTTCCCAGCTCAATCCCAACCCATGAACGAATCCACCAGATTCCCCTCCACAACTGGCGCAACCACCAACCGCCGCATGTTTCTCCGGGGCGCCGGCGTCGCCCTCGGCCTCCCCTGGCTCGAATCCATCAACGTCTTCGGCGCCGAGACGAAGAAGGAGGCCGCCGCCGCCCCGCGCCGCCTCGCCGTCTGCTTCACCGGCAACGGCGTCAATCCCCACCACTGGGGCGCGTCCATGGACCAGGGCGAACTGAAACTCCAGAAGACCCTCTCCCCGCTGGAACCGCTGAAGCAGAACGTCGTGGTCTTCAAGGGGCTGTGGAATCCCACCACCGTCCAGGGCGAGGGCGGCCACTACCCGAAGATGAACATCCTTTCCGGGCTCAAGGTGAAGAAGACCACCACCGACGTCGAGGTCGGGACCACCATGGACCAGCTCATCGCCGCCGAGACCGGCCGCAAGACGCCCGTTCCCAGCATCGTCCTCGGCACGGAGCGCCCGCACTACAGCACCGATTCCGGCTTCACCTCCATCTACTCCGCCTACGTCTCCTGGAGCTCCCCCACCACCCCGGCTCCCAAGGAAATCTTCCCGCAGCAGGCCTTCGACCAGCTCTTCGACGACGGCAGCCGCCGCAAACGCGACAAGAGCATCCTCGACCTCGTCCTCGGCGACGCCAAGAGCCTGCGCCCGAAGCTCAGCCAGCGCGACGCCCACAAGCTCGACGAATACCTCGCCTCCGTCCGCGAGATTGAACAGCGCGTCGAACAGGCCGAAAAGCAGAGCCAGAACGAGACCGCCGGCCAGGGCTGGCAGCCCACGCTCACCAAGCCGACGCTGCCCCGCCCCGAATCCGGCATCCCGAACAATTCGGAGGAGCACCTGCGCCTGATGTTCGACATCCTGCTGCTGGCCTTCCAGATGGACCGCACCCGCGTCGCCACCTTCATGATGAACAACGACCTCTCCAACATGCGCTTCCCCAGTGTCCAGGGCGTCCGCGGCGGCATCCATGAACTTTCCCACCACGCCAACGACGAAACCCGCCTCGACCACTACCAGCGCGTGAACGAGTTCCAGGTGAAGCTCTGGTCCGAATTCCTGACGAAGATGGCCGCGACCAACGAGGGCGAACGCAACCTGCTGGAGAACAGCATGGTCATGCTCACCAGCAGCCTCATGGACGGCAACGCCCACGACTCACGTCAACTGCCGGTCGTCCTCGCCGGCGCCGGCGGCGGCACGATCAAGGGCGGCCAGTACCACGACCTCAGCCAGGAATCCAACCGCAAGCTCTGCCGCCTCCACCTCGCCCTCATGGACCGCATGGGCGTCCACCTCCAACACTTCGGCGACGCGGAAACAGCATTGGGGATTTGAGGGGGAACCAATGGCTCAATCTTCCGCAACCCTCCAACTCCATGTTCCGAAGGCATTGGGCAAGAGTGCGTTTTCCCGGGACTAACCCCTTCTCCTTTCTCGGTAGGGTTGCGTTGCATCGCAACCCACTTCAAACCGCTTCGCCTCCCCTCGCCCCAGAACAGCCAAAGGAAACCACGCATGCCCCGGGCCCACTCTTCCCACGCCACTGACCGACCGATGCCCAATGGATGAGAAATGGGCTGCGACGCAACGCAGCCCTACCGGACGATCGGAGTCTGAACGCGGACAACAGGAACGGGGTATCCCGTAAGAGAGGTCCCGGAAAACCCACTTTGGCCATTCAACGCGTTCGGACCACAAAGCGCCCTGACTCACTC
This sequence comes from Verrucomicrobiales bacterium, assembly GCA_038126235.1. Taxonomy (GTDB): domain Bacteria; phylum Verrucomicrobiota; class Verrucomicrobiia; order Limisphaerales; family JAYPEY01; genus JAYPEY01. The sequence continues at coordinate 26,786 of JAYPFK010000001.1, forward strand.
CAGATGCGACGCCAGTTCCGGGACGGCGACCTTGAGTTCCCCGATGACCAGATTGGCGATGGCCTCGCCGCCTTCAGGACTGAAATGCGTGCGGTCGGAGAAGCGCGTCCAGCTTTCCGGACAACGAATCGAGCGTGGCCCCGTTCTTCGCGTAATTCAACACGGTCGCCGACTCCCGGCAGCGCTTGGCGAAAGCGGGCCCCCAGCCATACGTCGTCGCCACGGTGGAGTCTCCGATCAGCCCGATGGTTGCCGCCTTCTCTGGCGCGGCAACGAGGCGCGAGGTCAGGACGAAGGAGGCGAGGAGAACAACCGGGAGAAACCCTGGCCGTCGGCGAAGTCTTGGAAAGCGCATGCCGATGATTCTCACCGGTTCAGGCGAACTGGCAATCCGTTTGAACGAGATATACGGCGGACCGGAGTCAAAAGCGGCGTTTGCAGCGAAGCCCCCTGGCAATCAGTCAGGCGCGGTCAGAGCGCGCAGCATCCGGTTCAGTTCAGCGTGGATCTTCTCCGAAGCCTCGCGTTCGAGGTAGCTGGCGCGGCGGGGCCAGACTTCCATCCCTCCGAGGTCATGCTGCTCCGGTGTGGGGATGTAACCGTGCCAATCATTGGCATGGGAAATCGTCATAGTGGTCTTCAACGGACTGTCGCGTCGCAGGGCCAGACCGGCGCCGGCAAACACTTCCCCGGGAATGCCCACAATTCCGAGATCACCCAGGCGCAGGGCCTGCAAGCGGATCGACATCGCGTCGGGAAACTCGGCCAGGTGAACCGCCTCCTCCGCGAATATCCGCGTCCACCGATGAGCCGAGCCCTTCGATTTCGAGGACAGGACCTTGCTGGCCCAGGCAAGTCGACCGGCGCCTGGCTTGCGAACGCCCAGTTCGATTCGTGACTCTGCCATCGCGAGGACGACATCTGATCGATGGCTGATCTTTCCGGTCAACTGCAAGGCATCCCGGGCAAGAGAGTCGGCAAACTGCCGCATCCGCTCGAAATCACCGCCCCGGGCCCCGATGTCGGCGCTGGCTCCGTTGGACATCAGGGCCACCACCGGCCGATGATCCGCATCAGCGGCGAGGCCCGCCTCCACCTGCTTGGCGAAGCGCCCGAAATAGTCCGCGCTCGCGACGCCTTTCTGGTTCGTGCCGTAGTGGATGCCGAAATTCGCCAACAAGGCCAACGGACGATCGTCGAGGTGTCGGACGGACACCACGGTAAAAGCCGGATCGACGGGACCAGCCGGACGGACACGGTCTTTCGCCGGGCTCCCTCCCATGACCGCCAGATCGCCGGTTTCTCCGAACGGATTCAGCCCGATCGTGCCGGGCTTCATGATCCAGCGGCGATTCTTGAGGAACTCCTTCCGATCCACCGACGCCCAACCCAGTTTGGCGGGCGCGAACCGTTCGAGAGCCTGCCCGACGGCGGTCGCGATTCCCCGGACAACCTGGCCATAGTATTCGCGATCGATCTCGCTGTCGGTCCAACCGGCCAACCGCGGCGCCATGTGGGTGTGCGTGGCCGCAACCAACATCCGCTCACTCGGGAACCCTGTCTCCTTCCGGGTCAACTCCTTGGCGCGATCAATCAGGTCGCCGGACATCACGCAGGCGTCCACCATGACGATCACAAGCCGGTTCGCGCCGTTGGCCAGCGCCACGCAACGGGCAAACAGCGGATCCTCCACCCGCTTGATCGGGCCATGCTTCTGCAACAGGCCGTCCAGCGACACCCCGGGCGTGGGGGAAATATCCACGGCGGCGGCGCCAGCCCGAAGGCGCCCCGACTCGTCCTTCGTCTGGGCTCCCGCGAGCCATCCTCCGAACAGGCACACGAGGAGCGAAATCGTTTGAGAGGTCCGTTTCACGATGATCGAGATGGTTGTCTGATGAAGCCCTTGCCATCAACGGCTCGTGGCCGGCTCGAGTCAATCCTTTGTGTCCGGCAAGGCGCGGGGGGAACTTGCCTTTGGGGCAAGGCCGCTGACCCATTTCAGAAAAAGCGCGGAATATCGGGACCGACCCCATTCCCGCCCAACGCAAGAACCGTTATCGTTGACCATCTGGCGCAGGGGTGAATTCTATCAAGGTCATGCGGACACTCCTCCTCTTTGCCACGGTCATTCTGAGCTGCCTCACCGCCGCCGCCGCCGAGCGCCCGAACATCCTGTTGATTTTTGCCGACGACATCGGCTACGAGGCGCTCAACAGCTATGGCGGCCAGGACTTTGAAACACCCCATCTCAACCGGATGGCGGAACAAGGGCTCCGCTTCAGCCGCGCCTACACCAGCCCGGTGTGCACCCCGTCGCGCGTGAGCATGCATACCGGCCTCTACGTGAACCGGCATCGTCAAGTCAGCGTGCTGCCGGTTCACCGGGGCACGGACCAGGCTGTGGATTTCCGGAAGACGCCGACCTTTGCGCAGCAGATCCGCGCCCGGGGTTATCGCACAAGCGTCACCGGCAAATGGCAGCTTGCGACCATCGAGAAACACCCCGACCACATCCGCGACGCCGGCTTCGACTCGTGGTGCGTCTGGCAGATCTGGAACCGGGACCACAAGACCGAGCGGCACTGGAATCCGTTCTTCAACCAGGACGGCGTCGTCCGCAAGGACACCGCCGGCCGCTTCGGACCCGACGTCCTCTGCGACTACGTCATCGCCCAGATGCGCGCCGCGAAGACCGCGGGAGAGCCGTTCCTGATCGTCCATAACGAGTTGCTGCCGCACTGGCCGGTGGTCGAGACGCCGGACGACCGCAGACTCGGGCGCAAGCCGAGCCTGGCCCATTTCATCAACTACATGGACACGCTGGTAGGACGGGCCCTGGACGGGATCGAAGCCCTTGGCATCCGGGACAACACCTACGTCTTCTTCATGGGCGACAACGGCACCTGGGAACCCGATTTCAAAAACCCCAGGGCCGGACGGCCCGGAGAAGGGCCGCATACGCGCCACACCGCCGCGGGTCTCGTCAACGGCGGAAAGGCGCAGCTCAACGACAGCGGCACCCACGTCCCGCTGCTGGCATGGGGACCGCCCTCCGTGCCCGTCGGCGCCGTCTGCGACGATCTGGTCGACGTCGTGGACCTCTTCCCCACCTTCTGTGAACTCACCGGCACGACGATACCCGCGTCGCTCACCATCGACGGCCGCAGCCTTGCGCCTCAACTTCGGGGCAAACGCGGCATCCCGCGCCAATGGGTGCATCACGCGTACACCCAAAAGGCGGGCGGCGACAACCTGTTCGACGGCAACTTCCGGCTGTTCCGCGACGGCAGAATGATCGACGCCCGATCACTGCCGATGGAGAAACCCGCGGATCCCGACGATCCCGAAGCCATCGCCGCCAAGGCCCGCCTGGACGCCCTGTTCCAGAAAATTCAGCGCCAGGGACCGCGACCGCCGGTTCCCTTCCCGCCCGCCGGCAACTGACTCGAACAAGAAAGGGACGGTCGCATGAAGCGGGTGAGTCCGCGGGAATTGCCTTGGGCGCAACGCCGCTTCACTCATTCAAGAGTGCGACTTCCCGGGACCGCCCCCTTTTCTGACCCTTTTCGAGATGTCAACCGGTCATGGTCGCCGCCACGAGAAACAAATCGATAAGGAACCAGGGGAATCTGATTATGATGTCCTGTTCCTTTGCCCGATGTCGGCTTTTCAGTCGAATCCACGTCCTCCCTTCAGTGAGGACTCAGCGCCAGCAGATTCTCGAGCGCGCTCCGTAGTTCAGATTCGAGAAAAGGCTTGGCCAGCGTGTCGGTCACGCCAAGTTTGTCGAGGCGTTCCCGGTCCCTCGGAGTGAACTGCCCGCTGACGGCCAATACCGGAAGGTCTGGAAGGAACCGCTTTGATGCGCGGATGAAGTCGGGGCCGTCCATGTTGGGCATCGCCATGTCCACAATAGACGCGTGAATGTCGTTCATGTGTTGCGCGAGCGCCACCAGGCCCTCTTCTCCGTCGTCCGCGGCAACGACTCGAAAGTTCATCTTTTCGAGAACCAGGGTCTCCGTCCTCCGGACGTTGGGGTCGTCATCCAGGACGAGGATCAGTTCCCCGTTGCCTCGGAACAACTTTTGAGGCGCATCTTCCGTATCGGGTATTTCTTCCTTCTCGACCGCAGGCAGGTAAACCTGAAATTCGGAGCCCGCCCCCGCCGTTGAATCGACGCGAATGAATCCACCATGCCCCTTGACGATCCCCAAGACGGTCGACAGTCCCAATCCTGTGCCTTGGTCAAGGGCCTTCGTCGTGAAGAAAGGATCAAAAATGCGCTCCAATACCTCCGGAGGCATACCCTCTCCGGAATCTTGAACGGACAAGCATACGTAAAGGCCTGTTTCAGCGTCGGGAACACCGGCTGAAACGGTGAATGCGCGGTCTACATCCTGAACCGAGGCGTCGATTTTGATTTCACCGCCTTTAGGCATTGCGTCGCGCGCATTGACGCAGAGGTTCAACAGAACCTGGTGCAGTTGGGTGGCATCTCCGATGACTCTCGGGAGATTGGGGGCACAGCGGACGGTTGCGCGGAAGTTCTTGGGAAAGGCGCTCTCCACAATGGTCTTCACTTCCGAGATTAGCAGTTTCGGCGACACCTCGCTTCGCTCGCCTTCGGCTCCCTTGGCGAAGTTGAGCAACTGGCGGACCATTCCGGTCGCATGTCCGGCGCTCTTACCGAGGATGTCGAGCAGTCCGGAAGTGTCCGGATAGGACTCCTTCAGATGTTCGACACACATTGCGATCGGGGCGAGAGCATTGTTGAGGTCATGGGCGATGCCTCCCGCCAATGTCCCGATGCTTTCCAGTCGTTGTGCTCGGCGTTCGGTCTTTTCCTGATCCAGGCGTTCCCTGATGTCACGCGCGAGCGCGATAAATCGTCCTGATGCGCCCTGCATCGGCAGGAATTGGAAGGTGGTTTCCGCCGGGTAATCCGAGCCGTCCTTTCGCTTCAGGATGACGGTTGCTTTGCGCACTTGCGCGTCTTTCGTTTCCAGAGGGACCAGCAGTCGGGACAACCCGGCCTCGTCGAGGCTGGCCACGATTTCCGGCAAAGTAAGCTGCAGCAATTCTTCCTGGCAAAAACCCAGTTGACGGGCGGCTCCTTCATTCACGTAGACGAAACCGAGGCTTCTTGGTTCGAAAATGAGGGCCGCGTCTTCCAGCGCATCCAGCATGGCAAGGGCTTCGCGATTCCGCGCTTCCGCCAGCTTCCGCATGGTCAGGTCGAATGTGAAGATCACAATGCCGCCGACGGCCCCGTCCGCCTTGAACCAGGGGCGAGTCTCCCATTTTAACCAGACACTGGAACCGTCCGGCCGAATAAACGATTCCTCTTCATTTCCCAATGTCTCCCCATTCAATGCTCGTTGGTGCGCGTTCCGCCAACTTTCGGGCGCAGTTGCGAAAACTTCGTGAAAGCGCTTGCCGAGCAGTTCTTCCTCGGCGAGTCCGAAATCGGTCAACCACCGCGCGCTTACCGCCACAAGGCGCAACTCGGTGTCAAGCATGGCAAGCGCCGCAGGGGCGTGCTCAATGAAGAGGCGGATCAGAGCCTCCTGTTCGCGCAAGGACTCCTCTACCGCCTGTTTTGCGCGAAGCAACTCCGCAGAAGCCTGCTTGCGATCGGTGATGTCCTTCTCAATCGCCATGAAGTTCGTGACCTGACCCGACTCATCCTTGATCGGTTGGACGTCCACCGATACCCAGTAACGACGGCCTGCCTTCGTGTAGTTCACGAGCTCTTCGCTGAACCCGAGTCCCTGTCGAAGGTTCTCGCCCATCCGAGCCACGGTCGCGGCGTCGGTGTCCCGGCCTTGGAGAATCTCGCCAGGCTTCCGGTCAAGCGCTTCCTCGAACGTGTAACCTGTAAGCCGCGTGAATCCATCGTTCACCCAGATGGTGCGCCCGACTGCATCCGTCAACACAACGGCATTGTCCGTGCGCGCCGCTATCAACGCCAGTTTCCGGGTTTCATGCTGCTTTTCGTGCAACTGCCCGATGATGTCCCGCAGTTCCTAGCGTTGGACGGTTAGCATCTCGGCCAACTTCTTGGCATCCGTGAGAGCCACTCTGCTTGCCTCATGGGCATGCAACAGGTCCACAGCGGAATCATGGATGGCGAAGTCTTCCAGGCAGAGCCCATTGCTGACAATTTCCGAAGCGTTCGTGAACCAGGGCGACCCCAGGAACAAGAGGGGCTCCGCTTCAGCCGTCCGGATAAACTCTCCCCTCAGCTTGACGCCCGTGGAAAGGTGCTCGAGAAGAAAGAAACTCCTGTGGTTCTCCTGGATCCACTCGCGGGAGAGGTCGCCGTCGGGTAGAACCGCCCGAAACGCTTTCCGGGCGTCCGCTCCGGGCGCGAGATCGGGACAAACGCGTCCAAGCGAGGCGCCCGTCTGCAAGATCTTGAGTTCCCGATCAAGCACGAAGTGGAAGGGGAACGCCGCCTCGAACTGTTCCGGCGTCAAGCCGATCCTGTGCCCCTTGAATTGCATGCCTTAATCCGCGGATTTCCATGTCACCTGAAAGACATCGTGTTCCGCGCCGCCAGCCCGCGACTCTGTCAGGCTGGTCTTCGCGTCGACGCCGAACATCCTGCTCAACCCGCGCAACAACCCCGTCACAAACGCTGTCAAACCCGGCCGGTCCGAAAAATAATGCAGCTTCAGCGAGTCGTCGGTGATTTCGGAGCACTTGAACCGTGGCGGTCGCAGGTCGGGGTAGATCATCGCGACCCGTGAGTGGAAAACCGGGAGATTCTCCAAGAACTGTCCCAGCGTGCGGCCTGCGGTGTTCATCAGGCCGGGATAGTTCTCGCGCGCCGTGTGGAGAATCCAGTGTTCACCGAAATGGATCAGCACCTCCTCCACGGACATGTCCAGCGTTTCGCCGGCGGCCTGCACGAGATTGTAGGTGATCTCGTCCGGATAGCCTTCGTTGCTGACAAAAACCTCAACGTTCACTCCGGCCTTGGCCTTGATGCGTTCCCACATCTCGTCGCCATGACTGCCGCGGACCATTTCCTCCACGGCTTTGTTGACCATTCCTTACATGTTTCCTGGCTCTTTCTGAAGTTTCCCTTACGGATTCGACGCTGGCGATTGGCCGTTTTCTGAAAGCGAACGCGCCCCTCACTTCCCGAACATCGCGTTCCCCTTGTCGCCGCCGCTGAGGACGTAGGCGACGAGGTCGAGGATCTCCTCCTTTTTCATGAGACTGAGGAGGCCGGTGGGCATGGGGGAGACCTTCGCCGGTTCGATGCTCTTGACCTTCTTGCGATCGATGGTGATGCGCTGGTTGGGGTCGAACATGTCGGTGTTGATGGTGACGCCGTCGCCGTTGAGGTTCACCACCACGCCGGTGTGGGTCTCTCCGTCGGTCTGGGTGAGGACGATGGGGGCGAACTGCTCGTTGATCTCCTTGCTGGGGTTGACGATCTGGTCGAGCAGGTCGTGCGGGTTGTAGCGGCCGCCCGCGAGGGAGAGGTCGGGGCCGGTCATGCCGCCCTCGTTGTTGAAGCGGTGGCAGGCGAAGCAGCCGCCGGCGGCGAACATCTTGCGGCCGTTGGCGAAGCTGCGGTTCTTCATGCCGGTCTTGGCGGCCGGGCTCAGCTCGTCCAGCGTCCACTCCTTCACGTATTCGCGTCCGGCCATCGCCTCGGACATCACCTCGAGGGGCGACTTGACGACGGGCTTGCGGGCGAGGACGTCCTTGAGCTCGGCGCGTTCCTTGTCGCTGAGGCTGGCGATGGCGTCGTTCTGGATGAACTCGATGAACTTGGCGAAGCTGGCGCCGCCGCGATAGTTCGCGGCCTTGAGGAACCAGTCGAAGTAGGCGGTGTGGAGTTCCTTGGTCCAGCCGGCCTTGAGCATGCGCAGGGAGCGGGCGTATTCCATCTGCTCTTCCTGCGTCGGCGCGGCCTGGATGAGCGCGATGGCCTTGGCGGCGACGCTCGGGGCCTGGAGGAAGGCGAGGGTCTCGCAGAGGACCCAGTTCTGCTCGAAGGTTGGCGCGGGGAAATGCGGGTCGAGCTGCGCGACGATCTTCTTCACGGAGTTTTCATCCGGCAGGCCGAAGCGATTAAGCACGATCTCGTAGGCGCGGACTAGGGTGATACGCTGCCAGTCGTTGAGCTTGCTCCAGTCGACCTGGCCAAGCGAGGCCAGCAGGCGGCCGCGCATCTGGTAATCGACCTTGGGATCGTCGGCCTGGCGGTGGAACGGATCGATGCCCGTGGCCTTGGCCAAGGCGAGCAAGGCGGTGACGCGCTTGCCGTGGTCGGGCTCTTGGAGCGCCTTCTCGGCCCAGAGGTCGAGGCGCTGATGCTGGATGGCGATGTAGGCGGCCCAGCGGACGAAGCGGTCGGGATGGTCGAGGTGCGGCCAGGCCTTCACGATGGCATTCGGGTGCTTGATCGTGTGGTAGCTCTCCAGGTCGTGGCGCAATTCCACGAGCGGGTTGGTGTAGGGCTTGTGCTTCACGGGGGCGGTGGATTCCTTGCCCACGTAGCTCACGCGATAGAGACCGGACTGCACGCGGCGGCCGCCGATCGTGAAATACATGGCGCCGTCCTTCGGGTGGATGACCGCGTCGGTGACAGGCAGCGGGCCGCCGGAGACGAAGGTCTCCTTGGTCGCGGTGTAGGACGCGCCCTTGGGTTCCAGGTGCACGGCGTAGATCCGGCCCCAACTCCAGTCGTAAAGGTAGAACGCGTCCTGGTACTTGGCGGGGAACTTGGCGCCGTAACCGAAGGTCGCGCCGGTGGGGGACCCGGGGCCGATGTTGATCACGGGGGACAGGTTGTCGGGATACCATTCGGGATATTTGCCGGTGCCGTTGCGCCAGCCCCACATGGACCCGCTGGTGACGTGGTTGACGCGGGTCGGGCGATACCAGGGGGTGTTGAAGTCGTACTCCATGTCGGCGTCGTAGGCGAAGAGCTCGCCGTCACGGTTGTAGCCGCCGTCGTAGATGTTGCGGTAGCCGGAGGAGACGATCTCCCACTCCTTCCCATCGGGGGTGATGTTGTAGATGATGCCGCCGGGGGCGAGTCGGTCGCGATTGTGACCGCGGCCGTCGGGCATGCGGGGCAGAAGGTGGTCCTCGCCCCAGGTGAGCGGCACGCGGGATGAGTCGACCACCGTCCGCTCGGTGTTGTTCCCGGTGATCATTGTGATGTGCTTGCCGTCGGGCGCCAGCAGCAGCGCGTGGACGCCATGATCGCCGCGGGCCTCCATCGCGCGGAGCAGTTCGACCTTGTCGGGCATGTCGTCGCCGTCGGAGTCGGTGAGGCGGTAAAGGCCGCTGTCGATCTTGCGCTCGTAGTCGTTGACCGCGACGTAGAGGGATCCGAAGGCCCAGAGAATGCCGTTCACGGCGCGGATCTCGGCCGGGACCCGCTCGATGTCGCCAGGGCTGAGAGGCTGGCCGGGCGCGGGCGCGGGGAAGCGATAGAGCCCGCCGAACTGGTCGGAAGCGATGAGGCGGCCCTTGCCATCGACGCCGAGGGCGACCCAGGAGCCTTCATCCTCGCCGGGCACGGAATAGATCAGCTCCACCTTGAAGCCCTCGGGGGCGGTGATGCGGTCGATGGGCGTGGCCTTGTTCTCATTGACGCGCGGGCCGACGGTCTGCGGGCGGGCCGGACGACGCTTGGCCTTCTTCTTCTGCTGGGCCAAGGCGGGAGTTGCGGCAATGGAGATTCCGACAAGGAATGAAAGAGCTAGATGGATGGCTTTCTTCATGGGAGCGGGCATTGAAGGGGATTTCGGCGAAGGATGCAAACCCGGTGTTTGAGGGGCGGAAGGGAAGACAATGGGGCCCCGGCCAAGGACGAAACACCCAAGGACCCAAACACCCGAAGAATGACGAAGTCTGAATGTCGAAGGTCGATCCGAGCCCCCGCGTTTCAGGGCGGCGATTCGGATTTCGTCATTCTGGCTTCGATCGGATTTGGATGGTTGGGTCTTTTGTCATTTCGGCGAGCCCTTCTGCCACCTGCTTTCAACCGCACGGGAAGACAACGGGTCGTCCATTCTCCCCCACCCCCTCATTCGCCGCTCCTTGTTTCCTCTGGCCATCGGAAGGGAATTTGCGATTATCGCGGGCCATTGCGCGCTTTGGGTTTTCTGGCGCGAAGCGCGTCGGCGACAATCTCTGATCGAGCGACACCATGATCGATTTTCTGGCTGAGAAGGACGCGTCCATCTGCGGCGGCAGTCATCTGACGCGGCGGGAGTTCCTGCAGGTCGGCGCCTTGGGCGCGGCGGGGCTTTCGCTGCCGCAATACCTGGCGGCGAAGGAACGCGGCGCCGTCAAACCGGGCAACGACGAGAAGGCCTGCATCCTGATCTTCAACCTCGGCGGGCCGAGCCATGTCGACCTCTGGGACATGAAGCCCGACGCGCCGAGCGAAATCCGCGGCCCCTTTAAACCCATCCGCACCAAGTCGCCGGACATCGACATCTCGGAGGTCCTGCCGCGGCACGCGAAGATCGCGGACAAGTTCTCGCTGGTCCGCTCCTGCCACCACAGCGGCGCCGCGGTGCATGACGCGGGCTGGCAGATGATGCAGACGGGCCGGCGCTTCACCGGCGGCATCCACACCCCGCACGCTGGCGCGGTGACCAGCTACCTGATGGGCCGCAAGACGGACCTGCCGCCCTTCGTGGTGCTGCCCGAATTGATGGGCCGCGGCGGCGGCAACCTGCCCAACGGCCAGGCCGGCGGCTTTCTCGGCAAGGCGCATGATCCCTTCGCGCTCATGGCCGACCCTTCCAAGCCCAAGTTCAAGGTCCCCGACCTGCTGCCCCCGGACCAGATCGGCGCGAACCGTCTGGCCCGTCGCCGCTCCATGCGTCAACTGGTGGACGAGACGGTGAAGAGCTTCGAGGCCAGCGAGGACGCGCGGCTGCTGGACGACAATTTCCAGGCGGCCTTCCGCATGATGACCAGCGAGCAGGCGCGCGGCGCGTTCGACCTCGAGAAGGAACCGCGGAAGGTGCGCGAACGCTACGGCATGAACCGCTTTGGCCAATGCTGCCTCCTGGCGCGCAGGCTGGTGGAGAACGGCGTGCGTTTCGTGACGATCAACACCTTCCTCACGGTCTTCGGCGAGACGACCTGGGACATCCATGGCTCCAAGCCGTTCACCTCGATCGACGGCATGAAGAACATTGTCTGCCCGCTCTATGACCAGGGCTACTCGGCCCTGATCGAGGACCTGCATGAACGGGGAATGTTGGACAACACCATGGTCGCCGGCCTGAGCGAGTTCGGCCGCACGCCGAAGGTGAATCCCGCCGGTGGACGCGATCACTGGCCGCAGTGCTTCACGGTGTCCTTCGCGGGCGGCGGGGTGAAGGGCGGACGCGCGGTCGGGGCGAGCGACCCGATCGGCGGTTTCCCGGCGGAGAGGCCGGTCGGCCCGGGCGACGTGGTCGCGACGATTTTTCACAGCCTTGGCTTCGACACCACCTCACACCTGCCCGGCCCGGCGGGACGCCCCTTCCCGCTGGTGGACCTCGGCACAAGCCCGATCAAGGAGTTGTTCTGATGAGAGAGGCGGATAGGAATACGATCGGAATGGAGACGCGGATGAATGGCGCGAAACGGCGGCAACCCAAGGAGGGGCGACATTCCTGTCGCCCTGGCTGCAGAGCAGCCACAGAGGCGCCCGGCATGGCGAAAGGTCGGGGACGTTTTCAGGGCGCGTCTGACGCTCGCGCGCTTGTCTGGCCCCTTCAGGGCCACGGCGACAGGAATGTCGCCGCTCCTTGGGCAGGGGCCTTCCTTCTTCTCGGCGTCGTCCTGTGGTTCGCTTTTGCGGCTTCTGGATCCGCCGCCGAAACTTCAGCCACCCGCGACTGGACCTTTCGCAACCACGTTCTGCCCGTGCTTTCCAAGGCTGGCTGCAACGGCGGCGGCTGCCACGGCGCGCTGGCCGGCAAGGGCGGTTTCCGTCTGAGCCTGAACAGCTACGATCCGGAGGGCGACCACTACAACATCACCCGCGACGCGCGCGGCCGCCGCGTGGAGTTCGCCGAACCCGCGCGCAGCCTCCTGCTCACCAAGGCGACCGCGGCCATCCGCCACAAGGGCGGCAAACGGTTCGACACGGATTCACTCGATTATCGCGTCCTCGCGGAGTGGATCGCCGCCGGAGCCAAGCCGCCGAAAGAGGACGATGCGCGCCTGCAGCGGCTGGAGATCGAACCGAAGCAGTCCACGCTCAAGAAGGGCGACACACGGTCACTGACGGTCCGGGCGCATTACAGCGACGGAACGGTCGAGGACGTGACGCACTGGGCCAAGTTCGCCTCCGCCGACGAGACGGTGGCGGAGGTGGACGCGGTCACCGGTGTCGTGAAGGTGGTCGGCCACGGGGAAGGCTCGATCACGGTCTGGTTCTCCAGCCGGATTGAGATCGCCCGCGTGACCTCGCCTTTTCCGAACGCCGTGCCGGAGGAGGTCTTCGCCGGCTCGCCGCGTCAAAACTTCATCGACGACCTGGTCCTGGACCAGCTTCGCTCCCTGAACCTGCCGCCTTCGCCGCGGGCCTCGGACGAGGTGTTCGTGCGTCGCGCGTTCGTGGACGCCATCGGGGCCCTGCCGACGCCGGCGGAGACGCTGGCGTTCCTTGAGGACAACGCGCCGGACAAGCGCGAGCGACTGATCCGCAACCTGCTGGCGCGCTCGGAATACGTGGACTACTGGACCTACCGCTGGTCGGACGTCTTCCTAGTGAACGGCCGCCTGTTGCGTCCCGACGCAGTCAAGGCCTACTACAACTGGCTGCGGGAGGAGGTCGCCGCGAACACGCCCTGGGACGAACTCGTCCGCCGCGTCGTGACGGCGAAGGGCGACAGCTTCGCGAACGGCGCGTCGAATTTCTTCGCGGTGCACCAGGATCCGGAATCGATGGCGGAGAATGTCAGCCAAGCCTTCATGAGCCTGTCGATCGGCTGCGCGAAGTGCCACAACCACCCCTTGGAGAAGTGGACCAACGACCAGTACTACTCCTTTGCCAATCTGTTCTCCCGCGTGCGCGCCAAGGGCTGGGGCGGCGACGCGCGGAACGGCAACGGAAAACGCACCATTTACGTGGCCGACCGCGGCGAACTCATCCAACCGCGCACCGGCCGGGCCCAACCGCCCGCGCCGCTCGACGGCAAGCCTCTCGCGTTCGATTCGGACCGCGACCGGCGCGAGTATCTGGCCGATTGGCTGACCTCGCCGGAGAACCCCTATTTCACCAAGGCTGTCGTCAACCGTGTCTGGGCCGCCTTCATGGGGACGGGGCTGGTGGAGATGGTCGATGACCTTCGCGTTTCGAATCCGCCGAGCAACGAGCCGTTGCTCAACGCGCTGGCGGATTTCCTGGCGGCGAAGGACTACGACCTGAAGGCGCTCATGCGGCTGATCATGAGCAGCGAGACCTACCAGCGGAATTCCGACCCGCTGCCGGGGAACGCCGCGGACAAGCGCTATTACTCACGCTACCTGCCGCGCCGCATGATGGCCGAGGTGTTGCACGACGCCGTCGCCGATATCACGCAGAAACCCAGCGTCTTCGACAACCTGCTCAACCGCGACGGCAGCCGGACCAAGACAGAGTTCTACGACAAGGGCACCCGCGCCCTGCAACTCTACGATTCGGCGGTCGACAACTACTTCCTCCAGACCTTCGGCCGCAACAAGCGCGACATCACCTGCGACTGCGAACGCTCCAACCAGCCCAGCATGGTCCAGGCCCTGCACCTCGCCAACGGCGACACCCTGAACGAGAAGCTGAACGCAGAGGGCGGTTGCGTGGATCAGGCCATGGCCGGCGCGGACGCCGCGGAAATCGTGGATCGCGCCTATCTGCTCTGCCTCTCGCGCAGACCGACGGAGAAGGAGCGGCGGGGCATGACAAAGATGCTCTCCGAGACGCCGGACAAGGAGAAGCGCGCGGCGGTCGAGGACCTGTTCTGGGCCCTGATGACCAGCCGGGAGTTCCTGTTCCAGCATTGAGGGCGAAGCGGATGAAACGGAGGGAAGCCAAGCGCGCGAATGGCGGAGCCAAGGCGGGACGACAGTCCTGTCGCCCTGGCTGCGTAGCAGCCACAGAGGCGTCTGGCATGGCGGGGCGTTCTTGGGGGCATCCGGGCGGTTCCATTTTCCTCGCGCTTGTCTGGCCCCCTTCAGGGCCACGGCGACAGGAATGTCGCCGCTCCTTGGTTTCGCCCCCGCAAACCCATCTACAGAGGGGAAGGTTGAGATGAAAGAGATGAAGACCATTTTTGGAATAATATTCGGAGCCTTGTTGGTTGCGGCGACGACCGTCACAGCCGCCCCCGACTACGCCAAGGACGTCCACCCCATCCTTCGCGAGTATTGCGCGGGATGTCACAACCAGGACGACTTCGACGGCGAACTCTCGGTCGAGACCTTCGCGGAACTGATGAAGGGCGGTGAGAGCGGGAAGACAATCGTCGCCGGCAAGCCCGAAGAGAGCCTGTTGATCAAGGTTCTGACCAGGGAATCCAAACCCTACATGCCGCCGCGCAAGGAGCCCCAGCTTTCCTCCGGCCAGATCGAAACCCTGAAGCAATGGGTGGCCGCCGGAGCGAAGGGACCTTCCGCTGGCGACGCGCCGGCCGGGCTCGCGATGCTCCCGAAAATCGAACCCGCCGCCGGTCTGCCCTCGCCGATCACCGCCATCGAGTTTTCACCGAAGGACGACCGCCTGCTGGTCGCGCGATACGGCCGGGTCGAAATCCTCGACGCGAAAACCCGCAAGCCGATCCACGAGATCAAGGGCCTTCCCGGCAAGGTCAACGCCGCCCATTTCTCGCGGGACGGATCGCGCCTGATCACGGCTTCGGGCGTCACCGGCGTGAGCGGCCTGGCGACCATCTGGGACGCGGCGACCGGGAAGAAGCTGCGGGAGTTCGGCACAGGGCACAGCGATGCCCTGTTCGACGCCGAGTTCTCGCCGGACGAAAAGCTGGTCGCAACCGGCGGCTACGACCGTAGCGTGAAACTCTGGAGCGCCGAAACCGGCGACCTGATCCGCAGCATCGAGGTGCACAACGGCGCGATTTTCGACCTCGCCTTCAGCCCGGACAGCTCGATCCTCGCCAGCGCCAGCGGCGACGAGACCATCAAGCTCTGGCGCGTCTCCGACGGCCTGCGCCTCGACACCCTGAACCAACCGCAGGGCGAGCAGTTCTCCACCGCCTTCACCCCGGACGGCGCGCATGTGCTCGGCTCCGGCGCGGACAACCGCATCCGGCTCTGGCGCCTGGTGTCGCGGGACGAGCCGGTGATCAACCCGGTCGTCCACGCGCGCTTCGCCCACGAGGGCGACATCGTGGAAATGGCCGTTTCGCGGGATGGCGGTTGGCTCGCCTCCGCCTCGGAAGATGGCACGATCAAGCTCTGGACGCTGCCGGACCTGACGCAGCGCAAACTGATCGGCAAACAGTCCGATCTCGTTTCCGGCCTCGCCTTCTCCCCCGAAGCCACGAACCTTGCCGTGGCGCGCATGGACGGTTCAATCGAGTTCTACGACGTTCCCGGGACCGCGCAGGTCGCGGGCGGCTCCAAGGCCGGAAGCGCCGCCGCGAAACCCGTTGCGATCGCCGCGGCGGGCGAGGCGGCAAAGGTCGCCGAAGCCGAACCCAACAACGATCCCAAGTCCGCCAAGTCCGTGAAACTCCCGGCCACGATCGCCGGGGTCATCGCCTCAGCGGACGACGCAGACCTGTTTCGTTTCTCCGCCAAGGCCGGCGAGGAATGGGTGTTGGAGGTCAATGCCGCACGGAGCAAATCGCCGCTGGATTCGAAGATCGAGATCCTGACCGCCGCGGGCGAACCGATCGAGCGGGTGGCCCTGCAGGCGCTGCGCGATTCCTGGTTCACCTTCCGCGGCAAGGATTCCTCGACCGCGCAGGACTTCCGGCTGCACAACTGGCGGGAGATGGAGTTGAACGAGTACCTCTACGCCAATGGCGAGGTGTCGCGGCTGTGGCTATATCCGCGCGGCCCGGACTCGGGCTTCATTGTCTATCCGGGCTCGGGAGCGCGGCAGACCTACTTCGGCACGACGTCGCTCTCGCATCCGCTGGGCGAGCCGTGCTACATCGTGCGCCCCCTGCCCCCCGGCAGCCGGCCCGCGCCCAACGGCCTGCCGGTGTTCCGCCTGTTTTACGAGAACGACGACGAATCGAGGCAGAAGCTCGGCGCGGATTCCAAGCTCTTCTTCACCGCGCCGCACGACGGCGACTTTCTCGCGCGGCTGACCGACGTGCGCGGCTTCGGCGGCGCGGATTTCAAATACTCGTTGGCGATCCGTCCCCGGCGGCCCGACTTCAAGATCAGCGTCGGGGGGATGAACCCCGCGGTCAGTCCGGGCAGCGGGCGGGAATTCACCGTGAACGTGGATCGCCTGGACGACTACCAGGGCGAGATCCGCGTGGACGTCACCGGGCTGCCCGCTGGCTATTCGGTCAGCGGGCCGATCGTGATCCAGGCCGAACAGATCAGCGCCGTGGGAGCCATCTACGCCGCGCCGGAGGCCAAGGCTCCAATGGGTGACGCCGCCAAGACGACCAGGCTCACGGCGACCGCCACGATCCGCGGCAGGCAGGTGACACGCGAGGTGGGAACCCTGGGCGAGATCAAGCCGGGCAAGGCGGCGCAGTTGAAGGTGGCCATCCTGCCGGACGGAGCTTCCGGTCAGGTGAAGCATGAACCGGGCAAACCGATCGAGTTCACCATTGAGCCCGGGCAGACCATCACGGCGCGGGTGAAGGCGGATCGCGTGAACTTCAAGGCGCGCATTGATCTCGGCCGGGAGACCGCCGGCCGCAACCTGCCGCACGGGGTGTTCGTCGACAACATCGGGCTGAACGGGTTGTTGATCGTCGAGGAGGAGGACGAACGGCAATTCTTCATCACCGCGGCTCCCTGGGTCCCCGAGCAGACCCGGGAGTTCTTCCTCAAGGCGACGGCCGACGGCGGCCAGTGCTCGCTGCCGGCCATCCTCCATGTGAGAAGGAAGACCGTGGCGTCGGCGGGGAATTGAAGTTCTCTGCGCGACCGTCGGCGCCATCTAGAACTTGTCGCGGGCGAGCCGCCGGGGTAACACGCGGCCATGTTCTCCGCCAAGTCGCCGGCGATTTTCCTCCCACCTGCGTCCAACCGCATCCGCGGGCTCGCGGCCTTGCTCGCGATGTTCGCTGGCTTTCCCGTCTTAGCCCAGGAAACGGAAACCCTGCCGCCGTTGAAAGACGCCGTCGCTCCGACCTCCTTCGAAGCGCTTTGGGCCGGTTTCGATCCCCGCGCCGAGCCGCTGGAAATCGAAACTCTTGTCGAATGGGAGGAGGAAGGCGTCGTCCTGCGAGTCGTGCGATTCCGCATCGGGGTATTCAAAGGGACAAAGGCGCGGCTGGCGGCGATCTACGGGTTTCCGAAAAGCGCGGCAAAGGGCTATCGCAGGCTTCCCGGTCTCGTGCAGATCCACGGCGGCGGACAATACGCGGATCACAAGGCCTGCCTGACCAACGCCAAGCGCGGCTATGCAACGGTCTCCATCGCCTGGGCCGGGCGCATCAGTTCCCCCAACTACCGCGTGACGCCAAAGGAGGTGAAGCTGTTCTGGGACGGCAAGACCGGGGAGCCCGCCTATCGCCTGACCACCGACTGGGGCGCGCTCGACGGCTATCACGCGCCGGGCCGCAATCAGGGCAACCAGTTCCCCAGCGTCAAGGCGGCGGCGTGGACGCTTGACTCCGTGGACTCGCCGCGCAACAGCGGCTGGTTCCTCGCGGCGGTGGCGGCGCGTCGGGCGTTGACCTTCCTGGAGCGTCAACCCGAGGTCGATCCAGACCGCCTCGGTGTCTACGGTCACTCCATGGGCGGCAAGCTCACGGTGATGACCGCAGCGGCGGACGACCGCGTGAAGGCGGCCGCGCCCTCCTGCGGCGGCATCAGCGACCGTTTCAACAGCAGCCCCATTTTCCGCGCCACATTGGGTGACGACGTCAGTCTCCGCCAAATCGACTGTCCCCTCGCCTTCCTTAGCCCGGCGAACGATTTCCACGGCCGCCTTGGCGATCTCCCCAAGGCTGTGAAGGAGATCGGCAGCAGGGAATGGCGCGCCACCTGTTCGCCGCATCACAACCACCAGGACACCGCTGAATACGAGGTGGCGACGCAGTTATGGATGGACCAACACCTGAAGGGGACTTTCCAATTTCCCCGAACTCCGACTTCCACTCTGAACCTGATGTCCCTGCTCGGACCAAGATTCATCGTCAAACCGGACAGCTCGCGACGGGTCCTTTCCGTGGATGTGTTCTACACGCAACAGGGCCGGGAACCTGAAACCCCGCAGGATCGCGAGGACACCATGAGCCGCTTCTGGCATCACGTTGCGCCGGAAAACCACGAAGATCTCTGGTCGGCCCGACTGCCACTCACAACCGTGGACAAGCCGCTCTGGGTCTACGCCAACGTCCTCTACGCGCTCGACGAACCGGTCACCGGCGCGGGTTACTACTACGGCGTCTACACCGCCGACTCCTTCAACATCTCCTCCCTGCTGACCATCGCTTCGGCCGAAGAGCTCCAGGCCGCCGGTCTCCAACCCACACGTAAACCCTCGCTGCTCATCGAGGACTTCAAGGACGACTGGGAGAAGGAATGGTTCACCTACAAACCGGCGGAATGGGCGCGTGCAACGCACAAGCTGCACGACGAAACCTGGCGCCCCCCCGCCGGAGCGCGGCTGACCCTCGACGTCCGTTCCGCCGAGCCGAACCAGCTGGTCGTCCTCATCGACGACCACGCTGCCGAGGCGTATCTGAAGGGCGACGAGACCTGGCAGACGATTGAACTTGAGCCCGGCGACTTCCACGATTTCGGCGGCGAAGAATTGCCGGATTGGAGGAACCTCCGCCTCCTGAAACTCACCCATGCCGAACACCTTCGTCCCCCTCGCGGCGACAACAGCCAGCCCAGGCTGGTCGGCAGGAACTGGAGGGGCGCCCCGCCCGAATTCCGCGACCTTCGCTGGCAACCCCTCCACTGTTTCCTCGATTTCCCCCGCCCGCCGCGCGCGGCGGATTACGAGTGGACCACCAGCCACATGCATGTCGGCGTCCGCTGGCAGCCGTTCATCGGCCGACCCGCCGCCAACGCCTATGATGCCACCCGCCCCGTCCTTGCCCGCGACAGCAGCTACGTCCAGTTCTGGGCGAGTTGGGCCGCGCTGGAGCCAACCGAGGCGAACACTGATTACACGCGCCGTCCTTCGCCCGGCCTGCGCGCCCTGGAGGAGGCCGTCGAGGTTTGCAACGCGCGCGGCCAGAAGGTGGAGTTCGTCTTTTTTCACTGCCCCGCCTGGGCCTCGGAATCCGGCCAAGCCGGCGGCTTCAAACCGAAGGAAGGCTTGTTCACGGAATTCGTCCGGCGGGTCGCGACGCGCTTCAAGGGACGCGTCCACGCCTACCAGCTTTCCCACGAGGCCAACAACCAGGGCCTGATGCACGGCGCCGATGTCAACTTCATCATCGACGACATCCTGCTCGCTGGAGCCCGGACCATCCGCGCGGTCTACGCGACCGCACCCGCCGCTCCCGTGCTCGTCTCCACCACCGGGATGTCCCCCTGCGAAACCTGCGAGCCACGCCAGGGCCTGGGCGCAAAAGGGGCCAAGGCCGTCGATCGTTTCTACGACCTGATGATCGCCAACGATGAATTGATGGACTTGGTCGACGCGCTGAACCTGAACGTTTCCGACCACGACACCGGCTTCGGGAACATGGACGGGAAGATCATCCCCTCGGTCTGGGCGCAATACGATCTCGTCCGCCGGAAACTCGACGAGGCCCGCCTGCAGTCGAGATCAGTGATGTCGTCGGAATCCTGGATCGTCTGGGACGGCTCCGGCAACGCGCACGACATAAACGGGGACGGCGTGAAGAACGAGAAGGACGCCTGCCGGAAGGCCGCCGTGATCCTTGGCCGCTGCCTCGAACGCGGCCTCAACACCATCAACCTGCCCTGGTCGGACAATTCCAGTTCCTGGGCGATGGGCCTGACCAGACGCCGCGACTACAACGGGCGCGTCAAGGCGCTCCGCCCGGATCTCGTTGTTCCCGCGAACGACGACGGCCCCGACATCGTAACCCGCAAGCTCGCGCTACGCGGCAACGACGACAGCTTCGAAATCCATGACGGCAGCGGCAACGTCTTCACCGTCGAGGACTACCTTGTTCCCGCCGCGCCCGAGCATCCGCACTACCATGTCTGGCGCTGGTTTGCGCAGATCGCCGACGGACCGGACGAGGTCATCCGCCACGCCGTCGCGGGCGAACCGGACAACGAAATCGTGGTGTCAGGCGACGGGTTCAAGGGCGACGAACGTTGCCGCATCGCCTCCTGGAACCGCACGCGGCAACACTTCACTGTCCTCATCCACGCCGACGGGGCGGACCGCTCCGGTTCCCTAACCGTTGCCATCCCGTCTAGAATCCGCTCCGGCCGGCATTATAACAACGACGCCTCCCCTCGCGACTTCCGGGGCGAGGGCTTCACGGACGGCGAAATCTACCGGGCCCACATCATCACCAAAGACATCAACGACACCAACGGCGCGGACATCGATCCCGTCCACGTCCTTCCGCCCGCCGCAATCGTCGCCAATGAGACCCTGACCGCCACCGTCCCCAAACCCGGCCCCTTCACCGCGATTCGATTCGTGCGAAGCAGGACGGACGCGGAGTGAAACATTGGCCGCCTACCGCGCCGCATAGGGCGTCATGTCCGGCATCGGTCTTCCTGCGTAACTGAGCAGCTTCGCATCGAACGCGATGACAGCATCCGGCTGCGGAAGTTCGATCGACAGGGAATGCCGTCCCGGCGTCAGCGTCGCAAGCTCCGCGTCAGTGAGTTCAAGGAAGGTCACACCCTCCCCTTGTCCGCGTTCGAGACCCACGACCCCGCGCCGATGCAATTGCCCGTCGAGGTAGCTGATGAAGGGAACGTTTACGGCGGCGCGGGGATGATGTCCGTCGAGCCGCGGCTCCGGCGGTTCCCCCAGGGCGTCCGTGTGTTGCGCCCGGATCTCGATCACAGCGCGGCCCGGTCGGCCCTTCAAGGAATACTCCCGCCGCAATCCCAACGCGCGCCCGCGCCCCGGCGCCTTCGCCAACGGCCCGCCGGCGTATGGCAAAGTGATGTTCGCTGGGTCGCGCATTCCGCCCAAGCCCTTGGTCCACGCCGGCGAGGCCTCGGCGAGCTTCCGCCCGACCGCCCCGACCTCGGCCTGTTTCCATTCGCCGGAGCCGACGAGTTCCTCGTAGGTCAACGGCGCGGACAGGGCCTCGTGCAGCTTGTGGAAGGCTTCGGCGGGCAGCTTGGAAACACGGCGGTCGTAGGTGAGCCACCCGTTGCACTCGTGCTCCACATCCGTTATCTGCGTGTAGACGAAGCCCTGATAACCCTGACGGGAAATGAAGTGCCGCAGGTTCCGGAGGTAGAACGGATACTTCACCGCGAGATCCGCGATCGATGCGAAATCCATGCGCCCGCCCGCGCGTTCAAGGCTGACGGTCCGCTGATTCTCCTGGTCGGGATGCCACTTCTTGCCGGGCAGCAGGAGGTTGTGTCCTCCGAGTTCGCCAAAGACGAGCGCGCGGTCACTTCCAAAGCCATCGGCGACCGGCGCGGAGGGATAGAACCTGTAGTTGTGCACATCCAGCGTGTCGCCGGCGCCGTGATCGTTCCAACCGCTGGCGCTCAGGATGAGGCGGGACGGATCCTCCCGCGCCGCCCATTCGGTGTGCTTGACCGTGTCGTGCTGCCCCCAGGCCTCATTGAACACGACCCACTGCACGATGGAGGGATGGTTGTGGAAGTCGGAAATAATCTCAGCGAACTCGCGCCGCCAGTTCGCCGAGCCGGCGGCATCGACGGTCTGCCCGTATTTCGGCGTGCAGATCATGTCCTGCCAGACCAGCAGCCCCAGACGGTCGGCGTGGTAATACCAGCGTTGCGGATGGGTCTTGATGTGCACCCGGACCATGTTGCAGCCGATGGATTTCAGGTATTCCAGATCGAATCTGACGGCGTCCTCATGCGGCGGCGTCAGGATGCCGTCGGGCCAATAGCCCTGATCGAGCGGCCCGAACTGGAACGGCGCGGGTTTGCCGTTCAACAGGAAGCGTCCCTCCTTCTCGCGCGCGATCGTGCGCAACCCCACGTAACTCTTCACCGTGTCCAAGGCCCCGCCGTTTTGCAGCAGTTCCAGCTTCACGTCGTAGAGATGCGGCGAGTCCGGCGACCAGAGCTTCGGGTTTCGGATCGTCACCGAGCCCTTCACCTCGCCGCCGACGGCGTTGGCGACGCGCTCCGCGCCATCGACTGAGATCCTCAGTCGCAGGTCATCCGCGTCATCGCTCAACTCAGCCGCGTAGTCGAAGCCGTCGAGGCGCGGCGTCACCTTCCAGCCCACGATCCGGGTCCGGGGAACGGCTTCCAGCCAAACGGTCTGCCAGATGCCGCCGGTGGGCTGGTATCGGAAGCCCTTCCGGTTCTCCGGCATGATCTGCTTGCCCAGAGGTTGGCAATGCTGCTCCG
Organism: Verrucomicrobiales bacterium; assembly: GCA_038126235.1. GTDB lineage: Bacteria > Verrucomicrobiota > Verrucomicrobiia > Limisphaerales > JAYPEY01 > JAYPEY01. Next base: position 49,427 of record JAYPFK010000001.1, read on the forward strand.
TGCCGTCCCACACGCAGACGCGCAGCGCGTTCGCGCCCGACTTCAGCGCGTCGGTGATGTCGAAGTGGAAGGGATCGTAGCCCCCGCGATGCTGGCCGACGCGGCGACTGTTCACATACACGCCGGTCTCCCAATCGCTCGCCTCGAAATGCAGCAGAACGCGCCGCCCTTTCCAATCGTCAGGCACGGTGAACTCGCGCTGATACCAGAGCCTCTCCTGTGGCCGCAGCACGTGCATGATCCCCGAAAGCGGCGAATCGATCGCGAAGGGCACGAGGATCTTCCCCGCAAACTCCGCGGGACCGACGCCGGTCGTCAGCGACGGCTTGTCGATAAAACCCTGCATCGGCTGGAAGTCGACCTTCTCCAAGGCGTAGTCCCACAGCCCGTTCAGGGACTTCCAGGCGTTGCGTTGAAAGTCCGGCCGCGGATGTTCGGGCAAGGGATTGAAGGGATCCACCTTGGCCGTCCAGGGCGTATCGAGCGGAGCCTTGGCGGGCTTCCAATCGGCGGAGCGGGCTTCAGGCAGGGATGCGGAGGCACAGAGGATGAGCAGGATCCAGATTCCGTATCGCGTTCGGTTCATGGAGCGATTGTGCCCCGGTCGGGCAGGCCGAACAGGAAAATGATGCGCGCCGTAGTCCGGGAGACGATCGCGACCATCCTCCGAAGGTCAGGCGCCTCCACCGGGATTCTGATCCTTGGCCCGCACCCGGGCGCCAAAGATCCCCGTGCCAACCCGCACCAGGGTCGCGCCCTCCTCGATGGCGGGCTCGTAATCGCCGCTCATGCCCATGCTGAGTTCCGGCAGGGGCGCGCCGAGGATCTGCTCACACTCGTCACGCACCTCGCGCAACCGCCGGAAATGCGGGCGCGCCTTCTCCGGCTCCGGCGACCAGGGAGCCATGGTCATGAAGCCGTGGATCTCCAACCGGTCCAGTTCGTTCAATGCATCGAACTCCGCGAACAACGCCTTTGGATCGTAACCAAACTTCGAGGCCTCGCCGGAGACGTTGACCTGGAGCAGGATCGGCATCGACCTGCTCTGTCGCTCGGCCTGACGGTGGATCTCCTCCGCGAGATGAAAACTGTCCACGCTATGGATCATCTGGAAGAAACTCACCGCATCGCGCGCCTTGTTGCTTTGCAGGTGACCGATCAGATGCCAGGTCAGGTTTTTCGGGCAATTGGAGATCTTCAGCTTCGCCTCCTGGATCTTGCTCTCGCCGAACAGGGTCTGCCCCAGTTCCACCGCCGCCTTGACGGTGTCGGCGGAGTGCGTCTTGGAGACAGCGACCAGTTTCACCGTGGCCGGGTCGCGCTCCGCGCGCTCGCAGGCCGCCGCGATGCGCTCGTGAACGAAGTTCAGATTGTCCGCCAAGTCCATGCCGTGATCCTATCTTTCGAAGGGCATTGGCAAAATTCATTTCTGCTTCCCGTAGGACAGCCAGCTTGGCTGCCCTACGCCAGACGCATCCTCGTTCTCGCGAATCCGGCCCCGAACACGATTACAGACAATCTCATTTTCGCGTTTCCTGCGCCGCTTTGCGGCTCAAACAGAATCTCATTCCCTTTTGCCCGACCGCTTTTCATAGTGCGCCGATGGCAAAGCAATACTGGCTCGTAAAACAGGAACCCACCGCCTATTCGTGGGACGATTTCGTGAAGGACAAGGGCGCGATGTGGGACGGCGTCCGCAATTTCCAGGCCCGCAACAATCTCCGCGCGATGAAGAAGGGCGACCTTGCGCTGTTCTATCACAGCGTCGATCAAAAGCGCGTAGTCGGCATTGCCAAGGTCGCCAAGGAGCATTACCCGGATCCCACCGCCAAGGAAGGCGACTGGTCTGTCGTGGACCTCAAGCCGCTGAAGGCGGTCAAGGAAACCGTCACCCTGGCGCAGATCAAGGACGACGCCATCCTCAAGGACATGGTCGTGGCAAAGAACTCCCGGCTGTCCGTTTCGCCCGTCACGGCGGCGCAGTTCAAGAAGCTGCTCAAGCTCGCCAAGACCACGGTCTGAGTGGAACCAGGCATGTCTTGCCGCTGCCGGACATTGAGTCCCTCCCCGGGAAGGCGGGACGAATTCTCCAAATGAACCGGTGGAAGCATGTCCAAGAGCGGGTCACTGAAGACAGTTTGCCCACCTCTTGTGGCGATTCGGCGTCCATGCGGAAAACCTGAGAGTCTGAGTCATGCCCGCCCCATTGCCATCCAAACCTGCCCACGCGCAATCAGGCCCCGGCCTGCGCGGCAGCCTTGAAGCCGTCATCTTCGACATGGACGGCGTGATCGTGGACAGCGAACCTCGCCACGAACGCGCCTTCCGCGACGTGCTGGACGCCATCGGCTACGGCGACAATCACGGCATCCACTTCCCCGACTACTACGGCAAGTCCGACCAACTCGTCTGGACCGACTTCATCGCGCGGCACGATCCGCCGCACACCCACGACGAGTTGATGCGCCGCCGCGAGGAACGCTTCATCGAGCTCGTGGTCGAGGAGGAGCCGATCTTCGCGGGGATTCCCGAACTGGCGACCGCCTTGGGCGCGCGTTTCCGCCTCGCTGTCGCGTCCGGGTCGCGGCATTCGATCATCTCCGCCATTCTCGGCATGAAAGGGCTCCGGCGGCATTTTCCCATCGTGGTGAGTTCCGAGGACGTCGAACGCGGCAAGCCCAGCCCGGACGTGTTCCTCCGCGCCGCCGAACACCTGGGCGTCGCCCCGGAATGTTGCGTGGTCGTGGAAGATTCCATCGCCGGCGTCGAGGCGGGCTTGGCGGCTGGGATGGATGTCATTGCGATCACGAACTCCTTCGCCCGCGATGAACTGGCCAACGCCACCGTTGTGGTCGATTCCTGCGCGGAGATCGGGACGCTGTTGTTGCCGGATTGAGGCCGACCAAGACGGCGGTGAAGGCCAGCGCCAAGGTGGGGCGACATTCCTGTCGCCCTGCCTGCAAAACAGGCACAAAGGCGAAGGCCTGCCGCAGCGCTCCGGTTCAATACAGGCGTCTGGCGCAACCGGCGCGTCTCCCCAGCCCCCGTCAGGGCCACGGCGACAAGAATGTCGCCGCTTCTTGGAACGCCCGCCCGCCTGCGATCGGAATTGCGATCAACCTCGACTGAGTCTAAAACTGGTCCCGTCGCAGTCCTCACCTACCGTGAACAAGAACGTCCTTGTCATCTCGCTGCTTGCCAACGTCGCGCTCGTGGCGGCGCTTGTGGGGCGTCCCAAGGCTCCGGCTCAGCCGACGGACAACCGCCCCGAAGATTCCAAGCCCGACGTTCCGCGTGTGGTGACCAAGGTGGTGGAAGGTCCGACACAGATCCTCACGGAAACCAACACCGTCCGGATCGACTGGTCGGCAATCGAATCTCCGGACTACCTGAAATACATCGCCAATCTCCGCGCAGCCCGCTGCCCGGAGGAGACGATCCGCGACATCGTGATCGCGGACATCAACAAGCTCTACGCATCGCGCTGGCGGGAGACGCAACCGACGACCGTTCCCTGGGAATACTGGCGGCTCCGGGCGAAGCCGCCGGCCAAGAACGCCGACACCGCCCTCGCCCGCCATCAACTGGAGATCGAGCGCGCGGCGCTGATCCGGGAACTGCTGGGCGTGGACTACGACACGGAGATGAGCAAGTACGCGTGGAACCCTGGCGGCGCCCGCGAGGAAGCGCTCGATTTCCTGCCGGCGGACAAGCGCCTGCTGGTAAAGGACTGGCAGGGACGGACCCGGATCGAGCTGCGGCAGTTGACCGATCAGCTCAAGACCGAGAAGGCGTCCAAGGAGACGCGCGCAACTCGGATTCGCGAACTGGAGGCGGAGCAGTTGCGCCAACTCGCCTCGGCGCTCTCGCCGACCGAACTGAAGGAGTATCACCTCCGCCACTCGGCTCTGGCCGACCAGCTGCGCCGGCACTTGGACGCGCTGGAACCCTCCGAGCGGGAATTCCGGCAGCTGTTCGACATCCTCAGCGCCAGCCCCGACGGCCTGTCCCAGTTTGTCAGCCTGAAGGGATCGGACAGCCCCCTGACGAACCCGTTCCTCCTTCCCAGGCTGCAGGAAACCCTCGGCCGCGAGACCTTCGAAGCCTTCCTCGCCTCCGTCGAAGCCCCATCCAAGAAAGAGGAGCGCCGACAGGAGGAGGAAGCCGCGAAGGTTGCGCGCGCCGAATCCAACCTGGCCCTGAAGCAGGCCATGGACGAGGAGATCGCGCGGATCGCAGCCGACGTCGGCCTGACGCCAGAAGCCCGGGAGCAACAGATCAAGGCAATCCAGAGGGAAGGGAAACGGCTTTCCGCGGAAATGCGCAAACCGGGCGGAAAACCCCGGAAGAAACGGAAATGATCAACCCGGCGGCCAGGTCAGGGGCCGCCCGCCAAGGATGTGGCAATGCAGATGCGGGACGGACTCGCCGCCGTCGCGCCCATTGTTGATCACCAGCCGGTAGCCGCTCTCCTTCAGGCCAAGACTCTCCGCGACCTCCGCCGCCTTCAACAGCAGATGTCCCAGCAGCTCCTTGTCTTCCGGAGCCGCCTCAGCCACGCGGGGAAGCGGCTTCCTGGGCACGATCAAGACATGCGTCGGCGCCTTCGGATCGATGTCGCGGAAGGCGTAGACAAGGTCGTCCTCGTAGACCTTGTCCCCCGGGATCTCCCCGGCGATGATTTTCTCGAAAAGGGTCATGGCGGAATCGGGCGTCACTCGACCAACAACGCGCAAGAGTCGCCGGGTTTGCAGCGCTCCCAGTTGGCCCGGAGATAATTGACGATCTGGTCGTGGAGTTCCTGGCAGCGGGCGCTCCAGCGCCGCGCGCCCACCAGCTGCTTCACGCAACGTCGGATGCCCTTGAAGTGCAGGATCTGCGGGGACTCGCACAGCTTCTCCTCCAGCTCCTGCTTCAGGCGGCAGAAGAACATCAGCTCGTAACCCTTGCCCGACTCAAAGGCGAGCCGACCAAGGTCCGTCTGGATCACGCTGCCCTCCGGCTGCCCCCCATCGTCCCCCGAGTCCACCTCAAACCCCATGCGCTTGAGCACCTTTTCCAGCGCATTGGAAAACTCATTGATCGTCACGTGCTGGCGTCCCAGCTCCTCCTTGAAATAGTGCAGGACCGCCTCGGCCGCATGCCGCACGATCTCCGGATCCAGGGACTCCACCGCCTTGCCGATCAACTCGACCGTCACGGTCTCGGCGGAACAGGGGATCGTCTCCCCCGTGGACATTTCAAATTCCAGGCAGTCGGATCGTAGCTGTATCATGTCTGACCTCCAGGTTCTCAACCGCCTTCAGGAACTCGCCGGCGTCCTCGAAACGCCGATAGACGCTCGCGAAACGGACGTAGGCGACCTCGTCCACCGTCCGCAACGCCTCCATGACCCGTGTGCCAATCTCCCCGCAAGGCACCTCGATCTCGTTCTGCTCCGTGATCTCGTTGACGATCTTCTCCACCATCTCCTCGATCGCCTCGGGCGAAACCGGACGCTTCTCGCAGGCGCTGCGGATGCCGTTCAGCAGCTTCTCCTTGTTGAACTCCTCACGCCGCTCGTCCCGCTTGATGACCATCAGCCCCTTGTGCTCGATTTCCTCGTAGGTCGTGAATCGATGACCGCACTTCAGGCACTCCCGGCGGCGACGGATGGTCGCCCCCTCGCGCGAAGAGCGGGAGTCGATGACCTTGTCATCCTGACAGGCACATTTGGGGCAACGCATCGGCTGGAAGAAGAATCAGTTTTTCGAATCGAAAGCGGGAGAATGACATACAAAATGTAGTGGCGTCAACCCCTCCAACAACTAAATACGGGGCGCCTAAGCGACAAACTTCGGTTCATACACCGGCCCGAGGCCGTGTTTCTCCAACAGTTCCACAAACTTGAGCAGGCCGCGCTTTTCGTCGGAGCCCATGTGGTAGTGGATGTGCCAACCGAGGTAGTCCTGCCGGAAGTCGCGGTCGTACTCCGTACGGTCAGCGATGATGAATTCCAGGGTGTCCATGCCGAAGTCCTTGGCGTCGCGGAGTTCGACGCAAAGCTTGCGGACGTTCTCGACGCCCCGGCGGATCGCCCAGACGGCGTAGACAAACGGGAGATTCGTCAGCTCATACCAGGCCGCTCCCAGATCCCAGAGCTCATGCTCGTGGCCGGCGCGGCGGAAGTTCAAGGCCGGGTTGCCGATCAGCAGGACGCAATCCTTGTCCGGCGCCTCGGCGTGGGATTCCAACTGACGCAGCTCCGGCGAAAGCCCCTTCTCGGCCAGCAGGATCTTCAGCAGGTTCACGCTGGCGAGCGAGGACTTGTCACACCAGATCTCACGGGCCTCCTCCAGCGGAATCCGATGCGCGACGAAGACGCTCATCACCTCGCCCAACGAGGCGACCGCCACGCCATCAAGCACGTCGTAGCGATCCTTGAGCACAACCTCGGAGACGCTGATCAGCGCGGCATCGAGCTCATCACGCTCCAGCATGGCAGCAAGTTCCGCGGGCGGCTTGAAGACCGTATGATGCTCGATGCCGCGGGTGAGCGGGACCGCGTTGAGATAGGGGACGGAGCCGATGCGGAATCCGTCCGCCAGCTCAAGATTCGCCTCGCGATGCTTGTGCTCGATCTTCTGCTCCTTGCGCAGCCGATCGACCGCCGCCTCGATGGGGGCGATAGGCGCAAGCTTGAGCGGCAGTGGTTCCTCGGACTCGTTCATTGGAATTCGCGGGTCAGGCTCCGGCCGGTTGGGCCCCCTTCGCCTCGGCGGCGCGGACTTCGGCGACGTTCTCGTCGGCGCCCCATTCCCGGATCGGCTCGTAGAAGGTGTCGCGCTGCACCGGGATCTGCCCGGCTTCGCGGATGGCCTGGACCATGTCGTTCTCGGTCTGAAGCTGCGGCGACTTCGCGCCGGCCATGTGGAAGATGTGTTCCTCCACGATGGTGCCGTGAATATCGTCGGCGCCGTAGGCGAGCGCAACCTGCGCGAGGTTCATGCCCAGGCCGATCCAGTAGGCCGTGATGTGGTCGAAATTGTCGAGGTAGAGCCGGCTGACCGCGAGAGTGCGGAGGGCGTCGTAGCCCGACGGCGGCTCGTCGACGGGGATTTCGTTGTTCTCGGGTTGGAAGGGAAGAGCCACAAAGCCGGAGAAGCCTCCGGTCTCGTCCTGGAGTTCCCGCAACCAGCGCAGATGGTCGATTCTGTCCTCCAACGATTCGACGTGGCCAAACAACATGGTGCAGGTGCTGCGCCCGCCGAGCTTGTGCCATTGCCGGTGAACCTCGCAGTATTCCTCCGCGGACTCCTTGCCCCGGGCGATCTGGGCGCGGACCTCCTTGCGGAAGATCTCGGCCCCCCCGCCGGTGAGGGAATCCAGCCCCGCGTCCTTCAACGCCGCCAGCGTGTCCTCCGTGGACATCTTCGCCAGCCACGCCAGGTGCAGGATCTCGACGGCGGTGAAGCACTTCAGTTGAAGGCGCTCGTCCACCGCCTTCAGCGACCTCAGCATGTCGAGGTAATAGTCGAACTTCAGCGACGGGTGCAGGCCGCCGACGATGTGCAGTTCCGTGATGCCGATGCGCAGGGCTTCCCGCGCCTTTTCAACCATCTCTTCAACCGAAAGCTGAAAGCCATCGGCGTCGCGCTTCTTGCGGGAGAAGGAGCAGAACCGGCAGCTGAGGATGCAGTAGTTCGAGTAGTTGATGTAGCGGTTGACGATATAGGTGGCCTTGTTCCCCACCTTGCGCCTGCGGGCAGCGTCCGCAATCGCGCCGACGGCATTGAGGTCCTTGCTTTCAAACAGGCGCAGCGCGTCCGCCTCCGAAAGGCGCCCTCCCCCGTCGACCTTTTCGTGGAGGTCCTTCAACTCGCTGTTACGGAGAGCGAAGCTCATCGGGCGAAACGGAAGCCGGGGAACGCAACCTCGGCGAACGTGACCGCAAGGAACACGATGCTGATGAGGGCGTTCAGCCGGAAAAAGGCGTTCTGGACCCAGTTCATTTTGCGGATGCGCGCGATGAAGTGCTCGAACAACACGGCGACCATGATCAGCGCGAGACCGATGAAATATGCCAAGCGAAAGCCGCAAAGCAACCCGAACACGCCCAACAAAAGCAGCATGATCGTGTGCGACAGGAACGCGGCGCGCAGGGCGTTCTTCGGCCCCCAGCGCACGACGATGGAGTGCAGGCCGTGCCTGCGGTCAAAGTCGTAGTCCTGGATCGCGTAGATCACGTCGAATCCGATCAGCCAGAACACCACAGCCACGGCCAGCAGGCTCGGCACGAGACAGCCGCCGCCCAGCCCGCCCGTGGGCGCCCCTTCCAACCGCAACGCAAAATCCCCGCGCACCGCCAGCCATGCGCCGATCGGAGCCAACGCAATCGCAATCCCCAGATAAACGTGGGTGAAGTCGGTGAACCGCTTGGTCAACGAGTAGAAGCAGACCACGAACAGCGCCGCCGGGGACAGGTAGAAGCAGGCCTTGTTCAGGAACCATGCGGCGGCGACCAATCCGACCGCGCTGACGGTCCAGAGCGTCCAGGCGCTGGCCACGGAGATGGCTCCCGTCGGCAGGTGACGGATCGAGGTGCGGGGATTCTCCTTGTCGAACTTCCGATCGACGATCCGATTGAACGCCATGGCGCAGGTCCGGGCGCAGACCATGGCAATCAGGATCAGGAAGAACGGCCTCGCGCCGGGCCAACCGTGATTGGCCCGCGCGGCGATCAACATCGAAGCCAGGGCAAACGGCAACGCAAAGACCGTGTGGGAAAACCTCACGAACTCGAGCCATTTCCTGATTTCGCCAAACATGTTCAAGGCCGCCGAAAAAGCCGCAAGGCCGCTCCAAAATAAAGGAAATAATTGAGTTCCCGGTTCTCGGTTCTCGGATAGAGCGTATCCAATTTGCCATCCGCCATCTGCCATCCGCCATCTGCCATCCGCCATCCGCCATCGGCCATCGGCCATCGGCCATCGGCCATCTGCCATCTGCCATCTGCCATCTGCCATCTGCCATCTGCCATCTGCCATCCGCCATCCGCCATCCGCCATCCGCCATCTGCCATCCGCCATCCGCCATCTGCCATCTGCCATCTGCCATCGGCCATCGGCCATCGGCCATCGGCCATCGGCCATTCCCAAGGAAGGCCCACCCACACCAACCGCTTCCTGCCGTCTTTCACCCCAAAGCGAGCGTCTTCCTCCCTGCCCTCGCAGCGGAACTCACGCCGCCCCCCCCCTCCCGCGACCCACCGCCGCGCACCCTACTTACCCAGCTCGCGCTCAAGTCCGGCCGCGCCATCGGTCAAACCGGCGTCCCGGGCCAATTTCCGCGCGACGTCGAGGAAGCGTTCCGCCTTGCCGGGAAATCGCGCCGCAAGTTCCCTCAATTCCGCAATCGCGGCCGCGGCATCGCCCGAGGCAGCCAAAGCCCGCGCCAGGCCAAGTCGGCCCGACTCCGAACCGGGCTCCAAGGCAACCACACGCCGATAGCGGACGGCCGCCTGCCCGGGAAGCCCCAGACGTTCGAGAACCCCCCCGAGATTCTGCTGCGCCAAAACCAGATCCGGATCAGCCTCGGTCGCCCTTTGATAAAAATCCCGAGCCTCATCGAGGTTTCCGGAATTCAGCCGGACGGTTCCGAGGTTCACCAGCGCCCCGGTATGGGCGGGCCGACGCTGCAGCGTCTCGCGATAGGCGGCGACCGCGTCGTCTGTCAGCCGCAACCGCAACAAGGCATTGCCCATCGCATACCAGGTGTGCGCCGCTGACGCGTCGCGATCCAACGACGCGCGGAAAGCCTCAACCGCCGCCTGGTCACGACCGATGGAAGCCTCCGCCAGACCAAGCTCGTATCGCGGGGCCGGCAGATCCGGCGCGATCTCGCACAATCGCCGCCAGGTCGCAAGCGCGCCGGCCGTGTCGCCCGATCGCGCCTGGGACCGGGCCAGGAATTCCATGCTATACGGCAGATAGCCGCCTTCGTTGTTCAAGCGTATCGACCGGTCGAGACGATCCCTCGCCCCTGCCCAGTCTTCTTTCCTGTAAGCGGCGACGCCGAGGAAATGCCAGGCATCCGCGGCGTTCGGCTTCAGTTCCACCGCCCGCTGCAACGCCGCTTCCGCGCCAGCCGTGTCGCCGCGCTCCAACCGCGCCTTGCCCAACATGACCAGGGCGTAATCGTTGTCACGCGTCGCGCTTGTCGCCCGTTCGAACAACGCCACGGAGTCCCGCCAATGCATCGTCTGCAACCGGGCCGCGACGCCAAGCCCCAGCACGACCGCGCAACCGGCAAGGCAAGCCGGCAGCCGCCCCCCGCCCGGCAGCCAACTCCTGAGCGCATCCCTTCCGCCCCAGATCGCCATGACCGCGAGCCCCTGCATCGACAGATACATGTGTCGGTCCGCCATGGAATGACTCCCGATCTGGACGAGCTGGATCACCGGGATCATGGTCCCAAGGAACCAGAGCCACCCGACGATCAAGTAGGGCCGCCGCCCGGCCTGCCTCGCGACAAAGCCGCTGAAGCCGATCAAAGTAACCGCCGAGGCCACAACCCGGCCGATCGGCCATGACTCGGGATACGGGTAAAACGCGGCCAGGTCCGCCGGCCAGAAGAAGTGTCCGATGTAGCGGACATACGAGACGAGCGCGTTGGAGAGACGCAAATCCAACGGAGCAGAATCCAGGTGGGAGACGGCTCCAAATTGATTCTGGGCCGCGTAGGCGACCGGCAGCCATACCGCCACGACCAGAAACAAGGGCCATTTCTCCATGACTCGCGCGCCGAACGCCTTCCGGTCAGCCGCGTTCAAGGGAAGCGGCGCGCGCTGAAGCGGCCAGATATCCAGCAGCAGGAGCGCGAACGGGAAGGTCATCAGGATGGGTTTTGAGAGCAGCCCCGCGATCAGGGCAGCCACAACCCAGCCCAAGCGCGCTCGATCGGGTCTTTCAACGAAACGCGCGTAGGCCAGCATCCCGAGGATCCAGAAAAACCCGCTCAAAGCGCCCTTGCGCTCCGAAACCCAGGCCGTGGTCTCCACGTTCAACGGGTGCGCCGCGAAGACGCCAGCGAGCAGGAACGCCCCCCAAGCCGAGCCGGTCATCCGCCGCCAGACCAGGAACAACAACCAGGTCGAGCAGAAGTGAAGCGCCGGGCTGATCAGGTGATGACCGCCGGGATCGTCGCCAAAAAGCTCATGTGCGAACAGGTGCGAAAGCCAGTTCAACGGATCCCAGTTGCCGAACGCAGCGCTCTCCGTGAAGGCCCACCAGATTCCTTCAGCGCCCAGCCCTTTGGCGAGGTGGGCGTTGTCGTAGACGTAGATTCCGTCGTCGTAATCAACAAATTCGAAACCGGCCGTCGGCCAGTAGATGGCTGCGACCGCCCCGACAAACGCCAGGGCTATCAACCCATCTTGAACCCGCCGGGGCGCGGCATGTTCGCTGGCGGAAGACAATGCCATTTCGCATTATTCCGCCTCGTCGCGCCAGCGCGGAACCAGCTTCTGCCGCAGGTTCATCTGATCGAGGACGCGGGCGACGACCGTGTCCGCGACCTGCTCGACCGACTGCGGACGCGTGTAGAATGAAGGACAGGCCGGAACGATCGTTGCACCGGCAAGCAGGAGCAACTCCATGTTCTTCAGGTGGATCAGGTTGAACGGCGTTTCGCGCGGAACGAGGATGAGTCGACGGCGCTCCTTTAAGATCACATCGGCGGCGCGAAGCAGGACGTCATCGCTGCAACCGTGGGCGATTCGCCCCAACGTGCCCATGCTGCAGGGCGCGATCACCATGACATCACAGGGATTGGAACCGCTGGCGAACGGGGCATTCATGCTCTTCAGACCATGCTGCACGACCCCGTCCGGCACTCGAAGACCCTCGGGCAGTTCCTCCCCGATGACCGCCTGCGCATACCGGCTCAACACAAGATGGATCTCATGTTCTTCGGGATCCAGGTTGTCGAGCAGACGTTGGGCATAAATCGACCCGCTGGCTCCGGTGATGGCGAGGAGAATCTTCAAAGGCCGCCAATATGATCCGTCGACAAGATTGCCGCAAGCCCCCCCATTCGCGTGGGAAAACATGTCCGGCGTGGACATCGGGCTTGAGTCGAGAGCGCGCACTCCCACAATCGCCGGATGCAAACGTTCAGCATTCGGGCACTGACGGCGCTCGCCGTGGCGATCTTGGCGGGATGCCAGTCGGACTCAACCACCCCCAAGGTCTCCCGGCTGCCCGACGCGCCGAAAAAAGCCCCGGCGCCGATACGCAGCTGGGCTCCCCTGGATTCCTGGGCCGGACAATACGGCGTCAAGGCCGCGGGCCCCCGACGCATGGGGACCAACCTGCTCTACACAGCAAGTTCCCAGGCCGGTTCGATGGAGATCACCATTGGCAGCCGGTCCGCCCGCTGGAACGGCGCGACACTGTGGCTCGGCTATGCGCCGCAGCTCGAAAATGGCCGACCGCTTGTGCACGCCATCGACCTGAGCCGCAATTTCAAGCCCCTCCTGAAACCTGAATCCTGGAGGGTCTCCGGCCGAAAGACCGTCGTCATCGATCCCGGACACGGCGGCGGAAACCGCGGGACGCGCAGCATTCTCAGCTCAGACCGGTTCGAGAAGGAGTACTCGCTGGACTGGGCCCGTCGCCTGAAACCTCTGTTGGAGAAGAAGGGATGGAACGTCCTGCTCACCCGCGAAAGTGACGTCGATGTCGGACTGACCGACCGCGTGACCTTTGCCGAACAGCAGCGGGCGGATCTCTTCATCAGCCTCCATTTCAACTCCTCGTTCCCCAGACTGGAACCCTCCGGCATTGAAACCTACTGCCTCACGCCCCGCGGACTGCCTTCCACGCTGATCCGCGGCGGCGAAGACGACGTGAACACCGCTCACCCGGGCAACACTCTCGATGCCGCCAACCTGGTCTTGGCCGCCCGCATCCATCGCTCCCTGATCTCAACCACCGCGGCGACCGATCGCGGCGTGAAGCGGGCCCGCTTCATGACCGTGCTTCGGGGCCAACGCCGGCCGGCCGTGCTGATCGAGGCGGGTTTCCTCTCGAATCCCGATGAGGCCCGGAGAATCTCCTCGCCGGCCTACCGCCAGAAGCTCGCCCAGGCTGTCGCCAACGCCCTGTAGGCCGGCGCAGTTCAAAAGAAACTATGACAGTCGAAGCGCCGAACACGCGGAGCTTCGCTACGCTCGCACGTTGAGAAACGGGTATTGCGGCGAAGGCCGTCTCAAAACCCTGTAGCAGCCGTGAGGAGGCTCCGATCCCTGAATTCCTTCTGAAATGAGCCTCGTCACCTCGTCTGCTACCCATCGGGAAGACTTTTGATACAACCTCGGCAGCAATACCCCGCCAAGGTGGCGGCAAAGCTGCCGCTTTGCCGATTTTCCAGCCAGAGCGAGCAACGCGATGCGCAGGCGTCCAGTCTTGAAGCTGCATAAAGACTGAACTGCGCCCCCTGTGCCCCGGATCTACCGCCGGACCAGCAACCGGCGGTCGGAAGCTCCGATCCCGAGCACCCCGCCTTGGGGGATCGAGACGCGGAATGGCTGAGATTCACCCGAAGGAGCCAATTCCAGCGGCCCAATTCTCTGCAACTCCTTTAAACCGTTCTGTTTCGATGTGCGCGCCCGATCTTCAGCCGCTTTGTTCAGGGTTGTTTCGAACAACAAAAAAGGCGCCCCGAAGGGCGCCTTTGAAGTTGTCAGGATCTTTCCTGCCGCTTACTGCGGGAAGGAGAAGAGCCAGTTGTTGGTGCCGTAGCTGTTGCGGCTGAGGTCCAGCTGGTCTTCCAGCTTCTGACCCGAAACCTGCTGCACGGAACCGTCGGCGAGGGTGATGTTGCCCTGCAGGTCGTGCATGTTGTTGGTCGGGTTGTTGGACCAGCGGCGACGGGCGCCAGTGCTGTTGTTCGGGCCGAGGACGCCGACACCGGAGATACAACCGATGGACTCGTCAATCGCCGGGCCGGTGAAGCCGGGACCCGCGATCGCGCGGTCGCCCATGAGCAGCGCCTGCGGCTTGGTCTCGTCCGCCTCGAGGCCGACGAAGTAGCTGATGGCGTCGTTCTGCTTGGTGCCGGTGGACAGCGAGTCGGCGTTCTGCAGGAAGTCGATCGCTTCGGAGTTCAGACGGTTGCGGTCCGCCGGGCAGATGACGACCTTCGCGGAAGCCAGCTCGTTGGACAGGATCTGGAAGTGATGCCAGGTCTGGTGAGAGGTGCCAGCGTTGTGGAACAGATACGGGTTGCCGCCATTGCCCGCAGTTGGATACATATACAGCTGCTGAACGTTGTAAGGGTAACGATCATCGTGGTCGTTCGCGAAGATGCGGAACGCGAGACCGCACTGCTTCTGGTTGCTCACGCACTTGATGCGATGCGCGCGGGCCTTCGCCTTGGCGAGGGCGGGCAGGAGCATGCCGGCGAGAATGGCGATGATGGCAATAACGACTAACAGCTCGATGAGCGTGAAAGCCCCGACTTTGTTTTTGCGGAGGTGTTGGTTCATGGATTTGTTATTTGGTTGCGGAGGCGCACTCTCAGGAGCGGCTCCAAATATGTCAATGCGATTTGAGCGGAAATTAGCATCCGGCGTGCCAACTCTTCATCGCCGGCTACTCCCCTTGTTTTTCCGGGATGGCAGAACCTTGGACACCGGCAAGCTGCGGGATCTTCACGCCTTGCGCGGAAATCTCACGCACCCCGCGCTAAAGGCGCGCGCGGCCGCCCGATGACAGCCCAGCCGAGTCCCGGACCGGCATGATGCGCTCCCGAACGGCGCGCCCCCCCTTCCGGAAAGCGCCTGATGAAAAGATGTTCGGACACCGCCATCTTTTCGCTTGCCCAAGCGGAATCGGGCGCCTTATTAAAGCCGCTCGTTCCCACCAACGAGTTTCACTCGGCTTGCGGGAAGGAAGGTCTCTCCCGCTCGTCGGATTGCCCGCGTGGCGGAATTGGCAGACGCGCTAGATTCAGGTTCTAGTCCTTTCACGAGGGTACAGGTTCAAGTCCTGTCGCGGGCACCATCAGCGGGAGAAGCGCTTTCCGGAGCGACTGTCGACGCCGATCGGCAGCAAGTCCAATTTCGCAAATTTTTAAGATGTCCGTCACAGTCCGCGAAGCCATTCCCGACGACGCGCCGAGCTGGCTCAGCCTGCTGAAGGCCACACTGGGGGAAGATCATCCGGCGAAGGAGGTTTACGACCCCGCTTGGATCGTCGCCGAACTCGGCCCCGACACCGGAACACAGACCTGGATCGCCGAGGCCGACGGACTGATTCAAGCCTCCATCACCATTCTCCCCCCGCCTCCGGACACCGAGAATCCGGTCATGAACCTCGGGCGCAGCCTGTTCCGCCCGGAGAGCCACGACAACGGCGCGGCGGAAAACCTCCTGACGAAACTCCACGATCTCAACGCGGGGGAGGAGTTCATGCAGGTCGTGCGATTGCTGGCGTCGGACACCCGGCAGCAGACGCTGTTTGAGAAACTTGGCTACGTCTGCATCGGATTCCAACCGTTCAAGCACCTGCATCGCTCGCGCGAGGGCGTTCTGTTTTACGTGCGACCGGGAATGAAGGGCCTGGAACATCGGCTGCCGATGTCGGAATCCCTGCCCCAGATCGGTGAACTGTGTTCGCTGGCGCTGCGCAACTGCAGCGTCAAACCGCCGACCCTGATCCGTGACGGCATCACCGGGTATCCGTTGAAGACGGAGGTGGAATTCTGCGATTCGGATCCCGAGGAATACGATCTCTGGTTCCAACAGGCCCAATCGGAAAACCCGCCGTCCGAAATTTCCGGCTCCTTCAGCCTGGGCTACGGCTACATGCGGATCGAGTCCGCGAATCCGCTCAAGGCCTGTGTCGGCAAGCGCGAAGGCAAGGTGGTCGGCGGCGTGACATTCTACTACGACGAACACGACCGCTGCGCGCGCGTGGTCGGAGGGTTTGCGACCGACGACCTCTCCATGGGAGCGATGCTGCGTCACGCCACCCAGGTCGCCCAGGACGAGATGAGCGCGGTCTACATCGAGATCGACATCCTCTCGAACGCGCCGCGCCTGATCAAGAGCGCCGAGCAACTGGGCTACGTGCCGGTCGCCTACATGCCCGGATTTCACGCCGAAGACGGACTGACCACCGATGTGGTGAAGCTCGTCAAGCTAAACACCAGCTACTCGCTCGAAAACACCCAACTCACCGAACACGCCGAAGCCGTGGTCAAGGCGGTGGATTACAACTTCCAAGACCAGAAGACCGGCGTCGCCATCATCAATCTGTTGCGCGGCCTGCCCATCTTCGAGGGCCTCGGCGATGGCGAACTGCGCAAGATCGCGCGACTCTTCACGCAGAAGCTCTACCGCCCCGGCGAAAAGGTGTTCAAACGGGGCGACTCGGGCAATGAGGCCTACGCCGTGATGCGCGGCAAGATCGACATCTGCCTCGACGAGAACTCGGCTCCGGTCGCCTCCCTGAGCGACGGACAGATCTTTGGCGAACAGGCCTTCCTTGACGGGGCAGAGCGGGTTGCCATGGCGGTGGCCGACAAACCCAGCATCCTGCTGGTGATGCAGCGGGCCGCGTTCTACGATGTCGTCCAGCGCGAACCGCACCTGGGCATGGTCGTCATGCGCAACATCGCCATGGACCTGTCGAACAAGCTTCGCCGAGCCAACACGGCCATCAATCGATAGCCGGGTCGGCGCCCCTCCAAGCAAACGACGGGCGAATTCCCTTGCCCGCCTCCCCTACCAGTCCACCGGCGCCGACAGCTTGCTGCCGAACCGGTTCGTATAGAACACCTGCTTGTTCGCCACGCCGAACTCGTGGACCATCTTCGTAATCTTCACGTCGAAACAGCAGTATTCGGCGATCTCCATCAGTTTCCCCTGCTTGAACCACTCGATCGCCTGCAGACCCTCGGCGGTCTTTTCCACGCCGAGCGACGCGGTGGCGACTGAATCCAGCGACAGTCGATGGTTCAACGTTTTCTGGAGATCGACCAACAGGTCGAGAGTCGGGGCCTGGTTGAGGTCCATGACCGTGTAGCCGTGCAGGACCTCGTTGTCGAAACGGATATTGTTGAACCCCACGACGAGATCCGCGCGCAGCAACTCGTTGATGAGATCGTTGACGTCCTTTTCCCCGTAGATCAGGTAGCCGCCGCGGGCTGTGCTGTAAGTCACCCCAACGCTCATCCCCATGTCGCGGATCTTGTCCCAACCGCCGACCTCATCGGCCGATCGCTGCGTTTCCAGGTCGAAATAGACGATGTTCTTCATGGGGGAGCGGACTCCGGGGCAGCTTAGGGAAGGGCCCAAAAGCGGGCAAAGAAAAATCCCAAAAACCCGTGATTCGCCGCTTTTCACGGGAAGGCGAAGGAGTAGGATGCGCGCGATGAAACCGCTCAAGCAGTCCCGCCGAGTCTCCCGGCCGCACACAGAGGGAGCGCCCGAACCGGCAGCTCCGATCATCGTGCCCAACGAGACCGCCGCCGACCCGGGAGACGCGAAGCTCAAGATCTACTTTCTGCCGAACCTGATGACGGCGGGCAACCTGTTCTGCGGCTTTGTGGCCCTGACCAAGATCGTCGAGGCAGACATGGCCGACAAGGTCGCCTACGCCCGCTCCATCAACGAGGCGCTGATCTTCATCCTGATCGCCTGCGTGTTCGACCTGCTGGACGGCCGCGTCGCTCGGATGGGCGGCAAGGAAAGCCCCTTCGGCCAGGAATTCGACTCGCTGGCGGACCTCATCTCCTTCGGCGCGGCGCCGGCGTTCCTGATGCACCGATTCGTGCTCAAGGACATCACCTTTCCCGCGCCCGAAGCCGGCTGGTTCATTGCCTCGGTCTACATGGTCTGCGGGGCGTTCCGCCTCGCGCGGTTCAACGCGCTGGCGATCGTGGGCGACGAGAAGGCGGCCAGCAAGGACTTCATCGGCTTCCCGATCCCCGCGGCGGCCGGTCTGGTCGTTTCCATCACCATGTTCCTGCTGTGGTGCGAGAAGAAGGAGTTCACCACGGAGAACTGGCGGTTTGTCCTCCCCATCATCATGCTCTTCCTCTCCTTCATGATGGTCGGCAATGTGCGCTACCCGTCATTCAAGTCGCTGAACCTCAAGTCCCGCAGCCCCTTCGCCAAGATGGTGGGCTGCGTGCTGTTCTTCGGAATGCTCTACTTTTTCCGCCGCCTGATCCTCCCCGTGTTCCTGCCGGCGATGCTGACCGCGTTCCTGGTCTACGGCTTCATCCGTCCACGCATCTCCCGGGCCATGCGCCGCGAAATCGAGGATGAATTCGCCGAGGATGCGCCGATGGACAACTGAATCTGGAAACGTCGATTGAAGCAGGAACGCGCTTCCCGAACCGATACGGCGTGATGGAACTGCGGAGAAATGGAGGGTTGGAAAGGGCTCACCCTTCGGGTGAATTTCAAGAACCCCACCACTCCGACTCTCCCGGCAACCTGCTCCGCCCCCCACCATCCAAACGCCGTCTTCAGACAGAACGGCCAAGCCCGTCCCAGATCTCCCGCGCGCGCATCGGGAGAACTCCGGGAACGAAACCGGACACCAGACCGTGAAGGCTTCCCTGGCTGCCTCCAGCGAAGTCGCTGCCGCCGGATGGCGGCGGCGCGCGGCCTTGTTTCTGGCCGCCGCCACGTTTCTTCTCTACCTGCCCACGTTGGACCACGGATTTGTCGCGACGGACGACGATCTCTACGTGACCGCACAGCCGATGGCGCAGAAGGGACTTACGCTGGAATCGGTGGGCTGGGCGTTCACCAATGTCGAGGCCATGAACTGGCAGCCGCTGACCTGGCTGTCCCACATGATCGACTGCGAACTCTTCGGGCTGAGCCCGAGAGGGCACCATTTCACCAACGCCGTCCTCATGGCGACCATCGCCGCGCTGACATTCCTCGCCCTGTTCCGGCTGACCGGAGACCGTTGGCGGAGCGTCGTCACCGCCGGAATCTACGCCTGGCATCCGCTGCGGGTCGAATCGGCGGCGTGGATCGCGGAGAGGAAGGACCTTCTGGGCATGCTGTTCGGGCTCCTCGCTATCCTAGCCTACGCAGACTACGCGCGGAACGGTGGAAAAGGGCGCTACGCGAAAGCGTTGACCTGGTGCGCCTGCAGTCTCATGGCCAAGGCGACGCTGGTAACCCTCCCCATCCTGCTGCTGTTGCTGGACTATTGGCCGCTGCGCCGATTCGACAAGGACTCAACCGAGCCCGTTTCCTTCTCGCGGCTGGCGCTGGAGAAGGTTCCATTCTTGATCCTTGCGATCGGGGTTTCCGTCGCCACGGTCTGGGCGCAGGATCAGGGTCATCAAGTGCAATCGCTGGAAACCCTTCCGCTGGGGCTGCGTCTGGCGAACAGTCTCAATTCCTGCTGGGCCTATGTCTGGCATACGCTGTTCCCCTTCCAATTGGCGCTCTTTTACCCGATGCCGGAGTCTTACCCACCCCTCCACGCAGTCGTTTGCGTAACGGCTCTGGCGGGCTCACTCGGGCTCGCATGGACACTCCGACGCCGTTTCCCCTTCCTGCTGGTCGGCTGGCTTTGGTATCTGGTCGCCTTGACGCCGGTGATCGGCATTGTCCAGGTCGGAATGCAAGCCATGGCGGATCGCTACACGCTGACACCGCATTTCGGACTGATCACAGCTCTAGTCTGGGGCGGCGCTGAACTGGCCGGAAGGCGCCAAACGGACCGCCGCGTTCTCACCGGCGGACTCGCGGTCCTGGCCATCATCCTGTCCGCCTCATCGGCGGCCCAGATCCGACACTGGCGCAACAGCGAAGCTCTCTACCGGCGCAGCATTGCGATGACGGACGACAATGAGTGGGCGCATTGCGCGTTGGGAAACACCCTCACCGGACAGGGACGCCTGGAGGAAGCCAGAGCCCAGTTCGCGCAGGCCGCCCGGATCAACCCTGGCCACGCGGGCTACATCTTCAACCTCGCGGCCTTGGCGGAGACGCGCGGCCGCCCCGACGAGGCCGCCGCGCACTATGAAAAAGTCGTCGCGTTGAGCCCTGATCGCACAGACGTCCGGATCAAGTTTGGACTGGCTCTCCATCGCGCCGGCCGGCGCGGCGACGCGCTGAAGCAGTTCGCCAAGGCCGCGGAACTGGAGCCGGGATCCTATCCCGCCCGCCTGCAGTTTGGCTTGGCCCTGGCGGAAGCCGGCGTTTATGAGCGCGCCGTGACCGAGTTCCAGGCGGCGCTGAAACTCGCGCCCCCAACGCCGGAACTGCTGACCAATCTCGCCGCCGTCCTGAACGCGCTTGAGAGGTTCGCCGAGGCGCTCGCGGCGGCGGAACGCGCGGTCGCGCTCAACCCAGCATTACCCGACGCCCGCTACCATCTTGCGATGGCGCTGCAAGACTCCGCCTCCCCCGGAGACCGGGAACGCACGCGGGAGGAGTTCGGACAGGCGTTGAAGCTCGCCAAGGCGCAGGGCCGGGGACAACTGGCGCGGATGATCGAGGCGCGACTACGGGACCTGACCGGACGCGTCTCCGACGATCAGTGATTGAACACGAACTCCGCCGAGTTCAACAACGCCCACATGACATCCTCGATCGCGGACTGCCGCGTTGCGCCGGCCTGATAAAACGCCGTCAACGCGATCCGGATCTCCCCGGCCTTCGGTTCGCGCCCGAACGCGGCCAGATAAAGTTCCTGCACGATCTGTTCCGGCGATTTGTCGGACGCCGCCAATTTCGCGGCGCGCCCGGCCTTGTCCGCCAACCGGGTCTGCAGGTCGTTTGAGTGCATCAGATGCAACGCCTGCACGACACTCGGCTTGAGATCCCGTTCGCAGGGGCACTGGGCGCTGGAGTTCGGTCGCCCGAAGGCGTCGAGGAAATCAGAGCCCAGCTTGTAGTTCCAAGTCGCGATCGCCCGGCTGCCCGTCGGCATCCCTTGAAAACTCTCGGAAGTACCTGTGAAATCCGCCACCGCGTCGAGCATCACCTCCGCCGGCAATCGACGACGATAGGCCCGCGAGTAGTTTTCCGTGTCGGCGAGATTCGTCTCGTTCGGGATCGAGCTGAGCTGGTAGACCCGCGAGGTCGCGATCGTGCGCATGAGCTGTTTGAGGTCGAAGCCGTTCTCCACAAAATCATCGGCCAGCGCGTCCAGCAGCGGCTCGTTGGTCGGCGGATTCGAAGCGCGAAGGTCGTCCACCGGCATGACGATGCCCTGCCCGAAGAACTCCGCCCAGACGCGGTTCACCACGGCGCGCGCGAAATAGGGGTTCTCCGGCGAGGTCATCCAGTCGGCCAGGGTCTCGCGGGGATCGGCATCCGCCGGCACCGGCACCGGCTTCGCCCCCAAAGGCCGGGGAGCCATCGCCTCGCCGCTCACCGGATGTTTCACGTCGCGTCCCTTTCGGTAAAAGATGGTCTCGTAGTCCCCTGAAATGGGCGCGGAGATGCCCTTGCCCTTGCGGCCGATGTCCTTGAACCAGGCGGCGAACTGGTAGAAATCCTCCTGCCCCCACTTCTCGTTCGGGTGATGATGGCAGCGCGCGCACTCCATCCGCACGCCCAGGAAGATCTGGCTGAACCACTCGCCGACATCCTCCGGTGTGCGGCGATCCCGGAACGCCACCGCCGGACCATAGCGGTGCGTGCTGCCCGTCGCCGTGACAATCTCACGGATCATCCGGTCGTAGGGCTTGTTGCGCCGAAAGCTGTCCCGCAGCCACTCATCCAACAGGTAGACGCTCTTCACGCCGACCCGCGACGGATTCGGCCGCAGCAGGTCCGCCCACTTCGTCGCCCACAGGTCCGCGTAGGCCGGCCGCTCAAGCAGTTCGTCCACCAGCTTGGCTCGCTTGTCCGGCGCCGGATCGCGCCCGAACTCCCGCGCCTCCTCCGAGGTCGGTAGCGTCCCGGCGATGTCCAGCGAGGCGCGCCGCAGGAACTCCGCGTCCGGGCACAGCTCCGACGGCGCAATCCCCAGGGTCTGCAACCGATCGTAAACCAGTTCGTCGACGAAGTTGTTCACGGGCAGCTCGTCATACAGCGAATCCGGCAGGGTGTTCTCCGCCGGGATCGTAACGCGGGAGATCTCCACCAAGCCCATGAACCGCGCGACCACGACGCCCTCGCCGGCAAGCCCGCCCACGGTGACCACCCCGAGCTCATCCACCGCGGCCAGGTCCTTGTCGTTGGAATCAAACTCCGCCAGGCGCGTGACGTCGCGGACCTCGCCGTCGGAATAATGCGCGCGGATCAGCAATCGCTGCTTCGCGCCCCTGCGATACAGACGCTGCTTCGGATGGACCGTGATCCTCTCCAGTTCCGGCTCGCCGGGCTGTTCGTAGGGCATGCCCTCCTTCAACCACCGGAGCAACACATCGTAATGCTCCGAACCGCGCTCAAACCGCTGGCCGCCCTTGTGATCCAAAGCCATCGTCGCCTTTTTCAACAACAGGCTCTCCTCGGGATGGGCGGGAAAGACACGCCGTCCGCGTCCGTCCTTGACGATGTTGTAATGATCGCCCGCCGGATCGTAGGCGAAGATGGAAAGCTTGAAACCGTTCTGCCCGTTGGGCTTGGCGTGGCAGCCGCCCAGGTTGCAACCGGAGCGGGTCAATACCGGCAGGACATGCTGCTTGAAGCTCATGCCCCTGGCGCCCCCGGGTTTCACCTCGACCGCAACCTTCGCACTTTGGTCGCCGACAGTCGCCGTCACCGTCGCCTTCCCCGGCTTCAGCCCGACCACCTCGCCACGCTGGTCGATCCGGACGATTTCCGGCTGATCGGAGACCAGCTTCACGACCGGCAGGTCCGCCTCGAAACCCTCGGCCTCACGCCCCGCAACCCGGACCGAATGCCCTCGCCCGCCCGCCTGCAAGGTCAGCGCGTCGGGAAAAACGGAAATGGACTCATAATCCGCCGCGCCTGCGGCGACGGTCGCGAGCCACGCCAGAAATGACCAGATGGTGATATGCTTCTTCACTGAAACCGGAATCTTATATCGGCGGACGCGCACGGATTGCAACCCCGGCGAAGAGAGCAAGGCTTACCCAAACGTCGGGTTGGCAACGTGAGAGCCCCAGTTATTCTCACTTCGCCGCCGTCTCGGCCTTCTTCGCGGCGGGCGGCTCCAGCCTTGCCTTGATCTTGCCGTCCTCGCCCCATGCGTAAACCACGCCGCTCTCCGAGCCGGCAAGGATCGTTCCGCCATCCCCGGTCGCTGCCACGCAGTAAAGGATCTCCCCCGCCGCCGCAAGGCTCCGCTGCTTCTGCTTCTTCAATTCAGTGCACCAGCGCGCGCCCCCGTCCTCGCACACCGAGACGATCGTTTCGCCGCCATCCAACCATCGCAAGCCCGTGACCCCCTTGCCATGCGCCGGGAAGGTGAACGTGAACTCCTTGTCGTAGCGGTTGTTCTTGAGCAACTGCCCTGTCTTCAGGTCCCAGACCTTGATCTCCTTGTCGGCTCCGGCGCTGGCGAGTTGCTCCTTGTCCTTGCGGAAGGCGACCGCCGTCACAAAATCCGCGTGCCCCTCGAACGACGCCAGCAGTTTCCGCGACTTGAGATCCCAGACCTTCGCCAACCGATCCGCGCCCGCCGTCGCCAGTTTCGTTCCGTCCGGGCTGACCTCCAGGTCAAACACCTCGTCCGCGTGCGCCTGCCAACTCCATCTCGCGCGCGGCTTTTCGCCGACCGAAAACAACCGGACCATTCCGCTCTCCGCGATGCGGCTGTCCGCCAGGATCAACATCGCGTCGTCCGAAGAAAAATCGAGCGCGGTCACCCGCCCCTCCAGGTCCTCCTCGATCGTTGCCAACGGCGCCTTCCATTTCCCGGCATCCCAGAGCAAAGCCCGACGGAACCCACCCGACGCCAACCGATTCCCGTCGCGACTCCACGCCAGCGACTGCACCGTATCCATGTGGCCTTCCAGCGTCGCGATCACCGGAAACGAATTCGTCGAGGCGTCGTGGATGAACACCCGGTTGCCGCGACCGACGGCCAATCGCTTCCCGTCCGACGACAAGGCCAGCGCGAGCGCGGGTTGGTAGCCCGCCGGCAGACCGCCCAAGGCATCGCGCGCCAGCAACGTCGACTCCGCCTTCAACGCCTCCGCATCCCATGCGGCGCCGGCTTCGATCCAGCGGCGCAGGTCGGCGATCCGCGCGTCCGGCAACTGTGCCTTCGGGGGCATGTGGGGATCGGCGTCCGGCGCAAGAACCGAGACCAGGGCGCTCTCCGCCGGTCTGCCGACAACGACGGCCGGGCCGCTTTCCCCGCCCTTCAGGATCGCCTCCCGCGAGGTCAGGTCCAGGTCCGCCTTCGCCTTCCCGGGATTGTGGCACTCAAAGCAGTTGGCCTTCAGCGCGAACAGGGCGCGCGCCGTGGTCTGCTTCGTTTCATCCTCGGCGGCCTGCGACGCGGCGACGAACGCCAGGACCACGCCCACCCGGGTGTAACGGCGCGCAGCGAGCCCGACGCTCCGCTTCACAGTCTGGAGATAGTTGATGTCATTTCGCATCTGAAGCCGGGGATTGAACCATACTCCGCGCCGATTTCGAGAACAGACTTGCGCCCGCGAGAACCGCCCTTCAAGGTCCCGCCCGCATTCGCTCCATACGGAAAGACGATTCGACATGGCGGCCAAGAAATCATCCAAGAAGGAAAAACGCCCGGACCACATCAAGGCGTTCGGCATCAAGGTCCTCAACTCCCGCAACAAGGAGATCCGCCGTCTGCGCAAGGATCACCCGCCCGCGATCCACGGCACCAAGTGCTGGAAGTCCAGCTACCTGATCATGGATTACCTGCGCGAGAACGGCCTGCCTAAGAAAAAGAAATGCCGCGTGATGGAGGTTGGCTGCGGTTGGGGCCTCGCCAGCATCTTCTGCGCAAAGGAATTCGGAGCCCGCATCACCGGCACCGACGCCGACGACAACGTCTTCCCCTACCTCGACCTCCACGCCGCGGCCAACAGCGTGAAGATGGAGCGCTATACCGCCAAATTCCAGGACCTGACGGTCACCGAACTGTCCGAGTTCGATCTCATCCTCGGCGCCGACATCTGCTTCTGGAACAAGCTGGTGAAACCGCTCTGGAAGTTGGTCAACAACGCCATGGACGCCGGCGTCAAGCAGGTCATCATCGCCGACCCCGGCCGCGAACCCTTTGAGGCTGTCGCCAAGAAGAGCCTCAAGAAGTTCAACGCCGAACGCCTCGAACGCGAGATCGCCGACCCCGTGAAGGCATATGGTTTTCTCTGCGTGGTGAACCGGTGAAGGCGGGGCGAATTCTCCGAATGAGCCGACGTGAGCACGCTCCGTAGCGGATCACAAGAACCGTCCGCCCCACCCGGCCTGGCAATCCAGCATTTCCGCCCACAAGCCCCCTACCACATCGGATTCGCCCGCTTCAGTTCCACCGCCAGGTCAGGCTGATACATCGGGGACGAACCGAGCATGACGGCGTCGGCTCCGGCATTGAAGAAATCCGCGGCGTCTCGCGCGCGCGAGACCCCGCCGACCGCCGCCAGCGCGAGATCCAGTTTCGCCTCACGGATGTGGGCGGCCGCGAGGGCGACATTCGCCACGGAAGGCTCGTGAACCGTCCGGCCTAGGACGCCCGCGTTCTCGTAGCCCTCGCCGAAGACCGGAGCGCCGTCGCGTCGCAGGACCGGGCGACTGACGCCGTTGACCAGGGTCAGACCGCTGACCACGCCGTTCATTGCGTCGAGAAACTCCCGCAATCGTCCGGGCTCGCGAAAGTGACCCACCTTCAGCAGCAACGGCCTGCCCCCGACCGCCGCGCGTGTTGCGCCGGCGATAAACCGGCTGAGTTCGACATCCTGGTAGATCGTGCCCTCGGGCGTGCAGACGTTCGGGCAGGAGAAGTTGGCCTCCACGACATCCGCTCCCGCCTCAGCCGCCCAACGGGCGCACAAGGCAAAGTCCCCGGCGACTTCGTCGCGTCCCCAACCCTTCTGCGGCGTGGCCACGACGGAGACGATCAGGACCCGCCCCTTCCCCAGGCCGGCCTTGGCGCGGGCGATGTCCTCACGCCAGACCTCCGGGTCCATCGATGGCATTCCGAAACACACCGCCGAACTGACGCGCGTCGGATCGTCCGGCGGCGATTCGATCGCATAGACCGGCCCCTCGTTTCGTCCCTCGTCGTCCACGAACACCCAATTGGGCATCGGGTGACACGGGCGATGCGACGAACGCACCGTCTTGTAGGTCAGGATGTCGAAGCCGCGCCCGGCATAGCCGAGAATCCAACGACTGTTCAGGAGCAGTCCCGCCGCGACGCCGATCCGGCTCCGCACAGGCAGTCCAAGGAAGCTCTTCGCCGCTGCGTCCGGGACTTCAGGCAACGTCCCGGGAAACTGCGGACCCGAATCGTAGTTCTCCTGGTAGGACCGACGGATGTCGTAGGTTTGGACCATGGGAAGCTCCCTCCCGCGCCGGAACCAGGCTACCTGCGCCTCTTGTTCGACCGGCCCCGCCCCTTGGACTTGCCGGGTTTCGCGGCGGCCATGTCGGGCTTTCCTTCCGGATCATTCGAATCCTCCTGCCCGTCTGATTTCTTTTCCGGACCGGCCTTCTTCCGATTGCCGCGATCCCTGTCATCGGGACTCGGCGTGTCTTCGGTGTCAACCGGCTGCGCAAAGCCAAGGTAGCCCAGCAGCCCCACGCTCAGCAGCAAGGTGAACAAGCTCGCATAGAATCCCTTGCGCGAAGGGCGGAAGCGAAACTCCACCTCGTGGCTTCCCGCCGGCACGCGCACACCGCGCATCAGGTAGTTGCAGCGCAGCAGTTCGGCGGGCTCGCCATCGACCGTCACCTTCCAGTCCGGGTGATATTGGTCGTTGAGCAGGAGAATGGAGTCCTGTCCGGCCTGCGCCTTGAGGACAATCCGCTTCGGGGAATAGGATTCGTAGGTCACCGCGCCGGGCGCCTGATTGGTCGAGCCGGCGTGGATCTCGGCGGAGGCCCCCTCGACCAGAACGGTGCGCAGGGGATCGAACGTGGGCGGCGCAATCCGGCGGAGGATCTCCTCGTTGTCGGCAAGGACCTCCCAACCGGAGAAGAGCCGCGCGCGCGGCAGGACGCCTCCAAACTCAAACAAGGCAAACGGCCCGTCGTCCCGGACCTGCACGGTCGGCCATTTCTGCCCCGGGTTCTGGACCATGTGAAAACGCGCCACCAGTTTGAAGCGCTTCAGGATCGGATCCGCGCGGGCATTCAGGTCCTCCACGTGTTCCGGCACACCGAACAAATAGCGTGTGTTCGTCAACTGCCACAGGCGGATGGGATGCACGGAGTTCGTCTGCATCATGGCCAGGAAGTTCACCTTGGACTTCGCGGGCCGGGGATCTTGATGAATGTCCGAGGATTGGATCTGGTAATACGGAAACTGGTTCTGCAACCAGTGCGAGAAGTAATAGCCGTAGAGCCCATTGATCCGATTGTCGAGGTCCGGACGGTTCGGCACCGGGAACTGCGCAAAGGAGACGCGATGCTGGTAAGAGTCCTTCTTCAGCGTCTCGATGACCGGGTTGGAGGCGTAGCGTTCCTTGTAGTTCTCGTAGATGATCCAGGGTTTCGCCCCCCCCATCAGGTCCAGCGCGAGAAACAGGCCAAAGACCGCGCCCGCCGTTCGCGTCCGGCCATCGAAAAAACCGGCCAACACGGCGATCGTCAGGCCGCCGAACACCAGCAGCCAGCCGATGTATTTCGCGACCGCGCCGAAGCTGAAGTTCACGATCTCCTTCGCCTGGCTTTCCGAGAAGCGGAAAGTCGTGAGGTAACGGACGACATCGCTCTCGGAGGTCATGTAGAGCAGCAGGCACAGCACGCTCACCGCCGCTGTCACGCCCAACCCGACCGCCCAGCGCCGGTCGAAGGCCGGCGCGGATTTCCACCAGGCTTTCAGATCCGGTTTCCGCCGTTTCTTCGCCTCCTCGACCGCCGACCGGCAACGCCGCAGGAGGTCCTGCAGGCCGTAGGCGAACAGGACCACCAGGGCCAACTGCATCGGCTGCGTGAACTTCACCGGATTCCGGATCGTCGAAAAATACGGCAGCTTGTAGATCAGCGAATACAGCGGAAAGAAACGCCCCCATGCCGCCATCAGGGACAGCACGGCGATCACGGTCCAGAAGCGGATCATCCAACGGTCAAAATCCGAGAAGGCTGTCGCTCCGCTCGGCCGCACGGATTGCAGGAAGGCCCAGACCGCCAGCATGACAACGAGCAGGCCGGCGTATTCGCCCGAGCCGGAGAAGTGAAACGCGCCCGGCTGCACTTCCGCCAGACGCTTCATCTCCGCCCGGATCTGCTCCCGGACCGACGGGTCCCGGTTCGCCTCCATTTCCCGCCGCATTTTCTCGATCGTCGGACTGCCGCCCACGCTCCCCCAGTAGACCGAGTTGAGATACCCGAAGTGCTCCTCGTCCGGGCTCATGCGGTAGCCGAACACGCCGGAGACGAACACCCGCAGCGTCTCCAGCTTGGGCACGCTCGCCATGGTCGCGAAGACCCATGCCTTTTCCTCCCGCGCGCGCCGCTGCTCCTCGGTTTCATTCTCCGGGACCGCGTTCCGGGCCGTGTCGATGATCTGGGTTTGGACGAGCGACATCAGCGTGTGCGCGGCCATCAACCCAGCGAACAGGGCAACCCCGCCGACCTTGGCTCCGGCGACGCCCCAGCGTTTCGCCGCGCCGCCCGAACCCTTCAGCCCGAACCACACCAACGCGAACGCCGCCAGATACAGGCTGAAGATCGCTCCGGTGTCGAAGCCCTCCGAGACGCCGACGCCCACCGCGCAGCCGGCGAGAACCAGGCGCATCCAGTCCCGTTTGATCGCCGGACTCACGATCGCCGCCATCGCCAGGAAGCACATCGCCCGCGTGATCGCAAACGACGGCAGGCCCCAGGCGGCGTTCGACAGCGCGTTGACGTTCAACGCCGAGGCGATCCCGACCAGGACGCAGACCACCGGATGAAACCGCATCTGCCGGCAGAACAACCACGCGCTCATGCCCAGCAACAGCAGACTCAACGGAGCATAGAACTTGAGGAAATAGACCGCCCCCTGCTTGCCGAAAAGCGGAGACCCGATGACCTGGTAGATCAGGAGGGTCACGTTGAACGGCGCGCTCGGCATGTGCCGGCCAACCCAGTAGGTGTCGTTCCAATAACCGTCAAAGCTGGACTCGTCGTAGACCGCCTGGGCCGCCACCTGCCCCAGCGGTCCGTCATTGGAAAACAGCGTGTAGGCGGAGCTGAAGCTCTTTCCGAACAGGAGGATCAGCGTCAGCGCGACCACCGCAACGGCGGGCAGCGCTTCCTTCCAATTCGTGCAGACAAGAGCTTTCCTGACGGACATCGCGGCAACCTAATGATCCCTCGGACAATTGCAATGCCGCGATTGCTCGAACGCCGCGCGAAAGCCGTTGGCGGTCGAAGTCGCGCAATCAAGGAAGAGAAACCGCGCTTTCTCCGTAGGAAAGTCCTCTCGACGGGCGGCAACCGAGGCGACGAGGCTCATGTCAGGAGGGATTTTAGAATCTGGGCCTCCTCAAGTCGACGGCCACAGGGTTTTGAGGCAGTCCTTCCAGGCTATCCCAAAACGCCGGACAACCGCCTTGACCGTGCCATGGCGCTCCATGATAGTCCGCAGCTTTGGATTCCCCGACGGGCCGCTGGCAGCTTCATGCTTTGAATCGTCCCCGCACCGCCGCGTCCAAAGCCATTGTTGACCCGGAACCAACCGCGTTTCAGCCCCGACCGCGAAGCCAGACAAACAACCTGTTATGGATTTCGATTTCGACTGCCCCAAGTGCGCGCAACAACTGACCGTCGATGACTCGGAGATCGGCCTCACGGTCGATTGCCCTTCGTGCAACGAGCCCATTCTCATCCCCTCGCCGGCGACCGGTGGCCCCGCCGCCCCGCCGCCGCCGCTTCCGTCCGTCGCAGTCACGGACGAGACGTCCGCCCCGGCGGCCACCCGCGTCAAGGCGCGCCGCGTGACATCGACGCCGGCGACGGACATCGCCCCGCCGGCCCAGCCGGTGTTCGAGGCCGTGGAAATCGAGGACCTGCAGGACGAGGAGGTCGAACTGGCCAGGAAGCTCTGCGGCTCGGTCGCGCTGATCCGCAATGAGATCGCCAAGGCGATCGTCGGCCAGGACGAGGTCATCGAGCAGATTCTGATCTCCATCTTCGCGCGCAGCCACTGCCTGCTGGAGGGCGTGCCCGGCCTGGCCAAGACCTACATCGTCAAGACCATGGCCGACGCCATGCACCTGAGCTTCCACCGCGTGCAGTTCACGCCCGACCTGATGCCCGCCGACATCACCGGCACCGACGTCATCCAGGAGGACGAGCACGGACGCCGAAAACTGGTTTTCCTCAAGGGACCCATCTTTGCCCAGATGATCCTGGCGGATGAAATCAACCGCAGCCCTCCCAAGACCCAGGCGGCCCTGCTGGAAGCCATGCAGGAGCACTCCGTCACCGTCGGCGGCGAGACCACCCCGCTGGAGGAGCCATTCTTCGTGCTGGCCACGCAGAACCCGGTCGAGCAGGAGGGAACCTATCCGCTTCCCGAGGCGCAGAAGGACCGCTTCATGTTCCACGTGAAGATGAAATATCCCAGCCGCGAGCAGGAGCGGGAGGTCATCCGCCGGACGACCAGCGCCTACAAGCCCAGCATCGATTCCGTCATCTCCGCGGAGGAGATCGTCCGCTGCCAGGAAATCGTCCGCAAGGTGCCCGTGCCGGAACACGTGACCGAATACGTCCTCGACCTCGTGTGCAAGAGCCGCCCGGGCGAGGAAGGCGCGGAAGCCTTCGTCAAGGACCTCATCGCCTGGGGCCCCGGACCGCGCGCCTGCCAACAGCTCGTGCTCGGCGGCAAGGTCCGCGCCATTCTCAAGGGACGCCTCCACGTCACGGTCGATGACATCGTGGCCCTGACTCCCCCGGTCCTCCGCCATCGCATCGTTCCGACCTTCACCGCCGAGGCCGAGGGCATCGATGTCGATCACATCATCGGGCGCATCCTCGAAGCCACCCCCAGCGGCGCCGCGTCGAGCGTGCTTTGAAGCGGAGGGATGGAGAACCGGAGTATTGGAGCCATGGAGTCCTGGACAAGCAACGCGTCACACCCGGTCTCCGAATGAATCTCGCCCAACCACTCCGGAACTCCAACCCTCCAACCCTCCGCCGCCCCTCCGCTCCGAACACTGAAAACTGACAACCGGAAACCGAGAAACCCACCCCATGGCCCACCTGTCCGACTTCATGACGCCGCTGGAGCTCCAGAAGGTGTCGAATCTCCAGGTCGTGGCGCGGTTGGTGGTGGAGGGGTTCTTCTCCGGCCTGCACAAGTCCCCGCACAAGGGCTTCAGCATCGAGTTCGCCCAGCACCGCCAATATGTGCAGGGCGATGAAATCCGCCGGCTGGATTGGAAGGTGTTCGGCAAGACGGACCGTTACTACGTCCGCGAGTTCGAGGAGGAGACAAACCTGCGCGCGACCATCCTGCTGGATGTGAGCGGCTCCATGTCCTACCAGGGCGAGGGCGTGTCCAAGCACCACTACGCCACCCGACTGGCGGCGTCCCTCGCCTACCTGATGCTGCAGCAGCGCGACAGCGTGGGGCTGGTCACCTTCGACACCAGGGCGCGAACCTTCCTGCCCCAGCGGTCCGGCGTCCCCCATCTCAAGATGATGCTCAACGAACTCGGGACCACCGAACCCGGCGGCGAGACGGAGCTGGGAACGGTCTTCCAGGCGATAGCTCCCCGCATCCACCGCCGCGGGCTCTTGATCATCATCTCAGACTGCTTCGGCGAGGTGAAGGACACCATCCAGGCCCTGGCCCAGTTCCGCCATTCCAAGCACGAGATCCTCGTCTTCCAGATCATGGACAAGGACGAAGTCGAGTTCCCCTTCAAGCAGTGGACGCGCTTTGAATCAGCCGAACAGGAGGACGAGTTCCGCATGATCGACCCGGCGCACTTCCGGGCGGTCTATCTGGAAAACCTGAGGAAGTTCCAGAAGGAACTGACCGACGGCTGCAACCGGCACCGCATCGACTTCACGACGATGACCACGGACCGCCCCTACGCCGACGCGCTGGCGCACTACCTGACGCGGCGGCAGCGAAGAGGATGACGTTCCTGAATCTCATCCTCCTTGGCGGCGCGGCCGCGGCGAGCATTCCGATCATCATCCACCTGATCAACCGGAACCGCTTCCGCATCGTGCGCTGGGGCGCCATGCACCTCCTGGATGCGGCGCTGCGCGAGAACACCCGCCGCCTGCAGTTGGAGCAACTGCTCCTCCTTCTCGTTCGCTGCCTCATCCCGGCCCTGCTGGCGCTCGCCCTCGCCCGCCCCGTGCTCAAGGGCATCGAAGCCCTGGTCGGCTCCGCCCGCAGCTCCCAGGTCATCCTGCTCGACAACAGCTACTCCATGGAGGCCGGCGGCCGCGCCAACGGCAACTTCGCCCAGGCCCGGGACGAAACCGGTCAACTGCTCGACAAGATCGCCCGCGGCTCGGACGTCGCCGTCATGCTGATGTCCGGCGAGGGAGGCATGCTGCTCGACCAGCCCACCAGCGACCATGCCCGGTTGTCGCGTGAGCTGAACCAGACCGACGCCGGCTTCGGCAAGGCCGAGTCCGTCAAGTCCCTGGAAAACGCCGTCGCCACGATCTCCAAGATGCAGCATCCCTACCGCGAGATCGTCGTCGTCAGCGACTTCCAGAAGGTCAGCTGGCCGGAAGAGGAGGACGCCGAGCGCCGCCGCATCATGTCCCTGCTCCAGGAAGCCCCCCTGCCCCCGCGGCTGACCTTCATGCAGGTCGGACAGTCCGACGCCGAGAACGTCAGCGTCGAATCGCTCGATTTTGCGCGCCTGATCCTCGGCGTGGGCCAGCCCATCAACATCCGCGCAAACGTCCGCAACTTCGGCCAGCGCACCTACGGCGCCCTGCAGGTCTACTTCCGCGTCGACGGCAAGGAGCGCCTTCGCACCCAGATCGAACTCGGTCCCAACGAGGAAACCCAGGTCCTCTTCACCCACGATTTCGAGACCGCCGGCTCCCATACCATCGAGGTCTTCGCGGACGCCGACACCCTTTCCGCCGACAACGCCTACCAGGCCAGCATCCCCGTCTGGGACAAGGTCCCCGTCCTGCTCGTCAACGGCGACCCCAACCCCCAACCGCTCAAGGGCGAGACCGACTTCCTCGAAATCGCGCTGCGCCCCTATGGCGAGGCCAAGGCGGACCTGCGCGACCTCATCGAACCCACCGTGATCCAGCCCCGTCTGCTGAATGCCCGCGCCCTCGAGGATCAACGCGTCGTCGTCCTGGCCAACGTCCGCGAACTCGACAACGCCCAGTTGAAATCCCTGCAGCAGTTCGTGCGCGAGGGCGGCGGCCTGCTGATCTTCCCGGGCGACCGCGTGAACGCGCAATGGCACAACCAGGTCATGGCCGCGCTCGACGGCGGCCTACTGCCCCTGCCCTGGCTCGACATCGCCGGCTCCATCAACGACTCCGCCGCCGCCACCAGGATCGTCAACTCCCACCACACCCACACCGCGCTGGAGATGTTCAACGACCCGCGCAACGGCAACCTTGGAGACGGCGAGATCAACCTCTGGCGCAAACTCAAGCTGCGCCCCGCCGACACCAGCGTCAGCGTCATCGCCAAACTCGAAAGCGGCGACCCCTTCCTGGTGGAAAAGAAGTACGGCGAAGGGCTGGTCATCCAGTGCTCCACGCCCGCCGACGGCGACTGGAGCAACCTCCCGGCCCGCCCCTTCTACCTTCCGCTCATGCAGCAGCTCGTCACCTACCTCGCTTCCACGGTCTACCCGCCGCGCAACGTCGATGTCGGCAAACCCATCGCCGCCATCTTCCCCAAGGAGGCCGCCGACAAGACCGCGACCGTGACCGATCCGTCCGGCGGCTCCCATGAGATCAAGATCCGCGCACGCGAGGAACGCGCCCTGGCTGAATTCACGGACACCCAGCGCCCCGGGCTCTACGTCATGACCGGGCCGGACAAGGAGATCATCCACTTCGTCGTCAACACCTCGCGCGAGGAGTCCGACCTGCGTCGTTGGGAGACCTCGGCCGTCGAGGCCATGGCCGAAGACCTCGGCGCCTCCTTCGTCCGCTCGGCCGACGCCTACGGAGAACTGGACGAACACCGCCGCTTTGGCCGCGAGATCTGGCGCCCGATCTTCTGGGCCGTCCTGATCCTCGTTTTCTTTGAACTCTGGCTGCAGCAACGCATAGGCGACCGACGTTGACATGGATTTCGACCTGAGATTTCTGGGCGACTGGACGCTCGGTTGGGCCATCCCCACCGGGCTGGCCCTGTCCGTGGTCACCTGGCGCTTCTACCGCCGCGAGACCCGCGCGCGACAGGACTCGCTTTCCTGGTTTCTCCCGTTGGTCCGGGCTCTCGTGGTGTTCCTGCTCTTCATGATCCTCACCGGCCCCGTCCTGAACCAACGCAAGATCGTCGGCGATCTCGCCCGCCTGCTGATCCTCGTGGACGCCTCGAAAAGCATGGGCGTCGATGACGCGCAGATGGAATTGAGCCGCAAGCTGCTGATCGCCTCCCGGCTCGGCTGGCTGGACGACGACACGGTCGATCCCGCGTTCCGCAAGGCTGCGAATGCCGCCGCCGGCATGGCCCAGATCGCGAAGTCCATTGAGGCGAACGCCACCGGAGCGGACATCTCAGCGACCGCCGCCGCGTTGGCGGAAGCCGCCAAGGAGACCGCCGCCGCCCTCGACGATCTGCGCGGCGGAAGTTGGCCCGGATTCGTCTCCCTGAAGCAGCGCCTGCGACGCGACCTGGTGGAACCCGCCGCCAACCATGCGGGCATGCCCGTCGGACGGAATGCGCAGAAGTACGTCGGCGACCTCCAGAAACTCGCCCGCGAGGCCCAGGAATGGAACCGCCTCGTCACCGAGGCCTTCGACGCCTACGCCGCCCGCCTCGCCCAAGCCGGCGGCTCCAGGCTCACCGAGGCCCTCACGAAATTCGACGGCCTCAGCCGCTGGGACCGGGCGCAGGCGCATCTCTTCGACGGCGACAGCGTCTTCGACCACCTCACCGAGACACATGAGGTCGAGATGCTCAAGCTCGTCGGCAACGAGACCGAGGCGCTCTGGACCTCAAGCGGCGACCACGACAAGGCGATGGAGAAACTGCTCGACGCCTTCACTGTCTCGACCAACGACGTCAGCACCGACCTCGGTTCCGGCCTGCGGGAACGGACCTCGGAACTGGGAGCCGACGACAACGTCGCCGCCCTGTTGATCTCCGACGGCCGACACAACATGGGAGACTCCCCGGAAAACCTCGCCAAGATCCTCGGCAACCGCGGCATCCCCGTCTTCACCCTCGGCATCGGGACCGCCATTCCGCCGCAGGACCTGTCGATCATCGAGGTCGAGGCTCCCGACTCCGTCTTCCACGAATCCCGCGCCAAGGGCACGATCAAGATCGCCGACAACCTCGACTCCGGGCAGAAATTCGTCGTCTCCATCGAACACCACGGCAAGGTTGTCTGGGAGAAGGAACTGCTGACCGAACGCAACCCCCAACGCACCGTCCCCTACGACTTCCCCATCAAGAAGCTCGTCTCCGGACAGATCGATTCCGGCGACAGCGACCTCAAAATCGCCGCCGTGCCGCTGGATTTCCAGGTGAAGCTGACGGAACTCCCCGGGGAGAAGGACGTCTCCAACAACCGCCGCCCCCTGCGCTTCGCCGCCATCACCGAGAAGCCCCGCATGCTGATCCTCGAAGGCCGTCCCCGCTGGGAGTTTCGCTACCTGCGCAACGCCCTGGAGCGCGACGAGTCCTGGGACGTAAGCGCCTTGCTCGCCGGCGGCGGCGGCGAGGAAAAACCCTGGCGACGAGGCAAGCTCGAAGGCCAGTTCCCCGATGATCTGGAGACCCTCTACAGCTACCACCTGATCGTCTTCGGCGACCTGCCCATGACCATGCTTCGTCCCGAGGAGCTTCAGTGGCTGAACGACTATGTCGAGAACCGCGGCGGCGGCATCATCTTCCTCGACGGCCGCCGCACCCCGCTCGCCTTCTACCGCCGCACCGCACTCGGCAACCTCTTCCCCGTCCAGTGGCAGACCGGCTCGCTCACCGGGAATGACATCAAGATGGAGTTCACCGCCAGCGACAGCGTCGCCGGCCCCGTCAGCCTCGTCTCCGGCGCCGAGCAGAACAAGCGCATCTGGTCCAGCCTCCCCGGCCCGCGTTTCGTGGCTCCCGCCGTCGCCCTGCCCGGTTCGGAGGTTCTCATGCAGGCGACGGCCGCCGGCCGCTCCGTCGACGCGGTCGTCTTTCGCCGCCAGGGAGCCGGCCGCACCCTCTACATCGGCCACGACGAATCCTGGCGCTGGCGCTACGACATCGGCGACCTCTACCACCAGAAGTTCTGGAACCAGGTCGCCCGCTGGATCATGGAACCCTCCTTCCCGGTCGAAGACAAATACGTCGCCCTCGACACCGGACCGCTCATGTACAAACCCGGCGACCGCGCGCGCATCCGCGCCCGGCTCAAGGACGCCGAGGGACGCCTCCTCCTCAACGCCAAGGCCGAGGCCCAGATCTTCAGCCAGGGCGAGAAGGTCGCCTCCGTCGCGCTGGAGGCCGACTCCAACTCCGGCGGCATCTTCCGCGGCGAGACCTCCGCGCTGACCGAGGGCGAATATGAGATCAACGTGCGCGTCGACGGCCTGCCCGAGGACCAGATGAAGGCGAAGACCTTCTTCACGGTCCAGGCCTCCGGCGGCGGCGAGATGGCCAACCTCGCGGCCAACGAGGAACTCATGCGCAACGTCGCCGACGGCTCCGGCGGCCAGTTCTTCCGCGAAGAGGAGATCGACCGCCTCATCGACCGCCTCAAGCCCCTCAGCAAGGGCCGCATCGTCGAAACCGAACTGCTGCTCTGGCAAAGCTGGTGGTGGTTTGTCCCGATCGTCCTGCTCCTCACCATCGAGTGGGCCGTCCGCAAGCGCGCGGGAATGCTTTAGGACGGGCGAATCTCAAATCTCAAATTTGAAATCTCAAATCCTGCCGCGTTGCTCGCGTTCGCGGCGGAGGGGGTGATCGGGAGGCAGGTTCTGAAGGAGTTTCTCGGACACGGCGGCGGCGCGCTTCCTCTGGTCGTCCGACGCGCGAGACCTGTCGTTGAGATGGCGTTGGCCTTTCACCTCCGAATTCTGGAGCGAGTCGGCCCAGGCGCGAAGTTGGCGGGCGCAGGATTCGGCGAGGGATCTGAGATCTGAGATTTCAGATTTGAGATCGGCGGACCAACCGGATTTGCGGGCACGCCGAGCTTTCAGGATCATCATGGATCGGACTTCCCCGGCGGAGCCCCGCGCGATGTAGATGAACTGCAGCAGTTCGGCGGTCGTGCCGCGCTCGAAGCCCTCGGCGATGTTGTTGGAGACGGAAAGGGCGGCGCGGTCGAGCTGGTCGCAAAAGCCCCGCGTGGCGGAGAAGGACTGCTTCTCCAACAGCTCCTCGACGCGTTCATACAAATCGGCGGCCGACTGCCAGACAGGGAGGTCTTCAAAGCGCTTGTAGGTCACGGGAGGAACGTGGGCATGTTCCGTGCCAACCTGGCATGAAATCTCAAATCTCAAATCTCAAATCATGCCCTCCCCGAGGTTTCTCCCGAATCGAGCGTCGCCAGAGCTTCGGCCGCCACGGCGGCCTGATCCTCTTCGGTCAGCGTCCCGTATTCAACGTCGAACACGCTCCATTCCACCGCACGAATTCCTTGCCGTCGGCGTCTTTCTCCGTTCCCATTCCGCCGCCTTCCCCATCCGCTGAAAAAACATGACGCCGGATCCATTCGAGATACAGGAACACGTTCCCATGACGCGCCCCCGCGCGGCTCGGCGCCGTATCCCTGAGCTGCTGAAAGAGGGCGTCGGCGTGATCCTCGACCTGGAAGACAGCGCCATGTGCGTGTTCGATGAAGACCGCACGCGCAGGTTGAAGGCCGAGGCCCGCGAAGGGCTGCGTCTGGTGGCCGCCGATTTCCCGCCTTCCTCTGTCAGTGAAGCCGTTGTCATCCGGATCAACACTCTGGGCTCGCCGCATTTCGAGAACGACCTGACGGCGCTGGCCGAATGGACCCGCCGGGGACTGCCGCTCCACATCTCGCTTCCCAAGGCTGAATCGGGCGACTTCGTCCGGTGGGCGGCCTCCCGAATCTCGGAAGCCTGCGGCCGCGACGCGTTGGCTTCGATGACCCCGATCATCGAGGTGGGCGCGGCGCTGGACCGCATTCCGGAGATTCTGGCCGCGTGCCCTGGAAATCCAGAGCGCGCGTACTTCGGCTGGTATGACTACGCCCTGGACATCGGGCTGTGGCCCATTCCGCCGATGAACTCCGAGCTGTTCTGGAACGTCTCCCGGCGGGTAGCCTGCGCCGTCAACAAGGCCGGCGCCCGCTTCTCCCAGACCCCGGCCGGCCACGTCGCCGACCAGGGCGAGATGTTGAAGATCAAGTCGATGACCCGCTTCATCTGTTCCGGTCCCGCCGGGATTTCCACGCTGGGCCGGGACCAGACCGAATGTCTGACCTCCCATGTGGAGCCGGCGGAGATGGAATTGATCTCCCCGACCTGGCCGCCCGCTGAAGCCCGGGCCTTCGCCGTGGAGACCATCCGCCTGTTCGAGGAAAACACCCGGCGCAAGCGGAGCTTCGCCGTCATCGGCGACCGCTTCATTCCGCCCCACGAATATCTCGCGGCCAAGGCCCATCTCGCCGCAGACTCCGTCGACCGATGAAACGACTTCGCCTGGGCATCGCCGGAGGCTGCCTCAACACCGGCTACGGACTGATCCCCCTCAGCAAGGTCTATCACCGCGTCCTCGCGAAACGGGTGAAATCCGCGCGGGACGCCAGGCTTCGCGTCCATCTGGCGAGCCTCGAATCCCACGAACCCGGCGACCATCTGAGGTCGGTGGACAAGTTGCTCGAGAAGCGCAACGTCGAAGCGTTGATCTACCAGGTGCGGCCCGAATTCCTCTGGATGCAGACGACCTGGATCTGGAAGCGGCGCGAACGGACCGGACCAGGGTCCATCCGCCTGAACTCCTGCCATCGCGCCGCCGATGGCTGGACGCTGAAAACCCCGGACTGTCGCCCCATCGGCAAACTGCGCGGTCTTAACTGGTCATTGGGAAGGCTCTTCGGAAAGGAGAACCAGGCCTGGAACTGCGTCCGCGACATGCTGACCGAGGTCAAGAACGCGTGCGATCGGCGCGACGTTCGATTCGCCGTGCTCGGCTCCATCGCCGGTCCGTGGTACCTCCCCTCGTTTCACGACCACGCGCACAACAAAGTGAACGGGATCATCCACGACCTGGATATCCCCTTCATCGACCTGCGCGCCGCGTTGACGGAAACCGACGACACCATCTGGTTCGAGGACGGTCGCCATCTGAATGAAACCGGCCACGAGCGGATCGCGGAAACAGTCCTTCCATTCGCGCTCCAATGGCTCGCCGCGCGTCCCGAAGAGCCGGCCGAAGAATGAAAGCGCCCGTCGCTACGGCTCATCCGCACTCGACGCGATAATCCGCCAAGGCGCACAACCGGCCATACAGTTCATCGACCGAGGCCTCACCCTTCGTATCCAAGGCCCTCGAGCGATTTGATTTCGCATCGACGAACCCGCGTTTCAACCCCACTCCGGCAAACGCCTCCAATCGGTCGAATGCCTCGCCGCTGAGAATCTGGTCGTAATGGACGAACAGCCAGTCAGGGTCGTCCTCGTCCCGGTTCGCGAGGATGAACCGATAAATGCATTCCCAGCTCCTCAACGCTGCCCGCGGACTCAACGGCCAGCCAAAACCGATCATGCTGCGCGCGGTCACATAGGGGTCGCGCACAAGGCAGACCAACCGGCTTTCCGGCGCCAGTTCTCGCCACAGGGCAAACGTGTAGCTGAACCGGGGATCCTTCAGGCAAAACGGCCGGCGAAGAACAAAACCGCGCATCCGCTCCTTCAGTTCCGGCGCCGGCCCGGGGATCTTCATGTCGCTGGGAAAGTGCGACAAGAATCGTTTTCCGTAGGGCGTCAACCAGGGGAAAACCGGCCTCAACGCGCCCTCCCAGCCGCGCCCCTTCAGAAACTCCCACACCCGGATCGGCAGACGCCGGACCAACGGTTTCAACAACGCCTCGTTCACGTCCAGGATGTCGAGCGACTCGAAATAGCCGTGAAGGTTGTTCCCGTCCGCCGGGAGAAAATTCTCCCCTTGAAAAAAGCCCGCCTCCGAGAAAAGTCCCGCCATCAGGCTGGTGCCGCTGCGTGGCGCTCCGAGAATGAAAAGATTGGCGGGGGACATGCGCGGCAGCCTAGCCACCCGCGCCACGCCCGACAAGCCGCCGCCGGCCGCGCGGATACGCAGCAAGACAGTCCTTCCCTGCCATCTCGCGATCTCAGGTTTCAAATCTCAAATCTGAGATTTCAGATCTCCGGTCACCCCCCCCAAATCTAGGTTCCCCTTCTCCTCCCAAAGGCGCTACATTCGCCGCCGGTTCCGAACGACGTAACCCCGAATTTCCCATGTCATCCTCGCTCAACCCATTGATCGCCGAGAAGCTTGAGGAGTTCGGCCGGCGCTGGCGCTCGCTGATCCTCGCGCGCGGCGTGGCCGAAGGCCTTGTCACCCTGCTCTGCGGCATCACCGCGATCGCCATCGTCGATCGCCTGTTCATCCTCCCGGACCCCGCGCGTTACGCGCTCAGCGCCATCGCCTGGCTGGCTCCCGCGATCATCGTCTGGCGCGGCTGCCTGCGCTTCCTCCTGAAGGCGCCCGACGCCCGCGAGATGGCCCGCATCCTCGAAAAAACCCGACCCGACCTGCGCGAGGACCTCATCTCCGCCGTCGAGTTCGGCGAGACACCCGACGAGGGCTGGGATTCGGAGGTCTTCCGTGAGGTGTTGCAGCGCAGCGTCGCCTCCCGCATGGAGGATGTGGACGCCGACCAACTACTCCCCCGGCGCCTCATCTCGAAATGGCTCTACAGCGCCGTCGCCGTGGTCGCGGTGTTCGGGTTCCTGTTCGTGATCCCCGGCCTGCGCTTTGGCCAGCTTGTCGCCCGCGCCATCGTCCCCATGGCCAACATCGACCGCGTCTCCAACGTCCTCATCACCCTTCTCGAACCCACGAAGATCGAAACGCTCGTCCCCCTCGGAGACGACGTCCCGGTGCTCGTCCAGCTTTCCGGCGAGGAACCCGGCCGGGTTGAGATCGAGACCTTCCACGAGGGCGACCGCACGGACCACAACCGCGTCGAGATGTCCCTCGTCGGGGACCGGCAGTATTCCGCCTCCGTGTCCGCCGATACCGAAGCCGTGGAATTCCGCGTCCGCGCCGGGACGGCCATCACCAAGCTCTACCGCATCGAGACCCGCCGCCGTCCGCACGTGACCGCCTTCAACAAGAAATACAACTTTCCCGCCTACTCCCAACTCCCACCCCGGACCGAGACCGACGAGAACGGCGACCTTGAAGCCCTCAACGGAACCGTCGTTGATCTCGGCCTCGAGACCGACCAGCCCATCACCGGCGGCGAACTGCGAATGGAGTTGAAAGGGCGCAAGACCACGAACGTTCTCATCTCCGCCTCCGCCGATCGCCGGAAGTTCCAGGTCCAGGTCCCCATGCACACGGCCGGGACCTACCAAGTCTGGCTCGTCTCCGAGGAAACCGGCTTCAACAACGAGTTCAGCCCCTTCTATGAGATCAACCCGCTGGCCGACCTCATCCCGACCGTCGGCTTCGACGCGCCCAAGACCGACATGATCGTGCAGCCCGACGAGGTCATCCACATCCTCGGTTCCGCGGCCGACGACCTCGGCCTGACCAACGTCAGCCTCGCGATCACGCAGCCGCGCCGCGCCACGCAGACCCTGCCGCTCAGCTCCGAGCGCGCCCGCGAGGTGAAGGTCAGCCACCGGCTCGATCTGCTCGAACTGCAGGCTTCCCCCGGCGACCAGATCGTTCTCAAGCTCGTCGCCCACGACCTCCGCGGCAGCAAGGGCCAGTCCTCGAAACTCACCCTGCAGGTCAGCTCGCCGGGATTCGACGCCAAGCGCATGGAGGCCCTCAAGGTGAAACGCGAACTGCACGACTCCCTGCAGAAGCTCTCCGAGGAGACCGAACTCCTCCGCAAGACGCTGCAGGAAGTCGCGCAGCCCGCCTTCGCAGCCGACGACGCCGGCCGCAAGGAGCAGGCCGCGCTGGCCGCCCAGACCGCGGCCGCCAAGCTGGAGGAACAACTTGAACTCGTCCACGCCAAGCTCGGCGATTCCCTCGCCGCCTCTGTCGCCGGCCGGGAGGCCGAGGATCTGAAACTCGCCGGCCGCGCCTTCAGCGAACTCCGCCACGAGGATTTCGAGCTCGCCCGGAAGAGCGCGGAAAAGCTGACCCTGGGCGCCGCCGCCACCGCCGAAGCGGCGAACGAGGCCGCCGAGGCCGCCAAGAAGACCGCCGCCAAGGCCCGCGCCCTGGAGCAGCGGTTCAATGACCTCCTCGCCGCCGACGAGGCCGCGAATGTCGCCGAAAACCTGAACTATCTCGCCCACGAACAGGGCCGCATGAACGAGGCCGCCAAGAAGGAGGCCGCCGACAATGGCGACCTGGTCTGGGAACGCCTCGCGCGTCGCGAAAGCTCCGCCGTCAACGAGACCCGCATGGTCGAAGACGCCATGACCTCGTTGAAGAAGAACCTCCCCTCTTCCCAGGCGCGCAAGGTCGAACGCCCCCTCGACAACCTCGCCGAGAACCGGGCCAACCTCGAAAAGGCGCTGGAGAACGAGGCGCCCGGCGCGGAGATCGCCTCCCCCTCCGACCGCCTGCGTCACGCCACCGAATCCGCCCATTCCGCCCTCCGCGGCCTGGAGCGCGAACTCTCCCGCCGCGCCGACAACGCCCGCCGCGACCTCGCCCGCTCCGCCGGCCGGGGATCCGACAAGGTCGCCCAGGCCCGCAGGGCCGCCGAGACCCTCACCCGGAATCCCGACGACAAGGCCCGCGAGCAGGCCGCCCACGACTGGCGCGCGGCCATCGCGCAACTCAAGGACGAGGCAGACTTCGAGGAGAAGCGCCAGGACGCCGATTCCCAGCATGTCGCCGACGCCGCCAAGACCTCGCAGGCCATGGCCGCCCTCCGGGCCGCCAACGCCGGCGAGGATCCGGAGAAGGCCGCCACCGCCCCGATGAAGGAACTGGAAAAGGCCTACAAGGCGCTCGAAGCCGGCCACGAACTGCGCGGCATGATCCGGAGCGCCAAGCAGATCGGCGAGGAAGAGCGCTGGAACGCCACCCAGTCCGCCTCCTCCACCGCCCGCCCCAAGGAATGGGACAGCCTCGACCAGGACCTCCGCGAAGGAGCCAAACGCCTGCAACAGGCCGGCCTGCCCAAGGATGCCGTCAACGCCATGAACGAGGCCAACCGCGCCGACAGCCGCAAGGAAATCGACAGCGAGATGGCCAACCGCGAAACCGCGCAGCGCAACACCTCGGCCGATCGAGTCGCCCGCCCCCTGGCCGACCGTTTCAACGACCTCAAGCGCGCCTTGAACAACGTCGAAGGCAAGGCGCAGCCCGCCCTCGCCGAGGCCCGCCAAACCGTCGAGGGCATGGCTCCCGCGCTCAGCGAGATGATGGAGGGCCTCGCCCGCGCAACTGAACAGATGGAGAAGGACACCCGGACGGAACACGCCTCCCTGCCCCCCACAGGCACAGCCCCCGAATCCGAACGTCCCGCCCAACTCCTCGCCCGCCAGGAGGACATCGGCGACCAGGTCGAGGACATCCAGTCCGCCCTCCGCCGCGAGGCCAACGTCCAGGACATGGCCGAGCAGGAGGGCCGCGCCAGCGCGCGCGACGCGGATGACGCCGTCGCCCTCCTGGCCGATCCCCCCAAGAAGGCCGAGGACGCCCTGCGCGAATCCGCCCGCGCGCCCGAGGCCGCCATGCGACGCCAGGCCCTCGCCGGCGCCGCCGATCACCAGAAGGAACTCACCGAACGCCTCCGCAAGCTGGCCAAGCATTTCGAGGCGGTCGAGAACGGCGAACTCGCGGAGGTCGCCAAGACCCGCGAGGAACTCCGCGCCGCCGAGGAGGACCTCGGCATCAAGAGCGGCCTCGACGACGAATACCGCAAGGCCGAACAGCTTGCCGAGATGCAGAAGAAGACGCCTGAGGAGATGCTCGCGCAGTTGGAGGAAGAGCTGAAGACCGACTCCGAAATGCAGCGCGAACTCGCCCGCATCGCCGACCGCGAACTGCTCATCGCCAGCAACAACCTCCAGATGGCCGCCGAGCGCGAGGACGAACTCGCCGGCGATCTCGGCGAAGCCGCCGACGCCGCCAAGGAAGCCCCCCAGGCGCGTGAACGCCTCCGGGAGATCGCCGATGAGCTCAAGAAGATGGAGGAACTCGACGTGCCCCGCATCAACGCCGAGGCCGCCGCCGCCAAGGCCGAGGCGGAACAGCCGATCGCAGCCGCCCGCGATGCGCTCAAGGACGCCGGCCGGAGGGCCCCGCAGGACTTCGGCAAACCCGCGGAGGAGCTGGCCAAGCAGATTGAGGATTTCGCCGCGCCTATCGAGCAGGCGAAGAACCAACTGCTCGCCGCCGCCAACAAGGCCGGCGAAGCCAAGCGGAAGGCTCCGCCCACCAGCGCCGAATCCGGAGCGGCCCACGCCGCCCAGCAACTCGCCTCCGAGAAGGCCGATCGCGCCGGCAAGCTCGCCTCCGAGACCCGCCAACTGGCCCGCAACCTCGAACGCCACGCCGCCGCCGAGCAGAGCGC
The DNA here is from genome assembly GCA_038126235.1 of Verrucomicrobiales bacterium. GTDB lineage: Bacteria > Verrucomicrobiota > Verrucomicrobiia > Limisphaerales > JAYPEY01 > JAYPEY01. The sequence goes on from JAYPFK010000001.1 coordinate 94,364, forward strand.
CCGAAAAGATGGCGCCGCCCTCCAGCCCCGCCTCCAGAACCAGGTCCTTCAGGCCGGCGCCGACATCGCCCGCGCCGGCCGCCACGAAACCCGCCTGAACACCCCGAGCGGTCAGGCCTTGGAGCAGATCGGCGAGGCCGCCCAGGAAGTCGGCAACAAGGAGATTCCCGAGGCCCAGGAAAACCTCGCCAACGAGAATCGCAAGACCGACCAGGCCCGCGAATCCGTCGAGCAGGCCCGCGACGCCCTCCAGGCGCAACTCAACCGCCTGCCTCTCGCCTCCTCCATGCAACCCCGCGAGAATCCCGGCAACAGCCAACAAGCCATGCAACAGCAGGACGGGCAGGCGGGACAACAGCAGCAGGCGGGACAACAATCCACGCAGAACCAGCAGGGCCAACAGGCCCAACAAGGTCAACCGGGGCAGCAAAGCCAACAGACTGCCCAACAGGGCCAACAGGGCCAACAGGGCCAACAGGGCCAACAGACTGCCCAACAGGGCCAGCAGGCGGCCGGTTCCTCCTCACCCGAGGAATCGCAGTGGAAAGCCCGCACCCTGGACCGCATTGACGCCGCCCTCAACCCAACCAAGCAGGTCGCCGCCAACCAGGGCCAGGGACAACAACAGGGTCAGCAGCAGGGCCAACAACAAGGCAACAAACAGGGCCAGCAGCAAGGCGATGGAAAACAGGGCCAACAAAACGGCCAAGGCCAGGAAGGCAAGGCCCAGCAGGCAGCCAAGGATGCATTGCAGAACGCCCAGCAGGCCCAACAGGCCCAGATGGCCCAGTCCCGGCAAGGCGGCAAGGTTCCCGGCCAGAAGCAGCAGGAATCCCAGGAGGGCAACGGCGCCGGAGCCCCGATGGTCGCGCAGGACGAGGAACTCCTGAACGGCGAACTCCCCGACATGCCCTACCTGGACGACGACGCCTGGGCCCGCCTGCCCCCCAAGGTCGCCGAAGCCCTCGCCGCGCCCAAGGAGGACCTCAACGGAGAATACCGCGCCATGGTCGAAACCTACTTCAAGGTCATCGCCAAGAAGGCCAACGACGGAAAATGAGTTTCTCCAACGCAGCCAGCGCAACCATGCGGCGTTCTCGACGGGGGCCGGGCAGGCGAAGCAAACCGGCCTTGCCACGCGCGACAACGGAAGTCAACCGCTTCCGCATCTGGCCACTGCTCGTGGCGTTGACCTGTGTGATATGGACTCCCCTGCTCCACGCGCAGACCATCATCCCCCGCAAGGACGCAGTCGATGTCGCGGTCAACAACGGCGTGGCCTTCCTGATCACCCAGCAGAACGAGGACGGCTCGTTCGTGGACAAGCGCGGCCGCGACCAGCACCACTCGGTGATGACCGCGCTGGCCTTGATGTCCATGGCCTCCGTCGGCCACCTTCCCAGCGACCAGACGGTCGAGGGCGAAGCCATGCGCCGGGCGATCGAATTCCTCGTCCGTGAGGATCGGCAGGACCAGGAGGGCTACTTCGGCCGCAAGGACGGCTCGCGCATGTACGGCCACGGCATCATCACCCTGTCCCTTTCCGAGATGCTCGGCATGGGCGTCAACAAGCGGCAGGACGACCTGATCCGGCAGCGCTGCGTGAAGGCCGTGGAACTCATTCTCCGCTCCCAGCGCGTCCGCAAGCACGCCGTGAAGTTCCAGGGCGGCTGGCGTTACACCCCGACTTCCGGCGATGCCGACCTCTCCGTGACCGTCTGGCAGACCATGGCCCTGCGCTCCGCCAAGAACGCCGGCATGCCCGTGCCCAAACAGGCGATCGACGAGGCGGTCAAGTATCTCAAGATGAGCTACAAGTCCGAGCGCGACGCGGCGGGCAACCCGACGGACATGAAGAGCGGCTTCGGCTACCAACCAGGCCGCGGCCCGGAATTCGCCACCGCCGCCGCCGGCCTGCTCGCGCTGCAGGTCTGCGGTGAGTATGAGGCGCCCGAGGTCATTGGCGTGACCGACTGGCTCATGGAACTCACCCACGCGACCGCGCCCGACGGACGCCGCCGGCAGTCGGTCGACTACGGCAGCAAGTGGTTCTTCTACGGGACCTACTACTACGCGCAGGGCATGCAGAAACGCGGCAAGACCCACGCGCAGAAGGCCTCTCTCTTCACCCGCGGCCTCCTGCTCCCCCGGCAGGAATCCGACGGCGCCTGGATCAGCGGCGACAGCCAGGAGCGCAGCGCGGGCCGCATCTACAGCACCAGCATGGCCATCCTCTGCCTCTCCGTGAAATACCACTACCTCCCGATCTTCCAGTATTGAGTCGGCGGCAAGTCAAGTTTGTGACGGCCGCTTCTCGGGGATGAACAGGACGCCGCGCGAAGCGCCCTCCGTCGAACGATCAACGTTTGCCTTCCCCGCCGTCTTCCTTCAAGAGATGCGGCACCCGGTTCGTCTGGAACACCTCGATCGTCTTTCCCGACTCCCACGGATACTCCTTCCGGTTCACGAACAAGGCTCTCGGAAGCATCTCCACCTCGTGTCCCTTGAACGGCCGCAAGGTCACCGTCCCCGGCAAGGTGGTCAGGTCCTCGAAAAAACAATTCCCCACTGGCAGCGCAAACGGCGGTTCATGCGGTATCTCGAAGGTGACATTGGTCGCCCTGAATTCCGATGGAAGCGTCTCCTCGGGAAAGACGACCCGGACGTTCTCAATTCCCAGCCCCGCCTGATCAATCCGCAGCGTCGGGCGGCCATCCGCATCGCGGAGGAAGCCGACCGTCCACGGCCCCTTGCGTGAGCGGGCATGCTCGATCCCGTAGAACGCCGCGAAATACACCGCCGCCGTGGCGGCAAACAGGACCAGTATACCTTTGGGAAACCCTTCAGACACTTTCATCCGCGCCGAGACTCGGGGCGTGGATACGCTGCTGTCAAGCGGGGGAGGAAAAACCTAGCGCTGCGCATGAATGCCTAAACGCCAGCAAGGGTGGGGCGAAATGTCCTCAGTGAGCCGCCCTGGGGAATGCCCACGTCGGCTCATGGGAGACAATTCGCCCCGCCTGCCCGACGAAAGTCGTGTCTTGCGAGCATTGCCACGACTTGAGCGAAGCCTTGGGGAAAGCCGGAATCCCAAGCTCCAAACAGCCTCCGACGATCCAAGTCCTGACAGAACTCCGGCGCCGTCGCAAATCAATGCCGGCGGATGCGGAAACCGGACGCCCGGCTTTGAGATTGGGAGCTTGGAGCTTCCTTGGAGCTTCCTTGGAGCTTCCTTGGAGCTTCCTTGGAGCTTCCTTGGAGCTTCCTTGGAGCTTGGAACTTGGGACTTGGAGCTTTTGCCTCCTCCCATCCCGGACTGGACAATCCCCGGCGCAACCTCTTTTCTCTTTGGCCCGCAGGCGCGGACAAAGATGAATCTGCCCAACAAGTTGACGGTCAGCCGGTTTGCGTTGACGGCCGTGTTCATGGTCGTCCTCTTCGCTGGCTTTCCGCACTGCAAGTCCGCCGCCCTGGTCGTCTTCATTGTCGCCAGCCTCACCGACTTCTTCGACGGCCGCATCGCGCGGAAACGCAACCTGATCACGGACTTCGGCAAGCTCATGGATCCGCTGGCCGACAAGATCCTGATGTGCTCCGCCTTCATCGCCTTCGTCGGCTACGCCGACCCGAACAAGGACGGCAAGATGCTGTTGCCGGCTTGGATGGCCGTGGTGATCGTCGCCCGGGAACTCGCCATCACCGGCCTCCGACTCCTGGCTGCGAACAAGAACATCGTCCTCGCCGCCGAGGGCGCGGGCAAACACAAGACCATCTCCCAGATTGTCTGCATCTCCGCCAACCTCGTCCTCATCTGCTACCCGGAATGGAGCGCCGGCGGCGTCGCCTGGGGCGAGAAGATCTTCGGACTCTGGACGCCGATGTTCACCGAGATCTCCGAATGGACCGCCGTGACGCTCACCATCTGGTCCGGCGGGCTCTACCTCTGGAACAACCGGGCAATCTACCTGGAGGACCGGTGAAGCCCGGCTTCAACTTCACCGTCTGGGTCGCCAAGGGCTTCGGCGTCGGCAGCATCCCCAGGGCGCCGGGCACCTTCGGGACCTTGCTGGGCTTCCCCCTGTTCGCCTTGATGATCTGGCCGGGCGAGCTTTCCACCCTGATCGTCGGGTGCATCGCGGCGACATTGGTCTCCGTCTGGTTCTGCGGCGAGGCGGAGAAGATCCTCAAGCTTCGCGACCCCGGCTCCATCGTCATCGACGAGATCGTGGCCATTCCCGTCTGCTACCTGGGCTGGGCCGCATGGCTCACGGTGAAGCTGGATGCGCCGCTGACCGTCTCCTATTTCTTCCTCGAACGCTGGCCCTCCCTGATCGGGATCTTCGCCCTCTTCCGCTTCTTTGACATTGTCAAACCCTGGCCCGTCAAGGGCAGCCAGAAGATGCCCGGCGGCTGGGGCGTGACCATCGACGACATCCTTGCCGCCGGTTATGTCAACGTCGTGGCGCTGGCAGCGCTGGCGTTCTGGCCTGAGTAGAAGGCCGACCTCGGGAAGGCGAAGCTCAAGGAGGGGCGACATTCCCGTCGCCCTGACCGCGCAGCAGGCAAAAAGGCGCGGGCATGACACCACGCCTGCCTGCCCCCCCGCGACGCCCGCCTTCCCCGACGCCTCTCCTGGCCCCTTCAGGGCCACGGCGGCAAGAATGTCGCCGCTCCTTGGTTTGCATCCGCCATCCCCCGCCTTTGTTTCTTTCTGTGTATTCCGTGTTTTCTGTGGTGCTTGCCGGATCACTCCCACAAGTCCGTGCTCAGGTATTTCAACCCGGAATCGCACACGATCATCGCGACCGTCCTCCCGCGCAGCGGGCCCTCGAGCAGCCTCAGCGCGCCCGCGAGATTCGCCCCGGAGGAAAAGCCTCCGAAGATCCCCTCCTCGCGCGCCAACCGCCGCGCGCCTTCGATGGCCTCCTCGTCGGAAACCTGGAAAAAACCGTCGATGTGGGCGCGATTGATAAACTTCAGATCCGGCATCGAATAACCGCCGCCCTGGATGCGGTGATTCGGATTTGCGGCCTCCCTCCCCGCCAACACGGCCGCTCCCTCCGGTTCGATGACGTGGCACTGCACATCCGACCGCCGCTCCTTGAACGCCGCGGCGCAACCGGCGAAAGTCCCGCCGCTGCCGACGAAATCGCAGAAGCCGTCGATTCCTCCGGACTGTTCCCAGATCTCCGGCCCCGTCCCCAACCGGTGCGCGCGAAAGGCGCTCTCCAATTGAAACTGATCCGCGCGGAAGGCTCCGCGCTCCTCGACAATCCCCCGCGCCACGCGCTCCACCTCCGCCAGATCGCCGCCGGACACCTGGCCTGGCGTCGAAGCGGGAAGCTGGTCCACCAGCGCGACCTCCGCGCCCAAGGCCCGCATCATGCGAGCGCGCTCCATCGAGTTGCCCTTCGACATCACCGCGACAAACGGATGGCCCGTCACCGCGCAGACGATCGCCAAGCCCGTGCCGGTGTTCCCGCTGGTCAACTCCACCACGGTCTGCCCCGGCTTCAGGCTGCCGTCCGCCTCCGCGTCCAGGATCATCTGTCGGGCGATGCGGTCCTTCTTCGAGAACCCGGGATTCAGGTGATCCAGCTTCGCGAGGATGCGACCTTCAAGGCTGCGCGTGATGCGGCTCAACTCGACCAGGGGCGTGCGCCCGATGGCGTCAACGGCGGAACTAAGCGTCCGGTTCATCGCGGAAGCATCCGGTAGCCTCCAGCGAGTTTCTCAAACCCGCCGACCTGTTCCTTCTCCCACGCCTTGTCCCGCCCCAACTCCTTCGCCAGCAGCTTCGCAACCTGCGGCGCGATCTCCACGGCAGCGTTGGCATCCAGCAGCAGCGCCCGCGTCCGGCGGGAGAGGACATCCTCCAGATCGCGGGCCATCTCGTGGCGCGCGCCGAAGACGACTTCGGCCGCGCAGCAATCCAGTCGAGGATGAAGCGGCCTGCCCCATTCGGGATTCCCGCTGACCAGTTCCTCCAACCGAGCCGCGTCCGTCCCATAATCCCGCCAGCGGGCATCGCCGCCTGCAGCGGAGTCAACCTCTTCACCCGCTCCATGCAGTTTCAATTCCTCCGTCGTCGCCGGCCGCCGCTCCAGGCCGCCGACCTTGATCGCCCGATCGATGGCTTCCTCGGCCATTTTCCGACAGGTGGTCCACTTGCCGCCGGTGATCGTGACCAACCCTGAATCCGACACCACGATCCGGTGGTTGCGCGAGAGCTTCGAGGTGTCCTTGCCATCGCCGGCCTTGACCAGCGGTCGCAGCCCGGCGAACACGCTCAGCACATCGGATTCCGTCGGGTCCTTCGTGAGATAGCGCGCGGCGTGCTGGATGAGGAATTCGATTTCGTCCGGCAGCGCGCGCGGCTCCAGGGAAGGTTCCGGCAGGGGCGTGTCCGTCGTGCCGATCAACACACGATCGCGCCATGGAATGGCGAACAGGATGCGTCCGTCGTCGGTCTTGGGAATCATGATCGCGCTGTCGCCCGGGAGAAACGACCGGTCCAACACGATGTGAACGCCCTGGCTCGTCATCATCAGCCCCGGGGCCTCGGCGTCGTCCTCGCGCCTCAGTTCATCGGTGAAGACGCCGGACGCGTTGATCGTGACCCGGGCGCGGATCTCCAATTCCGCGTCGGTTTCCAAATCCCGCGCCACGACGCCCGTCACCCGGCCGTCACGCTTCAGGAAAGACTCCACTCGGACATAATTGGCCGGCGCGCCGCCCAGGTCCGCCAGGGTCCGCGCCAGGCAGATCGCGAGACGCGCGTCGTCGAACTGCGCGTCGTAATACTGGATGCCGCCGGTCAGCCCGGCCGGCTCGATCGTGGGGACAAGCTCCGCGGCTTCCGCGCCATTCAGAAGATCCGCCGGGGCGATCCCCAGCCGCCCCGCCAAGGCATCGTAGAGTTTCAACCCCGCCATGTAGAACGGCGCCTCCCACCAGCGGTAGGCCGGCACGACGAAGGACAGGGGCCGAACGATGTGCGGCGCGTTGCGCAACAGGAGACCGCGTTCGCGCAGCGACTCCATTACCAGGGGCACATTGCCCTGCTTCAGGTAACGGAAACCGCCGTGGATCAGCTTGGTGCTCCGGCTCGAGGTGCCCTTCGCGAAATCGTCCTGCTCCACCAACGCCGTCCGAAAACCCCGGGCCGCGGCGTCAAGCGCCGTCGCCAGTCCGGTCGCGCCGCCGCCGATGACCAGCACATCCCAGATCGTCGATCCGTCCTCCAGCGCCTGGATGGATTGCGCGCGTTTCACGATCGTTGGGGCGAACCTTCCTCGTTGAGCCGATGTGAGCATGTCCAAGCGCGGCTCACTGGGGACAGTTCGCCCCACCTTCCCCGCATAGGACAAGCCTTCCATGCTCCCGCACGCGCCATGCTTTGGAATTTCAAACCTGATCGCCTCATGGTCACGCCACCGCGCCGGCGCGCTTCCGCGCTTCGGCCAACTGTTCCTCCGAGAGTTGCAAGGCGACGCTGTCACAGTTCTTGCCGGCCTTGCGGTCGCCCTGGCTCGCCGCCTTGAAAAACCAGACGTAGGCCTCGACCAGGTCCTTCTCCACGCCATCGCCGGAAACGTGCCGTGCGCCCATGTTGTTCTGCGCGAGACGATGGCCGTTCTCGGCGGCTGTCCTCACCCACTGCAGGCCGATATCGTCGTCCAGATCGAAACCGCTGCCCAGCGCGTGCCGCCAGCCGAGTTCATACTGCGCCTCGACATCGCCGGCCTCGGCTTTGTCGAACAGGCCCCGCAGGCGCTCCTCGTTCAGCGGATCGTCTTTTTCGTCATCGAACATGCCGGGGATTGTCGGCGCGAGGCAGTGAATCTCCAAGAGCGAAATCGGGTTCTCGGTTCTCGGTTCTCGGTTCTCGGTTCTCGGTTAAGAGGTTTCCGATCGCGCCCGCCGCTCCGGATCGATGGTCATCACCCCGGCCGAGAATGCGCAGGCCGCGCCGCACAACAGCCAGAGGGCGGTCGGGCTCAGGTTGTAGATGAACGTCCCCAAGGTCGGCGCGACGATCGCGCTCACCGACCAGACGAATCCCATGAACCCCATGTAGCGCCCGCGCATGTCCTCAGGGGCCAGGTTCGCGACGTAGGCCCCGCCGACCGGAAAGCTGACGATCTCGCCGGCCGACCAGATCGCCACGGTCAACGCCAGGAACGGCAGGTCATGCGCCCATGCCGTCAACGCGAAGCCGACGCCCACCAGTCCGTAACCCAGCGACATCGCGCGCCTCGGCGACTGGCGCTGCGTCCAGGGCGAGACCGGCAATTCGAACAGGATCACGATCAGGCCGTTCAGGGAATGCAGCAGGCCGTAGTCGGCGGTGGAAAGCCCGGCGTCGCGCACGTGCACCGCGAGCGTTGAATGCGTCTGGAAATAACTGAAACCGATCCCCAAGGCGGCGCAGATGTACAAGCGGAAGCGACGGTCATTGCGGATCGCCCGCAGCGCGGGAGCCCAACGAACAGGTTCGCTTGTCCCGCTTCGTCGTCCGTGGGGCAACAGGAAGATCGCGACCACCCCGTACAACGCCGAGGTGATTGCGTCTCCCAGAAACAGGTAGACGAACGAGAACTTCGCCAGCAGCCCCGCCGCGGCGGGACCGAAGGCCCAACCGGCGTTGATCGCCAACCGGTAGACGGCGAACGCCGTCACGCGGTTCTTCTCCGGCACCATGTCCGTCAACAGGGCGTTGCTCGCCGGGCGGTACATTTCGGCCGTCATCCCGGCCAGGGCGGTCAGGCCCATCATGCAGGCGAGCCGGGCCATATCGCCCCAATCCGCCTCCGCCATCGCCGAAACCGCCAGCGGAATGGCCAGCATGACAACGGCCGACGAAAACATGGAGACAACCGTCGTGTTCCTCCGTCCGAACCGGTCCGTGAAAAACCCTCCCAGCCAGGCGGCGGCCAGGTTTCCCACTCCGTAGGAACTCAGGACAAAACCCGCCTTCACGATCGAAAACCCCTCCTCGCCGAGGTAAAGCAAAAGGAACGGGACGACAAAGGTCCCGAACCGGTTGATGAACGTCCCGAGCGCCAGAACCCAGACCGCCGACGGCAACGCGCGCAGGCTGCCGATCAGGCCGGGGTGATCTTCGTTGGCGTTCATCGGCGGAATCTAGGGGGCAATTTCAGCGTTTCAAAGCCCGGATGCGGACTTGCCAAAGGAACAGGCCGCCAGCAATATCGCCGATCTTATGAAGACACCAGTTGCCATCGGCATCATCATTGCGCTCGCGGTCGCCGCGGTTGTTTTGGGCGTCAAACTCGACAAGGAGACCAAGGCGGCCGAACAGCAGAAAGCCGACGACACCCAGACCATCGACGGGCTCAATGTGGACCTGAGCCGCACCAAGAATGAGCTGGCCGAGCAGAAGGCCTCCAACGAGCAGCTCCAGGTCTCCGTGGTCAACTTGGAGAAGAGGGTCACCCAGACCTCGAACCAATTCCACAAGGTGTCGATGGACCTGGACCGGGAGCAGAAGAAACTCGCCGAAAAATCCGCCGAACTGGACAAGACCAGCACGGAGCTCAAGAAGACCCGGGAAGAACTGGCCGCGACCACCCAGCGCGCCGAGAAGGCCGAGCAGGAGATCGTGCTCGCCAAGAAGGAAATCTCCAAGAAGGACCAGCAGATCGCCCTGCTCCAGACCGAGCGCGGCAACCTGAACGAGCAGATTGACGAACTGCAGGGCAACATCGCCAAGCTCAGCCAAGACATTCAAACCAAGGAGAAGGAGCTCGCCGAATCCATGGGCGACCGCGAATTCCTCATCAGCGAACTCAAGCGGCTGCAGCGTGAGAAAGCCGAACTGGAGAAGCAACTCAACGACCTCGCCTTCCTGCGCGAGCAGGTGAAGGAATTGAAACGCCAGCTTTCCGTCAAACGCAGGCTGGAACTGATCCGCCAGGGCATCTTTGGCGGCGGCTCCCAGAAGAAGGGCGCGCAACTGTTGCGGGAGAAGAGCTTCGCCGCCCCGATCACCCGCCGCGCCCCCGCCCGCGACTACAGCCTCGAGGTTGAAGTGACCCGCGACGGCGAAGTCAAGGTTGCCCCGCCCAAGCCGCCCTCGGAATAACCCCGGAGACGACGGTTGAAGTTCCGTCCGGGGCCAATTCGGCGCGTCGGCGATCAAACCACGGTTGTTGCCCCATGAGCGCGCGCCCTCTCGCGGATTCCCACAGGCGCGTGATGCGCGATCTCCGCATCAGCGTCACGGACCGGTGTAATTTCCGCTGCCTCTACTGCCTTCCGGAAACCGAGGCTGCGGCGGACTTCTATCGCACGAAATACAACACCCCCCGCGAACCGGGCGATGCCGACGACAAGCCCATCGTCCTGAAGTGGAAGCCAAAGGCGGAGATCCTCACGCTCGAGGAGATCGAGCGGCTCGTGCGGATCTTCGTCGGACTCGGCATCGAGAAGCTGCGACTGACCGGCGGCGAGCCTCTCCTGAGAAGGAACATCGAATCCCTGATCGCGGGCGTCTCCCGCATCGACGGCCTCCGGGATCTGGCCCTGACCACCAACGGCTTCTCCTTCTCCGGACGCGCAGAGGCGCTGCGGGCGGCTGGCCTCCGGCGCATCACCTTCAGCCTCGATTCGCTCGACCGGGAGAATTTCAAGAAGCTGGCCGGACGAGACGGCCTGGAGGACGCGTTGGAGGGCATTGAAATCGCCAAACGGCTCGACATGACGCCCGTCAAGGTGAACGCGGTGATCATCCGCGGCCTCAACGACCACGAGATCGAGCCGCTCGCGGAGTTCGCCCGGGAACACGGGGTCTCCATGCGCTTCATTGAGTTCATGCCGCTCGATTCCAAGCGCGCCTGGCAGAAGGAGCTGGTCTTCCCCGGACGTGAAATCCTTGAACGACTACAGGCGAAATTCGATCTCCGGCCGGTCGATCCCACGAGCCAGGCCGAGACCGCGCGCCGCTGGGGCTTCACCGAAGGTGACGGCGAGATCGGGATCATCGCCCCCGTGACCGATCCTTTCTGCGGTCACTGCAACCGCCTCCGCCTGACCTCCGACGGCCAGCTCCGCACCTGCCTCTTCAGCCTCCACGAACACGACCTGAAACCCTCCCTGCGCGGCGGCGCGACCGACGGCCAGATCGAGGAGGAGATCCGTTCGGTCGTTCTCGGCAAGGAGGCCCGCCATCACATCGGCGAGGAGGACTTCCAGCAACCCGAACGCTCGATGAGCTGCATCGGCGGGTGAGCGGCGGGAGTCCCGGGCGGGACGGAACTGAGGCCGGACACGCGTTGCCAGTCAGGGCGGCCCCACCCCGATTTCCCGCTCCTCCGCTTCGCGGGAACTTGCCCTTGGCGTGGGAAGAGACTGTCCGCGCTGACAGAGCCCCCTTTGTTTCATCGCCCCAAGGTCGCCGCGCCGGGGGGCGCTCCGGGAGCAAGTTCAAGAACCCTGACGGAGGGCGGCGCCGCGATCCCCTCCAGGTGAATGCGCTGCGACCGTTTCCCTGACACCTCCACGAACGCGGACTTCGTCTTCGGCGCCTGGCATCCATGAATGAAGGCGTCACGCGCGTCGACCACACGAATCACCGGGCCATCTGAGGGACCACGCGCGCGCAGGTTGAAGATGTCCAGACCGACGACCTCGTCCGCGACAACAGCGGGCCGGGCGTCCGCCTCCTCGAAATCCAGGTCCAGGTTGTGAAGGCGGAGCCCCTTCACGTGCCGGCAATAGAATCCGTAGGCGGGAAGGACGCCGAACATCCGGCCATTGGGATACCCGTTTTCCTTCTCCGCAACCGGCCTGGCCGCGTCCTTGGCAGTCCCGCCGCCAGCGAATCGGATCCGGACGTCCCGGACGGTCACGTTCTCCACGGCATGCCCCGGGATTCCGGTGATCGAGCAGCCGAGGTTCTGCACGCCATCCGCCTGGATGTTGCTGATCATCACATCGCGCATCCGCCCCATGCCGGGCGGCGGAAGTCCGGGAATCGGGCGGGCGCGGTTCCCCAGACGCACGAAGAGAGCAACCTGGACATTTCGCATGGTGATGTTCGAGACATTGATCCGCTCACAAACCCCTCCGTCGACCTCGCCCAAGCAGATGGCTGTTCCGCCGGTGTCGTGGATCACGCAGTTGTTGAAGGTGATGTCCTCGAAACCGCCCTCCGACTCCGTGCCCAACTTGAGCGCAGCAGCCTTGCTGCGCAATGTGCAGTTGACCACCGTCACCCGCCGGCAAGGCCGGTCCGCCGTGGCCTTGAGCACGATTGCGTCGTCGCCGGAATGGATGTCACAGTTGCTGATCCGCACGCCGTCGCAACTGTCGATGTCGATGCCGTCGCGATTCTCCCGGATGGGGCTGCGGATGGTGATGCCGTCGATGACGACATTGGTGCAGGCCAGGTAGTGCGAGAGCCAACGCGCGGAATTCCGGAACGTCAGGTCGCGCACACGCACGTTACCGCACTCGCTGAAACGCAGCAGGTAGGGCCGCCCGCCGTCATCGCCGCGCCGGGCCGGAAACAACTCCCCCTGGCCGTCGATGATGCCGCGCCCGGCCAGGGCAATGTTCGTCTGGCCTCCGGCGTAGATCAGGCTCTTGGTGAAACGGTCCCGGTAGAGAAAGTTGATCCCGGGCTGGATAGCCGGATAATCCTCGATCCGGCGGCTGCCGCGCAGCGTCGCGCCGGCAGCAACGAACAAGGTCACATTGCTGCGCAGGCGCAGGGAGCCGGATAGGTATGTCCCGCCCGCAAGTCGCACCGTGCCGCCGCCCGCGTCGGCGCAGGCATCGATCGCGGCCTGGATGGCGAGCGTGTCGAGCGTCCGACCGTCGCCCATGGCCCCATGATCGTGAACATCCCAAACAGCCCGGTGAGGCACATCGGCGGCGACCGACAGAAGGAAACCCAACAACCCGGGAAGCAGCAGTCTGGCATTCATCTCGGAGGTCTTCACGTTGACGCCCGCCACATCTAACGCCCCCCCTGCGGATGGATATCGTCCAGGCGGAATCGGACGCTGACAATGGACTGCATCTCGGCGCCGGGACGGTATTGAATGTACGTGGTCGCCACAAACGTCCCGTCTGGAAGCAATTCGAGGCCTGGATAGGTGTGGTCCGCCCCTCTGTAGCTGCGGAGCAGGCGAATAAGAAACTGGCCCTCTCGTCCCTCGACAATGTCCTCATATCTTCCGACCCAGGCGGTGCAATAGCTGTCGGGGTAGGCGGACAAACTCTTGTTCCGACCAGGCGGCACGGGCCGGAAGACAACCACCAGGCGTCCATCCGGCGCATAGCGAGCCCGATGGCGGTCGCCGGTCAACGCCAGCGGGAGCTCCCGGGGCGCCGACCACGTCTCGCCCTCATCGTCGCTCAGCGCCATAAGCGAGTTCATCTCGCGGTTCTGCTCCCGGATCAACAACAGCAGTTGCTTGCCGTCCGGCGAGCGGACACACGCGGGTTCAGAGGCGCCCGCCACATTGACGACCGGCTTTGAACCGCCCCAAGTCAGCCCCCCGTCGTAGCTGACGCTTTGCCAAATCACGCCCGGTTGTGGTCGATTGTCGCGCGAGCGTTCATACCACATCAGGTGTTTCCGTGTGCCATCCGGAGCCGTTACCTCGAGAATCATGATCGGCGCGGTCCATCCCGTGATCAGCCCGGCTTGCCCTTGCGCCAAGCCGATCGGGCGCAGTTCAGACCAGGTTCGCCCATCGTCTTCGGACACGCCCTGCAAGAACGTGGTCCGCCCTTCATTCCGGCAGAACACGAACAGCCTGGCCTCGCCCCGCCCGTCCACCAGCCGGTGAATCGTGGGGGAACCCCGCCCGATTTTCCGCCAGTTGGCGGGCAATTCGACGTAGTCGCTCCACGTCTTGCCGCCATCATTGCTGCGCTTCATATAGCCGCCGGGCGCCCCGTGTCTGCGTGTTCTGTCGCGCCGCCCCTGCCAGACGCAGAAGATGGTCTTGCCATCCGGCATCAGGACCGTGCTCGGATGCCCGTTCCAATCCCTCTTCGTGCCCTTGGCGACGATGACTTGGCGTTTCGTTTGAGAGGAAATGTCTACGACGGGAATGCCGATGCGCCGAACCTCGTCCGGAGTTTTATCTGAATCAGCGGCAACCACTGAATTCACCATGGAAAGGGCGCCTGCTGTCAGTAAGCTACCCCATGTCCCTGTGCCTGTTTTCATGATATCTTCTCTGCTTCGAACGCCCCAGGCTCACAGCAATGGCCAGGTTCGCTGCAACGCACGGTTTAGTCGGTTTATGACCCTTAATAGCTGGGCCGTCGGGATTCAAACGCCAAGTCACTCCTTCGGCGGAGAACATGGGAATGAGAATGGGAGTGCGCTGCAGGATCTTGGTCAGAAGGAGTGACCAATCGGGCGATAAAATCAAATCCATGAACGCCTCCTCCCCAGCCAATGCTGGTTCGTCAAAGCGCTCCTGCTTCCTGACTGGCGTTACGCCTGCGCAGAAATCAGGGCAAGCCCGCACAGGAGCCATGAAGTCATTCGGAACCGCCTCCGCTCCAACACTCCATCCCTCCGCCCCCGTTCCCGCTCTTACTTCTCCAACAGCGCCTTCAACGCGCCGTCCAGCCGAGGCTGGCTGAAAGCAAAGCCCGAACGCATGAGCGCGCGCGGTTCCACGCGGGCGCTGGCCAGGGCCGTCGCCTCCCCCATCTCGCCGAACAGGGCCTTGACCGCCAGCCTTGGGACCGGCCAGGGCGCGGGGCGTCGCACGGACTTGGCAAGCAGGCGGGTGAACTCCCGGTTGCGGACCGGATTGGGGGCGACCGCGTTCACCGGGCCGGCGAGTGACGGCTCGTTCAGCGCATGGAGGACCGCCCCAACCGCGTCCTCGAGTGTGATCCAGCTCATCCATTGCCGGCCGCCGGCCAACGGACCGCCCAGTCCGAGCCGGAACGGAAGCAGCATCTTGCGCAAGGCCCCGCCCTCCGGCGTCAAAACCATTCCAAGGCGCAGATTCACAACCCGGATCCCAGCGGCCGCGGCCGCTTTCGTCGCGTCCTCCCAGTCCCGGCCCACTTCGGCAAGAAAACCCTCGCCGGGAGTGGATTCCTCGGTCAGGACCTCGTCGCCGCGCTCCCCATACCAACCGATGGCCGAGGCGCTCACGAAGACCTGCGGCTTTTGATCCATTGCAGCGATGGTCTCCGCCAGGAGACGCGTCCCGCGCTCCCGGCTTTCCCGTATGCGCCGCTTCCTCGCCCGCGTCCACCTGCCCCCAGCGATGTTCTCCCCGGCCAGGTGAACGACGGCGTCCACCCGCCCGGTTCGGGAAAGGTCAATCTCCCCTTCCGCCGGATCCCAGAAAGCGTCGCCTTCCGTACCGGCCGCGCGCTGCCGGACCAACCGGATGACGCGATGCCCGTCCCCCGCCAACCGCTCCACAAGCGCCCGACCGATCAACCCCGTTGAGCCGCTGATCAGAACATTCATGCAAAAGAAAAGTGGTTCCTCAACGTTTTCGGAGGAACACAGTGACGGGCTTGCGGGAAATAGCATCTGTATTCTCCCGTTGTCGCGACACACGCGCCAGCGTCTTGGACTGCGGCGTGCGGCGCCGCAGGGCAACACCCCGGCGCGGGGTTGTAAAACCCCCACCAAACAAATGAGTCGTTAAATAAATAAAAAAGGCCGGACCTGCCCCGGGGCCACG
>JAYPFK010000001.1:110077-134555 GCA_038126235.1 Verrucomicrobiales bacterium
TGTTTTTGGCCGGTTGTCGCTACACCGGCCCCGGGGTTTTGTTCGGGGGCGCGCGGCGCCGCAGTCCAAGACGCTGACGCGGATTTGTAAACCCCTTCCATTCCAATGAAGACGTTAAATAATGAAAAAGGGCCTGACGTCCGCTGTCGCCAGGCCCTCGGCAAGTCTCGATGCTCGATCAGTTGATGAAGGAGGCCTCGTTCGTCTGAAGCAGCGCGTGAGCATATTTTTCCCAAGCCCCCAGCGGAGCGCGCTGCCGATCACGTGAGTTGCCCCGTCCACCCTTCTTCGGGGCGGGCTTGGCAGCCACCTGCGAACCGGAGTTTCCGTGGTCGATCGTGACCTTGGGGGATTCGCCAATGAAGGCCAACCCCATCTCGATGTCCTTCTCATCCGCCTGACGCTGGAAGACGAGTTCATAGAGGAGGTTGATCCGCTCCTCATCCGAGGTCAGAGCTTGGAAGTCCTTGCGCTCGACGAGGGTCTTCGCGAGTTCGACCACCAGCGGACTGTTCATCATGAAGAGGGCCTGCTGAGGCACGATGGTGTCGAAGCGCTTGCCGGAGGTCATGTCCGGGTTCGCGAAGTCGAAGTGGTTGAACACCTCCGGCAGGGCCGCGCGGTCGATGCGGGCATACATCGTGCGGCGCCGGGAGTTCTCATCGTTCAGGTTGAACGGCTTGCCGCCGACCGTCTTGTCCAGGGTGCCGCCGATCGCGAGGATGGAATCGCGCAACGGCTCGAACTCCAGACGGCGGATGTTCTGCCGCCACAACAGGCGGTTCAGGGGATCGACCTGCGCATAGCGCGGGTTGCCGTCGCTGCTCTGCCGATACACGCTGGACAGCACGATCTGCTTGATCGTCTTCTTCACGGACCAGCCCTTTTCAATGAACTCCGCGGCGAGGTAGTCGATCAATTCAGGATGACTGGGCGAATCGGACTGGAGGCCAAGATCGTCCGGGGTCGGGACGAAGCCCTCGCCAAAGAGGTGCTGCCAGATGCGGTTCACCATCACGCGGCCCGTCAGCGGGTTGCGCGGGTCCGAAATCTCCATCGCCATCCGGGCGCGACCGCTGTCGGTCTTCGGATAAGGAACGCGCTTGGAATTGATGATCTTGATGTATTGCCGCGGGACCATGTCCCCGCGGTTGCGGGTTTCACCGCGCACGAACAGGGGCGAATCGGCGATCTGATCGCGGGGTTTGTCGGTCATGACCATCGCCCGCGCCGGAGCTCCGGGATGAGTCATCTCCAACTCGGCGATCTGCCCCCGCACCTGCACCTCACGCCGCTGCAGGCCCTGGGTGAGCAGACCGCGAACCATGTCGAACGGGGTCTGTTCGGCCGCGACCTTGGGATCAAGACTGGCCCCGGCCATGTAGGCCACACCCCGCAGGGCCTCCAACTGCGAGTCCCGTGCCCGGGTGGCGCTCGAACTGATCTTCTGGGTCGTCTCAAACTGTTCCTCAGCCTTCAGGAACAACCCGGAGTAGATCGCCGCGACATCCTCCATGCTGCGGGGCACGACGCCGCGGAACGCCCGCGCCACCCGCGGATTGACAATCCGGTAGTCGCCCTTCCGCGAGGCGACATCCCTGGAGATGGTCGCGGCCTTGCGCGGATCCAACGCGCTGGAATCGCGGTTGCGCTTCGCCCCGTTGAACGCGTGCCAGGGACGGAAGATGGCGTAGAGGCCGACCCGGCGGCGGTTGTTGCCTTCCCGGATGATCCGGTTCCAGTGATTGTAGGCGTCCTGCGCCTCGCGGCCTTCGATGAAGTCGCCCCGCTTCGGCTTCTGGACGCCCTTCTTCAGGTTGTTGCTGTAGGTCCGGATGTCGTTGTACGCCTGGCCCCGATCCTGGCCTCTCGGATACTTCGCGATGGCCACCAGGATGCCGGGGGAGAATTTCCGCATCTTGCCCAGCCACTTGTTCACTTCCTCGTTGTAGAACTTGTCCAGATTCGCCTGACGCTTCTGGTATTCCGTGATGAAGCTCTTGTACTGGGCGGACTTCTGATCCAAGGTGTCGGCCAACAGCGGAAGCTTGTCGTAATCAAGTTCCCGGGAACTCGTGAAGATGCCGCGGAGCGCGTAGTAGTCCGTCTGCGGGATCGGGTCGAACTTGTGGTCGTGGCAGCGGGAGCAGGACACGGTCAGCGCCTGGAAGGCCTTGGTGACGGTGTCGATCCGGTCGTTGATGATCTCCTCCGTCTGACCGTCGAATCGGTTGCCCAGGGTGAGAAAGCCCATCGCCGCCAAGGTCTCCGGCTTCGCCTTGCCGGCCTTGACCAGTTCGTCGGCCGCGATCTGCTCGCGGATGAACTGGTCATAGGGCTTGTCGTCGTTGAACGCCGAGACCACGTAATCGCGGTAGGCCCAGGCGTAGGGGTAGATGCGGATGTCGTTGCGGTTGGAGTCGCCCTTGGTGTCGGCGTAGCGGGCCACGTCCAGCCAGTGACGCCCCCAGCGTTCACCAAAATGCTTCGAGGCCAGCAACCGGTCCACCACCTTCTCGTAGGCGCGGGCCGAAGTGTCGCTCTCGAAAGCCTCGATCTCCTCCGGCGTGGGCGGAAGACCGATCAGGTCGAAGGAAAGGCGCCGCAGGATGGTGCGCTTGTCCGCCATCTCCTTGGGCTCCATGTCCTTCTCCTCCAACTTCTGAGCGATGAAGGCGTCAATCGGGGTCTTGACCCAGTCCTGGTGGATCACGGCCGGAACGGACGGTTTCTTGACGGGCTGGAAGGACCAGTGGCCGAGCGTTTCATCGTTGTAGGTCCAGGCGACCGACGCGGCTCCGCCATCCGGATAATACGCTCCCCGCAGGACCCACTGAGTCAGCATGCCGATGTCCGCCGGTTTCAGCTTCTTGTTCTTCGGCGGCATCTGGAGGTCGGGATCGTGATACTGGATCGCCCGCACCAGCAGACTCTTGGAGGGATTCCCGGGAACGACAGCGGGTCCGGTGTCGCCGCCCTTCAACAGGCCGGCCTTGGTGTCGAGGGTCAGGCCGCCCTTGCGGGCGTCGTCCTTCTCACTGTGGCACCGGTAGCATTCCCGGGCCAGCACGGGCCGGACATACTGCTCAAAGAAGCGCCCCAGGACAGCCTCGTGTTGCGCCGACGCGGCGGACGCCCCGACGGGCGCGGACAGAAGCGCGACTCCCAACGCCGCCAGATGAAACGAATTCTTTTTCATGATCGGTCGAACTGGATCAGTCGGTCGGCGTCGGCGTTCAGGCGATGATGTCCTTGACCACGTTGCCGAAGTTGTCGGTCAGACGGAAATCACGGCCGTTGTAGCGATAGGTGAGTTTCTCGTGGTCGAAGCCGAGCAGGGCCATGATCGTGGCGTGAAGGTCGTGGATGTGGACCTTGTTCTCGACGGCCCGGTGGCCAAATTCGTCGGTCGCGCCGTAGGCCTGACCGCCCTTGATGCCGCCGCCGGCCAGCCAGTGGCAGAAGCCGCCGCTGCTGTGATCGCGGCCGGCCTGGGTCCCGGTGTTGTTGCCGCTGTGGACCGTGCGGCCGAACTCGCCGCCCCAGACGACCAGGGTGCTGTCCATCATGCCCCGGTCTTTCAGATCCTGCATCAGGGCGCCGGCCGGCCCATCGATCTCGCCGGCCCGAGCGCGCAGGGCGCTCTCCAGATTGTTGTGGTGGTCCCAGCCGCCGGCCCAGACCTGGACGAAGCGGACGCCCTTCTCCAACAGGCGGCGGGCGATCAGCATCTGCCGGCCCTGTCGGCTGTTGCCATAGCGGGCGCGGACGTTCTCCGGCTCCTTGCTGATGTCGAAGGCGTCGGTCGCCTCGGTCTGCATCTTGAACGCCATCTCATAGGCCTCCAGGCGTGACTCCAACTTGGACTCCTTCTGCAGGTTCTGGCTGTGCTTGAAGTTGAGCTTGTGGATCAGGTCCAACTGCCGCCGCTGCTCGGCGATCGAGGTGTAGGGGCTCCGAATGTTGGCGATCATGTCCTCGATGCGGGTCAACGAGGTATTGATGCTGGAGCCGGAGTAAACGCCCGGCAGGAAGGCCGAGTTCCAGTTCTTGGAGGCTCCGGGGGGATTGCCGCCGGGGCGCAACGAGATGAAGCCCGGGAGGTTCTGGTTCTCGGAGCCGAGGCCGTAGACCACCCAGGAACCCAGACTCGGCTTGATGATCCGCAGCGAGCCGGTGTTCATCATCACCGTGGCGACCTCGTGGGACGGGATATTCGTGTGCATCGACCGGATCACCGCGATGTCGTCGGCGTGCTCGCCGATCTTCGGGAAGACCTCGCAAACCGGCAGGCCGGACCGGCCCTTGGGGGAGAAATTGAACGGCGAACCCATCAGGGTGCGATCACTGCCGCCGACGCTCGCTTCGGACTGGCCGTTGCGCTGCTTGAGGATGGGCTTGGGATCCCAAGTGTCGACGTGCGAAGGCGCGCCCTGGGCGAAGATGTGGATCACGCGCTGCGCCTTGACGGGGAAATGGGGCTGCTTCGGCGCGAGCGGGGAGAGGCTTTGCTCGCCATGGGCGGTCGTGCCGGGCAGGAAATTCATGCCTTCCAGGGCCGCCAGACTCAGGGCTCCGAATCCCATCCCCGCGCGCTGCAGCAACTGGCGGCGGGTCATGAAAAAATCCTCGATCCTGGCGGAATGGTCGTTGATGTGTTGCTGGGTGGGTTTCATGAAGCTCTAATTCGTTGTGCGACTCGCAATTCGAAGGTTTCTGACGTTCAGATTCTTTGGTGTTTGCCAAAATATAGCGGCATTTCGACAATCTCAATCAATTAATTTGGCGCTAAATACGCTTCTTTGACGGCCCGGAGTGACGTCTCTGGACATGCTTGTTCCGACTTTCGTCCCCAAAGGATTCCCGTTCGAGGCAGAAGAAAGGGCGCCCCCAAGGGACGCCCTTCGCGCTTGAGATGCCCGCCAAGTCGCGGAACAGCTCAGAATTTGTAGGCGATGCCGCTCACCAGACGGACGTCGTTCTCCTCGCGGCCGGGGGCCGGCTCGTTGTCGTAGACGTCCTGCAGGGTGACGCGCAGGCTGAGCTTTTTGGTCAGGTCTGCCTCCACGCCGAGTTCCAGCTTGGCGATGAAGTTGTTCAGATCATCCACCTGCGGCAGCGCTTCAAGGCTCTGCCAGAGGCGCGCGCGTTCGCCGATCGCCATTTCATATTTCTCCCCGAGGCGCAACGCCAGGTAGCTGTTTTCGCCGGAGCCTAGCCGGTCATAGATGAAGGAAGGGCCGACCTCGAAGCTGAGGCTGCGCTTTTCCTGCTTGATCAGGTAGTAGCCGAAGCCCGGGCTGATGGTGAGCCGCAGTTCGACGTCCGCGATGCTGTCGTGCAGCCCCTCCGTCCGGACCATTCCGTAGGCCCGGTCCGAAATAAGACGATTGTATTGGATGTGGGCGGAATACGACTCGTTGTTGACGACGCCGCTGTTTTCGCCGTGCGCCGCGGCGGCGCCCAGGCCCAGTTCGTTCTTGTCCCACTTCCGGAGACCCACCGCGTTGGCGGTGAACAGGATGGTGTCGCTATTTCCCTTGGTCAGCGAAAGGCCGGCGGCGACGCTGCGCTCCCACTTGGGCTTGGGCTTCGCCTCGACTTCGGCGGCGGGCGCGGCCTGCTGAGCCCATGAACTCAGGGGCTCGGCTGCAGCCAGAACCATCGCGGCCACGAGACATGGGAGGAGTTTGCTTCGTTTGATTTGGATCTGTTTCATTACTTCTGGGTTTGCTTGTTGTGAGGTCGGGAGCCGACCGTCGCGTCCGACTACAGATCGACAGCGCCGCCGCCCGTGGGGTTCTTGAAGCCGTTTCCCATGCGCCGCCACGACGCGCGCCACGCGATGCCCGGAAACGGGTCCAGACGTTAGGAGCCCCCTCTCCGAAAATCACCAGAAAGATATTCACAAAAAAAGCCCGCCCCGAATCGGGGCGGACTCTGAAATCGAACAACTCGAAAAGGGCGGCTTATTTCTTCTTTTCGGCCTTCTTGGCTGCGGGCTTCTTCTCCTCCGCCTTTTTCGGCTCCTCCTTCTTGGCCATCGGCGCGGGCTTCCAGCCCATGGTGATCTGGACGCCCGGAAGCGCCTTCTCCAACGCGGCCAGACCGCCGTCGGTCACCTTGGTCTGCCAGAGATAGAGCTTCTTGAGGCTCTTCATCCCATGAAGATTGGCGAGGCCTTTGTCGGAGACCTGGGTGTCGTAGAGGTTCAGATAATGCAGATGGGTCATGCCCTTGATGTGGGCCAGGCCGGCGTCGGTGATCTTGTTCCGCTCCAGATGAAGGCGGGTCATGTTCTTGAGCGACGCGATGTTCTTGAGGTCCGCGTCCGTCAGGTCCCGGGCGGCCAGGTTCAGGTCGGTCATGGTCTCGACCTTGCTCAGGTGGCCGAGGGCGGCCTTGACGTCCTTGAGATCCAGGGAGCGAAGGTTGGCCGTCTTCCAGACCAGGTCCTTGGCAACCGGACGCACGGAGACGCCCAGCTTGCCGAGTTCGGCGATCGCCGCCGCTTCAGCGGGCTTGGGCTTGATGGCGGTCAGGGCATCCATCGGACCGTCGGATTTCTTCTCCACCGTCTCCGGCGCGAGCCCCTCGGGCCAGTTGGCTCCCTCGAGAATCCACTGCTTGAAGAGGTTCTGCTTTTCCTTGGACAACGGATCGCCCTTGGGCGGCATGATATCGTCGTGATCGGCCGGGAGGATCAACCGGGTGTAGACTTCACTCTCGTCCGGTTTGCCCGGGACGATGATGTAATCCTCCTCAAACGCGAATTCCTTGCCGTCCAGCCGCAGCCCGCCCTTCTTCTTCTTGGCTCCGTGACACTCGTAGCAGGATTCCTTGAGAATCGGCTGGATCTGTTTGACGAAGTCCACCTTGGCCGCGTTCGCCGAAACGGCGCCGGTCAAGGCCATCGCGAGGGAGAGGATGAATTGCTTTTTCATGTTTGGTTTTGTCCGATTTCTGACTCAGGGCAGTTTGCAAAAATTCATACCACGGGCAGACCCCATATTGGGCAACACCGGTCTGAATTGGCCGGGATACACAACCCGCACGCTTCCTTCAATCATAGATTTCCCGGTCGAACAAGCCATCAAGCCTGCTCTGCTTCCACCTTGTTCGTCAGACGACCGATCTTCTCGATTTCGATCGTGACCTCGTCGCCGGGCTGGAGCCAGCGCGGTTCCGGCTTGGCGGCCATGCCGACGCCGTGGGGAGTGCCGGTCAGGATCACGGTGCCGGGGAGCAGGGTGGTGCTGCCGCTGAGGAACTCGATCAGCGTGGGCACGTCGAAGATCATGTCGTTGGTGTTCCAGTCCTGGACCGCGTCGCCGTTGAGCAGGGTGCGGATCTTGAGTTCGTTCGGGTTGCCGACCTCGTCGGCTGTCACCAGGGCGGGGCCCAGAGGGCAGAAGGTGTCGAAAGTCTTGCCGCGCGACCACTGGCTGCCGCCCTTCTTGATCTGCCAGTCGCGCGCGCTGACGTCGTTGGCGCAGGTGTAGCCGAGCACGTGGTCGAGCGCATTCTCCTTCGTGGCGTTCTTGCAGGTCTTGCCGATCACCACGGCCAGTTCGCATTCGTAATCCACCTCGTCGCTCTTCAGGTGGGTGGGCAGGACGATCGGTCCGCCGGGACGCTGCAGGGCGTTTGGCGCCTTGAAGAACAACACCGGATGCTCCGGCTCCGGCAGACCGCTTTCGGCGGCGTGGTGACGGTAGTTGAGCCCGATGCACAGGATCACCCGGGGGTCGACCGGCGCGAGGATGGTGTCCGGGGCAACCGTATTTTCCGTGACGCTGTGCGCTCCGAAGATGTCACCCTCAATGGCGCGGAAGGTCCCGTCGCCCTGTTCCGCCGCGTAACCCGTGGCGCCGTCGTTCTGCTGATAGCGAATGATTCTCATGGTGTGAAAAGATCTGACAAAGGCCGGGCATCAAAGCGCCTTTGGAGCGTCCGATCAATGGCGCATTCAACCCAGGCGCGCGGGGACATCGCGTCTCCCCTGCCACAGCCGAAATGAGACACCGAACGCCATCGCGCCGTCCGCATGTCATCCTCCCCCCCGCAAAGGATCGACAAGCCCGCCGCCTCGTTGTTCCATCCGCGCCCAATACGAACCCAAAGCCCCGTGATTCCCGCAATCATCACAACCACGCTAGCGCTGTTGAGTCTCACGCTCCACGCGTGGCAGTGGTTGGCCGGCCGGCGCTTCCCCCTGCGAATCGAGATGCCCGAGATCGCCGGGCTGCCGGCCGTCACGATCCTGAAACCCATCGGTTCACTGGACGAGACAACCGAAACCGCGGTCGAGGGCTGGCTGCAACTGGAGGCTCCGGAGAAGGCCGAGATCCTGTTCGGCGTCGAGGCCGCCGACGCGCCCCTCCGGGAACAGATCGAGAAACTGATCGTCGCCGCCTCTGGAATCCCCGCCCGCGTCATCCCCTGCCCCGCCCCATCCGCCGACGCCAACCCCAAGGTCGCCAAGCTCATCGAACTCGAGAAGCATGCCGCGCACGACTGCCTCCTTGTCAGCGACGCGGATGTCACCGTGGAACCGGACTTCCTCCGTCGTTTCCTCGCCGAGTTCGTCCAATCCGGCGCGGAGGCCGCCTGCTGCCTCTACCGCATCCGCGGCGGCAGGAGTCTAGCGCAGAAATTGGAGCAGAGCTCCAACAACATCGACTTCTGGAGCCAGGTCGCGCAGGCCGCGTCCATGGGACCTGTCGATTTCGCCCTCGGCGCGGCGATGGTCATCTCGCGCGATTCCCTCATGCAGATCGGCGGGTTCGAGGGTATCGCCGGCCACATCGCAGACGACTTCCAGTTCGGCAATCGCATCCACCGGCAGGGCGGGCGCATCCACATCGCCTCCTCGCCGGTGGACTGTCGTCACGGATCCGCAGGCGCCCGCGACATCCTTCGGCGACAGATCCGCTGGGCGCGGACGATGCGAGTCTGCAAGCCCTCGCCCTACTTCTTCAGCATCCTCAGCAACCCCACGATCTGGCCGCTCGGCTGGTATCTGACCGCGCCCGCGGATCCGGTCCACGCCGCGGTCTTTACCGGCTGCGTCCTGCTGCGCGTGGCCCTGGCTCGACGCCTCGCCTCCCGCTTTCTTGGAACCTCGGAAACCGGAGGCATCGAATGGCTCGCTCCACTCCGCGACCTGTTCCATGCGCTCCTCTGGCTGACTGCCTTCTCCGGCAACCGGGTCGTCTGGGGAGGCAAGACCTACCGCCTGAAGTCCGACGGAACGATGCGGCAGGAGCAAGCCTGACCGGAATCTCAAACCTCAGGCCTCAATTCACAGATTCCCCCGCGCTCTGCCATCAAATCTCCCCGCAACAAATCCGCTCGATGCCTTGCGCGTCGAACGCCCCTTTCACCTCGCCGCTGACCAAGGCTTGAAAGTCTGCGTTGCCACGACCGCCGTTCAGGTCCGGGTGGAAGTAGATTTCCGAAACGCCGGAAGGCAATTCCGCAAGCAGGCGTTCGACAAATCCCGCATTCATGTCGCCGGACTGCAACAGACCGAACACCCGGTCGGAATGGCGAAAACCTGCGGCGACCAGATCCGCTCGTCCCAGCGCCGACAACGCCCCGAACACGGCCGCATGACTCAACCGATGAGCCATCCGGCCCCGCGCCAAACGCAGATTCGGCGACAACGGATCGCGCGTCAGCCGCACATACCGACACCCCAACCGGGCCGCGGGCTCCAACACAATCGGCAACACGGCGGGATGCAGGTGCATGTTCAGGTGACCGTTCACATGGTCCAACTTTAATCCCGTCGACCGAAACCGTTCGAACTGCGCGGCGATCTCCAGCTCCATTTCCCGACGGATTGCCGTTCCGAAAAAGCAGCGAAGCCCGGCCCGCACGGGAGATGAATCCAGCGCCCCGTCCGCGTCCGCCAGATGCGGAACGCTCCCCGCCGGCAGCGCGCTGAAACCACAGGCCAGCGTGACATGCAAGCCCACGCCCAGATCCGGATTCTCCCGCGCCAATTCCACCGCCTCCTCCCAGGCCGCGCCTCCCACCATCAGGCTCGCGCAGGTCAGCGCCCCTTCTCGATGCGCCTCGACCACCGCGCGATTGATCGAGCGGCTGCGCCCGAAATCGTCGGCGACGATAATCGCTCGCCTCGGCAAATCTGAATTGTTATTCAACGGCCCCATGCGGAATTCGAACGAGACAGCCGCGGGCGCGAAGCCGGTATGAAGGCGCTGTTCCTCAACCCGCCGTCATTCAACGGATTCGATGGCGCCGCCGGAGCCCGCTACCAGGCCAAGCGCGAGGTGCGCTCCTTCTGGTATCCCACCTGGCTCGCCCAACCCTCCGCGCTGGTGGAGGGCTCCCGACTGTTGGACTGTCCGCCGCACGATATTGACTTCAACGCCTGCATACAAGAGGCCGTCCAATACGATCACGTCATCCTCAACACCTCCACCCCGACCCTGCTCAACGACTGCCGCGTGGCGGAGGCCATCAAGGCGCGGAATCCGAAGACGACGGTCGGCTTCGTCGGGGCCCACGCCGCCGTCCTGACCGAGGAGACCCTGAACGCCTCGCCCGCCATCGACTGGGTCGGCCGACGCGAATTCGACTTCACCTGCAAGGAGGTCGCCGAGGGCCGCCCCCTGTCCGAAGTCGCCGGCCTCAGCCACCGCAAGGATGACCGGATCGTGCACAATCCCGAGCGCGAACTCATCCACGACATGGACTCCCTCCCCTG
Source organism: Verrucomicrobiales bacterium (assembly GCA_038126235.1). Taxonomy (GTDB): domain Bacteria; phylum Verrucomicrobiota; class Verrucomicrobiia; order Limisphaerales; family JAYPEY01; genus JAYPEY01. The sequence goes on from JAYPFK010000001.1 coordinate 120,816, forward strand.
GGTCGTGGATGTCTACAAGCGCGATCTCGACATCCGCAAATACGCCATTGGCTACCTCAAGGAGCCCTACCTCTCGCTCTACACCGGCCGCGGCTGCCCCGCCCAATGCACCTTCTGCCTCTGGCCCCAGACCATCGGAGGCAACCGCTACCGCGTCCGTTCCGCGGAGAACGTCGCCGCCGAGATGGCCCACGCGAAGAAGCTCTTCCCCGAAGTCGAGGAATTCTTCTTCGACGACGACACCTTCACGGCCAATCCGCCGCGCGCGCGGGAGATTGCGAAGAAGCTCAAGCCGCTCGGCCTCACCTGGTCCTGCAACAGCCGCGCCAACGTCAGTCGCGAGACCATCCAGGAAATGAAGGACGGCGGCCTCCGGCTCTTCCTCGTCGGCTACGAGTCAGGCAGCCAGCAAATCCTCGATGCCATCAAGAAGGGCGTCCGGGTCGAGCGCGCCCGGCAGTTCACCAAGGACTGCCGCGAACTGGGCGTCACCATCCACGGCACCTTCATCCTCGGCCTGCCCTACGAGACGCGGGAAACCATCGAGGAGACCATCCGCTACGCGATGGAGCTGGACGTGTTCAGCATCCAGGTCTCCCTCGCCGCCCCCTACCCCGGCACGGAACTCTACGACCAGGCGCGGCAGAACGGCTGGTTCGCCGCCGGCGATCCCTCGGACATCGTCGCCGCCAACGGCCTGCAGGAATGCGCCTTGGAATACCCGGACCTGTCGCGCGAGGAGATCTTCGAAGCCGTGGAGCGGTTCTACCACCGTTACTACTTCCGCCCCCGCCCCATTCTCCGCATGCTCAAGTCCATGCTCTCCGACAGCCGCGTCTTCGTCCGCCGCATCCGGGAAGGTTTCGAGTTCTTCACGACCATGCGACAGCGCCGGAAAGCCGGATCCTCCGTTTGAAGTCGGGCTTCTCCCTCAGATCCGCCTCCGGATCTTGTTGAACCCGGTCGCCATCTTGAAGCCGAGCAGCAGGGAAAAGCCCCAGACGACGAATTCCAATGCGCCGGGAAGGAACCACGTTTCCACCGCCATCCACACATACACAATGAAGCGCGGCCGGATCAACCAGGGATAGGGAATCTCCAGCGCGTTGCGCACCATCGCGAAGAAGACCACCATCGCGTAGAGGAAGACGTAGAAGCCCGCGCAGATCCCGCTGATCACTCCGGCCTGCATCATGGCAAACGCCGTCACCGTGACGACGAGCTGGTCGCAGAACGAGTCCAGGAAGGAGCCCTTGCGAGACGCGCTCTTCAACTGCCGCGCCAACGGGCCGTCAAGTCCATCCAGGAGGACATGCAATGTCAACGCGACGAAGGCGGCGACCGGCGAATGGAAGTAGAGCGGATAGAAGAACAGCCCCGCAGCGAGGGAGAAGAGCGTCACATGATCGGGCGCGACCCTCCACCGGATCAGCGATCGCATGAGCGGCGACAGCAGGCGATGGCGGACTTGCTGACCCAGTTCCATCCAGCCGCCTTCGCCCGCGGAGTAGCAGTCTGCTTTCATTTCAGTTCGGATTTCGGATTTCGGAATGGGGAATGAACGAAGTCAGTCGATTCTCGCCCGGACGATCCTGAAGCGGAGACCGGCGATGGGCGCGCCGCAGTTGTGGAAGCGGAGGCCGCGGTGCTCGTAGCCGTCGAGGACGCGATGAGTGTGACCGAAGTAGACATCGCGCACCCCGCTGGCAGGACCGTGTCCGATCTCGTCGAGATAACGACGCAGGCGGCGCGCGACGACGCGATGCGGATAAATGGCGCGCGCGCACAACACGTGCAGCCGGGCGCGGATGACAGCCTCATAAAGCGGCTCCAACCCGGGATTGTGCGGCAACTTGGCGGCGCAATGATCCCGGAATCGCCTCAGGCGCTCCGCGTTCATACGGAAGTTGGCGGCGTCGCCATGCAGGAAGACTCCGCTCCCGAGCCGTACAAACCAGGCGTCCCAAGCGAAGTTGGGCAGTTCATTCCGCAGAACTTCAAGCCGGGCAATCAGCGCGGGTTGGTGGTCGTGATTTCCCAGCAGGACATGAAACCGGCAACCGGGCGCGGATCCGGCCAGACTGGCCAACCACTCCGCCGCCACCTCGGCGGACTCCTCGACCGGCCGGCCCGCCGCCCAATGAAAATCAAAGTTGTCGCCCGCCAGCACAAACGTGTCTGATTCCGCCGCCGCCCGCTTGATGGCCTCCAGGTGACGGTCAGCGCTGGAACGACGGGAGAAAAGGTGGAGATCGGAGACAAAGTGGCAGATGCTCATGGCGGCAAAATGGACTCCCGGACGGTTCGCTTGCGAATCGACCCCGGTCTGCAATCGGACGTTCAACATTGCCCGGGAGTCTACTGCGCAACCCGTGATCACCCTCATCGTTTCTCCCGACGCCTCGATTCAGACAAGCGATGGCCAACGCTTGATTGCGCAAACCTGGAACCCCGTGACCTTTGTGGCTCCGCGCCTTTTCATTGACGCGAAAAGCCGCCCGATCAGAATCCCGCCATGAACAAGAGAGTCTTCCCCTTCCGCGCCCTTTTCTTGGCCCTGGCCCTGTCCCCGCTTGCCGCTTCCGCCGCGGACAATCCGAACGGCTGGCAAAACCTCACCCCGAAGAACGCGCTCAAGCATTGGCGGCAGGCCGATCCCAAGGGAGGAACCGCCGAATGGATGGAGGTCGGCGACGCGCGCCTGGCGGCGGACAATCACCGCGTCCTCGACGCGGTGAACGACGCCGGTTCCGGCGTGATCCTGAACGGCCCGAAAGGCAGGACCAAGGACATCTTCAGCAAGGCGACGCACGGCGACATCGAGGCGCACATCGAGTTCATGGTCGCCGAGCATTCGAACTCCGGCATCTACTTTCAGGGACGCTACGAGGTGCAGGTGCTGGACAGTTACGGAAAGGACCAGGTGGCCGAGCACGACTGCGGCGCGATCTACCAACGCTGGGATCCGGCCCGCGGCAAGGGCAAGGAGGGCTTCGCAGGCCATCCGCCCCGTGTCAATGCCAGCCGCAAGGCCGGCGAATGGCAGACATTCGACGTGATCTTCCGCGCGCCGAAGTTCGACAAGGACGGGAACAAAACCCGGAACGCGAAGTTCGTGAAGGTCGTCCACAACGGGACGGTGATCCACGAGAATGTCGAACTCAACGGCCCCACCCGCGGCGGCATGGGCCAAGAGGCCGCCAAAGGGCCGATCCGCCTGCAGGGCGACCACGGCCCGGTCGCCTATCGCAACATCAGAATCCGGTCGCTGAAGTGAGCGACCACTTCTGTCCCGCCAATTTCAGCGGGGCGGCTATCGGAAGAAACCGTGACGCCGCTCCGTTCGGAGTTCCAATTCGCGTTGACCTCCCTCACCCGACGCCCGGAAGAAATTTCACGCAGACCGGCGTCGGGGTTTCCGCGGAATGACCTGTGGGCTTGAGCTCTCCGGTCTTCGGATCGATGCGGAAGACGACCAGGTTGTCCGTCTTCTGGTTGGCCGCGATCAGGAATTTCCCGGTGGGATCGATTCCGAAATTCCGCGGAATCTCGCCGCCCGTCGAAGTGTTCCCGACATGCGTCAGCCGGCCGCTCTTCGCGTTGATGGCAAACACCGCAATACTGTTGTGCCCCCGGTTCGAGCAGTAGAGGAACTCTCCGGAAGGATGGACCTGGGTCTCTGCCGTGCTGTTGTTTCCATCGAAACCTGCCGGCAGCGTGGAAACAGTCTGAACCTCCTCCAGCGCCCCCTCCTTCGCATCGTAGGCGAAGGCTGTGACCGAGGAGGCCATTTCCAGGTTCGTGTAGGCAAAACGGCCGTTCGGGTGGAACGCGAAATGACGCGGTCCGCCGCCCGGCTTTGTCGTCGCGAAGGCGCGGGCGTTCGTCGTAAGCTTCCCCTTTCGCGAGTCGAAGCGGTAAATCATCACCTTGTCCAAGCCGAGATCCGCGACCACGGCGACGTGGTTGTCGGGTGAAACGTTGATCGAGTGGGCGTGCGGCCCCTTCTGCCGGCGCGGGTCCACGCTGGAGCCCTCATGCTGGATGAAGGTGGCGCGCTCTTTCAGCCGCCCCTGCCCGTCCACCGGAAAGACAACCACGCTGCCGCCGCCGTAATTCGCGGCCAGGACATTGCGCCCGGTCTTGTCCACGACGAGGTGGCACGTGCCGCCGCCGCCTGTCGGCTGGGAATTCAGGAACTTCAGGCCGCCGGTCGCGGGATCGACGGAGAAGGCGCTCACCCCGCCGCCTTTCGTCCCCGCGAAATTGCCGACCTCGTTCGCCGCGTAAAGCAGGCGGCCGTTCGGATGCAGCGCGAGAAAGGAAGGACTCACCGTCTCCGCGACCAGCCCCTTCGCGACGAGCTCCCCCGTCTTCATGTCCAGACGGAAGGCGTGAATGCCCTTGCTCTTCGGCCCCGTGTAGCAACCGATGTAGACCCACATGGCGCCCGGCGCATCCGCGGCCAGGAGCCGGTTCGACGAGACCAACGCGGCAGTGGTCGTGACAGTTGTGGCGGTGAGGTTACGGACGAAGGTTCTTCTGTTCATGATGGGTGGGGTATTGGAGGTTGAGGGTGTGAGGGATCCGATTCCAATCAACACCAACGATTCGCGCGGCGGAGGAGGACGGCTCCGACGATCATGAAGAGCGCGTTGGGCAGCCACATGAGCAGATCGGGCCGCAGGTCCGCCCGCGTTTCCATCGACTGCGCGAAAAGGATCAACCCGTGATAAGCGCCGACCAGGACCAGGGCCATCGCCACGCCGGCGATGGTTTCCCGACGGTGCGTGCGCAACCCCAGCGGAATGCCGATCAGGGTGAAACAGACGCAGGCAAAGGAGCCGGCGACCTGTTTGTGCAGGTGGGTCCGCGCCGGCATGCTCGGGACGCCCTTGAGGTCCAGCTCCATGGTCTTCAACCGCAATTGGGTGAAGGTCATCTCGCTGAACTTGGGCTCGCTGCGCAACTGCTCCATGACGGGATCGAGATCGAATCGGAAGGAGGCGGACTCGCCCGCCATGGGCACCCAACCTGAGGCGCGACGGTTGTAGGCCTGCACCTTCTCAAGTTCCAGGACCAGCTGCCGGGCGTTCTCATCGTAACGCACCCGCCCGCCCTCGGCTTCGATCCGACGGAACAGGCTGCCATCCTTCATCTGGGTGACGTGCACATCCTCCAGCCGGCTGCCGGCGCTTCTGCGGATGTAGACCCAGTAACCATTCGCCCCGGACCGTTCGATCAGCGCGCCCGAAGCAAGCAGTTCCTCCGGCCGCTGCTTGGCGAAGTCGAAGACCATCTGCTTGAACTCAACGCGCGACCGAGGCGCCAGGTCGAGGAGTATCCACGCGCTCAGGGCGCTGCAGGCCAGACCCAGGATCAGGATCGGCCCCAACAGGGACATGAGGCTGATTCCGTTGGCCCGCGCGGCGGTCAGCTCCTGGTCTGCGCTGAAGCGCCCGAACACCAGCAGCATCGCGGTCAACAGCCCCATCGGCAGCGCGTAGGCCAGCACAAACGGGATCAGCAACCCCACCGCCTTCAACGTCTGCCAGATGGTGACCTCCCGGCTCACCAGCAACCCCATGACGTCCTTCATGCCCTCGCCCAACAGGATGACAAAGAGGAACACCGCCATGCTCACCGCCAGGGTCACGGCGACCTGACGGGCGAGATGAAAGGAAAGGGTCTTCATGAATCGGGCGGCGATTGAAATCCGGGAAAGCCGCGGTGTCAACGGGCCAAGGCTGCGTGGCGGGCGGATCGACTCGTATTTACGGGCGCCCCGGAACGACCAAGGTCCGGCTCAGAGGGAGCTTCGCCCCACCGGCTCATCCGGAGGCCCCGGTGTCAACGAGCCGCATCGGCGGCGGCGGGCGCGCCGGCCTTGCCGTCCTGCTTCTCCTTGCCTTCCTCGGCGGCCTCGTCGGGTTCTTCCGAGGGCTTCGCGCGACCGAGACGCTCCTCCAGGTTCGGAACCTGGGTCTTGAGGATCGCCAACACCTCCGGCGGCGTGCCCGAGGCGGGATCGAAGTAGGATTTCAGGACGTTGTCCTCCAATTCCTCAACTGGTGGGATGGAGCGGTTCAAGATCTCGGTCATCTCCGGACGCTTGATCCAATACATGTACTTGTCCCGGACCTTGCGGGCCATGCCGATGTGCCCCTGATAAAGCTCGAACTCCCCGCGCACCAGGTTGTAGTAGGCCTGCCTGATGTAGCCTTCGATGAAGAGCCGGAAATCGTTCGGATTCATCGATTCAAGATCCTCGACGATGTTCGCGATGACGAACCGGTCGATGTCGACATCATCGTACCAGAGATCCGGATAGACCTCCTTGCCATAGGTGAACCACTTCAGGGCGGACTCGCGCTGATTGGCGAGGTAGAGGTCGCGGATCGCGCGGATCAGGAAGTTGCGGTGCCCCTGCGAGATGTGCTCCTTGCGCGTGGGATCGATCTCCATCATCTCCAGGTAGGACGCGTTCGCCTTGGGAATGATCTTGATGTTCGCGCTGAACTCCAGCTTCTTCATCGGCGTGTTCTCGATGACCTTGCCCCGCCGGGAGGCCATCTGCATGGACTGGTAGATGATCCGGCGCAGGGGTAGCAGGTTGTCCGTCCTCGCCTTGCGGATGCCGTCCATGGCCCAGTAGATGGCGTGCGTCTCCGGCATGCGCCAGTCGAGGGGGCCGTACTTGTCGTCCACCTCCTTCATGAGGCGCACGTCCATCTTCTGGTCTTCCCTGATGCTTCGCTCGATGTCGGCGAACACGGGGTTTCTCGGATTGACCAGCCCCGAGTAGTCCGGGAACCCCGTGCCATTCAGGAACTTCAGGCCGGCGAGCCGACCGACGCCCGAGATCACCTCGCCCTTGGTCTGCCGGGGAATGTCGGCGTTCCCCCAGAGCAGTTCCAGCCGGCCGCGCAATTCGGCCAGCTTCGTCTCCGCCCCGGTGAACTCCCCCTCCCCCTTGTCGAGCGCCATGGCGCCGTCGGCGTCGAACGCCCGGAAATGCAGTCCGCCTTCCTTGGTGCGAAGGACATGAACAACACTCGTCCCCTCCTTGGGAAGTTCAAGCAGGGCGAGGCCATCGTGCAGCCGCAGCTCGTTCCAATTCAGGAGATTGTGCCACTCCCAGGCCCAACGCACCTTGAAGTCCATGTGGGCGAGGTCCGAATTGCTGCCCATCTTGTGATAGAAGAAATAGCCCAGCTCCTCGTAGAGGACGGTCTCGTGGGGGTTGTACTGGATCCCCTCGTCGCGCAACAACTCCACGCCGGCCATGATCCAGTTCCACTTGTCGTTGCGGTCCGGAAACTTGACCGAGATGTTGTAGGTCATGTTCCAGGCCTGCAGCCGCCAGACCTGCGCCAGCCGCGGCTGCAGCTTGGTGATCCAGTCCGCCAGCTGGACCATCTCGAAATACTTGCTGTCCTGCTGCAGCTGGTTGGCGCGCATCCACAGGACATTGGAGATAATGCCGCGGAAGCCGCCCAGCGCAACCGTGGTGAACACCAGGGCCGGGGGCGCATTCTCCAGCGGCGTCACGCGCGTGAGCTGCATCGCCTCCCGGTCCACGTTCATCGACGTCTGGAGCGCGGAGGTGCCGGTGAGCAACAGCACGGCGACGAGACCCAGAAGCGGCTTGTAGAATCGGCTGTCCCTCATGTCACGCGCCGCTTTGAGCCGTTGCCAGTTCCCGACGGGTGAGGATCAGCATCCCCACGGCCCCGAAGAAACCGCTGAGCAGGATGCCGATCTGGAAGAAAGCCCGCCCCAGATCCCCCCAGGTGATGCTGCGTCCCTCGCTGAGATTCTCGATCGGCGAGAAATCCTCGACCAGCTTGATGACCTTCAATGTCACCTTGAACGCCGGCAACAGGATCACATCGCGGGGCTTCCTCTCCACCGTGCCCTCCTCCTCGTTGATCTTGCCCGTCCCGCCAACCTCGATGCTGGAGGAAAGGGTCCCGCTGGACATGCCGACGATCAGCACCCCCATCGAGAAGAAGGCCGCCACCGGGAAGGAGAGCAGACTGGAGGCGGAGAGTCCGATGGCCGCCAACAGAGCCGTCCAGAGGAAGATGATCGACATGCCCCGGAAGAAGTTTCCGGCAAATCCACACTCGCGATACAGGACCTCAAAGCCGTCATCGATCGGGATCAACAGGTCCGTCTCGTTCTGGTTCCCGATCTCGATCCGAAGGACGCCGTCGTCGTCCAACAGGTTCGGGGGCAGCGGGATGGTGTTCACGTTGTTGCCCGGAAGCTCGATGCGTCGCGACCTCAACTTGGTCGATCCCGCGGGCCCCGCCAGGATGTCCACGTAATACACGTTGTTCCGGTCCTTCTTCGACGCGAAGAACTTCAACTTCAGGAACACGGGCAGATCGACCAGCTCCTCGCGGACGGAGGCCAGGTTGACATTGAAGACACGGGAGCGGCCCGAAGGAAGCAACTCGTCCTGGTTGCGGAGTTCCTGAAGGATGAGCATCTTGACCTTGTCCTCCGGCAGGCTCTTGGCCTCCTCCTCCTTCTCCAGCAATTCCTTGTAGGTGGACTGGATGTCGGGGCCGTAATCAGGTTCCGGCATCCGCGCCACCGCGCGACCGACCAGCACTTCATTGCGCAGCGCCAGCTGCTGGTCCTCCGGGAGCTCGGCGGCCCGGCGCTGGATCATGGCGACCAGCATCCCCGCCGCAAGGGTGAGCAGGATCGCGTTCAACGCCAAGATGCCCAGGTACTTGCCGAGCCAGATCTGCCACCGCGCCACCGGCTTCACCGCAAGCATCTGAATCTGGCAGTCATCGATGTCCCGCGCCAGGGCTCCGCAGCTCAGCCAGAGGGTGGACACCGCCAGCAAGACGGTGATCGATCCCAGGCTGTAGGTGATCAGGACCCGGGTAAGCCCCTGCGCCGTGCCGTCGCCCTTCAACACCATCGGCAACCCGGTCACGACCATCGCCAAGGCCACGGCAATGGCGAGAAAGAGGCGATAGCGGAATGCGGCCTTCATCGTCAGCCAGACGATCGCCGCGAGCTGATGCCCCAGGATCATCCGCGACAGGACGCGCAGGAAGCCGAGTCGCGCGAGGAATCGCATCGCGAAACGGACCGGTCCTGACTGGGCGTTGTCCATGGCGGAGGTTCCGGGGGGAAAGGTCAGTCCTTGGGCTTGTTCAGCAGCGAGGAAAGCTTGTCGTCCGCCTCATCGAGCTTCGACTTCATCTCCACGTCGGCGGGTTCCGCCTCGGGCTCGGCCTTGGGCTCGGGCGCGCTCTGCGCCAGCTGATCGAGCTTGCCATGATCCACGCTCTCCTCCTTCGCGGGAGTCTTCGCCTCGACCGCCGCGTCCGTCCCGCCCCGGGTCAGACGTTCCAGCACCTTGTCCGCCTGCGGGACCGACACGGATTGCTCGGCATCGCCGCGCAGGTAGGGCGCGACCGCGCTGCCCGAAGTGGCGCCGGAGGTCTCCGCCTCGGCCTCCTTCGCGCGCTTCACCACGCCCAGGAAGTAGCTCTCCAGGTTCTGAGTGGGGTTGTCCACACGCACGGACCCCTCGCCGACATCCTGACGGATGGTGTCGAGCACCCGCTGCAGGGTGGGCTTGGGCAGGACCGGCGAGGAGATCTGGATGGTGTCCGGCTCCTTGAGCAGTTCCTTCAGCGTCCCCGCCGCCTGAACGCGTCCGCCGTAGTAGATCACCACGCGGTCGCAGACGTCCTCGACATCCGAAAGCAGGTGACTGCTGAGAATGACGGTCTTGCCGCGATCGGCCAGCGCGAGAATCAGGTCCTTGATCTCGCGGCACCCGATCGGGTCCAGCCCCGAGGTCGGCTCGTCGAGGATGACCAGGTCCGGATCGTTGATCAGCGCCTGGGCCAGGCCGATGCGCCGCTGCATGCCCTTGGAAAACTCCCCGACCAGGCGGTTGCGGGCGTTCTTGAGCCCGACCATCTCGATCAGCTGCTCGGCCCGCTGCTGCCGTTCCTTGGACTCCAGCTTGAACAGGCTGCCGAAGAAGCCGAGCGTCTCCTCGGAATCCAGGTAGCGGTAAAGATAGGATTCCTCGGGCAGGTAGCCGATCCGGGCCTTCGTGGCCACATGCCGGGGCGACTGCCCGAACACCTCGATGTGCCCCCGCGTGGGATACAGCAGGCCCAGCATCATCTTCACCGTGGTCGTCTTGCCCGAGCCGTTCGGCCCCAGCAACCCGAGCACCTCGCCCTTGCGGACCTCGAAATCCACGTCGTTGACGGCGCGCGCCTTCGGCCGCCCCCAGAAGTCCTTGAAGACCTTGGTCAGGCCGCGCGCGACGACCACATGCTCATGCTGCTCCTCGCCGGCATCCGCCGCCGCGCTCCTGGGTTCTTCCACGGTTGTCATGATCGTTGAGTCGGCTTTGTCTTTGCTCTGATCCACCGCCGCCGGGGCGGTCGGACCGTGTCGTTCATCGGTCGTTGAAGGCGTCCGGCATCCGGCCGGTCTCAGGCGCCCGCCGTCGCCGGCTTCAATTCAGGTTGGGGCTCGTTCCCGCCTTCGTCCCCGGATTCATCGCCGGTGTGAAAAGGCTCAAGTTCCTCGCCCTGTCGCACGAGCCGGGCGCTGTTGAAGACGACCATCAGCGAACCGGCGTTGTGCATGATGGCCGCAACGATCGCGTTCACGTAACCCAGCGCGGCCAGCACCAGGCCGCCGACGATGAACAGCACGCCAAACAGGAAGTTCTGGTTGATCACGGTGCGGGTCATGCGGGAGAGCCTGACCAGGAAGGGCAGACGCCTCAGGTCGCTGTTCATCAGGGCGATGGTCGCGCTGTGGATCGCCACCTCGCTGCCGGCGGCGCCCATCGCGATGCCGATGTCTCCGGCCGCCAGCGCCGGGGCGTCGTTCACGCCGTCGCCCACCACCGCGACCCGGTAGCCGCGATCCTTCATCTTCTTCACAAACTCGACCTTGTTCTGCGGCAGGCACTCGGCGACAACCTCTTCGCAACCGATTTCCCGGCCGACGCGCTCGGCCACGGGCTTCAGGTCCCCGGACACCATCGACACGCGCCGCACGCCGTGTTCCAACAGGTCGTGCAGGGACTCCCGGGCCTCATCGCGGATCTGGTCCTGCAGACCGACCCAGCCGATGAAGGAGCCGTTCACCGCCACGTAGATGAGGCTGATGCCCTCCTCCTCGTTGACATCGACGAACTTTTCGAAGCCGCCGGCGACGCCGTTGTCCTTGAGCCACTGGGCGCGACCGACGATCACCGTCTTGCCATCGACCGTCGCGCTGACGCCGCGTCCGGCGGTCTCTTTGAAATTTTCCGGTTCAACCAGCGGGACCCCCGCCTCCCCCGCAATCCGCGCCAGCGCCTTGGCGGTCGGATGGTTGCTGTATTTCTCAGCCGAGGCCGTCAGGTGAAGCAGCTCCGCGGGCTTGGTCCCCTCCGCGGGCGAAAGGCGGCTCACCGCCAACTCCCCGACCGTCAGGGTGCCGGTCTTGTCGAAGACAAAGGAGTTGATCTTCGCGGCCAACTCGATGTCCTCCACCTTCTTGATCAGGATGCCCAGGCGGGCGGCGGCCGAAAGCGCCGCGACCATCGCCGAGGGCGTCGCGAGAATAAACGCGCAGGGGCAGGCCACGATCAGCACCGCAACGACGCGGTTGATGCGGTCATGCAGTTCCAGGTCGCCGGTGAAGGCCCAGACCAGGGCCCCGATCACCAGCACCAGCGGCGTGTAGTAGTGCATGTACTGGTCGATGATGCGCATGATCGGCAGCTTCGTCTTTTCCGCCGCCAGGATCAGGTCGCGCACGCGCCCTAGGGTGGTGTCCGTGCCGGCGCGGGTGATCTCGATCTCCAGCACGCCGGTGAGATTCTGTGTGCCCGCGAAGACCTCGTCGCCGGCCGCCTTGTCCACGGGCAGCGATTCACCCGTGATGTTCGCCTGGTTGAAGGAGCCCTCGCCGCTCACGATCTTGCCGTCCGCCGCCACGTTGTCTCCGGGGCGGACGCGGATCACGTCGCCGACCTTGAGATCCTTGGCCGCGACCTCCTCCTCGCCGTCGCCCTTGATGCGCCGGGCCTTGGTGGGGGTGAGCTTGATCAGGGATTCGATGGAGGCGCGGGCCCCATCGGCCGTGCGGGTCTCGATGATCTCGCCCATGAGCATGAAGAAGGCGACGATGCCGGCGGTCTTGTAGTCGCCGGAGGCGAACGCGGCCATGATCGCGATGGCCACCAACTCGTTGATGGTGAGGTTGCCCTTCTTGATGTCCCGCCAGGCGGTCATCACGATCGGGCCGCCGAGAACGAAGGCGCCAACCGCGCCGCTGAAGGCGGACACCGCCTCGCCCCCATCGAAGATCCAGTCCACGAGGAAGGCGTTGATCACGAAGATCAGGCCAAGGAAGGTCTGCTGCAATTTGATGGGCGTGTGTTCGTGCCCGCAGTCGTTGCAGCCCGCGTCGTGATCGTGATCGTGATGGTGATGGTCGTGATCGTGGTGGTGATCGTGACGATCCTCCGACTCCTGGTTGGAAAGCAGCGAGGTGACTTGCATGGGGTTCCGGGGTTGGGGTTCTCGGGATCGGTCAGTAGGAGGTCTTGAGCTTCTCCGGCTCCTTGCTGAGCAGCAGGCGGAGTTCGCGCGGTTCCTTGCCGCTGTTGTCCGGCAGGTAGACGACGCGCTGGGCGTTGGTCAGCGCCACGCGCAGGGTTTCAATAAGGAAACGACGGGTGTAGAGGTCCTGGTTCTGCAGGTAGTGCGGCAACTGGTCCTTGAAGTAGGCGGCCTCCGCCTCGACGGTCTGGACCAGTTCGCTGCTGCGGCCGAGCGCGGCGCTCACAACCGCGTTGGAGTCGCCCACGGCCTTGCGCATGGTCTCCTGCGAGTAGGCGCGGGCCTCGTTGATCGACTTGTTCTGCTCCTGCTCCGACTTCTGGACATCGTCGAAAAAGGACTTGGTCGCGAGCGGGGCCACGCGCTCGACGCTCATCGGCTCCAGGGTCACGCCGAGCTTCATCCGGGTCACCAGTTCGTTCACGCGGTTCTCGACCGTCTCCTTGAAGAATTCCTGCCGCTTGTAGAGCGCATCGTCCGCCTTGAAGCGCGCGGCCGCATAGATCACCGCGTTGTCGAGGATGTTGGTCAGGGTCTCCGGAGCCTCGGCGAAGTTGAAGACATAGCTGACCGGATCGGAGATGCGGTATTTCACGGTGGCGCGGACGTGGATGATATTGTGGTCCGACGTCATGGTGTAGCCATGTTGTCCGGGCGGCAGGGTCTGCATCTCGCCAATGGTCACCTCGTCGCCCTTGTAGATCTCATCGTCGCGCAGCCTGGGCCAACCGACCGAGGAGCGGACGGTGCGGCTCTCGCCCACCGGGATGGTCACGACCTCGTCAATGGGATAGGGCCAGGCCCAATGGAATCCCGGATTGCGGACTGCGCCGCCGTCCGCGGACCGGACCACCTTGCCGAAACGCAGGATCACCGCCTGTTCGCCGGGCTCGACCTGGCGGATGCACGAGAACACCACGCCTGCGGCCAAAACGAACACCAGGGCCTTGATGAAGAAGAAGCTGCGCTTGAGCGCAAAGGACAGCGCCCTTGTGCCGGAATCCTCGATCAACCGGTCGGAATCGAGCGCCGGAACCGGCTCCCCACCAGCCTCGGTCTGATGCTCCGCCGCGGGCTTGCCGGGGCCGTGATCATGGTCATGCCCATGATCGTGATCGTG
>JAYPFK010000001.1:134655-183726 GCA_038126235.1 Verrucomicrobiales bacterium
CCGCCGCGGGCTTGCCGGGGCCGTGATCATGGTCATGCCCATGATCGTGATCGTGGTCATGACCGTGATCGTGATCGTGATCGTGATCGTCCTGTTTGGATGGGTCGTCGCTCATGTCGTGACGAAAGGGTTTCCGGGATGAATCGGACTACTTGGCGGTGGCGGTGGGCTCGGAAGGCCTGCCGTGCAGCAGGTTCAGCGGCGGCGTGTTGGGATCAAGGATCAGGGTGGTCTTGCCCTTCATGACCTCCTCCAACGCATGCGCCTCCATGATCAGCATGGCGAGTTTTTCATTCTGCGAGAAGACCGAGTAGGCCTGGGCCGCTTTCGCGTCCGCCTCGCCCTCGATCCTCCGGGCCTCGGCATTCGCGGCGGAGAGGATGTTCTGCCGCTCGCGGTCCGCCTCCGCCCTGATCTCGGCGGCGCGGCGCTGCCCTTCGCCGCGGAACCGGCTGATCAACACGTTGCGTTCCTCGATCATGCGCGTGAAGACCTGCTCCGTGACGCTCTCCGGCAGTCCGATCCGCTTGATGCCCAGCGCGGCGACCTCGACGCCATATTCCTCGGCCGCAAGCCTGGTTACGGACGAGCGCATCTCCTCCTCCATCGCGTCGAACTTCAACTGCTTCTCATCCGGCGAAATCAGGTCGGAGAAGTCGTGGGAGCCGATCACCTTGTTCTTCGCGTCGCGGACCAGGTTCTCCAGGCTTTCCTCGGCCTTCTTCTTGTCGCCCTGATCGAAGCGCTGCAGGAAGATCTCGGGGTTGCCGATGCGCCAGCCGACGAACACCGAGACGAGCAGGATCTTGCCGTCGCGCGTCTGGAGCTGCTCGTAGTCGCCCTCGTAACTCTGCATGCGGTTCTCCAGCTTGTAGACCTTCTGGATGGGCCACGGCAGGCGGAAGTTGAAGCCCGGATCGGAGATGGTACGGGAGAATCTTCCGAAGTTCGTCACGACCGCGATCTGGGTCTGCCGCACCTGGAAAGTGAACAACAACAGGAGAAAGATCACGACCAGGACTCCGGCGGTGACCAATGTGGGGAGGTTCTTCTTCATGGTTTGAAACGCTGTTCTGGGATTCTGCCTGAAATGGGATGCCTACTGCTTCTTCTTGTCTTCGTTCGGCGTCTTGACGTCGATGTCCATCAGCCCCTCGTGGATCTTGTCCTCCAGGTTCATGGAGACGACATCCACGGTGTTGGTCACGGAAACGATGTACTTGCGCGCGCCGCGGGTGGACCCGGCCATCGAACTGAGCAGTGTCCGCTTGGAAAAGACATTGGGGGCCGCGTTGTAGGCCTTGATCTGGTTGGTGAAACGCGCCGCGATCGACGAGGCCTCCACCACCCGGGAGAGCCGGTAGCCCTCCGCCTCCGACACCCGCTTCGCGGCGTCGGCCTTGGCTCCGGGCACGCGTTCGGCGGAATAGGTCTCGGCGCGCAGGATCTCCGTCTCGCGGGCCTGGATGGCGTTGTTCACCTGCTCGTAGGTGCGGGCGACATCGGCGTCCTTGCCCCCCATCGGGGGATGGATGTCCTGCAGGCCCACGAACACGATGCGCACGCCCATGTCCAGCGCATCCGCCCGCTTCTGGATGCGCTCATGCAACTCCTGCGCCGCGGCGGCCCGGCCGGTGGTCATCAAGTCGACGAAATCGACGTTTACACAATAGCGGACGACCTCGCGGGTGGCCAGCGACTGGAGCAGGGCGGGCCCGTCGGCGAGCCCATATTCCCACTTGGCGAGATCCTCGATCATGAAATGCACCGGGATGCCGGCCGTCACGAGGTTGACGGGAACGCCCTTGGCCTCGTTGGTTGAGACGCCGGACTCAAACTGGTCCCGGCTGGCGACGAGGAAGTTGTATTCCTCCTCGTAATGCTCGGTGGTCCACAGGATGGGTTCGTTGGACTTGTGATCCGAAGGTTCGAACCCGACGTTGATCTTCTGGATCTGGCCCGGGTTGTGCCGGTAGATCTTTTCGAGGGGCCACGGCAGTTTGAAATGGATCCCCGGCTCGATGACCTTCCCGCCGCGCGCCGGCTTGCCGAAGCGTTCGATCAGGGCCTTCTCATGCGGCTTCACGATCACCAGCATGGTCGAGGCCGCCAAGGCGCCCATCTGCAGGAGGACGATCCACACGAAGGCGCGCTCCAGGAAACGGTAGAACCAGGTCTCCGAGACCTTGAAACCAAACTGGTAGTCGATGGCCTGGGCGACGGTGCTGAAAATGCCCCCGGGCTGCCCCAGCAGGCCGACCAAGCGGCTGTCGTACAGGAGATGAACCTCCTTGTCTTTCAGCCGCGGCCGGTAGATCTCGAACATCAGGGCCAGCAGGGTCTCCGTCGCCACCAGGCCGAGAACCACGCAGAGAATCCGCGCAAGGATGATGTCCGCATTGACGAATCCGAAATAGGCCGACGCCTCCACCGCCGCCACGGCCAGAGCCACGAAGGAACTCAGCAGCATGAACGAGCCGCCCGGCCGGATCAGCCGCTGCTTCTCAAACCGGGCAAGCCCGGCGGAATACTGCCCCAGGAGGAAGTAGACCAGGAAGAAGCCGGCATAGAACGCCGCGGTCACGATCGCGCGGTCCTGATTCAGCTGCTTCGGCTCGATCGTCATCCGCCAGATCTGCCAGACCGCGAACACCTCGGCGATGAACAGGAAGATCGTGAACGCCGGGACCACATACTTCTCGAACTGCTCCCTGGAGCGCTTCGCCTCGAACGAACGACCATCGCTGGAAAACAGGGCGCTGGAATCCTTCGCCTTCGAAAGCTCGTCGAACTCCATCTGTTCCAACCGCTCCCGCGCCACCAGGCGCATCTGGAAATAGGAAACGACGCAGACCAGGAAGCCCAGAACCATGAAGACGGACGCCGTCAAGGCTGATAGGGAAACCGAGTAATTGGCAGTGAACCAACTGAACAGCCCGATGAGGAACATCGTGGCGACGTTGATCGATCCGATTCGTTGTATGTTGCGATCCATGGAGAAAGCTTCAGGTGAGTTCCCGGTCTTCAAACAAAATCAGGGCGACCGCGAGGGCGGCGCCCAGATACCCGACCATGTAGGCCGCCGCCTTGACCACGTAGGCGGACGGTATGGTGTTTCCCGCCCCCAGGGCGTCGGAAACCCAGAAAAGCTGCCAGTTGGGCAGAACCGTGTAAAGCGTTTGAGCAACGAAGCTCCCCTCCTTGGCGGTGAGCCCGAAGAGGTAGTCCGACATCAACCCCAGCATGAAGATCACCGAGCAGATCGCCAAGGTGGGAATCAGCTCAAATCGCGTCGAGCAGGCCAGCGCGATCGCCGCCAGGATCCACAAGGCGAAGAGAATGAGCAGGACGCCCTGCGCGAGGGACCAGTCCACCCCGGTGGCCCCTTCCGCAGTGTTGTCATGCTCCGGCAGGACGAACGCAATCACGACAAACGCCACCGTCACCATCAGGGAGACCAGGAACACCGCGTCCGCAACGAAGGGCCGCCGCAGGAAGTAGTTGCTCAACCCGGCCAGACCGTAGCCCATGGCGACCAAACCGAAAAACACCGCCAACCCCTGCGTGTCCGCATCGCCGTAGGCGTCGAAGCCCATCCGGCTGGCAAGGAGCACGCCGATCAGGTTCGCGTAGGTCAACAGCACGAGGGCTCCGGCCAGTCCGAAGAATTTGGCCAACAGGAACTGCGCGCGCCCCACCGGCTTCGAAAGGACCGCCAGCGCCGTCCCCGTCCGGATTTCATGGGCCACGGAGGACGAGGCGTTGATGACGGCCCCGAAAAGCCCCGCCAACAGCGTGACCGCGTAGGTGGTGTCCTTGATCATCCGCAGGTCGTCGCCAAACGCGAAATAGGGCACGCTCGCCAGAAACACACTGAACGCGCAGGAAAAGGTCAGCAGCAGCAGGAAAATCGGCTGCCGCACCAATTCCATAAAGGCGTTGAATGCGATCGATAGAAAGCGGCTCATCTGGGTTCAGTCACGTTAGGCCGGGCATAGTTCAAAACGTTCAATCTAATCGCAATCGCCAAGCATCGCCTTTTTGGGTGATGACTTCGCAACCCTTTTACGGGGAATTGCCCACGCAAATTGACGGAGAAACCGCCCCTGGGAGGACCGGAAAAATCGCGAAGCGCGAGAACAGACCAAAGCCGGTCCGCCAAGAAAAGAAAAAAAGAGCCCGAAATCCCCCCGTTCACCACCCGTTCGCCCGCAACACGTCGGTGACCTTCACCGGGCAGCCTCCCCGCCGCTTGCTCTCGTCGGCGGCCTCCATGAAGGCGTAGATCTCGATCGTTTCCTCCATCGAAACGGGCGGCTTGCCGGTCTGGAAGAACTTCACGCACTCAACCAGCATCGGCGTGTAGTCGCCTCCCTTGCTCTGGGCGACCACCTTTTTCGTGCCGAACGCGGTCACACTGTAGCCCCGCGCTCCGCGAAGCCCGATGAACGTCCCGGCCTTGCCGTCCTTCCAGGTCCCGGTGACGACGTCCGTGTTCTCCGTCGAGGTCCGCACCACGGTTTCGCAACCTGTTCCCATCACGGTGAAAAGGGCCTCCGTGCCATGGATGCCGTACCAGAACAGGTCAGGATGGCTCGGCTCCAAGGAACAAGGTCCATAGGAAACCGCAGCCGTCAGATCGCCATAGGGGGCGTTCGCCACCTCCTGCACCCCGGGATAAAACCGCAATGACGAGGAGCTCCAGATCGGCGTCCGGTATTTTTTCGCCAGCTTGTAGATCTCGATGGCGTCCCTGAGGGAGCCCGCAATGGGCTTGTCGATGAACATCGGCTTGCGAGCCTTGATCACCGGGATCGCCTGCTCCAGGTGCGGCCGGCCGTCCACGCTCTCGAGCATGACCACGTCCACGTGCTCGCACATCTCCTCAACGGTGTCGTAGAGCTTCACCCCATATTGTTTCACCAGGGTTTCGGTAAACTTGTCAATCCGCTCCGCGCTGGAGGGGATGTCCGGGCTGCCGCCCTTGAACGCGGCAACCACCTTTGCACCCGGCACGTGGTTCTTGCCCTTCGGATCGTTGAAACGGGAGGTGAAGGCGGTCACGTGCGAGGTGTCCAATCCAATCAACCCCACACGGAAGACCTGGCCCGGGGCTTTCGGCTTCCCGGATTCCCCCTCCTTCTTCGGCGCGGCCTGCTTCCCGGGGGACGGCTTGGCGGGGGACTTGGCCGGAGCCGGCTTCGCCTTGGGAGCGTCAGCCGCGCTGGCGGCAAGAAGGGAAACAAGAAGGGCGGAAACGATCGAGGAGGGGAATTTCATGACGCTCGCGATTTCCCGCGAACACGCCGGTTCAGGCAAGCCTAATCTCGCCGCAACCCCACGCCCTCCCCCGGGGGAGGCGCTTACCACCACTCCAGAATCGCGCCCGCGTAGGCCAACAACGAAATCGGGACGGCCCACACGACGAGAATGACCGTCATGGTGATCATCCCGAACTTCCGCATCTCTCCATCGAGCTGCTTGTTCGTCAGCAACCACGCGATGCCGTAAGGGGGGAAGAGCAGGAAGGTGAACCGGGTGTGGTCCGGGATGTCGAGCTGCCTGTTGCGCCGACGCTTCTTCCTCTTCTTGGCCGGGGCCTGCTGCGCGCTTTCCTCGCGCATGGTCTTCGCGTCCTTCTTCACCAGGGAATCCTGGGACTGCTCCTGTTCTTCCGGTTTGTCGTCCGCCATGACGTCCTCGCAATCTGGTCTGTTGATGGTTCCAACTTCGCCCGCCAATCACCCGTTCGCCAACCGCCCCGTTCAAGCAAGAAAGCCCGGATTCCGCAATGCAATAATCGGCTTCACGCCGCCGTCGCCTTCATGCTCTCGATGATTCCCATCACCTTCTGCGCCGTGAAATACAACAGGACGGCGATCGCCAGTCCCGCGACTGCGTTCTGCCAGGGGCGGTTGCGCCGATCGCCGACAATCCGCCGGTCATTGGCCATGATCGTCAGCATCACCGCCACCAGGGGCACGGCGACGATCGTCATGCGTTGCGCCCAGACAATCGCGCCCAACGGGTCGGAATTGCTCAGCCCGTAGAATCCGACCGCCAGCCCCACGCCCATTGCCAACGCGGTGAACCCCCGGTTCTTCATCGAGTTCACGTCCGAGCCCAGTCCGAATCCGTCGGCGAGCAGGCCGCCGCCAATCATCGCGTTGATCACGGTCGAGGAGAAGGCCGCCGCCAGGAATCCCAGGCTGAACACCACCTTCCCCGCCCCGCCCATCAGGGGGGACAACTGCTCGGCCAGGCCCGAGGCGTCCTTGATCTCCTTGCCGAGAAGCACCGTCGCGGAGGTCATCATGATCATCAGCGACACCCCCGCCAGGACCGAGATGCCAATCATCGCCTCACGTGTGGCAATCCCGACCTCCTCCGGTTTCCAGCCCTTCTGCTGGGCCAGCGTGGATTGATAGAGCGCGGCAATCACCGAGAAGGTCGTGGCGGTCAACCCCGCGACCAGCCCCGACATGTTCGCGGGCCACATCTTGGGTATCAGGCCGCCCACGAACCGCGCCAGGTCCGGCGTCACCGCGATCACCGCCACCGCTCCCAGCCCAAACACCAGCTTGAACACGCGCCCCCGCACCGGACACTTCACCCGGCAACCGACCACGAACCCGACGCCCAGCAGCGCCGCGAGGCCGAACTGCGGGATCGCCACCATCAGGTTCAGGATGAAACAAACCAGCATGACCGCCACCAGGACCGTCATCACCTTTTCCAGGGCGTGGTAAAGCTTCTTCGCGCCAAAGACGAACAAGAGCGCGATCAGGCCGACAAAGGCCATCCACACCGTCACCGACAGCCCCGTCAACGATTCCAGGGCCGTCGCGCAGGCCACGTAGTTCCCGGACTGGAACGCCGCCGCCACGGTAAAGGAAAGAAACCCGCAGGCGACCGCCAACCAGCGACCGTAATGCTTCGCCATCAGGGTGAGCGCGGAATCCCGGTTCAAGACACCGATGCGCGCGGCCATCGCCGTGAACAGCATCATGAAGCCGCCGGCGGCCAGGAGGACCCACACCATGTCCGGCCCCGCCCCGGCGCCCACCTTGGACGCGATGGTGATGCTCCCCGGGCCGATGACCACGGCCGCCGTGATGAGACCCGGACCAAGCTGCTTCCAGATGGACTTGCCCGCCGCGACCGGCTCCGCCGGCCCGCCGCATTCCGTCTTCCCGCCGTCTCCGCTGACCGGCGCCGTGTTGTCGCTTTCGTTCTGTTCCATGAGAGATGTTGATCCGAACCGCGCAAACCTCGCGCCGCCGCTTTTCAGGAATTCACAGAGACAAAGGCTTTTCGCCCGGCCGCACAATCTCCAAATCGTTGAGGGAGGGAATGAGTTGAGGGTTGAGATGGTTTGAGGCGGGGACGAAGGAGACCCCATCTGCAATCCGAGATTCCAGATTTGAATCAATGCGCGGGGCGGCTCCGGTCTCTCAACTCTCAACTCACTCCCTCTCTCAACCGTCTTGCCTCCGCCATTCCCGCGCATACTATCGCAGCCATGTTGTCCCGAGCTTCCTCCCCTTCCTCCGTCCGGGGCTTCGTCTCCCTCGCGCTCACCCTCGTCGCAGGCGGAGCTTCCGCCGCGGAGGCGGGCTTCGATTCCGTGCGACTTGGCGAGGACCTCGGCATCCGGGAATTCGCCGGCCCGCAACATTTCACCAACGCCACCGCCTTCGCCGTCGATGAAGCGGGCCGCGTCTTTCTCGCCGAAGACGGGCGTCCCTCCGCCGCCGCCCTGAACGCGTCCAACTTCACCAACGCGCTCGCCGAGGCCCTCTCACTGCGGAGCATTGAGGACCGCGCGGCCTTCCTCCGGGAACGGATCGAATCCCCGGAAAGAGAACTCCCGGCGAATCTCGCGGTGGACCTGAATGAGGACGGCAGGACCGACCTCGCGGATTTCGAGATGGAACGCCATAACATCCGCCTGATCGAGGACCGGGACAGCGACGGCCGGGCCGACCGCTCGCGCGTCTATACCCGGGGCTTCAACTCCTTCCTCTCGGGTCGTGTGTCCGGCCTCCTCGCGCGCGGCGGCGAACTGCACGTCGCCTGTGTTCCCGACCTCTGGCTGCTCAACGACGCCGACGGGGACGATGAAATCGACGACAGCGCGTCGCTCCACCATGGCTTCGGCGTCCGGCTCCCGAACGATCGCCGCGACATGACCGGCCCCGTGCTGGCGCCTGACGGCCGCATCTACTGGGCCATCGGCGATCGCGGCTCGCGCGTCGAGACCCCGGACATCATCTTCGAAACCCCGGAAACCGGCGCCGTCTACCGCAGCGAACCCGACGGCTCAAACCTCGAACTCTTCGCCACCGGCTTCCACAATCCGCGCGGCCTGGCCTTCAACGAGGTGGGCGACCTGTTCCTCCTTGACTCCGGCTCGGACGACATGGACGAGGCGCGCCTGATTCACGTCGCCGAAGCCGGCGACTACGGCTGGCGCGCCGGCTGGCGCCTCCTGCCCGACGCCGGCCCTTGGAAACTCGAACAACTCGGCGGTCTCGAAACCGTCAACACCGGCCGGCATGTCCTCCCGCCCGTCCTTCGAATCGGCAACCGCCCGGGCGGTCTGGCCTGGCACGACGGGATCGGCCTGCCCGAGACCTTTGCCGGCCGGCTCCTCGTCGCCGACGCCGCCAACGCCGGCCGCATCCACGCCGTGAAGCTGAAACCCAAGGGAGCGTCCTACGCCCGCGCTGACAACCGCGACCTGGCCCGTAATCTCGCCGCCTCCGATCTCCAGATCGCGCCGGGCGGCGAAGTCCTGGTCCTCGGCGCGACGAGCACGAACAAGACCGAGCAACTCTGGCAGATCTCCAGCGCCAAACCCGGCAATCAGGCTCTCGCCAGGGAAACCCGCGAAGTCCTCGCCAAGAGAATGGAAGGTCGGTCCGTATCCGACCTCGCGGAGCTGCTCGACCATCCCAGCCAGCGCGTCCGCATTGAGGCCCAGCTCGAACTGGTCGAGCGTTGCACGAAACGCCGCCTCAAGTGGAAGGCCCTGGAAGTGCGGCTCGGCGGCGGCAAGGCCTTCGCCACGCTGTCAAGAACCGCGCGCCGGGGCCCCACCCGCACTGCGCGACTGCATGCTCTCTGGGCGCTCGCCCAGATCCGCCGCCTCGCCCCCAAGAACAGCCTCATCGACCTCGCCCCGCTGCTCGGCGACCGGGACGCTGAAGTCCGGGCCCAGATGGCGCGCGTTGCCGGCGAAACCCTCATGCCGGGAGCCTACGAGCCGGTGGTGAAACTCCTGCAGGATCCCGAGCCCCGCGTGCGCTACCTGGCGACCATCAGCCTCGCCCGCTTCCGCGATCCCCGCGCTGTGACTCCCATCGTGAGCATGCTTCGCGAAAACCAGGATGAAGACCCTCTCCTTCGTCACGCCGGAGCCGTCGCGCTCGCCAGCATCGGCGGACCGAACCGCCTGCTCGCCGCGGCGCACGATGCCGACGCCGCGGTCCGCATCGCCGCCGCCCTGGCCATGCGCCGTCTCGCCGACCCCGGCATCACCCTGTTCCTCAACGACTCCGACGAGGCGATCTCCCGCGAGGCCGCCCGCGCCATCTACGACCTGCCCATCGAAGCGGATCTGCGCATCCTCGCCAGCCGCGTCACCCAACTCCGCTTCTCAAACGCCTCGGCCCGTCGCATCGTCAACGCCTGCCGTCTGGAAGGCGACTCCGCCTCCGCCCGCGGGCTCTCCGATTTTGCCGCCAGCGATCTGGTTTCGGAGGAACAACGCGTTGAGGCCCTGAACGCCCTGCGCGACTGGAACTCCCAGTCCCCGATCGATCCCGTCACCGGATCCAAGCGCGTCATCTCGCTGCGACGGGACAATCTCGCGCCCGCCGAACACCTCGCCCCCCACCTGCCCCGACTGCTTTTCACCGGTCAGACCAATGTCCGCATCGCCGCCGCCGAAGCCGCCGCCGCCCTGCAGATCCAGGCGGCTGGCGAATCGTTCGAAGGGCTCCTCGCCGACAAGACCCAGAACCTGGCCCTCCGCATCGCCTGCCTTGAAGGCCTTGCCACACTGGATCATCCCCTTCTCTCGCAAGCGTTGGACAAGGCGTTGAACGATCCCGCCAAGGCGCTCGCGGAAACGGCCCGAAAAATCCAGGCGAAGCCCCCCGCGCCATGAGCGGGGAACCGCCGCCACTCCCGGAATGCACGGCGGGTCCGCCCCCGTTGCCGGAATCAGAGACGACTCGACCGGCCCGTCGCGGCGGCTGGTGGGCGCACCTCATCCTGCTCGGCTCCTACCCCCTCGTCCTCGGTGTTCTCGGCCTCGCCCAGACCAGCGAAAACTCCGGCCCCATGCTGCCGCGGTCGACAAGCGGCCTGCTCGCCGTTTCGGCGGTGGAACTCGCCCTGTTCAGCGCGCTTTTCACCCTCGTCTGGATCTGCTCACGGGTGAACGCGGAGCAGCTTCACCTGCACTGGCGCGGCGGCCCGCTCCCCCTGCTGCGCGGATTCGGCTATTCCATCGGCCTGCGCTTTGTCATCGGCGTGGTCACCGTCGGCGTGCTGGCGATCGGAGCCCTGACCGGCTCCCTCGACCGGGAAACAATCATGGAGGCCGGACCGGACCTGGAAGCTTTGGTCGACTCGGAAACCCTGAAGGACAATCCGGCATACCTGCTCGTCAGCATGACCGTGCTCAGCTTCATCGTCGCCGGCCTGCGCGAGGAATTGTGGCGCGCCGGTTTCCTCGCCGCGTTGATTGCGCTGTTTCCCAAGACCTTCTCCAGCGTTCGCGGAAAGGTCGCCGCTGTGGCCTTCGCGGCGATCATTTTCGGCCTGGGCCACCTGCCGCAGGGCTGGATGGCGGTGGGAATGATCGGGCTCCTCGGCTTCGGACTCGGCCTGATCCTCGTCTTCCACCGCTCCCTCTGGGACGCAGTCCTCGCGCACGGATTCTTCGACGCCGCCTCGTTCGCCCTGCTCTATCTCATCGCGAACATGCCGCCGGAATTGATGAAGCAGTGGGGTATGGGCGGGTAGGCGTATGAGGGTATGGTCCGGGTCCGGGTTCCCATCCCCCTATTCCCTCATGCCCGCCCCCAACAATCCCTCATCCCCCCAAGCTCCCCTCCGGCCCCTTCCACACCAGCCGGATCGAATCCAGCCGGAGCCTCGCCGAGAAGATGTGTTCCCGCAGCCGCTCCATCTGCTCCTCGACCGCCACAACCTCCTCCTCGCGGATGTGATCGTTCACGCGCCGGAGGGCACGCAGGCGGTCCGCCTCCGACTGCAGGCGTGATTCCATGTCGGTCAGGGCCGCCGCCTTGAGCTGGGTTACCTCCGCCTCAGCAAATCCGCCCGCCGCCTCGATCATGCCGGGCAGCAACTCGCGTTTGAAATGCGCATTGTCGATGATCGGATAGATCGAGCCACGCTCCAGCCGTGCGGCGAGCAGGCTCCGGGAAAGATCGCCGCTGCGGTCCGCCTGCTTGTGATCCACCACCACGCGGATCGGCGTAGTCGGCAGGAAGCGGTCAAGCTGCAGCCGCCCCGGCGCCACGGCTTCCAGGATGAACACGGCTTCCAGCAGGATCGATTTCGGCCCCTCCTCCGTCCAGACGCCGAAAGAACAATTGCCCTGCTCCGAACCCAGCAGCAGTTCCATGGAGCCGGTCGCCATCGGATGATCCCAGCTCAGGAAGGTCACGTCCTCGCGCGACAACGCGCGCCGGCGATCGAAGGTGGCGACGCAGCCTTCATCCGGCAGGCCGGGGAAGGCGTCGGTCGTCAGGCCGCCCGCGCCCAGCGCATAGGTCCGCTCCGCCATCTCCTCCAACTGAACGCCGAAATGATCGAACAGGCGCAACATGAACTCCTCCAGCTCGTCGTCCGCGTCCGCCTCCCGGATGGTCGCAATGACTTCCGCGGCCGGCTCCGCCTTGAAGGAACTCATTTCCAACAGCCGATCGCGGCCCTTCTCCATCAGGGCGTTCAGTTCCTTCCGGTCCGCCGCTGTCCGCTCCAGCAAGCCGACCAGTTCCGGCTCCGCCGCCGCGGGATCGACCGGATACTCGTGCGCCAGGTCGTGAGCCTGGCGGCCGAAGCGCTTCAGCAGCTCGGCGCCGCACGCGAGGCTCTGCTCAAACCCCGCCAATCCTTCGTGATACCAGCGCGCCAAGGCTTCCTGCGGACTCCCCACGACATAGGGCGCGTAGACCTTGATGTCCTCCGTCTGTCCGATCCGGTCGAGCCGCCCAATCCGCTGTTCCACGAGCTCGGGATTCAACGGCAGGTCGAACAGGACCAGATGGTGCGCGAACTGGAAGTTCCGCCCCTCGCTGCCGATCTCTGAACAGATCAGAATCCGCGCGCCGTCCTCCTCCGCAAACCAGGCGGCGTTGCGATCGCGCTGCACCAGCGTCAGGTCCTCGTGAAACATGCCCGCCTTCACGTTGATCCGCAGCCGCAGCGCGTGTTCGATCGCCTCCACCTTTTCACGCGAACGGCAGATCAGCAGGACCTTCTCCTCGCCCAGATCGCGCAACAGGGCCGCCAGCCAGACAACCCTGGGATCGTTCGCAAAGTCCGGCTTGAACTCCAGCGTCGTGTCGCCTGAATCCACGGCGAATTCCAGCGACAGGCGGTCCACAATTCCGGGATCATCCTTTGGCTTGGCCAGGGGAACCAGCCGCGCCTCGCGCACCGGGAAGTTCTCCATCGCCGAGCGCGTGTTGCGGAACATCACCCTCCCCATGCCGTGCCGGTCAAGCAGTTCACGGATCAACCGCTCGCGGGCAGCCGCGTCCCCGGCGGCGATCGCGCCACATCGCGCGGCGATGTCGTCCGGCTCAAAATGAAACACCGTCGCCAGCGTCACCCTGTCCATCTCTGAAAGCGCCGCGCCCCGCAACAGATGCTCGGTGATCCCCACCACTGCCTGGTGATGCTCCGCCTCCTCCGCAAACTTGTCGAAATCGTGATAACGGTCCGGGTCCAGCAGGCGCAGACGCGCGAAATGGCTTTCCTCTCCGATCTGCTCCGGCGTCGCCGTCAGCAACAGGACGCCGCCCGCGTCATTCGCCAGTTTCTCCACCAGCGCATATTCCACGCTCGCGCCCTCGGGCGACCATTCGAGGTGATGCGCCTCATCCACGATCAGAAAATCCCAGCCCGCCTCAATCGCCTGTTTCGCCCGCCCGGCATCCGCAGCCAGGAAGTCCAGCGAGCACAGGGCCAGTTGATCGTCGAGAAAGGGATTCGTCCCGGGCTGGTTCGCCTCGATCGATTCGCAGCGCTCTTCGTCGAAGATGTTGAACCAGACATTGAACCGCCGGAACAACTCCACGAACCACTGGTGCACCAGGGAATCCGGCACAAGGATCAGGGCCCGCTCCACCCGCCCCCTCACCAGCAAACGGTGCAGGATCAACGCCGCCTCGATCGTCTTGCCCAACCCCACCTCGTCCGCCAGCAACACCCGCGGCGCCTGCCGCGACGTCACCTCCCGCGCGATGTAAAGCTGGTGCGGGATCAGGTCGATTCGCCCGCCGACAAACCCGCGCCCCTCGCTCGCCCGCGCCCTCCGCTGAAAGTCCAGCGTGTCCAGCCGCAGATCGAACAGTCTCGGCTCGTCGGCCTGCCCGTGCAGCAAACGGTCCTCGGGCTTGCTGAAACTGATCGAATCGCAGAGCTGCGCCTCCGGGACCTCCCGCCCCTCCCCGATGTAGGTCAGCAAACCGCCCGCCTCCTCCACTGCTTCCACGACAAACGACTCGCCATCGTGCGCCTTGATCGAATCCCCTTCCCGGAAACGCACCCGCTTCAACGGCGCATTGTCCGCCGAATACTGCCGCATGTCCCCGCTCGCCGGGAACATGATCCCCACACAACCGCCCTCCACACGCAGAACCGTCCCCAAGCCAAGCTCCGGCTCGGCCTCGCTGATCCATCGTTGTCCCGGGGTGAACATGGGTTCTCGGTTTGCAGTTCTCGGTTTGCAGTTCTCGGTTTGCGGTTCTCGGTTTGCGGTTCTCGGTTTGCGGTTTGCGGTTTGCGGTTTGCGTGTCTTGTCACGCCGAAGCTGTGAAAGCAAAGGCGGATACGTGTTGCGTGTTGCGCGCCCTGCGGCGCGAGTGTCTGCCATCTGCCATCTGCCATCTGCCATTGGCAATTTGCCATAGGCTCCCCGCTCCCCGTGCGAGCGCGGTGTTATAGGAAGCGTCCCGCCCCCAGCCAACCCATTTCCCCAATCAAGCCGACGCTCCAGAAATCGCGCACCTTTCGAAAGGCCGTTTGGAACTTGGGATTTGGAGCTTGGCGCTTGAGCTTTCGGCCCAAGACCAGTTCAGCCGGACCGCTCCCATCCCACACCCCAACACCCCCATCCCCTCAAACGCCTTCCTTATCTCACTCCGGCACAATCCGGATATACCCCACCTGCCGCCCACGGTAGACCCGCAGATTCACCTCTGGATCCTCGATGAACCGGCTGAACAACGCGGCCTCCCGCGCGCTGCGGATCGGCATGTCGTTGATCCCCATGATCACCGTCCCCTTGCGCAATCCCGCCGCATAGGCCGCTGTCCCCTCCGCCACCTCGACCACCAGCGCCCCGAAAACCCGGCTCGGAATGCGGAACGCCCGACGCGCGTAACTGTCCAGTTCCGCCACCTGCACGCCCTCGAACGGATTCACCGCCGGCTTCATGCTCTCGGCCGCCTCCTCCACCGCTTCCAAGATCGCCGGCATCTCGCCCAACGCCACGGTCACATTCTGCATCCCCCCGTTGCGCGCCACCCGGAGCGCCACCGTCGTCCCCGGCTTGTTCTGCGAGATCAACAGCCGCAACTGCCTGTCCTCCTGCACCGACGTCCCGTTGATCTGCACCACCACGTCGCCGGGTTGCAATCCCGCCAGGGCCGCCGGCGCGCCCGCCTCCACGTTCTCAATGACCGCCCCGCCCAACGTCGGCAGGTTCATCCTTCGCGCGGCGTCCGGCGACAACGTCCCCACCTGCACCCCGAGAAACCCCCGCACCACGCGCCCGTCCTCAATGATCCGCCGCATGATGTGCATCGCCTGGTTGCTCGGCACCGAAAAACCCACGCCTTGGTTGCCGCCGCTGCGGCTCAGGATCGCCGTGTTGATCCCGATCAACCGCCCGTCCGTGTTCACCAGCGCGCCGCCCGAATTGCCGGGGTTGATCGACGCGTCGGTCTGGATGAAATCCTCGTAATCGTTGATGCCGAAGCCTCCGCGCCCCACCGCCCCCACGATCCCCATCGTCACCGAAAGCCCCACGCCGAACGGATTCCCGATCGCCAGGGCCACATCGCCCACCCGCACCCGGTCGCTGTCCGCCACGGAGATCGACGGCAGGTCCCGCGCGTCAATCTTCAACACCGCAATGTCCGTCTGCGGATCTGAACCGACCACCCGGGCCCGATACGCCGCGCCCGTGTGCGACGTCACCACCTGGATCTGATCCGCGCCCTCGACCACGTGATGGTTCGTCAGGATGTAGCCCTCCCGCGACATGATCACACCCGAGCCCAACCCCTCCTCCTCAC
The DNA here is from genome assembly GCA_038126235.1 of Verrucomicrobiales bacterium. Lineage (GTDB taxonomy): Bacteria > Verrucomicrobiota > Verrucomicrobiia > Limisphaerales > JAYPEY01 > JAYPEY01. The sequence goes on from JAYPFK010000001.1 coordinate 150,222, forward strand.
GCTCCCGCTCCCGGCCAAAACGCCGCACCATGAACCCCGGCAGGCTCTCCTTCACCCGCGTCGTCGTGAAGATGTAGACCACGCTTTCCGCGGCGATGTCGACCACTGAACTGTAGCTCGTCGTGATCGCGTCCCGGCCCGCTTCCGCGGTTCCCGCCGCTTCGACTGCCTGCTCCGAAACAACCGGCGCGGAGGCCGACGATTCACCGCCGCCCGCGAACCGGACCACCCCGCCGATGAACAACCCGAAGACAACGCCCAACAGCGCCACGCAACCAAACAGGAGTATGTCTTTGAATCGCGCCATGACTTCGCCAACGCGCCCAAAACCTCCGCCCAAGCCCGACCAAACTCAAACGAAAAGTCCCAACCCAAGGAGGGGCGACATTCCTGTCGCCCTGCCGGCAAAGCCGGCACAAAGCCTCCCGGCATGTCGCCAACGCTTTGCCTCCCTCCAACGCACTCACCTTGACCTACGCGCCCGTCTGGCCCCTCCGGGGCCACAGCGACAAGAATGTCGCCGCTCCTTGTTTGCGCCATGGCCAGGCGGCCGCGTCTTCCTGCCCCGCGCCAACCGACGGCTCGTGAAACCGGTGGGGCGAGACTCCGTCGAGCCCAATTCAAAGTCCCGGACGGACGATCCGAAAGCGCCCGCCACCCCTCGCCGTCCCGCCGCATTCCCAATCCCCAATTCCGCATTCCGCTTTCCCCCTCCATCCCGTTCCCCTACAGTCTGCCGCCCATGAATTTGTTGCCGTTTGACAAACTACCCGTCCACACGCCCCGCAGCTTCGTGCCCGCCGCTTGCGACCTGGGCGACTGGGACGCACTGGAACCGCTGTTCGACCGCCTTGAAGCCGCCGTCGCCGCGGCCGATTCCGCGGAAGCCCTGCACCAATGGGTCGTGGATTGGGGCGAGCTCAGCGCCGCGCTGGATGAAGAATCCAGCAAACGCTACATCGCCATGACCTGCCACACGGACAACGAGGACGCCGAAAAGGCCTACCTCCACTTCGTCGAGAACATCGATCCCAAGTGCAAGCCCCGGCAGTTCCAACTCTCCAAGCTGTTCCTCGACCATCCGAACCGCGCCGACCTGCCGAAGGACCGCTACGAGGTCTTCGACCGCGACATGGCCGTCCACGTGGAGCTCTACCGCGAGGAGAACGTCCCGCTGGAAACCGAGGAATCCCGCCTCAGCCAGCAGTATCAGAAAGTCGCCGGCTCCCTCACCGTGACCTTCCAAGGCGAAGAAAAAACCCTGGTCCAGATGGGACGCTACCTGGAGGAGAACGACCGCTCCGTCCGTGAGGAGGCCTGGAAGCTCGTCGCCGAACGCCGCCTGCAGGAAGCCGACAAGTTCGAGGAGCAGTTCAGCGGGCTTCTCAAGCTCCGCGAGCAGATCGCGGCCAACGCCGGCTTCGCCAACTACCGCGATTACGCCTTCCGGGAAAAATGCCGCTTCGACTACGGCCCCGACGAATGCCTCCAGTTCCACGACGCCATCGAGAAGGCCGTCATGCCCGCGCTGAGGGAACTCCAGGCCGAACGCCGCGAACACCTCGGCCTCGACGCCCTCCGTCCCTGGGATCTCGCGGTCGATCCGCTCAATCGCCCGCCCTTGCGCCCCTTCGAGACCGCCGACCAGATGTCCGACACCGCCCAGCGGATCTTCGACAAGCTGGACGGCCGTTGCTCCGAGGATTACCAGCTCATGCGCGACCTCCGGCTGCTCGACCTCGCCAATCGCAAGGGCAAGGCCCCCGGCGGCTACCAGTGCACGCTCTCCGAATCGCGCCTGCCCTTCATCTTCATGAACGCCGTCGGCGTCCAGCGCGACGTCGAGACCATCCTCCACGAGGCCGGCCACGCCTTCCACGCCCTCGCCACCCGCGACGAGGACATCTACGCCTACCGCCACGCGCCCATCGAATTCTGCGAGGTCGCGTCCATGAGCATGGAGCTGCTGGGCAATGAGTTCCTCGAGGAATTCTACGCCACCGCCGACGCCAACCGCGCCCGCCGCAACCACCTTGAGGGCATCCTCTCCATCTTCCCCTGGATCGCGACCGTCGACGCCTTCCAACACTGGATCTACACCCACCCCGGCCACACCCGCGAGGATCGCTCCGCCGCCTGGCTCGGCCTGATGGACCGCTTCGGCGGCGACGTCGACTGGACCGGCTTCGAGGACGCCCGCGCGAACCTCTGGCACCGCCAGCTCCACATCTTCCTCCATCCCTTCTACTACGTGGAATACGGCATCGCCCAGCTCGGCGCGCTCCAGGTCTGGGCCAATTCGAAGAACGACAAGCGCCAAGCCATCGCCGACTACCACGCAGCCCTGAAACTCGGCGGCTCCCGCCCCCTGCCCGAACTGTTCGAAGCCGCCGGCTGCAAGTTCGACTTCAGCGCCGCCACCGTTGAACCGCTGACGGAACTGGTGAAAAGCGAACTGGCGGGAAATTGAGTTAATCACCCCGGAGTTCCGTCCCATTGCGGAACCGATGTCCGCCAGCTAACCTGACAACCCAATGTTGGATCACCGCGACTATATGCGCCCCGGAGGCTACCGCCCCGGATGGCCGATGTGGGGCAAGCTCATCGTCACGCTGGTCGTGATCTTCCTGCTGCAGACCGCTCTGGAGTTTCAGAGCGCCATCCGCAAGGCCGGCTGGTTCGCCGCGTACCTCGAGTGGTTCGCGCTGAGCATCGATGGATTGAAGCACGGGAAGATCTGGCAGCTGCTGACCTTTCAGTTCATGCACGGCGGGCTCTGGCACCTGTTGGGAAATTCCATCATCGTCTTCTTCTTCGGCAGGCACATCGAATCCAACTTCGGCCGCAAGACATTCACCCGACTCTACCTCACCGGCGGCGCGATCGGCGGGCTCGTCCAGATGGCGCTGGGCCTGATCTCGCCGGAGTTCTTTGGCCAGCCCGTGATCGGGGCCTCCGCCGGGGCCTTCGCCCTGCTCACGGCCTTCTGTGTGCTCGACCTCCACGCCCGCATTACCCTGCTCATTTTCTTCATTCCGGTGACCATTCCGGCCTGGCTGTTGCTGGCATTCGAGTCCGTCATCATCGCGCTGGGAATCCTCGCCCCCAGCGGAGGGGACCTGGTCGCCCACGGAGCCCACCTGGGAGGCATGATTTCGGGCTGGTTGTGGGTGCGATACTACGTGCGCGGACAGGGTTGGTCCTCCATCCCCCTCCTCGGGAAGATCTCCCTGCCTCAGGTCGTGCTTAAAAGGGCCTCTCATCGCCCGACCGCCCGGGGAGGCGGACGGAAACCCAGCGGCTTCCAGATCGTCCGCGAAGACACCTCGGATGATGATCTTCCCGACGCCGAGTTCATCAGCAAGAAGGTCGATCCCATCCTCGACAAGATCCGCGACAAGGGCATCCACAGCCTGACCGACAAGGAGCGCAAGATCCTCGAAAAGGCGCAGGGCAAGCTGTCGGGGAAATAGAAGGAAAACGTCAATCTTCTGTTGCCTTTCGGCCCAACGGGCCAGCTCCAAGTCAGCCCGGGGCAACGCCCCGGGTCTAAGGTCGTCACGTTTCGAGCCCCAACGGGGCGGCCCCAATAGCGTTCTTGACGAATTGGGGCCGCCCCGTTGGGGCTCTGTCTCCGATGGACGTGGTTACCCAGGCCGTTGGCCTGGGCTGACATGAGACCGGCCCGTTGGGCCTTCGATCCGAATCGTGCGCATTGAGCGTTGAACGTCCGCCTTTCCTCTCCCGCCAAAATTCCTTTCCCCCCGCCCGGATTTCCGTTTCCCTCTCCGGCCATGATTCCACGTTACACACGCCCCGAAATGCGGGACATCTGGACCGACGGCAACAAGCTCACCATCTGGCTGCAGATCGAACTGCTCGCCTCCGAGGCCCTCGCCAAGCAGGGCGTTGTGCCGCAGAAGGACTTTGAGAAGCTCAAGAAAGGCGCCTCCTATTACCTCACCCGAGGCGAGGAGCTTTTCACCCGGCAGAAGGAATTGGAGAAGACGCTCAACCACGACGTCATCGCCTTCACCACAGCCATCGCCGAGAAGATCAACCACAAGGCCAGCCGTTGGCTGCACTTCGGCCTCACCAGCAGCGACATCGTCGACACCGCCTTCGCCGTGCAGATGAAGCAGTCCGTCGAACTGCTGATCCAGGACGTCAAGAACGTCCGCAAGGCCATCGCCAAGCAGGCCCGCAAGCACAAGCTCACGCCCTGCATCGGCCGCAGCCACGGCATCCACGGGGAACCCACCACCTTCGGCCTCAAGATGGCGCTGATGTACGACGAGTTCGGCCGCGCGCTCCAACGCCTTGAAACCCAGCGCAAAGCCGTCGCCGTCGGCAAACTCTCCGGCGCGGTCGGCACCAGCGCGCACCTCTCGCCGAAGATCGAGGCCTTCGTCTGCCGCAAGCTCGGCATCAAACCCGCGCCATTGGCCACGCAGGTCATCCAGCGCGACATCCACGCCGACTTCATGAACGCCATGGCGCTCACCGCCGCCAGCATCGAACGTTGGGCCGTCGAGTTCCGCCACCTGCAGCGCACCGAGGTCCTGGAGGCCGAGGAGCCCTTCACCAAGGGACAGAAGGGCAGCAGCGCCATGCCGCACAAGCGCAACCCCATCACCTGGGAACGCCTCACCGGCCTCGCCCGCGTCATCCGCGGCAACTCCGTCGCCGCCATGGAAAACGTCGCCCTCTGGCACGAGCGCGACATCAGCCACAGCAGCACGGAGCGCGTCATCTTCCCCGACGCCTGCTGCCTGCTGAACTACATGTTCCACCTGCTCAACCGCCTGATGAACGGCATCAACGTCTATCCGGCGAACATGAAGAAGAACCTCGGCCTCTCGCTGGGCATGTGGAATTCCCAGACCGTCCTCCTCGCCCTCATCCGCAAGGGCCTCACCCGCGAGGAGGCCTACGCCCTCGTCCAGCGCAACGCCATGGAAACTTGGGCCACCAAGCACGCCGGCCGCGATGACGCCGACTTCCTCGAACAGCTCAAGTCCGACAAGGACGTGGGGAAGCGCTTCAAGGAAGGCGAACTCGAAAGCCTCTGCTCCATCGACTTCCACCTCAAGGAAGTGAACAACCGCTTCAAGGCCGTGGGGCTTTAGGACAGTTGAGAGTCGGAATGAGTTGAGAGCTGAGAGTCCGGACTTTTTGCCATCTGCGATCTGCCATTTGCCATCGCCTACAGCGCGCAACGCCATGAAACTCGACCTCAGCGGCAAGAACCTCGTCGTCATCGGCGGCACGACCGGGCTCGGCTGGTCGGCGGCGCAGGCGTTCGTTAAGGCCGGCGCGCAGGTCGTGGTGGTGGGCCGCAATCCGCAGAACGTCCATGTCGCCGCCGAGGAACTCGGCCAACACGGCATCGCCCTGAACGGCGACGCTTCCGATCCCGACACCGCTGAGATGGCCGTCCAGACCGCCCGCCGCGAACTGGGCGGCTTCCACGGCCTCTACCATGTGGCCGGCGGCAGCGGCCGCTCCCAGGGCGACGGCCCGCTCCACCTGGCCACCGACGAAGGCTGGCAATACACCATCCAGCAGAACCTCACCTCGGTCTTCAATTCCAACCGCGCCGCCCTTCAGGCCTTCCTGGAGCAGAAGTCCGGCGGCGTGATCCTGAACATGGGTTCCGTCCTCGGCTTCTCCCCCTCCCCGGTCTACTTCAGCTCCCATGCCTACGCCGCCGCCAAGGCCGCCATCATCGGGTTGACCAAATCCGCCGCCGCCGCCTACGCCTGCGTGAACATCCGCCTCAACGTCATCGCGCCCGCCCTCGTCGAGACGCCCATGTCGCAACGCGCCCGGGAGAACGACGAGGTCATGGGGTTCATCCGCACCAAGCAACCCCTCGACGGCGGCCGCATCGGCGTCCCCGAAGACCTCGACGCCGCCGCCGTCTTCCTCATGTCCGACGAGGCAAAGTTCATCACCGGTCAGGTCCTCGCCATCGACGGCGGCTGGTCCGTGACCGAGGGCCAGTGGAAGGAAGAACCCGATTGATTTGTCGCGGCGCGTCCATGACCGCCGCAGATCAGCATCAGATTGTAGCGGCGTGTCTGTGACCGCCGCCAACCTACTCAAGAAATGCGGCGATCACAGACGCGCCGCTGCAGCAAGATGGAATACTACATCGGCATTGATCTCGGCGGCAGCAGCGTCAAGGCCGTAGCGGTGACGCCCGAAGGGGAGACGCTCTCGAAACAGAACGTGGATTTCGACACCGCCGAGAAGATGCATTGGGCCAACTGCGTGGCCGCCATCATCCAGGATTTTGAAAGTGAAGGCGGCAGCCCCGCCACGGGCATCGGCCTCTCCGCCCCCGGCCTGGTTGGACCAAACCCGCGGGCCGTCACCTGCATGCCGGGACGACTTGAGGGATTGGTCGGACTCGATTGGACTGAGTTCCTCAAGCGCGACCGTATTGTGCCCGTGATGAACGACGGCCACGCGGCAATCATGGGGGAAGCCTGGTTGGGCGCGGGCCGGGGCTGCCAGAACCTGTTCATGCTGACGCTGGGGACCGGCGTCGGCGGCGCGGCGATCGCAAACGGCAAGCTGCTCCTCGGCCATCTGGGTCGGGGCGGGCACCTGGGACACATCTCACTCGATCCCGAAGGCGAACCGGACATCTGCGGAACTCCCGGGAGCCTTGAAGACGCCGTCGGCAACTGCACCATCGAGAAACGCTCCCAAGGCCGCTTCAAGACCACGCACGAGTTGATCGCGGCGCACGAAGCCGGCGAGGCGGAGGCCAGCCGTATCTGGTTGAAGTCGATCAAGGATCTGGCGGCGGGAATCGCGGGCCTGATCAATGTGCTCGACCCCGAAGCCGTGATCGTCGGCGGAGGAATCGCCCGCGCCGGCGAAACGCTGTTCAAACCGTTACAAGAACGGCTCAACGCCATGGAATGGCGGCCAACAGGAACCCAGGTTCGCATCGTTCCGGCCGAATTGGGCGAACTCGCCGGGGCCCACGGCGCGGCTTATGGCCCGCTTTGGACGGCGAGAACCGACGGCAAACCTTGAGTCCATAAGGCGCACGCTAGAACGCGGCCCTCTCGCACGCCCACCCTTCGAAACTGATGTTTACATTTATTTGTCACGTACGTTTCAATTACATGTAAACATCGATTCCCTCACCCGGAGAACCTGGACCATGAGAGCGCGCACCGAGGAGCTTCTCTATTACCTCTACTGGACCTGCGACATCATCGCCCGTCCCACCTTCCGCAACCTGACCGACTCCTTCGAAGCCTGGGCCTATCGTTCCGGCTTGCAAAGACAGCTCGCTGAATTGGCCAGGAGGAAACTGATCGAACGAGATGGCGGTCCGGCGCCATCGAGGCGCAATCCCCTCATGGCGAGACCCGTTCGTTTGACCGAGGAAGGTCGTTGCAAGGCGATCGGAATGCGCGATCCAGTGGCCGCTTGGAAACGTCCCTGGGACACCAAGTGGCGGCTTGTCCTGTTCGACATCCCGAACGACCAGGCGCCGGTCCGCCACGGATTGCGGAAATACCTGCGTGGCCAAGGCTTCGGCTGCCTGCAGGAGAGTGTCTGGATCACCCCGGACCCGTTGGAAACCGAGCGCGGACTGCTCGCAGACAGCCAGGTCGATGTGAAATCGCTCATCCTGCTCGAAGCCAGGCCCTGCGGCGGCGAAAACGACGAAGAAATTGTCGCCGGCGCCTGGGATTTCCAGTCGATCAACAAGGCTTGGGCCAATCACCTGGAGATTCTCGCCTCCCGCCCCACAGAGCCGATCGTGGGAGAAACCTCAGCCGGTAGATTCCGGGACTGGGCGAATAAGGAACGTGTCTCGTGGAAGAAGCTGACGACGCTCGATCCCCTGCTCCCGGAACGCCTGTGCCCGCCAGACTACGCGGGACCAAAGGTCTGGAACGAACGCTCGAAAGCCTGGATCGCCGCGGCCCGGCAGATCAGGAACTTCAAACCGTGATCCAACCTTCCCCTCACACCTCCCGAACCTTACATGTAATATTCACGTACGTCACATTTACATGTAAGTTTCGAAAGGGCGTTTGCCAACGCAATTTGCGGTTTTGGCGCTTTTCTGGTTTCTCTTCGACCGTATTCTGACGCCGTGCCCGTCGCTTCCGAATATCTCGCCCGGTGTCGTGAACTGGTCTCGGCCGTGGAGGCCCAAGGCGTGGCGATTTCGCAGACCGCCGACTGGTTCGCGGAGAGCATCCTTGCCGGGCGCATGGTGCATGTGTTCGGCTCGGGGCACAGTCGGATCCTGGTGGAGGAAATGTGGCCGCGCTACGGCTCCTTCCCCGGATTCAATCCCATCGTCGAGCTTTCGCTCACCTTCCACAACCTGGTCGTAGGCGCGAACGGGCAGCGACAGGCGATGTTTCTGGAGAACGTCCCGGGCCTCGCGGAACGCATCCTGCGCAACTTCGACCTCAGCGAAAAGGACTCCGCCCTGGTCGTCTCGTCCAGCGGCTGCAACGTTGTCCCCATCGAGATGGCGGAGCAGTTCCGGAAGCGGGGCGTGCGCGTGGTCGCCATCGTCAGCGCCAAGCATTCCGAGGCCAGCTCCAGCCGGCGCCCGGACGGGAAGAAGCTCCAGGACTTCGCCGACCTCGTCCTCGACACCGGCGCGCCCGTCGGCGACGCCATGGTGAACGTCGAGGGTCTTGACACACCGGTGGCTCCCGGTTCGACCGTCGGCGGCTGCCTGCTGGTCAACGCGATCAAGGCCGAGGTCGCCGAACGCCTCACCCGCGCCGGCCAACCGCCGAAGGTCCTCACCGCCGGCGCCATCTGCGGCTCCGGGAAGGCGACGGAATTGTTCGAGGCCGCCTACGATGAGCACGGCCGCCGCCTGGCCGAGCTTTACCGCAACCTTGGCAAGTCCGATTGAACCGGCCGTTTCCGGCTCCGCCATTTCACAGACCATGAAAGACTGCCCGCTTCGCACCACCGTCATCGGCAGCTACCCGTTTCCGGGATGGCTGGAGTTCGCCACCTGGCATCTGCACGAGTTCGGAACCGCCGACCGCGAGGAAATGATTAACGACGCCGTCACCGTGGCGATCCGGGACCAACTCGACGCCGGGCTGGACGTCATTACCGACGGCGAGCAGACACGGCTGGATTTCAACCTCTCGTTCTACGGCTTCCTCGAAGGCATCGAGATGGAGTCCTCCAGCCCGCGGCATTTCGGCCCGCCAGCCCATGACCAGCGCGGCAAGCACCAGATCACCGGCGAACTGGCGGCTCCGAAGGGCCTCGGAGCCGTCGAGGATTTCGAACGCTTCAAACGCCTCGCCGCCAACCAGATCCCGGATCCCTCAACTCAAACCGCCTCTCAACCCTCACCCACGCTCAAAGCCAGCGTCCCCGGTCCCTACACCTTGAGCGGCCGGCTGCTGCCGAATGCGCAATACGCAGACCGTTACGCAATCACCGAGGCTCTCCTTCCGATCGTGCGCCGCGAACTGGAACAACTCGTCGCGGCCGGCTGCACGGAGATCACGGTGGATGAACCGTCGATGAGCTGCTACGCGCACAAGGAGGATCCCAGGCGCTTCGTGGACATCTTCAACCGCACGGTCGAGCCGATCGTCGGGAAATGCCGTCTTTCCACGCACCTGTGCTTCGGCAATTTCAAGGGCCACGCCGTGGGCCTCCGCCGCTACGCGCCCATGTTCCCTGACTTCCTCAACATGCATCTCGACGAAATCCACGTGGAGATGGCGAGCCGGGAATTCTCCGAGATCGAGGTCCTCAGCGCCATCGCGAAGAAATGCGACGTCGCCGTCGGCATCGTGGATGTGAAGAGCTACTACATCGAGCCGGTCGAGGAAATCGAGGCCCGGGTGCGCGCCTGTCTCGAACACGCCCCGGCAGAACGCCTCTCCTTCGCGCCGGATTGCGGCCTCAGCCAGACCGCGCGCTGGGCAACGAAACAGAAGCTGCGGAACATGGTGGCCGGGGTGAACAAGGTGAGAGAGTCATGAAGAAACCCATCCTACAGGACGAAGCCTTTCTCGCCGACGTGAAGGAGGCCGGCGAGGCAGATCGCCGCAACTTCCATCTCTGGTGGCTCGGCCAGAGCGGTTTCCTGATCCAGTGGCAACGTCGCCACGCGCTGATCGACCCCTACCTCTCCGATTCGCTCACGAAGAAATACGCGGAGACGGACAAGCCCCATGTCCGCATGACCGAGCGGGTCGTTGCGCCGGAGAAGCTGGACTTCATCGATGTCGTCACCTCCAGCCACAACCACACCGATCATTTCGATCCCGAGACCCTGAACCCGCTGCGGGAGAAGAACCCGCGGATGAAGATCATTGTGCCGGAAGCCAACCGCGCCGTTTCCGGGGAACGGCTCGGCATCGATCCGGAGGAGTTCATCGGGATGGACTCGGGCCGCACCAAGCCGGCGGGCGGCTTCCGCTTCCAGGGCATTCCGGCGGCGCACAACGAACTCGACACGAACGAGTGGGAGGAAAACCTCTACCTCGGCTACATCGTCGAGATGGGGATGTTCCGCGTTTATCACGCCGGCGACACCAAACTCTGGGAGGGCATGGAGGACTACATCCGCCCCTTCCGCGTCGATCTGGCGATCCTGCCAATCAACGGCGACAAACCCGAACGCCGGGTTGCCGGCAACCTCGACGGGAGGGAGGCCGCGCAACTGGCGAAAGACATCGGCGCCCGGCTGGTCATCCCGTGCCACTACCACATGTTCGAATTCAACACCGTCGAGCCGGACGAGTTCATCACCGCCTGCGAGGAGATCGGCCAGCCTTACAAGGTCCTGCAGAACGGCGAACACTGGAGCAGCTCGGAGCTGACCGCCTCCTGAAATTCGGGCCGCCCGAAGTTCTTCGACATTTTCAATGGAATGGATGGTGTTCACGAATACTCGCAACATGACTCCGGGGTGATTCGAACGCCGTTCCCATCCGGCCCGCCAATGTGAGCCAACGAAATCACCGACGAACCAAGCATGCCCTCGCCGGAATTCCAGACTCCTCCCCCGCCCCCGCGCGATCTCCCCGCGGGCGAGGTCCATCTCTGGCGCATCCGTCTGGACCAAGGCTCCGAAGCCGCCGCCCAAGCCGTCCAACTCCTCTCCCCTGACGAACGGAAGCGCCACGACCGCTTCAAACTGCCCCGCCTCCGCCGCCGCTTCGCCCTTGCCCGCGCCTCGCTTCGCTCCATCCTCGCCGGTTATCTGTCCGGCCCGGCGGGAGAATTGCGCTTTCACTACGGAAACCACGGCAAACCTCGCCTCGCCCCGGAGCGGAACCCGCGCGACCTCCGTTTCAATCTCTCCCACTCGCACGAACGCGCCGTGCTGGCCGTCGCCACCGGCGGCGAAATCGGGGTCGATATCGAACGACTCCGCGACAACATCGAGTTCACCAGGTTGGCCCGGCGGTTCTTTTCCCGGCGGGAGGCGGACATGATCGACGACTTGAGCGGGCCGGAATTGCGCCGGCGTTTCTTCCAGATCTGGACGGCCAAGGAATCCTACATCAAGGCGGTCGGCGCGGGCCTTCGCCTGCCCTTGGATCAATTCGCGTTTGAAATCCGGGAAGGCGCGCCTCCGACGCTGGTCGAGACCAGGCACGACCCGGCCGAGATCCGCCGCTGGACCTTCCAGCAGTTGGCAATGGATACGGACCACATCTGCACGGTCGCCTGGGAAGGCGCGCGAAAGCTCAGGTTCTTCCGGGCGGACTGCATCCACTGCGGCGAGACATCCTGAAGCGCCTCCTACGCAGAGAGCCTGACACCCACTGCCATTCCCGCTACTGTTCTCCGCGTGTCCACCGTCTTTATCACCGGAGCGAATCGAGGGATCGGTCTCGGTCTCGTGCGCGCCCTGCTAGCCGCCGGCCACGACGTCGTCGCCGCCTGCCGGACGCCGGAGCGATGCCCGCAACTCGCCGAACTCGCGAAAGACGCCTCCCCGCCCCGCCTCGAGATTCTGAAGCTCGACGTCACGGATGACAGCTCGGTCGCCGATACGGCGGCGCGCGTCGCGGCGCGATTCCCCGCCATCGACATCCTGATCAACAACGCCGGGATCTACCCTGAAGGCGGGGACGAGGCCTTCGCGGATGTCCCTCTCGAGCTGTTTCAACGCGCCATGGAGGTGAACTACCTGGGAGCCATCCGCGTCACGAAGGCCTTTCTTCCGCTCGTCCGGAAATCAAACCGGGGCCGCATCGTGAACGTGTCCTCCGGAGCGGCCACGATCACGACGAAAGCCGACGCCCGGCGATACTGCTACGGCCCCTCCAAGACCGCCCTGAACATGTTCACCCGCACGTTGGCCCATGAACTCAAACCGCCGGGAATCGTGACGGCAGCCATCAGTCCCGGCTGGGTGCGAACGGAGATGGGAGGCCCGGACGCGGATTTATCGGTGGAAGAAGCGGCGGACGCGATGGTGAAGACCCTGGAAAAACTGTCCGGCGAACACAGCGGATTGTTTCTCGACCGGTTTGGAAATCCCGACGCGTACGCGTGGTAACCCCGTTCTCACCGATGCCAACCGCGACCGAACCGGCTCAATCGGCCAGCATCTCCTCGACCAAGTCCCAAAGCTGCTGTGAGCGGAAGGGCTTGGGAAGGAGTCTGTCCGGCTGGCTGGGGTATTTCAGCATGTCCTCGTCCTCCAACGTGCCGCTCGCCGAAATGCAACGCAGTTCGGGATGCTCCGCCCTGCACAATTGCAGCAATTCCATCCCGTTCAATTTAGGCATCTGGTAGTCCGAGATCATCAGCCGAGGCTTGACCTCGGCCGCAATAAAGGCCTTCAAGGCCTCCTCGGAATCAGTGAAAATGCGGGTTTCATACCCCTTCAACTCCAACAGCGCATCAATGACGCCGCACACATCCGATTCATCGTCCACAATGAAGATGGGCGCGCAGAATCCCTCGGGACGCCCCGCCCCGGTTGTGCTATCGCAATCCATGCCAATTTGATCCATACCGACTCTCTTCGTCACCGACACTTCGTCTGCAAATCGTTGCCAAAATGCGACAATAACGCCATTCCTGCTTTTAGCTCCCCGCCAAGTTCCGAGCAAGTTCAATATTCCGCCACCTGTTTGATCGCCCCCAACGGATAGGCATCCTGAAAGCCCAGCCGCCACATAGGGTGGGTATCGGGTCTACTGAATCCGCTCCAGGGCCTCCACAGCGGCCACCTTGGCAACCTTCCAATCCCCATCCAGTTCAACGATCTCCATGTCCAGAATCTGGACCCAGGGGGTCGGTTCGCCGGCGCCGCGCGCCAAGGCCGTGAGCCGACAGGTCGCCGTCCCCTTCTCCTCCCCCAATTTGACGAGCACGTCCTTGAAACTGACGGAAAAACCGCCGCCCATGGCCTGAGCCGAGATCGCCGCCTGTTGCAGGCTGGTCTTACCGACGATCCTACGGATGCCGCCGCCGGTCCCTTTCGCACTGATCTCCACCTGGTCGGTGAAGAAACCCGAGAATTCACCGGCATTGGCCATGTGCGTCAGCGGCTTGTCCGAGGGTTTGAACGCGGCCGCCTCCTCCAACTCCGTCAACATCGCGCGAATCTCCGCCTCGTCCCCGGGAAAAAGAACCAGCCACACCCGCCAACCGCCGAAGCCGAGCAGCGCCAACGCCATCAGGATGGCAAAGGCCTTCTTCAAAACACCGCCTTCCCGACAATACGCCCGCGCTCCACCACGCCCCAGGTGTGCAATTCCATGTCCATGGACCGGTTGTCGCCGATCACCACGTACTCCGACGGTCCCAGTTCCCGCTCACTCCGGGTGGTCCAGGTCTCGTTGGCCTCGGTATAGGGTTCTTCCAGCGGCTTCCCGTCGATGAACACCACACCGCGCTTCAACGAGAACCTCTCCCCCGGCAGAGCGATGATTCTCTTCAACAACTGGACGCTTTCCCCGGTGAATTTCACCCCGATGACATCACCGCGCCGGGGCTCTGAAACCAGGTAGGAAAGGCGGTTGATGAGATTGACCCAACCGTTGTGGTAGGTGGGCTCCATGCTCATTCCACGCACCCTCACGGGCCTCGCGATGAAACCGAAGAAGACGAAGCAAACCACTGCCAGCGTCGCCGCACGGATCAGCGTCGTCTTGGGATTCCGACCGACCAGCGGAGTCCACCACGCCCGCGTTGCGGCGGTCGCGGGGGCCCCGGCAACCTTGTCGGCAGCCTGTTTTCCCTCGTCGTTCATCACATCAAGAAAGCCCCGGCGGCGGAAAAGCGCTTCCGGGGCTCAATCCAACAGGAAATTCCCGGACTGACATCCGCCTGTCGAATCAATTATCCTGCCCCGCCGATGACCACGGAGAAACAAATTCCCGCCGCCGTCACCCGCCGGACCGCCCTCGGTGTCCTGGCGGCCGCGCCCGCCATCGTCGCGCAACTGGCGACGGCGCAGGGGGCGCCCAAGCCATCCGCGAACCGACCCGCGTTCCGGGAACCGCTCATGCCGTTCCGGCAATTCACCCGCTACGGCTATAAGGACCAGCTTGGGACGATCGTGCTCAAGCCCATCTTCGACGCCGCCGGCCCTTTTTTTGATCCGCTCGGCCGGCCCCGACAGATCGCCTGGGTCCGTGTGGGGACGAAATACGGCTATATCGACCGCCAGGGGAATTACCTCATTCAACCCGCCTTCGACCTCATCCGGGAATTCTCCGAGGGAATGGCCGCCTTTCAATTGAACGGCCGCTATGGCTGCGTCGATGAAAACGGCCGCATCGTCATCAAGCCCGACTACGAGGAGATCGAGCCCTTTTCCAACGGCCTGGCCGCGGCCCGCCTGGACGGCAAGACCGGCTGGGTCGACCGCGCCGGACAATACCACGCGCGCCGCCCCGGTGACGGGACGGCGCGGTAGGGATTCCTCCCTTGTCCGTGGCTTGGGGAGCCTTGAACAACTGGCCGCAACGTCGCGCGGAGCGCGGAATTCATTCCGCTTCATTGTCGGGCGACGACGCGGGCTCGAACGGCTCGAAACCTCGGGTTGCCGGAGGCTGAAGCGGGATGAATCCCGCGCCCCGCCGATTTCAGTCGTCGCGGGAGGTGATCAGGATCAGGTGGTAGCCGAACTGGGTCTTCACCGGCCCCTGCACCTTGTTCACTTCCGCGCTGAAGACCACCTCATCAAATTCCCGCACCATCTGGCCGCGACCGAACGAGCCGAGCATGCCGCCATCGCGCCCCGAGGGACACTTGGAGTGCTCCTTCGCCAACGCGTCGAAATCCGCGCCGTTCTCGATCTGGGTCTTCAGCTCGTTGCAGGCGTCTTCGTCCTCGACCAGAATGTGCTTCGCTGTCGCTCGTGCCATGGGTGTGCCTTTCTTTGTTTGTCGGTTGTTGGTTGGATCGCGGATCGACCGATCAGCAAACCCGCGCGATGCACTTGGGTGTAACGGTAAATCCCTGAGAACACAACCCCGAGGGCCCGCCCCGAGGTAGGATGATCCAATGTCGGAGCGCGCGTCGGGGCCGATCAAACAGAGGCGACATTCCGGTCGCCCTGCCGGCGCACAGGCACACTGCCCCACGAGCCACGAGACGATCCCTGACGCCTGAAACCGCCTCACGCTTTCCCGACTCCTTCAGCGCCGCCGCGACAAGAATGTCGCCGCTCCTTGATGGCGCTCGTCACCGCGGGGCCCGGCAAACGTCGCCAAGCCGACATGGCGCCCACCTTCACGCGGTCTTGCCATACCTGAGCCACCTGGCCGCCAAAGGCCGCCCCACAAACGCCGCCGCGAGGGTGAGGATCAGGGCCAGACAGATCGGCCGGGTGAAGAAAGGCGTCAAGCTGCCTCCCTCCTTGATCAAGCCGGCGCGCAGGTTCTCCTCGATCATCGGCCCGAGGATCAACCCCAGGATCAACGGCGCCAGGGGGATCTTCCTCCCCTCGAGGAAGAAGCCCGCCACGCCGAAGGCCAGCATCGTCCAGACATCGAAGACGTTGTCGCGCATCGCGTAGGAGCCCACCACCGAGAAAACCGTGACCGCGACCATCACCGCGCCACGAGGCAGTCTCAAAATCCAGCTGAAGGCCTTGATCCCCAGCCAACCGGCGATCACGAGCAAGAACTGGGTAACCAGCGCAATCTGGAAGATCGCCCGCACCTGGTCGCCGCTGCGCTCAAAGATCTGTGGGCCGGGCACGATGTCGTAGACCAGGAAGGCCCCGAGCACGATGGCCGTGACCGCGTCGCCCGGCACCCCAAAGACCAGGGCCGGGATCCACGCGCCGCCGACCGCCGCGTTGTTGGCGCTGGTCGGCGCGATGACGCCCTCCTCAAGCCCCTTGCCGAAGCGTTTCCCGTTCCTGGAAGTCTTCTGCGCCATCCCGTAGGCGCCCCAGGCCGCGATGTCCGCCCCCGCGCCCGGCAGCGCGCCGATCACCGTGCCCAGGATCGCGGACTTCACCGCCGTCCACTTGTGCTTCCAGATCGCGGCCCAGGCGTGGCGCGCCGATTCCGGCTTGGACCTTCCGACCTCCGTCGCTTCAACGGACTTTCCTCCCGTAGCCACGAAACGCAGAACCTCGGAAATGCCGAACAGCCCGATCATCGCAGGGATCAGCTGCACGCCGTCGTAGAGGTCCATGCTCCCGAAGGTGAAACGCACCGCGCCCTGATCGTCCACGCCGATCGTCGAAAGCAACATCCCGATCCCGACCGCGATCAACCCGCGCAATGCGCCGGTCTGGCTCACGGCCGCGCTGATGCTCAGGCCGCAGACGCCCAGCCAGAAGTATTCGAAGTTGCTGAACTTCAGCGCGAACTTCGCCAACTGCGGCGCGACCAGCATCAGGGCCAGAACACCGATCAGTCCACCGATGACCGAGCAGAACAGGTCCAGGCGCAGCGCGTGATCCGCCCGTCCCTGTTTCGCCATTGCGTGGCCGTCCAGGGTCGCGGCGGCCGAGGCTGGCGTCCCGGGGATGCGCAGGTGCGTCGCCGGAATATCCCCCGCGAAGATCGCCGTGAAACTGACGCCGATGATCATCGCCAGGCCGGCGACGGGATCATCCAGCCGATAGCTGACCGGCACGATCAGCGCGACGGCCATCGTCGCGGTCAGCCCCGGCGTCGCGCCGACGAAGACGCCGAAGATCATCCCCAGAACCCAGGGAACCAACACGCCCACGGAAAACAGTTCGGAAAAGCCCTCCATGCCTTTTCACATGTTCACCATGAAGCGATCGATGGCGAGGAAGGTGGTCCCCTCGGGCAGCCGCACCTGGAAGGCTCCAGCGAACAACACCTCCACCGCGACGACCAGTCCGACCGTCATCGCGACCGACACCCACCAGCGCGAGCCCAACCGTTTCATCCACGGCGGACAAAACACCAGTGTGGCGCTGGCAAATCCCAACGGCCCCAGCAACCATGCATAGGCGGCCAGCGAAAGGACCATCGCCGAAAGATTAGCCGCCGGGCCGTCCTTCAACGCGTCCCAAGAAAAAGCCCCGCCCGACTCGCGCTTCTTCCGTTCCGCAAACCAGCGAAACACCAACCAACCTCCCGCGGCCAAGAGCGCCAACGCCAGCCCGATGGGAAACGCCTTCGAGCCCGGATCCCCCTTGCGCGCCAGGCCCAGTTCCTCAATGCCCCGGCTCAAGACCAGCGCCCCCCCCGACAACAGGACCAGCGCCACGCCCAGGGACAGGCTCGGCTCGTCCCGCTCTTGCGCCCCGTCCGTCATCCCTTCTTGGCGTAACCCGCCGCTTCGATCACGCCCTTCCACTGGGCGTCCTGCGCCTTGAGGAACTCAGCGAAGGCTTTCGATTCGCGAATCGTGACGTTGAAGCCGTTCTTCTTCATGAACTCCTTGAACTCCGGCGAAGCCGCGATCGCCTTCACCTTGTCCCGGAGGTCCGCGGCCACCGCCGGGTCCGTCCCCTTCGGCAGGGCCAATCCCCGCCAACCAACGGCCGTCCATGCCACGCCGGACTCCCGACAGGTCGGGTAATCAGGATAATCCTCCAGCCGTTCGTCCGACATGACGGCGAGGACGCGCAATTCGCCCGCCTCGATCTGCGCGGCCGCCTCGGGCACGCTGCAGCAAACCACGTCGATGTGGCCGCCCAGCAGTTCCACGATCGCCGGGGCCGAGCCCTTCGTGGGCGACCAGATCACATCGTCCGTCTTCAGGCCCGCCGCCTGCATCAGGCCGGCCCGGGCGAGATCCCAGGCCCCGCCGGTCGCAGTGCCGGACATCTTCACCTTGCCGCGGTTCGCCTTCATGTGCGCGAGCAGGGCCGACAAATCGCTCCACGGGGCGTCCTTTTTGACGATGATCGCCGCCGCGTCCGCGTTCAACTGCGCCAGCCAGTCATAGTTCTCCCAGGTCAGCTCCGAGATCCCCATCCAGTGCATCGTGCTCAGCTCGAAGGTCGCCATCAGGATCGTGTGCCCATCCGGCCGCGCCATGGCTCCCGCCGAGTGCCCGACCGCGCCGCCGCCTCCCGTGCGGTTCTTCACGACGAAGGACTTCCCGTAGGCCTCCTGCAACCGGTCCGCCATGAAACGCGAAAGCCGGTCCGTCCCGCCGCCCGCCGACCATGGACACACGACCGTCACGGTCTTCTTGGGATAATCGAGAGCCCCTCCCTTACCCGGGGCGCCGGACGCCGCCTGCTCCGAAGAGCCGCCCCGGGGTCCGCAACCGGAAGTGAGAAGAAGGAAGCCGCCCAACGCCGCAACGCTCCACGCGAGCGTTCGTTTGTGTGGAAAAGACATTCCGCATTCAACGCAACGCCCGGAAAGCCCGTCAATGCCATTCCCACCCGCGGCAATCTGTGCTCCAATGGCTTCAGGAACAGAACACCCAATTCCGGACCGCCCCATGAAACGTCCCATCCTCATCCCCCTGCTCGCGTTCGCCGGCCTGCTCGCCGCCTGCGTTCCCTCACTGCAACCGTTCTACACGGAGGCCGACCTCGTCACGGAGCCCAAGCTCATCGGCCGCTGGAGCGCGGACAATTCCAGCGACACCTGGGAATTCCGTAAGGACGGCGAGAAGGCCTACACGATGATCTACACCGACAAGGACGGCCGCGCCGGTCAATTTGACGCGAGGCTCTTCAAACTTGGCGACCACATGCTTTTGGACATCGTCCCGGACGGCGATTCATTCCATGCCACCGACCTCCCGGATGTCTTCAACGCCCACCTGCTTCCCGCTCACACTCTCATCCGGATCGAAAGCGTCGGCCCCACCCTGATGATGGGCTTCATGAACGTACAGTGGCTGGACGAACACCTCAGGGAAAATCCCGACGCCATTTCCCACTCTCACGTGAAGAACCGTGTCATCCTCACCGCCACCACCCGGCACCTCCAGGCCTTCGTCAGAAAACACGGCTCCGAGGAGGGCTTCTTCACCAAGCCGATGGACCTGCTGCCGGATTGAAGGCAGCCGAGCGGAGCGCGGAATCAATTCCGCTTCAACCTTCGGCAACCACAGGTTCTCGGTGAGCAGCGCAAGCTGCACAGTTTTCCCGCGTTGAAGCGGACTCAAGTCCACGCCCCGGGAAACGACCCTCGGCAGCCCCGCCTTCCCACCTCACCCCGGCGGCCCCATCGGATCCAAGCGCTCCAAGGCCTCCTCGAAATCCGCCGGAACCGGCGCCTTGAAGGTCATCAACTCTCCGTGCGCCGGATGTCGCAGCGTCAGCGACGCCGAATGCAGCATCTGGCGGTTTGTGGAAAACCCCGTCGCCTCCAGCAGCTTCTTGTTCTGCTTCTTCGAGTAGATCGGGTCCCCCACCAGCGGAAAGCCGATATGCTTGAAATGCACCCGGATCTGGTGCGTGCGGCCGGTGTGAATCTGCGCCTCCACCCAGGTCGCGCAACGCAACCGGCGCAGAATGCGATACGTCGTGCGAGCCGATTTGCCTCGCCCTCCCTCCGCCACGGTCATCACCTGCCGATGATTCGGATGCCGCATGATCGGGGCGTTGATCTCGCCGCTCGCCTGGGTCACCTCGCCGCAGCAGACCGCCTGATAAAACTTCTCCACCTCGCGGTCGTGGAACTGTTTCCCCAGCGACAGGTGCGCCGCGTCGTTCTTCGCGCAGACCATGCAGCCGCTCGTGTCCTTGTCCAGGCGATGCACGATGCCCGGCCTTTCCACTCCGCCGATTCCGCTGAGTTCCCCCTCACAATGATACAGCAGCGCGTTCACCAGGGTCTCCTCCTCCTCGCCGGAAGCCGCGTGCGCCACCAGGCCCGGCTGTTTGTTGATCACGATCAGATCCTCATCCTCGTAGATCACATCCAGCGGTATCTCCACCGCCTTGATGTTCGGCTTTTTCGGCGGGGGGAAATGGACGGAGATTGTCTCGCCCGCCACGGGCCGATGCGTCGGCTTCACCGTGCGACCATCGACGAGGATCTCGCCCTCCTTGATCAGTCGTTGCAGCGTCCCGCGCGAAACCTCCGGAAACGCCTCGCACAGCCAGGCGTCGAGGCGCGTCTCCGGGCGGGATTCTTCAACGACAACCGTTTCGCGCCGCTCCGCCATGGGGTCAGCCTTCCGACTTTGCCTCCTCCGGCGCGCCTCCAAGATCCTCGATCCGTCGGGGCAGCTTCACAAAAAGCACGATGCCCGCCGTCGCGATCAGAACGCTGACGAGCTGCCCCGGCGAGATGATCCCGGCAAGATACTGCCGTTCCCCGTAGTCGCCGCGAAACAACTCATTGAACGACCGCAGGGCCGCGTAGGCCAGCAGGTAAGTCGCGAACACATGCCCGTCGAACTTCTTGCGCCGATAAAGCCAGGCCAGCGCGGCATAGAGGGCGAAGTTCAGCAGCGACTCGTAGATCTGCGTGGGATGAATGGTATGCCCGTGCAACTCGGGATAATTCTCCGGATATTCAAATCCCCACGGGACCGTGCACTCCTTCCCGTGACAGCATCCCGTAAAGAAACACCCGATCCTGCCCAACGCGTGTCCCAGAGCAACGCTCGGAGCCATCACATCGCCCATCTTCCAGAGCGGCAGCTTTCGTTTGCGGCAGAACAGGATCACCGCCGCCGAGGACGCGATCAGTCCGCCATAAAAGACGAATCCCGTCCGGATGGCAAAGATCTCCATGAAGGGCCGCCCGGCGAACTTCTCGTCCCAGTAGCTCACCACAAACAGCAGCCGCGCGCCCACGATCGCGCCGACGATGATCCACGGGGACAGGTCATAGACGACGTCCGGATGGACGTTCTCACGCAGTCCCCGCCGACTGGCCGTCCACATGCCCAGCAGCACCGCCGACGCCATGAAGACGCCATACCAGTGAATGCTCAGCGAGCCGAGATTGAACGCGACGGGATCCATCGCGCGGGACGCTACGCGGCCTGCGCCTACGAGTCAAAGAAACCCACAAAAACATCCACCGCCGACGCATGGCCCCCGTCTCGTCGGCGGATCCATCCCAAGGTCCGCTTCACGAGCGGTTCCCTCAGATCCAGGACGCTGAGATCGTCCCTCGGTTTGGACAACGCCGTCGAGGGCAAAAGCGCGACGCCAAGTCCCGCGGCCACGAGCGCCCGGACCGTTTCCAGTTCCTCGCTTTCACAGGAAATCCGTGGTTCGAACCCGCTTTCCCGACAAGCATCCAAAGCCGCCTCCCTCGCCCTCCCCTTGTAGACCACGAACGGCTCGCCCTTCAGCCGGGACAATTTGATCGACCGCAGTCCAGCCAGGGGATGCGCCGAGGAAACCGCGATCTTGAACCGCTCCTCAAAGAGGACGCCCGTCTCGAACCGCCCGGCATCGACGGGCAACTGCAGGATCCCCAGGTCCGCGCGCCCCAGTTCAACCATTTCGGCGACTTCGACCGACCGCCCCTCCATCAACCGTATCTCCACCGCCGGATGACGCTCACGAAACCGCCGCAACCGCCCGGGGAGCCAACCGCCGCTCACCGCCGGGATGGCGGCGACGGTCAGACGTCCGGCCCGCAATTGCGTCACATCCATCACCGCCGAGCGAGCCGCCTCCGCGGCTTCCAAGACTGCGCGCGCCCGGGGAAGAAACGCCTCCCCCGCGGCGGTCAATCGCGCGCCGCGTCGCCCCCTCGCCATCAATTGCGCCCCCAACTCACCCTCGAGGTTCCGCAACTGCTGACTGAGCGCCGGCTGCGCAATATTCAGCCGCTTGGCCGCCCTCGTGATGTTCCCCTCGGAAGCCGCCTCGACAAAATACCTGAGCTGATACAGTTCCATAACAAATTGTTATGTTTTACATACTCAATTGCTCTTTTACTTATTTCAACCGGTTTTCCAAAGTCCGCTCATGCCAGATTCGCCCAAGGTCAATCCGGTCGCCCTGATCACCGGCGCCTCGCGCGGCATCGGTCGCGGCATTGCGATCGAACTCGCGCGCGCCGGACACGACATCGTCGCCAACTACTGCGGCAGCCTCGCCGGGGCGGAGGAAACCGCCGAACTATGCCAGGCTGCCGCGGCCGACGCCGGCCGCAGGATCCGGGTCGAGGTCTGCCAGGGCGATGTGGGCCTGGACGCCGACCGGCGCAGGCTCATCGATTTCACCCGGGAGAAACTCGACCGTCTGGATCTGCTGGTGAACAACGCCGGCATCACCTCGATCGGCCGCGCGGACATCCTTGAGGCCAACGAGGAGAACTTCGACCGCCTGATGGCCACCAACCTCAAGGGCCCCTTCTTCCTCAGCCAACTCGCCGCCAACTGGATGATCGAGCAGGTCGAGGCCGCCGCCGATTCTCCGGTCGGCCCGCTTCGTCCCAAGATCGTCACCATCTCCTCGATCAGCGCCTACGCCGTCTCGACCAACCGGGCCGATTACTGCATGGGCAAGGCCGCTCTCGGCATGATGACCAAGCTCTATGCCACCCGCCTCGCCGATCATGGCATCAACGTCTACGAGGTCTGCCCCGGCGTCATCGCCTCCGACATGACCGCCCCGGTGAAGGAAAAATACGAGAAGCTCATCGCCGAAGGCCTGTCGCCCATCCGTCGCTGGGGCACGCCCCAAGACGTCGGCAAGGCCGTCGCCATGCTCGCCGCCGACAGCCTCCCCTTCAGCACCGGCGAGGTCATCAACGTCGATGGAGGGTTCCATTTTCGCAGGTTGTAAGTTGCGACATGCTCACCCGCCCCCTCACAAAACCAAGCATAACCCTCGGTCACCGACCTTCCCCTAGAAATGCCCATCCGAATCGACAACCGCCTGACGCCGAAGAAGCTGCTGCCCGCCATCGAGCGGGTGTTTGAACTCTCCGGCGCGAAGATCCTCGACATCGAGAAGACCTGGAAACCCAGCCGGGGCACGCCGGTGTTCACCGTCAAGGGAAGATACACCACCCGCGGCTGGACGGAGTGGACCCAGGGCTTCCAGTTCGGCTCCGCCATCCTGCAGTTCGACGCGACCGGCGACGAGCAGTTCCTGGAGATCGGCCGGCGCAAGACCGTGGAGCTCATGGCCTCGCACGTGTCGCACATCGGCGTCCACGACCACGGCTTCAACAACGTCTCCACCTACGGCAACCTGTTGCGCCTGATGCGCGAGGGGAAGATCCCGCAGGACGACCGCGAACAGGAATTCCACGAACTGGCCCTTAAAGTCTCCGGCGCGGTGCAGGCCGCGCGCTGGACGACGATCGCCAACGGCAGCGGCTACATCCATTCCTTCAACGGCCCGCATTCCCTGTTCATCGACACCCTGCGCTCCCTGCGCTCCCTCGCCGTCGCCCACAAACTCGGCCACAAGCTCATGGGCGAGATGGACAAACCCATCTCCCTGCTGGGGCGTCTCATGGACCACGCCGAGACGACCGCCAATTACGGCGTCTACTACGGCGAAGGCCGCGACATCTATGACGTCCGCGGCCGCACCGCCCACGAGAGCATCTTCAACCTGAACGACGGCAACTACCGCTGCCCCAACTCGCAACAGGGCTACACCGGTTTCACCACCTGGACCCGCGGCCTCGCCTGGGCCATCACCGGCTACGCCGAGCAGCTTGAGTTCTTTGAAACGCTCACCGCCAGGGAGATCGAAGCCAACCGCCGCGAAAGCGGGACAGCCCGGCGTTTTGTGAAACGGATGCTCGAGGCCGCCCGTGCCACCGCGGACTTCTACCTCGCCAACACCCCGGCCTGCGGCGTGCCCATGTGGGACACCGGCGCGCCCCACCTCCACCGCCTGCCCAAGGACTATCTCAAGCAGCCCGCAGACCCCTACAACCGCTGGGAACCGGTCGACAGCTCCGCCGCCGCCATCGCCGCCCAAGGCCTGATTCGCCTCGGCAATCATCTCGCCGCCAAGGGCGACGCCCAAGCCGGCAAGCGCTATCGCCAGGCCGGGCTCACCACGGCCCGCACCCTATTCTCCGAACCTTACCTCTCCACCGACGCCAGACACCAGGGCCTGACCCTGCATTCCGTCTATCATCACCCGAACGGCTGGGACCACATCCCGGCGGGACAAAAGGTCCCCTGCGGCGAAAGCTCCATGTGGGGCGACTACCACGCCCGCGAACTCGCCCTCCTCATCCAACGCGAGGCAAGGAACGAGAAATACCTGACCTTCTTCGGGTGTCTCGGGGCGTAAAGGGGCGAGTATTCAGTGTCCAGTGATCGGCATTCAGAATCCCGGAACAAGCGCCCTGCGATTGCGATGCAATAAAGCCGGTTTTTCCGCATTCCCAATTCCTCAATCCGCATTCCCATGTCCTTCAAGCTGACCCGCATCCCCACCCTCAAGACCGTCGAGGCCTTCCGCGCGCACATCGCCTCCCTCGGCGTCGAACTGCCCTGCGACGATGAGATCGTCCACGGCCCCGAATCCCCGCTGGCCCAACCGATCAACGACGTCGAGATCAACGGCAAGCGCATCGGCAACCGGGTCACCGTCCACCCCATGGAAGGCTGGGATGGCACCACCACCGGCGGGGTGACCGAGGAGATGCTGCGCCGTTGGAAACGCTTCGGCGAAAGCGGCGGCAAGCTCATCTGCGGCGGCGAGGCCATGGCCGTCCGCGCCGATGGCCGGGCCAACCCCAACCAGCTCATCATCAACGAGGAAAACAAGGCCGGCTTCGCGCAGTTGCGTGAAACCCTCGTCGCCGCGCACGAGGAACGCTGGGGAAACTCGGACGACCTGGTCATCGGATTCCAACTCACCCATTCCGGCCGCTTCTGCCGCCCGCACGACAAGGCCCGCTGGGAATCCCGGGTCGCCTACCGTCATCCGATCCTCGACCGGAAGTTCAACGTCACCAGCGACGACCAGATCCTTTCCGACGCCGAGGTCGAGGAACTCATCCGCTGCTACGTCCGCTCCGCCCGCGTCGCCCGCGACGTCGGCGCCGACTTCGTGGACATCAAGCACTGCCACGGCTACCTGCTGCACGAATTCCTCAGCGCGTTCACCCGTCCCGGCAAGTATGGCGGCTCCTTCGAGAACCGCACGCGCGTCCTCCGCGAAATCGTCGAGGGCATCCGCGCCGACGGCAACCCCATCGATTTCTGCGTGCGGCTCAGCACGTTCGACTTCGTCGCGCATCGCCCGGACCCCGAACTTTCCCAGCCCGGCAAGCTCGGCCCCGGCATTCCCGAGGACTTCTCAAACTGCCTGCCCTATCGGTTCGCCTTCGGAGCGAACCCGGACAACCCGGTCGAACCCGAGATCGGCGAGACGGTGAAGTTCATGGAACTCTGCGCGGAACTCGGCGTGAAGCTCCTCAACACCTCCGCCGGTTCGCCCTACTACACCCCGCACATCCAGCGACCCGCCGCCTACCCGCCCTCCGATGGCTACCAACCCGCCTACGACCCGCTGATCGACGTCGCCCGCCAGATCCAGATCGTCCGTCAGATGAAGCAGCAGGCGCCCGCGAACCTCGCCATCGTCGGCTCCGGCTACAGCTACCTCCAGGAATACCTCCCCCACGTCGCGCAATACGTCGTCCGCAACGGCTGGGCGGATTCGGTTGGCATCGGCCGCGTCATCCTCAGCTACCCGACGATCCTCGCCGACGCGATCGAGGGGAAGGCGCTCAATCCGCGCCTCATCTGCCGCACCTTCAGCGACTGCACCACCGCGCCCCGCAACGGCATGGTCAGCGGCTGCTACCCCCTCGACGAATTCTACAAGGTCCGCCCCGAGTTCAAGCAGTTGAAGGAGATCAAGAAGAACGTGGGCGGGTGAAGCTCCTATGCCGAATCCCGCCAGGCCAGCATGTTCAACTGCGGCGTGCGCCTTCCCCGGAATTCATTGATCTTCGGCCGGAACGCGATGTCGAAGGGGCCGGCCGGCATCGGCTTGTTCCCGGCGTTCCACCACAACGCCTCCAGCTTCGTCCGGCCGTCCGTGACAATGAGCTTCACGTGCTGGCGGTCCTTGCCCAGGCGGCGCGGCTCCTCGGCCAGCACGACTTCGCGCACGGCAAGTTGGACCGGTTCGTTGCCCTGCCCCGTCGGCTCAATGCGCCCGAGTTCCTCGATCCGCTCCAACGTCAAATCGCCCAACGCCAGCTCCGCGTCCAGGCGCAGCTCCGGCTGCAACAGATCTGGCGGAATCCGGTTGCGCGCAATCGTGTTCAACCGCTCGCGGAAGGCATCGACGTTCGCGGGGGCGATCGTCAGTCCCGCCGCCATCGCGTGACCGCCGTGGCGGATCAACAGGTCGTCGCACTCGCGCAAGGCCGCCGCCAGATCGAAGCCCTCAATGCTGCGCCCCGAGCCGCGCCAGGCGCCGCCCTCACCGCCCAGCACGATCGTCGGCCGGTAGAACTCCCGTAAGACCCGCGACGCCACAATGCCCACCACGCCGATGTGCCAGAGCATCTGGCCCTCCACGATCACAAAGTCCCGCTCGGCGTCGAACTTCGCCCGGACCGCCCCGGTCACCTGCTCCGCGATGCTGCGGTCCACCTGCTGCCTCTCGCGGTTGTGCGCCTCCAGTTCCTGGGCCAGCGGCTCCGCCTCGGCCAGGTCACTGGCCAGCAGCAACTTCAGTGCGATCTCGGCGTTCTCCATCCGCCCGGCCGCGTTCAACCGCGGTCCCAGTTGAAAACCCACGTGGTAGGCCTCGATCGGGGCCTCCACCTGCGCGACCGCCTTGAGAGCCAGCAATCCCGGCCGACGCGTCGTTTCCAGACGCTTCAACCCCGCCGGGACCAGGATGCGGTTCTCCCCCGCCAGCGGAACCAGGTCCGCAACGGTGCCCAAGGCCACCAGATCCAGCAGGGGCCGGATGTCACATGCCTCCGCCTCCGGAATGCCGCGTTCGCGTCCGTCCTTGACCAGCGCGTGCGCCAGTTTGAACGCCAGCCCCGCCGAACAAAGTTCCTGAAAATCCGGCCCCTCGCCCTCATGCAACTGCGGATTCACCAACGCCGTCGCCTCGGGGGCCGGATCGGAAACCTGGTGGTGGTCCAACACGACCACATCCACTCCGCGTTTCCCCAAATCGTCGATGGCCTCAACCGCCGTCGAACCGCAATCAACCGCCAGCAGCACGCCGACCTTGTGGCGCGCCAGGCAGTTCTCCACCGCTTCGGGGCTCAGGCCGTAGCCCTCGTCCATCCGATGCGGGAGATAACATTCCACCGACCAGCCGAGCTCCCGAAGAAACACGGTCAGCAACGTCGTCGAGGTGACTCCGTCCACATCGTAGTCGCCGAAAATCAACACCGGCTCACCGGCCTCCCGCGCCCGCCAAAGGCGATCGACGGCGGCGCGCATGTTGGGGAGCAGGAAGGGGTCGGCCAGCCGTTTGAGCGTCGGGGAAAGGAACGCCTCGATCTCCTTCTGATCGTCCAGCCCGCGATTCAGGAGACACTGGGCCAACAACGGCGAAACCCCGTGGGATTCCGCCACCCGCCGCGCCAATTCCGGCTGGGCCGGCGCCATGGACCAGCGATGTTTCATGAATTCCCCGTCACGCTCGCAACCGGCGGATCCCGCCGACAAAGCGCGAATGCTCCAACGCCAGCGCCGACAGGGCAACCAAAAAGCCGTATTTCTGACGGGCGACTGGTTTGCCCGATCGTAGTTGTAAGGGGCGGACGGATAGTTGTCGGCTCCGACGATTTCAATTACGCAATATGCGACCTGCCATTGGCCATCTCCCCCGTCGCCCCAGACTTCATTCTTGCCTCGCCCCCTTCCCCCCCTAAAATCCGCGCCCAATTCCCAACCAATCAAACACAGAAAAGCTATGAGCCAGAAAATCGGATTTGTCGGACTCGGACGCATGGGCGCCAACATGGCCCGCCGTCTGAAGGATGAGGGTTTCAACGTCAGCGTCGTCTACGACATCCAGAAGAAGGTCGCCAACGCGCTGGCCAAGGAGATCGGAGCCACCGCCACCGCCAGCCTCCCCAAGGTCACCGAACTCGCCGACGTGATCATCACCGTCGTCACGGACGACAAGGCGATGGACCAGATCTTCTCCGACAAGGGCAAGAGCCTGCTCACCGGGGCCGAGGGCAAGACCTTCATCAATTGCGCCACCATCTCCCCGGCCACGCACATCAAGGTCGAGAAGCGGGCCAAAAAGGTCGGCGCGAGCACGCTTGAGGGCTGCATGGCCTCCAGCATCACCCAGGCCCGCCAAGGCACGCTCTACCTGATGCTCGGCGGCGACGAGGCGGTCTTCAAGAGCGTCCGCCCCATCCTCCGCAAACTCGCCAAGAAGATGATGTACGTCGGCGGCACGGGCGAGGCGGCCAAGGTCAAGGCCCTCGTGAACATGGTCATGAACATCAACACCGCCGGCCTCGCCGAAGGTCTCGGCCTCGCCGACGCCCTCGGCCTCGACCTCAACATGGTCATGAAGGTCTTCAGCGAAACCGGCGCCAACTCCCGCGTGCTCGTCACCGACGGCGAGGACATGCGCGACCGCGACCACGAGTGCTACTTCTCCGCGGACCACGCCGCCAAGGATTCCGGCATCGCCCTCAAGCTCGGCCAAAAGGCGGGCATCGCCCTGCCCCTCGCCGCCGCCACCAAGGCCCAGTACGACCTCATGAAGAAGAAGGGCCTCGGCGAACTCGACAAATCCGGCGTCGCCGAACTCACCTTCAAGGGCCGCGGCGGGAAGTAATCACGAGCCAATCGAACTTGCCAAAGGGAACCGGACAACGTTCGGTTCCCTTTTTTCATGCCCTCAAACGCCGACATGTCTGACTCGAACGGTTCCGTTCCCGGCGCAAGCGTCAACACACGATTGTGGCGCGCGAAGTCGGACAACGACCTGACCGAGGCCTCCGACTCCCTCGCCGCGGAGGAACCGCTGGAGATCCGGATCCGAGGAAACAGCGTCGCGGTCACCATGCGGACGCCGGGGCATGACGCCGAACTGGCCGCGGGTTTCCTGCTCACCGAAGGCATCGTCCGCCAACGCGCTGACATCGTCGAGATCGCCCACTGCCAGCAGGGCGAGGCCGAGGACCGCGACAACATCCTGAACGTCTTCCTGGCGCCCTCGGTCGAGTTCGACCTCGAGAAACTCACCCGCCACGTCTTCGCCTCGTCCAGTTGCGGCCTTTGCGGCAAGGCCTCCATCGAGGCCGTCCGGCAATGTTTCGCGCCGGTCGAAACCGGGTGTCAGATCAATCCCGCAGTCATCCGGTCTCTGCCGGACAAACTTCGCAAACGCCAGGCCGCCTTCGACCAGACCGGCGGACTCCACGCCGCCGGACTCTTTGACCTCGACGGCACGCTCCTCGTCGCCCGCGAAGACGTCGGCCGGCACAACGCCGTCGACAAGGCCGTCGGCGGGCGATTCCTCGCCGGCGAATCCATGACGGAGAGCGTCCTCCTGGTCAGCGGCCGCGCCTCGTTCGAGATCATGCAGAAGGCCCTGGCCGCGCACATCCCGATCGTCGCCGCCGTCTCCGCGCCCTCCAGCCTGGCGGCGGAGTTCGCCGAGGAAAACGGCCAGACCCTCATCGGCTTTCTGCGAGGGGAGACCTTCAACGTCTACTCGCACCCGGAACGGATCGCCCCCAAGGAGGGGCGACATTCCTGTCGCCCTGTCCCCGCAGGGGACACATGAGGCGTGGACCGTTTGGCGGCGAGGGACTCCACGCAAGCCGCTCTCGCCTCGGAGGCTTCTTCCTGCCGCCTTCAGCGGCACGGCGACAAGAATGTCGCCGCTCCTTGAACACACCCCTCCGCCAATTCTTGCCCAATCGCCGCTCGATCTTTTGAATCGCCCGCCTGCCGGTTGTGGTCCACTGAGCCGGCGGTATAGTCTGCACCGACATGACCGAGAACAAATCCGACAACGCCGAGGCCAAAGGCGGCGACGCCGACGTAAAGCTGTTCACCGCCTTCGCCGCGCTGGCCATCGTCGGTGTGATCGCGACGTTGATCTTCCTGATGTCCAACCCGCCCGAAAGCGAGCGGGACGCCCCGCCCGCCGACTACACCAAGCTTCAACTCGGCGACTTCACCTTCACCGAACGCTCCGGCCGCCTCGTCCCCCGCGCCGAACTCGACGGCAAGATCCTGGTGGTCGGGTTTGTCTTCACCAGTTGCGGCGTCGATTGCCTCATCGCCAGCAAGACCATGGCCGATGTTCAGGAGAAACTGGGCGAACGCGAGGATGTCCAACTCGTCTCCCTGACCATCGACCCCGGCACGGACAATCCCGAGGTCCTCAAGAAGTTTGCCGAGAAATACGAGGCGGACCGCGACGGCTGGCTCTTCCTCACCGGCGACAAGGACGAGGTCGCCGACACGCTTCAGTCCAGCTTCCTTGCCGAGGACGAATATGAGGGTATGGTCGTCCCCGTCCATCTTCCCGCCGGGCGTCTGCCCCTGGTCAGCCGCATCTACCTCCTGGACCGCGAGGGTCGCATCCGAGAGTCCTTCGACGCGCGGAAAATGACCACCCCGGCCGCGATCGTGGCAGCCGTCGAGACGCTGAACCAACAACAACCTCCGCCCGCCGATCTCGCCGAGCGGCAGCCCGACCACAAGGCCTACGTCGCCCGCGGCGTGATCGTCGAGATTGCGCCCGACCGCGCCAAAGCCCGCATCAAGCACGAGAAGATCCCCGGCTACATGATGGCCATGACCATGAACCTCAACGTCCGCGACGCCGCCGAACTCGACGGCCTGACCCCGGGCGACGAGATCGATTTCAAGATGGCCGTGTCCGACACAACCCACTGGATCCACGAACTCAAACCCACCGGAAAACACGAACAACTCCCCGGCGAAACCGCCAAGCCCGCCGTCTCCAAACCCGAAACCAAACCGGCCGACGACTCCGACGCCAGCCCGCCCTTTCCCGATTTCGAGTTCCTCTCCGAGGACGGCAAGCCCGTGCGCTTTTCCGACTTTGAGGGCAAGGCCCTGGCCTTCACCTTCATCTTCACGCGCTGCCCCCTGCCCGACTTCTGCCCGCGCATGAGCAACCGCTTCAAAGAGACCCGCAAGCTGCTGCAGGATGCGGCCGACGGCCCGAAGAACTGGCAGTTCCTCTCCCTCTCCTTCGATCCCGAGCACGACACGCCGGAGGCCCTGAAAATCCACGCGATCATCCACCGCGGCAAGGAACCCGCAGGCTGGACCTTCGCCGTCGCGTCGAACGAAACCTTGGCCAAGCTGGCTCCGATGTGCGACCTGCAGTTCGCCAAGGGCAACGGGACCATCAACCACAACCTCCGCACCATCGTCCTCGACACCAAACGCCGCGTCCACCGCGTCATCGGCGGCAACGAATGGACGGCCGAGGAACTCGCGAAATCGATGACCGAGGCGGCGGGAAAATAGTCGACTGGGAGTGTGAGCGCTCCTGTCGAATCGGGTCCAACACCCTGGAGCAAGCGCCGCTCCTTGGATCAGCCACTTCCTACGCAAACACCTCTTCCACCACCCTTGACTCGGCGACGCCCGTGATCTTCTCGTGGAGGCCGCTGCGTTCGAAGGTGGTGCGCTGCGCGTCGAGGCCGAGGGCATGCAGGATCGTGGAGTGGAAGTCGTGGACACTGATAGGGTCCTCCACGACCTTGTGGCCGATCTCGTCGGTCTCGCCGATGCGGAAACCCGGCTTCATGCCGCCGCCGGCCATCCAGGAACTGAAGGCCTGCATGTTGTGGTCGCGGCCGGTGTAGGTCGTGCCCATGCGCTGTGAGGTGGGCGTGCGGCCGAACTCACCTCCCCAGACCACCAGCGTGTCCTCCAAGAGGCCGCGCTGCTTGAGATCCCGGATCAAAGCGGCAACCGGCTGGTCGGTGCGCGCGCAGGCGGACAACAGCGTGCCTTCCAGGTCGGAGTGGTTGTCCCAGGGTTGGTCGTCGAGGAAGATCTGCACGAAACGCACGCCGCGCTCCACCAACCGACGCGCCAGCAGGCAGCGCTTCGCGTAGGAGTCCGTGTATTTTCCGCCGATGCCATAATCGCGTTTGACCGCCTCGGTTTCAGACGAAAGGTCGAGGACGTCGTTCGCATAAAGCTGCATGCGCGCGGCCAGGCTGTAGGAATCGATCCGGGCGTCGAGTTCAAGATAGCCCGGCCGCCGGTCACGATGCTCGCGGTCCATGTCGATCAAGAGCTGCCGGGCGGCCTTCGACACCTCGGAGGGCTGCTCGTACTCGGGAGTGAGATTCAGGATCGGCGTCCCCTTGGTGCGGAAGCGCGTGCCCTGGTAGAGCGGCGGCAGGAAGGCGGAGGTCCAGTTGCGCACGCCGTTCTTCGGCAGACCCTTGGGATCGTCGAGCACAACGTAGGCGGGAAGATTCTGATTTTCCGAGCCCAGCCCGTAGACCGCCCAGGAACCGAGCGAGGGATACCCCATGAACAGCCGCCCCGTGTGGATCTTGTAGAGCGCGTTGTCGTGGTTCGGGTGATCCGTCCACATCGAGTGCATGAAGCACAATTCGTCCGCGACGGAGGACAGGTGCGGCATGGCGTCGGACATCCAGGTTCCGGACTGCCCATGCCGCGCAAACTTGAAGGGCGTTCCCATCAGGGCGCCGATGTCGTTTGTGCTCTGGTTGCCGATGTCGTCCAACGGCCCGCTGTAGGTCTTGCCGGCCATCTTCTCCAGGGTCGGCTTGGGATCGAACAGGTCCATCTGGCTGGGCCCGCCGTTCATGAAGAGATGAATGACCGACTTCGCGCGCGGCTGGAGATGCGGCTTCTTGGGCTGCAGATCGAACAACTTTCGCGCCGGCGCCTCATCCGCTTGCGCAACGCCGCCGAGGAGACCTTCCAGTTGGAACAGATGCAGCAGGCCCGCGCCGTAGAGGCCGTCGGTCATGCGGTTAAAGAAACCGCGGCGGGTGAGGCAAGATTGGGGATCCGGGTCGTTCATATCGGAAGCGAACGCGGAATCCGTGCGAGCGTTTTGGAGTGGGGGGGCGGCGCGGCCCCCACCAAAACACCTGCCCCGCTCCACTGGGCCCATTTAAAGGATGAAAAGTTTATTGTTGTAAACAACACAAACAAG
>JAYPFK010000001.1:183736-317691 GCA_038126235.1 Verrucomicrobiales bacterium
AACACCCCCGCGGGGGGGTGGTTCACTGGGGGGCGCGGGGTTTTTACATTCGCGCCCGCCCCGGGCACCCGGGGGCGGTGTCGGGGGTGGCGGCCCCGCCCCCCCCCACCCCAAAACGCTGACGCGACGACCTGGCTCCGTTGACATGTCTCAATCTGTTCATGTTCTCAAACTCCAACCTACGGCAGCACCCTTCGACTCAATCCACATAAACAAACTCCGCGGAATTGAGCAACGTGTGGCAGAAGGCGGTCATGGCATCGAGTTCCGCCATCGTGCAACCGCCCCCCTTCGCCCCGATCGCCTTCATCATCCCGTCGATGGCCGATTCCGCGCGCTTCAATTCCCCATCCGTTGCCTTGCGCGACAGCGCCATCCGATAGGCGGCTTGAATTCGTCCGCCCCAACTGTTCCCCGCCTCCGCCAACACGCGTTCCGCAAACGAACCGGCCAATTCATGAACCCGCTGGTTGTTCGAAAGCATCAGCGCCTGTAGCGACACCGTGGACACCGAGCGCTGCACACAGTTTGGACCCATCTCCGGGTAATCGAAGGTGTCCAGCAGCGACGGGAGTTCCGTGCGTCGGTAGCGCAGGTAGACGCTGCGCCGCCAGCCGTTCTCGGAGGGCTCGGCCATGATCAGACCGTCCTCGCGCACCGTCACCGGATCGCTGGGGCCGAACATCCGGGCATCCAGCCGCCCCGAAACGAACAGCAGCGAATCTCGCAGAGCCTCCGCATTCAACCGCCGCAGCGACATCCGGGAAAGCAGCCGGTTCTCGGGATCGGCGGCGAGAATGCGTTCATCGACATCACTCGCCTGCCGGTAGGTCCGCGAGGTCATCAGCAGGCGATGAAGTTCCTTCACGCTCCAGCCGCGCCCCACAAACTCGCGCGCCAGCCAGTCCAGCAGTTCCGGATGCGAAGGACGTTCGCCCTGCCGGCCGAGATTCTCCAGGGTCTTGACCAACCCGATTCCGAAATGCTCCTTCCAGACGCGGTTCACGAACACGCGCGCAGTCAGGGGATTGTCCGGCGAGGTCAGCCACCGGGCAAAGGTGAGGCGACGTCCGGTGGTCTTCGCGCCGGGCCAGGGCGGCGCGCACTCGAAGGGCGTCCTTGCGGCCGTCAACGCCGCCGGGATTCCCGGCCCGACCCAGCGTCCCGGACGGTTGTATTCGCCGCGCTTCAGGATGTAGGTCGGCGACGGCTCTCCCCGATCCCACAACGCCCGGATCGTAAGCGGCTCCGGCATCTCGCGCTTCAGGTCGGCAAGTCGCGCGTCGATCGCGTCCAACTCCGCGGCCAACTCCGGATGCATTTCGCGAAGCTGGGCCTCGGTCGGTTTGAGGAAGGTCTCATACTTCGCGAGCAGTTCCTCCTGGCGCAGCGTGACCCTCCCCTGTGACACCTTCTGCGCGACCTTGAATTCCTCGTAGAGCTCGTCGCTCAGGGTCGGGCGCCGCTCCTTGAAGTACTTGTTCTGCAACGAGCTGATTTCGTTCCGGCGCTTCGACTCCAGCGACTTGATCTCCCTGCCGATCGAAGCCGAGGCCGACGCGTAATGTTTCCTGTCCTCCGGCGTGGCGACGGTCAGCTTCCGGTTCTTCCAACTCATCCAGTCGTGCTCATCGAAGGCGCCCTGGAACACCGCCTTGAGCCGGTAGTAGTCGCGCAGCGGGATGGGATCGTACTTGTGCCCGTGGCAGCGCGCGCATTCGAGCGTCAGCCCCATGACACCGGAACCGACCACACGCAGGGCGTCCGCAATCACTCCCAGGCGCTCCGGGACGAAGTTCATAGTGCGGGAGCCGGTCTCGTCGATGCCCATGCGCAGGAACCCGGTGGCGATGAGGTTATCCACGATCTCCGGGGTGACCGCCGCAGCGTCGGTGTAATCGGCCAGTTCGTCGCCGGCGATCTGCTCCAGCAGGAAGCGATCGTAAGGCTTGTCGTCATTAAAGGCGCGGATCACGTAGTCGCGGTACTTCCATTCCACCTGGCGGACCGTGTCCGCGGAAATGCCGCCCTCGGAACTGGCGTAGCCCGCGAGGTCCAGCCAATAGCGACCCCAACGCTCGCCATACCGCGGCGAGGCGAGCAACTCATCGACCAACTCCTCGAACCAACGCCCGCTTTCGCGGCTCATCCAACGATCCAACTCCTCGACGTTCGGCGGCAGTCCCACCAGGTCGAAATACGCGCGTCGAATCAGCGCGCGTCGATCCGCCTCCGGTGAGAACCGCATCCCCTTCTCCGCCAACCTGCGCGCGATGAACGCATCGACCGGGTTGCCGGAAGCGCCCGGCCCGGCATCCGGAACAGCGACCGGCTTCGGCGGTTGAAACGCCCAGTGCTCACGATCCTCGTCGGTCACCAGCGGGTCGATCCCGGACGAGGGCGCGTCGGGCTTGATATCCTTTTCCGGCGCGCCGGCGGCGATCCATTCCCGCAGGGTCGCGACCTCCTCGCGCGTCGGCCGCTTTACGAAATACTTCAGCAACTGCCCCTGCGGCGGACAGGCCTCCGATTCAATGCGCCGGATCAGCGGACTTTCATCGGGTTTGCCAAGGATCATCGCAGGCCCGTTCTTGCCGCCCTTCAGGATGGCGGCCCGGTTGCGCAGATCGACCCCGCCGTCCTGCTTCCTCGGGCCATGGCAGACCGTGCAGCGCAACAGAAGGATTGGAATCACATCATGCTGATTGGGCGGTTCATCCGGCAGAACGGGCGGATTGCGAAACTTCGCGCCGCCGGCGATCCAATCCCTAATAACTTCGATCTCCTCCGCGGAAAGCCGCTCCTTCTCGCGAGGCATCTCCCCCGTATGGACCATCTCGTAGAGCAGGCTGTGTTTCGGATCGCCGGTCTGAAAGATGGAGCCGTCCTCGCCGCCCCGGACAACGCCTTCCGCCGTGGTCAGGTCAAGATTGGCCTTCCTCGCTGTGGGGTTGTGGCATTCGACGCAATGCGCCTGAAGCACGGGCTGGACGGCGCCTTCAAAGTGGAGATCGCCCGCCGCCGCCGCCATCGTCCCGACCGACATCACCCCGACAATCGCCGCGGCGGGGAGGAGAAACTGTCGGTTCAAACGAATTCGCATCGATGGATGAAGCCAGAGTAAATCGAATCGAGGCCGCGAACTCAATGCCGGAAAATGCGCGCCGCGCCCGCTTCCGAAGACAAGGTCAGTTCGTCGCGCGTTTCCGGTTCTTCTTCACCGGCGCTTTCGGGCGATTAACGCTGCGGTCGATCCGCTCCGCCCGCTCCCCTTTGAGTAGCCGGTCCAGGATCGGCTGCAGGCGTCTGCGCGCCGACTCGCCTTCGGCGCCAGCAACCGGGCTTTTCTCAAGCCAGTCGTTGGGAACATGGTAGAGGGAACCGTCGGCATAGAGTTTCCAGTCCGCGTCACGGACAAAGGCGCGAAAGCGGGCGCCTTTCCCGCCGTTCCGGTTGTAGGAGATGAAAACCCAGTCGCGCGCCCGGCTGGCATCGCCCTTCAGAAGCGGAACGAGACTTTGGCCATCGACCCTGTCCGGGACGCCCGCGCCGGTGAGTTCGCCCACGGTCGGCATGATCGCGGAGAAATCAACCGGTTTGTCGACGACCGAGCCCGGCCTGATGACGGCCGGCCAGTTGGCGACGAAGGCGACGCGCGTGCCGGCGTCCGTCATGGAGCCTTTGCCGCCCCGGATTTCACCGCGGCCGGGAAACGGCGAGGTGATCGCGGTGTTCGTGCCGTTGTCGCCGGTCACGATGACGAGTGTGTTGTCACGAACGCCGGCGTCTTCGAGCTTCCGCACGATCCGACCGATGTTCTTGTCCATGTGATGAACCATGTCGCGGAAGTGGCCAAGCGCGCCGCGGGACTTGTCGGTCCGGTCCCAATCCGGGCTGTCGGGCGTGGGATCAAAGGGGTTGTGGACGAGGATCATCGGATAATAGACGAGGAAGGGCCGGTCCTTTTTGCGCTCGATGAAGTCGCAGATCTTGCCGGCGACAATCTCGGGTCCGTAGCGCCCCTCCGTGTCCGGCACGAGTTCGCCGTTTTCAAACAGGCGGGGCGACTTGTAACGGCTGCCCTTGTTCCTGAACTTCTCCCCCAACGGCGGGCCGCTCTTGCTCCCCTTGGCGAAATGCCAGAGGCAGTATTCGTCAAACCCCGCCTGATGCGGCCCCTCCAGGTTGCCGGCGGAAAGCTGCCACTTGCCCGCGATGTAGGTGGCGTAGCCCGCCTTCTTCGCCACCTGGGCGAAAGTGGTCTCCCGGAGATCGAGATCGCCGAAGACGGTGTAGTTCCTGAAGTTGTAGCGGCCGGTCATGATCTTCACGCGCGAGGGCGTGCAGATCGGCTGGGCGTAGGCCTGGGTGAAGCGCGCGCCGGACGCCGCCAACCGGTCGATGTTCGGCGTCTTGTAAAACTCACTGCCGTAGCAGCCATAACACTCGAAACCGATGTCGTCGGCCATGATGACGACGATGTTGGGTCTGGCCGCGTGCAGCGACGCGGCAATCGTGAGCACGACGGCTGACAGGAGGAGGCGGATGGTTTTCATGTCGGAGATCAACGGTTGGACGATCGAAGGTATTCGAGCCTCGGCAATTTCGTCGAGGGAAACGAGCCTGGGGCGCGTCGACGCAATCGAGGGATCAACGCCGGAGCGCCCGCCTCCTTTCCGTTTGCCTCCCCTCCGGCCCGGGACTACATTCCCGGCGTTTCACACCAAGCAAGCGAATGGAAACGACCGGCGCGCAGGGAGGCAGAAAAAACACGATCCGCGGTAGGTCGCGGCGTCTTACGGCGCTATGCATTGTCCTGTTCTGCCTGCTTCTTCCCCTGGTTCGCGCTGCGGCTGCCGTCCAGTTCGACGTCTTCCTGGGTTACGGCAACGACAACATCGTGCGCGAGGCAAACTGGTTCCCCGTCACCTGCGAGGTCAACAACGACGGCCCCGCCTTCACCGGCTCGGTCGAGATCACCCCGGCCGGCGGCTCGGATGACGATGTGCGAGGCTTCGTTCTCGAACTTCCCACCAACACCCGCAAGCGCGTCGTCATCCCCATGTTCGGCGCCGGCGGCCGCTACCGGACCTGGGACGCGCGCCTGCGTGACGAGCGAGGCAAGGTCGTCGCCGAACAACTCGACCTCCGGCCCGGAGCCGACATGAACTGGGACGCTGCGTTGCTGGGGTCGCTGTCCCGCACCTTTCCAGGATCGCCCCGCCTTCCCAAGGTCCCAGCCTCCCGCCGTGACGACCAACCTCGCGCGGCGCGCTTTCGCGCGGCGGTCTTCCCCGACAACCCCATCGCCCTCGAAGGCATGGACGCCCTTTACCTCAACTCCGAGATCGCCGTTGATTTGAGCGTCGGCCAGGTCAACGCAATCCTGGCGTGGCTCCATGGCGGCGGGCATCTGATCGTGGCCGTCGAAAGCGTCTCCGACGTCAAGGGAACGCCCTGGCTGGACGCGCTCATGCCCTGCACGGTCTCGGGCGGCGGCGCGCTCACCACCACGGACGAGATCCACGACTGGCTTCGCAAGGGAGCCATGACCGACGCCGGACGCCCCGCCTGGCGCATCCCCCCGGACAATGTCGCGGACGTCTACGACAGGTTGAAACCCGATCCGGGATTCACCGGCCAGGAATTCCCCGTCGTCAAAGCCGTTCCCAAAGACGGTCGGGTCCTCCTGCGATTGGGAAACAATCCCCTGATCGTGTCCGCCTTCCGCGACCGGGGGACAATCACCGCCCTCGCCTTCAGCCCGGAGAAGGAACCCTTCAAGAGCTGGGAACACCAGCCGTGGTTCTGGTCCCATCTGCTCAAACTGCCGCCGGCCGTCTACAACCAAAACTCCCAGCCCAACTACACCAATTACGCCATCGACGGGGCTTTCGGCGGCATGATCGACAGCAAGCAGGTCCGCAAACTCCCCGTTCACTGGCTCCTCCTCCTCCTGGTGGTCTACCTCCTCGTGATCGGCCCCTTCGATCAGTGGTGGCTCAAGAAGATCAACCGGCAGATGCTGACCTGGATCACCTTCCCCTGCTACGTCGTCCTCTTTTCCGTCCTCATCTACTGGATCGGCTACTGGCTGCGCGCCGGCGAAACCGAATGGAACGAGCTGCACATCGTCGATGTCCACCCGCAGGGCGACCAGGCCCGGCTTCGCGGCCGCACCTACGCCTCCATCTATTCCCCCTCGAACGCGCGCTACAAACTGGCCGGGGTCCAACCCGTCTCCGCCCTGCGCGGGGAGTTCATGGGCGCGCGCGTCGGCGTCTCCGAATCCGGCCGCGCGACCGTCATGCACCAGGGCGACGGCTATGACGCCGAAATCTACGTGCCGGTCTGGACCAGCCAGCTCTACGTCAACGACTGGTGGGAACCCGCCGAGCTCCCGCTCAAAGCCTCCCTCACCAGACAGGGCTCACGCCTCACCGGCTCCGTCTCCAACCTCCTGCCCCGGAAGCTGGACGACGCGCACATCGTCTACAACGGCAGGATCCACAGCATCGGTTCGATCGGCGAGGGCGAGGTGAAGGAAATCTCCCTCGGCGTCACCGGCGGCATCGGGCTGCGCGATTTTGTCCAGGCTCACGCCGGCAATTTTGCCAACGCCATCGACAGCCGACGCCGCGCGTTCGGCAGCTCCGGCGGGAATTACATCCGGGACGTTCCCAAGAGCGTCATCGCCGCCGGCTTCACGGACAGCCTCCGGGACAAGCGCTCCCCGCAACAGAACAACTACCGCAACACCTTTGTCACCCCGGTCGGCTTCGAGATCGGCGATGTCGCCGAGCGCGGCCAGGCCGTCGTCCTGGCCTGGGACAACGGCGGCAGCCTGACCGGCAGGATGAACCAGTTTTCCCCGCGCCGCAGCCACACGGACACCCTGCTCCGACTCAGCGTGCGCGCGGACCAGGACACACGCCCATGAGCAATCCAACCGACCCCAACGTGCCCGCGGTCGAGACCAGCGGCCTCACCCGCCACTACGGCGCCATGGTCGCCCTCTCCGACCTGAATCTCACGGTCAACCGGGGCGACCTCTTCGGCTTCATCGGCTCCAACGGAGCCGGCAAGACCACCACCCTCCGCATCCTGGCCACCTTCCTCGCGCCCTCCGGCGGCTCGGCCAGGGTCCTCGGCCGCGACGTCGTCCGCGACGCCGACGAGGTCCGACACGTCATCGGCTACATGCCCGACTTCTTCGGCGTCTACAAGGACATGGAGGTCACCGAGTACCTCGACTTCTTCGGAGCCTGCTACAAGATCCCCGCCGCCAAGCGCGAGAAGACCGTCGCCGACGTCCTCGAACTCGTCGGTCTAAGCGAGAAGAAGGGCGCGCTCATCGGGGCGCTCAGCCGCGGTATGCAGCAACGCCTGGGCCTCGCCCGCGTGCTCATTCACGACCCCGAGCTGCTGCTGCTCGACGAACCGGCCAGCGGCCTCGACCCCCGCGCCCGCATCGAGATGATGGCCATTCTCGAGGAACTGCAGCGCATGGGGAAGACCATCATCATCTCCTCCCACATCCTCAGCGAGCTGCAGAACCTCTGCAACCGCGTCTGCATCATCGAGAAAGGCCAACTCATCTACAGCGGCCCCGTGCAGGGGGTGCGCGACCAGATCGCCGGCGGCTCCGCCTGGTGGGTCCGCGTCTCCACCGACCCCGACGAGGCCGTCGGCCTCCTCAAGGCCCGCTCCGAAATCGCCGACGTCGAGATCGACGAGGGCGACCTGCGCGTCACGCTCAATGACCTCGACGGCGATCCCGGCGTCATCGCCGAAACCCTCGTCAATGGCGGAGCCCGCCTGACCATGCTCCGCGAGGATGAAATCGGACTCGAAGAGGTCTTCATGCAAGTCACCCGCGGGGAAACCCAGTAGCGCCGCAGCGCGCGGCGGACTGTTCGCGAGGGCGCTTCATCGCCCCCCTCCGTCCAGACGCTTTAATTGGCGTGCAAAGTCCGTGCGACCGGGTAGAACCCCGGAATGGTCTTCCTCCGCTTCCGGTTTCCTTCCACGTCTTGTGTCATCGCCGCCGCCTGCCTGCCCCTCCTGGCGCCATCAGCCTCCGCCCAGATCCCCCGGCCCGACGACGCGCCGAAGCCGCTTTCTCCCGAACAAAGCGCCGCCGCTTTTCGGCTGCCTGACGGTTTCCGAATGGAAGTCGTCGCCTACGAGCCGTTGATCGCCTCGCCCTCCGGCGTCTGCTGGGACGAACGGGGGCGTCTCTTC
Source organism: Verrucomicrobiales bacterium (assembly GCA_038126235.1). Lineage (GTDB taxonomy): Bacteria > Verrucomicrobiota > Verrucomicrobiia > Limisphaerales > JAYPEY01 > JAYPEY01. The sequence continues at coordinate 191,981 of JAYPFK010000001.1, forward strand.
GTCACTGAACTCCACGGCTACAACCTTGAGGGCAAACTTGATGTTGAGGAATTGAACAAGTCCGGACAACTCGACAGCCAGGTGCGGCGCGTGCAGGCGGCGCCAAAGTTCAAGCAGGCAGCCGAGGCCGGGACCTACGGGGTGGTCAAGCTTCTGCGGGACGCCGACGGCGACGGCCGAATGGATCAGGCGGAGGTCTGGTCGACCAACCTGCCGCCGGCCTACGGACTTGTCCCGGCCCGCGGCGGCGTCATCGTGGCCTGCGCGCCGGAGATCGTCTACCTCGCCGACCGGGACGGCGACGGGCGCGCGGAGATCCGCGAGACGCTTTTCACCGGATTCGAGGCGGGACTGCTGGAACGCGGCGTCAACGACCCGCAATGGGGACCTGACGGCTGGATCTACTTTGGCGGCGGCCGGGGCGGCGGGCAGATCACCGGTCCGCATCTGGCGCAGCCGGTCGATCTGCCCCGCACGGACTTCCGCATCCGTCCGGACGGAAGCGCAATTGAGCCGATCACCGGGCGCACGCACACGCTGGGTTTCGCGATGACGGATTCCGACGAGCGTTTCGTGCCCAGCACCACCATGCCGGGAATCTTCGTGGCCCCGCTGCCGTGGCGTTACCTCGTCCGCAACCCCAACGCCGCCACGCCTTCGTTGACCTCCGGCCCCGACGCGCGCCAACCCGCCTTCTCGATTTCACAACCGCATCCTTGGCGAGTCAAGCGAGCCGCCCACCCCGGCTACTTCAAGTACTACCGCGACCGCTACGGCCAGGGAGAGGTCGATCCATCCGGCTGGTTCACTTCGGCCTGCGGCTCCTTCATCTATCGCGACAACGCCCTGCCCGGCCTGCACGGCAATCTCCTCGCCTGCGAACCCTCGGGCAATCTTATCCACCGCTCCCTCATCGAACGCCGCGGAACGGAACTCTTCCTCTCGCGCGCGCCCGGCGAGGAAAACTCCGAGTTCGCCGCGTCCTCCGACGGATGGTCCCACCCCATCCAGCTCAAGCACGGTCCCGACGGCGCAATTTGGATCGTCGATTACTACCGGGAGATCATCGAGGACTACTCCGCCATCCCACGGCATCTTCAACAGCAGTATGACCTCTACGCGGGACATGATCGCGGCCGGATCTACCGGCTGACCCATCGCGACGCGGCCATGGCTCCAGCGTCATCCGACCTCACGCGGCTGGACGCGGGACAACTCGCGCGCGAAACCGCGGGGCCGCTATTCTGGCGCCGCCAGAATGCCCTGCGCCTGCTGGTGGAACGCGAGGCGCGCGACGCCGCCCCGGAACTGCGTCGCCTGCTGGCCGCCAACGGGACCTCGCCTGAGGGGCTTGTCATCGTGTTGCGGGCCCTCGACGAACTTGGCCGGCTCGCCCCGGCCGACCTCACGCCTTTCATCGACCACCCCTCACCGACCGTTCGCGTCCACGCCCTGCAATTGGGCGATCGTCGCTTCGGCGAGCGCGATTCCAGCCTCTTGGTCAGAAGCGTCCTCAACGCCGCGCGTAGCGAGGAACATCCCCGCGTCCTGCTCCAGCTCGCCTTGAGCCTGGGCGAGATCCACAGCGATGCCGCCTTGAACGCCCTGGCGGAACTCGCAGTCCGGGCGGGAAAATTGAAATGGATGAGCGCCGCGATCCTGTCCTCCGTCCGCGACCGGGAGACCGGGCTCCTCACCCGGCTGCTGGATCGCCCGTCCGAGATTGGCGAATTGGCGGCGGCCCTGGCCGGCAGCGTCGCCGCCGGCGGAAGGGAAGCCGCTTTGGCGGACACTTTGAAGCTCATCGCCGAAGCCCCGCCCCGACTCCAAACCGCCGTCCTGAGCGCTCTCGCCAAAGGCCGCGAGGGCTCCCGCCGGAAATCTCCCGGTCAACCGCAGACCTCGCGCGCCATCGCCCGGCTCGCAGCCAGCGCAAACGCAGAAGTCCGCGAAGCGGCGCGGACCTTGGAGGCGACGTTCCAACCACAGGCGTTGCCACCCGAGGAAATGCCGGTTGCGCCAGGTTCGACGCCAGCGGCCATCGAACTTACCGAAGAGGCCTACCGCGAGCACGTAAACAGCCTGGCGAAACCGCGCGACAAGGACCGCGGCCACGAGCTGTTCCGGCAGGCTTGCGCGACCTGCCACCGGATCGGGGACGAAGGCCACGACTTCGGCCCGGACCTGCTGGGTGAACTCTTCGCCGCAGAGGAAACCCTGCTCCGCCAGATGTTGTTCCCCAACGAACGCATCCGCCCCGGTTTCGAGACGACCGCCGTCCGCGCCGTCGATGGCGAGATCCTCACCGGCCTGCTGAAGGAGGAGGGCGCCACCAGCCTGACACTGGCTCAGCCCAACGGCGTAAGCCTTACCCTCCTGCGCAAGGACATCGCCGGCGTGAGTCGCGTCGCCGGATCGCTGATGCCAACCTTCGCCGGGGCCCTGAAGCCGCGGGACTTCGCCGACCTGTTGGCCTGGCTCCGGGGCAACCTCCCCGAGGGCGCGCTCCAGGGACACGTCCTCTTTGACGAGCAGGAAAGTTTTCCCGAGCTGCTCACCCAGGGCGACGGCGAGGTTCGGATCGGCAATGCCGCCGCATCCGGCGAACGCTGCCTCGTTGTCGCGCCGCGACAGCGGCACTCGCCCCGGATTCCCGGCTGGAACTTCCGCATCGTTGAGCGCCCGCAGGCGGCCAACGAATTCCGCCGCATGCGCCTGTCGTGGAAGGCCTCCGGAGCCGGCGTCATGATCGAGCTCGCCGCCGACGGCCGCTGGCCCAAGGCGACCGCCGCCCCCGGCCGCTACTACGCCGGAACCAACACCACCGAATGGCGCGCCCTCCAAACCTCGGCCGCGGCGCCGCGCGATTGGGAGAGCGTCATCGTGGATCTTTGGAGCGACATGGGCGAATTCACCCTCACCGGCATCGCCCCCACAGCCCTCGGCGGCGAAGCGCGGTTTGATCGGATTGAGCTCTTGCGGTGAAGGGGACAAGGGATGCAATGATCGGCCGCGGCCAGGCCTTCAAAGCCTTCGACTGGCGGAATCGCCGCCAACAACCTCTTGACGCGTCCTTTTCGCGCCCCAATATCCGGCATCCTGAATTCCCGGCCTCGAACGACCGTCCGCAATTCGAAACAATCCATGAAACGCATCCTTCTTCTTTCCCTTCTTCTCGCGACCGGCGGCCTGGCCCAGGCGGCCAAGGCTCCGGCCGGCTTCACCCCGCTCTTCAACGGCAAGGATCTCAGCGGCTGGTACGGCTGGGGCACCTCCGATCCCACCAAGCTCTGGGAGATGTCCCCCGAGGAACTGGCGGCCTACAAGAAGAAGTCGATCGAGGGCGGTCTCACCAACGCCAAGGGCAAGCCGACTGGAGACCACCTCAACGCCCACTGGAGCGTGGAGAGCGGCGAACTGGTGAACGACGGCCACGGCCTCTACCTGACCACCGACAAGGACTACGGCGATTTCGAGCTCATGCTCGAATACAAGGCCCTGCCGGACGGCGACAGCGGCATCTACCTGCGCGGCGTGCCGCAGGTGCAGATCTGGGACTCCACCAAGGGCGACCCGCGCGGCCTCGGCCAGGACAAGGGTTCCGGCGGCCTGTGGAACAACAGCAAGGGCGCGCCCGGCAAGGATCCCTCCAAGAAGATGGACAAACCCTTCGGCGAGTGGAATTCCTTCCGGATCACCATGATCGGGGAGCGCGTCACCGTGGTGTTCAACGGCGAGACCGTCGTGGACGACGCGGTGTTGGAGAACTTCTTCGCCAACCGCAAGGCCGGCTACCTCGCCTACGGGAAACAGAAGAAGACTGACGCCAAGAACGCGCCGAAGAAGCCCAATGGCTTCATGCGCGACCCGGTCTTCCCCAAGGGTCCGATCCAGCTCCAGACCCACGGCAGTGAGATCCGCTGGCGCAATGTCTTCATCCGTGAGATCGGAGCCGAGGAAGCCAACGCCCATCTCGCCGCCAAGAACGACAAGGGCTTCGTCCGACTGGACAACGGGAAGGACCTTTCCGGTTGGCAGGGCGCGGTGGACAGCTACGAGGTGAAGGACGGAAACATCCTCTGCAAACCGGGCAAGGGCGGCGACCTGTTGTCCAAGGAGGAATACGGGGACATGATCCTGCGCTTCGAATTCAAGCTGCCCAAGGGCGGCAACAACGGCATCGCCCTGCGCACGCCGCTCGGCGGACATTCCTCCCGCGACGGCCTGGAACTCCAGGTGATCGACAACGACGGCTACAACGAGGCGCATCCCAAGGCCCCGCTCAAGCCCTACCAATGCCACGGCTCCCTCTACCACTGCGTGGGCGCCAAGACGGGCTACCTGCGCCCCGTCGGACAATGGAACTTCCAGGAAGTCGAGGTGCGCGGCCAGAAGATCAAGGTCACCCTCAACGGAACCAAGATTCTCGACGTCGATATCGACACGTTCGACCGCAGCCAGATCAAGAATCCGCCGAAGGGGCTGGACCGGAAGAAGGGCCACATCGGCTTCGCCGGCCATAACGACCCCGTCGCCTTCCGCAACTTCCGCGTGAAGAAACTGTAAGGCGAAAAGGGAACTTAAAACACGTCCTTGGCGCCCTTTCGGGGCAAGTGAAGTCTTACGGCGAGAGCTCCCTACAAAACCGGGTAGGGATGCCTCGCGGCAGGCGTCCCATTTCAAGTCCCGCAGGGACAATGAGACCGGGCGACCTCCCCATCTCCATCGAGCGCCGCTATCGTCCTTTCATGGCTTCAAAATGGGCCGTTTCGGCGAAACAGCGCTACCTCCCCGGGGCGGGATTCCTCGCCGCAGGCGTCCCATTTCAAGTCCCGGAGGGACAACGAGACCGGGCGCCTGTGCAAAAATGCGTCGCCATCTTTCGTGACGGAAGCGCTGCCACGCGTTAAACAGACTTCACCGATATCTCCCCTCACCCAACGCCCCATGAAATCCACCGCCACCTGCCTCGCACTCCTCGGTTCCCTCTCCCTCGCTGCCGCCGCGCCCAAATTCGCGCCCGGCGTGAAGGTGGACAAATTCGTCGAGGTTTCCGGCGGCGACAAGCCGTCCCGCGCCAAGGACGAGGTTCCGAAGGGCGTCGTCGCCCACCCCGACCTGGTCTTCGGCCACGGCGGCGACAAGGCCTTGAAGCTGGATCTCTACGCGCCCGCCGCGAAGAACGGCCGCATGTATCCTGGCGTCATCCTGATCCACGGCGGCGGCTGGGCGGACGGCAACCGGCAGTCCTTCCGCGCAATGGCGCAGCAGTTGGCCAAGCGGGGCTTCGTCGCGGCCACCATCGACTACCGCCTCTCCGGCGAGGCGCAGTTCCCGTCCGCCGTCGAGGACTGCAAGGCCGCCGTCCGCTGGATGCGCGCCAACGCGAAGAAGTATCGGATCGACCCAACGCGCATCGGGGCCGTGGGCGGTTCCGCGGGCGGCCATCTGGCGTCCATGGTCGCGTTGACCAGCGACTCGAAACTCTTCGAAGGCAAGGGCGGTCATCCCGACGCCTCCAGTTCCCTGCAAGCCGCCGTCATCATGGGCGCGGGCGTCGACCAGGTCACCCGCGCCCTGGAGGCGAAGAAACCGATCTCAAACCAGCTCACCTTCTTCGGCGGCCCCTACGAAAAGCGGAAGGAGGCCTACGCGCAAGGCTCGCCGATCACCCACATCTCCAAGGGCGATCCGCCGATCCTCATCATCGAGGGCGAGAGAGACTCCCCCGGCGAACGCTATTCCGAGTTCCTCCGGAAACTCGACGACGCGGGCGTCGCCCATCGACTGGTCATCGTCCAGGGCGGCAAGCACGGCTGCTGGGGCAGCCACCCCTGGTTCACTCCCATGACCGAAGAGATCGCCGCCTTCCTGCATGAGAAACTGGTTAGCGAGAAGCATTGATACAGCGCAAAGGCCGGCGCCATGAACCTGCCAATACCGATTCTCACCGCCGCCGCAATCGCGGCATTGATCGCGACACCGTCCGCCTTCGCCAGTGACTCCGGCGAGGCCGTCCACTCCCTCCTCGAATCCTACGAAAAGTCCTTCGGCCATCCTGCGACCGGCCTGCTTTACCACAACCGCCTCGACAGCCCGAGGGGCCTTGCCGCGCTGTCCTCGCCGGAGGAGATCGCCCGCGGCGAGGTGGACGGCAAGCCCATGCCCCACGGCTACGGCAGCGGCATCCAGGACGTGGCGTTGGAGAACGGACAACTCCTCTTCGCCCTCTGCGACGCGCACGAACGCACGGGCGAGAAATGGATCGCGGACCGGGCTCGCGCGCTGTTCGCGTCGCTGAAGGTCCTGGCGCGGGTCAGTCCGGAGCCGGGTTTTGTGCCCCGGGGCCCGCATCCCGACGGGCGCAGCTACTACCGCGACCCCTCGCGCGACCAGGTGACGGCCTACATCGAGGCCCTCTGGCGCTACGGACGCAGCCCGCTCGCCACCAACGCGGACAAGGCATTCATCGCCGGCACGATCGGGAAGATCGCGACGCGCATGGAGCGCGACGACTGGCGGATCATGATTGAAGACGGCAGCCGCCAGGCGCATGTGGGCTGGGGCTGGAAGCAGTTCACCAGCATCGGCTCCATCACCCTGCTCAGCGTCCTCGCGCAGACCTTCGACGCCACCGGCGATCCACATTGGCGCGAGCTTTACGAACAGTTCAGCGCGGAACGCGACGGCGAACGCTGGAACCGCTGGCTGCATCCGGACGCGGTGAAGAACTGGCGTCCGCTGACCCTCTACGCCAACCAGTTCTGCCAGGCCCTGACCGCGCTGCGCCGCCTGGAGAAGAACCCCGACCGAAAGGCGCAACTGGCAGAACTCGAACGCCGCCTCGCGACGCGCATGCTTGAATCCAACGTCTTCGATCCCATCCGCTGGCGTCGACTGGACTGGGCCGGCGACCGCAACGAGGCGGAAACGCAGGCGTTGATCGCGCCGCTGGGGCTCGATCTGAAGAAACCCATGTCGGTCCTGGAACTCTACGACTCCTATGACCGCCAGGTCTGGGACCGCCCTGGGAGCCGGGCCCACAGCGTCATGGGCAAACTCTGTTATGGGCTGGCCACCGTGGCGCTGCACGCCGCCCTGCTTTCGGACGATCCGAAACTCCGCGAACAGGCCCAACCCACGGTCCGACGCATGGTCGCGGAGTTTTCGCAGCATCAACAGGACTACAACGGCGGCGAGAACTTCAACCGCACCGTCATCCTCGGTCTCCTCGCTCTGGAGGGGAAACCCGCCGCGAAACCAACGGCCAGCCAACCACGCGAACTCCCGATCCTGCGCAATCTCGGTTGCGGTCCCGCGATGGACGTGGCCCTCGAAGGAGATCGGATGTACGTGATCGGTCGGGGAAAACTGCATGTCGCCGACGCCACCGATCCGGCCAAGCCCGTCCTGCTCGGCGGCCTGTCCGGCCTCGGCAACACGCGGCAGATCGTGGTGAAGGACGGCATGGTCTACGTGGGCTCGCGGGAGGACAGACTGTTTGTCATCGATGCGCGGGAAGCGGCGAAGCCCCGCCTGCTGGACCATTACGACACCATCGAATTCGCCACCGGACTCGCGCTCGCCGGGGACGTCCTGTTCGTCGCCCTGCGGCAGTACGGCGTGGAACTGGTGGACGTTTCCGATCCGACAAAGCCGCTGTTTCTCAGCGTGGTCCGGACTGGCGAGGCGCAGTCCGTCGCGTATCAGGACGGCTTTCTCTACGCCGGCGTCTGGGGGAGTTCTGAGGTCGTGGTCGCAGACGTCCGCAATCCCCGCGAGCCGCGCATCGTGTCGCGCACGCCGCTGGACGGCTACGGCGACGGAGTGGATGTCAGGGACGGATTCCTCTACGCGGCCACGGGACATCATTCGCGCGAACCGCACCGAAAGCCGGAGGATCCCGGCTACGGTCGCGGCCACGGATTGGAGATTCTCTCGCTGAAGGATCCGGCCAAACCCGCCTTCATCAGCCGCGTGAAGTTCCCTCCCCTCTACGCCATCGGCAACGACATGTGGAGCGTCACGGTCGCCAACGGTCACGCCTTCGTCGCCGACACCCACAACGGCGTCTTCATCGTGGACGTGCGCAATCCCGCCAAACCGGAGATCGTCGGCCGACGCCAATTGCCCACGTCGAAGGGAAAAGACAAACCGGCCTACTTCGGCGGCATCGAGGTCGGCCGCGACCACGTCTATGGCGCCGGCGGTTGGACCGACCTGCACGTCATACCCGCGCCCGGTCTCGCGGTCCCGGTCACACCACAGACCGGCGCGCCGCCGAAGATTCCGCCCCGTCGTCCAAACGGAGACAAGGGAGTCACAGCCTATCGGCCGGAAGGCCAGGTCCACGCCGCGGCGGTTGCCGGCGAACAGGTCGTCGCGGCCTGCGGCAGCGCGGGTGTCCATGTGGTCGATCTCGCGCACGGACTCAAACCCCTTTCCGACACGCCGACCGAAGACTTCGCCACGGACGTCAGCGTGCTCGGTCACACGGTCTACGTCGCGGAAGGAGCCGGGGGAATGTCGATCTGGTCGCTGACGAACGACGGCAAGTTGGAACCGAAAGGACGGTATCGTGTTCGCGGCAGACGCGTGCGCTACCTGACCGTCCCCGCGCCCGGCCGCTTCGCGCTCGCGCAGGTGGGTGCCTCGACCCTGCACATCGTGGATGTCTCCGATCCACAAAAACCGCGCCTCGCGCTGGAGGACAACCAGTTCGGCCTGCTCTACGGCCATCAGGTGTTGGACGGACTGGCGGACGGCCGCCACGCCGCCGCTTACTGGCACGTATCGGGCATTCACTGGTATGATCTGGGCGTGGATCCCCCGCGCCGTGAACCGCAGCTCGCGACGGGACGCGTCAGCATGTTGGACGGGCTCGCCCTGCATCGCGGGCAGCTCCTCAGTCCACGGCGAGGCGGCTACATCCTGCTCGATCGATCAGAAACGCGCCCGCTGGATGAACTGCCGATCCATCGCGTGGAAGGAACCTACTTCCGAGGGCGGCCAACGGTTGCCGGCGACCGACTGCACGTCGCCAACCGCACCACTGGCGACATTGTCGTTCTGGACATCCGTTCCCCGGAAAAGCCCAGACTGCTTGAGAGGTTCACCACCCGCGGCAATCCGGGCGCGGTCACGCTCACGCCGCGCGGGCTGCTCATTCCCGACGGCAACGGCGGCCTGCTGTTGCGCCGAGAGACCGGATCGCGTCGTTGAAGGCCGACACCATGAAACGCCGCACAACCCGGCGCGAATTCGCCAAAGCCACCTCAGTCGCCCTCGCCGCCTTCTGCGCGCGTCCGATACGGGCGGCCATTTCCGCCCCGGTGAAACCGCCGTTCCGGGTGATCTATAGCAACGACACCACGAACATCCTGTCGTGCCTCGGGCCGGAGAAACGCAACGTCGAATTCACCGACGACCTGCTGCGCGGCTCGATCCGGGAGGCGGCCGGAGTGGACGCGCACTTCCTGCAGCCCGGCCTGGGTTGGCTGCCCTGGTGGCGATCGAAGATCTATCCCGCGGAGGCGCATTACCGTTGGCTGCGCGACAAGCACGGCGTCAAGGGCGTGCAGAAGATCGGGCGTTACCTGCTGGCCGGCGGCGACATGCTGACGACGTTGGTCGCGACCTGCCGCGACATGGGAATCGCGCCGTTTCTGAGCTTCCGCCTGAACGACGGCCATCACGTCCGGGATCTGGCAAAAGCCTTGGAGCACGGCCGCCCCACCCCAAACATGGCGCGGCACTACTGGGAGAATTATCGCCGCTTCCGGATCGGCTCCGACACCTCGGACTGGGATCAGGGCGTGTTCGACTGGGCCATCCCGGAGGTCCGGGACTACAAGTTCGCCCTCATCGAGGAGGCCTGCGCCAACTACGACCTTGCGGGTCTGGAACTCGATTTCCTGCGGCATTGGATACGCTTTGGACCTGGCACAGGACCGGAAGAACGCGCCGCGATCACCACCGAATTCGTTCGCCGCGTCCGCGTCATGTTGGACCGCACGGCCGCCGACCGAGGCCAGCGCCGTCGCTGGTTGTGTGTCCGAGTGCCGGCAATCGCGACGGTCCGCCCCGACCAGGGGATCGACCTCGCGGCGTTGACGAAAGCCGGCGCGGACATGATCAACCTCTCTTACAGCTACTTCACCTGGCAGGACCGCAGCGTCGCCCTCGCCCGCGAGGAGGCGCCGGACGCCGCGATCCACGTCGAGATGACACACACGACCATGACCGGCCGTGCGACCGCCGGCAGCGGCACACAACCCTTTTTGCGCACGACCGATCAGCAGTTCTATTCCACGGCCCGCCTGGCATATGAACAAGGCGCAAAGGGCGTCAGCCTGTTCAACTTCCCCTACTACCGCTACCACGTCACGGAAAGCATCGGCCCGTTCCACAAACCGCCATTCCATGTCCTGCCCCGCCTGAAGGACCGCGCCTTTCTGGAACGGCAGCCTCGCTGGCATTTCCTCAGCCAGGGAAGGAAGGACCCTGTTCTGGGCAAACGACTGCTGCCGGCGATCCTGAAACGCGGCCAACCGCAGATATTCCCCCTGGAAATCGCCGCGAGCCCGACCACAACCCTCGATGGAATCGTGCGCCTGCGTTCGGACGAAGCCATCGCCGATCGTGAGATTGCGGTGAAGTTCAACGGCCGGGCGCTTGCGCCAGCCCCGTTTGTCGAGAAGCCCCTGCCCCATCCCTACGACGGAACCTGGCTGGGCTCCGTGGACGAACACGCGTGTTTCAAACTGAGCGCATCGATCGCGAAGGGCGGGACCAAGCAGATGGAAATCGAGGTGAAGTCGGGAAGTCGAATCCGCCTGATCTACATCGAAGCCATCCTGCCCTGAGTTCAACCAACCTTGGAAGGGCCGTCCAGACGAGTCCCCCTGCTCAGCGGTCTGGGCTCGCATGAGTTGTGTCGATGCCCCAAAACGCGTGATCTTAAGTCGGGTAGGGCGAATTGTCCTCAATGAGCCAACTTGCTCATGCCCCCGCGCGGCTCACTGAGGACAGTTCGCCCCCCTTTTGAAGCAAACTCGACAGCTCATGCGTAACACCCCCCTCAAAGATAGTCCCCGAAGTGTTCCTCCTTACAGCCCGGGCAGATGCCGTGACTCAAGACGGCCTCGGAATGTTGCAGCATGTATTCTTCCAACGGCACCCATTCCTCCTCGTCGTCCCGGATCTTCTTGCAATGCGAACAGATGGGCAGCTGTCCTTTGAGGATCTTGATCTCCTTCAGGAACGCCTCCCTGTCCGCCACCGCCGCGGTCAGACGAATTCCCAGAAAGGCCGAGGACCAGATCGCCAGGAGCGCTGCCAGTCGATTGATCAAAATCATGTTTGGATCGAGCCGGCCCTGCGCGTCCGGCGACAGATGGAACCCCCAGAGCAGGAGGAGCGTGCAAAGCAGCGCGAGGCTGTAGGTCAGCCGACTGTCCCGGATCCGGAGGGACAAGAGCGTCACCACCACATACGGCACTCCCATCGCGACATCTGGCGGCATCTGGATATCCGCCAGAAAGACCACAGCCGCCATGGCCAGACAAAGCGCGATCCGCAACTGTGGCGCATGAAGCAGTCTGTCAAATCTGAGAGAGCCCCCCATTGATTCGGCCGACTGTGCCGAATCGACCTGCCCCAATTGTTGAAACCTTGCGTTCATGGGATTGCAAACAGCAACCCAAGCGCCACATCAATGGACACTTTGCGTCCATTTTGTAAACAATTTAAGTCAACGATCGCAAACCAGCTCCGCCCGCCAATTCCTCAGGGCGCCGCGCGGTCGAGCGCTTCCAGGATGATCCCCTTGCTCAACAAAGTGGGCAGCACGATGGGATCAGCCCCCTGCTTCGCCGGATACACGAGATTCAGGGGAACCCCCGCTCGACCGTAGCGTCGGAGCTCTTCCGCGATCTCCGGAGGGGACAACGTGTTGTCGCCAACCAGGGCAAGGGCGTTGATCTCCTTCAACTTGGCGCGCACCTCCGCCGTCTCGATGAAGTTTGCCTTGTTGAACTTGCAGGTGGCGCACCAATTGGCGGTAAAATCGACAAACACCGGCCGCCCTTCCTTCTGCGCGGCGCCAACAGCCTCGCGGCTCCACGGCTGCCAGGGAATCTTGTCGGGATCCATCGACGTCGTGCCGGACTGCCCCGCAACGGGTCTTGCCCGGGCCACCCGCCACTCCAACTGTCGTTCCATGTTGAACCAGTACGATCCCAACAGCATGACAGCGGCAATCGTCACAGCGAGCCCCTTGCGACTCCGGCCGCGCTGCACAAACTCGCCGTAGATCCAGGCACTCAAACCCAGGGAAACCAGGAACAACCCGAACCACAACGCCCCAGTCTCCCCGAAATGCCCCAGGCTCAACCAGAACAAGGCCACAGCCGTGGCCAGCATGGGGAAGCCCATGGCGACCTTGAACCGCTCCATCCAAGAGCCGGGTTTGGGAAGGTATTTCAACCATTCCGGCTTCCAACTCAGGAGAAGATAAGGGAAAGCCAACCCCGCGCCGACGGTCAGGAAAACCAGGATGATGGTCGCCGGCGACTGCGTGAATGCAAAACCCAGCGCAGGCGCCAGAAACGGAGCCGTGCAGGGCGTCGCCAATGTGGTCGCCAGGACTCCGTTGAAGAACGCTCCGGCATTGCCTTCCCTGGACGCCAGCCCGCCGGCCGCGCTCATGGCTCCGCCTCCCAACGTGACCTCGAACACGCCGAAGAGATTGAGCGCCACCAACAATACCAACACCGTCAGCCCGACCAGAAAGTAAGGATTGGAGAACTGCATTCCCCAGCTGGCCACACGCCCCGCCGCCTGCACGCCCACGATCAGCAGAGCCATCAACAGGAACGAAGCCAACACGCCCAGCGTGTAGACCAATCCAAGAACCTTCACCCGACCCGGCTCCTCCTTGCTCTGGTTGACAAAGCCCAGGATCTTCAGCGCAATCACCGGCAGAACACAGGGCATCACGTTGAGAATCAGGCCGCCGAGAAAGGCGAACAAAAGCACCTTGGGCAGGGAAAGCTCTTCGCCTCCGCCGCCCCCACGTCGATCTCCATCCACTGGCGGCGCATTCGGCGATTCAGCGCCGGCGGACAACTGCGACGAAGCATCCGCCAACGGAATCGCCGCCTCGTAAACCGCCGCGCCAAACTGATGCTTCGCGTCGGCGACGAGCAGGCCGCGCAGCTCCTTCGGCCATTCGCCCTCGTATTTCTTGATCTTCTTGCGCAGGAGGATCGTCCCATCGGCGGCGGTGGATTCGGTCTCCGGTTCCACCACGAAGGCCTCCGAGGCAAAGGGGAAGAAATCCGGGGCGGGCGCGGCTTCGTCGTGCTTCCACTCGATGACGAACGAACGCTCCTCTCCCTCCGCCGGTGAATCCCAGACCGCCTTGGCCGGAACGTCGTCCTTTTGCGGAGGAATCAGCTTCCGCCATTCATCGAAGGCCGCGGCGGCGGCCGAAGGGACGCGCTCGGCGCCGATCGTCAGCTTCGCGCTGACATTGCCGCGTCCGGGGATGCAGGAGGTCTTGCATTCCAGCCACGAGACCCTGCCCTTCAATTCGATCTCACCGGGTGGGACCTTCTCCCCGATCCGGATCGGGATCAGGAGCCGGACTTCTCCGTGATAGACGTAGCCGCCCGACACCGTGTCTTCGTACTTCTCCGGCGCGGGCCACAGAATGGCGTCGGCCACGATGCCCTCCGGCAGTTCCCAATCGATCTCCGTGGGCATGCCTGTGCCCGGGTTCACCCAGTAGGTGTGCCAGCCCTCATCCATCGTGAGCTGCAGCGCTGCCGTCACGGTGTCGCCGGGCTTCGCCGCCTTCACGTCGAGCTTGAGCGCGGCCTTCGTGGCCGGCCCCGCCCCGAAGCCGAACTGCGCGTTCGCGCCGACAGTCGCCGCCAGCAGGGTCAGGATCGGGAGAAAACGTCTGATCTTCATTCGCCGGAAAGGATGCACGGGCCGCCCATTTATTTGAAGGAATTCATGCCGCTTCATTCGACCCCATTTCGCCGAAAGCGTTCGGTCCGGTTGTCGGACACGTGCGAATCGCCGGCAAAAACAACGTCACGGCCGCCCCAAAAGATCGCCAACTTCGGGCATGAATACGGAGTTGGCGGCATTCGGTGGGGCAAACTGTCCTCAATGAGCCGGCGTGAGCATGTCCCGTCGCGGCTCACCGAGAACACCCCGCTCCGCGCGCCTGGTGACAATCGCGTCTTGGGAGCATCAAAACGAGTATCGCAAGCTCCGCCACCCGCCCCGATTGACGACCGGCCACAATGCCGGTAACTTCCCGACCGCTCAAATGATTGCCTCTTCCACCAAGAAAGAAACCGGCGAGATCAAGATCCGCACCGGCGATGAACGGCTGATCAAGCTCACCGCCAACGCCGCGAACAAAGTGTCCACCCTGCTGGCCAAACAGGGCCGTGAGGAGGGCGTCTTGCGCGTGGCGGTCATCGGCGGAGGCTGCTCCGGACTGCAATACAAGATGGACCTCCAGGACAAGCCGGCGAACCGCGACATTCTCGTCGAGACCGCCGGAGTGCGCGTGGTGGTCGATCCCAAGAGCGCGCTTTACGTCACCGGTTCGGAGCTGGACTACGTGGAGGCCCTGACCGACGGCGGCTTCAAGGTGCACAACCCCAACGCCGCCACCACCTGTTCCTGCGGCGAGAGCTTCAGCGCCTGAGTCCGCTTCCGGCCCGGCCCATGGAGGATCATTTCGCCGAGTTGAACGAGCCGAGACGCCCGTGGCTCGACCCCGCCGCCGTGAAGGCCCGCTTTTTGGAGCTTTCCGCCGCCGTTCATCCCGACCGTTTCCACACGGCTTCCGAGAACGAGCGCGCCGAAGCCAACCGCCGCTACGCGCGCCTCAATGCAGCCCAGACCTGCCTGACCGACACGAAGGCCCGGCTTCGCCACCTGCTGGAGCTCGAACGCGGCGCCCGGCCCGAGGTCGTCAAGAACGTGCCCGGCGAGACCATGGACCTTTTCCTGAGGGTGGGTCAGCTTTCCCGCGACGTGGACGCCTTCATCGAGGAGAAAGAATCCGCCCAATCCCCGCTGCTGAAGGCGAGGCTCTTCGCCCGCGGGTTGGAATGGACCGACCAGATCCAGACGCTCCAGGCAGAATTGAACGGGCAGCTCGCGCCGCTGGACGTGGAACTCAAGGGACTCAACGCCGCCTGGGAATCCGCGCCCGAACCCGGCTCACCCGACCGGGCTGACGCCCTGCCCCTCAACCGCCTGGAGGAAATCGGCCGAGTCGTCAGCCATCTCACCCGCTGGATTGCGCAACTTCAGGAGCGCCTTGTCCGACTCTCCTTCTGACCGGATCGTGAACCCGCTCCCGCACCGCAAGCCAAACGCCGCGAGCCTCCGCTTCGCGACGCTGTTGATTTTTCTCCTGGTTGCGCTGACGCCCGCCAGGCCGCAGGCCGCCGAACCGACCTGGCAGTCCGCCTTGGGCGCCATGCCCCTGATCGAACCGACGCAGACGATCACCCGGACCAATTTCTCCCGGATCATGCTTGAGTCGTTCCGTTCGAACCACATCGTCAAGGCGCTCGTGCTGCAACCCGGGGCCACAGATGAGTTCTATTTCTTCAAACGCGCCGAAGCGACCCTTCGGGCCGGGACGCCGACGCTGCTCGACGCCGTCACCGCACTCACGAACCAGACCCGCATCCGTGTGACCTTCCGCCCTCCGATGCTCCTTCTCCACGCGGACGACGACCCCACCGAGCCTCAGGTCACCGTCCGCGATCCGGGACTGGTGGAACGTCTCAGGCAAACCCCCTTCCTTCCTCACTTTCTCTACAACGATCACGACTGGGACCACGTGCAGCCTATTCTCTGCGACACGCTCGACATGGGCTTCTTCCCGCCCGAGCAGAGCCGGCTTTCGTGGCACTTTTTCCGGCACGCGGTCGCCGGCTGGGACCTGAACGGGTGGGAGGCATTGCAGGCAATCTCACTCGCCAACAAGACGGTCTTCACCGTCCGCCGCAGCAAGGTCTTCCGCCGCCCCTTCATCGTCTTTGAAGGCGACGTCCGGGACCCTGGCGGGAAATCCGGCGAGCAACCGACGCCTGTCCGCTGAAGGACCGGAGCGCCACGTCGCGACAACGTTCACCGACAACCGCCGTGTCCCGCGCCGACATCGTCACCTTCAAGCGCCTCGACCGCGATTTCCCCATCGGCGGCCTCCTCGCCGATCTCGACCGGGTGTCCGACGAGAACTGGCTGAAACACAAACGCCAGACGCACTACCGCGGCCGCTATCACGGCGTGCCGTTGATCTCCGTGGAAGGCTCGACCACGGACCTGACGACCCACCACGCCCGGACCTTCGAGCCCACGCCTTTGCTGAAGGATTGTCCGACCTTCAAGTCGGTCTTGGAGGCATTTCATTGCGCGTTTCATCGCGTGCGGCTCATGCGGCTCGATCCCGGCGCGCACATCCGCCGTCACGTCGATCCGCTCGACGGCCGCAACATCTCGATCGCCCGCCTGCACGTCCCGATCCTCACCAACCCGGACGTCGATTTCATGCTGTGGGGAAGACGCGTTCCGATGGGACCGGGCGAATGCTGGTACATTGATCCCGCGTTCCCCCACTCCGTCACCAACCGGGGAGACTCGCCCCGCATCCACCTCGTCATCGACTGCGTCATCAACGACTTCATCAACGGACTGGTGGGCTTCGACATCCCCAAACGACGCCGCGACCTGATGGAACTCTACTTGAAATACGAGCGACGCCACCAGTTGCAGAACCGCGTCGTCAATCGTTGGGACAATTTCCACCGGCAGGTCCGGACCGCGGCCCGGCTCAGCGTGACCGATCCGCTGGAACTGCTGCGCAGGATCGCACGGATGCCGTTCAAGCCCGCCGGGAAGGCGGCCGAAAACCGTAGTCCCGCAACAGACGAAAAGGACGAATCAGCCAATAACCAAAGCTGAGGAACCCGGGCAGCTCCACAACCTGCCGATCGCGCTCGTTCGGCCTCACGGCCCGAACCAGAACATGACGCCACATCGGCAACCGATCGCGGAGCTTTTCGCCCCCGGCCAACGCATAGGAAAGCCCGGACCAACGCGGGCGCGGCGCATCCCAATCCGCCAGCAGCCATTCCTCCGAATCCCGCGTCAGCTTCCTGACGAAAGCATCCGCCGCGATCGCCTCCCTTACCCGCTCCGGCAAAGAAGCCTCCAGCAACCTCTCAGCCAAGGCCGTCCCCAGCAGCAGCATCCGGCGGCACCGCCAACGCCCTGCCCTTTCAAAGACCGCGTCCCAATCCAATCCGCAATGGACGCGCAAAAGCATCGCCACATCCACGATCCAGAACAACCGGGTCCAGAAATGCTTGAAGCCGTGCGCGCACAAGACGAGCAGCATGTCCTCCGGGGCAAGCGACGGGACCGGCTTTCCCGAAACCGAAACGGAGCGCAGCCGGCCCAGCATCTCATCCACATCGAACCGCGCCCCAAATCGGGGCGGCAGGGGCGACCAGTGCAGCTCGACATGGCAAAGCCCGTCGGCGCTGTTGAAGTTCAGCTCGCAGTTTTCCTCCAGCCATGATTCGCGCGCCGTCACCGGAAGTTCCGCTTCCGGGGTGTAGCCTTCCTCACGCAGGACGGCCTCAGCCTTCTCCAGGTCCGCGCGGTCGATCAGCAGATCAAGATCGCAGAAGCCGCGCGTCGCCAGGTTGCCATACAATTCAGCCGCCAGAACCGGCCCCTTATAGGGAGCCGCCTTCAGGCCTCGCCGTTGGAAGATCGCCATCAAACGGGCCAGTTCCCCCGCCAGGTGCAGTCCGCGGACGGCGGCATCCAGAGTTTTCTTCCCCACTTCCCCCAACGCCTTTTCGTCAAACGCGCCGCGACCGCGTTTCATCAGCAAGGGGAGCATCCCGTGCCGGTTCGCGATGGCGAGCAGCCGTTCCGAACCGACGCCCTCCGGAAAACCCGTGCCGATGTCCGCGTCCAGATCCCCCGTCGCGCAACAACAGAGGAATGCAAACGCCGCCTCGTCGGCGGTCATGATGGACTCGTTGGGGCGCATCGAAGTAGAAATTGATTTCCAAGCCCTCCGGGGGCAAGCGGGGAATGCAACCGAGACCGCCTCAAAAGCCTTCTCCATCGGCGGCAGACGAGATGGCGAGGCTCATTTCAGATGAAACTCAACGATCAGAGCCTCCTCTCGTTGGCTGCCACGGGATTTCGAGACCGCGTCAACCAGCTTCCCGTCCCTGGCCTCCTCCCACAAAAGCAAAAGCCAAACCGGCAACCGGTTTGGCTTCAACAAAGATCCTGAGGTCGCCCGCGCGAACAAGCCCGGATCAGACGAACGAATTCATCGTGTCATCCATCGCGCCCGAGCCCGCTCCCTTGGTCAACTTCCGCACACTGCCATAGCGGGTCAGTTTCGGCGACGTGTAGGCTTTCTTCGGGGCTTTCTTTTGGTTGTTTTTCTTCATGACGACTTTCCGCGAGGCGGCGGCTACAACTTCCGCGATCGCGCGATGTTTTCAATGTTTTCACCGAAAACAACCAAGCGATTTAATCGTTTGATATCGGCAAAGTCAATTTCTTTCGGGAAATCAGCCAGCCAATCTGGCCGCAAAATCCCCTGCAGAACGTTGGGGGCGTCGCCGCCCCATGGGGTCGGTCCAGCGTCCCGCGCCAGCAGGTATCGTCCCCAGGTTCCCTTGTCGGAACGGTTCAGGTTCCGACCCGGGACGTCCCCCGCCAAAGCTCGGCGCAGGATCTTCTTGGTGCCGGGGCCGACCAGCTCCGCCGGATGGCACGCGTAGGCCAATTCGACCGCCGCACGATGAAAATACGGGAAGGACCGCCGCACATTCATGGCGCTGACCGCCTCCCAATTCATCGACAGCCAGCCGTCCTGCTTGAGGAAAAGCGTCAACTGTTTCCACGGCCCGGCGTCCCCGGCGGACCTGCGTCGAACCCGATCGTGAAACTCCCGCGCCTCGTCGCGCAATGCGGGATCGAACACTTCGGGAAGATCGTCGGGAAAGGGCACGTCGTTCGGGACGCGTCCGACGGCCTTCCGCTTCGCCCAGCTCAAAAGCAGCCGTCGCCCCAATGGCGAGAACCCGAAATGACGCAATATTCCGCGCAATCCGCAGGCCGCCATGAAGTCGGGGATCGTGGAGACGCAGCCCACCAACCGGTCCGCAAACTCGCCGCCGAACAGGACCCTCACCGGAGCTTCCGCCAGAATCCGGGGCAGCAGACACAAGGTGGGGTTCACGATCGGAAAAGGCGCCCGCGGAGCCGTTCGGATCATGGCAAGTTGCAGCTCTGGCGTCACCCGGAACCTCCAGTTCCGCTCAAAGCCAAAGCTCTCCTCCAGCGGGCCGATGAACGACATCTCCTTCCGATACGCCTCCTCCGGCTCCGGCAGCATGCTGGCTGTCCACACCGGCCTTTTCACCGTCCCGGCTGCCAACGCCGCCAGGGAACCGGAATCGACGCCTCCGCTCAGGGCCAGCAGGTTGCCGCCGCCGGGATGCAGGTCCTTCTCCAGCCGTTCGACCAGCAGACGGCGAAACTCCCCCGCGCGCTCGGCGGCGTCGTCCTCCCGGAACTCCGGAAAATGCGCCGGCCGCGGATCCCACCAGGTTCCCCGCTCGAAGACGCCGTCCGGCAGAAAGGAAACAAAGCTGCCCCGGGGCAGGACGGACACGCCGCGCAAAGGGCTGCGATCATCGGGAAACCACGCCCAGCCCGTCGCCCACAAGGCTCCAACCAGCGCGTCCGGCCGGGGATCGGGAACCGCCCAACGGACGAGCCAGGCCAAAGACGTGGCGATCGCCGCCCTCCCCTCGCCCGTCCAGAAGTAGAACGGCGCCAGCCCCGCGCACGATCGGGCTGCGAACGCTGCGCCGTCGCGATCTATCCGCAGAAACCCGAAGTCACCCGGGAAACGGGACAGTTCCTTCGGCGCCTCGCGCGAACACTCCGCGAGTTCGGCGAACGAATGCCGGGCCGCTTCAAACAGGTCCCGCCCTTCCGCAAACACCAGACCTGCCTGGCGCGCTTCCGAACCCTCCGGCTCCGAGTCCGGAAACCGCTTTGTCCCCACAACCCACCTCTCATGCGGCCGCCAGATCTCCTCAAACTCGCCGCCCGCCATCATGCGCTCCGCCACCAAGCCCGCGGCGGCGGGATCGGGCTCACAGATCGCAATCAGGTTGGCCAGGGGCGGAAGAGGCATGACCCCATGCTAGTCGATCGCGCCCCACAACGCGCGCAGGATTTCATCCGGCAGCCCCTTGGGAAAAGGCGGCCCTTCCGGCATTGAGACCTCGACCACGGGAATCTGGCGGACCAACCCGGCAACATTCTCAAAGTGCGCCCGCCGAGGCTCCTCAATCTGCCAGCCGACCACCCTCGGCCAGGCGTTGAGACAGAACGCCGCCTCAGCCTTCGACAGCCGCCGCGCCCCCACGGAAGTCCTGCCCGCCTCCCGCTTCGGCGCGATCACGGCGGCCAGAGGCGTCACCCCTTCGACCGGATCACACGCGGCGACCAGACGACCATCCACCGCCCGGGATACCCGATCCCGCCCAAAAAGGCCGGCTGGACCACCGGGCGAATCGCGCAAACGCAGGCTGGAACCACCCGGAAAACAAAGAACCTCGCCCGCAACAAATCCCAAACGCAGGAGATCATCCGCAACCAACCTTCGCCCCGCCGCGCAGAACAACGCCGCAACGGTCGACTTGCCCATGCCGGATTCCCCCGCCACGGCGATTGCCCGACCTTCCACCTCAAAGGCGCTGGCGTGCAACACGGGCTCCCCCCGGAGCCCCAGCAGCAGGGCCGGCACGCTGGCCTTCAACAGCCAGGCCGCAACCTCCGGCTCCCGTCCTTCCTCCAGAACCGTCTCGCATTCACTCAGGTCCGGATTGAAACGGAACTCACATGTCCCGTGGAATCTCAGTCGATACCCGCCCGAGTCACGGACGAACACATAGCCGCGCCCCTCCGCCAGTTCCACCTCCGCCAACACCTTGCCTTCCGGCCGTGCGACATCCCCTTCCAATCCACCGCCCAACCGGATTGTCAAATCAACCGCGCCTTCCCCCCCGACCACCGGCTCGCCCAAGAGAATCTCCGAACGGATCCTCAATCCATACAGTTCGTGAATTGCGCCTCCCTGCCCGACGTTGGATTCCATCGCGCTCATGAAGTCACCCTGATCAATCCTCCGTCGATTCCCCGCCGCTTATCGCCTCCAACGGAGTGAAACGGTCCTTCTCCCCGGCTCCGATCAAGACCCTGCCGTCCAGCTCAACCCAGGCGTGGGCCTCAAACCCGCGACGATCCTCCCTGGCCACGCCAATCTTGAGTTCCCCCGGCAGCCCGAACCGACGCAACAGCTCCAGCCCCGCGAGCGCCCGCACCAGGCAGTTCCCCATGAACGGCATCCGCCGGCTCACAGCCTCCACGGCCAGACCAACCCTCTCAGCATCGTCGCCACCCCCGACCTTGCCGGAAGGAACCGCTCCCAACTTCCTTCGCACACCGTCGAACGAACCCAACCACAACCGCAACCGGGCCCTTAACAAGGCCGCCATTGCGGCGCGCTCCAGCTGTTTGTCCGTCATCTCAAGGGACATCCGGTCGACTCCCGTTGTCGTCCACGATCTCGACAATGCCCGCATCCCGCATCTCTTCCAAGAGACGACAGACATCCTCCGCGCAGGCCCCGGCATCAACCTCGTATTCCGCAACCAACGCCCGCTCTATCTCCTCTACCCGAATCTCGCGCTCCAGCAGACGCCAGATCCTGGCTCCGACCTCATCCAGACCGAAATAGACGCCGGAAGGCATATGCAACACCGCCGCTTCGCCATCCAGGTCACACGACATCTGGTCTCCACTCGCGCGCACCTTCGTCTGTCTGTCGATCTTTTGCTTCATTCTCGCGTGGTCGCAATTCCACCTGACAACCACGCCCCCGCCAAACAAAAAAAAGGGCGCCCGACCGGGCGCCCTTTTGTTCCACTTCGCAACCGTCAACACATCAATCTTTCTTGCGTCTCTTTTTCGACGAGTCCTGCTGGTCGTCATCGTCGTCGGACTTGCCGCCTTTGCCGCGGTCACGGCTCTCATCGTCGTCGTCGGACTTGCCGTCCTTGTCACAATCGCGGTCGCCATCCGGTTCGCTGTCGACCGAACCACCGCCGGCGACGGGACAAAGCTGACCGCCGTTGCGGCTGTAGCCTTCCACGATGGTGAAGCTGCCCCAAGTCTGCCCGGGGCCGATCGGCACGGAACAACTCGTGTGGATCTCGGTGTCGAGTTCACCGTTGATGTAGACCTTCACCTTCGGGCTCAAGGTGTCCTTCCTATCCTGTCCGATCGCGGTGAACACGCCCCCGGAGCTGACCTGACCTTCAAAGGCAACCTCGCCCTTCTGCTGCACCACCTTGACAGTGACCGTTCCCGGGCCGTCATAACGGAGCGTCAGTTCGCTGACCTTGCCGTCGCACGCCGCGCACTGCGAAACAGGCTCCACCAGGATGGCGACCGTCGCCACGGCCGAACCGCCGTTTCCATCGACGATCTGGTAGACGAAGCTGTCCGAACCGACAAAACCGACGGCGGGCGTGTAGGTGAAGCTCCCGTCAGCCGAGATCGTGACCGAGCCATTCACCGGCGCGATCACCGGGGTCGTGACCGCGGTCAGCGCGTCCCCTTCCGGATCGTTGTCCACACCCATGCCCGTATTGTCCGTCATCACGTTGCCGGAGACCGCCGTATCCTGACTTGTCGCATAGAGGTTGTCGGTTGCCAGCGGCGCGTCGTTCACACAGTTGACGACGACCGTGACCGAGGCGACGGCCTCGCCGCCGGCGCCGTCGCTGACAGTGTAGGTGAAGCTGTCCGCCCCGCAGAAGTTCGAGGCGGGAGCATAGGTCACCGAGCCATCCGGATTCACGACCACCGTGCCGTTGGAGGCGGGCCCGGCGGAAACCACCTGAAGCGCATCTCCGTCCAGATCGCCGTCGTTGCCCAGAACACTGATGGTGACCGGCGTATCCTCGTCGGTCTCAGCAAGATCGTTGGCGGCCACCGGCGCGTCGTTCACCGGCGTCACCGTAATTGTCACCGTCGCCGCTGCCGTCCCGCCGTTGTTGTCCATCACCGTGTAGTTGAACGTGTCCACTCCGTGGAAGTTCGCGTCGGGCGTGTAGGTGACCGTGCCGTCCGGGTTGATGACCACGCTGCCGTTGGCCGGGCCGCCCGCCGTAGTCACCGTCACGAGCGTGTCGCCGTCCACATCGCTGTCGTTGCCCAGGACGCCGACCGTAACCGGTGTGTCCTCCGAAGTCGTCGCCGCGTCGTCCGCCGCGTCCGGATCGTCGTTCACTGCGGCGATCGTGATGACCACCGTCGCCGTGTCGCTGCCGCCGTTGCCGTCCGTCACCGTGTAGGTGAAGCTGTCGGAGCCGTTGTAATTCGCGTCGGGCGTGTAGGTGAAGCTGCCGTCGCCATTCACGACCACTGCCCCGTTGGCCGGCTCCGTGTTGCCGCTGACCATCAGTGCGTCGCCGTCCAAGTCGCTGTCCACACCCGCTCCCGTGTTATCCACGATCACATTGCCACTGACCGCCGTGTCTTCGTCCGTCGCGTAGGCGTTGTCCACCGCGTCGGGCGTGTCGTTCACCGACGCCACCGTGATTGTCACCGTAGCCGCTGCCGTCCCGCCATTGTTGTCCGTCACCGAATAGGTGAACGTGTCCACTCCGTGGAAGTTCGCGTCGGGCGTGTAGGTAACCGTGCCGTCCGGGTTGACGACCACGCTGCCGTTGGCCGGGCCGCCCGCCGTGCTGACCGTCGCCAGCGTGTCGCCGTCCACATCGCTGTCGTTGCCCAGGACGCCGACCGTAACCGGCGTGTCCTCCGACGTCGTCGCCGCGTCGTCCGCCGCGCCCGGATCGTCGTTCACCGGAGCGATCGTGATCGCCACCGTCGCCGCGTCGCTGCCGCCCTCCCCGTCGGTCACCGTGTAGGTGAAGCTGTCGGAGCCGTTGTAGTTCGCGTTCGGCGTGTAGGTGAAGCTGCCGTCGCCATTCACGACCACTGCCCCGTTGGCCGGGGCCGTGTTGCCGCTGACCATCAGTGCGTCGCCGTCCAAGTCGCTATCCACTCCCGCTCCCGTGTTATCCACGATCACATTGCCGATGACCGCCGTGTCCTCGTCCGTCGCGTAGACATTATCGAGCGCGTCGGGCATGTCGTTCACCGGCGTCACCGTGATCGTCACCGTCGCTGTATCGCTGCCGCCCTCGCCGTCCGTCACCGTGTAGGTGAAGCTGTCGACGCCATGGTAGTTCGCATTCGGCGTGTAGTTGAAGCCGCCGTCGGCCGCGATCAAGACCGAACCATTGGCCGGGGCCGAATTGCCGACAACCTTCAGCGCGTCCCCGTCCGGATCGCTGTCCACTCCCGCTCCCGTGTTGTCCACGATCGCGTTGCCGATGACCGCCGTGTCCTCGTCCGTCGCGTAGGCGTTGTCGACCGCGTCGGGCGCGGCGTTCACGGGAGTGACCGTGATTGTCACCGTCGCCGTGCTCGAGTCGCCATCAGCATCGGTGATCGTGTAAGTGAAGGTGTCAACGCCAACGAAATTCACCGCCGGCGTGTAGGTGAATGTGCCGTCGCCGTTGCTCGTGACCGTCCCTGAATTTGCGCTTGCCTGGTCAAATGCGGTGATCGTCGTCGGAGCATCGCCCAGAGCGTCGTTCGCCAACACATTGCCCGTTGTCACGGCCAAGTTCTCAGACGTCGCCGCCAAATCGGGAGCGGCAACCGGGATTCCCGCCGCCGAGAGAACCTCCACAATGACGGACGCCGTCGCGAGATTGCCGTTGGGATCGGCAACATTGTAGGAGAACGCCACGCTCCCCGTGAATCCGGGCGCCGGAGTAAAAACAAGGCTGCCGCCGGTGTTCACAACCGTTCCTCCCGCCCCCGGTTGAGTCGTTGAAACAACCGTCAGCGGCGTGAATACATCGCTGTCGTTGCCCAAGACATCGATGGTGACGGGAACGCCTTCCAACGTCTCGGCGGAATCGTTCACCGCCACCGGCGCAATGGTGTCCACGACCGTCACCGTTCCGGAGCGGGTCACATCAGGAACCGGCTGGGGGCCGATGGGCGGCGCCAAACCGTCCGAGGCCGAAACATCAATGTTGTTGAGCCCCAGCGGGAAAGTCTCCGTGTAGCTGAGCGGACTGGGTCCGGTCGACTGCCCCGGCGACGCCAGAACCGTGTCGGTCTGGACCAGTCCGCCGTTCACCCGCCATTCGACCTGGACAGCGTCACCATCGATATCGCCGGCCACAGCCCCGAGACTGGCGGGAGCGCCGGCAGCGGAAACAGCCTCCAGCGTCAGGTTGGCGGAGAATTCGAGGGTCGGAGGATTGGCGCTTTCGCCGCCGGTCCAGGTCATGGTCCCGGTGTCGGAAAGCGAACCGACGCGCGCCTCGATCAGGTCCGCGCCGCCAAACGGTCCAGTCGCGTAGGTTCCGGTGTAACAGAAGGACGCCACGCCGTTCTCATCGGCGAACGCGAATCCGATCGACTGGTTGGCCCCCTGTACGAAGAAGTCGACGCGAACGCCAAAGACGGAGTTGCCATTTGAGTCCTGAACGGTGGCGACCACGCAATGTTGTTCGCCAACCGGTTTAGGGGCTCCCAGTTCCGGTTGGAGATCGATGTCCGTCACTTTGGCCACCGAGGCGAGATTCAAGCCGGCGCTATAGGCATAGCTGTTGCCATCGGACACTCCGTAGAGATAAGCGGTCATGGGCAAGGACGCTTCAAGCGTGTAAGCCCCCGGTTCCACCTCGATCTGCATCCCGGAAAACCCACTGTTGGCGATGGGCTGAAACTGCTGGGCCGTGAAGGCCGAAATCGGAATTCCATTGATCAGCACATTGTCGAAGTCCAGGTCGCTGACGATCAGATTCAGATAGTGTTTGTCGTAGCCGGTCGTTGGAGTGGCCAGGGTGTAACGCGGAAGATATTGCTCAAACCAAGCCAGGTTCATGGCGGAAGGGTCCCCCAAGACTGAGTCGAAAGTCGTGCCCGGCATGACCTGGGTGGCCATGAGGGGCTTGTTCGCCTGGATGTCCAACGGAACCGGGGGGGTCGGATACGCCGGATTCAGGACGGCCGCCTCCCCCGGCCGATAAAGATACCTGGGTTCGCCATTGAAGAAATCGACATGCTCGCCGCGCTTCAGACCGGACGCGACCACCGTGCTGACAACATTGCCCGATCCGGGCGGATCCTCCCGGTTGACGATCACCTCGGTGTCGTCTTCCGACGCCAGAAAGCGATAAACCTCCGCCAACCGCTCCTTGAAAGGCATGGACTGGTAGGATCTGCCCCAAGCCTCCGTCGGCATGAGCTGTTCCACCATGTGATCGCAATACTGCACACTGAACGGAACCTCGCCGCAAAGGTCGCCGCCAAACACCGCGATCGGCGCGCTGCCCACCACCGTCGTGCCCGTGAAGTCGCCGTCATCGATCAGGCCATGACGCAATTGATAAACGTCGCCCCGGTTCAACGTCACGTTGAACGGAACTCCCGCAGGATGACTCCCGTTGGAACTGGTGCCTTGAAGAATGCCGGAAACGATATCGATGGTTGGAGTGATCGTGACCGTCGTGTTGTCCTCGCAGCCGACCACCGTGAACTGGCTGCCGATGCCGGCGTTGGCCATGATGATGTGATCGACCCCCAACGAGTGCTCCGGAAACGCCAGAAAACCGTCCGAACTGGTCGCGATGTCGCCCGTCGTCAACCCGGTGTTCAGGGCGTAAACCGTTACCGGACCGTCCGCGTGGATGAGCACGGCCTGATCGACATGCACGATGTCCGAATCCTTGATGGCCGCCGTGTCGGGCAACTGGATCGTGGTGACCTGCCCGGACTGCACGGTGAAGTTCGCGCTGAAACCGATCGCGCCACAGGTCACCGTGCCGGAGATATTGGCGGCGGGGGCGATCGGTTCGCCCACAATGAACAACTCCAGCAGTTGGGGCATCGTCACTCCCGGCACCTCGCGGTTGCCGGGGAACGTAATACAGAAATCAAGCCCCGCCGTATCGCGATTGAGGTCGTCGTCAAGGATCTGGACGATGTGCGTGTCCGGAGTCCCGGTCACCGCCCCGGTCACCGCCCCCATTTGCACAAAGATGGTTTCGTCCGTCTCGGGGATCAGGTCATCCGAGATGTTGAACGTGACCTGACCGATGGTGGCGGGACTGGCAATCACAATGCTCCCTGAAACCAGGTCATGATCGGAAGCGTCTGCGGTGCCGCTTACGACAAACGGCACCGTCACCGTTCCGGCGGCCGGCGCGTCCAAGACCGCCGTAATCGTCGCCTCGCCGCTGGTCTCCGAAACCATTTGTATGGCGGAGTTCCACTTCACCGTTGCCGCCGAGGCGACCCAAATCGAACCCGCCGCCAGACAGAATCCAATGGCATACTGGCGCGCGCGCCGCGCCCACGGTTCCACTCCAGGGAATATCGTCTTTCTCATAACACAGTCAGTCTCGATCCGGTCGACCACAAGGGATTTGGAGTCACGAAATCACTCGAAAACAGGCTATGCCCTCTTCATCTATAGGCTTCGTTGAGACCCCTCATTGAAACGCAGTCCGGATTACAGGTCCAAATAATGGACACTTCGCCGCTTTCCAAAGCTCCAATCCACAATCGAGGATGCCTGTTGATGGATGAATTAATCATTCAAGTAGATTACTTAGACACTTTCGGGTGATTTGTGGACACTGCAGAGCATTATCGAAATGCGTCAACGCCTTTTTCTGCAAAAAAATATCAGGGAGTGAGCATGATGGTAACGC
Source organism: Verrucomicrobiales bacterium (assembly GCA_038126235.1). Lineage (GTDB taxonomy): Bacteria > Verrucomicrobiota > Verrucomicrobiia > Limisphaerales > JAYPEY01 > JAYPEY01. Next base: position 219,949 of record JAYPFK010000001.1, read on the forward strand.
GAAGAAAATGGCCTCACTGTGGATTCGCGGCCTCCTTGACATCGCTTCCCCCTTGCGCAAACACTCCCCGCCCTATGTCGGACAAGAACGAAAATGTGTTGATGGAAAAGATCGTGTCGCTGTGCAAACGCCGCGGCTTCATTTTCCAATCGTCGGAGATTTACGGGGGCATCAACGGTTTCTGGGACTACGGCCCCTTGGGCGCCGAACTCAAGCGCAACGTCAAGGACACTTGGTGGAACGACATGGTCCACAAGCGCGAGGACATCGCCGGCTTGGACGCCACCATCATCATGCACCCCGACATCTGGAAGGCCAGCGGCCACGTCGGCACCTTCAGCGACCCCATGGTGGACTGCAAAACCTGCAAGGGCCGCTTCCGCGCCGACCAGTTGGAAGAGACCGCCTGCCCCCAGAAGCCCAGCAAGTGCGTCAAGGACTGCGAGGGCGAGAAGACCGAGCCCCGCGACTTCAACCTGATGTTCAAGACCTACGTCGGCCCGGTGGAACACGAGGACAACGTTGCCTACCTCCGCCCGGAGACCGCGCAGGCCATCTTTGCGCAGTTCAAGAACGTCGCGGATTCCTCCCGCCAAAAGGTGCCTTTCGGCATCGCGCAGGTCGGGAAGGCTTTCCGCAACGAGATCAATCCCCGCAACTACACCTTCCGCTCCCGCGAGTTCGAGCAGATGGAAATCGAGTTCTTCATCCGCCCCGACGAGGTCGTGGAGGCCATGTGCGGAGCCATAAAGGAGCTGGAGGAAGGCGAAAAATGCGACGCGCCGCAAAAGGAATGGGGCTGGAACGCCTGGCACAAACACTGGTTTGAAGCCCGCCTGACCTGGTACGAGAGCATCGGACTCCCGGCGGAGAAACTGCACATCCGGTGGCAGACGCCGGAGGAACTCGCCCACTACGCCAAGGCCACCGCCGACGTGGAATTTGATTTCCCCTTCGGGCAGCAGGAACTGGAGGGCATCGCCGCCCGCGGCAACTACGACCTCTCCAAGCACCAGGCCTGCTCCGGCAAGCCCCAGACCTACTTCGACGACGAATTCCAGGCCGCCCTGAAGAATCTCGACGAGACCAAGGCCAAGGAACTCGCCGAATCCTACCGCGCTTCCCGCGTCCGCTACTTCCTCTCGGCGATCAACGAGTCGACGCCCGCCGAGGAGAAGGCGGAAATCGAGGCCTACGCCGAGAAAGTCACCAAGGACGACGTCGCCCAGTTCCTCAAGGGCAACTACATCCCCCATGTCATTGAGCCCAGCGCCGGCGCGGACCGCCTCGTGCTCGCCCTGCTCTGCGCCGCCTACGACGAGGAAACCGTCACCGACGCCAAAGGCAAGGAAGAGACACGCGTGGTCATGCGCTTCAGCCCGCGCGTCGCGCCCGTCAAGGTCGGCATCATGCCGCTCTTGAAGAACAAGCCGGAACTCGTCGCCAAGGCAAAGGAGATCAAGGCCCTCCTCCAACCGCTGATGACCGTCTTCTACGACGAATCAGGCGCGATCGGCCGCCGCTACCGCCGCCAGGACGAGGCCGGCACGCCCTTCTGCGTCACCATCGACTTCGACACCCTGGGCGACGGCGAGGACAAGAGCCAGGAAGGCACGGTCACCCTGCGTCACCGCGATTCCATGAAGCAGGAACGAGTGAAGATCGAGGACCTGGCCGGCATTCTCGCCCCGCAGATCCGCTGAAGCCATGACTCCGGCCGAAGCCAGCGTACTCCTCGACAAGCTCCAGGCCGGAGAAATTGACAAGTCCGACGTCCTGCAAGCTTTCCAGGCCGAACCGATCGCGGATCTCGGCTTCGCCCAGGTCGATCGCCACCGCGAACTGCGTTGCGGCTTCCCGGAAGTGATCTTCGGATCGGGCAAGACCGCCGAGCAGATCGCCGAGATCGGCCTTTCCGTCCTCGAACGCTCGGACCAGCTCCTGATCACCCGCATCGAGCCGGCCGCCGCCGCGTTTGTCTGCAAGCGCCTCCCCGGCGCGGTCCATCACGCCGCCGCTCGCTGCGTGGCCGCGGAGAAAAAGGCCCTCCCCCGCCGCGCCGGGACCATCGTCGTCCTCAGCGCCGGAACCAGCGACATGCCGGTCGCGGAGGAAGCCGCCGTCACCGCCGAGATCATGGGCAACCATGTGAAGCGCATCTACGACGTCGGCATCGCCGGCCTGCACCGTCTCTTGGCCCGGGCGGAGGAACTGCGCAAGGCCAGGGTCATCGTCGCGGTGGCCGGCATGGAAGGGGCGCTGCCCAGCGCGGTGGCCGGCCTCGTGGATCGTCCCGTCATCGCCGTGCCGACCAGCATCGGCTACGGCGCCAACCTCGGCGGCATTGCCGCCCTCCTCGGAATGCTCAACAGCTGCGGCAGCGGCGTCACCGTGGTGAACATCGACAACGGCTTCGGAGCCGCCTACGCCGCCAGCCAGATCAACGCCCTGGCCGGGTAGACAGGATCGTTTTTTTCGAGGAGGAGTTGGTTGGGGCGGATTCCGAAGTATTGGTCCGAAGATCGCCGCCTGAGTTCTCTTTGTCTCACCCAAGACCTTTTTGACAGGATCATTGGGACAGGATCATGGTTCCATTTCTTGATGTTCGGTCGCACGATCCAGTCAATCTCAGGGCTTACGGCGAAACGCAGCGCTTGGGGACGACAAATGGGAACAAAAGAAATGATCCTGTCCCGCCTCCGTCACACGCTTTGACCTTTTCCCGGCTTTTGCGCATGTTTGCGGCTCTGGAAAATGAAGACCCTCTACCTCGACATCTTCAGCGGCATCAGCGGCGACATGTTCCTCGGCGCGATGATCGATCTGGGCGTCGACTTCGACGCCCTGAAGGCCGAACTGGAGAAGCTCGAGGTCGATGGCTATCGCCTCCACGCAGACCGCAGGCAGAAGGCCAACATTGACGGGATCAAGTTCGACGTGGAGCTGCTCCTCCTTCCCGTCAGCAACCCCGCAGCCGGCCTGAGCCCGTTGGTCGATCATTCCCATGAGCACGCCCGCGACTTCGCCCAGATCAAGGAACTCATCCGGAGCAGCGGCCTCTCCGACTGGGTGAAGGAAAAGTCCATCGCCGTCTTCCATCGCGTAGCTGTTGCCGAGGGCAAGGTCCACGGCATGTCGCCGGAGGAGGTGCACTTCCACGAGGTCGGCGCGGTCGATTCCATCGTGGACATCATCGGCGCCTGCATCGCGCTGGAGATGCTCGGCAAGCCTCGCGTCCTGGCGGCATCGGTTGTCGAGGGCACGGGCTGGGTGAACTGCGCACACGGCCGCTTCCCCGTCCCCACCGCCGCGACGCTCGAAATCCTCGGCGCGCGCGGCGTCGCCGTCACCCAATGCGAGGAGCCGTCCGAACTCGTCACCCCCACCGGAGCGGCGCTGCTCGCCGAGTTCGCCGAGAACTTCGGCGGCATGGCAGGCATGGTCCCGGACCGAATCGGCTACGGACTCGGGACCCGCGACTGCAAGACCCGGCCCAACGTCCTCCGCGCCTGCCTCGGCGAATCCGCCCAGCCGACAACCGCCCAAACCAACGACTGGGAAACCGACCGCGTTGCCGTCCTCGAAACCAACCTCGACGACATCAGCTCCGAGGTCCTCGGCCATTTCCTGGAAGCCTCCTTGGCCGCCGGCGCGCTGGACGCCTTCCACACGCCGATCCAGATGAAGAAGAACCGCCCCGGCGTCCTGCTCACCCTGCTCTGCGCCGAGACCGACGCCAACCGCTTCACCGAGGCCATCCTCCGCGAGACCACGGCCTTCGGCGTCCGCCGCACCCTCGCCGAACGCCGCAAGCTCCGCCGCGAGATCCGCACCGTCGAAACCGAGCATGGTCCCGTCGAGGTGAAATTCGGCCTCCTGAACGGCAGCCCCGTCCAGATCGCCCCCGAATACGAATCCTGCCGAGCGCTCGCGGAGAAGACCGGGGCGCCCCTGAAAGTCATCCAGGCCGCCGCGGTGAAAGCGGCTGGGCGGTAGGCAGTATTCAGTAATCGGTGTTCAATATTCAGAGTTACGCCACCAGCATCCAGCCACCAGCATCCAGCCATGATCGACCAGGAACTCCTTGAAATCGTCCGCTGCCCGGAAACGCGGCAAAAACTCGTCCCGGCCGACGACAAGCAGATCACCGAACTCAACGCCCGGATCGAAAAAGGCGAACTCAGGGACCGCGGCGGCGAGAAGGTGACCGAGAAGATCGACGGCGGGCTCGTCCGCGAGGACGGGAAATACCTTTACCTCATCCGCAACCAGGTCCCCGTGCTGCTGATCGACGAGGCCATCCCCCTGGAGGAAGCTTCCCTGGAATCGTAGTCGAGACCTTCAGTTTGCGGCTACGATTGGCCCCGCTCACCGCCCTTGGGGCTGCACCTTCTTCCGGATCTCCGCTTCCATCTCCTCGGTCCGGGAAAGGAACTGTTTCAACTCCTCGGGGAACCAGCGCTTGGCGCTGTTCTCATGGTCGCGGCTACTAGGCTGGCTCTGACGGTTGCCATAGAGGAAGGCCCAGTTGCTTGGCAGCCAGTAACGGCTCCAGACGACGTTCTTCTCACGGATCGTGTCGCGGATGTAGGGCGCGAACTGCGGCAGTTCCTTTGCGAAGCCAAGCTGCCGTGCGAACTCCCCGGCGGCGGCTTCGTGTCCCCGATCCGAAAGCAGGGCGCCGTCGGAGGTCGCCTTCTTTCCGGCCAGCGTCGAGGTGAGATCGACGACGGGCAGCTTCTTCTTCGCGGCGAGTTTCCTGATCGCGGCGGCGTAGGCGCGCAGGCCGGCGTTGCGCTTCTCCAGATCGAAACCGAGGCCCAGCGGGTCCTCGAACGGCGCCGGCGTGACGAGCACGATGCGGCCCGTGTAGGCGGCGACCTGGTCGATCATCCTCTCGTAGGCGGCGCCGAAGTCCGGCAACGCCCCCGCGCCGGCGAGCGACTCCATCTGCCCGAACCAGAGGATCGCGATGTCGGCGACGATCGGTTCGCGACCGTCCTTTTCGCCGTAGTCGGGATTGGTCCGGCCGAAGAAATTCCGTGGGCGCGACTGTAGGAAAACGGTGTCGGCCGGCCAGGCCATATTGCGGACCCGGACGCGCTGTTTCGGGTGCGCGGAGACCAACCGCAGCTCCAGCCAGCCGTTGCGCTGGCACTCCGCAGCGTTGGAGCCTCCGAAGACGACGACAGTCTGGTCGCGGTCGATCTTGAACCCCTTCGCGAAGGCGGGAAGGGGTTGGGCCGGCTTGGCCAGGGGACTGAGGAAATCCGGGATATCCTCGGCGGCGAAGGCGCAGGCCAACTGCAAGAGAAACCCGACCGTCATGGCAAGCGCTGTGGCAAAGCGCGCCAAGCGACCCATTCTTCGAGACCTCGTAGCAGCCGACGTCAGGAGGCTCTGACTGCTTTCGCCGGAAATGAAATGAGCCTCCTCACGTCGGCTGCTACCGGGATGGAACAAATGCGTCTTCATCGTCAATTGGGGGCTGAAGTCTTCAACGAGCTGAGAAACTTGAGCAGGTCGAGCAGTTCCTGTCGGGTGAGGCCGGCGGTCAGGCCCTGCGGCATCATGGAGCCGTTCTTCGTCTCCTCCTTCACCTGGCCGCGGCGAACGGACGTCACCGCGCCGGTGACGATGTCGCGGACGCGCACCAGACCGCCCTGCTGTCCGTCGGCGAAGCCGGTGATGACCTGCCCGTCCTTGGTGGTGATGGTCGTGGCCTGGTACCCTTCCTTGATTTGTCGCGCGGGCCAGAGGACGCTCTCGACCAGCAGTTCAATCGGCAGGCCGGCGGCGACCGCCGAGAGGTTTGGCCCCTTCACCCCGCCGACCACGCCGGGGATGCCGTCCACCTCGTGGCAGGCGGTGCAACTGGCCAACGGGAGCTGGAACACGCGTCGTCCATTGGCGGCGTCGCCCTTGGCGAGCGCGTCGCGCGAAAGCCGGGCCACCAACTCGGGGCTGTATTCAAGAATCGTGGATTCCAGTCCGATGAACCCGTCGAGCGTCTCGGCGAGCTTCGCGTCGAAACGGCCGGCGCCGTTCATCCAGCGGCGCATGAGCTTGGCGGTGTCGGCCGGAACGGGCTTCTTCGCAACTGCCGCCGTCAAGGCCTTCGCTCCGCCCTCGCGGTCAAGCAAGGCCGTCAGCACGGCGGCGATGCCGGCCTCGGGCAGACCGGGCAGCAGGGCGACGGACTTTTCCGCCGCCAACGCGACGTTCCGCGGGGCCAGTCCTCCGATGGCCGCGATGGCCAGTTCGGGCTCGGACTCCGCCGCGGCCAGCTTGATCAGCGTCTGGTTGACTCCCGCGCCGCCCAGCCTGGCCATGGCGTGAATCGCAGTCACTCGGACCGGCTCTTGCTCGGTTGTATCAAGCGCGATGCCTCCGATCGCTTCCGACAAGGGCCGCAGACTCCATTGCGCGCAAAGCCCGATGACATCCCGGCGCGCCGGGTTCGCCCGGTCGGCCAAGGCTGTCTTCAGCAGCGTAACGGCGTCCGGCGGCGGTTTGAGCCCACGTTCTCGCGCCGACTTGGACAAGGCCTGCAGGACTTCGGGGCGGCCCGCGCCATGACGCAACGAGGCGGTCGCGTCGGCCGGCGTTCCGATGCTGGCGAGGACCGTCAGCATGGCGGGATCGGAAGTATTGTCGCGGGCGACTCCCAGCAATTCCTCGCCGCCGTAGGTCGCCAGCACGCGGACGAGATGCGCCGGTTGGTCGAACTTCAACCGCTTCGCGATCAGCGGGGCCTTCCACTGGTCGGCCAGTCCGTGGATGGCCTGGGTAAGCGCGTAGTTGATGAAGCGGTCATCCGAATCGCCGGCGGCGCGACAGGCGATCACGATCGACTCCGGACTGGGAACCTCGGCGGCGGCGACAATGGTTTCGAGCCGGACGCGCGGCTCGGGGTCTTGCGCGCCGACGCGTAGGCGCCTCAACGGATCGTCAAGCCGGTCGTGCCAGCGGCCGGCCACGCGGATGCCGTAAGCGCGGGCGCGATAGTCCCTCGCCGCCAACAACCGGTCGAGCAACGCGGGACTGACCGCCTCGTGCGATTCGAGGACGCCGATGGCCTCAAACAGGGCGTGTTCGTATCCGGCGGACTTGGAATCCAGACCTACGATCCAGTTTCGCGTCGCAGCGACGGCTTCCGCCTTCGGCAGGTCCATCAGGCGCAGCTTGGCGAGCTGGCGTGTGCGGCGTAGCGGCGAGGCGAGCTGCCGGCAGAGCTGGTCGGCGTTCATGGCTGCCAGCTTCGGAGCCTTCAGCAACGGCCGGTTCTTTCCCGCCATGCGCCAGACGCGGCCGTGCTTCAAGTCCCGATCGGGGTGCCGGAACGAGGCCTGGTAATGGCCGATGATAGGGTTGAACCAGTCGGCTATATAAAGCGCGCCATCCGGACCGGTGTTGATGTCGACGGGGCGGAAGGCGTTGTGCGTGGAAACGAGCACGGGCTCCAGCCGCTCCAGCTTGTGGCCCGCGCCGTCCACCGAGGGCCGCAGCCGCGCGATGTTGCGGGCGAAGTAACCGGCAATGAGGAAATCGCCCTGCAGGTCGTCGGGCAGAACCGGGGAATCGACGATCTCGATGATCATGGACTTGATCTTGGTGCCGCCGATCTCCATCGAGTCGCCCCAGTAACCGCCGCCGTAATGCTCGGTCTGCACCAGGGCGGGCAGGAGTTCGCTGACGGTCGTGCTGTTGCTCTTGATGAAGGGCTCGCCCCAGTCGCCGAAGGCGTAACCCCAGGGATTGCCGCCGCCGCTGGTTCGGCGGTAGCTGTTCAACTGCCGCCGCAGCGGCCGCATCCGCCACGAGCCGTGCTCCTCCAGATGCACATTTCCCCAAGGGGTCTGGACGTGGGAAAAACAGTGGAGACCCTGGCCGAAGAACAGTTCCCCGCCCGGGGACCAGGTGAAGGAATTGATGTTCTGGTGCGCGTCGCCCGTCCCGAAGCCGGTGAAGATGAGTTCGCGCTTGTCCGCCTTGCCGTCGCCGTCGGTGTCGCGGATGTGGATCAGGTCGTGACCTTCGCCGAGATAAACGCCGTTGTGCCCGAAGGCAAACCCGGTGGGCATGTCGAGGCCGCCCGCGAAGACCGAGCTCTTGTCCGCTTTGCCGTCGCCGTCGGTGTCTTCGAGGATGATCAGCTTGTCGTCGGGCGTCTCGTCGGGCCGGACCTGTGGATACACCCAGGTGCTGAGGACCCACAGCCGGCCGGCCGCGTCCCAACGGCAGCAGACGGGATTGGCGATTCCCAATGTCTCGTCGGCGAACAGGCCGACCTCCAGGTCCAGGCTCGGATCGATGATGAACGACTTCCGCTCCCCCTCAGGCGAGTTGTCCGCCTCCGGCTTGGAGACGGACATGGGGTTTTGGGCGAGAGCAGCGCCGGAAATCAGCAGCGAGAAAAGGACAGGCGCGACAGTTCTCCGGCGGACGTTGTCAGCAAAAAGGACAGCACGGTTGAAACGAAACAGTTTCGCAATCATAGGTGGTTCTGAGTAAAGGGACGCAAGGACTCGCAAGCAAACCAGTCAAACCGGTAGGGCGAACTGTCCCCAGTGAGCCGCGCTTGGACATGCTCACGCCGGCCCACCGAGGACAGTTCGCCCCGCCTTCGCGATACCAAGCGAGTATTCAACGTGTCGAAACGGCTCATACGTGAAAAAGAACGGAGATCACCCCGCCCCGCCTCACCCCAACCCCGGAACATTCCAACGGTCCCGGTAGGTCCGCCGCACAAGCTTCGTGGCTTCCGCGTGATTGTTGAACTTCAGGTCGCGCCGATCCCATTCCAACCACTCCCCGGCGAAGCGGTCCGCAATCGCGCCGACCAGGACGGTCTCGGTGAGCGGACCGCCGTGGCGAAAGTCCGCGCAGGACTTGCCGCCCTTAAGAATGGCGTCCACCCAATCGTGGTAATGGTTCTGGGGCGGCAGGTTCTGGGGATACTTGTCCTGCGGAAAACCGGTTTCCGGCAGGACGACCGGATTGCCGCTGCGGTAGTTTTTGTAAAGGTGGCCATTCTCGCCGATCCAGCAGGTCCCCGAGGGATGCAGTTCCGCGACGTCCTGAGGCAGCGGGATACGGGACGCGTCGGGACGCAGATCGCCATCGTGCCAAGTGACCTTGACGGTGTCTCCGGCAGTAACATCCGAACCGGGGAAGATCATCTCCACCTGACGCTTTTTGCCCCAGAGCGGACCGGAACTGCCGGGCGTCGTCTGGCGCACGCGCAACGGGGCGGTGAGCTTGAGCGCGTCGAAAGTCGGATCGAAATGATGGCAGCCCATGTCCCCCATTTCGCCAACGCCGAAATCGAACCAGGCGCGCCAGGTCTTGGGGTGGTAAGTCTTGTCGAGGTAAGGCCGGGGCTCACGGACGCCGAGCCAAAGATTCCAGTCCAGCCCCTCGGGGATCGGATCGCCCAGCTTGCGCAACTCGGTGTTCTTCGGCCACCAGCTCAGCGGCTTGTTCTCCCAAATGAGGACTTCTTTGATCTTCCCGATCGCGCCGCCGCGGATCAATTCCACCGCCATGCGGCTTTCCACGCTGGAACGCCCCTGGTTGCCCAGTTGCGTGACGACGCCCGCGATCACGGCCTCGCGGGCGATGACGCGACATTCGTGCGGCGTGGTCGCCATCGGTTTCTGGAGGTAGAGATGCTTTCTCGCGCGCAAGGCCGTCACAGCCGCCGCGGCGTGCATGTGATCGGGCGTCCCGACGGTGACGGCGTCAAACTTGTCCGCGTGACCGCTCAACAGCTTCCGCCAGTCCCTGTGCAGGGAGGCGTCCGGGTTCTTGTCAGCCTCGGCGTCGAGCGTCCGCTTGTCCACGTCGCACAGGGCGACGATCTTCACCTTCGGATGGGAGGCGACGCTGCGCATGGTGGCGCCGCCCATGCCGCCGACGCCGATCGAGGCGACCTGGAGGTTCGAGTTTGGCGAGGCGCTGCGGAGGATCGCGGGAAACGCAATCGCGCCAGTCGCGGCGACGGCGTGACCGAGAAACTGGCGGCGGGTGGGCTGGCTGAGAGAGGTGGAGAGTTTCATGGGAAGGCGGGTTCTGATGAAGGCTGAGGAAAGCAAAATCCCGCGCCCCAGGCAACCCGGACCTTGGTATTCCCGGAACACCGCTTACACTGCGCGACATGAAACAACTCCGCTTGGCAGCCCTCGGCTTTCTCGCCAGCCTCGCCGTCGTTGCGGCGGCGCAACGCCCGCACATTCTGCTCGTCATGGCCGACGACCAGGGCTACGGCGACGCCGGCTTCACTGGACACCCCTTCGTCAAGACGCCGAACCTGGACGCCCTGGCCAAGGCGGGCGTCGTCTTCAACCGCTTCTATGCCAGCGCGCCCGTATGCTCCCCCACCCGGGCGGCGGTCATGACCGGGCGACACCCCTTCCGCGGGAACGTCCCCAACCACGGCCATTACCTGCGCCCAGACGAATCCACGATCGCCGAGGTTCTGCGAGGAGCCGGTTACGTCACGGGGCACTTCGGCAAATACCACATCGGCTCCGTCCAACCGGAGAGCCCCACCAATCCCGGCGGCGCGGGTTTCGACGAGTGGCTCTCCGGACTGAACTTCTTCGACAACGATCCGTATCTCAGCCACAACGGAAACTACGAGCATTTCAAAGGCCCCGGCTCGGTGGTCACCATGGACGCGACGATCGGTTTCCTGAAGAAGCACGCGAGCGGCGACAAACCGATGTTCGCCGTGACCTGGTTCCCTTCGCCGCACGACCCGCAACTGGAACTCCCCCAAGGCCTGCCCAACGCGGACAAGCTCTACGCGAACCAGAAAACCAGGAAACCCGGCTACTACCGCGAGATCTCCCTGTTGGACCAGCAGGTAGGCCGACTGCGGAAGACTCTTCAGGAACTGGGCATCGAGAAGGACACACTGTTGCTCTACACCAGCGACAACGGCGGCCTCGTCACGGAAACCTCCGGTGGTCGCGCCCGCAAGGGCAGCATCTACGAGGGCGGCCTGCGCGTGCCGGCGATCCTCCATTGGCCGGCTCGTTACCAACCCGGCCAGATCGACACGCCTGCCTTTGCCTCGGATATCTACCCAACACTTGCCGCCATCGCCGGCGCCGCCCTGCCTAAGAACCAGCCGCGGCTTGATGGGATCGACCTGACGCCCGTCCTTGCCGGAAAGCAGACCAAGCGACCGCCGATGGGTTTCTGGCACGGATTCCGCCCCGGCCAGGGAACCTGGAGCGATCGCATCATCAAGGCCCTCATGGAGGCCAAACAGGCCGGCAAACCAAATCCGCATCCCGAACGCATCCTGAAGAACGTCCGCGAGTTTCCGACCTTCGACAAACACGATCTCGAAGGGCATTCGGCCTGGAACGACTGGCCGTGGAAGCTCCATCGCATCGAGAAGCAGGAGAGGGTGATCTTCGAGCTCTACCACCTCGTCAACGACCCGATGGAGGCGAACGATCTGAGCGCCAAGGAACCCAGGCGCGTCGCCGCCATGAAGGCCTCGCTGGAGTCCTGGCAACGGTCGGTCCTGGACAGTTGGTCAGGGAAGGACTACGTGAAGTGAACAAGGCTCACATGAATGTCGAACCCCAACATGTCAACGAGGGCAGGGTGAACTGTCCCCAGTGAGCCGCGCTTGGGTATGCTCACACCGGCTCACTGAGGACAGTTCGCCCCACCTTTCCTCCGTCTCTCGCACGACCAACATATCGACCTGACATCATGAGCGAATGCCCCCACGCCCCAACCGATCCGTTCCGCGAGGCGCGCGCCGCGTCCGGTGTCCTCGCCTGCGAATTTCAAGGCGAGACCGTGCCCATGATCCTGCGCCACGCCGACGTGCGGGCGGCGGCAAAGGACTGGAAGACCTACAGCAACGACGCCCCGTTCCGCGTGCCGATCCCCTCCGAGGAAAGCGTCCGCTCCATGCGCCAGCTTCCCATCGAGACCGATCCGCCCGAGCACACGGAATACCGGAAGATCGTCGAGCCCTTCTTCAAGCGCGCGAAAGATCCCGAGGTCGAGGCCAAGGTCGCTTCGCTGATTGCGCGACTGCTCGATGAGGCATTGGGGCGCGATTCCATCGAGGTCGTCCGCGAGTTTGCAATCCCGCTGCAGTCGCACGCGCTGACCTACCTGCTGAACGTGTCCGAGAGGGAAGCGGAGACCTGGATCGGCTGGGGCGTGCATGTTTTTCGGGAAGGCGACGGCAAGCGCAAGGGCTCCCAACTCGAAGAGTATCTCCAACGCAAATCCGACGAGGCTGAGGCGTCGCCGGGCGAGGATTTCTTCAGCGCCTTGACGCAGGCCGAATTCCAAGGCCGCAAACTCACCCGCGAGGAGGCGATGGGCTACGCGAATCTCGCCTTCGCCGGCGGACGGGACACGATCATCCACTCGGTGTCGTCGGTCATCGCGCACTTGGGCCGCCATCCCGAGTCCCTGGATTTCATCCGCGAGGAGCCTCGCCGGGTCGTCCACGCTTCCGAGGAGTTCTTCCGCGTCTACATGCCGCTGACGCACATTGGCCGAGTCTGCCCCGGCGCTGCCGATGTCCACGGCGTCCCGGTGAAGCCCGACGGACGCGTCTCGCTCGGCTGGGCCTCCGCGAACCGCGACGAGGCCGCCTTCGAGGAACCCGACGAAATCCGCCTTGACCGCAAGCCCAACCCGCATCTCGCATTCGGCTTCGGCGCCCACCTCTGCCTCGGCGCGCCGCACGCCCGCCTGATCGTGCGTTCCCTGCTCGAAGCCCTCACCCAACGCATCGACAGAATCGAACTACTTGAAGCAGTCCCGAACGTGGAGCGCGAAGCCCAATACGAACGCGCCAACGGCTACGAAACGCTGAAAGTCCGGTTTGAGGGAGTGGGACAGGATCATTAGGACAGGATCATTTTTTCTTTTTTGGGATGTCCCGCCGGGCGTTCCGGTCGATCCCAACGCTTTCGGCAAGGAGCAGCACTTTGGAACGGCAAATGGGAAGATCGGATAATGGTCCTGTCCTAATGATCCTGTCTCTTTCTTCGGACTCGCATGGCGGTCGCGTTCCCTGAGGGGGTCTGGAACAACAAATAGGATGAAAAAATAATGATCCTGCCCTAATGATCCTGTCCCTCCTCAAATCGTCATGAACACCCACAGCCGCAAGTATCTCCCCGCCGCCCTACTCCTTTCCTTGGCCCTGCTCTCCCTCGGCAACGTTCCCGCCTTCGCCGCGCCTCGGCCGAACATCGTCTTCGTCATGGCCGACGATCTGGGCTGGGCCGATGTCGCCTTCCACGGCGGGAACGCCCCGACGCCGACCCTCGACAAACTCGCGCGCGAGAACCTCGAACTCACGCGACACTATGTCGCCCCGGTCTGCAGTCCGACGCGAACCGGCCTGCTCACCGGCCGCTGCTGGAGCCGGTTTGGCGTCACCACCCCAACCAACACCCGCGCCCTGCCGTGGGACACGATCACCCTCGCCCGCGCATTGAAATCCCGGGGCTACGACACCTGCCTCGTCGGCAAATGGCACCTCGGCTCCAAGCCCGAATGGGGCCCGGCCCAATTCGGTTTCGACCATTCCTACGGCTCGCTCGCGGGCGGCATCAGCCCGTGGAACCACCGCTACAAGAAGGGAGAATTTTCGGTCACCTGGCATCGCAACGGCGAGTTGATCGAGGAACAGGGCCACGTCACCGACCTGCTCACAGACGAGGCCGTGAAGTGGCTGCGCAGCCGCGGCGATTCCCCCTTCTTCCTCTACGTTCCCTACACCGCCGTGCACCTGCCGTTGAAGGAGCCCAAGTCGTGGGTGGACAAGGCCCCCGCCGCAATCAAGGGCGAGGTCGCCCGCCACTACGCGGCCAGTGTCGTGCACCTCGATCATTCCGTTGGCCGCATCCTAAAAACCCTCGATGAGCTCGGCCGACGCAAGAACACCCTCTTCGTCTTCACCAGCGACAACGGCGGCAGCACGGCGGAGAACAACGATCTCAAATACCCCGACGACAACTGCCCCAACGGCCGACTCCCCGGCAACAACCTCCCCCTTCGCGGCAAGAAGGGCGACGTCTACGAGGGCGGGACGCGCGTCCCGACCATCGTTTCCTGGCCCGGCCGCGTCCGCGCGGGCAGGAACGCGACGCCCGTCCAGATCACGGACTGGACGCCCACCTTCTGCGCGCTGGCCGGCTATCGGTCGGAGCGGGACCTGAAGTGGGACGGGACCGACCTCTCCAGCCTGCTACTCACGGGCGCGAAACTCGCCGAACGCGACATCTACATCTCCGGTCCCCGCTGGCGGGCGGTCGCTCTGCACCAGGGCGATTGGAAGCTGGTCGTTTCCGGGACGAAGCCCAAGCAGTCCGTCCAACTGTTCAACCTCGCCGCCGACCTGTCCGAAACGACGAACCTCGCCACGCGCGAACCGGAGCGCGTCGCGAAACTGCGGGAAAGGCTCGAAGCCGCCGCCAAGGCCGATCGCGACTCGGTGGTTGAAGACTGAGCCGCGGAGCGCGGAATTGATTCCGCTTCAACGCAGGGAGCCATCGCGCCGGGAAATTCCCGAATGCGCGTGGGCGTCGGAAGTTGATGCGGAATGAACTCCGCGCCCCCGCAGCGCCTCAAAGCCCACTCTTCAGCGCGGCCACGACGATTGTCACGGTGACAATGCTCAGCAGCGTCGAGTAGAACACGGCGGCGGCGGCGAAACCGCCTTCGGCCTTGAACTCGTGGGCGAGCAGCGCGGTATTGATCGCGGTGGGGGCCGAAGCGCCAAGAATCAGGACCGCGGACTCCGCCGGGGAAAACCCGAAAAGCCGCGCGATCCCCGCCGCGACCAGCGGACCGCCAACCAGCCTCAATCCCAGCGCCCAGGCAAGATGCCCCTTGATCGGCGGCGGTTGGGTCTTGGAAAGCTGCACGCCCAAGGTCACCAAGGCGAAGGCCACCAAGGCATCCGCCAAGAAGGAAACCGGTTTCCAGATGAAGGTGACCGCCTGGATCTCGAACCCGGTCCAGTTGATCAGCAGGGCGATGAGAATCCCGATGATCGAGGGCTGTTTGAAGATGGACAGCCAACGCCGCAAACGGTCGCCGCCCGATTCCGCTCCCTCTTCTTTGCCGCCGACTGCCTGCGACTTCGCGATGAGCATCCCCACCGAAAACGTCGCCA
This sequence comes from Verrucomicrobiales bacterium, assembly GCA_038126235.1. Taxonomy (GTDB): domain Bacteria; phylum Verrucomicrobiota; class Verrucomicrobiia; order Limisphaerales; family JAYPEY01; genus JAYPEY01. The sequence continues at coordinate 235,127 of JAYPFK010000001.1, forward strand.
GGTTCATGGTCATGAGCGCCCAGACATGGATGCCGGGGCCGAGGACGGGAAAGGCCAGCGCGGTGACCGGGATGCCGAAATTGCCGCAGTTGTAGAACATCGTGGACATCGCCATCGAGTCCCGCTCGCCCGGCGACTCCCCGATCAACCGGCCGATGATCTGGCTGGCGACGTACATCGACCCGATGACGCAGCAGGAGAACAGCGTGACCCGGACCCCCATGCTCCCGGCATCGGGAGACTCCACGACCTTCACGAACAGGAAGGCGGGCACGAAAAGATAGATGTTGAGCCGCACCATCGACCCCAAATCCAATTTAAACGCGCGATCGACCGTCCAGCCCATCCCCATCAACATGAAGATGGGCAGGCAGACATCGCGAAAGATCGGACCGAGATTCTGGAGTTCGCTCAACATATCGGACAAACCGCAAAAGGCGGGAAATGTGGAGCGGACCGGGGGAATGGGAAGCAGAAAATCGGGAAGGCGAAGAACAACACCCAGCCAAGGCAGGGCAAACGTGCCGGTTTGCCCATTTCTCAGCCAGAGCGAGCGCAGCGATGCGCAGATGTCCCGGCCGCAAAACCGCCTCCTGCCCCAAACCCAGTCCGCCTCGCCCTCAGGCCAGCAATTCCTCGATCACGTGGCCATGGACGCTGGTCAGTCGCTGATCGAGGCCGTTGTGGTAGTAAGTGAGCTTTTCGTGATCGAGGCCCAGGAGATGAAGCGCGGTGGCGTGGAACTGGTAGCTGAAAACCGGGGCCTCCGCGACCTTGAACCCCAGCTCATCGCTGTGCCCGTAGCTGACGCCACTCTTGATTCCACCGCCGGCCAGCCAGGCTGTGAAGACGCCGGCGTTGTGGTCGCGGCCCTTGGCCTGCTTGCCCTGCGCGGCGGGCTGCCGACCGAACTCCGAGGTGCAGTTGACCAGGGTCGTTTCCAGCATGCCACGCGACTTCAAATCCTTGAGCAGCGCGGCCGCGCCCGAATCGAGCGCCCTTCCCCAGTAGCCGTGGTCGCGCGGCAGATCCTCGTGCGAATCCCAGTTGGGCCGGATCTCTTTCGCGGTGGTGTTCTCGGCGCCGCAGTAGATCTGCACGAAGCGCACCCCGCGCTCCACCAACCGCCGCGCCAACAGGCATTGCCGACCGAAGGGGCCGATGTCCTTGTCCTCAAGCTGATACAACCGCTTCGTCGCCTCGGACTCCCCGGCCAGATCCGTCGCCTCGGGCGCGCTGAGTTGAAGCCGGGCGGCCAATTCGTAGGCGGCAATTCGGGCTTCAAGGTCGGCCGCGTCGTGGCGTGCGGCGGCATGCCGGCGGTTCAACAATTCCAGGAACCCGCGATCCGCGCCCTCCGTCGCCCGATCTGCCTCAGCGTAGGCCTCCGGCGGAAACAGGTCCGCCAGCGGCTCCTGGCCCTCTCCGATGTTCATGGTGTTCCCCTGATGCACGGCAGGGAGGAATCCCGAACTCCAGTTGATCACACCGCCCGGCGGCAACCCGCGAGGATCGGGCAGCACGACGTAGGCGGGCAGGTTCTCGCTTTCGCTGCCGAGACCGTAGGTCACCCAGGAGCCCATCGAGGGGAAACCCGGAAAGATGGAACCGCTGTTCATCATGAACATACCTGGTCCATGAAGGGCCGAGCGGCTGGTCATCGAACGGATGAACGCCATGTCGTCGACGCAGCCCGCCAACTTGGGAAACAGCTCCGCCATCCAGAAGCCGCTCTGGCCGGATTGCCGGAACGGCCAGAAGCCGGGCTGACAATTCCCCGGTTTGGAAGCGAAGAACTGCAGCTTGCCGTCTGGATCGAAGGGCTTGCCCGCGCGCCGAATCAGCTCGGGCTTGTAGTCCCAGGTGTCCACCTGGCTGAGACCTCCGGGACAGAAAATCTGGATGACGGCATTCGCGGACGGGGCGTGGTGAGGGGGACGTGGGGCGAGGGGGGAAGAAGGCGTGTTGCGTGTTGCGTCTAGCGTGGTCGAGCCTTCGGCGCGGGAGCGGCGTTCGTCAGCCAGCAATGCGGTCAGCGCCACGCCGCCGAGGCCTCCGCCGGATTTCCAGAGAAACTCCCGGCGGGAGCCGAAGCCCCTCACGCGTCCGCTGGCTGTGCCCGACGGGTTCATTTCTCCAACAGTCCCTGCTCCCGGAGGAATGCCTCGCTCTGCCGCATCGCCTTTTCGAACAGATCCAGGTCAAAGATGAAATAGCCGTGAACACCGCCTTCATGGGCGATGATTCGCACATCGTTGCCGAGCGCGCGCGAGCGTTTGACGAATTCCGCCGCCCCGGCGAAGGGCGTGGTGACGTCGCCCGTGCCGTGGAGGATCAGGGTCGGCGGCAGGCCCTTGCGCGGGTTGTCGACAGGGGACAACTCCTTCCAACGTTCGCCGATCTTCCTCTGCCCGTAGCCCTTCTCCGAGGTGTCGATCACCGGGTAGTAGAGGATCATCGCGGCCGCTTCCGTCGAGACGGAGAGATCGTCCGCCGCGTCATTCACCTTGTCGAACAACGAGGTCGCGACCGCCAGATGCCCTCCGGCCGAACCGCCACAGACCGCAATGCGTCCGGGATCGACGCCCAAATCCGCCGCGTGCGTCCGCACATACCGCATGGCGGAGCGCACGTCCTTCACGCAGTCGAACACCGTGACTCCCTTCTTCGCGTTCGCCAAACGGTAGTCGATGCTGATCCCGACCATGCCCTTCCGCGCGAGGCGGTGCGCGAAGGGATAGAAATAGCGGGAGTTCATCCCCGTCCAACCGCCGCCGTGGATGGCGACCATGCAGGCGCGCTTGTCGCCTTCTTTGAAGCCAGGCGGAAGGAAGACGTGCAGGAATAGCTCCCGGTCGCCGACCGTCTTGAAAAGGACCTTACGGTCCGGCTCCATCTTCGCGGCGAGCGGATCGAGCGGTCGCGTCCGCTTGGCGGCCTGCGCCTCCGCCAAGCCGAACAACACGATGGACGCGAACGCCGTGAGCAGGACTGTCGTCGTCGCGCCACGCAGGCGACGACCATCCACCCCGAAACGAAAAGGACCTTTCACGCCGACCATTGAGCCATAGACCCCGGACGTTCCGCAACGATTTCAGGGGAGGAATCAGAGATGGGACGCATGTGGAAGGACGAGTTCAGGCACCGTTGTGCGCCGGCGACCCTTTGCAAGGAGGGGCGACATTCTTGTCGGCCTGCCTGCGCAGCAGGCACAAAGTCGCAGACATACCACTGCGCGCGTGAGCGATACAGGACGTCCGTATCAACCAATGCCTTTTCTGGCCCCTGGGGGGCCACGGCGACTGGAATGTCGCCGCTCCTTGTTCAACGCGCGGGCTCGCGCATCAGGTCCTTGTAATACGAGTAGTTCAGGATGAAGGACTCCTGGAACTTCTCGAAACGGTCCATTTCCTCACCGATCTCCGCCTTCTCCTCGATGGGTTCAAACACCGTCTTGGTTCCCTCATGCGAGATGCGATAGACCTCGACACGCTTGGGATCCTCGGCGGATTCCACGATGTAGCGGTCGCCGCGCACCACGCCGCGCTGGCGATGCGAGTTCAGGCGCACGACCTTGCCTTCGTTCGCCGACTTGTCGTGAAGCGAAACGCCTTGGAGCAGTTCCCCTTCCGACGCCGGCGTATCCATGATGTCCAGGATCGTCGGCATCACGTCGATCTGGGAGCCGAGAGTTTGGTTGACCCGGTATCCCGGCCGGCGCGGATCCATCACGATCAGCGGGATGTTGGACAGGTGCGGGGCGAGGCTCCAGCCATGGCCGATGTTGCCCGCCTCGTTGTCGCCGAGCATCTCGCCGTGGTCGTTCGTGATGACCACCAGCGTCCGGTCAAGGACTCCGTTGTCGCGCAGCGCGTCGATCATCGAGGCAATGATCCAGTCCATGTAGAGCAACTGGTTCTTGTAGCGGCCGGTGTAGTCGTTCTTCAGCACAACGCCGTTGAGGAAATCAAATTTGTCAAAGCGCGCGGAAAGGGTGTCATAGGGATAGTGGGGAGCCACCGGGAGATACGTGAGGACAAAGTCCTCGCCGCTGCGGGCGTATTCCTCGATCTGCCGGATGATGGCATCCCGCGTGCATTCTTCCCGCACGCCCCACGACACGGTTTCATGATTCTCCCGCCCTGGCATGGTGTCGCAGTCGTGCAGGACCTCGATGTCGCGGTGGCCGAGAAAATCGCGGAACCGCACGTAGTCCAGGAAGCATGAATCAAACGCGGCGGTCCGATAGCCCCGGGCGTGGAAGATCTCGAAAACCGACGCCGTCGGAATCCGGGGATTGATGTAGGTGACGTTCGGCTTCGGCGCCAGCAGCCCCGTGAACACGGAGAAGCGCGCGTGATTGGAGGTCGGATAGTTGCAGTAAATGTTCGGGAACAACTCCATGCGTTCCTTGTAGGCCGACAGGAGCGGCTGAGTCTCATCCTCGCAGCCGAACAGGGACAGGTGGCGGTTGTAGCTCGACTCCATGATGATGAGGAACAGGGACAGACGGTCTCCCGGAGCCCGCACGGGCGTCTTCCCTCCCCCGCGCTTCCGCTGCGGCAGCAGCTTCAACTCCGCCGCAATCGCCTCGAATTCCTCGCGGGTGTAGCGGTCATGGGTCAACCCCTTCACCAACGGGCTCGTGGCCAGCGTCGTGAACACGCCGATGCCGCGGGACTTGTCCGCCGGCGTCCGCAGCATACCGACCAAGGTCAACAGGGCCAGCGGCGCCAAGAACGGGAGCCAGACCGAATGGCGCCGATTCAGAGTCTGCTCCACCAGGTCGGCGCCCCGCCTGATGGCCAACCGGACGACCAACGCGTACCCGCCGATCCCCAGAGCCAGGGCCAAAGCCGCCGCCGGCAGATATGGCAGAGCCATCCGCCAGATCATCTTGGGGCTGTTGCACATCGTCAGCAGGCCCCAATCCAGGCGCACCCCCGTGGTCGACACCGCCTTGAGATCCACCACCGCGACCAGGAGCAACAGAAACGCCACGACATCGAACCAGAGGACCGAACCGCCCGGACGCCGCCGACTGGCAAAGCAGAGTCCCGCCGCCAACAGCGTCGTCAACGCGGCCTCCCCGACGAACGAGCGCGTGAATGTGAAGCCCAGGAAGGCCAGGTTGTTCAGGTTGAGCGAGAGCGGGTAGTGGTGACTGCCCAACCACATCAGCGCCAGAAAGAGGTACGGCGCGAAGCGCAGCCAGGCGTCCAGATAGCCGCGCCTGGAAGCATGCCAGACTGAAGCCCCAAACAGAAACCCGCCCTCGCTGATCAACAGGGCCGGATAAGCCGGGACACCCGGCACGTCGATTTCATAGGCCTCGACCGTCAGGAAGACCAGCGCGGTCGCCAGACAGGCCGCCAGCGCCACCGCCAGACGGATGGCATGCGCTCCCTTCCCCTCCCCGACGACACCGAAACAACCGAAGGCGGCCAACGCCAGCAGGTCATTGCCTCGCGACAACAAGGGACGAAGATGCCAGACGCAATACGCCGCGAAGAAGACCGCGGCCGCCTCGAAGATCCGCCGTTCTTTCCCCGTGCGTATCAACACATACCAGACCGCCCCATAGGCCAGAATCCACGCGCCCAGGTAGGGCTGCCGAAAAAACAGGTTCATCGACAGGTAGGCCCAAAGGTCCCCGTAATTCAACACCCCCTCCATCACCGGCAACAGGTAGTTGCGCTCGCCCTCGCTGAAGGACAGGAAAACGCCCAAACCGCCGAGGAAAAGCAGCCAGAGATTCGCGGTCCGCGCCGAGGACACGGGCAGATCCCGACAACCCCGCCCAATCCGCACGATCCCGTAGGCCCCCAGCGCAATCAGCGCGTAGAATGCCAGGTGATCCACCGGCCCCGCGTTGCGTTCGGTCAACCGCCAATGGGTCTGGTAAAGATGCTGGCGCAACTCGACAATCATCGCGAGTTTCACGACAACCAGCCCGGCAAACAACGCCACAACGCGCCCCCAGATCCTCGCGAATTCGCTGCCCGGTCGCGCGCCTTCCGAGGCTCCCGTCGGAATCGAACCGACGCGATAGACCGAGGCGAGCCAAAGCGTCACGCGGCCGGCCCATTCCGGCAGGCCCGCGCCGCCACGTTTCGAGGCGCCGTTTTCAACTTCCGCTTCGGAGTCCATTCGCGCCGTCAGGCGATACAGGAGAAGCGGCGCGGAGGCGATTCAATTCCCCCTCTTGCCTCACCCGCCCGGCTGCCTCATGAGCTCCCGGTAATAGGCGTGGTTCAGGATAAAGGAGTCCTGAAACCTCTCGTAGCGGTCCATCTCCTCACCGATCTCCGCCTTTTCCTCGACCCGCTCAAACAGAGTCTTCGTCCCCTCATGGGAGATCCGGTAAACCTCCACGACTTTCGAATCGTCGGCGGATTCCACGATGTAACGATCGCCGCGGATCAGGCCGCGCTGCCGATGGGAGTTCAGGCGGACAACCTTGTCGCGGTTTGCCTCCTCGTCGTAAAGCGAAACGCCCTGCAGCAAAGCCCCCTCTGGAATCGGGATGCCGGCAAGATCGAGAATTGTCGGCAGCACATCGATCTGAGAGCCCAGTGTCTGGTTAACCCGATAGCCCGGCCGGCGCGGATCCATCACAATCAAGGGGATGTTCGCCAAGCCGGGATCCAGATTCCAACCGTGACCGATGATGCCCTTGTTTTCTCCCAGCATCTCCCCGTGATCGTTGGTGATGACCACCAGGGTGTCGTCCAACAGTCCGAAGTCGCGCAGGGCGTCAATCATGGATGCGATCACCCAGTCGAGGTAAAGCAGCTCGTTCTTGTATCTTCCCGTGTAATCTCCCCGGAGCAGGGCATCATCCATGTAACTGAACTTCTGGAACCGCTTCTCCACCGTGTCGTAGGGATAGTGCGGCGCCACCGGAAGATAGCTCAGGACAAACGGTTCGCCGCTCCGCGCATACGCCTCGAACTGCCGGACAATGGCGTCCCGCGTGCATTCCTCCTCCAGCCCCCAGGACACCTTCCTGAAGTTCTCCCGACCCGGCATCGTGTCGCAGTCATGCAGCGCGTCGACGTCGCGATGCGCCAGAAAATCCCGGAACCGCACGTAGTCCAAGAAGCACGAATCGTAGACCGCGGTTGCATGGCCGCGCGCGTGGAAGATCTCGAACAGCGAGGGCGTCTCGATGCGGGGATTGGTGTAGGACACATAGTCCTTGGGGGAAAGCAGCCCGGTAAGGACGGAAAAGCGCGCGTGATTCGACGTGGGGAAATTGCAGTAGAAATTGGGAAACAGCTCCATGCGTTCCTTGTAGGCGGAAAGCAATGGCTGGGTTTCATCGTCACAGCCGAACAGGGAGAGGTGCCGGTTGTAGCTCGACTCCATGATGATGAGGAACACGTTCAACGGTCGCTCCCCTTCCGCCTTGGCTTCTTCCCTGCGCCGCCCCGCCCCGCGTCCCGGAAACAACTTCAGTTCCCGCGCCAATGTCTCGAATTCTTCCCGATCGTAACGTTCGTTGAGCAGGGCCTTCGCGACCGGGCTCGTCGCGGCGACGGCGAACAATCCGATCCCGCGCGCCTTGTCGCCATTCACCCGGGCCAATCCCACCAGCGTCAACACAACCAGCGGCAGGGCCAGCGGCAGCCAGACCGAACGTCTTTGCCTCAACGCCGTTTCAACCAGTTTCGAGCGTCGACCGCAGACCTGCCACACCGCCAAGGCGTAGCCGCCAAATCCAAGCGCCAGCGCGACCGACGCCGCCGGGAGATACGGCAGCGCCATCCGCCAGATCATCTTCAGGCTGTTGGACATGGCAATCACGTTCCAGTCCAGCCGCACGCCCATCGTCGCCAGGATCTTGTAGTCCACCACAGCGGTCAGCAGGGTGAGGAAGGCTAGGACGTCGAACCAGATCATCGATCGCCCCGGTCGGCGACGGCTCACAAAACAAAGCGCCGCGGCGAGCGCCGCGACCAGCAGAGCCTCCTGTGCGAGGTAGCGCGGCAGGGTGAGCGCGAAGAGGGCCAGGTTGTTGAAGTTTCCCGCCTGCGGATAGTGATGACTGCTCAGCAGCAGGAACGACACAAAGAAGAAGAAGACAAACCGGGACCAAACCGCCAGGTATCCGAACCGCGCGGCATACCAGATCGACACGCCGAACAAAACCGCCCCGTCGGACACCAACAGGCTCGCGTAGCCCGGAGTCGTTTCATATCGATCTCCATGCCGCTGAAACCAGGCGGCCACCGCCAGCAACGAAACGCCCGCCACCGTCCAGACAAACATCCGCGCCCTGCTGGACGCGTCGCCGCGCCCAAGCATCGCACACACTCCCAGGCATGCCAGCAGCAACAGGTCGTCCCCGCGCCGGACCAGGTCGTTGAGAAAGACCAGGTAATAGACCGCGAAGAACGCGGCCGTCACATACAGGAGCCCGCGCTCCCTGCCCGTCCGAACCAACCCGAAAGCGATCGCCGCATAGACCGCGATCCACACGCCCAAGTAAGGCGAACGGAAGAACAGATTCATTGACATGTAACTCCACAGGTCGCCGACATCGAGCGTCCCCTCCATGACCGGGAGAAGCCAGTTCCACTCGCCCTCATGAAAGGAAAGGAAGATCCCGGTCAATCCGAGGACCACGAGCCAGGCGTTCGCGGCGCGCGCGGCGGACACGGGCAGATCCCGACACACCCGCGCCAGGCGGACCATGCCGAACACCCCGGCCGCGCCAACCAGGAAGAAACAGGAATACTCGAACCAGCCCGCCGCCCGCCCCGGCACCCGCCAGTGGATCTGAAACATGTGCCCCCCCAACCGCGCCAACATCAGGAACTTCACCGCGGCCAGTCCTAGAAACAGGATGATCACCCGGCCCCAGACCCGGGAAAACTCCGACGCCGCCCAGCCCTTCTCGTCCGCCGGCGACTCGCCGACGGTGTAAAGCGCAGCCAACCGCGATCCCAGCCAGCCGAAAAAGACGGAGAGCCCCCCTCCCTTCGATGCAGCGTCAGTCTGTTCTTCAACGGCGGCCATGCGGACGTCCCCGATACAGCGCCCACCAGCGCGATGCGACTCAAAAGGGCCGCCCCTTTCCCAACCGGAAGCTCCAGGGAAGATCGAAGGCCGATCAAGGAGCGGCGACATTCTTGTCGCCGTGCCCCGGGAAGGGCCAGAAAAGGCGCCGGGAGGAACGGACATCCCGGATTAACAGAGATCTGCGTCGACCCCGCCTTGGCTGCCCCCTCCGCTACGCGAACCCAAATTCGAAAATATCGATTTGAGCGCGCGAGGCATCGGGCGTTCACTGGCCGGCGTCTTCCACGACGAGTGAGCCAATCCACCACAACCGCCGAAGAAACAGCTGCGCCCCGCAGGCGTTGGTCGCGCCGACGTGTGGCCACGATCGCGCTTGTCCTGCTGCTCGCCTCTTTCGTCGCGCTGAATTTCGTGGCCTACCGTCACGCGCGGGCGATGACACGGTTCGCGACCGGTGGAGAACGGACCGGGCGCCCGGAAGACCTGGGCATCGCCGGCAAACTGAATGCCCTGTTCCTGGGGGTCTCCGTGCCGCGTCCGGAAAACACCTCCACACCCGCAGACCACGGTCTTTCCTTCGAAACCCTCACCTTCTCCGGCGCGCACGGCCTACGGTTGGAGGCGTGGTTGATCGAACACCCCGAAAGCCCGGGCGTCGTCGCGTTGTTCCATGGCTACGCAGGCTCCAAGGACTCCCTGCTGCCGGCCGCCGAAGAGTTCCGCCTGCTCGGCTTCACCACGCTGCTGGTCGATTTCCATGGCAGCGGCGACTCGGAAGGCGACATGACCAGCATCGGCTGGCACGAGGCCGCCGATGTCGCCGCCGCCGTCGCCTGGACGCGCGAACGCTTCCCCGGTCAACCGATCCACCTGCACGGCGTCTCCCTCGGCGGGGTCGCGATCCTCCGCGCAGTCGGGGAACTCGGTATCGAAGCCGATCGCATTATTGTCGAGGCGCCATTTGACCGCATGTTGACCACAGTCGAGCGTCGCTTTGAGGCGATGGGCGTTCCTTCGTTTCCGTCCGCCCGGTTGCTCGTCTTCTGGGGCGGCGTCCAACAGGGCTTCAACGGTTTCGCGCACAACCCCCTCGATCACGCCCGCAAGGTATCGTGTCAGACCTTGGTCCTGCTGGGGGCAAAAGACCCACGGGTCAGAGCCGAGGACGGGCAACGCGTGGTCGAAAACCTCGCTGGCGAAGGCAGGCTTGTCGTGTTCGGAAACGCCGGCCATGCGGAATGCCGCAAGTCCGATGTGGAGCTGTGGCGCGCGACCGTGGGGAAGCTCCTGAAGGGCCCGCAACCAGGGAAGCCGTAAAACGCCCCGAACCCACGCCTCTGAACACCTGCAGGAACCACCGATCGCACGACAGCGTTCTGGAGAGCGGCGCCGCGCGCCGCTTGGTCGGGCAGTGAATCCGGACGGCAATCAAATTTCAAACCACCTCACGGAGCGAAGGAACCGCCGCGCGTCGTGCTGGAAATCGGAAACGCTGCAAAGCGGCGCGCGGCGCCGCTCTCCAAAACGCTGTCGCGAAATTCATGACCAAACCAAGACTCGCCCCCCCCTACCGCCGATACCGTTCCCAATGTTGGTCATAATCGGCCGAGCGTCCCGGATCGAAGATGCCGATTCCGAGTTTCGCGACCGAGGCCAACAGGCTGGGACCGGAGGGATTGTCCATATGACGCAGAGAGTTCTCCGCCTCGCTGCAGCCCATCGAGGAGGCCTTCTCGACCAAGTTCAGAGCCAGGGTCCTGTCCGTGCGCACGCCGAATCCCTCGAGATGGCACAGCCCCAGCAAGTGGGTCGCCTGCGCGGAGCCGGCCTCCGACCCCTTTGTGAGGAACTTGACCGCCTTCTTCTCGTCCTTTTCCTCAGCATCCGTCGCGTAGATGAAGCCCAGCGCGCCGCCTGCATCGGCGTGCCCCAGATCCGCGGCGTCCTCCAGCAGATCGATTGCCTTGTTCACGTGCTGCTCGACGCCCTCACCGGTCGCGTGCATGAGTCCGAGGAAGAAAAGGCTGTCCGCGAGATCGTCGGATTCCTCCAGCCACTTCCTCGCCTCGCCGGGATTCCGGGCGACGCCCTGCCCACGCCAAAGCAACTCCCCGACAACCGACTTCGCGACCTCGTCGTCCAGTTCCGCCGCCAACATGAAACGTCGGAATCCCTCCTCAGGATCCGGCTCCACCTCAAAGCCCTGAAGATACATCGAGCCCAGCGTCACCAGGGAATCCGCGAAACCCTGCTCCGCCGCCGCGGAATACCATTCGACCGCCTTGGCGCCATTCTTCTCGACGCCGTCGCCGCGCAGGAAAAACGACGCCGCGAGATGCTGCGCCTTCGCTTCGCCGCGGTTGGCGCGCAGCAGGGCCCGATCAAAATCCGACTTCCACGGCTGGGTCCGAAAAAGAAGGAAGACCACAACGACCGCCAGCGCCGCCCCGACCACGATCAGTTTCTTTCGAAAGCCGGCGGGATTGGCCTTCGCTTCAGCTGCGGCCTTGTCCCGGACATCCGCCACAGCCCGACCTGCCTTTTCCTTCAACGCCTGGACCTCCTCTGAATCCTTGAGATCCCGGACCTTCTCCGAGGCCTTCTTTGCGGCCTCGGCGGCGGCCTTCGCGAAACCCGCCACCCTGCCCTTGGCATCGTCGGCCGTATCACCGGCATTCCCCGGCTCCGCCGCCGCGTCCATCACCTCGACAACCGGCACGGCTCCCGAGGGATCGCGCAGAACCGTCTTCTCCCCGCAATGCGGGCAGTTGATTTTCTGGCCCAACGCGCCGGGCGGGAATTGCAGATGCCCGTCGCATTCCGAGCAGGTTCCTTTGATCTGTTCCGGTGTGTCCATTCGGGTGTGTCGGTTGACTCGACCGGACTGGCAAATCCGGCTCGATCGCCAGCCTGATTCGCCTCCGCTTCGACGGGCAAGGAAAAACGGGCGTCATCACTCACGCCGATTCAGCCAAGAAATCAATCGATTAACACCCTCGCCGCCAACCAGCCTAGTCTGGTTGCCAAGATGAACAACGCACCCGGACACGAACTCGGTCTCCTGCGCACGGATCTGGAGCAGCTGCGCGGACAACTGACCTCCTTGGACACACGGCTCGCCAGACTGGAAGCGAAGAGCGGCGAAACCGAGGCGGAACCGTCGTCCCGACGCCGGGAGATCCTCCAAACCCTGTCCGATGCGCCCAAGCCCGCCGTTCCGCCGCCGCTGCCAATGGCCGCCCCGAAACCCGCTGCCAAGCCGGCCCCCATCCCAGCCGGAACGGCTTCACCGATCGTGAAAGCCGCCGCCCCCCAGCCTGAAAAGAAGCAAACCGCAACCCCACAGAGCGCGCCGGGACCACGCCCGCTAAATGAAACCGTCGCCCCGCCCCCCGCGTCCGCCATTTCACGGAAGGAAAGCGAGGAGCCGAAAGAAGGCTCCTCATTTGAATTTGAATTGGGCTCCTACTGGTTTGTCCGCGTGGGCGTCGTGATGTTGCTCACGGGCGTCGGGTTTCTCGCCAAGCTGGCCTACACGAACTGGATCGTCCACGCGGGACCGGTCGGCAAGGTGGCCGGGCTTTACGTCATCGGCGGAATCCTGCTCGGCGCAGGAGCGTGGCTGCAGCGCGGCCGGGAATCCCTGAGGAACTACGCCCAGGTCCTGTTCGCCGGTGGACTGGCCTCGGTCTACTTCACGACCTACGCGGCGCATTACTTCGAGCCCCTGCGCGTCATTTCAAACGAATTCATCGCCGGCGCGCTGCTGCTGGCCTGGGCCGGCTTCACCGCGTGGCTCGCGGACCGGCGAAAGTCCGAGGTCATGGCCCTCTTCGCCATCGGCCTCGCCTACTACACCAGCGGCGTGAACGAGACCGGCGCCTTCACGTTGTTTTCCAACCTCGCCCTTTCGCTCGCCGCTGTGTGGTTCCTCGTGCGCAATCGTTGGGCCGTCCTCTCCTTCGTCAGCCTCGCGGGAACCTACGGCGGCTGGGCGTTCTGGCGGTTCCATCATCACGGGGCCGAGATCTGGCGCAGCGGCGTTCTTGAGGCCTGGGACTTCTGGCTGGGGGCCGGATTCCTGTTCAGCTACTGGACCGTCTTCACCGTCGCCGTGTTCGTCTCGAGATCGGGGGAGTTCGACCGTGGAAACCGCGCATTCTTCCTGACGGCCAACAACGCCCTGCTGGTCCTGTTCGGCGCGTTCACAACCAACCTCGCCTATCCCGACACGTTCTGGGCCTTCCCGCTCACCATCGGCGCCGTCCTGCTCGGCTTGAGCGTCGTCGCCAACCGCTCACTGCCCGACGAGCCGACCGCGGAGAACAGCTACCTCGTCCAAGGGCTGCTGCTCGTCACTTGGGGCATCATGGCCTGGTTCACAGGCGCCCAACTCGCCCTGTCCCTCGGCATCGAAAGCGTCATCCTGATCCTGCTCGGCCACACCCGGCGCAGCGTCCTCATGACGGTTGGCGGCCACCTCACCGCCATCCTGGCAGTCCTGCTCGCCCTGGACGACATCCGCCCCTTCAACGGCTCCGGCCTCGCTCTGGGGATTGCGCTCGGCCTGCTGATGCTGTTCAACGCGTGGTGGCTGAACCGAATCCGGCTTGGCTCAAGCGCACGGTCCGGCGAAGGAGGATCCGAAACCGAGAAACAACCCGCGTCCCCGCCTGTCCCGGTGGAGGAAGGCTCCGTCGCGTTCTTCTCGCTCGCCGGACTCATTCCCTGGTTTGTCGCAACCCTGCAAAACCTGGAGGAGCAAGCCTGGGCGCCGGTTCTGGCCCTGACCGGCATCGCCGTCATCCTCTCGATCGAGAAACTCCGCGTGCGCGCGTTGAGTCTGTTCGGACTCGGCTACCTGGCCTGCGCGCAGGGCTCCAGCTTCAAGGCTCTCGCGACACTGCCTCCCGCCCCCCTGCTGAATCCTGCAGTCGTCATCGCGGCGACGCTGACAACGCTGGTCTGGCACGAACGCCGGAATCGGCTGCGCATCGACGGCGACCTTGAGAGGACCACGATCGGCTGGTATTCGCTGGCCATCTGCGCCCTGCTTGGCCTCGCAACCATCCGCCATCTCGACCCCGCTTGGCGCGGTCCGGCGCTGGCGGCGGAGGCCGCGCTGTTGGCGTTGGCGCATCGCGGACTCCCGCTCCGGACGCTCAGCCATCTCGGCTCCGTCTTCCTGCTGGGGGCCGAGGCCATCGGCTACGCCATGGCCCATGCGCGCCCGGACCTTCCGCTATGGAGCCCGATGGCCACCGCCGCCTTCTCGCTCCCGATGCTGCTCTGGTGGCAACGGCAGACAACGTTGCCCATGTATGATGATTGGAGGAAGACATTGCCCGCCCTCGGCTCGGCCGGGGTCGTGGGACTTTTCCACGTCGCGCTGGATGGCCATTTCCAACCGGAAACCTGGCTGGCGGTCTCCGCGCTGCTGGCCGTGCTGTTCGGCCTGGCCGGCGGCGTCGCCCGCCTGTGGCCGCTGGCGGTCGCAGGGCAGTTCTTCCTGCTCGAAAGCATCTGGGAGTTTCACAAGCAACTGCTCTTCGGTCACCCCGCGTGGTGGGCGGCCCTGGTTCCCGTGCTCGTCCTCGGCGGCTACGCCCTGGCCGGCAGCGAATGGAAACACCGTTTCGGCGGCGCCGCGATCAAGCTGGCCGAAACGCTGACCCCGGCCGTTGTACTTGCGCGAGTCGGCGCGGTCATCCTGGGCACGCTCTACGTCATCGAGTACTTCGACACTCAGTGGCGCCTGCTCGTGCTGGCGACGGTCGGGACCGCCGTCTTCCTGCGCGGGGCGTTCGACAAGGTCCCCGGTCGGGCGGAAACCGGCTCCGCCTTCATCGGAACCGGCCTCCTGCTCTTCTGGGCCAATGGACTGGACAAAGACCACGCCGGCGCGGCGAACCTCATCGCCATCGTCATGCTCATGGGCCGCCATCTCCTGACCGCGCGCTTCCGCGAACTCTTCCCTCTCACCCGGAATCACCACACCGTCATCATCCTGACCGGCGGCGCGACGCTCTGGCTCTGGTCCACCCGCGCGGCTCTCAACGTGCAGAACGGCTTCCTGCTGACCGTCGCCTGGGCGCTGCTGGCTTTCCTGCTGACGGGAATCGGCTTCCTCATCCGCGAACGCGAATACCGCCGCCTCGGCATCGCCATCCTGGCCCTCGCGCTCGGACGCGTCTTTCTGGTCGACGTCTGGCAGCTTTCGCAGGGCTTCCGCGTCCTCAGCTTCATGGGGCTCGGCCTGGCGCTGATCGCGCTCGGCTACCTCTACAACCGCTTCCAGGAACAGGTCCGGGAATGGATCTGAGTTTTTCCGCTTCTGCATTGGCAAACCCGCCGCACGGGTTTATCCCTGCGGACGTCATGCGAAACCGCCGTTCACTACTCGCGCTGACTGTCGCGCTTGCCCTCCCCGTCTTCGCCCCCGCGGCGAATTCCCCCGTGCTTCTTCCCGAAGGAACCGAGCTGCGCACCTTCGAGGGAGAGCCCGGCGCGATCCGGCTGTTCTCCGAGGACACAGGCATCAGCGCCATGGTGACGCCCTCCTTCGGCGGACGGATCCTCTTCTACGGCATCGAGGGTGAGAATCTCCTCTGGCTGCCCACCCGTCGCGGAGCCGGCGGCGCGCTGGAAAGCGGCGGCTACCAGCTTGACCTCGGCCCGGAGTCGCGCGGCTTCCCGCCCCGGCCCACGCTGTCGAGCGGCCAGTATCGTTCGAATTTCCCCCGCGATTTCACGGTCGATGTGCACAGCCTGCCCGATCCGTTGCTCGGCGTGCGACTGGGCAAGGAGGTGGTGATCGACCCTGAATCCGGCGACCTCGGCCTCAGCCAGACCATCACCAACGTGTCGCCGCGCGAGGTTTCCTTCTGCCATCGCGACCGCACCCTGCTCCACCCCCACGGCTACCTGATCATCCCCGTCAACAAGAAGAGCCGCTTCAAGAATGACTGGGCCGTCCGGCAGGACGGACCGACGGGATTCGTCTACGCCGAAGACACGCCGGAATCGGAAGACCTGGAGGTTCGACGCGGAATGCTCTTCGCCAAGGCCGCCCACCCCCCCATGCAGATCGGCTTGGACAGCGACGCCGGCTGGGTCGCCTATGCCTGGCGACATTACCTCTATGTGAAGTATTTCCCCCACTATGAAACGGGCAACTATTCGGAGAGCGGCTGCACCGTGACGGCGTCCTGGAACGATCGTTTCCTCGAATTGAACGTCCTCAGCCCGGAGATCAAGCTCAAGCCCGGCGAAAGCTACCGCTTCCCGGAATTCTGGAAGATCGTGGAATTGAAGGATGATGTCGCCTCGATGAAGGAGGCGCGCAAGGCGGCGAAGGAGGTCCCCCGGTCGCCGTTTGGGAAATGATCAGAACGCAGAAGGTGGGAGGGCGCGGAGCTGGGCAGCCCCGCGCCCGTGATCGCAACCTCCCGGATTGGTTTGCCTGTGAGTCAGGCGCTGAGACAGTTGACCGATTGATACACAACGATCGTAGGTTTGCCGGGCCGCGTGACGGCCGCGTGGCGGAAGCGTCAAGGACCGGAAACACAATTGTCTTTTGACGCGGACGCGGTTCGCGACTATGGATCAGGAAGTCATGACATCCCGACCCGCCAACCTCCTCCCCTTGATCGTCGCCCTCATGGCGTTCGGCGCGACACGGGCTGCGGCCGGCGAAAAAATCCTCTTCTCGGGCCGGGACGGCCGTCAGACACAATACCACCGCTCCCTGAACGCCCGTCCGCTGTTCGAGTCCGGCGCGTTCGCGCGGGACAAGGACAGCGGCCCCTCGGCGAGCGACGCGATCTTCACCGCTCCGACCACCCTTTCCGGCGGTCTGAGGACGAAGAAGGACGAAAAGGAAAGGGACTGGGCGTTCCAATCCACGGAGGAACTCGGTTCCGAGCGCATCGAGAAGGAAATCCTGGGGGAGGATGACGAGGTCGCCAAGGGCGAGATCAAGCGCACGGAAATGGAGAGATTCCTCGATCGGGAACGCGAGAAGCGCGCGGGCAACCAAGGGACGTCGCGGCGAGGTTCCACGACCGAGCGGAATTCCCGGGGCGGGGCCGATCCCGAAGCGGACATCGCGAGACTGCGCATGCAACTTCAGCAGAATTCCCCCGCCCTCCTGTCCGCCTCGCCTGGAACGGAGAATCCGGGACAGCCGGCAACCGCCGACGCTTCCACGCCGCAGCCTTCCTCTCAACCTGAAGCGCAGGGCGCGTTCTCCCCGCAATCGAGCCTCGCCTTCCAGCGCGAGCACGTCGACCGGCTCAAGTCGAGTTTGGGAGTCGCCGCCGCGCCCGGAGTCGACCCGTTCGGCGGAACGCCGGGCGGTGTCCCAAATGGAATCGCCAAGGATGGCTTCGGCCAGCAGTCCCAGCAACCGGACACCGGCGCCGCCCAGCTGCAGGCCGGCAACCTCGGCGCCTATCCGGGCTCCCAAGGCCTCGGACTGATGGATCTCACCAGCCCCGCGAACCAACAACGCGTGCTGCTGCCGCAGGCTCCCCGACAGGACGCGAACTCCTCGCCGGCGCCTCGCGAGAGCCTGCGTCCCGGTCGAAACCGCGGTCCCAAGCGAGACATTTTCTGAGTCCGCGCTCCGAACAGAAACGGAGTGGTGGAGTTGCCGCTAGCCGGAGCAATGGAATGGGCTCCCACCGGGTGAATCCCGGCAACTCCGACAAGCCTCGCAGGCCGCTGCAACCCTCCCCCTTCGCTCCCCTTTTGCGGTTATTCCAACCGCAGAGCCCTCACCTTCGATCCGGCCGCCAGCGTCGTGTCCGGCGGGACATCCACCAGACCGTTCGCCTCCAGCAGCGCGCTCAACGCGTGTGACGCCTGCATGCCGGCGGACCGTATTCTCCCCTCGCCGTCGATGCGGACGCGCACGAAGTGCCGCCGATCACCGCGGTTGGCCAACGGTTCGGTCAACACGCCGGCCATAAAGCCGGCGTCACAGTCCTTCGCGCCCTGAAAATGCCGTATTGCGGGCCGGACCAACATCAGGAAGGTGACCAGGGCCGATACCGGATTGCCCGGGAGGCCGAACAACAGCTTTCCCCCCAGCCGGCCGCAGACAAACGGCTTACCCGGCTTGATGCGCACCTTCCAGAATTCCAGCGAGCCCCCCAGCCGCTCGAACGCCTCCTTCACAAAATCCAGCTCGCCCACCGAAACGCCGCCGGAGCTGACGACGAAGTCACACTCCGCAAAGGCCTGCTCCAGCGCGGACACTGTCGCGTCCAACCGGTCGGGAACGATGGGATACTCCACCGGGACGCCGCCGGCGCGCGCAACCAGACCGGCCAAGGTCCGTCGGTTGGATTCGAAGATCTCGCCGGGCTTGAGCGTCTCGCCGGCCTCGCAGAGCTCATCGCCGGTCGCGATCAATCCGACAACGGGACGCCTCCCTACGACAACCTCGGGAACGCCCACCGCCGCCAGAACCGACATCCGCCCCACAGTGATGGGATCGCCGGCTTCAACAAGCCGGGCGCCCACCTTCACATCCTCTCCCGCCAACCGAACGTTCTCCCAAGGTTTGACCGCATCGAGGCACTCGACCGAATCGCCGGCAACCCGGGTGTCCTCCTGCATGATCACGGCGTCCGCGCCCTCCGGCAGTGGCGACCCCGTAAAAATTCGAACACACTGCCCGGCCCCGATCGCCGGCCCGGACCAGACCGAACCGGCGGGAACCCGACCAACCAGCGCAAGTGTCACGGGAGAGGACTCACTGGCGCCCTTTACATCGTCCGCGCGCAAGGCGTAGCCATCCATCGCCGAATTGTCGAACGCCGGCAGATTGAGGGAGGAACCGATCGACTCCGCCGCGACGCGCCCCAAAGCCTCGGCGAGGGGAGCCGTTTCCTGACACGGCGCCGGCACGGCGGCAAGGATGCGTTCAAGCGCTTCTTCGAGTTCGATCATCGGAGGAATGCGGGTTCAGACTTCGACGGTGGAATGCCGACCGGAATGATGGAGTTGTGGAGAATCGGAAGACAGGAAATCGCTCACCCCAAGGAGCCCCAAGAAAGACTCCACCGCTCCGAACGGGTTGTTGCGCGATTCAGCTTCCAACCACCAGTTCCTGGATCAGTGCCCGGAGGTCAACGCCAGGGCCTGTTCGAGCGTGGAGATGCCCTCGCGGACCTTGTCCAGCGCGACCATGCGGAGGGTCTTCATCCCCTCGCCCTTCGCGCATTCCATGAGCTCCATGCCGCTGGAGCGCTTGAGGACCAGCTTCCGGATCTCATCGCTCACGGTCATGACCTCGATGATAGCGCAGCGTCCGGCGTAGCCCTTGTTGCAGCGCTCGCAGCCGCGGCCGCGATACAGCTGCACACCGTCGTAGTAATCCGTGGGAATTCCCAGATCCTTGTACATCTGCGCGGGATATTCCACTTCCTCCTTGCAGGTCTTGCACACACGCCGCAGGAGACGCTGGGCGCAGGCCAGGATGACCGAGGAGGAGATCAGGAAGGGGGCGATGCCCATGTCGTCCAGACGCGTGACCGCGCCGGGAGCGTCGTTGCAGTGCATCGTGCTGAGCACCTGGTGCCCCGTGAGCGCGGCCTCGACCGCAATCTCCGCGGTCTCCTCGTCGCGAATCTCCCCGATCATACAGATGTCCGGGTCCTGTCGGAGAATGGAGCGGAGCGCGGCGGCGAAGGTCAGGCCGATCTCCTTTTTCACGGGGACCTGGTTGATGCCCGGAATCTGGAACTCCACCGGATCCTCCACCGTGACGATGTTCACATCCGGCTTGTTGACTTCGGCAAGGGCGGAGTAAAGCGTGGTCGTCTTGCCGGAGCCTGTGGGGCCCGTGACCAGGATCAGACCGTGCGGCGAACGCACCGCCACCTTGAAGCGTTCCAGCGTGGACTCATCCATGCCCAGCTTGTCGATGCTGGCCGAGAGGTTCGACTTGTCCAGAACACGCAACACGCACTTCTCGCCATGCACGACGGGAAGGAACGAGACGCGCAGGTCGATCGCCCGCCCCCCGACCCTCATCCGCATGCGTCCGTCCTGCGGCAGGCGGCGCTCGGCGATATCGAGGTTGCTCATGATCTTGAGGCGGGACGTGAGCGCCATCTGCATCTTCTTCGGCGGAGGGGTCATGTCCACCAGCGCGCCGTCGATGCGATAGCGCAGGCGAATCATCTTCTCGAAGGGCTCGATGTGGATGTCGCTGGCCCGCTCCTTGATCGCCTGGACAAGGATGAGGTTGCCCATCTTGATGACGGGGGCCTCCTCGCCCGCGCCCTCAACATCCATGCTCTCCAGATCGTCGAGACTCTCATCGACATGCTCGGCGTTCTCCGCCTCGGCCTCGAGCTCCGCCTGTTTCTCGGCGTCGTTGATGAGGTCCTCCATGCTGGTCTTCCCCCCAGAGTCGAGGTTGTCCAGCTTGTCGGTGATCGTCTTCTCCGTGGCGATCAGGGGTTGGATGTCCATGTTCGTGATGCGCTTGATGTCATCAAGCGCGATCACGTTCAGGGGATCGGACATGGCCAAGAAGAGGAGGTTCTCCAAACGGGAGATCGGCAGAACCTTGTGGTTCTTGCACATGTCCTTCGGAACGAGCTCCGCGATTTCCGGTTCGATGCCGATGCGTTGGAGATTGATCGGCGGCGTCTTCAGCACCCGCCCCATACAGACCGCAAGGTCCTGATCGTTGACGTAGGACTCGTCAACAATCAGCTTGAGCATGCGCGTGCCCTTCTCCTTCTGCTTGACCGACAGTTCCTCGCGCTGCTCGTTGGTCAGCAGACCGTCCTGGATCATCGCATCGATGATTCGATCTTGAAATGAAGCCATGGTGGATCGGGGTTAATGGAAGACGGCGGCGATGGCCTTGACCAGATGCTCCGGCGGCGCCAGGTAATACTGCAGGCGTCCTTTCCGCCCATATTCGAGTTCAGCGGTGGCCTGCTGGTTGAAGGGATTGGCGGTGGCCACGAGGATGGACTTGCTCATCTTCTCCAAGGGCAGGACGCACCAGCGCTTGCAGGTGTCGCGATCGAAGGTCCGGGCCAGATCGATATCCACATCGTACTTGGCCAACGGGAGGTAGCCCAGCTTGGTGCGTTCCGCGATCAGCCTCAGCGAGGCTTCCACCTCGACCAAGCCGCGATCCGCGAGCAACTGCACGAACGGCGGGACGACCTGACCGGGAGGATAGGCGTCCGGATCCGGCCAGGAGTCGTTGAAATCGCCCTCCTGCAAGATCCGACCTTCGACAAAAATCCGTTTCAACGCCTCTTTGCCCTCGTCCAACCCGGTGGGGACTCCATCGCCTTCGGAAGCCTCGGGAGCGGAGGCCACAGAGGCCGCAAACTCCTCGTGTGCCTCGTCATCAGCGGGCACCATGCCCTTCTCAATCTCTTCCAAGGCCTTGGCGGCATCGGGATCGTCAGGATATTGGGAAGCGATGCTCTCCCACTCCAAGATGGCCGAGGAAAGCTGCCCCATCAGCTGGTACGCCTTGGCAATCTTCTTGGCGCAATCCTTGACGTCATCGTCCCGCCCCAGCTTGACGTACGCTTCTTTGAGGATTTCGAGGGATTGGTAGTCGGACGGCTGCGACTGAGTGATCACCTCGAACATCTCAATCGTCTGAGCCAGTTGCGCCTTCTCGCTGTCCGTCAATTGTTCGGGCATGACCTGTGCTTTCAGCTGTGTTGTCGCGCGTCCAACGGGGAATGACTCCCCTCTTCGCCACGCCCGGCAGGCGCGGTCGGGAGGACAATACTGGGTTGCCACCGGCAAGGCAACCTTGGTTTGCGGCCAACCTCAAGACCGCTCCCCCATGCCGCCTTCCACCTATTTACCGAGGCAAAATTGCGAGAATATGGAGTCCAGCAGATCCTCCGTCGTGGTCTTGCCGACGATTTCCCCGACCGCCGCCACGGCAATCCGCAGGTCCATCGCAGCCAATTCCAGCGTGAGATCGGCCTCCAAGGCCTCCACCACCCTTCGGATCGCCGCAGACGCGCGGCGCAATGCGTCCTGATGTCGCGAATTGATCATGACCTCCAGCATGTCGGCCCTGATTTCGCCGGACCAGACCGTCTCCTTGATCCGCAGCTTCAAAGAGTCCGTCCCTCCCGGGGTCGCGCAACTGGTCGCGACCACCGCCCCCTCAAGCGCTTCGGGGAGTTCCAGCCGTCGCTCCAGGTCCGATTTGTTGATGATCAGGATGCGTTTCTTCCCGGAGAAATCGTCGAGAATGCGCTGGTCCTCCCGGACCAGTTCTCTTGAGCCATCCAGGACATGAAGAATAAGATCCGCGTGCTCGCCGGCGTCGCGGCTTCGACGAATGCCCTCCGCCTCAATCTCGTCCCCTGCGTCGCGCAGTCCGGCTGTATCGACAAACACCACCGGGATTCCCTGGATGTTCGCGGTCTCCTCGATCGTGTCCCGGGTCGTGCCGGCGGTGGCGGAGACAATCGCCCGGTCGCGTCCCAACAACTCGTTCAGCAGGCTGGACTTGCCTACGTTCGGCCGCCCGACAATGGCCGCCCGGATGCCAAGGCGCAGAATCCTCCCCTCATCAGCGGTGGCGAGCAGCCGTTCCATGGCTTCCAAGCCATCATTCAGGCCGGACTGCAATTGATCACGCGTGTCCGGCGCAATGTCCTCATCTGGAAAGTCAATATGCGCCTCCACGTGGGCCAACGTCCGCATCAACCCATCCCGCAGGGCGTCAATGCGCCGGGAGAGTCGGCCGGCCAGTTGCTCGTTCGCGGCCGACAGGGCCAGTTCCGTGCGTGAGTGGATCAGGTCCGCAACGGCCTCAGCCTGCGCCAGGTCAATACGACCATTCAGGAAGGCCCGCCGGGTGAATTCGCCCGGCTCGGCCACCCGGGCTCCGGCCTCCAGAATCGTGTCCAACACCGTCTTCGCAACCAACAGTCCGCCGTGGCAGGAAATCTCCACCGTATCCTCCCGCGTGAAGGTCCGTGGCGCGCGCAAGACAGACAACAGGACCTCGTCCACAACGTCGCCATCGCGATAGATCCGGCCATAATGAATCGTGTGGGAGTCAGCCGCCGAAGGCATCGCCGCCTTTCCTCCCGCCGCAACGAAACAACGATCCGCAATCTCCAGAGCATTCCCGCCCGAGATCCGGATCACCGCCAGTCCGCCTTCGCCTACCGGGGTGACAATCGCGGCGATCGCGTCCTCAAACATGCCCGCGACAGTTTCCCTCCGCATTCTCCGCGTCGCGGCCCTGCAGGAACAGCCGCGCCTTCTGGTAGCTCTTCTTGTGGAGGTAGTGCAGCAGATCGGGAGATGTTCCCCTGGGCAGGCTGCGGGTGAGTTCGTCCAACCGGTCAAAAAGCGGAATCAGATTCGGCTTCGGGTCGGCGGTTGCCATGGAGGCGATCTTCGCCTCCAGTTCGATCAGGCTGTCCAGGATCGTTTGTTCGGTTTCGGTCATGCGCGGGAGTGTAGAAGAGAGCGTTTCCGTGATAAAGCCCTGTCCGCCCCGCCCGAGCTTTGGCAGACTCTGCGCCATGCGCACGCTCATCATCGGCTGCGGCTACGTCGGCGTCCCCCTGGGCGCGCGTTTGACCGCGGAAGGGCATGAAGTCTTCGGGCTCCGCCGCGCGCCGGACACAACCGGAGAGCTGACCGAGGCCGGCATCCAACCGTTGACCGGCGACATCACCGATCCGGCGACCCTTGCCCGGCTCCCCGGCCCCTTCGACTGGATTGTCAACCTCGTCTCCTCCTCACGCGGCGGCGCCGATGTCTACCGCGAGGTCTACCTTGAAGGGACGCGCAAGATCCTCGACTGGCTGAAACCCGCGCCGCCACAGAAGTACCTCTACACCAGCAGCTCCAGCGTCTACGGCCAGACCGACGGCTCCACGGTCGCCGAGGACGCCGAGACCGCCCCCTCGTCAGAAACCGGCCGCATCCTGGTTGAAACAGAACAACTGCTAATCGACGTCGCCAAGAACGAGGACTTCCCGGCCGCCATCCTGCGCGTCGCCGGCATCTACGGGCCGGGACGGGGACACCTCTTCCTGAAATATCTCCGGGGAGAGGCGACGATGACCGGCGACGGCAGCCGCCTCATCAACATGATCCATCTGGATGATCTCGTGACGGCGATTATCGACGCTCTCCTGCGAGCGCGCCCGGGCGAGGTCTACAACGTGAGCGACGACGAACCGGTCCCTCAGGTCGACTTCTTCCGTTGGCTTTCCGAGACCTTGGACCGCCCCATGCCGCCAATCGCGACGGAAGACGGACTCACACGCCGCAAGCGCGCAATCACCCACAAGCGCGTCTCCAACCGGAAGCTCAAGGCGGAACTCGGCAGCCTCTTGAAATATCCGGATTTCCGCGCCGGCTACTCCTCGGAGATTGCGAGGTTGAGGGAGAAAGGGGTTCTGCCGGATTGAGCTTCCTCAATCCGACCGCCGCCCCCGCGAGGATCGAAAGGGGTTGCGGAAGAACTTCTTCTTCGGGGCCTCCTCCGTCTCGGCGGTTTCCCCGGCGCGGGCTTCCGCCTTCTGCCTGGCCTCGCGAGCGACGGCGTTGGTCCCGTAGGCGGCCATGAAATGGCCGACCGTCTCGGACAAGCCCTTCAGGTTCTCGCCCAGCTCAGGGTTCTTGGCGAGCTGCCCGTTGAGTTCCCCGCTCAGGCGGAGCGCGCTGGCCGCCAGTTCCGCAAGGGCGCCCGTGCGGGTCGGATTGTCGGTCACAAGGTAGGCCACCTTGTCCGACCGTGCGGAGAGATCGACGGCGGCCGCATTCAGCTCGTCAAACGTAGGCCGGAGTCTGCCGACATCCAGCGATGGCGCCGCGGTGGTCGCGCGCAGCCTCCCGGCCAATGAGCCGACGCGGAGAACGGCTTCATCCGCCGAAGCCCAGGCCGCCTGGATGTCCTTGGTCTGTTGCTCGGCGGCCTTGCGGAACAACCAGTGGCGGGCGAGCAACTGCATGAAGCCGTCGATCTCGGCAGTGAGCTTGGAGACGTTGCCGACCAGCTCCGGGTTCTGCCCCAGGGCGACCTCGATGGTCTTGGCCAGGTCCTTCATGGCGTTGGCGATTTCAAGGGTCTGGGAGACGAGGTTGGTGTTGGCCCGCAACTCCCGATCCACCGAACCGGTGATTCCCTCCACGTTGCGCAGCATGTTGCCCAGGTCGTTCACGATGGTGCCGATGTCGTTGGTCTTGGCGGGACCGGCGTCCGCGACCGCCGCATTCGTCGGCGCGGGCTTGAGCGCGGCGTCGAGCTGCCCCACGAGACTCGTCACCTTGGACAGGGCGTTGGTCATCTCGCTGATGGCGCCGCCCAGTTCCTCGTTCATCACCATGTCCGCAACAAAGCCCTTGCTGGACAGCGATCGGGTCAGGACATCAACATTCGTCACGATGGAGAGGACCTCCTTGTTCATCACCAGGTCGGCCACCGCCCCCTGCTTGGTCAGGTTGGTGACCATGTTCTTCATGTAGTCGTTGATCAACAGGTCGCCAATGGCCCCCTCCTTGCCAACCACGGACGCCACCTGGTCGGCCACCTGGGTGATGACGTCGCCGATGGCCTTGGATTCTTCGGAATCCAGGTAGTAGGGCTTGGGCGCCTCGGGATCGCGATAATTGCCGGGCAGGGACGCCGGATGTTCATAGATCTCCCTGAGCCTGTCGGGCGGGAGAGCGTCGGCAAGATGGCCGAGAAAGGGAGTCGGTTCCTTGAAGGGAGAATACTTCAGGGCTTTTTCCCAGGCCGACTGGATGGCTTTTGGCGAAGCGTCGTGGAAGGAGGCGTCCTCCGCCCGCCAGCTTTTCCAGACTTCCATGTCGAAGCCCGCGTTCGCGGCGTCAAATTCGAGCATTTCGCGCAGCTTCCTCCAGCGGGCATAGCTGATCAGTTCGTCGGCGTAGGTTTCGGCGGCCCAAGCCTTGAGCTTCTCCTTGTCCTCCTTGATGTCCTTCATCTGATCCAGCCGACGCAGTTCCTTGTCCTCCCCTCGGGGTTCCCACACGGTCTTGAGGCCGTAGCTGCCCTTGACGATCTCGATGAAGCGGTTCCCGAGCAGGTCAGCCGAGGCGATCTTGGCCTTGGAGTCGGTCCAGATGTAGTCGAAGTAGCGGTTCTCGCCGCCCTGCCGGACGTAGAACTCGATGGTGACGTTGTAGTAGGCGTAGGGCTCGTTCGGAATGACGGCCGTGATCTCCCCCACGTCGAAACCCATCATCTTGACCGGGTCGCCCACCTTCAGGCCCGCGGCGTCCTTGATGCTGGTCTGGTAATAGGCCTTGGGCTCAAAGGTGCCCTTGCGCTTGGCCGTATGGTAGACATAGGCGCAGAATCCCCCGACCAGCGCGAACAAGGTGAAGGTGACAAACCAACCGACGGTTCGTTCGGCGCGGGTGAGTTGCGAGCGCAATCCGGGAGCGAGTCTGGCCATGTTTCAATTCCTCGTGGTTTCGTGTTCCAAAAGTTCGCGGGCAATCAGAAGCCCGCATTCCTCCAGGGCGCGACGATCCCCCACCGCATGAAAACGGCCCTCGTCCAGAAGCGCGAAACGATCCGCGACGTCCAGCCACGGCCGCAGGTCCTCGGTCGCCACAACGAGCGCGACGGGCCGATTGTCGACCAGTTCGTGCCCCTCGCGCAGGCTGCAAAGCAGTTTCCGCCACCAGGCGCGCTGTCGGGGATCAAGACCCTCCAGCGGCTGGTCAAACAGCACTGCCTCCGGACGCAGAACAACGGCGCGCGCCAGGGCGGCCCGACGACGACGGCCCAGATCCACCCCTCCGGCGGGATCACGGGCGACATCCATCAACCCCAGGCGATCCAAAACGAATCCCACGCGCTCCTCCATCTCCTCGTCATCGACGCCGCGCAGATACCGCAGCGGAAGCGCGACATTCTCGGCGATGCTGCGATCCGGCATCAACCGGCCGTCTCCGCCGAACACGACCCCGACGCGCAGGCGTTCCCGCAACCGCTCCTCCTCGGTCATGTCCGCGAGTTCCCGACCGAAGAGCCTCAACCGGCCCCGATAGCGGAGATTGATCCCGGCAGCGGTCAGCAGGAGGTTTGTCTTGCCGGACCAGTGGAGTCCGCCCACCGCCCAGAACTCGCCCGCCCCCACGCGCCAGTTGATGCCATTGACGCGCCAGGAACTGACGATGTCCGGATGTCGAATCTGCGCGTCGAGCATCTCGATCGGGGCCTCGGCCGCGTTGTCGGACGTTTCCCCCATGATTCACACCAGGTAAAACAGGCCGACGAACACGGCGTCCAGCAGGACGCAGATGACCACCGTTTCCACCACGGCGGTCGTGGTTGCCGCCGCAATGTGCTCCAGACGGGTCGGTCGCATGAGCCCTTGGAAACAGCAGACGCAGCCGACCACCGCGCCGAACATCGCGGGCTTGACCGCGAGGAAGAGAAAGTCCAGCGGCCGCAGATTGGCGACCAGCTGGTCGGCGTACTCGATCGCCGGCAACGTGAACCCCAGGGCGTAGAGGAACACCCAGGCGCTCACCGTCGTGACCACGTTGAAGCCAAACGACAGACAGAAGACAGACAGGCCCTGTCCGATGACGCGGGGCACGACGAGAAAATGGATCGGATCGATCCCGGCGGCCTGCAGGGCCTGGGTCTGGCCCCGGACACGCGCGGTGCCGAGTTCGATCACCATGCTCGTTCCGTTGCGCGCCAGGGCGAGAAGGGTGATCGTCATGAAGCCCAGTTCGCGGACAACGATGGTGACGATCGCGCCGCCGGCGTAGGCCTGGGACTGCACCCCCGTCACCGTCTTCAGAACCAACAACTGCCCCGCCACGACGAATCCCAGGGCCAGGGCCATGAATGTCGCGATGGGTATCTGCCGGACTCCGCCGACAAGTATCTGGCGTCGGATCTCCGGCCAGACGACATTCCGCGACCGAAACAGCTTGGCCAGGCCGACCGAGACGGTCAGAAATGCAAAAGCCCCGAGACCGAAAACGGCCTGGCTCAAGATGAGAAACTGCCGCGTGATGAAGCCGAATTTCGCGGGGGCAAAGAAGGCGGTGACGTCGCGTTGACGGAAGGCTCCGACATTGGTGGTTTCCGATTCCACGCGCGGAATTTAGAAGTTCCCCAGCTCCCGGTCAAAGCGGTTCTGGAATGGGAGGGGCGCGCTTATTTCACCCGCACCACCGCGTCCGCGATATCGATCTCGCGCCCGGTAGTGGAGGTGGCGACCTGAAGGACAACCTCGGCGGCATAGTCCTTCTGCGAACGCACCGGCACGGAATACTGCTTCCATTTGTCGTCGATGCGAACGACTTCGTAGGCGTAGGTCTCCAGCCGTTCCCCCTTGGCTCCAGAAAAGCCCCGGGCATAGACACTCACGCTGTCGCCGCGCGAACCCCGGGCCCAGAATTCAATCACACGATTCCCGCCGCCCCGCGCAATGAAGCGGGTCCCCAGCAGTTCGGCGCGGCCGACCGGCCCCTGCGCCTTGATCCGGATGGCGGCATCGGCTCCGGCCGGACCGTCATCCAAACGCGAATAAGTCATGTTGAAACGCTTGTCCGCGTTGTTGTCGACCCAGCCCTTGGGAAGCCAGCCCTTGGCGACCGCGCCCGAGAGGCTCACCGTTTCAAAGTCGGAACCCTCCGGACCGAAACTGTCCACCGCTCGCGGGTCAAGCTTGGCGGCGCGTTCCAAGACCGGCCAGGCGTCAGGGTAACGGCCCTGTCGATGCAGGGCCTCCCCACGCAGCCAGAGCGCCTGGTAATTGTCGGGCTCGTAGCGCACGGCCAGGCCGGTGTAGAAGTCAGCCAGGGTCTGGTTCGTGTTGAGAATCCCCAACCGCGCCAGAGCCAGCGCGTTATCCGGCTGGATGTCGAGCGCCTCGACCAGACTTTCGCGGTCGGCGGCCTCCACCTTGCGGTTGACGTAATCGGACACCTTCAGATTCGCGAAGGAGGAAACCGCCCGCGAACCGCGGTCCGCGAGAAACCAGTCGCCCCACTTGGCGTAGGTGCTGTCGCCGCCGGCGATCACGTTGGTGCGGACCGCGCCGAGCTTCTCCCAAGGGTTCAGGACAAGTTCCGTGCCGCCTCCCGACTCGGCCGCCACCATCCGGAACCCGCCGACGGTCTCCGCAAGATGTCCGAGCCAGTCCGGCGCGTCGCCGGGCAGGGAAATCTGCCAGATGCGGGCGGTTTCATCGCGCGACGCGGTGGCCACGAAGGCGCCGTCCCGGCTGAACACCGCGGAGTAGACCTGCCCCTTGTGCTCCAAGGGCGCCGTGACGAGCTTCCAATTTGCCGTCTCCCAGACCTTGGCCACGTTCTCACGTCCGTAGCTGACAACCAGCCGCCCGTCCGCGCTGAACCGGGTTCTTTCCACGCGATCCTTGTGCTCCAGCGGCTCGGCCGCGGCCTGGCCAGTCGAGGCGCGCCACACCCGGACTGTGCCGTCATCGCAGGCGGTGATCAGGTAGCTGCCGTTGGGGCTGACATCGATCGAATTGACGGATCGGTCGTGGACCATCGGCTCGGTCACCGCCTTGCCCGTCGCGAGCTCCCAGTAACGCGCCGTCCGGTCCTTGGAACAGGTGGCGACAAATTTCCCATCCCGGCTGAAGGCCGCGTCGGTCACGCCGTCCTTGTGAGTGAAGGCGGCTCCCTTGGGCTGCCCCGTCTTCGAATCCCAGACCTTGGCGACCTTGTCGTCACCCGCCGTGATAAAGAGCGAGCCGTCGGCGTTGAAGCGTCCGGAGTTGATGACGCGCGGGGTGTGGCTGGCCTCCTTTTCAAACAGGGGTTTGCCCGTGGCGGCGTCCAGAACGACCGCGCCCCGGGTTCCCACGACCAGCAGCGACCGGCCGTCCGGGCTGTATTCCGCATTCGCCACCTTGCCGCCCTTCGCGCTGTAACGGTCGCCCACCGGAGCGCCCGTCTTGGCGTCGAAACGTTGGACGACGCCATTGTCCGTGGCGACCATAAGCTGTTTGTCGTCCGGGCTGAATTGCGCGAGCAGGGGCCGGCCGGCAAGGGAAAGCCCCTCGGTGACCTCCTCGCCCGTGCCGGTGTCCCAGATCCTGGCGCCCCGGTCGTGACCGCCGGTCACAATGCGGGTGGCGTCTGAGTTGAAGCTGGCCCAGTAGAGCGGGAACGGGCCATGCGAAAAAGGCTCCGACTTGGGCTGGCCGCTGAGGGTCGTCCAGACCTGCGCGGTCATGTCCTCCGAACCGATCGCGATACGCGAGCCGTCCCGGCTGAAACGCGCCGCCTTGACCGGACCTTCAAACTTGATCGGTTCGACCACGCTCTCGCCCGTCACGGCGTTCCAGACGCGCGCCGTGCGATCTTCGGACGCCGTCGCGATCCACCGGCCGTTCGGGCTGAATTCCGCCCGGGTCACATCCAGATCGTGCCGCATGGGATTGCCGACCTGCTCGCCGGTCGCCACCTCCCAGACGCGGGCGGTGTCGTCCTCGGACGCGGTGACGATCTGCAGCCCGGTCGGACTGAACGCCACGGTCAGGACGCGGCCGTCGTGTTTCAGCGGATCGGTGACCGGGGAACCGCTCATGGCGTCCCAAATCCGGGCCGTCGAATCGCCCGATCCGGTGGCGACATATCGGCCGTTGGGGCCAAAGGCGACGCCGAAGACGCCCCCCTCATGTTGAAGCTGAACTCCCACGGGACTGCCGGATGAAGCGTCAAACACCTGCGCGTAGGCGTCGAAGGCCGCCACGAAGTACTTCCCGTCCGCGCTGATATCCACACCGGCAGGCAATCCCGCCAGATCCGCCGAGGCAATCTGTTTGCCGGTGGCGACGTCCCAGACCTTCGCCGTGCGATCGCCGGAACAGGTGGCAATCCTGGCCCCATCCCCGCTGAATCGCGCCTGGTTGACACCGCCTGTGTGGGCCAGCTCCGCGCCGACCTTCTTCCCTGTCTCTGTCTCCCAGACCTGGGCCGCGGGATCCGAGGCGGTCACAAAGTGTTTCCCGTCCGGACTGAAAGCGACATCGTAGATTGAAGACCTGAGCGTAATGGGTTTCCCGTGCGGCGCGCCTGCCTTCACATCCCATACTTGGGCGCTGTTCCCCGCGGCGGTGATGATGTATCTCCCGTCGGGGCTGTAGTCCACGTCGGTGACCGGCGCCGCGTGTTTCAACGGCCCCGTGCGCGGCAGGGACCAGTTTCTCAGGGAAAGCAGGGAGATCAACCGGGCCTCGGCGGAGGAATTCTCAGGGTCCCAGGAGAGTGAACGCGCGAGATAGGCCATGGCCGTCGCCGCGCTGCCCTCGTCGGCCAACCTGGCGCCCTCATTGAAATCGGAGATGGAAAGCGCGCTGACAGCGCGACGTTTCTGTTCGACCGCCCGCGCCTCCGCGGCACGAGCCAGTTTTTCCTGCACGACGGCCTTGTCGCGCTGCTCGTTGGCCGTCTTTTCAGCCGCGACCGCGCGATCCAAATTCGCGACGGCCTTGTCACGCTGCTCGGTGGCGTCCTTCTCAGCCTTCAGCGCGCGGTCGAGATTCGCGACGGCCTTGTCGCGCTGCTCGGTGGCATCCTTCTCGGCCTTCAGCGCGCGATCGAGGTTCGCGACGGCCTTGTCGCGCTGTTCTTTGGCATCCCTCTCGGCGGCGATCGCCTCATCCGTCCGCTCTCTGGCGGTATCGCGCGCCTTTTCCGCCACGGCACGCTCCTGCTCAGCCGCCTTGGTGGCCCGCTCCGCCTCCTTCGTCTGGAAGTAGAGCTTCACGCTCAGGCCGAGGAACACGAAGAAGAGCACCATCACACCGACCAGGATCCGCCGCAGGCGCTTCTGCGCGCGCTCGTGGTCGCGCTGCTTGAGGTCGCTGAAATTGACGTTGAACATGCCCGACAGGATCTTGAGCCGGGCGTTGGCCTTGCCGTCCTTGCCCTTCCGGGCGTCGGCGGCGATGGGCTCCGTGCGGACGTCGGTGATCTGTCGGTTCTCGTCTACCTGATACCGGATGGGCTCGGGAAAACACTCCTCCAGGCCGAGTTGGGGATTGTTCGAGGCGTAGGGCTCGCCATCGACAATCAGGCAGAGCACCTGCGCCTCGCGGCCGAAGGACTTGAAGGTCTTGATCTCCTCGTTCACCCATTCGGAGGCCACCGAACGCGGTGAGCAGATAACCAGCAGGTAACGGGAGCCGCGCAACGCGGAAGTGAGCTTGTCGCCCAGATCCGCCGAACTGGGCAACTCGTCGCGGTCGCGAAAAATGGGGAAAGGCTTCTTGGGGATCGGACCAAACTTGGTGGGCTTGCCGACGAGCTGCTTGGGGACGACGTAGGTTTCGAGCGACTTGTGCAGCCAGTCGGCCCATTTCTCGTCGGCATGGCTGTAGCTGATGAAGCCCCAGTATTTGTATTCCTGGTCGCCCGAATGTTGCTCGTCCTGCATCGGTTCGATTCAGCTGGCCCGGCCGTTGGTCGTTATCACGGCGCAAAGCCGTTGGAGGTGTTTGCCCGATGAAACCGGATGTGTCTGGAGGCGGACGCGGCGTCCGCCCCCCAACCGGCTTCAACTTCAGCTGTGAATGCCAGTTTCGATTTCGAATGTCAAACGTTGTTGGGTCTCCGCCAACACGGAACCCACGGGCCACCGGGAAGAAAACGGCTCCGTATCTTCCGCGGTTCGCCCTCAATAATCGTCGCCGTTGAGGCTGCCGACCACGGACGCAAGCCACTTCTCCAGCTTTCCCTGGTAGTGGCGGACGCGCTGTCCCTCGGTCGCCATGAGGTCCGTGGTTTCGCTCTGGTCGACCGCAAGATTGTAGAACTCCCATTTCACCCCGCCCTTCCTGTCCTCGATTCGGTGGAGCTTCCAGTCGCCCTCGACCCACGCGGCGTGCCCGGGGAACCGGTCCGCGACGTAGCGCGGCTCCGGAAGTTTCGCGGGCGACGGCACGATGGGGTTCGCCGGCAGGTCCCTGCCGGCCTGCTGCGCGTCGTAGAGCTCCTTCATCCACGCGGCGGCCGGGGCGCCGATTCCCTTGGCGGCAAAGTCCCAGAAGCCCATGGATCGGTTCGCACCCGCCCTCCCGTCCCGGATGAGCGGCGCGAGGCTGACGCCGTCGAGCGGAGGCTGCCCCTTCACCTTGACGCCGGCGAAGTCCAGCACGGTGGGGTAGATGTCGCAGGTGTTGCAACGGGCGTCCGTGACGGCGGGCTTCTTCACGACCTTTGTCCACTCAAAGATCGCCGGCACAAGCAGACCGCCCTCGTAAACCTGTCCCTTCTTGCCGCGGAACGGACCGGCTGAACCAACCTTCTTCAAAGCCCCGTTGTCACTGGTGTACCAGAGGATGGTGTCGTCGCGAACGCCCATTTCCCTGATGCCCTCCCGAATCATGCCAAAAGCGCGATCCATGCCGGTGACCTCGCCGAGGAAATGCTGGTCCGCCTCGGACAGGTCCGCGTAATGCCTCCGATCCTCCTCGACCGCGCCGTGCGGACTGTGCGGCGAACCGAACCAGACGACGCACAGGAAGGGCTCCCCGCCCTTGACCTTCGCCCTCATCCATTGCAACGCGGCTTCAGCGGCGACAATGGAGCTTTCACCCTTGACCGGCACGGCCTCGCCCTTGTGGCTGAGGATCGGGTCGTTGTCGTAGAAGTTCGGCGCGCTGAGCCATTCGTCGAATCCGTTCACGCCGGGATGGGCCTCGCTCTGTCGGCGGACGGAGCCAAGGTGCCACTTGCCGAAGTGCGCGGTGGCGTAGCCGGCGGACTTCAACGCCTCGGCCAGAGTGGTTTCCTGCGGCCGCATTGGGTAGCCCCACTTGAAGACTCCCATGCGGTTCGGGTGGCGGCCGGTCATCACGCTGGCGCGCGTCGGCGAGCAGACCGGGGCGGCGGCGTAGAAGCGGTCGAAGCGCAGGCACTCGGCGGCGGCGCGGTCGAAGTTCGGCGTCTTGACGCGGGGATGGCCGTTGTAGGCCATGTCGCCCCAGCCCTGGTCGTCCGCCATGACGAGGACGATGTTGGGTTTGCTGGTCGCGCCGGAGCTTCCTCGCGAAGGCGGAGCGGCCGGGAGATGAAACGTCGCGAAAAACAGAAGAACGGCGGCGGGAATCAGTTTGAAGATTCGCATGGTTGGATCAAATCGGACGCAGCCGGAAAGTCAATGCGGCGCGCGCACGTAGGACGGCCCGCGTCACTTCACGGCCTTCGCCGCCGCCAGCATGCGCTTGACGATCTCCGGCTTTTCAGCCGCAAGGTTCTTCGATTCGCCGATGTCGTTGACGAGGTTGTAGAGTTCAGCCTCCTGCGTGCCGCGATCGAGTTCGGGCCAATTACGGAGGTTCTTGAGGCCCGGCAGACGCAGCTTCCATGGGCCTCGGCGGACGGCCTGCAGCTCATTGCCGTCGTAGTAGAGGAATCCGTCGCGCGCACCTTCCTCGCTCTTGCCCAACCAAAGATCGCGCTGGTTCACACCGTCAACGATGCGATCCGTCGGCACGGCCTTGGTCGCTCCGGCGAGCGCGGCGAAGGTGGGCATGACGTCGAGGGTGGAAACGATGGCGTCGTTCACGCGGCCGGCGGGGACCATGCCCGGCCAGCGCACGATCCCAGGCACACGCAACCCACCCTCCCAGGTCGAGCCCTTGGCGCCCCGCAAAGGACCGGCGCTGCCCCAGGGGAGTTTCGGCCCCTTGGTCCATTCCACGTGCTTGGCATTCTTGGCGCGCTGACGTTTGTGATCGTTGGACCAGGGGCCATTATCGGAGGTGAAAAGGACGACCGTATCGTCACGATGACCAAGTTCGTCGAGCGTCGTCAGCAGGCGGCCGATTTCGGCGTCGAGTTCCTCCACCGTGTCGGCGTAGAGGCCCTTGCCGGTGCGGTCGCGGTAGTTGGCCGAAGCATCGATCACCACATGCATCATGGTGTGCGCGAGGTAGAGGAAGAACGGTTTCTCGTGATGTTCCTTGAGGAACTTGATGCTCTCGTCGGTGTAGCGACGCGTGAGGCCGCCCATGTCCGTCGAGGTTTCCTCCTGTCTGCGGTCGCGCCAGATGGCGACCTTGCCGCCGTCGTTGGCGCCCAGCGGGCCAAAGTAGTGATCGAAGCCCTGCGAATTCGGGACGAGCGCCTCCTGGTAACGCCGACGCGACATGTCCCACTTCCCGACGCAGCCGGTGGTGTAGCCGGCGGTCTTCAAGACCTCTGCAACCGTGACCTCCTCCGCGTTCGTGGTCCAGCCTCCGCCGATGCGGATGGGATAACGCCCGGTCATCAAAGCGCCCCGAGACGGCCCGCACACGGTCTGCGCGTAGAACGAGGTGAAGCGCGTGCCGTCCAGCGCCAGCTTGTCGATGTTCGGCGTCCGGGCGTTGGCATGACCGCCGTAGCAGCCGGGATCGCCGTAGCCCATGTCGTCGATGAAGATGATGAGGAAGTTGGGCTTGTCGGCGGCGACGGACGCGGAAGCGAAGGCCAACAGGATGAGAACGAAAGCGAGGGTCTTCTTCATGATGCCCGGGACCATAGAAGACGGCAAAACCGCTGGCAAACCTCGGTTCAAGGCGGGAGGATGCCTTCCCGTAGGACAGCCAGCTTGGCTGTCCTAGCATGGCCAAACCGCCCTTGAATCGCACCGGCCAAGGCGGAAACGATGCGCCACGCCGGAGACAGGCAGGATGCCTGTCCTACGTGACCGTCGCTCGACGCAAGGCGTCGATGCCGCCAAACCACCCCGCTCCTTTGTTTTGCCTCTGTCGCATCACCGGCCTTATCCTCCTTGCCATGAAGAAACCTCTACTCACCCTGCTTGCCTTCGTCCTGCTGGCCTCCGTCGGCTTGGCCGCCGCCCCCGATTTCAAGGACATCGCCTACGACGACAAACACAAATCCCAAGCCGTGGACGTCTACCTCGCCAAGGCCAAGGAGCCCGCGCCCTGCATGGTCTACATCCACGGCGGCGGCTGGCGAGCGGGTTCCAAGAACCGCATCCCCGCCTGGCTGGCCAAGGCCAACGACGAGGGCTGGCTCGCGGTCGTCTCGGTCGAGTACCGTTTCACCGATGTCGCAATCCATCCGGCGCAGGTGGACGACTGCGCGCGGGCGATCCAGTTCGTCCGGCACAACGCGAAGAAGTGGAACATCGACACGAAGCGCATCGGCGTGACCGGCGGTTCGGCGGGCGGGCACCTCTCTGCCTACATGGCGGTGCAGGACGATGAAGCGGATCCGAAGTCAGCGGACCCGGTCGCGCGGAAAAGCTCGCGCGTCGCGCTGGCCGTCCCCTTCGCCGGACCGACGGACTGGCGCCTGCTGACCACCATCGATCACAAGCACCCGGCCTACCGCCAGTTGATCGGCTACGAACCCGGAACACCCGCCGACAAGTTGGCCGCCGACCGCGTGAAGGACGTTTCTCCCGTGTCCTTCGTTTCCCATGACGATCCGCCCATGCTGATCGTCCAAGGCGACGCAGACGACATTGTGCCCTACGAGCACGCAAAGGTCCTGGAGAAGACCCTGAAGAAAGCGGGCGTTCCGGTGGAACTGCTGGTCGTCAAAGGCGGCAAACACAACGTCGCCGGCGCGGGAGTGGGCGATTCCCCCCAACGCGCGACGGAGTTTGTCCGGGAGCATTTCCTTGGCGGCAAGGCCCGTTGAATCTCATTGCCAACCAGAATCCTGACCGTCCCGCCATGTCTTCAAAGCTCCTGCCCGCCTCTGCTCTCCTGCTCGCAGTCAACGTCGCGTCTTTTGCCGCGGAGCCGAATCCAGCGTCTGAGTCCGCGCCGTTGCCCGAACCGCTGGTAAGCTGGAAATATCCGCCCGCGATGCCGGACAGCGCGCGCGTCGAGGTCTATCGCGAGGCCGGCGGCGTCAAGCTCAATGCCTGGATCTTTGAGCCGGAGGGACATTCAGCGAAGGATCGGCGGCCGGCGGCGGTGTTCTTCTTCGGCGGCGGCTGGCGGGGCGGCACGCCGGGTCAGTATCTGCCGCAGTGCCTGCATCTGGCGAAGCGCGGCATGGTGGCCATCACCGTGGATTACCGCGTGAAGAACCGGCACAACGTCTTTCCGCAGGACTGCCTGCGCGACGCCAAGGCCGCCATCCGCTGGACCCGCGCCAACGCCGCGCGCCTCGGCGTCGATCCGGACCGCATCGCGGCCGGAGGCGGCTCGGCCGGCGGGCATCTCGCCGCCGCGGTGGGGCTGATCCCGGGTTTCGAGGAGGGCGACCACCTGAACGTCAGCTCCGCGCCGAACGCCATGCTGCTGTTCAATCCCGCCGTGACGCTCGCGCCGCTCGAGGGCCATCCCGGGCTGCTGCCCGAGGAGAAGTTCGCCGACATCCGCGCGCGCGCCGACGGCCGGCCGGAGGAGATCTCCCCGGATCGCTTCGTGCGCGCCGGACTGCCGCCGAGCGTCATCTTCCATGGCGTGGAGGACGAGGCGGCCCCCTTCCCCACCGTGCAGCTTTTCTCCAAGGCCATGACCGCCGCCGGAAACCGCTGCGAGCTGAAGTCCTACAAGGATCAGCCCCACGGCTTCTACAATCCCGGCCGCTGGAAGGACGAGGCGCGTCGGCAGGCGACCCGGCATTACCACAAGACCCTGGCGGAGCTGGACGCCTTCCTCGTCTCGCTCAACTGGCTGAAGCCGACGCCCGGCGCCTTCTTCGAGTCCTTCAACGCCGGCTTCGATCCGAAACGCTTCACCACCCGCGTCCCCAACAAGAACACCGAGGTCCGCGACGGCGCGCTCTGGACCCGCGGCTCCAGCGGCGGCAAATACCCGCCCATGGTCTACCTGCCCGTCGAGGGCACGGATCTGGACATCTCCTTCCGCTACCGCCACCTCGGCGACGGCGGCTGGCTGTGGTTCTTCGTGGACGGCGACGACGGCTTCGGCAGCGTCGATCACATGCTCCGCGTGAAATTGCTGCGCGACGGCGTCCAGCTCGAAGTGGACGGCCATTCCCTCGACGCCAACCACCCCCTCCGCCAGAACAAGCGCGAGGCCGACAAGACCAGCGGCGCCTACCGTCTCAACGAGTTCTTCCCGGTGGAAAATGTCGATCTCTCCGCCAATGACTGGCGCACGGTGGCGCTGAGCTTTCGCGGGGAAACGGTCGAGATCACGCTCGACGGCCACGTCTGGACCAGGACCCTGGACCGCGCCAACTTCAACGCCGGCAAACGCAAGCTCCTCTGGATGCAGAACGGCGGCGACAAGGGCATCGAGATCGACGACGTCCGGGTGATCCCTGCGCCGTGGTGAATTTGAACCGGAGTCGGGGCCGGCAGGGTGAAGGACAAACGTCCGCCGCTACCGCTACGGGCTGACGAGGGGGAACGCCCCGCTTCAACGGTAAATTTCGTCGCGGATCACGTCCACGGGTTCATCCAGGACCATGATCTGGTTGACCGTCTTGAAATGCGCGGGCTCGGATCGCCCGGGCAAGCCTGTGGGGCTTCAGCGACTTCACTTGCGCCTTGTGCCACAGATCGCCCGCCGAATAAAACCAGTCCATGTTGAAACCGCTCTCGCAATTCGTCGCCGCAACCTGCCTTGTCCTCGCAACCGCCACGCACGCCGCCTCCGGTGAAGCTCCCGGTTTCGAGGGCGACGGCGATCACGTGATTGGCCCCGACTACGCCATCGATCCCGATCTCACCGACAAGGGCGCCCCCGAGGGGAGGAGCTTCGAATTCGCCCTCAAGCTGGCCGACAGCAGGATCTTCCGGGGCGACGACCCGACCTTGGAACCGGCGAAGAAGCCCGTCCGGACGGAGCGGAAGATCTGGGTCTACGTCCCCGCCGCCTACCAGAACGGCGACAAGGCACCGATCCTGGTGCCCCACGACGGGCCGAGCCATCTCAACCTCGTCCGCAACGCGCTGGACAACCTGACAATCTCCAAGGACCCGCAGCGGCGCCTCCCGGCATTCATCGTCATCGCCGTCCAGAACGGCGGCAATGACGGCAAGAACAGCGAACGCGGCCTGGAATACGACACCCTGTCCGACCGTTTCGCGCGCTTCATCAACGACGAGGTCCTGCCAGCCGTCCTGACCAACAAGGAAGTCCGCGCCGCCTATCCGAAGATCGCGTTCACCGACGATCCTTGGGGCAGGGCCGTGATGGGCTGCAGCTCGGGCGGCGCGGCGGCGTTGACCATGGGCTGGTTCCGGCCCGACCTGTTCCGGCGCCTGATCACCTATTCCGGCACCTTTGTGGATCAACAGGATGACGATGCGCCCGAGGAGGCCAAGTTCCCCCTCGGAGCGTGGGAGTATCATTCAGGCATGAAATTGATCGAAAACAGCGGGAGGAAGCCGTTGCGGATCTTCACGCACGTCTCGGAGTTCGACAATCGCCACAAGGATCCCGAGGGAACGCATCACAACTGGGTGATGGCCAATCGCCGCACAGCCGCCGCCCTCAAAACCAAGGGCTATCACTACCGCTTCGTCTACAGCCGGGGAACCCGGCACTGCGACCGCAAGGTCTTCGAGCAGACCCTCGCCGACACGCTTGTCTGGATGTGGCGCGGTTACGACGCGGAGAATCGCTGACCGTGCGACGCGCGACGCCCCCCATAAAGGCGGTGTTTTGCGAGCATCCCGAAGTGAAACGGAGCAATGGAGTTGCGGAGAACTGGCGCCTCTGAGTTCGCTCCCGCTCAGGTGAATCCCAACAACCCCAGAACTCCAACACTCCAGGCGGGGCGCCCCCTTCAACCGCCGCTGTCGAGTTCACCGAAAACAAAAAGGCGGAGCCTCATCGGCTCCGCCTTCTGAATGTCTTTCGCTCGCGCTCCGAGGTTCAACCGACCAGCGGCTCCTCGTCCAGAAGCGCATTCGGCTCCTCCTCGGGGGCTTCGACCAGCGGCTTGAGTTCTATCTCCCGGTGATGCGGGAAACCGGTGCCGGCCGGGATGATGTGGCCCATGATCACGTTTTCCTTGAAGCCACGGAGGTAGTCGCGCTTGCCCATGGTAGCCGCGTCCGTCAACACGCGGGTGGTGTCCTGGAAGGACGCCGCGCTCAGGAAGCTCTCGGTTTCCAGGGAGGCCTTGGTGATGCCGAGCAGCACCGGCTGCGCCTCGGCGGGCTTGCCGCCCATGTCGGCGATACGCTCGTTCTCGGTCTCGAAGGCAATCTTGTCGATCTGCTCGCCCCAGAGGAAGGAGGTGTCGCCGGGTTCCGTGATGCGAACCTTGCGAAGCATCTGACGGACGATGATCTCGATGTGCTTGTCGTTGATCGTCACGCCCTGCAACCGGTAGACCTCCTGCACCTCGTTGAGGAGATGCTCCTGCAGTTCCTGGGGGCCGCAGACGTCGAGAATCTCGTGCGGCACGACCGGCCCTTCGGTCAACTGCTGCCCCTTCTTCACGAAGTCGCCCTTGTAAACGATGACGTGCTTGCCGATCGGAATCAGGTGCTCCTCCTCCACGCCGGACTGCGGGTCCTTGATCAGGACGCAGCGCTTGCCGCGGACCGTGGCGCCGAAGTCGACCACGCCGTCGATCTTCGAGATCTCGGCGGCGTCCTTCGGACGGCGCGCCTCAAACAGTTCGGCGACGCGCGGCAGACCGCCGGTGATGTCCTTCGTCTTGGAGACCTGACGCGGCGTGCGCGCAAGCAGCGTGCCGGCCACGATCTTGTCCCCTTCTTCCACGACGATGTGCGCGCCGGAGGGAATGGCGTAGTTGGCGAGCGGTTCGCCCTTCGAGTCCTCGATGATGACCTGGGGATGCAGGTCCTCCTTGTGCTCGATGATGACCATTTCCTCCTGGTTGGTCGCGGTGTCGACCTCGGACTTCATGGTGACGCCCTCGATGATATCGTGGAAGGCGATGCGTCCGGCCTTTTCGGAGAGAATCGGCACGTTGTAGGGATCCCACTGCACGAAGACCTCGTCCTTGGAGACGCGACCGCCATTCGGGACGGAGATGACCGAGCCGATGACGATGTTGTAGATATCCAGCTGGCGGCCGGTGTCATCCTGGATTTCGAGCGTGCCGCTCTTGTTGAGCGCGATGCTGTTCCCGTCCTCCAATTCGACGATGCGGAGGTCGTTGTAGACCACGATGCCGTCGTGCTTGGAGCGGATGAGCGGCTGGGTGTACTGACCCATGGAAACGCCGCCCGTGTGGAACGTGCGCATGGTGAGCTGCGTTCCCGGTTCGCCGATGGACTGGGCGGCGATGATGCCGACCGCCTCGCCGAGCTTCACCTTCTCACCGGTCGCGAGATTGAGGCCGTAGCACTCCTTGCAGAGGCCCAGCTTGCTTTCGCAGGTGAGCACGGAACGGATACGGACGCGCTCCACGTTCGCATGGTCGATGAGTCGGGCCTTCTCCTCCGTCACGAGTTCGTTGGCCTCGACCAACGGGTTCTTGGGATCGGTAGGATCGTAGATGTCATCGCAGGAGTAGCGGCCGATGATGCGGTCACGCAGCTTGACGACCTCCTCCTCACCCTCGTAGATGGGCTGCACCCAGATGCCGTTGGTGGTGCCGCAATCCTCCTCACGGATGATGACGTCCTGCGCCACGTCCACCAGCTTGCGGGTCATGTAACCGGAGTCCGCGGTCTTGAGCGCGGTGTCCGCGAGGCCCTTGCGCGCGCCGTGGGTGGAGATGAAGTACTCGAGCACGGTCAACCCCTCGCGGAAGTTCGCGAGAATGGGCTTCTCAATGATGTCGCCCGAAGGCTTGGCCATGAGGCCGCGCAGACCGGCGAGCTGGCGAACCTGCTGGCGGTTGCCGCGGGCGCCGGAATCGACCATCAGCCAAACCGGGT
This sequence comes from Verrucomicrobiales bacterium, assembly GCA_038126235.1. GTDB lineage: Bacteria > Verrucomicrobiota > Verrucomicrobiia > Limisphaerales > JAYPEY01 > JAYPEY01. Next base: position 276,972 of record JAYPFK010000001.1, read on the forward strand.
TGAACTCTTCCTTGCCCTGGTTGACCAAGAGGGTCTCGAGCATGACGTTCGAGATCTGGTCGGTGCATTCCGTCCAGATGTCGACGACCTTGTTGTAGCGCTCGCCACCGGTGATGAGTCCCTTGCGATACTGCTTTTCGACGTCCGACACGCGCTTGGCAGCCGCGGCGATCTCCTGGGACTTCTCCTTCGGGATGATCATGTCGTCGATGCCGATCGACACGCCGGCCTTGGTCGCCTCGGCGAAGCCCAGCTCCTTCAGGCGGTCGAGCACGGCGACGGTCTCATCGTGGCCGCAGACCTTGTAGCAGTGCCAGATGATATCGCCGAGGGCGCCCTTGTTCATGACCTTGTTCGGAAAACCGAGTTCGGCCGGCCAGAGCTCGCTGAAGATGACGCGCCCGACCGTGGTCTCGATGGCGCTTTTCTTGGCGTCGCCGTAGACGGTCTCGGTCCCCTTGTCGGGATTCGCGAGACGGATGCGGGTGTGGGTGTGGATCTCACCCTCGGCCTGGGCGAAGAGAACCTCGTCCTTGGAGGCAAACAGGCGCAGGCGCTCCTCCTTCTTCCCCTTGCCGACCTTGCGCGGCTCGGCCGTGAGGTAGTAGCAGCCCAGGGTGATGTCCTGGGTGGGCGTCATGATGGGCTTGCCGTTGGATGGGCTGAAGATGTTCTGCGGCGCCATCATGAAGAGGCGGGCCTCCATCTGCGCCTCAACCGACAGCGGCACGTGGACCGCCATCTGGTCGCCGTCGAAGTCCGCATTGTAGGCGGTGCAGACCAACGGATGGATGCGGATGGCCTCGCCTTCGATGAGGACCGGCTCAAACGCCTGGATGGAGAGACGGTGCAACGTCGGCGCGCGGTTCAACATGACCGGGTGCCCCTTGGTGACCTCTTCCAGGATGTCCCACACCTCGGTGGTCTGGCGCTCGATCATCTTCTTGGCCGAACGGACGGTGTGCACGTAGCCCAGTTCCTTGAGCCGGCGGATGATGAACGGCTCGAAAAGAACCAACGCCATCTTCTTGGGCAGACCGCACTGGTGCAGTTTGAGTTCCGGACCGATGACGATCACGGAACGGCCGGAATAGTCCACGCGCTTGCCGAGCAGGTTCTGACGGAAGCGGCCGCTCTTGCCCTTGAGCATGTCGGACAGGGACTTGAGCGGACGGTTGCCGGCGCCGGTGACGGCCCGACCATGGCGGCCGTTGTCGAACAGGGCGTCGACGGCCTCCTGCAGCATGCGCTTCTCGTTGCGGATGATGACCTCGGGCGTCTTCAGCTGGAGCAGGTTCTTCAACCGGTTGTTGCGGTTGATGACGCGCCGGTAGAGGTCATTGAGATCGGAGGTCGCGAAGCGTCCGCCCTCGAGCGGAACCAACGGACGAAGATCCGGCGGAATGACCGGCAGGACGGTGAGAATCATCCATTCCGGACGACACTTGCCGGTGATGAAACCCTGGAACAGCTTGATGCGCTTGGACAGCTTCTTGCGGATCTGCTTGCTGCGGGTCTCGCCCATGGCCTCCTGCAGTTCCTCGATGCTCTCCTCGAGATTGACGTTGGCCAGCGCGTCCCGGACGCCTTCGGCGCCCATCTTCGCAACGAAGGTCTCGTCGCCGTAGGTCTCGATCGCCTCGCGGTATTCGCCCTCACTGAGGAGTTGGTGCCGTTTCATCGGCGTGTCGCCGGGGTCGACAACGATGTAGTCCTCGTAGTAGATGACGCGCTCGAGATTGCGGGCGGTCATGTCGAGCACGAGTCCGAGGCGCGAGGGCATGCACTTGAAGAACCAGATGTGCGAAACCGGCACCGCCAGCTCGATGTGGCCCATGCGCTCGCGGCGAACGCGGGAGAGGGTGACCTCCACGCCGCAGCGGTCGCAGACGACGCCGCGGTGCTTGATCCGCTTGTACTTGCCGCAGGAGCATTCCCAGTCCTTGACCGGACCGAAAATCCGCTCACAGAACAGGCCGCCCTTTTCGGGCTTGAAGGTGCGGTAGTTGATGGTCTCCGGGTTCTTTACCTCGCCCTTGGACCAGGCGCGGATGGATTCCGGGGAGGCGACCGTGATCCCGATGTAATCGACGAGATTGACCTTGTCCAGGCCGAGCAACTCGCGGGCGTTTTCTTTGGCGCTAATCATGAATCTTTCTCCGTTTGAGGGGTTGTGCCGTTTCGGGATTGAATGGTTCAGAGCGTGGCCAGCGCGTCGCGGTCATCCTGCGCCTGCTGATCCACCGGGTTGGAGTAGCCGACCTTGACGTCGAGGCCGAGGGACTGCATCTCCTTGACCAGCACGTTGAAGGACTCGGGCACGCCGGCTTCCAATGCGTTGTCGCCCTTTACAATGCTCTCGTAGATGCGTGTGCGGCCCTGGACGTCGTCGGATTTCACCGTCAACAGTTCCTGCAGCGTGTAGGCCGCGCCATACGCTTCCATCGCCCACACCTCCATTTCGCCGAAACGCTGGCCGCCGTACTGGGCCTTGCCGCCCAAGGGCTGCTGCGTGACCAGCGAGTAGGGGCCCACGGCGCGGGCATGAATCTTGTCCGCAACCAGATGCCCCAACTTGAGCATGTAGACGTAGCCCACGACGATTTCCTGGTCGAAACGCTCGCCCGTGCGACCGTCGTAGAGGTGGGTCTTGCCGTTCACCGGCAGTTCCGCCTCTTCCAAGTATTCCCAGATACGCTGCTCGTTGATGCCGTCGAAGACCGGCGTCGCGAAGTGAAGACCGAGCCGCTGCGCAGCCCAGCCAAGGTGCGTTTCCAGGATCTGACCCACATTCATGCGCGAAGGCACGCCCAGCGGGTTCAACACGATGTCCACCGGAGTTCCATCCTCGGTGAAGGGCATGTCCTCCTCGGCGACAATCTTCGCGACCACGCCCTTGTTTCCGTGACGACCGGCCATCTTGTCGCCGACGGAGAGCTTCCGTTTGGAGGCGATGTAGACCTTCACCGACTTGATGATGCCGGGATCGACATCGTCGCCCGCTTCGACACGCTCGATCTCCTCGTCGTATTGCATCTGGAGGTCTTCGAAGCGCTTCTTGAAGCTGCCGATGATCTCGTTGATCTTGTTGCGGATCGGGGAGGGGTCGATCTCGATGCGATCGTAGACCGTGGCCAGCTTGCGCAGGAGGGTCTTGGTGATCTTGCGGTTTGCCGGAATGATGATCTCGCCGGTCTCCGAATTGACGACGTCCAGCGGGATCTTCTCGCCGAGCAGGATGTTGCTGAGCGCCTCGGTCAGCTGCTCGCGCAGCTCGTCCATCTTGGACTTGTATTCTTCCTCGACCTGCTTGCCCTGCTTCTTGGAATCGCCCGAAGAGGTCGAGCGGGCGCGATCGGACTCCTTCTTCGCCGAAACCTTGACATCCATGACAATCCCGTAGGTGCCCGACGGAACCTTCAGGGAGGTGTCTTTGACGTCCGCGGCCTTCTCACCGAAGATGGCGCGCAGCAGGCGTTCTTCGGGAGCCAGTTCGGTCTCGCTCTTCGGCGTGATCTTGCCGACCAGGATGTCGCCCGGCTTGACCTCGGCGCCGACGCGGATGACGCCGTCGGGCCCCAGGTTCTTCAGGGCCTCGTCGCCGAGGTTGGGAATGTCACGGGTGATTTCCTCCGGGCCCAACTTGGTGTCACGGGCTCCGACCTCGTATTCGTCAACGTGGATGGACGTGTAGACATCGTCCTTCACGATGCGCTCGCTGATGAGGATGGCGTCCTCGAAGTTGTAGCCGTTCCACGGCATGAAGGCGACCAGCACGTTGCGGCCGAGCGCGAGTTCGCCGCCGGCCGTGCACGGGCCGTCCGCGATGACATCGCCCGCCTTGATCGACTGGCCCTTGTGGACCAGGGTCTTCTGGTTGATGCAGGTGGCCGCGTTGGAGCGCTGGAACTTGCGGATGTCGTAGATGAACGTCCCGGCGTCCGGGTCGTCCTTGAGCTTCTTCTTGCCGTCGGGCAGGTCGCCCTTCGGGGTGACCACAACGCGATTGCCCGTGACCGAGGCGACCTTGCCGGCGCCGCGGGACATCACGACAGCGCGCGAGTCCTGCGCCACCTTGGCCTCCAAGCCGGTCGCCACGAAAGGCGCCTCAGGAATCAGGAGCGGAACGGCCTGGCGCTGCATGTTCGACCCCATCAAGGCGCGATTCGCGTCATCGTGCTCCAGGAACGGAATCAGACCGGCGGCCACGGAGACCAGCTGCTTCGGCGAAACGTCCATGTAGTGAACGTCCTTGGGATCAACGTCGATGAAGTCCGCACGGCAGCGACACGGCACGCGTTCCGACAGAAACTTGCCCTTCTCGTCAATGGGGGCGTTGGCCTGGGCGACGATGAACTGCTCCTCCCGGTCGGCGGTGAGGTATTCCAACTCGGCGCTGACGCGACCGTTCACCACCTTGCGATAAGGCGTCTCGATGAAGCCGAAGTCGTTCACACGGGCGAACGTCGCCAACGACGCGATCAGACCGATGTTCGGGCCTTCCGGGGTCTCAATGGGGCAGATGCGTCCGTAGTGGGACGGATGCACGTCGCGCACCTCGAATCCGGCGCGGTCGCGGGAAAGACCGCCCGGCCCCAGCGCGGAAAGACGACGCTTGTGCGTCAACTCGGCCAGGGGGTTGATCTGATCCATGAACTGGGACAGCTGGCTGCGGCCGAAGAAATCGCGGATCACCGCCGACAGGGCCTTCGGGTTGATCAGCTTGGCCGGGGTCATGGTGTCCATCTCCTGATCGAAGAGGGTCATGCGCTCCTTGACCAGGCGCTCGGTGCGGGCGAGACCCACACGGCACTGGTTGGCAAGCAGTTCGCCCACGGTGCGGACGCGGCGGCTGCCAAGGTGATCAATATCGTCCAGCGTGCCGTCGCCGTTCTTCAGGCGCAGCAGGTACTTGGTCGCCTCGACCAGGTCTTCCTTGGTCAGGGTGCGGACGTTCAGGTCGCCGCTCAGACCGAGTTTCTGGTGAATCTTGTAACGGCCGACGCGACCGAGATCGTAACGCTTGGCGTCAAAGAACAGGCGCTTGATCAGGGCCCGGGCATTCGCCGGCGTGGGCGGATCTCCGGGGCGGAGGCGGCGGTAGATGTCCTTCAACGCCTCCTCCTCGTTCTTCGTCGGGTCCTTCTTGAGACACTTGATGACGATGCCGTCGTCCACCGAAGTGTCGACAACGCTCACCTTCTTGACCCCGAGTTCGGCGATCTGCTTGACAACAGCCTTGGAGAGGGGCTCAAACGCGCGGGCGACAACGACGGCCTTTTCGGCGTCGATCGCATCCTCGACCAGGACCTTGTTCTCGATGTTCTCGAGTTTCTCGGCTTCCTTCAGGCTCAGGGACTCAATCTCATAGAAGAGATTCAGCACGTCCATGTCCGTGCCGCGAACCTTGTCCTTGTCCTTGTCGTAGTCCGGGTCCAGGAAGCTCAGGGCCCGGAACAGGGTGGTGGTGAGGAACTTGCGGCGCCGCTTCTTGCGGTCCAGATAGACATACAGCATGTCGCTCGTGTCGAACTGCGCCTCATACCAGGAACCACGATCCGGGATGATCCGGAAAGAATGCAGCTTCTTGCCGTTCGGATGGATCGTCTCCTCGAACGCAAGGCCGGGAGAACGGTGAAGCTGGCTGACGATGACGCGTTCGGCGCCATTGATGACAAAGGTGCCCTGGGGCGTCATGAGCGGGAGTTCGCCCATGAAGACCTTTTCCTCGCGGTGGCCGCCCTCTTCCTTCAGCAGGAAGGTGACGTGCAGGGGAGCGCCAAACGTGACGCCTTCGCGCAGGGACTCGGTCCAGGAAAGTTTCGGCTCGCCGATTTCGTAGCTGTGGTAGTCGAGCGTGGTCTTGCCATCGTAGCTCTCGATCGGGAAGACCTCCTTGAAGACGGCCTGCAGCCCAACATTCTTGCGTCGGGAAGGAGCAAGGTCGGCCTGAAGGAACTCCAGATACGAATCGATCTGGATCTCGATCAGATTCGGGGGCGTGATGACCTCCTTGATCTTGCCGAAGTTAATTCGATCAACAATTTTCGATGACATAGGTTAGAGTGGATGGCCCGTCGCCGCGCCGCGCCGGGTTGGTCAATGTCTGTTCAGCCAAATACAAAAAGCCGCCGCCACGGTTCTCTCCCGGGAACCGACCTGCGACCGCCGCGTGTCCAGTCCGTTTTCGTGTCCGTCTCGACCGGGCCTCATGAGCAAAAAGCGACGGAGCGGCCGGCCCTTGTCCGCTCCGTCGCCTGTATTTGAAACTACTTGAGTTCGACCTTCGCGCCGGCCTCTTCGAGCTTCTTCTGGGCCGCCTCGGCCTCGTCCTTGGAGACCGCCTCCAGGATGGCTTTGGGCGCCTCTTCGACGAGCTTCTTGGCCTCCGCCAGGCCCAGGCCGGACTTGACTTCGCGAACCGCCTTGATGACGGGGATCTTCTTGCCGCCGTCGCTGACGAGGACGACGTCGAATTCAGTCTTCTCCTCGGCCGGAGCCGCGTCGCCGCCGCCCGCCGGGCCGGCCATCATGACCGCGCCGGCCGGAGCCGCCGCTTCAACGCCCCACGCCTCTTCCAGTTTCTTCACGAGATCGTTCGCTTCGAGGATCGTCAGCGCGCCGAGCTCTTCCACCAATTTGTCGATGTCTGCCATGTTGCTTTCCTTTCAGTCTCGTCGTCGACCGGAGCCCCGATCGTTTTCATCCTGCGGCCGCAGGGGCGACGATTTACTATTTCGTTTCTTGTTCTTTTTTCCAGTCCGGTCGCCCGGCCTTGAAATCTGTTGTTGTCATGTCGTCCGACACCGTCTCTGCGTCTGCCGCCCGTCTGACGGCGGGTCTCCGGACCTATCCCGAAATCAGCCCTGTTCCTTGTCGACGCGCGCCTTGACCACGCGCGCGACGCGGACCACCGGCTCGTTGAGGGTGCGGACGAGCCGCTGCGCGGACCCCTTGATGGTGCCCAGCAGGCGCGCCCGCATGACGTCCAAGGACGGCAGGTCCGCAAGGCTCTGCAGGTCGGCCTTCTCGAGGCGCGCGCTGTCCAGATAGCCGAAGCAAAGCTTCGGGCGATCGAACTCCGACTCGAAGTTCTTCAGGATTTTCGCCGCGCCGGGAGCTTCTTCCTCGCCGAACACGACCGCCATCTGCCCCTTGAGAGAGCCGTCCAGATCGGTGACGCCGATTTCTTCGGCCGCGATCTTGAGAATGCGGTTCTTGACGACATGGATCTGCGCCTTGGCGCCGCGCAGCCGGGAGCGCAACTCCTCAAACTGGGTCACCGTCAGGCCGTTGAAGTCCACAATGATGAAGTACGGGGAGGATTTGAGCCACTCGACGTACTCGGCCGTGATGATCTTCTTTTCTTCGCGCATGGTTCGAAAATTTGGAGGGTTTGAACGTCAATCAGGCGGCCAGCACTTCTTTCAGGTCGACATGGACCGGCGGGCTCATGGTGGCCGACAGGGTGAGGCTGCGCACGTAGCGGCCCTTCACTCCGGAAGGCTTGGCCTTCACCACCGCGTCGATCACCGCGCGGGCGTTCTCCACCAGCTTGCCGGCTTCAAAATCTGCCTTGCCGACCGGAACATGGACGTTGCCGGTCTTGTCGACCTTGAATTCGACACGGCCGGCCTTCACGGCGTTCACCGCTTCCGCTGTGTCGTCCGTCACAGTGCCCGTTTTCGGGTTCGGCATCAGGCCGCGCGGTCCGAGCACCTTGCCGAGTTTGCGGACTTCGGACATGGCCTCCGGGGTCGCCACGGCGACATCGAAATCCGTCCAACCGCCCTTCACCTTCTCAAGCATGTCCTCAAAGCCAACGTGGTCGGCGCCGGCGGCCTGCGCGGCATCGGCGGAAGCTCCGGGCTTGGCGAAGACCAGGACCACGACCTGCTTGCCGCTGCCGTGGGGCAGAGGCACCGTGCCGCGGACCATCTGGTCGGACTTGCGCGGGTCGACGCCCAGATGAAAGGACGCCTCGACCGTCTCGTTGAACTTGGTCTTGGGGAACTTGCCGATCGTCTCGACAGCGGATTCCAAGTTGTAGAACGCGTGCGCGTCCACGGCCTCGAGGGCCTTCTGATATCGTTTGCTGGGTTTCTTTGCCATGGCTGTTGCCGGTTGGGGGAGAAATCTTCGAGTCCGCCCCGATTATGCGCCTTCCACTTCGATGCCCATGCTACGGGCCGTTCCCGCGATGATGTTGATCGCGGCCTCTTCATCGTTGGCGTTCATGTCATCCTTCTTGGTCTTGACGATCTCCAGGATCTGTTCCCGGGTGACCTTCCCGACCTTCTTCTTATTCGGCTCGCCGGAGCCGGCCGCGATGCCCGCCGCCTTCTTGAGCAGGACGGCTGCGGGGGGCGACTTGGTGATGAAGGTGAACGACTTGTCCTGGAAGACATCGATCACGACCGGGATGACCAGGCCGGCCTGGTCCTTGGTCTTCGCGTTGAATTCCTTGCAGAAGCCCATGATGTTCACGCCGTGCTGACCCAGCGCGGGTCCCACAGGCGGCGCCGGGTTTGCCTGTCCGGCCGCAATCTGCAACTTGATCTGTCCGACTACCTTCTTCGCCATATCGTTATGCCTTCTCGCACTGCCAGTACTCCAGTTCGACCGGCGTGTTGCGTCCAAAAATGTTTACTGTCACCTTCAATTTGCCGCGTTCGGGCTCGATCTCCTCGATCACCCCGCTGAAATTCAGGAACGGCCCGTCGTTGATCTTGATCGTCTCGCCGACATCGAAGCTCACGCGCGGTTTCTCCGTGTCCTCGGAATCCGAGATCTGATCCTTGATCCGGTCGATCTCCTCGTCCGGAGTCGCCGTCGGCCGGTCGCCGCCGACAAAGCCGATGATGCCCTGGGTATCGCGGATGAAGTACCACGGACCCTCGATCACGCGCTTGTTTTCATCGTAGAGCTTCATCCGGATGAAGATGTAACCAGGATAGAGCTTGCGCTGGGTGACGGACTTCTTGCCGCCGCGCACCTCGGCCACCTTTTCCATGGGGACCAACACCTCGTCGATGTACTCCTCCATCTCCTCGGCGGCGAGGCGCTTCTCGATGCTGTCCCGGACCTTCTGCTCCTGTCCGGACAACGTATGTATGACAAACCACTGGCTCTGCATTCGGCGTCTTTCCGGGCCTTCAGCCCATTATCAGCTGGATCAGGTTGAACAACACCTGATCAACCAGGACGGTGAAGAAACCAAAGAGCGCGATCGACACCATGACAACGGCGGTCGACCCCTTCAGTTCCTGTTTCGAGGGCCACGAACACTTGCGAAGCTCCTCCCGGGTCTCCGCAAAGTACCTGGACAGGCGCATGACGCGCCCGGTCCGCCAAGCCCATACGAAGACGGCGAGGACCACAACCGACCAAACGATGACCCATGTATATTCGCCCATGATGCTATCTCGTGTTGTTGGCGGAGGGGGAGGGATTCGAACCCCCGTTCCGGTTTCCCGAAAAGCGGTTTTCAAGACCGCCGCATTCGACCACTCTGCCACCCCTCCGACCCGAATAGGGTTTGGCAGGGCAGGAGGGACTCGAACCCCCAACCGACGGTTTTGGAGACCGTTGCTCTACCAATTGAGCTACTACCCTATATGTCGCCAAGAAAGGTTATGTCCGTTGAGCTGCGCTGCGTTGCGATCAAACATGCCGGGCGGGGCCGTTTCTGACCCGCGCCCGGCGTCCAATCCCTATGCCCTCGGCAATCAGTCCTCGACAATCTCGATGACCCGGCCCGCGCCGATGGTCTTGCCGCCTTCGCGGATCGCGAAGCGCTGACCTTTTTCCATCGCGACCTTGCTGATCATGTCGCAGTCGAGGGTGACATTGTCGCCCGGCATCACCATTTCAACGCCATCCGGCAGCTTGATGCTTCCGGTCACGTCGGAGGTGCGGAAATAGAACTGAGGACGATAGTTGCTGAAGAACGGGGTGTGACGTCCACCCTCCTCCTTGCTCAGAACGTAGACCTCAGCCTTGAACTTGTTGTGCGGATTGATGGAACCCGGCTTGGCCAGAACCTGACCGCGCTCGACCTCATCCTTCTTCACGCCACGCAGCAGCACGCCGACATTGTCGCCGGGTTGGCACTCGTCCAGCAGCTTGCGGAACATCTCAATGTCCGTGGCCGTGGTCTTGCGGGTGTCGCGGATGCCGACGATCTCGACTTCTTCCATCTTCTTGAGGATGCCGCGCTCGACGCGTCCGGTGACCACCGTGCCGCGACCTTCAATCGCGAACACGTCCTCGATGCACATGAGGAAGGGCTTCTCAGTCTCGCGCTCCGGCAGCGGAATTGCGCTGTCGATGGCGTCGAGGAGCTCCTGGATCTGGGCCTCGCCCTCGGCCGCGCCTTCCAACCCCGCCTTGGAGCTGCCGCGCACGACCGGAATGTCATCGCCCGGGAACTCGTACTTGTTCAACAGTTCGCGGATTTCCATTTCCACGAGGTCGAGCAGTTCCGGATCGTCAACCAGGTCGATCTTGTTCATGAAGACGACGATCGCCGGCACGCCGACCTGACGGGCGAGCAGGACGTGCTCGTTCGTCTGCGGCATCGGCCCGGAGGAGGCGTCAACGACCAGGATGGCGCCGTCCATCTGGGCCGCGCCGGTGATCATGTTCTTGATGTAGTCGGCGTGGCCGGGGCAGTCGACGTGGGCGTAGTGACGGGTCTCACTGGAATACTCCACGTGCGAAGCGGCGATGGTGACCGTCTTGGAGTCGTCACGCACCGTGCCGCCCTTGGTGATGGTCGCGTAGTCCACGATCTCGGCCAGGCCCTTGCGGGATTGCACCGCGACAAGCGCGGCGGTCAGGGTCGATTTGCCGTGGTCGACGTGGCCGATGGTTCCGACGTTGACGTGCGGTTTCGTTCTTTCGAAGGCTGCCTTTGCCATTGCTTTTCCTATCTGCTGTTTTGTGTTGTTGCCGATTTACTGGTTTGCAACTGGAGCCCATGACCAGGTTTGAACTGGTGACCTCATCCTTACCAAGGATGCGCTCTACCAACTGAGCTACATGGGCGCTCGATTGCAAAAATCAAAGATTCAAGCCCAAAAAAGACGAAGGAACTCCCCCGGCCTCTCCCCTTCTCACCTGAGAAACCGGCCGACGGATGCTTTCGTGGATCTTTTTCGGTCTAAAAAACCAGAGCGCGGAATGTATGGATCTGGAAAATCGGTGTCAATTTTTTTGTCCGATTTTTTTCACTCCGAAACGTCCCCCAATCAGGCGAATGCAACCCTCTGATGAAAAACGGGTTACGCATTTATCGCAATCGCATTTCAAGAATACTGAAACGGAATCAGTCGGGATTCGCGTCGCCGAATCAGGCCTTCGCAGCCATGCCGGTCAGTTCGCGAAACGCCTCGATCAACCGCTGCTCCACAGGACCACCCACGGTGAACTCAAAGTCCCGGTCATCGTGATCAACCCGGGCCACCGGTGTCATTTCCACCGCGGTCCCCGTAAGAAACACCTCGGAAGCGGCCGCCAACTCTCCCAATTCGATATCGCGCTCAACCACCTCGATTCCCTGCCCCTTGGCCAGTTCGATGACCGTCTGGCGGGTGATGCCGTTCAGGAAACAGTCCGGAACCGGGGTATGCAGGGCGCCATCGATCACCAGGAAGATGTTGGCCGAAGTGGATTCGGCGATCTTGCCTCGGGAACCCAGCACAAGCGCATCGTCGTAGCCTTTCCGCAATGCATGGTTCTTGTTCAGGGTGTTGACCGTGTAGAGCCCGGCAGCCTTGACCGTTGAAGGAAAGCACTCGACGCCGGCCTTGCGATACCGGGCAGCGCACAACCTCAATCCCTTTTCCCAGACTTCAGCCGCAATGTAATCCCACGGCCACGCCGCAATCGCCACATGGGTCTTCGCCCGGGTGTTGATCACCCCCATCTGCTCGCTGCCCTTCCATGCGACCGGGCGGACGTAGCAGTTTTCAAGGTTGTTGGCCTCGATGGTCTTCTGGCTCGCCGCATTCAACTCCTCCACCGTGTAGGGCATCTCAAACTCCAGCGCCTTCCCGGAATCGATCAACCGCTGGGAATGTTCGGTGAGCTTGAAGATCTTCCCGTTGTAGGCGCGCTCGCCCTCGAACACGGAGGAGGCGTAATGCAATCCATGGGAAAGGACGTGGATCTTGGCCTCGCGCCAAGGGATCATCTCCCCGTCGAACCAGATCCAGCCGTCGCGGTCGTGAAAATCGGGATCCACCATATCCGGACAAGGAAACTCGTGGAGCGCGCGGTCCTCAGACCTTGACCCACTGGCGTTTCTTCGCCGATTCCTCGACCGCTTCGAGCACCCGCTGGTTGCGCATTCCGTCCACGAACGTGGGCTGAATCGACTTGCCGGCGACGCAGGCGTTCACGAAATCGGCGATGGTGTGCACGAAGGTATGCTCGTAGCCGATGATGTGCCCGGGCGGCCACCATTGGCCCACGTGCGGATGCACGCCGCCGCCCTGCGTGATCAGGATGTCCCGGAAGCCCTGGCGGTCCGCGTCGTTGCCATTATCGAAATACCTGAGGCGGTTCATGTCCTCAAAATCGAAGCTGAGTGAACCTTTCGAGCCGTTGATCTCAAAGGTGATGTGGTTCTTGCGGCCGAGCGCGAAGCGGGTGGCTTCAAGGTTGCAGAGGGCTCCGTTCTTGAACCGGCCGATGAACTGGGAGGCGTCGTCAACGGTGACCGTGCCCATCTTCTTGCCGCCCTTCGCTCCCAGGCCCTGCCCCTTGGCTCCCTGGTCTTCCAGCGGGCGCTTCTTGATGAAGGTGTTCATCTGGCCGCAGACCTCGGACAACTCGCCGCAGAGATATCGACCCAGATCGATGATGTGCGCGCAGATGTCACCGTGGGCGCCGCTGCCGCTGATCTTGCTTTGCAGGCGCCAGACCAGAGGAAATTCCGGATCGACGATCCAGTCCTGCGCGTAGCGCGCCGTGTAATGGTAGATCTGGCCGAGCGTCCCCTCTTCAATCATCTTCTTCGCCTGCGCCACGGCCGGGATACGGCGGTAGTTGTGACAGACCATGTTGACCACTTTGGCCTTCTTGACGGCGTCCACCATCTTCTGACACTGGGCGACATCCATGGCGAGCGGCTTCTCACACAGCACGTGCTTGCCGGCCTCCGCCGCCGCAATCGCAATCTCCGCATGAGAGTCGTTCGGCGTGTTGATGTCCACGATGTCGATGTCCGGCGACTCGATCACGGCCCGCCAGTCCGTGGAGGCCTTCGCCCAGCCGAACTGCTTCTGCGCGGCGGCAAGATCCTTGGGATTGCGTCCGCAGATGGTGTCGAGCTCGATATCCGCGTCCAGATCGAAAAAGCGGGGGGCCTGACGCCAGCCGTTGGAGTGGGCCTTGCCCATGAAACGGTAGCCGATCATGGCGACCTTGAGGGTCTTCCGGGCCTTGGTTCTGGGTTTTCTCGGAACGGTTCTTCTCGTGTTTTTGGCCATGTTATTCCTAGGAAAAGGTCTCGGACGACTTTTTTACAGGAAGCGCCTCCGACCTGTAAATGACAAAGCCGGGTGAAACAGGGAAGCCCGTTCATTCCCGGGCGAGCGCCCACGGGAGCCGATGCGCCCACCGCTGATCGACTTCATCCCGGCCCGTAGAAACACCCGATCTCAACGGCAGTTTTCAGAGCGTTGCACACATCTGAAATCCGGCCGGCCGGGCCCCGATCGAACCACAATTCCCATTCCCTTGCGACCCATCCTCTGCCAGAATTCGATGATCATGCCCAAGCCCGAACCCATCCCCGTCGATCCCGCCGAACTGCCCGAACTCGCCGCCGCCGTCATCGCCGCCGACCGCTTCCCCTGCCTCGCGAGCATGGACGACGACCAACCGCGCCTTCGCCCGGTCTCGCCGGTGCGCACCGATGGGTTCACGGTCTACGTCGCGAATCTCCGGCAATACCATAAGACAGGGGAACTGGCGGCAAATCCGAAGGTGGAACTCTGCTACATGGACGACGAGCACAACCAGGTGCGCCTGACCGGCGTTGCGGAAATCCTGGAGGACCGGCCCCTGTTGGAGGAGATCTGGGAGACCAATCCGCTGCTGCGACATTTTCTGGGGGACGTCGACAATCCGGCGTTGGTCGTCTACCGGATCAAACCGGTCCGGGTCCGCTACATGCGGGAGTGGGCCCTCGAATACCACGATGTGCCCCTCTGAATGCGGCCCCGGGAATACGGAAGCGGAGATTCCACCGCCTGGGTTCCTTCCGCAATCTCCATTCCGAATTCCGCAATCCCTCAATACCCCCCGGAAATATAGGTCTCGAGATGGTTGATCTGCGACGCTTGGGCGGAGATCACCCACTTGACGAGGTCGCCGATCGAAACGATGCCGATCACCCAGCCGCGGTTGACGACAGGGAGGTGACGGACGCGTTTGCCGGTCATCCTGCGCAGCGCAGTCTCCACGGTGTCGCTCGGCTTCAGGGTGTCCGGCTTGGCCGACATGATCTCCCTGACCGCCGTCTTCTTCGAGGCCTTGCCTTGGAGAATCACCTTTCGGGTGTAATCCCGTTCCGAGATCATGCCCAGGAGCTTGCGCCCCTCCATGACAGGCAAGGCGCCGGCGTTCTTTTCCGCCATCATTGCGATCGCCTGGTAAACGGTCGCGTCCGGGGAGATGGACCAGACCTCCTTCCCCTTCTCCGCGATGATCTGGCTGATCAATCCACTGACTCCGCTCATGGTTTTCCCTTTCGTTTGAAGTGATTGTCGGTGCGTGCATCGCGCAAGTGCGCCATGGCGGCGGCGCCAGCGCGTGATGGACACCATAAGCCAACCTTCTACATTGACGCAACCCGGGAACCGGCGCGGGCGGACAATTTAAATCTGGCGCATGCGGCGGGCGGTTTGTAGAAACCGGTTCCTCATGGCGACGGTGCAGAAAAAAGAATCCTGGAATTCGCGCCTCGGCGTGATTCTCGCCGTCGCCGGCAGCGCCGTGGGCCTTGGCAACTTTCTGCGATTTCCCGGCCAGGCGGCAAAATTCGGCGGAGAGGAGGGCGGCGGGGCCTTCATGATCGCCTACTTCATCTCCCTTGTGTTGATCGGCATCCCGATCTGCTGGGCCGAATGGGCGATGGGACGCTTTGGCGGGTCGAAGGGATACAATTCCAGCCCCGGCATTCTCAATCTCCTGATCAAGCACCCGGCCGGAAAATACATCGGGGTTCTGGGCGTCATCATCCCGGTCATCATCTACATGTACTACGTCTACATCGAGGCGTGGTGCCTGGGCTACGCGGTCAATTTTCTCACCGGCGGCCTGAATCTTGGCAACGATGTCGGAGCCTACGGTGATTTCTGGGGCGGGTTCATCGGCGCCGGGGAGAACGGCTCCGCCATCGGATTCGGAGTCAAGCAGGTCGGCGTTTACCTGATCCTGGTGTTCGTGTTGAACTTCTTCCTGATCTACCGTGGGCTTTCCCAAGGCATCGAGTGGTTCTGCCGTTACGCCATGCCGACGCTGGTGTTTCTGGCGATCATCGTGCTGGTCCGCGTGCTCACCCTCGGCGCGCCGATCGCGGACAAACCGGACCAGAACGTGATCAATGGCCTCGGCTACATGTGGAATCCCGGCAACCTGGTCGAGAACCTGATGAATCCACAACTCTGGCTGGCGGCGGCGGGGCAGATCTTCTTCTCCCTGTCCGTCGGATTCGGCGTGATCATCACCTACGCCAGTTACCTGACCAAGGAAGACGATGTGGTCCTCAGCGGCCTGACCGCGACCAGCGCCAATGAGTTCTGCGAGGTCGCGTTGGGCGGGATGATCACCATCCCTGCCGCCTTCGTCTTTCTGGGCTCCGCCGGGGTGATCGGGATGGGCACCTTCGATCTCGGCTTCAAGGTGCTTCCCCTGGTCTTTTCGGAGATGCCGGCGGCCGGACAGTTCTTCGGTTTCGTCTTCTTTTTCCTCCTCTTTCTGGCGGCGGTGACCAGTTCCCTGTCCATGCTCCAACCCGGCATCGCCTTCCTGGAGGAAGGGCTCGGCATCAACCGCAAGCAGTCCGTCAGCCTGCTCGGCATGGTCACCGCGCTCGGTTGCCTGTTCGTGGTTTACTTCAGCAAGGATGTGAAGGCTCTCGACACCATGGATTTCTGGGTCGGCACCTTCCTCATTTTTGTGCTGGCAACAATCCAGATCGTCATCTTCGGCTGGGTGGTCGGCATCGACCGGGGATGGCAACTGGCGCATCAGGGCGCCGAAATGCACATTCCGAACTTCTTCAAGGTTGTGATCAAGTTCATCTGCCCGCTCTTCCTGATCATCATCTTCATCTGCTGGGTCGCCACCAACGTGTTCGGCTACAACTTCAGCACCGGTGAATTCAAGCTGAGCGGCTATGTCCTCGACCTGGTCGGCTCCGAAGAACAACCCGCCAACAATGTGGCCCGCGCGAGCATGGCGCTGATCCTCATTGTCGCCGCGTTCATCGCGGCCTTGATCGCCCAAGCCGGCAAACGCTGGGCAAAACTGGAGAAGGCGAAGGGAGGCGCATCATGAACGCGGGCGGTTGGGTCATCATGCTGGTCTCCGTGGGCGGCGTCACCGTCCTGTTCTTCACCTGCCTCTACAAGGTCCTGGCCGGCGGCGGGAAAAAGGCCGAGCACATGCATGGTCTCGACATCGACACTCACGACGTCGAGAAAGACTGACGCGGCGAGGAGACGGAACGATCGGGCCGGGGGCTTCCCTTGGATCCCATGATCCTCCCTCAACTCCGAGACTGATCAGTCCGCCACCGCGCCGTCCACCAACTCCACAATCCTGGGCGCGGCCTCGGCGACCTTGTTGTCGTGCGTCGCGATCACCAGGGTGACCTCCCGCTCCGTTCGCAGTTCCGCCAACAACGCGATGATCTCTTCGCCGGTGTGGGAATCCAGATTGCCGGTCGGCTCATCCGCCAGGATGAGATCCGGATCATTCATCAGGGCCCGCGCGATGGCCACCCGCTGACGCTCCCCGCCGGACAGTTCGGTCGACCGATGGTCCATCCGTTCGCCGAGGCCGACGCGCGTCAGCAGATTGCGGGCGCGCGCAGCCACTCGGCCCGCTGATTCCCGGGCCATGCGCGAGGGAAGACAGACGTTTTCCAACGCATCCAGATCCGGCAGGAGATGATAAGCCTGAAAGACAAAGCCCACGTGGCGGTTGCGGAAACGGTTCAACTCACCGCCGGAGAAACGGCCGAGGTTCCGGTCACGGAAACGGATCTCCCCGCCATCCGGCGAATCCAGGCCGCCCAGCAAATGCAGCAACGTGCTCTTGCCGGCGCCGGAGGCTCCCTTCAACGCGATGAACTCCCCATGGTCAATGGCCAGGTTCACGCCCCTCAGGACCTCCAGCTTCCGCGGTCCCATCTCGAAGGCGCGATGGACGTCCGCCGCGCGCAGGATCGGTCCCTTATGGCCGGAAGAATCACTCATGGCGCAGGGCCTCCACGGGTTTGAGCCGCGCCGCGATCCAGGCCGGCACGAGCCCCGCCAACAGGCAGATCAACAGCGAGAAGCCGCAGATCGAAAGCACATCGGATTTCAGGACCAGGGCGGGAAGCTCCCCCAACTGATAGACGGACGAAGGCATGACGGTCGTGTTGAAGGTCTCGTTGAGGAAGCGCATGAACTCGTTCCGGTAACGCACCGCCAGCATTCCCAGGGCACAGCCGATTCCAACCCCGACCGCGCCGACCACCACACATTGCGCGAGGAAGATGTTCATGATCTGCAGCGAACCGGCCCCCATGGACCGCAGCGCGCCGATCTCCCGGGTCTTCTGCACCACGAAGGTGATCAGGGAGCTGGTGATGCCGAAGGCGGCGACCAGGACGATGAAAAACAGCAGGTAGCGGATCATGTTCTTCTCCATCTGGAGCGAGTCGAAAATCTCTCGATGCTTGGCCATCCAGGGCGTCACGCCGAATTCCGGGCCCAACCGTTCCGCCAGATCGTGGTAGACCTCGTAGGCCTTGTAGTAGTCGTCAATCTTGATCGTCAGCCCCTGCACCTCGTCGTCCCAGCCGTTCATGAGCTGGGCGCTCTGCACAGAGGTGAACAACCACATGTAATCGTACTCGTAAAAGTCGGCCTCAAAGATGCCGCGAATCTCGTAGTCATCGGGAATCGGGATCTCGGCGTCCGGATTGTCCCGGAGTTCGCGGAGCTGCCTCAGCTCGCGTCGGGAATAGATGGAAATGCGGTCTCCGACCCTGAGGCCCAGTCCGGAGGCAAAACCGCTGCCGACCAGCACGCCGTCATCCTCCAGGTCCATACTCCCGCCCGGCAGCAGTTTCTCGGGCAGGACGGTCACCTCGCCCTCGGTCGAGGGATCGATGCCCCGGACCAACGGGGCCACCGCCCGGGGTTCTCCGAATCGCGGCTGCGTTTCCACCAGCGCCTGATCCTCGATGTAGGGTGAGACCCCGATCACGTGCGGATTCTCCCGGATCTTCGCGGCGATCACCGCATAGTCCGACATCGGCGATTCATCATATTTTTCGACGCGCAGATGGGCGTTGAAACCCAGGATGCGCTTGTGCCATTCCGCGTCGAACCCGCTCATCACGGCGATGACCACAATCAACACGGCCACGCCGAGCGTCACTCCGACGATGGAGATCAGCGTGATGAAGGAGACAAAGGTGCGCTTGGGGCGCAGGTAGCGCAGCGCAAGGAGAAGTTCGAAGGGAAGCCAGGACATGCGGCGCGGGCGCGTCTTTCAGGCGTTCCGGGGGGCGCGCTTCCGCGTTGCGATCCGGTGGCCGGCCATCGGCGGTTCAATTGCTGGAGTCGCCGCCCTTGGCGGGGGCAGCGGTCGCGTTGTCGCCGGACTTGCCCTTGTCCAAAGGAATGATGTCGTGGAGCCCGACGATGTAGAGGATGTCCGCGTCCAACTGCTCCACCTTGAACTCCCGCCCGTCGCGCTCAGTAAGGAGCATGTGACTGCTGCCATAACCGGGGTCGCCTGGGTAGACGACGTTGCCCTGGCCGCTCGGATCATCCA
This sequence comes from Verrucomicrobiales bacterium, assembly GCA_038126235.1. Lineage (GTDB taxonomy): Bacteria > Verrucomicrobiota > Verrucomicrobiia > Limisphaerales > JAYPEY01 > JAYPEY01. Next base: position 296,040 of record JAYPFK010000001.1, read on the forward strand.
CGCGGTCGGAACCGTGCCGGGAATAGGAGTTGAAGACGTTGCGGACGCGGATGGCGTCAATCGACTCGCCTCGGGCGATGCCGAAGTCATCCAAGTCAAAGGCCACTGCGTTCACATTGTGGATCGGGTCGAAGTAGTTGGCGAACTGGTAGCGTGGCTGGGTGAAGGTCTGCGTGCCCGTCTTGCGCACGTAGACGCTGAAGGGTTCAAAACTGCCCGATTCATACACGACAAAGTCCGGGCCGTCCTTGTTCACCAACGCCCAGCCGACGAGATACTGCTGCCGCGCCGGCGAGCCCAGGCTGCGGGCGTTGCTCGCGGCGCCGTCCCCGGGGCGGCCGGCATTCACGCTGGGCATGCTCAGGAGCTCCTCCCGTTCCTGCGTTCCCAGCGCGCTTTCCAACCTGGTGAACAGATCAGGACCGCCGTCGTAGCTGGCGATGTCGCGCAGATCCGAGCTGCCCCAGGTGAACTCGATCGTTGAGGAATCAACGTTCGGCGCAGGAGGGGCGGTGGATTTCTCGGGGAAGGTGATGTAGCGCGCAATGCCCTTGTTGTCGCCGCGGCCGAGCAACTGCCCCACGCACTTGGCCCGATCAAAGTACTTGAAGATCTTCTCCGCGCTCTTGGCGCCCTTTTCCAGAATGATGTCGAGCTGAGAGCGTTTGGTGAACTCGTCGTTCCGGTAATCGCGCAGGTTGACGGGCCCCTCGACGATCTCCGCCGTGCGGACGGCATTGGCCTCGTTGAAGGTGTAGGTGCCGATCGTGAAGACGTCCGCCACAACGGAATACGGCAACAGGCAGGCGGCGAGGGCTCCAAGGACGACGGGCAAAGGCTTCATGACAACATGGAATAAAATGCGAAGATTCGGACGACGAGTCTCAGCGCGCTCAAGGGAAAAATCAATCCCGTTTTCCCCGCTCCGCCCTCTTTGGAGTTGAGCAAGGGGCTGGCGGCCGCGCAAACTGCTTTCGTTGGCCGGAGTCTGCCCCCGCCACCCCGTTGCTCATGGACTGGAACACTGTCAAACTCATCCTGCGACACGTCGCCGAAGGACTGCCCTTGTTCGCCGCCGCCGTGATCTCACTGGGCCTCGCGCGACTGGTCTTCCTCCGCTCCACTTCGTTCAATTCCCAGGCTCACCTCTTCGACCAGCCCAACCCCGCCTACGCGGTCGCCTTCGGAGGCTTCCTGCTCGGCGCCGGGTTGGCCTTGGCGGGAACTTTCTTCGGCGGTCGTGAAGGCGGCGCGCTGGAGGCGGCCGGGAAACTCCTGATCGAGGGCGTCCTGGTCGTGGCGCTGCTCCGCGTCAGCATCCTGATCAACGACCGGTTCATCCTGCATTCCTTCTCGATCGCCAAGGAGATCGGGGAGGACCGCAACCTCGGCGTGGGGTTCTGCGTCGCCGGCTCCTCGATTGCCTGCGGGACCATCCTCAACGGCGCAATGACCGGATACAGCCTGGACTTCCTGCACGGCCTGCGTGACATCGCGCTCTTCTGGACGGTCGCCCAACTCGCGCTCGTGGTCGCCTGCGCCGCCTACCGGAAGTCCATGCGCTACGACGTGCACCGCCTGATCGAGTTCGACGACAACGCTGCCGTCGGCCTCGGATTCGGCGGCTTTCTGGTTGGGATGGGAATTGTCCTGCGTTCGTCCCTGGTCCACGCAGGCAAAGGAACGCTCGGCGCGGAGCTGGCGATCAGCGCCCTGCTCGCCTTGCTGGGCGCCGGCCTGCTGGTGACTGTCAATGCGGTCGTCCTTCGCCTGCTGTTCCCTAAGACAAGCTACCAAGAGGAGGTGGAAATGAACGGCAACCTTGCCGTGGCCGCCGTGGCCGCCTGCGTCACCGTCGCAGCCGCGCTGTTCCTCGCCTCCATCGTGCAACGCCTTCCCCCGCAATGAACCGCCTCCGCTTGAGTTCACGCCAGCTGTGCCACATCTGTCTGTGGTTGACGGCGGTCGCCCTCCTGGCTGCGCCTATCGACCTGTGGGCGCGGGCCGGCGGAGGTGGGGGCTATGGAGGAGGAGGAGGTGGAGGTGGTGGTGGTGGTGGAGGTGTCGTGGATATGATTTTCACGTGCATTATACTAGCGATGGCTGCGATGCAGAAGCTGCACGATTGGCGACACGGCATAGGCGAAAACAGCAGCCAGACGATTCAAGAAACCGCTCATGTAGGAATCGATGATTGGGAACTGGCCGTGGCGACCCTTCAGGAATCCGACCCGGACTTCGATCCCGCCGCCTTTGAAAATCGCTTCGCCGGCGCCTTCCATCAGATCCAGGACGCCTGGGCAGCGCAGGACATGGAACGGGTGCGCGCATTCGTCTCCGACGGCGTGTTCGAACGCTTCACCCTGCAGATCTTGGAACAGCGCGATCTCGGCTACCGCGACCACATGGAAGACATCCGGATCGAGAGGGCGACAATCGCCGAAGCGGCCTCCGGCGGCATTTTCGATGTCGTGACCATCATGGTCGCGGCGACGCTCGTCGATTATCGCGTTTCCCTGGAAACCGGGACCTACCTCAGCGGAGAGAAGAAGCGCCATGGTTTCACCGAATTCTGGTCTTTTGTCCGCCGCACCGGAGCGCGAACCGTCGCGGGAAAACCGGGCTTGATCGAGGGCTCCTGCCCCAACTGCGGCGCCGCAATCCAGATGAATCAGACCGGAAAATGCGAATCCTGCGAGGCCCTGCTGCGCAGCGGCGAATTCGACTGGATCCTTTCAGAGATCACCCAGGCCTGCGAATGGAAGCCGCACGCACACGAAGGCAACCGCTCCGCCCGACTCTACCGAGATCGCCACGACCCCGCCTTCAACGTCCAGCACATCGAGGACCGCGCCTCCGTTATCTTCTGGCGTAAGGCCATGGCCGACCGGCTCGCCGACACCCAACCCATACTCAAGATGGCGACCGCGGAATTCTGCGCCGAACTCGCCAAAGAATGGCGCCAGCGCTCCGTCGACGACCATCGCGACTTCGCCGGGGGCTGTTCGGTCGGTTGCGTCGATCTCCTCGGCATGCTCGACGATGGAAAGCACGACCTGGCCATGGTCGAGATCCGCTGGTCCGCCACGACGCATCGGGTCGAAATGAACGGCACAGTGAAGGACCGCGGCGACTGGAGCCGCTTCCGCACGCTCCATGTCCTGGGTCGAAAGAGCGGCGTCGTCACCGATGTCAACCGTGGGATCGATTCCGCCCATTGCCCGGCCTGCGGCGCCCCCGAAAGCGCTCTTGTCTCCCACGCTTGCGAATACTGCGGCGCCGTCCTCAACACCGGCGACCACGACTGGGTCTTGTTTCAAGCCGACGACATGGGATCGTCCGAGGCGCAAGCCTGGCTGGCGCGACTGAAGCGGAAAGACCGGCCGCCGGCCGCGATTGTCCAACGCGTCTCCCCGACCTCGTTCCATTCACCTCTCGTGCGGAGCGCAACCGAAGCATCGCACGACGCCCCCTTGGCCAGCCCGTCCGACGCCTTGGCCTGGATGATTGTCACCCTTGCAGCCGACGGCGAGATCCACGCGAACGAACACGAGGCAGTCCTGCGCATCGCACGAAACGCGGGCATCTCGGAGCCCATGGTCGACGGGCTCATCGAAACCGCCCTGAGGGGCGAACTGGACGCGCCCGCCCCCCCGGACCAGAACGCCACCCGCGAATGGATGGCGCTCATGGCCGACGTCGCCCTGGCGGACGGCGTGGTCCAGACCGGCGAACTGAACGTCCTCGCTCAACTCGGCGCTCACTTCGACTACCAAAGGGCCGACATCGCCCTCCTGATCGCCAAGCGCCGGACCCGGCTGCTCAGGTTCGGGCGCGCATGAGGATTCCCGCAAGCGCAACACATCCGCGGGCCTGTCAAGGAGCGCAATCAGGGTTGCAGCCAGCGCCAAAGGGAAGCCCTCTGTCACTCCGCCTTGTAGAGGATCAGCATTCCCGGTCGGGCCCGGCTCAATTCGCGGTAGCCCTTTTCCGAGAACTTCGTGTCGTAGATCACGAGCTGCTTCAGGTTCGGAAGCTTCGCGAGGGCGACGGCTGCCGCGTCGGTTACGAGGGTGTCATGCAGCCAGAGTTTCTGGAGTTTCTTCAAGCCGGTCAGGTGGCGAAGTCCGGCGTCGGTAATGGGCGTCTCTCCAAGGTGGAGACCGGTGAGCGTGGTCAGTCCGGCGAGTCGCGCCAGGCCCGTATCGGTGATGGCATTGCCGCGCAGACCAAGGTATTCGAGCCGCTTCATCCGGCCGAGGGCGGCAAGGCCGGCGTCCGTAACCCGGGTCCGGCCGATGGGAAGGTGGCGCAGGGATTCGATTCCCGCGATACGGGCGGCGCCTTCGTCGCTCACACGCGTCCGGTAGAGGTTCAGCCACTCCAGCCGCTGCAGGCCGACAAGTTGCTTCATGCCGGCGTCGCCAACCCGGGTTCCTTCCAGCGAAAGATCGGTGAGCCGGGTGAAGGGCGCAAGCAACCGGAGGTCCTCGTCGTGGATGTCCTTGCTTCCGTTCAACGACACATCAACGACGCGCTCAGTCAGGGGATTGACAACGATGCGCGCGCCGAGTTTTTCGAGGGCAGCGCGCGCCTGTCGGCGGCGTGCGCCGGTGGTGTCATCGGAGGCGGCGGCGCGAGCGAGGCGGGATGAGGGGAAGAAAGCCGCAAGCGACGCGAGGGCCGGGATGAATCGACGGCGCTTCACCGTCGCCCGAGGATCTCCGTGAGCGGAACGCCGGGCGTGAACTGCCTGCCCTTGAAGGCGGGGTGGTCCGGCGCATAGCGGTTGGCACGAAAGACGGGCGAACCGCCGCCGGGTCCGCCAGGGCCTCCGGGGCCGCGCATGCCTCGACGTCCACCGAAGCGGCTTTGCTGCTGGCCACGCGGGCCGCCGGGAAAACCGCCGTTGGGCGGCCTCATTCCGCCGGGGCCGCCCGCCAACTGCGGCAGCCTGTATTCCCAGACGATCTCCTTCCCTGCGGTCGCCTCGAACAGCCGTCCTTCCGGGCCGGAGCAGATCAGGGTGTTGCCGTTGGGCAGGCGCTGGGCGCCCGAGATGTTCATCGCATACCAGTCTTCCTCCGAGTAGGTCCATGCCGGTTTCGCCGGTCCGTAAGGCGCGGTGGCGGAAAGTTGGTAGGAGCCGTCCGATTGCAGCGGAGGGATGATCTCGTCGACGGTGGAAAAAGAGCGACCGCGCCGGGAGCCGTTGTTGAAGACGAGGATGTTCCCGGCGCCGGGATGGCCATCCGGGATCCACCGAGCGTCATGCTGGGCAAAGAGCTGTTGCTCATCCGGCCAGCCTGCCTGGTAAACCTGCGGGTTGCCCCAGCGGTAGAGCAGATCCCCTCCCCGGCCGCGTTTCCCGCCCTGGTGACCGCGCGCTTCCTCGGTCGTCGTCCCGTGGTCGATCACCCAGATCTCATGCTGGTTGTGGCTGCAAAGGAGGATCTGGTCGAGCTTTGCGTTGTAGTGGACGGCGTTCAGGTGGTTCCAGTCCGCCTGGCCGCGCTCGGTGTAGTTGATGTCGATGAGTCCGGGATGATCGGCGACGACGCCAAAGTTCGCGCGGTTCTTGTCGTAATCCTGGATGAGGTGATCCCAGACATGCCACTCCCAGACGATGCGGCCGCCATTGCGCCCCTCGGGTTTGATCTCCACGAGGTGGTCCGCCCAGATCTCGGAGTCCTGCAACCACTGCGGGTTGCGCCCGGCGGCGACCGCCTCGGCGCGGGTCTTTCGTTCCCAGGCGATGAGCAGGATGTTGCCGTTGGGCAGGGCTTGGGCGTCATGGTGCCCCTGAACCTTGTCATTGGCGTAGGTGTATTCCCAAAGCGTCGCGCCGTCCCAATCGACAATCTTCAGTCCGCCGCCCGCGCCTCCCATCCCGAAGCCGGCGTTGATTCGCGGGCGGAAGGTCTTCAGGAGGTTGCCATTGTCGAGAAGGTAGACCGAGTGCGCGGGCGTCTCGGCCCCTTGCCACCGGTGGACAAGCCGGCCTTCCATGTCCATCAAGTACACGTCGTTCGACGGCAATGGCGCGAAGAGCGTGTATCCGGCGAAAGCGCGGGACTCGTCGTGTCGCAACAGTCCGGAGCGGTCCTGGGCAATGGCGGAGAAGACGCCAAGCAAGATGACGGCGACCGCCAGAAGCAACTCGGAGCGGAAGCGGTTTGTCGTGAAAACATTCATTCGAGGGCAATTCCCAATTCGCGCCCGCCAGACAGGGAACGCGCGTTGCGTGCGTGCTTGATCAGGTTGGAGGAATAAGACGGAAAAAGGCCTCCGAAGGAAAGTCGGGAATTGTTCGGAAAGTGTGAATGGCGCGCTGAAGAGGATCCGGAATTCCCTCGTCGGCGGCCGCAAACAATCGCGGCCCGGAGTGTAAGAACTGCAGGCGGATTCTTCTGTAAAGACCGGACATGGACCGTCCAGAACGCCCGCAGCGCTCCGTGACACACGCGCAAAAACAGCTGTAGAAATCGATTTGTGGCGGGTTGCGCGAAGCCGACATTCATCATGCGATATCCTGACAACATCGAATTCTTCTGCGAACGATGCCAACTCGCCGCCGATGCGGCTCAAGTGCGGGCCAACCTCGGCAAGTGCAACCGTTGTCTCGGCGAATCCTGGACGCTCCAAGCCTGTTTCACGGATATCTGGCGCGAGACAACCGCTGAAGACGCCTGCGCGACCGCGCTCTTTGCGCCGCTGACGTTGCCTTTGTCGCCGCTTGTGGGAGACCTCCTCGTAATCCCATTCAGTACCAAGATGAAATCGACGACCGGAAGATCCGCCGGCGGTGTCTCTGCGGAAACAGCGCTGAACCTGACAACCGATCCGTCGCTTGTGGAGCCGCGCGTTCTCACCTATCTCCGTCTCCGCGAGCAGCAGGATTTTCTCGATAACGGCGCAAGGTTCTGCCAAGCCTGCGGGGGGCTCTACATCCCCTCCCGTGAGAAGCCATGGACGATGGAGGGCTGCTGCAGCAAGGCATGTGCATCAACCTGCCCGCCCGCCTCCGCCGTGAACGAATCCGCCTCCCCTCAGTCGTCCCGTTTGTTCAAGGCCAGTTGCCACCATTGCGGTCAGCGCGTGTCCTACGAAATGGAGGCCAAGGGCCAAAAGATGGCATGCCCCACTTGTCAAAACCCTTTCCGGCTGCCGGGAGGCGAGAGCAATCTTGGAGTCTACCAGCGTGACTCAGGTCACGCATCTCCACACTGGAATTGCTTCGAACCGGAAGGAGGACTCAGTTTTCTGAGGGAGACCGATTGGGACAAAGGCATTCGCTGGCTCATGTTCATCGCGATGTCGATGTTCTTTGCGATACAAGCGAACTGGGCTTGGTGGCCCTTTCCGCTCATCTGTCTGTTTCTCCTTTTTCTATTTTACCTGACGTTCTTCCATTTGTGACCGCATGTTCCCCGGACGCCGGTCGCGCGCTGGCTTGGCGTCCCTGAAAGAAACGCAGCGCGCCATGTCGAGCGGATCGAAACAACCAAATGACGCCAAGAAAGGCTCCTGCCAAGGCGGCAACAGCCGCCCCACCTGGGATCGCCGCCTACCCAAATCATGATGGACCCGGCCTCTGATTCGCAAAACGTTCGTCGCCCGGCAACCAAAGAGCCGGATAGCGCGACGAACAAATCCAACAGAAAGGAACGTTCTACGACGCGCGCCCGGACAATCGAAGCCTGCCTTTTCGTTCTCATGTTGGCCGCCGGCGCGCTGGCCTACGACCCTGTGAGCCTGAAATGGAACGCGTTGTTCCTGACGGCGTGCGCAATCCCGCTGGCGCTGAGGGCGATCCCGCATCCGCTGGCGCGCCTGACGGCCATCTGGGGAGCGATTGTTTTCGTGGGGTCGAGTCTTCTCGGAATGCTCTTCCCCCCGGATCTCATCACCCTGCCTCCCAATTTCAACCGATTCGGCGTCACCACGGATTCCATGGGGTTTCGCACGCTCCCGCAGGTGGCTTATTCCACGAAGCGCGGCCTGCGTGTCTTCGCCATCGGCGGGTCCACCACGGAGGAGATTCAGCGAGCGGACGACGAAACCTGGCCGCGCCTGCTGCAGGAGAAACTGACCCGGGAACTGAAGGTCCCGGTCGAGGTGGTCAACACCGGCGTCTCCGGTCTGCGATCGCCGCACCATCTGGCCACCTTGAAGCGCGTCCGAAACCTCGAACCGGACATGATCATCGTGCTGCTGGGCATCAACGACTGGAACGCGCATGTCCGAGAGCATTTCTCCAAATGGCATCGCCCGGAACGTTTCAGTTCCAGCGTCCGGTCCGGTTGGCGCGAACGCTTGCTGGCCCGGAACACCCTGATCGGGCGCGCGCTGTTGCGGCTCAATCATGCCGCCGCTTTCGGGGTCAGGCCTCCGAAGATCATCCGGGTCGCCGACCGACGAAAGTCGCTGGAGCTGCCGTTGAAGCGCGAGTTCAAGCCGGAGGCCGTATCCCCGGAATTCGACTGCTATCTCAGGCGTATCGGCGAACTGGCGCAGGCGGAAGGTCTGCCCTGCCTCTTTCTCACACAGCCCACCGCGTATCGTCTCGATGCGCCCGAAGAATTGAAAAGGACGTTCTGGATGACGCCGCCGGGCCAGGATTACACTCTGGGACTCGATTCAATGGTACATCTGGCAAATCTCTACAACGCGCATCTGGAGCGCGTCTGTCGTGAAAACGGGTGGCTTTGCCAAGACCTCGCCGCCGAACTGCCGGCGACGGCGGAGGTGTGCCGGGACGACTGCCATTTTACCGCTGAAGGCTCGCGGCTGACCGCCGCAAGCATCGCCCCCGAGGTCGCGAAGGTCCTGCGAACGAAGGAAGGGGGCCGCTGACCGGCGGTCGGGAATCCGCTGCGCAGGTTCGTCCAGATCTCGGGAACCGGAAGAAGGACGAAGCCAACCCGACCGCTCCACGGCTCACGCCGCACGGCCGCCCAGATAGATCCGGGGGACGCGACCACTCACCCGCGTGAGGATCTCCCACGGGATCGTGTCGCACCAAGCCGCAAGCTCTCCCGCGCCGATGAAGCGGTCCCCCTGGCGACCGAAGAGGACGGCTTCATCGCCGATCCCGATTCCGGGGACGCGGGACACATCCACCATGGTCTGGTCCATGGTCACGCGACCGACGATCGGACAGAGCTTTCCCCGGATCAGGACCCTGGCCTTTCCGCCTGCCTGGCGGGGATACCCATCGCCGTAGCCGCCGGAAAGGGTTGCGAGCTTCATCCGACGCGGCGCTACGAAACTGCCTCCATAGCTGACCGGCGTGCCCTTCCGAACGGTCTTGAGAAAGCTGACCCGGCACTTGAGCGTCATGGCCGGGCGAAGCTGCTTCCTGAGCCGGGCGGAGCCACGGCGGCCACCCGAAGGAACAACGCCGTAAACCAGCAGACCGGGCCGGATGGCATTGCAGCCGCCGGCCGGCTCCCAGAGCAGCGCGCCACTGTTGCCGCTGTGGACAAAATCGAACCCGATGCCGACGGCGGCCATCCCGGCAATCGCCCGTTCGAAAGCGCTCCTTTGAGCAGCCGTGACGTGGGGGTCCTCGTCGGCGGAACTGAAGTGGGTCCAGACGCCATTCAGGTCCACGTTGGGCAGGGCGCGGATGGCCCGCGCGAGATTCACCGCTTCCCCGACCGGGGCGCCCAGTCGGGTCATGCCGGTGTCCAGCTTGAGTTGCAACGTGGCGGTTCGGCGCAATCGGCCGGCTGCCTTCGAAAAAGTCTCGGCCTCTGCGCGTGAGGAAACCGTCGCGATGACGTTGTCCTTCACCGCAATACCAACCTCGTCGGGCAGGCAGGCGCCAAGCATGAGAACGGGCCAACCCCGGCCCGTCGCGCGGATGGCCCGCGCCTCGGTGAGATTGGCGACGCCGAAAACGTCCGTCCCACCCTGCATGAGCAATGCGGCAGTCTGCTTGAGGCCGTGCCCATAAGCGTCCGCCTTGACGACCGTGACGATGCGCATGTCGGGTCCGACCTCATGGCGCAGCCAGGCGAGGTTCTGTCTCAGGGCGTCGAGATCGACCTCGGCCCAGCAACGAAGGGGGGCGGACATGGGTTCATTGGAGGGATTTCCCGGCGTTACGCAAGCCCGCTCGCGCCGGACACGCGCCTGCCCGCCACAGACCTGCCTTTCTCAGGAACAGGAATTCCTCAACTGTCCCGCCCGCGTGGTCGATGCTGAATTCGAGAATTCGCGAAAGGCGACGCGGGGCATTGCGCCCAATCGCTTCGACTCTGCCTTAAGATGGGACGGAATTGTAACCGTTTTGTGCCTGACAGGTTGAGGCCGTTGAATTTCTCCGCAAAGCATGGAATCGGCACGGCGGTTGCTAAAGGACCGCCATGATGATGAAAGAAGCTGGCACAGGATTGATGGACCGGATCTTGATGTGGGGTTCGTTCGTGGTGTTTGTGGCCTTCGAGATCGGGATGGTCTATGGCTTCCTGAAACTCGCCGGTCGCGTCTGACATTCCGCGAGAGCGCCCCCACTTCAAGACCGACCGGCGCGGAACATCCCGCCCGGCCGCCGCTCCGAGAATGGATCATTCCCCCGCTGAAGGTATCACCCTCGGCGGCGGAGCCTTCACAAAGCTGGTTTCCCGAAGATAAATCGGCTCCAGCGACTCCCCATCCACGCAACAATCCCGAATCAGGGCCAGTCGCCCCACCTGAGCGGCGTCGGGATGGAGATCCAGCGCCTGCGGGATCCTCTTCTCCAGGTCCGGACCGACAACCCGTATTCCTTCCCCGGCCCAGAGGTTGAGTTCTTCGGTTCCGACCAGGCGCAATTCCGGCTCTCCGGACGAATCCGCCGGGTCGATCCTGGCGGCGTGAAACTCTCCCCGTTGGGCGTCGATGGCGACAGCCTGGGCGCCGGCATAGCCCGCCGCCCGCGCCTGCGCCGCCAACGTGGTCGCCGAACTCACGCCGTCCAACCGGACCTCCGAGGCCAGGGACCAGCCCTGCGCGATGGCGATGGCGGCCCGGATCCCAGTGTGCGATCCCGGGCCTAATCCCACTGCAATTCGCTCAACCTCCTCCCGACTCCAGCCGGCCTGGTCAAGCACGGCCTCAATCATCTTGAAGGCATTGGCGACACTGCGCCCCTCTTCGATCACCCGGCCTCTGACAACGGGACTTCCTTTTTCGTCGAGATCGAGCGCCGCGACGCTGCGCACGTTGGAGGAGAATTCAAGCGCGAGGGTCTTCATAGGAGATCTTCCGTTCGAATTCACCCAGGGTCTCAATCATGACACGGCGGTAAAACCGAGGCAGCGTGTCTTCCCAACGTTCCGCCCATTCGATCACGGCGACGCCGGACGGGCTGAAATACTCATCCAGCCCCGCCGAGACGATTTCATCGTGGGACTGTAGCCGGTAGAGGTCCAGGTGATGCAGGGGCAGACGTCCTCCCTCGTATTCATTGATCAGCGCGAAGGTCGGGGAATGCACGCGATCGGCGACTCCCAGGCCGCGCGCAATGCCGCGGACGAGCTGCGTCTTGCCGGCGCCCAGGTCCCCGCTCAGGCCGATCACCCAGCCGGCTTCCGCCTCGCGGCCCCACTGCTCGCCGAGGGCGAGCGTGTCATTCAGGCTGTTTGAAATGAACGTATCCATCGAGGTCGATCGGACGGATCTGTTTGTCGTCGCGGATGCGCAGGCCGGGTTCGGCGAGAATCCTGCCGACGCAGGTCAGCCGGAGGTCGGGGAACGCCGCCTTCCAACCGTCCAGCACGGGAACGGCGTCGCGGCTGGGCAGGGTGAACAGGAGCTCGAAATCCTCCCCGTCGGAAAGCGCTCGATTGAGGGGCGTGCGACCGTTCCCGGAATTCGCGGCGGCCTGTCTGGCGGCGCGGCTGATCGGGACGGACGCAGAACGCAGTTCGGCCCCAACGCCGCTCGCCTCCAAAATGTGCCTCAGGTCGGAGGCAAGACCGTCGCTGAGATCGATCATCGCGTTCGGTTTGAAATGGTCGGCCAACCAACGGGCCTGTTCGAGGCGCGGCTCGAAATCCAGGTGCTTCCCTTCGAGCGAACCGCCCAATTCGCCCGAGACGAAGACGGCGTCGCCGGCCTTCGCCCCTGAGCGCAACACGATCTTGTCCTCCAGCGCCTCGCCGAGGAGTGAAATCGAGATCAGCATGCGTTCCGGGTTGGTGGTGGTCTCGCCGCCAACGATCGCGACGTTGTGCCGGCGGGCGAGATCGTTGACGCCGCGGGAGACGGCCAACGCGCGCTCGGGGTCGAAGCCCTCGGGCAGCCCGGCGGTGACAAGCGCCGCCGTGGGCGTCCCGGCCATGGCGGCAATGTCGCTTAGGCAGCGGGCCAACGCCTTGCGGCCGATCTTCTCCGGAGGGGTTTCGGAGGTGAAATGGACGCCCTCGACCACCGCGTCCGTCTTGAACAACAGCAGACTGCCCTCGCGTCCGCCCTTCAGCGCCGCGCAGTCGTCCCCCGCGCCGACCACGACATTTTCGGTGGTCGGCAGTTCTGCGGTGACGCGGCGGATGAGTTCAAGTTCGTCCATGGAAACAGTTCTACACAGGGGTGATCTGGAGCGAGATCAGGATGAAATTGGCAGCGTTGAATAGGCCATGTGCGACGATCGGGGCAAGGAGATTGTTGGTCGTCTCGTAAAGCCAGACCAGCGCGAAGGCCAGCAACGTCAGCGGGACGAAGGTCATGACGTTGGCGTGAACCAGCGCGAACAGCAGCGAGGTCCCGAAGAACGCCAACCGGGGCCGCCCCATCTGCTTGACCGTCGGATACAAAACGCCGCGAAACAGCAACTCCTCGATCGGCGGGGCCAGCAGCACGGCGACCACACCCAGCAACCAGAGCGAGAGGTGGGACGACTGAGCCTCCACAAGCTGCACAGCCTGCTGCGTTTCCGGCTCCACGCCGGCGGAAGACATGAGCTTCGCGCTGCCGATGGAAAACAGCGTCGTCACCGGGACCGCCGCCACCGCCACCGCCGCCGCGAGGCCCAGGGCCCTGCCGCGCCCCGGCTCCCGGAAACCGAACGTCTCGCTCCAACCTGCCCGGTGCCGCCGAAGCAGGGCCGCGACTGCCATGAAGGTCACCCCCTGCATGCAGAAAACCCCGACGCCAAAGGCGAACAACCGCCACTCGCTCGTCAACTTGAAGGCCTCTGCCAGTTCCTTCGCCTCCGCGGACATTCCCTTCGTCACAGGGAACGGATCGGCGAGATGCAGGACCATGGCGCCCGCGCTGAGGCCCAGCCAGATCCAGCAGGCCGCGAGCAGGACCTCGATCGGTTCCCATGGTCTCCGCGAAAGCATAGCGCCAAGCTAGGGCGACTTCGCGCAAGGCGCCAGCAAAACGGGATTTGATCGGGATCAACGGTCGATGCCGAATCGCCCCAGGATCGCCTCGGCTTCCCCTTGATCCAATGGCTCCACGTCGTCGATCACCCTTCCTCCCGGGCCGACCACGTCCATGGCCCGCTTCAGGAAACCTTTCATCCGGTCGGCGACGGTCCGTCCGACGATCCGGTTGTCAATGTTCCCGGAATGAACGGTCTGCAACCAAGCCACGCCATCGAGATTCACGAGCTTCCGCCCTTCCCGCGCATGGCGATGCTCGCCGCCGGTGTCGAAGAGCCGGTCAATGTCCGAATGCGCCAAGGCGCAGAACGGTCCCTGGTAATGCGGCCGAAACCTGCGCCGCCAGATCGCTCCGCTGGCCCAGTCGAGAACTGCGCCTTCCGGCAGATTCACCAGCCCGCCTTCCTCCCCTAATCCACGCGCTGCTTCGGACATCCGCTCCAGCGCATCCGGCGCGAGGGCATCGTCGCTGTCGAGCCTCACGACCAGAAACCGCCGACGCTCCCGCCGGACGGCCTCGCGCAACTCCGGCCGGGAGGTCCGGCCGTCGAACGCCACCGGAACCACCGTGGTTCTCGCCGGAACCGCCAACCGGGAGAATTCCTCGATCACGCGCTCCTCCCAGTCTGGATCGGTGAGGACGACCCAGTCGAAATCCTGGAGGGTTTGAGCGCGCAGCGAAGGCAGGGTGACCCGACGCAGCAGTTCAAGGCGCTCGTCAATCCATTCGCGCGAGGGCAGCTCTCCGCGCCAGCGCAGGCTGAAGCGCGTCTTCACGATCACGGCGGTTGCGTCGTCGTCGCCCATCGGCGCGTAGTCTGCGCGAATTCGCACCGCTTGAAAACCCCGGCTGCGAAGGTGGGGCGAATTGTCCTCAATGAGCCGGCCTTGGTCATGCTCACGCCAGCTCACCGGGGACAATTCGCCCCGCCCCGGCGCCAACCGCATTGGCCTTGAACTTCAAATCGGCGCGCCTAATCTCCGCGGGTGCCCGAACCCCGCCCCGATTCCATCGCCGCCAGCACCGGCATCTGCGCCGTGCTCGGCCACCCGATCCGGCATTCCGCGTCGCCCGCCATGCAGAATGCCGGCATCGCCGCGTTGGGGTTGGACTGGCGCTACGCGGCCTTCGAAACCCGGCCGGAAGACCTGGCGTCCGCCGTTGAGGGCGCGCGCGCAATGCGTTTCATCGGACTGAACCTGACCGTCCCCCACAAGCTGCTGGCGGTGGACCTGATGGACGAGCTGGATGAATCGGCCCGAACCTGGGGGGCGGTAAACACCGTTGTCTACGAGGGCCGCAGCGCCGCAGGCGACTGGCATCCGCTCGGGCAATGGCCGGGGGACGCCGTTGAAGAGGTGCGCACCCGCGGATTCAATACGGACGCCGACGCGATCGTCCGCTCGCTGCGGGAGGATCTGGCCTGCGAGCCGAAAGGCGCGGATATCCTGCTGCTCGGCGCGGGCGGAGCCGGGAGGGTGGCCGCGTTGAAACTTGCGACCGAGGGCGTGGGCCGGCTCTGGCTCATCAACCGCACTGCGGCCAAGGCGGAACAGGTCGCCGCGGAGATCCGCGAGGCCCACCCGGAGGTCGAGGTGGCGGTCGGGTATCCGCCGGCGGGCGTCACGGCGGACCTGATCCTGAACGCGACCTCGCTGGGGCTGAAAGAGGACGATCCCTCACCGCTCGATGAGACCCGTTTTTCCCCGGATCGCGCGCGGGCGGTCTATGACATGATCTACCGGCCGGAGCGGACGGCCCTGCTGCGAACCGCCCAAACGGCCGGTTGCCGGACGGCAAATGGAGCGGGCATGCTTCTCTGGCAGGGCGTGAAGGCACTGGAGATCTGGTCCGGCAGGACCGCCCCGGCCGAAATCATGCGCGAGGCTCTGACGGAACACCTGCGAACCCATTGATTCCACGCCGGACGCGCCCGCCCGCAAACAAACTCTGATGCTCAACGATCTGATCCAACCGGAATACTGGCAGGCCGTGCCGTTTCACTACTGGTCGGCGGTGTTCTTCATCTTCGGCTCCATCTGGGGCAGCTTCCTGAACGTCTGCATCCACCGCATGCCGCTCGGCCAGAGCGTCGTGACGCCGCCGTCGCACTGCCCTTCCTGCGATTACCAGATTCCCTGGCAGCACAACATCCCCCTCGTTTCGTGGTTGCAGCTACGGGGTCGCTGCGCCGACTGCGGAGCCCCGTTCTCGGCGCGGTATTTCCTGGTGGAGCTGCTGACCGCCATCGCGTTCCTGAGCTGCTGGCTCACGTTCGGCGGCGCTTCCCCCTTCCTCGCAATGGCCTACTGCCTCGTGCTCGCCGGCTTCATCGCGGCCACGTTGATCGACTTCGAGCACTTCATCATTCCGGATGAATTCACGCTGGGCGGAATCGCGGCCGGCTTCATCGTCTCGGCGCTCGTGCCGGCGCTGCATGAAACGACAGGCGCGATCGACGCCATGGGACAAAGCCTGCTGGGCATCGGGATCGGCGGCGGGGTGGTCTACGGAATCCTCCGGATGGGCAAGCTGATGTTCGGGAAGAAACGCGTGGAACTGCAGCCCGGCTCTAAGCTCACCTTCACCGACACCAGCCTCTTTCTCCCGAACGAGGAGGTCCCCTACGACGAGCTCTTCTACCGCAAGTCCGACTTCATCGGCTTCCGGGCAATACGGCTGGAACTGGCCGACCGCTGCTACCAGGACGTTCCGGTGCGGCTCACGCAGGATGCCCTCGTCATCGGATCGGAGACCTTCGATCCGGAGCCGGTCCGGTTCATGGAGGCGGTCGCGGATGAGATCCTGCTGCCCCGCGAGGCAATGGGACTGGGCGACGTGAAGTTCATGGCGGCGATCGGCGCGTTCCTCGGCTGGCAGGCCACGCTCTTCACCCTGATGTTCAGTTCATTGATAGGCTCCTTTGTGGGCGTCGGCCTGATCGCGGTCGGCAAGCGCTCGTGGTCCGCGCGGATTCCCTACGGACCCTACATCGCCCTCGCCGCGGTGATCTGGATGTTCCTCGACCCGGAACTGCAGGGAACCTGGAAGGAAATGCTCGGAGGTTTCAGCGCCGCGTTCGGCGGCGTCTGAGACCAGGTCTGACGCAAAAGCTGCCGAGTTTGTCTCAAAGGCGGGGCAAACGGCCTTCAGTGAGCCGCGCGGGCACATGCTCCCGTCGGCTCATTGAGGACAATTCGCCCCACCCGCGCCGCGGTCTTTGGGTTTTGAAGGCGTTGATCCGACTGATGCGAAGCCCCGCGGCTGAGACGCCTCCTCTTGACGGCCGGAGGGGATCCCGGCACAACGTTCAGAGGTTCCGGTCCGGCGGGTTTTCATGTTGAAACTTGGCATCATCGATTGGGCTCTTTGCGCCGCCTACCTGACGGTGGTGGCGGGGCTGTCCCTCCGCAGCTCCAAGGGACAAAAGAACAACGAGGACTATTTCGTCTGCGGCCGCAACATGAACTGGGCGGCGGTGGGAATCTCCCTGTTCGCGACCAGCTTCAGCTCCATCTCGTTTCTCGGACTTCCCCAACGCGGCGCGTTTCAGGACCTGAGCTTCTACGTGACCCTGCTGATGATCCCCCTGGTCATCACGCCCATTCTCTGGTGGGTCTTCGTGCCGGTCTTCGTGAAGTTGAAAGTCGGCAGCGGCTACGAATATCTCGGCCTGCGCTTCGGACAGCCCGTCCGACGCATCGGCTCGATCTTGTATTGCCTCTACGCGCTGGGCTGGATGGGGGCCATGCTCCACGCCGTCGCCCTTACCCTCCAGGTGGTTTTGGGCCTGAACACCCTGCAGTTCCACCTCGCGCTGATCGCCGTGGGCGTCTTCGCCACGCTCTATACCGCGCTGGGCGGGCTGCGCGCCGTCATCTGGACGGACGTTCTCCAGGCCGTCGTCCTGGGCGGCGCGATCCTGACCGTGCTGGCGCTGGCCATCGGCCGCATCGACGGCGGCTTCGCCGGCTTCTGGAGCATCGCCTCCTCCCACGAGAAGCTGCGCCTGGTCCATCTTCATCCGGGGCTGTTCTCCGCCGACAACTTCACCGACCGCAATTCGCTCCACACCGCGATCGCCTTTGGAGTCTTCATGTATCTGCCCGGCTACGCGGTGTCGCAGAACATGATCCAACGCTACGTGTGCTCCGGCGGCCTCAGGGCCGGTCGCGGGGTCGTGGCCCTCAGCGCCGGCATCAATGCGGTCCTCGGCCTGCTGTTCCTGCTGACCGGAACCGCCCTGTTCGCGTTTTATCATCAGGCCGGCGGAAGCGGCCTTCCGGAAGTGGGAACCACGCTCGCCGCCGAGGACCAGATCCTGCCTTACTTTGTGGCGACGGAACTGCCCGGAATCGGGCTGACGGGACTGATCATGGCGGGCCTGTTTGCGGCGGCGATGAGCACGGTCGACAGCGGCATCAACGGTGTAACCTCGGTCATCGTCTACGACTGGCTGGCCGGGCGCGAGATCTCCGTGAAGACCAGCCGCCTGCTCACCATGGCCCTGGGCGCGGTGGTCGTCGGCGCGGCCCTGCTCGCGCCCGTGCTGGGCGACACGGTGATCGGGATGATCAACACGATCGCGGGCGTCACCTTGGGCATGCTGCTTGCGGTCTACCTGCTGGGGCTGTTCGTGCCCTGGGCCAACAGCCGGGGCGTCCTGATCGCCTTCGGCGCCGGACTGCTCTGCCTCATCGTCGCCTGGCGGATCCCCGGCCTGCCCAAGTGGTGGCTCGGGGCATTCGCGATGTTCCCGGTCTTGATCGTCGGAGCCGTCGCCAGCCTTTGTTTCCCCCGCCCTCCAGCGGAAACGCTGGACCGCGCCTTGCTCAAACATATTCTCAAACAACCCGAATCCTGAAACCATGAATCCGAACAAGGAACGAAGGCGGCCGCCGCGCATAGGAATCTTCGGCGTGGGCTTCCACAAATACTGGCCGCAGTTCGACGGCCTGCTGAACGAACTGAAGGGCAAGCTCGCGGCCTTCGAGGCCAGGGTGGCGGCGGGCGACGCGGAAGTGGTTTCCTTCGGTGTCGTCGATGACGCGGAATCCGCCTACTTGACCCTTCCGCGCCTCAAGGCGGCGGACCTCGACCTGGTGTTCTGCCACATGCTCACCTACGCCACCTCGGCCACCTTCGGCGCGATCGTCCGCGGCCTCGACGTCCCGATCGTGCTGGTGGCGCTCCAACCCCTCAAGGCCATGGACTACTCCAAGGCCTCGACCTACATGCAGCTTTGCAACGACGACTTCTGCTCCGTCCCGGAATTCACCGGCGTCGCCATCCGCATGGGGCGCAAACCGCCGCCGGTCATTCTTGGAACCGTGGAGGACGATCCCGAGACCGACGCCGAGATCGCCGAATGGATCCGCATTGCCCGCGTCCTTCATCATCTCAGGCGCGCGCGCATCGGCCACTTCGGTCATCCCATCGAGCACATGCTCGACATGCAGACGGACCAGACCGCGCTCACCCGCGCCTTCGGCTGTCACATCGTCCAGACCGAGGCCGACGAACTTCTCCGGTTCGAACGCGAGGCCGCGCCGGATCGAATCGGCGCCAAGCGGAGTGAGATTCTCGCCCTGTTCGACACGCCGGATCCGAAGTCCGATCCCCTCACCGAGAAACTCACGGAAGCCGATCTCAAACAGGCCGCCCGGACCGCGGTCGCACTCGACGCCTTTGTCGCCGACCACCGCCTCGACGGCCTCGCCTACTACTACGAGGGCGAGCCCGACAGCCCCCTCCGCCGCCTCGTCACCAACCTGATCGTCGGCAACTCGCTGCTCACCGCTGCGGGATTCCCCATGTGCGGCGAATCCGACCTCAAGACCTGCGTCGCCATGCTGATCATGGACCGCCTGGGAATTGGCGGCAGCTTCGCGGAATTCCATCCCATCGACTTCCAGGAGAACTTTGTGCTCGTCGGGCACGACGGGCCGCACCACCTGGCCATCGCCGAGGGGCGCCCGGTTCTCCGCAGCTTGAAGAAATACCACGGCAAGCCCGGTTCCGGCGCCAGCGTGGAATTCCAGATCAAGGAGGGGCCCATCACCATGCTCAGCATCGGCGTGACAGCGACCGGCGGGTTCAAGTTTGTCATCGCCGAGGGCGAGAGCGTCCATGGCCCGATCCCGCCGACCGGCAACACCAACACCCGCGGATTCTTCGGCCCGGACATCCGGACCTTTCTCAAGCGCTGGGTCGCCGAAGGCCCCACCCACCACTTCGCCCTCGGCGTCGGCCATCACGCCAAAACCCTTCAGACCATCGCCGGCCTCCTCAATCTCGAAAGCGTTATCGTCACGGATTCACCCTGACGCGCAGAAAGGAGGGAAACCTTGGGAGGCCCTTCTTGGTCCGGCCCCGATAGCGGTAGGTGATCGTGGTCCCGATCGCGGGAGGCGCTTCACGCTGCGCGTCGGTGAAGCCCGTGCCCACAGAGAACTCCCGACCGTCGGGCGTCCGCACACGCAACGCCCCGAGCCGGCCCTCGTTTCGTCCCTTGCCCGGGAGGCGCGCGATCACGATCGCCTCGGCGTCATCGTAAGGCTTCACCTTCAGCAGCGTCGGCGACCGGCGGGTCTCGTATTCGGACTCCGGTTTGCGCAGCATCAGCCCCTCCCCGCCCGCCTTTACGATCCGGTCGCGCTCGACCAGCAGTTGGGTTGTCCCTGCGCAACGATGTTGCGGAACGGGCTTCACATGTTTCGCGTCCTTCGCAAGCAGGCGTTTGAGGTATTCCATCCGCCGCTCGAAGTTCCCCCCGTGTTCGGGCGCGTCGAAGACCATGAACTTCATCTCCCGCCAGCGCGCGTCCGGCTCGCGGCTGCGCACGGCGCCGGAGGTCTCCTCGAAACGACCGCGACCCAGCCACAGTTCGCCATCCAAAACGATGTCCTTCGGAAGTTCGGCGAGAAAGAAGTCCGGCGGATTCACGACAGTCCCGCCGCGGGTCCGCAGAGTCCGTCCGTCCCAATAGCCGCGGACGCCGTCGTATTTCTCACTGACCCACCAGCCGGTCGGATCGATGAATTCATTCCAGACGTCAGCCAAAAGCAACGCCGGCGGCCCGGCCGGCTCCGCGCCGGACAAGACTCCGCCGCAAATCAGCCCCGGCAAGACAACATGAAACAGGCGCGCGCCCAAACTCCCCAGATTGGTCTCCATGCGCGGAGCGTTTCGGGGGCCGGGGAGAAAGTCAACCCAAGGCTTGTGGCGACGATCCGCATCCGGTATTCAGCGTCCAACATGAACAAGTCCAAGCCCTTTCTGCTGTCCCTCGTCGCCGCCGTCTCCCTGCCCCTCGCGGCCTCCGCGGCGGACCGGGACTCCCGCTGCTTTGAGCTTCGCACCTATCACGCCAACGAAGGCAAACTCGACGCCCTGAACGCGCGCTTCCGCGACCACACCGTCGAACTCTTCAAGAGGCATGGCATGACCAACGTGGGCTACTGGGTTCCGCTGGACAACGGAGAGAACAAGCTGGTCTACCTGATGGCCTATCCCGACCGCGCGGCGCGCGACAAGATGTGGAAGGCGTTTTTCAACGACCCCGACTGGAAGGCCGCCTACAAGGCATCGACGGCCGACGGCAAGCTGGTGAAGCGCGTCGAAAGCGTGTTCCTCTCCCCGACGGACTATTCGATGTTCGGCGAACCCACGCAGGCCGATCCCCAGCGCGTGTTCGAACTGCGCATCTACACCGCCAATCCCGGCAAGCTCGCCGGGTTGAACGCCCGTTTCCGCGATCACACCGTGGAGCTTTTCAAGAAGCACGGCATCGAGAACATCGGTTATTGGACCCCGATGGACGAGAAGGATGGCCGGGACAACCGGCTCTTCTACATGATCGCCCACAAGAGCGTGGAGGCGCGCGGCGCTTCCTTCGGCGCCTTCAGCAAGGATCCCGCATGGCAGGCCGCGCGCAAGGCGTCGGAGGAGAACGGTCGCCTGCTCGTCAAGAAGGGGGTGCAATCCCAGATGTTGAATCCGACCGACTACTCGCCGATGCGGTGACCCGTTGCCGCCTGCAGAACGGACTGCGCCATTCACCGTAACCGGGGCTCACTTCCTGAAGCATCGCCCCGGACTATAATCTCGCTATGGGGCGTTCTCGTTTGCTTCCGGCGCGAATCTGGGACTTAAGTTCAGTCGGGTTGATCATCTCAAGCGGCTGCACGACCGAAATCACGGAGGCCGCCACCCTCACCTAGGGCTAATCGACATTCAGACTTGTACCATGATTGGAAATATGTTCCAAACT
>JAYPFK010000002.1:0-65973 GCA_038126235.1 Verrucomicrobiales bacterium
CAGCAATTCGGGGTCAAATTGTTTGTCATTGACTACCTCCAACTGCTCCATTCTACTGCGCGCAAAGCCGCCGATAACCGCCAGCAGGAGATCGCGGACATTTCCAGCGGGCTCAAGGGGCTCGCCAAGGAAATGGATGTCCCGGTGATCGTCTTGTGCCAGTTGAACCGTGATGTCGAGAAACGCGGCGAGGGCGCCAAACCCAAGCTCAGCGATCTCCGTGAATCGGGCTCCATCGAGCAGGACGCCGACCTCGTCGGCCTCCTCTACAAGCCCGGATCAGGCGGCGACGAAGAAGGCTCCGCCCCCGCGGAACCGACCGAAGGCGAAGCCGTCAATCTGCTGATAGCCAAGCAGCGCAACGGCCCGACAGGCGACGTCCGGTTGACGTTCCTCAAGGGCTTCACGAGATACGAGAGCAGGATCGACATCGATGAAAGCGACCTGCCGCCGAACAGATAGAAACGACATGAGATCAATGCTCAGCCGAATTGCCGCGGGACTGCTCGCGCTCGCCGTGGCGGTTCCCTGCGGATTCGGGCAGGACGCCCCCAAGATCAAGTCCATCGCCATCGTGCATGTCGGTCCGCCCGCCGTCGCCGACGAACTGATCCGGGCCAACATCCGGGTCAAGGTCGGCGACACGCTCAGCCAGACCGCCGTGGATGACGACATCCGCAACCTCTACGGCACCGGCTACTTCCACAACATCCTCACCGAGACCTCCATCAGCGCGGACGGCGTCGCCCTCAAGTACAAGGTGCAGGGCAAGCCGCTCCTCACCGACATCCATTTCGAGGGCAACGAGAAGTACAAGGACTCCAAGCTGCGCAAGAAGATCTCCTCCAAGGTCGGCGAGCACTACGACGAACAGAAGCTCTTCACCGACTCCCGGACCATCCTGGAGATGTACCAAAAGGCCGGCTACCAGCAGGCCAAGGTGGAATACGACCCCAGCATCACCGAGACCGCCGGTCGCGCCACCGTCACCTTCCGCATCGAGGAAAGCCGCAAGATCCGCATCAAGGACGTCATCTTCGAGGGCGCGACCGCCTTCAAGCAGCGCAAGCTCCGCAAGGAGATCAAGACCCGCCGCCGCTGGATGTTCTCCTGGCTCACCGGCAGCGGCGTCCTCAAGGAGGAGCAGTTCGAGGACGACCGCGAACGCCTCGCCGAATTCTATCGCGAGGAGGGCTACATCGACTTCCAGATCCTTGACGTCGAGTTCGAGAAGCTCTCCGACAAGTGGATCAACATCCGTATCAAGGTCTCCGAAGGCACGCGTTACAACGTCGGCGCCGTCGAGATCAAGGGCGTCTCCCTGTTCGGGGAGGACGAGGTCCGCGCCCAGCTCAAGATGGGCGCGGGAGCCACCTTCACCCCCGGCGGCATGAACGATGACATCGAGGCCGTCAAGGACCACTACGGCCGCGAGGGCTACATCGACGCCGTCGTCTCCCCCCGAAAGAGGCCGAACATCGAGTCCGGGACCATGGACCTCCAGTACGAGATCGTGGAGAACGACAAGTCCTACATCGAGAAGATCGAGATCCGCGGCAACGACAAGACCAAGGACAAGGTCATCCGTCGCGAACTGGCCGTCTCGCCCGGAGAGACCTTCAACATGGTCAAGGTCAAGCAGAGCAAGAACATCCTCCTGCAGATGGACTACTTCGAGAAGGTGGACACGACCGACGAACCGACCGATGTCCCCGACCGCCGAAACCTGGTCATCAATGTAGAGGAGAAGAACACCGGCAACCTCACCCTCGGCGCCGGCTTCAGCTCGGTGGACGCGCTGGTCGGCTTTGTCGAGGTCTCCCAGGGGAACTTTGACCTGTTCAAGCCGCCCACCTTCACCGGCGGAGGCCAGCGCGCCCGCGCCCGCGCCCAGGTCGGCACCCGCCGCCAGGACTACCAGATCACCTTCGTCGAGCCGTGGTTCCTCGAGCGGCGACTCGAACTGGAGGTCGATCTCTTCCACCGCGACCTGGAGTTTGTCGGCGACAACTTCGACGAACAGCGTTCCGGCGGCAGCGTCAGCCTGCGCAAGCAGCTCTGGCATCCGCAGTTCGAGGGTCGTCTCGGCTACACCCTGGAGCGGGTCGAAATCAAGAACGTGCCCGCCCCCCCCGCCGTGTCGCAGACACTGGCCGACGAGGAGAGAGCCCGCATGGCCTCCCGCGTCTTTTCCTCGCTCGCCTGGGACAGCCGCCGTTTCAACCCCGAGGTTTCCATCCACATCCCGGTCTCCGGCAATCGCACGGAACTGCTCTCCGCCTTCTCCGGCGGACCGATCGGCGGACAGACAGACACCTACAGCTTTGAGCTGAAATCCTCGCAGTATTTCCCGGGCTTCGCCGAGGGACACATCTTCGAGGTGCATGCCTCCGGCGGCGTGACCGACTCCCACGGTTCTGATCCCGTGCCCCTGTTCGACCGCTGGTTCCTCGGCGGCCAGAACACCATGCGCGGCTACCGCTTCCGCAAGGTCGGCCCCCGCGACGACTTCAACGAGTCCATCGGCGGCAACACCTACTGGTTCGGCTCGGCGGAATACAGCATCCCGATCATCAACCGCGTCCGCGTCGCCGCCTTCTACGACATCGGCATGGTCTACCAGGATGCCTACAGCTTCGATTCCACCTACTTCTACAAGGATCGGACCGGAACCATCCTGAGCGGCGACTCCAACTTCTACAACGACAACGTCGGCGTCGGCCTGAGATTGCTGCTGCCCATCGGCCCCCTGCGGCTCGACTACGGCATTCCGATCACCGGCGACGGGCGGAACGATGGCAGCGGGCGCTTCCAATTCGGGGCCGGCTACAACCGTTCATTCTGAATTGCCGGAAGCCGCCCGGCGTCTGTCCCCCAACCATTTTCCTTGTTTCCCATGATCAAACGCATCGTCCTCACCGCTTCACTGCTCCTCGCCCTGACCCTGACCTCCTCCGCGCAGGCCCAGGGGAAGATCGCCACCATCGACCTCAAGAAGGTCTTTGACGGCTACTGGAAACGCATCCAGGCCGACAAGGACCTGAAGACGCGCGCCAAGGGCTTTGAGGACGAACTCGGCAAGATGCGCACAGAGTTTGAAGCCGAGACGAAGGACCTCCCCAAACTGGAACAGGGAGTGAAAGACCCGCTGATCTCCCCGGCGGAGAAGGAAAAGCGCCAGAAGGCTTTCGAAGCCCGGATCATGAAGGCCAAGGAACTCGAGAAGAGCATCATGCAGTTCAACAATTCCGCCAGGGCCACTCTCGACGAGATCACCCGCCAGAGCCGGAACGACCTTCTGGAGGAGATCCGCGACCACATCCGCAAGAAGGCAAAAAGCGCCGGCGTCTCCCTGGTCATCGACACCGCCTCCGAGACCATCAACCAGACCCCGGTCGTCCTCTACTCCGATGGCTCCAACGACTGGACGGACGAAGTCCTCTCGACCCTCAACATCGGAGCTCCCAAAGGCCTCCTCGAAGAGGCTGCCGGCTCCAATTAACCGGAACGCATCGTCCGCTTGCGCCTCCGGTCGATCCGGCAAGGAGCGAGAGCGACCTCCCCATTCAGCGCCGCCTCACCGCGGCAGCGTGTCCAGGAAGTCCAGTCCGCTCGCGCGATATTTCTTCATGGCCTCTCCGGCCAGGATCTGCTGGAGATAACCGTCGAACTTGCGCCGCGTTTCCATCAAGGCGGCCCGTCGCGCCAGTTCGTCCAACTCCTCGTCCTGCTCGATTCTGTTCCGTTCAGCCATCCCCATCCCCGAAATCTCATAGAGGGAAAGAACGGCCGACCCCGTGGCTCCAACCTTTGAGGCAAACGCGCGGGCGCTCCGGTAAAGAGGATCCCGGTTGAAACGGTATTCCTGAAAACGGTCCTTTCCCAGCGCCTGCATCAATTCCCCGTCCCGCTTGCGCTCCAGGTCCTTTCGCTTCGGAGCGCTCGCCTCGTCCCCTCCCGAGCATTCCAGGGCGATCTCGCGCTCAACCGGTTCGCAGATTCTGAAGATGGTGAGAAACTCATTCGAGGTCGCGTTGAAATCCACAAGCTCCCGGCGCATCGATTTCGCCAACTCCGAATGACGCAGCTGATATCCCTCCAACTGCCGATCGTTCAGGATGCGGTCCAGCGCCAGACGTTTAGCCTCCCGCAACCGGGCAACCTCCGCCTCGTCGGCCTCCCGACCGGCGGCCATGCTCTCGCGCCTGAGCTTTGCGAGCGACGTCTCGAATTCCTCCTCTGCCGCCAGGACCGCCCGGGCGCGTTCGGGCCCGAGTCCGGGCAAAGCGGTCACCCGTGGAACAAGGCCGCTCTCACTCCGGGCGGCCTCCCAGTCAGCTCCAAGCAGATCCGTCAACAGCGCATCCCGATCCGCCTTCAAGGCGTCGCTCGCAGCGTCGGCTCTCCGGGCCAGGACCTCATCTGCGCCCGGTTTCCACCATTCCATGTCGGGGGCGTCCGCCAGAGCCGCCTTCGCCCGCATCGAGCGCTCCACCTCGCCCACCACGATGTCCGCGCTGACGCTCCCTGGAAATCCCGCCTTGCGCAACTTCGCCACGAACACCTTGAAATCATCCGAATGCAGAGCCTCCCAGGAAGCCACATCCCCCATCGCCAACGCCCCGACAAGAGCGCCGCCATCCGTCTCCAATCCGGGAACGGCCGGCTCCGCCTCCCTCGCAGCCGGGGATGCGGGGGCCGCGCCCAAGGCATCCTGCTCCAGTCGGTCCTCCCGCTGCCGCCCTGAAAACAGGACCACGATCAGAAACAGGTTCAACGCCAGAGAGATTGCCGCCAACAAACGAAAACGCATGGGTGAGTATGTTGACGAACCAAAGTCCGGCGCAATTTCAAATTGCCCGCCGAAGCCTCGACTCCCCTCTCACTTCACTTCAAATGAAATTCCTCGGAGAAATCGGAAACCCTGACCGGGGACCGGACGTTCAACTCACGATCGCCTGCGCGAACAAACGCCTGAATTGAGCCATGAAAAGACTCGTCTGCCTCCTCGCCCTGCTGCCGCTCCTCGGCTGCGACCGTTCCCCCGGCCCGACATCCTCCCCCGCCGGAGCCGACGCCTCCACCCGGAGGATCGCCGAACTGGAAAGCCGCATCGACACCTTGGAGCAGATGATCCGCGCCCTGGACCGGCGCGATGATCGCATCGCGGACATGGCGGCCTCACGCCCGGGCGCGCCCGCGCCGCGTCCTGCGGACACCAGCCAGACACGCGAACGGATCCGCAACCTCGACGACGACATGGTGGGCCTGAATCGCCAGATGACCGTAATCACCGAACAACTCACCGCCCTGACCGAAGCAGTCACCCAACTCAGCGAAGAGGTCGCTGAAGTCCAGACCTCCCTCAGCGCCCACGAACAGGTCTTGGAACGGATCGTCGCCGGCAATTGAACGGAACCGGTCTCCCGAATCAGCCTGCCGTTTCCCCCAACTCCAGCGCTCCCCGATTCTCGCGCTCCCACTCCCGGACCGTGGTGACGCCGTCCCCCAGACAGCTTGAATCCAACCAGGCTTCAAGAAACTCCTCCCCAAACGACGACGCCCCGTCCCGGCAGACGCGATAATAGGAATGATTCGGGGTCAGGTTGTTGTTCACCCGCCGTCGGCCGCGTTCCCCCTCTTCCGGGCAGACCAGAATCCAGGCGGGAAAGGCCCGGGACAGTCCTCGACTCCAATCCACGCAGAAAACCGCCTCCAGATCGTAGTCCGTCTCGCGTTTCCGCAACGCGGGCAGATCCGTGATGGGGACCTCCAGAAGGACGCCGTTCAGGCAGTCCGAATCCTCCCGGGTCACACGCGCGTTCAGCAGAGCTCGCGCGTCCGGGTCGCGAGCCGCGACATAGCGAGAGTGATTCGCGTCCATTTCATAGTTGAATATCCGCCGCACCCCGAACGCCGCAACGGGGCGCGCCCGGCCGCCCGGCGCAGCCCGGATTGTGACTGCGGCCGACGAAGCGTTCACCAGACTGCCGTATCCCACAAGCGGAAGAGCCCCCCTCCCCGAAGTCCTGAGAAACTCCTCCAACCCGTTCCACGGATGGGAAAACACCGGAAGCCCGGCCGCCTCTCCCAGGCCTCGCCGGAAAGCGGCGGGCTCGTCCCCCACAAGTCTGAGAAACCAAGGCTTCCCTCCAAGCCCCGCTTCGGCCGCGGTCACAACACCATCCTTCCCTCACACCTCGCGAATCGCGCGCTCATTCCTTGGCGCCGCCGGCTTCAACCGACTTGGGCGTGAATTTCACCTCCCGGAACAACGCCCCGGCATTGCCCCAGCAGAACAGGGCAATGCTGCCCTTCGAATGGGTCCCATCGAGGGTCACGAACTCCAGATCTCCGTCCACGTAGACCGAGATCCTCGGCCCGTCGAGCACGATCCGGACAGGATACCAACGCCGCATCTCAAACCCCCGACGCTTCGACTCCAGGGCCTGGTAGCTCACCCCGTCCTTGACCGCCAGGGTCCGGTAACGACGCTGCCCGTCCATGTACCAAAGATAAAACTGGCTGGGCCCGTTCCACCGGAAGGCCACGCCGATGCCGTCGTCGTCCGTCGAATAGATGTCCAGAGTGATCTCCCCGTCCTTGAATTCAGCCCCCCTCTGATAGACGAACATCGTGCCCTCCCGCTCCAGCGTCGGATCGGGCTTCAAGGCCCGCTTGTTGTTCACGATGGTGTTCTCCGTCTGCTTGATCACCCCTTCCGAAATGTACCACAGCGAGGCAGGGGAAGCCCCCGGAGCATCGGCCGTGACCCAGTCCCGCAGGCCCAAGCGCAGGCGCCCCTCCGAATCCGTGGGCGCAATCCTCCGACCGACCGACTCCGCCCCGGACAGTCCGCCGATCAAGGTGAAAAACGAAAGAAAACCCACGCAAACAAGAGCAAATCGATTCATGACCCGTCACGCTAGAAGCAAACCACGGACAATACCATGAATCTTTTCCGGGCCGACGCAGGCCCCCGCCCGGCTCACTGAGGATTGCTCGCCTCGCCTTTGTCGCCTACCCGGCATTCGCGGGTGAGCGCCGAGCCAGAGACAACGACACTCGACATCCCGCGCCCCACGTCCCATTCTCCACGCTCGGATTCCGTGAAAAATCACAGGCAAGAACACCCGGCGGGAAACGCGATCCATCGCCGCGAACTGCTCCGCATCGGCGGACTGGGCTGCCTCGGACTGTCCCTGCCCTCCCTGCTCACGCCGCGCCTGAACGCCGCCTCGTCCGCCGCCGCCTCACCGACCTTCGGCCGCGCAAAATCCTGTGTCATCCTGTTCCTTGGCGGCGGCCCGCCCCAGCACGAGACCTTCGACCCCAAACCCGACGCGCCGGTCGAGCTGCGCGGCGACTTTCGCCCGATCTCCACCAGCGTGCCCGGGCTTCAATTCAGCGAACTGCTGCCGCGGACCTCGAAGATCGCCCATAAGCTGACCGTCATCCGCTCCATGACCACCGGAGTCGATTCCCACGCGGTCAGCGGTTACCAGATGATGACCGGCCGCGTGCATCCGTCGAAGGTGGACCGCCCCGTCTCCCCTGAAGACTGGCCGCACATCGGCTCGCTGGTCGGAGCCTTCCGCCCCAGCGATCGCTCACCGCTCAGCGCGATCACACTTCCCGAGCGACTCGTCAACAATCCCGGCGTCGCCTGGCCGGGGCAGACCGGCGGTTTCATGGGCCACAGCTGGGATCCCCAGCTCATCGACTGTGATCCGTCCGCGCCGGACTTCCGCATCGACGAGCTCTCCCTCCCGGACGGCGTCACTACCGAACGACTCGCCGCCCGCCGGGGATTGATCGCCGACCTTGACGCCGGTTTCCGCGCCGCCGACGGGAACGGCTCGCTTGCCGGACTGGCAACCTCGCGGCAACAGGCCTTCGACTTGCTCAGCGCCGGAACAACACGAAGGGCCTTCGAATTGGACCGCGAACCCGGCGCCATGCGCGACCTCTACGGACGGCACAAGTTCGGCCAAAGCGTCCTGCTTGCCCGTCGGCTGGTAGAGGCGGGCGTCCGACTGGTCCAGGTCAATTTCCCGCGAGAACCCGGCGATCTCAGTTCTCCCAATCCACTCTGGGACACCCATAGGAAGAATACCGACCGCCTCAAGAACAACCTCTGCCCACCCTTCGACGCCGCCTTCCCCATGCTCGTCAACGATCTCGAAGAACGCGGCCTGCTCGGCGAAACACTGGTGGTGGTGATGGGTGAATTCGGCCGCTCGCCCAAGATCAACAAGTTCGGCGGGCGCGACCACTGGGGGGCCTGCTTCTCGGTCGCCCTGGCCGGCTGTGGACTCGATGGCGGCCGGGTGATCGGCGCCAGCGACCGCGATGGCGCCTTTGTCAAGGACCGCGCCGTCCACGCCTCCGAGCTCTGCGCCACCATCTTCCACTACTTGGGCATCGATCCCTCCCGGGTGTTCTACGACCGCCTTGAACGCCCGCTGCAGGTCGCGGACGGTCGTCCGATCCGGGAGCTGGTCTGACACCTCTCAAAGCGGTGCGGCAATCGAGGTGAGGAGACTCCGATCTCCCATTCCACTTCACTCCTTCACCACCCGCACCCACCGCACCGCATCGAGGATCACGTGGCCGTCTGTCCCGGTGTTGGAGATCGTGACGGTCCCGGTCCTTCCGAACCGATAACGCCCCAATGAGCCGAACAGGCCATCAATGCCAGGCTTGGCGCGCTGGTTCAGACTGACGCGGGTCTCACCGTCCGCATGCGCGACCACCACCGGCACATTCGTCGCGCGGTTGGCATTGTAAGACCACGCGACCTGCAAGTCGTATTCGCCGGGCGCAGGCAGTTTCGCTGTGAAGACGGCAACCGCTTTGCCGTCTCGCGCGTCGTGGTCGTGGCGATATCCCTGGTGAATGCCCAACGCCAACGTGGACAACGGCCAATCGCCGGTCAGCTTCGCCTGCGTGTCATCCACCACAACGCCCTTCAGCGAATCCAGCCGCGTGAACCGGCCCGCCGGCCGCGGCGGCGCGGTGTAGTTCAGGATCTGCCCGTCGGCTTCGAGTCGAGCCTTCAGCTTCGCGTAATCCACCGCCTGAACGGAAACACCGTCGTCGATGGCAAGGCTGGCGGCGGTGGCGGCGGACTGGCCGAGGACCATGAAGACCGGCTCCATCCGGATCGAGCCGAAGGCCATGTGGCTGGCGGAAAGGCATACCGGCACGAGCAAATTCCGGCATTCCGCCGCTTTCGGCGTGAGCGCGCGGTAGCTGATCGGATAGGGAGGGAAGCCTCCGACCTCGACATCGCCCTCGTTGCGGACATGGCCGTTGGCGTCGATGTGCCTCTGAGTGTTGTGCGAATCCATGGTGTAGGCTCCCATGCCGATGGAGTCCTCCACCTTCTCCCGCTGCTGGCAGTGGTTCTGGGTCATGACGAGTCCGCCGATCATCCGCCGCGCCTCTCGGACGTAGAGCTGCTCCTGCCAGCCCCCGCCCTCCACGAATTCATCCCGCGTCATGCCCCAGCGGGAGATCTGGTTTCGGACCTTCTCCGGCATGCGCGGATGGTAGGCCAACGTCCACATGAGCCCCTGCTGGTAAAGACGATGCCGCGCCTTGATCGCCTCGCGCTCCGTGTCGCTGGCATCGGGCCAGGCGTAGTTCTGTCCGATGAAATCCGTGGAAAAGCCGAGGCGGTTGTTGGTGTCGGTCTTACGGTTGGGCATTGAGGAGTTGATCCACGGCAGCCCCGTCTCGCCCGCCTCATAATTGCGGAGGAGCAGCTCATACCACTGTTCCTTGTAGCCCTCGGGCTTGGCGAAACGGATGCGGTTCTCAGGGTGGTCGGTCAGGCACATGCGAAAGCAATAGGCCTGCACCCGATGGTCGGCCCCTCCCTCCTCGCCCGGTCCCTCCGGGTCAATGAAGGGCAGCAGGCCGCTGGAAGGATCGCCGGGCTTCACATACGGATCGACGCCCTTCACGAACTGGTGATATTTCGCCTGCGCAGTCTGGACACCGTTGAGGGTCTCGCCGTACTGCGAATTCGCCTCGCGGCCGACGGCATAGCCGACGCCTGCGGCAGCCATCAGGTCGCCCTCGTAGGTGCAGTCGAGGAACACCTTCCCGACGAAGACGCGGCCGGACTTCAGCGCGATCGAGACAATGCGCCCGTCCTTGACCTTCACGCCGCGCGCGCGGTCGAGCGCCTCTTCCCGGACGATCTCCAAACCCGTCTCGGCAATCCAGTCGCGGTAGACCTTCAACGCCGCGCTGGGCTCAAAGGTCCACATGCTCCGCTCTCCCTTGGAAGTCCGCGTCTGGCCCCCATCGCGATATTCCCCGCGTTTCTGCCACTTCCAGGCAGCGGGGTCCTTGTAGTACCGGGCGATGCGCCGGTAGAACTCCCGCGACAACCCGCCGATGACCTGCTTGTTCCCGATGTCGGTCTGTCCGAGTCCTCCCGTGGTCAAACCGCCCTCGCGTCTGCCCGCTTCGACAACCACGACCGACTTCCCCATCGCCAAGGCCTGGATTCCTGCGACGATTCCCGCGCTGGTCCCGCCGTAGATGACGATGTCACGGTGGGAGGCAGATTCGGCGGCCTGAGCAGTCGCTTGACCGAATGCGGGAAGCAAGGCGACGAGAAGCGCCAGGCGCGGAAAGTTCCTGTTCTTGCTGAAGTTCATGGGAGAACCGTTCCCTGACAGCGCAGCGAATTGCAAATTGGAAATCGCGGAGACCCTGGACGTAGGCGCCTCACAATGACCGATACAGCGGCAGAACGAACGGAGCGCGGCCTTCAGGCCGCTGTCCCTCCCAATTCCCGCTTTGCCGACATTCCATCCGGCAACCACAGGATGTCCCCGGCTTCAGCGGCGTAAAGGCCGCGCCCCGAAGGCTCCAGCCTGAACTTGACTGATTGCCCTGCGCATCAACCCACCCGCTTTGCCTCCAGCAAAGCCCTGACCTCGTTCCAGATGTCCTCGTGCACGACCTCAACGGCTCGGGATCCGTCGATGAGGTGGATTCGTTCCCCTTCGTTCGCCTGCAGGGCCAAGAACCCTTCCTCCACCCGTTCGAAGAACTCGCGGTCCGACTTCTCCATGCGGTCGTCGCCAACCGCGTTCTGAGCCGAACGTCGGCTGACCCGCTCTTCCGCGATTTCCCGGGATACGGTCAGAAGAAACGTCCGGTCCGGTCGCGTCTGCCCGACCGCCGCGTCAATCACCCGACGAGCCAACGCGAGATCGAGGCCGCGTCCATAACCCTGGTAGGCGATGGTGGAATCATAAAAGCGGTCGCATAGAACGATCGCGCCGCGCTCCAGGGCCGGACGAATCTTCTCCCGCACAAGCTGAGCGCGGCTGGCGTTGACCAGGAGGAGTTCGGTCTCCGGGGTCATGCCCTCGCCAGCCTCATCGTGCTGGAAGAGATTGCGGATCTTCTCGCCAATCGCCGTCCCGCCCGGCTCGCGCAACCGCAGGACCTCGCGACCCTCCGCCAACAGACGTTCCTCCAGCAAACCGATCTGGGTGGACTTGCCGCAGCCCTCGCCGCCTTCAAAGGTGATGAAGAGACCGTGATTCATGCGGGATCTAATTGTTGCCCGGCAGGTGGGGCGAACTGTCCCCAGTGAGCCGCCTCGAAGCATGCCTAAACCGGCTCACTCGGCGGAATCCGTCCCGCCTTCCCGGCTGACCAACTCCGCCGGTCATTTTGAAACGGGACCAAACCCCGGCGGCAACGGCCGCGGCGAGGCGGGGATCGTCTCCGTTAGGTGTTTCACCAGACTGTCGATCTGCTCGCCGGTCAACGGCCCTCCGTGCTTCTGGGCGAAGGCCGGCATCAGCGAGCTGGGCTTGCCGTTCTCCGTCCAGTGCCGCCAATAGGCTGCATTGGTCCCGTGCTGAAGCCGCAGAAGGTCCGGGACCATGGAAGCGCGATGCTCGGCATTGTGACAGATGCCGCAGGCCGCATCGTAGAGCGGCTTGCCCAGCTTGCCCTTCGCGGGGAGCACATGACACGTGGCGCAGCTCCCCCGGAACACGGCCTGCCGGTCCGCCAACGCCATCTGGATGTTCTTCGCGCGATTGCCCATCGCGCTGGTCGTCGGCCGCGCGGGAAGATCGACCACAATCTGCAAGGCCTTGGGCCCCGCGGAAGAATAAACGACCACGCTCTTGATCAACTGGCCGTACTTGTGCCGGAGATCGATCTCCACCTCGATCTCGCCGTCCGCTTTCGGCGAAAGCCGCCAAGGCAGTTCCGGCAGGCGCGCCACCGTGCAACCGCAGGAGGTGGTGACCTTGTTCACCACGACCTCGGCGGGAGAGATGTTGGTGAGCTGGAACTTGAAGATGTGGTTCGTGGCCACGGTCGCGGTCTTGAAGACCTTGCGCTCGGCGTCGAACGCCAGGGGGAATTTCACCGTCGTCGCCGCCGCCTGCGTGACCGCCGGCCTCGCCGGCAATGCGGCGGGAACAGCCGGGGCTCCGGCCGCTTCCGTTTTCGGGCTGGAACATCCCGCCAACGCCCCCCCGATCACAAAACCCGTCAAGATTCTCTGAACCACTCGCATGTCGCGGAAGCTAGCGCCTGAGGCGCGGATTTAAAGCCTGTTCTGGAAGCGCGGAATTTCGGCGTCCCGCCGCCTCTCACCGCTTCCGTCGACGCTTCTTGCCCCGCCCGCCACTGGCGCTGAAGTGATACCCGCCGGCCACGCGCGTCTGCTTGAACTTCCGCTCGTGCGGCGAAGGCGCGCCCTTCTTGTCATGGTCGAACAACGCGGTGTACTTGTAATCAAACCCCTCCAATCGCTCGCGCGGGATCTTCTGGTCGATAAAACGCTCGATCGAGTGCACATGGACCGCGTCCTCCGCCACCATGATCGTGAAGGCGTCGCCGTTCGACTGCGCGCGCCCGGTGCGTCCGATGCGGTGGACGTAATCCTCGGAATTCTCCGGCACGTCGTAGTTGATCACGTGGGTGACGTCCATGATGTCAAGGCCGCGCGAGGCGATGTCTGTCGCCACCAGCACCTCATACTTGCCCTCGCGAAAACCGGTCAAAGCCTCCTCCCGCTCCTTCTGCGAACGGTCCGAATGCAGAGCCGCCACCGAGTGCTGGTTCCGCTTCAACAGGCGGGCGATCATGTCGGCTCCGATCTTGGTTCGACAGAAGACGATCACCGACTCGTAATGCACGCGGTCCAGCAATGCCAGCAGCAGGTCGTCCTTCTGCGAGTGAGCCACCTGATACAGGACATGCTTCACCGTCTCCGCCGCGGAATGGCGCCGTCCGATCTCGACCGTCTCCGGGTCGCGCATCGCCCACTGGATCAGGGTCTCGATCGCCGGGGGAATCGTCGCGGAAAACAGCGAGGTCTGCCGCTCGCGCGGCGTCTTCTCCAGAATGGCGCGCACGTCCGGCAGGAAGCCCATGTCCAGCATCCGGTCCGCCTCATCGAGCACGACATATTCCAGCTTCTTGAAATGCAGGTCGCGCTGCCGGTAAAGATCCAGCAACCGGCCCGGCGTCGCGACCAGGACGTCCACGCCCGCCTTCAACGCCTCGCGCTGCTTTCCGTAGCCGACGCCGCCGTAGATCACGGCGACACTGAGATCGGTGTGCTTGGCGAACTTTCGCATCGCCTCGTCCACCTGCGCCGCAAGCTCGCGCGTGGGCTCCAGGATCAGGGCGCGGATGTGGTCGGGTTCGCGCTTCTCCAGCTTCGTGAGGATGGGCAGGCCGAACGCCGCGGTCTTGCCGGTGCCCGTCTGCGCGCTGCCGATGACATCGCGGCCTTCGAGAACCAGAGGGATCGCGCTGGCCTGAATCGGCGTGGGTTTCTCATAACCCATCTCTTCGATGGCCTTCAGCGTGTCGGCCGAAAGGCCCAATTCATTGAACTGCATGGCGGAAAGTAGCGAAAAGCCACCCTAGAATGCAAGGACCACGAATCCCCCCGCCAAGTCCGCCGATTCCATGTCTACGGATTATTGTAACGTACGTCACAATAATCCGTAGACATCGCAAATGTCGGCAGGCCGCGAAGTTGCCGCTGATTGTTGATGCGCGCCATGGAGCATGGAGCTTTGGGGCGTGAGGTTGAAATGCGGGTGCCGCCTGAGAATTGCCACGTCAGGGATTCGGGCCAATGACGAAATCCGAATATCGAACGCCGAACGCGAGATCGGGAGCGCAGCGTTTCAGGGCGGCATTTCAGATTTCGTCATTCGGGTTTCTTTCGAATTTGGGTGGTTGGGCGCTTCGTCATTCGGGCACGAATTCCGTCCCCACGCTCAATCACGCCGGATTTTGGCCGCACTCCCCGCTTCCTGATTGACGCTCCCGGCCTGAGCGGGAATTTTAACCGCCGCTTATGTCCACGATCCAACGCGCCCTCCTCTCCGTTTCCGACAAGACCGACCTCGTCCCCTTCGCCCAGACCCTGGCCGACGCCGGCGTCGAACTGCTCTCGACCGGCGGCACCGCCCGCGTCCTCCGCGAAGCCGGCCTGACCGTCAAGGATCTCAGCGACCACACCGGCTTCCCCGAGATGCTCGACGGCCGCGTCAAGACACTCCACCCCCTGGTCCACGGCGGACTGCTCTACATCCGCGGCAACACCGAACACGAGGCCGCCGTCTCCGAGCACCAGATCAAGCCCATCGATCTGGTCGTGGTGAACCTCTACCCCTTCGAGGCCACTGTCGCCAAACCCGACGTCACGCTGCCTGAGGCCATCGAGAACATCGACATCGGCGGTCCCTCCATGCTCCGCAGCGCCGCCAAGAACCACGACAGCGTCACCGTCATCACCGACCCCGGCGACTACGCGGAGGTCGCCGAACAGATCAAGGCCAACGGCGGGACGACGCTGGAAACACGCCGTCGCCTCGCGGCCAAGGTCTACGCCCGCACCGCCGCCTACGACACCGCCATCGCGGCGCACCTCGCCAAGGCCTTCGCCGAGGACAATGCCGAACAGCTCCCCGCCGGACTGAACGTCCACGCGCCCCAGGCGCAGGTCCTCCGCTATGGCGAAAACCCCTTCCAGAAGGCCGCGCTCTACGGAAACTTCAGCGCCTATTTCAGCCAGCTTCACGGGAAGGAGCTTTCCTACAACAACATCCTGGACCTCACCGCCGCCGCGAACCTCATCGGCGAATTCAACGGCGACGCGCCCACCCTGGCCATCCTCAAACACACGAACCCCTGCGGCGTAGGCCAGGCCGAATCGCTCAAGGAGGCCTGGGACAAGGCCTACGCCACCGACAACCAGGCGCCCTTCGGCGGCATCATTGCCGTCAACCGGCCGCTCGACGAGGGCTGCGCCGAATCCATTGCCGGCATCTTCAGCGAGGTCATCGTCGCGCCCGACTTCACCCCCGAGGCGCTGGAGATCCTCCAGAAGAAGAAGAACCTGCGCCTGATCAAGGTCCTCAAGGATCTCTCCGAAGCCCCGGCCTGGGACATCCGCAGCGTCGGCGCCGAGTCCTTCCTGATGCAGGAAAGCGACCGCAAGCAGACCACGGCGGACGACCTCAGGATCGTCACCGAGCGCCAGCCCACCGAGGAGGAGATCGCCACGATGCTCTTCGGCTGGAAGGTCGTGAAGCACGTGAAGTCCAACGCCATCGTCTACGTCGGCCCCGGCCGCACGCTGGGCGTGGGCGCGGGGCAGATGAGCCGCGTCGATTCCAGCCAGATCGCGGTCTGGAAGGCGGGCGAGGCCGGACTGCCGCTCCAGGGCAGCGTCGTCTGCAGCGACGCCTTCTTCCCCTTCCCGGACGGCCTCATCGCCGCCGCCGAAGCCGGGGCCACCGCGGCCATCCAGCCCGGCGGCTCCGTCCGCGACGAGGAGGTCATCGCCGCCGCCAACGAACGCGGCCTCGCCATGGCCTTCACCGGGGCAAGGCACTTCCGGCATTGAGGGCCGGTTGGACGCCGGCAATTCCACAACGACATGCGCCGGCTCTGGTCGTCCGCATAGTTCCCCTACCCCTCAAACCGATACCCCACTCCATGCACGGTCCGAACGATCTCCGGTTTGGCCGGGTCGCGCTCGACGCGTTTGCGTAGTTGAGAGATGTGCTGGTCGAGAGCGCGACTGTTCGGGAAGTAGTCGATGCCCCAACAGTCGTCCAGGATCCGGTCGCGAGACATGGCCTTGCCGGCGTTGTCGTGGAGGAGGCGCAGGATCTTCAGATCGCGCAGGCTGACCTCCGTCGGATTTCCCTCCCGGTAGACGCGCAGTTCGGATGGGACAACCGTCAGTTCGCCCATCGCAAAGGACTCATTTCCGGCGTCGCCGCCCTCCGCCTTGCGCTGAGCAAAACACCGCCGCGTCACGGCGCGAATGCGTGCGACCACCTCCTTCACGCCGAAG
This sequence comes from Verrucomicrobiales bacterium, assembly GCA_038126235.1. Lineage (GTDB taxonomy): Bacteria > Verrucomicrobiota > Verrucomicrobiia > Limisphaerales > JAYPEY01 > JAYPEY01. The sequence continues at coordinate 16,382 of JAYPFK010000002.1, forward strand.
GGCTTCACGATAAAATCGTCGGCGCCCAACTCCAACCCCAGGACCTTGTCGATCTCCTCGGACTTGGCGCTGATGAACAGGATCGGCGTCCGCTCGTCGAGCCGGCGCAGTTCGCGGCAGACCGCGAAGCCGTCCTTTCCGGGCATCATCACGTCGAGACAGACGACGTCCGGGTTTCCGTTTCGGAACAGGTCGAGCGCGGTCTCGCCGTTGTCCGCGACGAGGGTCTCGTAACCCTCGTCCTCCAGGATGCGCTGGAGCCCCTTGCGCGTGTTGGGATCGTCTTCCGCCACCAGGATCTTCATGCCGTGTCTCCTTTTCCGCCGACCCGCAACGTCAGTTGAAACGTCGCGCCCTCTTCTGATTCGACGATCGTGAGATCGCCACCGTGATTGCGGGCCTGTTCGCGGGCGATGGTCAGGCCGATACCCGTGCCGGCAACGCCGTCGGTCAACCTGTCGCTGAGCCTCTGAAACGGCAAGAAGACCGCTTCGCGTTGGGCTTTCGGAATACCCGGCCCGCGATCAGCAATCCGCAAGGTCAATACGTCGTCATTCATCCCGCTGCGGACATCCATGACGCCCCCGACAGCGGCGTATTTCTCCACATTGCCGAAGAGGTTGCCCAGGATCTGCTCCAGAAAATCGGAATCCAGGGAGATCTCCCCGGGCGCGTTTCCAGCGAAGGAAATCTCAACGCCCTTCGCGGTCAATGCCGGACGGAAACGCTCGATGACAGACCGAACGATGTCGTCGGGCGCACAGCGTCGGGGATTCGGCTTCAGGCCGCCGCGTTGTCGCTTCGCGAAGGCGAGCACGTTGCCGATCATCCGGCTGAGCCGCTGGCTTTCCTCCACAATCACCGCCAGGTTCTCACGCGAGGTTTCGTCGGCGTCCTCCATGCGGACTTCGAGCAACTCGGCGTACATTCGGATGTTGGTGAGCGGGGTTTTCAGTTCGTGGGAGACCTGGTTCACGAAACTGACGCGCTGCGACGCCTCCCGGATTTCGCGCGAATTCTCCCGGAAGAAATAGACGGCCAGTCCGGCCACGACCACGCAGCTCAAGGCCAACGCCGTGCCGACGTTGAACCAGGCTCCGCCGACCGAGAGAGTGTCCGGCTGGGAGTAGTAGTTCAGCGTCCACATGGAAAGCGGCGCGTCCACCGGAAGCCGTACATCCGGAGCAATGCCCTCAGTCGGTTCGTAGGCGCCCCATTGGTAGATCACACGATTCTGCGCGTCTGACAGCACGATGCGGCCGTTCAGGCTGGCCGAGGGATCGAACTTCGTGTCCGGCAACGCGCTCACGATGTCCGAAAGCAACGCCATCCGGTCCACCTCCACGCCGACAACATGGCCTGAGTCAGCCCGCCGCCAGAAGACCAACTGGACGCCGTTGCCCCAAAACCACGTGTGCCAGCCATGGTCGCGTTCAAACGGGGCCGCATTCGACAAGGAGACAGGCTTCGCCGCCCCCCAACTCCCGGATGAAGACCGGCTTTGAGTGTTCCCGGATCCCGCGTTCCTGGCGTCGCTCGGCCCCGGCGGCAGGTTGTCCTCGTCTACGCCAAACCGGATCCCGGATTCCCAGACGGAACGAGTTCGTTCGAAAAAGCGTTTCTCGTCCTCGGTCGCCGCGCCGTCCAGCAGCGGAAAGACGAACCCGCCGTCGGATTTGAGCACGAAGATCTGCCGGGCAAGGCGGGCGGTCCGGACACGGTCGCGGAAAAACGCAGGGTTGACCGGCGAATTCTCGGGGGAGTTCTCGACCTCCATTTTCACAGACTTCTTACCCACTGCAGGTCGCTCCGCCTGCGAAGGAGACTCCGGCCGGTTGAGGTCGAGTTGAATCGAACTCTCGGGCAACTCGGTCAACTCCATCAGGCCGCGTTCCGTGGCCGCCATCACCGTCGAGACCGCCTCCTTGCGGACGGCCAGTTGATTCGCCATCAACTCGCGAAATCGACTTTCGACACGGGCCTGCTCGTCGCGCGCCAGCCCGCCCCCCAGCCAAGCCAGGAGACCGAGCGGCGCGAGAACAATGAACAGGTAGATGGCGAAGAGGCGGGGTTTCACGTGTCAGTTGCTTGCCTTCCCCGGCGCGACGGGCTGCTGTCGCTGTTGGACCGGGATTGAGTTCGTCGTGGGAGGCCGATTTGTCGAGTTACGAAACAGCCTGCCCATCTGGGGCAGATCCCCGAGAACCGGAATCTGTTGCTGAACCGCCGCCCCCTGACCGCTGACGCCAATCTGGCCCCGCATCGGACCGAATGCCTGGCTTGGGGCGCGGTAGTTGAATTTGCCTTGGGAAATCGCCTGCTGTTCATAGCGCATCTGCTTGCGATTGGCGTTCCATTTGGCCTCGTCGAGATTCAAGGCCTGACCGCCCTGGCCGCCGCCGTAATTCCGCAGGAACTCGGAATTGAGCGCCTCTCCGTTCAGGGTGAGATAGTCGCGATTCTGGAGCAACATCCGGCGCGCCTCATCGATCCTTCCCTGATCGCGCAGTTCGGTGGCCTTGATGTTGTTTTCCACCGCGATCTGGGCCACGCAGGCGACCATCACGTCGCGGTTCACGCTCTTCGCAACCTCGCTTTCCGAAGCGGTGAAGCGCGCAGCCACGGAACTGCTCAAGCGATCGCTCACAGCGGTGGCCATGTTGAGGTAGCCCAGGCTCACCGTCGCGATGTCGCGGACCTGCCCCGCGCCGGCTCCATCCACCTCGACCTCCACCAGGACGAACTGCTCCTCCTCGCTGTAGATCTGGTTCATGACGGCCACCACGGTCTGGCCGGCGATGTCGGCGTCGCGCCCCAGGACCCGGACCGGCCGGACGCCCCGCCGGCATTCGATCCGGACCTCCACCTTCTGCGCAACGACCTTCAGGGCCTCGCCGAAATCCTCGTTGAAGATCTCTGTCAACTGCGACGGCTCCTCGATGAAGCTGTGGCTGCCGTCACTCTTCATGGCGAGTTGCGTCATGAGGTCCTCGTTGTAGCCCAGGCCGAGGCCCAACGTGGTGACGGAAATGCCCTCCTTGCCGAGGGATTTTCCGAGTTCGCCCAGTTCTCCCGGACTGCTCGGGCCGACGTTGGCCTTGCCGTCCGACAACAGGAAGATGCGGTTCACACGGTTCCGGTCGAAGAACTTGCGGACCTCCGCCGCACCCTTGCTGACGCCGCCGAAAAGCGCGGTGTTCCCGCCCGCCCCGATACGGTCGATCTGCTGGAAGATGGCGGACTTGTCGGACACACGGGTCGCCGGAACGAGGACGTTGACGGTCGAATCGTAGGAGATCACCGAGACAATATCGTCCGCCGTAAGCCGGCCGATGGCCAGCTTGGCGGCCTCGCGCGCCTGTCGGATCTTCTCCCCCTGCATCGAGCCCGACTTGTCGAGCACGATGGCGACGTTCACCGGCGGACGTTTGACGTCGCCGTCCAGTTTGAAGCCGGTGAGGCCCACCTTGAGGTAGGTGGTGTGTTTGGTGTCGGCCGGCAGGACGGGCTTGCCGAGTTCGACCTTGAGTCTGACCTGGTCGGCGGACGCGACGGAGACAGCGAAGCCGACCGCCAACGCGGTCGCGACGCATCTCTTGGGAGGAACGGGAGTGGTGTTCATGCGGATTGTGGGTTTGAAGTTTTTGAGTTGTTTGAATCAATCGGATTCATCTTTGCTTCAAACTACGCCCACTCCGTCTCTGAAGGGTCAGCGAAGGGTCAGGGATTTGTAAGAAATCTGTCAGCCGCCTGGGCAAGGAACTTCGTGTCTGCGGACACTACCGCCACGACATCCGCATCGCAATTCCGGGGAAAGCCCCTTGCGATGGTCACACCGCAGTGCGAGTGTCACCCCCGATTGGAGCGAGTGTAGGGAACCGGCGCCGGGAAGATTTGACGTGCAGCAGTGAACATTCGACGCCGCTTTTCCGCTTTCCTCCCCAAGCGCGTCCCCCATCATCAGCCTCCAGATGAACGTTGAATCCGCCAACTCGACCGCCGCGAAGGCCTCCGACATAAACACCCACCTCGACATCTACGGCACGCTGGCCGAGATCGGAGCCGGTCAGGAGGTCGCCCGCTGGCTCTTCCGCGTCGGCGGAGCCTCGCGCTCCGTCGCCAAGTCCATGTCCGCCTACGACATGATCATGAGCGACGCCATCTACGGGAAGGCCGACCGTTACGTCAGCCGCAAGCGGCTCGGCGACATGCTCAACCACGAGTGGCGCCTGCTGATCGAGCGCCTGGGCCCGACCCGCGGCGACGACAACCGATTCTTCGCCTTCGCCAACACCGTCGCCGCCAAGAGCCGGGGCGTGACCGGTGACAACCACGGCTGGATGGGCATCCGCTTCCTCCACCAACCCAAGGCCGAACCCAGCCAGATTCTCGTCCACATCCGCCTACTCGATGAGCGCAATGTCGAGCAGCAGGAAGCGCTCGGCATCGCCGGCATCAACCTCATTCATGCCGCCTTCGGCCTGCACGCCGACCCGGTCGCCCTGCTGCGCTCTCTGCTCGATTCGCTCAATCGCCACCGCATCGAGATCGACATGGTCAAGTTCAGCGGCCCGGCCTTTCCCGGCATCGACAACCGCCTCATGGCGCTCCAACTCGTCGAGAACGGCCTGGCTGATGCAACCATGTTCCAGGCTGACGGCGAGGTTGTTCAACCGGGCGAGGTCCTCTGGGGCAGGCCCATCCTCGTCGAGCGAGGGACCTTCCGCCCTGTCACCCGGACCACGCTGGAGATGCTCGACTGCGCCCGCGCCCAGTTCGTCCAGGAGCCCGGCGTCCAGGGCAAGCCCGTCTCCGCCCTGATGGAGATGACCCTGAAGCATCTCACGGATGGCGACCGCATCGACCACCAGGACTTCCTTGATCGCGTCGACCTCCTCAGCGCGCTTGGTCAGGACGTGCTCATTTCCAACTATGTGGAATTCCACCGCGTCGCCGCCTACCTCTTCCGCTACACCCGCGAAAAGGTCGGCCTCGTCATGGGCATCCCCACCCTGCGCGAGGTCTTCCAGGAGAAATACTACACGGACCTCGACGGCGGCATCCTCGAGTCCTTCGGTCGACTCTTCAAGAACGACCTCAAGCTCTACGTCATGCCCAGTCGGGACGCGGCCAGCGGAGCCATCATCACCGCCCGCAACCTCCGCGTGGAGGAACACCTGAGCCACCTCTATTCCCATCTCCTCGACAACCGCTACATCGAGCCCCTGCGCGGCTTCGACGAGGCCAATCTCAAGGTCTTCACCAAGGACACGCTCGAGAAAATCCGCGCCGGGGAACCGGGCTGGGAAAAGCTCGTCCCCCCCAAGGCTGCGGAGATTATCCGGGAGCGGGGGCTGTTCGGTTGTCCGGGTTGATGGAGGCGGGCGCGACCGACCGCACGCGAAGTCGACCGCTTGACGAGGTGAAGACCGCCGGCCGGGGCGGGCATTTTGCGAGGCTCACCGGTCCCCTCGCGGCGAGTCGACTTGCGCGTTGACCGCTCCCACCCAGGCCTCTAGCGTCCCGCACAAACTCAGGGAGTTCTTCGCCATGCCCTTTGTAAAAATCTGGAATCTGCTCATCTTCAGCCCGAGGCGGTTCTTCACCGATCATTTCGACAAGAAGAACTCCCCCTACCTGTGGTGCGCGCTCATGATCTTCGGAGCCTCCCGCGCCATTGAACGCATCGACAAGAAATTCATCCAATATGATCTTCGGGGCAATTCCGAAGCGATCGAGACACTGAACAACTGGGCGTTCTACTGGACCGTGGTGATCTTGGGAGGGATGATCGGAGGCTACTTTTTTTATCACGTGGGCGGATGGTTCTACAATCTGCGGGTCAAGTGGGCCGGAGGAAATCCAGACGCGGAAACGTCCCGGTTCATCTACCTCTACTCCAACTTCATCCCCGCATTGCCGAATGTCGTGTTCACCTTTGGGCAGACCCTTTCACGTCCGCAGCCCTATGATCCATCCGGCGACGGAACCTTGTACGACACACTTCTCTTCTTTCTGTTCATGGGCCTGCTGTACTACTCGGTCCACGTCAGCTACGTCGGCGTGACCACGAGAATGGCCCCCTCGAAGACCGCCGGGAGAATCTGGTTCATGATCCTGCCATGCTGCGTCTACACCCTGGCGATACTTGGCTTTATCGCGACGATCGCATTCGCGGATTCGGCGGACTGACGTTCTCACCAAGGCCGCCGCCAACGCTCCCGCTTCGTCAAACTGTTGACTTGTCAGGCTTCGGACTTTGCCGCTTATTTCACCGCTTTCCAGCCATGTCGACCAAGCTTTACGTGGGCAATCTGCCCTTCAAGACGCGCAACGACGACCTGCGTGAGCTCTTCGCGCAAGCCGGCGAAGTCGCCGACGTCCAGGTGCTCCGCAACCGCCGCAACGACCGCTCGCACGGCATGGCCTTCCTGGACATGGCGGATGCGGACGCGGCCGCAAAGGCGATCGAACTCTTCAACGAGCAGGAATACGAGGGCCGCAACCTCAGCGTCTGCCTCGCCCGTCCCGAGATGAAGACGGCCTGAGGAGGCGGTTCCGAGGAGAGCGGAATTCATTCCGCGCTCCGGCCGGCCGCAGCATTGCCGGCAGGAAGGCCAAGGTGGAGATCAACGCTCCGACAAACGCCGCCGACGAGAGCATCCCGAAGTGCCGGACCGGCGGAAAGGAGAACAACAGGAACAAGCCGAACACCGCCGCCAGGATCAGGCTCGTGAACAGGATCGGCGGCCCCTTGATCCGGAACGCGCTTGCCAAGGCCTCACGCGGATCGTCCATCCGCCGCAGTTCGTCGCGCCACCAGGTGATGAAGTGCACCGAGTCGTCCACCGCCACGCTCAAGGCGATGGCCCCCACCATCACGGTGACGGAATTCAGCGGCAGGTCGGCGAAGCCCGCCAGCGCCATAGCGAGGCCCACCGGGATGGCGTTGGCCAGCAACGCCATCCCCGCGAGCCAGACCGACCGCCAGAGCAGCGTCAGCGTCAGCCCCACCACACCCAGCGTCAGCGCCACACTGCGCGCCTGCGCATCCATGATCCGACGGTCCGCCTCCAGGATGGAATGGATCCCCTCCTCCGCCGAAACCACCACGCCCTCCGGCCGGTTCTTCTCGGCGAAATCCACGATGCGTCGCAGCAGGTCGAGGTAGTCGCCGGAGCGCATGTCGCGCGTCCGCACGATCACCGTCGCCGTCCGGAAGTCCTTGTCGGCGAGGGCCGCGAGAAAGGGAAAGTTCTGGGCCTTCAACGCCAGCGCAAACACGCCGAGCGTCAGCGGATTCCGCGGCAACTCCAGCGAACCCTCCCTCTCTTGTTCCCAGATCTGGTTCATCATCGCCAGAAGCTGCGCGTAGGAATACGTCCCCGACACCCGCGGATCCGCGTCCGCGAAGGCCTGCACCTTCCCCACGTAGCTCAGGAACGGAAGTTGGTTGATGCCGTTGGTCGTCCCCGAATCAATCCGGAACTGCACCACGTTGATCCCGCCGTAGACCTCGTCAAACTCCTGCAAGGCCACGCGCGTGGGACTCGACCGATCCAGGAACTCCGTCACGCGGATGTCCGTGCGGGCGCGGGCCAAGCCAACGACCGCCAGCGCCAGCGCCGCCAATCCCGCGACGAGGATCCGCCCCCGATGGCGCAACACTGCCTCGGCCCAGGCGGAGGAAACGCCGGCGTCCAGATTCTCCGCGGAAGCTCCCTCCGCTTCGCCACCATCCCGCAACTCCCGTTCTTCGCCGGCTCGGATCTTCAGCCCCAACGTCAGCAAAGCCACGCCCGGTCCGAAGGTCCAGAGGAAGACGACAGCAACCCCGGCCGCCCCGGCCACGCCAAAGGCAGCGACCTGCCGCACCTCACACAAAGCCAGAGACACCAGCCCCGCCATCGTGGTCACTGAAGCGAAAGCGCAGGACTTCAACACCCGCGCGAGAGCCCGCGCTACCGCCGCCGCCGCCTCCAGTCCTTCCCGCCTCGCCCGGGAGGCGCCCATAAACAGATGCGCCAGCAAGGTGAGCTGGATTCCCGCGACCAGGGGAAACAGCATCATCGAGTAGAAAGTGAGCGGAACGCCGAGGAACGCCATGAGCGCGGGCAGCAGCGCCAATGTTGCGCAGAGATTCACCAGGCATAGGAACAGGAGGGGAAAGGACCTCAACGCCAGCCAGAGCAGCGCGATCACGACCACGAACAGCCACGCCGCCAACTCCTTCACATCGTGTTCCACCGTCTCGCCGATTTCCAGCGCGACCAGCGGCAGGGCCACGGTCTTGAACTCGTAACCCCGCGCTTCGAAGGGCCGGATGGTCGCCGCAATCTCGCCGCGGAACGCCCTTTGCGCCTCGGTTGTGTCAAGCTTCCGGCGAAAGCTGCAGGTGAGGATGGTGTGTTTCGCGTCCGGCGCGACCATGATGTTCTTCACCAACGGATGCGTGACCGAATAGGCGCGAATCTTCGCAATCTCCGCCTCATCCAGTTTCCCGCGCGGCACGAAGGGGACGAACTCGAACTGAAAGCCCTTGCGCACCGGCTTCACTGAATGCGTCAGGCTCTTCACGTCCACGAGGCCGTCCACTCCGGCGATCGCGTCGCACAGCTGACGGAGATCGTCGAACCCGCGTTGCGAGAAGATCTCCTCCCCCGCCACGGTGATCACGAGAACAACCTCGTCGTTCAGGATGGCGCGCACCTTCTCGTAGGCGGCGAGGTTGCGTTGGTCCCCCTCCAACAACGTGCGAGCGTCCGAATCGACGGCCACCTTGCCCAGCTTCAGGAATGCCGGCAGGCAGGCCAGCAGACAGAGCAGCAACGAAACAAGGGGGCGGCGAAGAAATGGGTTTCTCGACGCGCCGGGGTTCATTCCGAGGCCGGGTTCGATTTCGCGGGAAACAGATCCGCCGGCAACCGGACCGGTCGACCGGTTTCCGCCGACAGGCACGCATGAATGGTGTAACCCGACGCCAGCAGTTCATCGCCACGCGCTATCTCCGCGAAGCACTTGATCCGCGTCCGCCCCGCCGACTCGCACCAGCCGCAGATTTCAAGCAGGTCATCGTAATGCGCCGGCTTCCGGTAATCGCAGTGGGCTTCCAGGACCGGCAGCAGGATGCCTCGCGCCTCCAACTCCTTGTAAGTCACGCCCAGGTCGCGCAGCAACTCGTTGCGCACGCGCTCGAAATAGACGAGGTGATTTGCGTAATACACCACCCCCATCTGGTCGGTGTCCGCGTAGGGGACGCGATAGGGGAGCCGGGATTTCTTCAGTTCAGCGTCGCTCATGTTCCGCGCCGGAAAAACTAGGCGACAGGCGGGGGCTGGCAACGGAATTCAACGGCAGGCAGCCAGGAGGCAGACTAATGCCGCTCGCGCTTGAAGCTGTATTTGCTGTTGCGACGAGTGCGCGTCTCCAGGTGCTCCGGCGCGTAGTGGTCCTTGTGGTTCGTCTGCTGGAGATACATTCCGACAAGCTTCCCCTTCTCCACCGGCCCGCCCCCGCCCCGGCGACGGAAGGGATTGCGGAACACGCGGAAGAATCTTCGGATTGCCATTCGCAGCATCAGAGGGACCCTAGCCCGCATCTTCGACGCGTGACCAGTAAATTATGGGGCCAACTCTTTGGTGAACTGCAGCCGCTGATCGGGGATGCGCTTGACGGATTCCGATCCAGGATTGCCTTTCCTCCTACGTTCGGATAACACGAAGCCGCAATCGAGGATGAGAACACGCGAGGCTCCAGACCGGACAATCCCGAGGCCTCCGCAATCCGGAATCAGGGATGACTGAACAGGAAGCGCTGATCGCGCTGAATATGATCGAAGGCGTGGGTCCCATCCGCGTCCGACAGCTCGTCGATTTCTTCGGCGACGCCTCCTCCATTCTCAAAGCAGGCGAGAACCGGCTCGCGCGCGTGAACGGTATCGGCGCCGACATGGCCCGCTCCATCGCCGCCTGGGAGCAATCTGTTGATCTTGCGGGTGAACTGCGCCGAGTCCACCAGTCCGGCTGTCATGTTCTCACCCAACTTGACGAGACTTACCCAAAATGGCTGCGGGAAATCTACGATCCCCCGATCGTGCTCTACGTCCGCGGGCAACTGACCGCCGAGGACAGCAACTGCGTGGCCCTGGTCGGCTCAAGGATGACCACTCACTACGGAACTGAGACAGCGCGCAAATTCGCCTACCAACTTGGAATCGCCGGAGTAACGGTCGTCAGCGGCGGGGCGCGCGGGATTGACACCGCCGCTCATCAGGGAGTTCTCAGCGCGAAGGGGCGCACCATTGCCGTTCTGGGTTCCGGAATCAATCTCATCGTTCCGCCGGAAAACGGCGCGCTATTCGAGCGTGTCGCGGAGAACGGCGCGGTGATCACGCAATTCCCGTTCAATCGGAAGGCAGACCGACAGAGCTTCCCGATCCGAAACCGTATCGTCGCCGGGATGTCCATGGGGACCGTGGTCATTGAGGCGGCCCTGCGCAGCGGCGCCCTGATCACCGCAAATTTCGCCGTGGAATATGGCCGGCAGGTTTTCGCCGTTCCCGGACGGATCGACTCGCCCCGCAGCAAGGGTTGTCACGACCTGATCAAGAACGGCGCCAAACTCTGTGAATCAGCCGAGGACATCCTGAGCGACTTCGAATGGCTGTTTCCTCCGGGAAACCGCAGGGAGACGGACGCGGCGGCGCGTCTGGGTCCGCCGGCAATGACGTTGAGCGGAAACGAGGAGACGGTCTACCGGGCGCTGGGAATGGAGGAACTCGGCATCGATGCCATCATTCAAACGAGCGGACTACCCACGCCCGTCGTCTCCGTTGCTCTGCTGGGCCTCGAGATGAAGAAGCTGGTGCGTCAACTGCCCGGGAAGATCTTTGTGAAGGCGGGATGAAGGACTGTCGCGAGAAGCGATTTCCTAGTCCACCGGAATGGCCAACAGCTCGGCCTCGGTCCATTGGGATTTGCCTCGAGCTTCCGCCGCGCTCATGGCGTCGGTGATATCGCCCGGAGCAACCATGGGCGCCCCGTTTCCGAATTCCTTGCCGGCGCGGATGTAGGAGAGAATATCCGCCATCTGCTCAGCGTTGAATTTGTTGTCGGAGCCGACGGAGAGCATCACGGCCGTGCCTGCCTCATTGAACGGCGTCTCGTTCACATGGATTGGCCCCTTCAACCCGTTCATGGCGATGCGCACCAGTCGGTCCGGCTTCGCGGCCGTGACCCAGTCAGATCCCGCCAACGGGGGGAACTGGCCGGCGACACCGGCTCCACTGGCTTGGTGGCAACCCGCGCAATTGACCATGTAAAGCGCGCGCCCGCGTGAGATCTGCGGCGGGTCGGTCACGGAAAGACCTTCCACAAAGGCCAGAGAAGGATAAGGACGGTAGACCTTCGCATCGAAACCGCCAGCGCGGCGGTCCAGGAACATCAGGCCGAACCACAACAGGACGATCAGCATCCCCATCAGCCACATCGGCGCGGCGACATCGCCAACCTCGGGTTCGCGGTCGTCGTGCGAAAACTCTTCGTTCGGTTTCGTTTCCTCGCTCATCGGTGAATGCTTACTGCGCGCTCGCAACTTCGGGGGCCGGCGCGGCGTCGGTCTTCGGCTTGCTTTGCTTGGGCATGGGAGTCTCGAAGATACGAGGTCCATTGCGGAGGCTAAGCAGATAGGCAACCAACTGGCGCGCCTCTTTTGTGGGGACGATTTCGAATCCGCCGTCACCATGGCCCGCCTCGCTATCCTCAAGGACCAAGGCGTCCGCCGAAGGTTCGGCTCCCTTGGCGCGTTTCTCAAACAGGTAACCGTATTGCGGCATGGGAGATTCCGGAACAACGGAGCGCGGCGCGTAGAGGTGCTTGTAATGCCAATCGGCATCGGGCCGCCGGTTGCCGATGTTCGTCAGGTCGGGACCGATGCGCTGGGAACCAAGCTGCACGGGGTAGTCATAGAGGTAGTCCCGCGCCACCGAACGACGCGCGCCCCAGCCCAGGGAGATGTCGCTTCCGGTCGGCTTGGGAATGACGGCCGTCTCGACGTTGCCGCCGACCTTGTTGACGCGGTCCACCGCCCAGGCGGCCTCTGCGCGGTTCACGTCCCGCAGGAAGATGAAGCCGTTTGTGTTGGCCACGCCATTGCGAATGACCGCGCCGCCCAACAGCGGATTGACCTTCATGATCTCTTTAACCACGTCATCCGTGAAGATTCCGGCCTTGGTCAACGCGACATCGAATTCAATGCCGCTCTGCTGCACCTGCTGGCTGTGGCAGTAGACGCAGCCGGCGGAACGGTAGACCTGGAGTCCGGCCTGCGCATCGCCGGGAGCGGGCGCCGGATGCCGATAGCCCAGATCCAAGGCGTCGGCGGGATTCTGCGATCCGATTTGCAACTGCGGCGATAGGATCATCGCGAACCAGGAAAGCGAGAGCGCGAAGAACGCGCCGATAAAGAGCAGGGGTCCTCGATTCATGACGACGCCTCCGCAGTTTCGGTCTTGTCAGCGGCCACCCGAAGAAAGGATGGGACACAGCAGGGACAGCACATTCTCCACATCATGAGTTTCAGATTCGCCAGCAACAGCAAGGCACCGCCCAACAGGGCAAGTTGGCCCAGAAAACTCACCCGCAGCATGCTCAAGGCAATGCGGGTCGTCGGTTCGAAAAGACGCATGTCGGCGTTCCACTGCGAGCCCTGATGGATGCCGCCGACGATCCAAGGGAGCACGGTGAAGACAATCCCGACCAGGGCCAACCGCCAGTGCCACTCTTTCCAGGTGAGCGACGGCATCTCCCCTCCCATCAATCGCGGCGCAATGTAGTAGATGGCGCCGAACAAGGCCATGGCGAGGAAACCTTGGATCGCAAGCTGTGAAAGCGCAGGCCCCAGCAAGGTGAACTGAACGAAATTGTCCGCGCGGAACGGCGTCGATTCTATTGTCCCGCCGAAGCCCGGCATCTCCGAGACCGGCGACGCGTTGTAGAGCGAGGGAAAGACATGGTTGAAGATCTCCAGTCCGGGGCCCATCGCGGTGAGGATGCCGCCCAGTACGAAGGCGGCGCCCGCAAACAGGAAGAACCGAAGATCCCCGTGCTTCCAACCTGATTCACGGTTCTCCTTGCCCAAGGTGGAACACACGGTCAATCCGATCGCGAGAACCGGAACGAGCAGCAGGACCGCCGAGACCGCGCTGAGGCTCGGAAGCCAAGCCGGCACCGGCGCGCCGGAAGGAATGCCGCCAAACGGGGCGATCAGGGCCAGCGTCCAGAATGCGAGCATCAGGTAGGACCGGCTGTAGAGCGCCCGTCCCGTCAGCTTCGGGATGAAGTAGAGGACCACGGCCAAGCCGATGAAAGTCAGGAAAACCGCGGAAAGATTGTTCGCATACCACCACGCGACGACCGCCTGCATGGTTCCGCGCACCGGATCGCCGATCAACAGCGCGTTGGCGGTCGTAAAGATCCAGGGAAACCAGAACAAGGCCGCGACCAGGAACCAGAGTGAGGGATACAAATCGCGTTGCCGACGATGGTGGAAGGTCACCAAGCCAAAACCCGCGATCAAAATATACGAGGCGAGCAGGATGAGGTTGGCCTGTCCGGGCATCTCGAACGATTCGAAGCCGGAACTGGCTCCGGCCAAAATGCCGAACACGCCGACAGCGACACCGATGTTCCAGAAACCTGCGCCGATGGCGACCGCCGTACGTCCGGCAAGGCGGGCCTGCCCGATATGGCAGATCATCCAGAGCGCGACCGCGAGGCCCGCCTGGATTGCGAAGCCATAGAGCAACGCCGTGGTCGAAGCGGGGTGAACCCGACCAAACGTCAGCCACGAGACGTCGGCGAGGAGGCCCGCCGCGTGAAACCGGACCGACGTCAGGCACGCCAGGATTGCGGAGACGACCAGCCAACCGGCCGCGCTGACGAACATGTACATCAGAGGACCGCGACAGGAGGCGTTGACCTCCTTGATCCTGTTCTGTGTCAAAACGGAACTCATGGGATTCAGAGACGAGCCTTCCTATTCAAAGTCACTGGGAGGCGCCGGCGCCGCCGGGGCGGCCTCCTGCGCGGGAGCTTCGGGAGCCGGAGGGGCCTTGGCTGAACGCTCGGCGCGGGCCAGGAGTTCGGTTCTCGCCTTGGCCGGATCGTGCCACTCCTTTTCAACCAGTTCCATGGCAAGACCCACCGGGATCTGCGCGATCCCCTCATGCTTGTTCACCCAGCCGTAGGTTTTCAGGCCGGCCTCATCGGCCTCCTGTACCGCTTGGCGGGCCTCAATGCGCGCCGCCGCGCGATCGATGCCGAGCGGACCGGGCGCGGTCTTGGCGTTCATGTACCAGACGAGCCATGCCATGATCAGAAACAGGCCCGCGATCGCGACGAAGTAGATGCAAGAACCGGCTTTGCTGGGTTGATCGTGATCCATGTTACTTGGCCCCCTCCGCAGCCTCCGCGGCCCGTTCACTCAGGGGCTTCACGTAGACGCCCAGGCACTCGGCCATGCGGGGGTCACGCTGCGGATACGGCGGGTTCGAATTGAGATTGTTGCGGAAGATGATTGCCAGGACGCCGCCGATCGTCACGGCGCTGGCGAGTTCGAGCAGCGGGAAAGGAAAGCCTTTCGGGCTGACCACCGGCATGATGTTGAAGCACATGTCAATGAAATGCATGAACCACGCCCAGGCGCAGAGGAAGCGCATGAGGTTGAAGTTCATCTTAACATCGATGCGCAACAGGCCCAGGAACGGGGCGAAGAAGTGTCCGAAGATCAGCAGCAGGGCGACGCCATACCAACTTCCCGTCGTGCGCTTGGCATACCAGAATGTCTCCTCCGGAATGTTGCCGTTCCAGATGATGAAATACTGGGAAAAGTGGATGTACGAGTAAAACACTGTGAAAGCCAGAAACAGCGTGCCCAGATAGTAGTACTGGTTGCCGGTAATGACCTCTTTCAACGGCCCCTGCCGCTGCAGCAGCATCACGATCATGTAGACCGTCGCCACGGTGGTCCAGACGCTCGCTGCGAAGTAATAGACGCCGTACATGGTCGAAAACCATTGGTGCTCCAGTCCCTTCATCCACATCAACGCCGCGAGCGTCAGCGAGAAGGCAAACAGGAAGATGCCGATGAAGGCAAACTTGCGCATCTGGAAGGTGCATTCGGCGGAACCGGTCTTGTCCTGCTCCAGCGAGAGCTTCCGGAGTTGGTTCGGAATGAACCACCAGATCAGGAAGCACAGGGCCGAACTGAGGTAGAATCCCGGTATGGTGAAGAGCGGCAAAGGGGACTGTTTGGCGGCCAAGGCATGATCCGGGGTATCAACGATGTCCATCCAAGCAAAAAGGTGCGTGGCTCCCAACCCGATCGGAATCCAAAAGACGGCCATCCACGGCAGCAGGCAGGCCAGATGCTCGTTGATGCGACGGATTGGGACGGACCAACTGGCGTCAAACAGGTGATGCACAAGCACGAGGAACAAGCCGCCCAGCCCGATGCTCAGACAAAACATGTAACCGACCAGGTACGAGGCCAGCCAACGTTCGATGTTGTTGTGGCAGACCACGAGTCCGATCAGCAGGACAACCGCCGCGGCGCCGATGGCCTTGTTCAGCATTCCCGGCCATTTCGACCAGTCCAGCGGCGCCGGAATTTTGGGTGTGGGTTGTTCCATGGTCCCTCAGTCAAATTGAGCGCGTTGCGATTCAGGCACATCATCCATCACAGCCAACCGGCTGCGCTGCAGCGCGCGGACATAGGCGACGATCGCCCAACGGTCCTGGATGTCCAACGCCGAGCCGTATGCCGGCATGCGCATGGTGCCATCCGGCATGGGTTTCGCGCCGTGCGTGATGGCGTGAAAGTAGTAACCGTCCGGCATCTTCACGATGGGCTCCAGATGAAAATTCGCCACACCCGCGATGCCCAGCTTGCCGACCACACCCTGCCCGTCACCCTGCTTCCCGTGACAGACCGCGCAGTAGATGTTGTAGCGATCCTGCCCGCGGTTCAGCAGGTTGGCGCTCACCGGAACCGGAAGGTTCTCAACGTAGTTGGTCTGCCCGGCGACACGTCCGGTGTTCACGGCGTCATCCTCGAAGGGATAAACCTCGCGTCCGGCGACCACCAACGGCTCGCCGCGTTCCACAGTCCCCTCGACCGGGAGCTGTGAGCTGACACCGCTGGCGAAGAAACCGTTGAGTTCCTGCGGACGCAGCTTCGGCTGTCGGTCCATGTCCGCGAAGAGCTCGATTGGCGGTTTGCGCGACTTGTCGCCGCGAAAACCGGCGAAGCTCACCACCGCGACGCAAAGGAGGATGAAAGGGATCCAGAAATATCTCATCAGTCCTCCACGATCTCGATGTGCGTGCTGCCGTTGGCTTCCAGCAGTTCGCGGGTTGCGGATTCTGAGTACTTGGGGTCATCAACCTCGATCACGATGAAGAACCGGTCGTGGGTGACCTTCTTGAAGCGGTCGCTTTTGAAGAGCGGATTGTGCCACTTCGGGAGGCGGTTGAGGAACAGCATGCCTATGAGCGCGCCGAACGCCCCGAAGAGAATTGTCAGCTCATAAGAGGGAGGAAAGGCTCCATAGGGGCTGAACATGGGCTTGCCTCCGATCGGAATGGCGTAATCGACCGCGTTGAGGAACCAGATCATCACCATGCCGGTCGTGTAGCCGGTGACGCCGCCGACAAAGGTGAACCAACCCACCTTGGAGTTGCCCAACCCCATCGCCGCGTCCATGCCATGCATGGGATACGGGGTGTGGACGTCCCACTTGGTGAAGCCCGCGTCGCGGACCTTCTCCGCGGCGTGCATCACGTGGGCGGGCTTCTCGAATTCAGCCAACAGGGCGAATGGACGGGTGCGGGCCATCAGTGATGCCCTCCTTCCTCCGCGCCGCCCAGCGGGTGATGCGGGTCGGCCTGCGGGGTCACGGCCTTGACTTCACAGATTGCGATCATGGGCAGGAAGCGCAGGAACAGCAGGAACATGGTGAAAAACAGTCCAAAGGTCCCCAAGTAGGTCATGATGTCCACCGGTGAGGGGTTGAAGTAGCCCCAGTTGGCCGGGATGAACTCGCGGGCCAGTGTGGTGACCACGATCACGAAGCGTTCGAACCACATGCCGACGTTCACCAGGATCGAGAGGAAGAACACGATCCACATGTTGGTGCGGATCTTCTTGAACCAGAAGAACTGCGGCACCACGACGTTGCAGCCGATCATCGCCCAGTAACCCCACCAGTAGGGTCCGAAGGCGCGGTTCCAGAAGGCGTATTTCTCGAAGCTGCTGCCGCTGTACCAAGCGATGAACACCTCCATGAAGTAGGCATAGCCCACGATGCAACCGGTGGTCAGGGTGACCTTGCAGCAGAGTTCAATGTGCCGGACGGTGATGATGTCCTGCAACTTGCAGACTGAACGCAGCGGGATGAGCAGGGTCAGCACCATGCCGAAACCGGAGAAAACCGCGCCCGCAACGAAGTAAGGCGGGAAGATCGTGGTGTGCCAACCCGGGAGCTGCGAAACGGCAAAGTCGAGCGAGACGATCGAGTGCACGGAAAGAACCAGCGGCGTGGAAAGACCGGCCAGGATGAGGTAGGCCTTCTCGTAGTTGCGCCAGTGGCGGTTCGATCCGCTCCACCCCAAGGAGAAGAGCCCGTAGGCGAACTTGCCGAAGAACTTCTTGCAGCGGTCGCGCATGACGGCCAGATCCGGAATCAGGCCCATGTACCAGAACAGCACCGACACCGTGAAGTAGGTCGAAACCGCGAACACGTCCCACATCAACGGGGAGCGGAACTGCGGCCAGATGCCGTTGGAGTTGGGGATGGGGAACAGCCACCAGCCATACCAGATGCGGCCGACGTGGATGAGCGGATAAACGCCGGCGCACATGACCGCAAAGATGGTCATGGCCTCCGAAGCGCGGTTGATCGAGGTTCTCCATTTCTGCCGGAGCAGGAAGAGAATGGCCGAGATCAGCGTCCCGGCGTGGCCGATGCCGATCCACCAGACGAAGTTGATGATGGCCCAGCCCCACATGACGGGGTGCTGGTTGCCCCAGACACCGACGCCCACGGTCACCAGATAGACAACCATGGCGCCCAGCAGGGACAGCAACGTCAAGGCCGGCAGCATGCAGATCTTCCACCACAGCGGCGTCGGACGCTCGATGACGTCGCAGATCTGGTCCGAAATCTCCCCGAGGCCGCGGTTGTTGGAAACCAATCTCGGGCGCTCCAGCTCGACGGGAGGGGCCTCAAGTTTGATGGCGGGCGCGTGCTCAGACATCAATGATCCCCTCCCTTCCCGGCCGTCTCGCCGTGCTCCGTATTCTGGTGTTGATCATGCGCGTGATCGCTGTCGTGACCGTGGCTTTCGCCCGGGCCGTGGTCGTGATCGTGCCCGTGATGATGGGCGAGATGATTACCGTGCGCTTCCCACTCCTGGAAGGTTTCCGGAGCCTCCCGATAATCCGGCATCTCCGGATTGGGGTTGCGCACCCGTCCGAGGTAGGTGGTGCGCGGCCGCGTCGCCAGATAGTCGAGGACCTCGTAATCGCGGGCCTGGGCCTTGAGCTTCGAGACCCTGCTCTCGGGATCGTCGATGTTGCCAAACGCGATGGCCTCGGCGGGGCAGGCCTGCTGGCAGGCGGTCTTGATGGTTCCGTCCGGCACCTCGACATTCCCGCTCGCTCCGGCCTTGACCTTCTGGGCGATCTTGGCGGCCTCAATGCGTTGGATGCAGTAGGTGCACTTCTCCATGACGCCGCGCATGCGGACGCTGACGCTCGGGTTGCGGACCAGCGCCAGCAGATCCCATTGGTCGTCGTCGATGTTGCCCTTGGAACGATCCTTGTACCAGCGGGTCAACTCCCACTCGCCGTCCTTGCGGTTCCAGGGATTCAGCGGCGTGTTGTAGAGGTCGTCCAACGGGCGACGATTGTAGTCGAAGTAGTTGAAACGACGGACCTTGTAGGGGCAGTTGTTCGAGCAGTAGCGGGTCCCGACGCAACGGTTGTAGATCATCAGGTTCAACCCCTCGTCGTCGTGCGTCGTGGCGTTGACGGGGCATACGTTCTCGCAGGGCGCAGCCTCGCAGTGCTGGCAGACCATGATCTGATGCGCCATCTGCGGATCGTTGACATCCCCGGAGAAGTAACGGTCGAGCCGGATCCAGGACATCTCCCGGCCCTTGATCACCTGCTGCTTGCCGACGATCGGGACGTTGTTCTCACTCTGGCAGGCCAGCGCACAGGCGTTGCAGCCCACGCAGGAATTCATGTCGATCGCCATGCCCCACGAATGCGTCGCGTTCTTGCGCAGGTCGTCGAGAGGGTTCTTGTAGGCCAGACCATGGTCCGGAAGCTCCTCCATTCCGGGAGGATGCGGCATGTTCATGCCCTTTGCGAAATCGGCATGGCCGCTCTCCGCATCGGTGAACTTGTCGAAATTGGTTTCGCGAATCAGGGCGCGACCGTCGATTGTGCCGTGCTCCTGCGTGCAGGCCAACTGATGGCGACGGCCGGTGCGTGTCACCTTGACGCCCACGGCGAACTTCATGCCGTCCTCCGCACGCAGCGGGTAGGCGTTGAACCCCGTTCCGTCACCCACCCTGCCGGCGCCTCCGGTCGATTCAGCGTCACGGGACCTGCCGTAACCGAGCGCCACGGCGAACACATTGTCGGCCATGCCGGGAACAACCCAGGCGGGACCTTCGATCTTCCGGCTGCCGAGGCTGAGTTCGACAATCTCGGGATGAAATTCACCGCGCTCGGTAATGTTGTGCTCACCGTCGTGGAAATCGGCCACCTTGGAGTCGGATTCGGACAAGATCTTGTCGTGCTGTCCGTCCCGGAAGCCCTTCATGTTGTCCAGCCCCAGCGCGTCGGCCGTGGCGGGACTCATGAGGACGGCGTTGTCCCAAGTCAGCTTGGTGATCGGATCGGGCGTCTCCTGCAACCAGCCGTTGTTGTTGTAACGGCCGTCATCGACCTTGGAGTCCGGGTAGAAGACAACCTCTTGCTCGGCTCCTCCGGCGGAAGGCTGCTTGTCCGCGGCCTTGACGGCGGCGGTCACGCGATCGACCAGAAGGCGGACCCGGGTGACGGGGGCCTTGGCGCTGCCGGCATGATAACCGTCGTGCAGGAAGCGCTTCCAAGCGTTCTCGTTTTTCCCGCCAGCCAGGCCAAAGAAGGTCTCGCGAACCAGATCGTAGGGAGCGAACACCGCCTCGCCGGCCAACCGGGCCAACAATTCGATCTGGGTCATTCCGGCGAACAGGGGCGCAACCAACGGCTGCACCGGAACCAAGGTCCCATCGACCGTTCGGGCGTCGCCCCACGATTCCAGGTAATGAGCGAGCGGGATGTTCCAGCCCTTCTTCGGGGCGGATTCGTCCTCATGGTAGCCCAACCGGATGACCTCGCCGGCGTTCTCCATCGCATTGGCGAAATCGAGATTGGCGGGGGCGTCGTAGGCGGGGTTCCCACCGAGAATCACAAGCGACTTGACCTTGGAGGCGCTCAACGCCGCGGTCAGTTCCCCAATGGATCCGCCCTTCGCCGCAGGCACCGGCAGCAGATCCACCGTCTTGCCGACATTGCCCAAGGCGGAATTCAACGCGTGCGCGATCAGGTGGGTCGCCTCGGACTGCCCTTGGCCCGCGATCACCACGCACTTGCCGGCGTGGCGTTTGAGATCGTCCGCACAGGCGGAGATCCACTTCGATTGCACGTCCGGCGCGCTGCCATGGGCAACCAGGGCATTCTTGACCACCGCCATGCCGGGCTTGTCGAAATGGGCATCCGTCAGGACCTTGGCCGCCACCTCGGCCGCCACGCGATGCACGGCGCTGGCCGGAACGCGCAGACGGTGGTCCGCCGCGGCGCCGGTGAGGGTGAACAGAGCCTCGACCGCGTAGAGGCGGTTCATCTTCGGATGAACAGGATCGATCTTGCGGCCTTTCGCGAACTTGCCCACCAACAACGCGGAATCTTCCTCCGAGCCGACGAAATCACAATCCAGCGAAAGGATGACTTCAGCCTCGTCCAGCTTGTAGTAAGGCCTGACGGGAAGCCCGAACGCCTCCGTAGCAGCGCGACGGTGGATGTCGTGGTCGACCGGCTCGTATTCGTGCCACTTCGCTCCCGGCAGTTTCTTGAGCAGCAGGTCGCGCACCCGATCGCGCGTCGGGGAAACCGCCTGATCGGCGAGGATGTAGAGCCCGGCGCCCTTGTCTGCGGCGGCCTGGTCGGCAATCGTCTTGATGGCGTCCAAGCCCGCCTCCCGGGTCACTCCCTCGCGGTTTTTCGCAAACCGGATGGCGCGGTCGGGATCGTATAGATTAAGCGCCGAAGCCTGGGTGAAGGCGTTGGTTCCGCCATTGCTGTCGGGATGTTCATCGTTGCCCTCGACCTTGGTGGGGCGACCGTCATCCTGCTTGACCAGAACCGGGACGGCTCCCGTACGGGTGGGCATGGCCGACGCGAAATGCCGTGCCCGACCGTGCGTGTAGCCCAGGGGCTGTTTCGCGAAGGGGACAATCTTCTCTTCCGGTCGCCGGCACCCGCTCATCCCCAACCCGGCCAGCAGGAAGGAAGCGGACATCAGCTTCATGAAGTTACGGCGCGTGACAGGGTCCGCCACAGCCTCGGCTCCGGAGGGAAATTCGCTGTCCACCCATTTGCGAAACTGCGGGGCGTCAGCCAGATGATCCAGGCTTCGCCAGTATTTCGGTCCCGTCTGGCGGGCAGCTTTCATGGACTCGCTGTTGTTCATCGATGGCAGGCGGAGCAGTGGTCGCTCGACTTGATCTTCCAATTCTTGACCGCGTCCTTGCCGAACTCAAGTTGGTGCTGTTCGGCGACCTTCGGGTCCTCATTCCATTTCCATTTCAGGTCGGCGACCTTGTCCGGCGGGCGAAGACGCGCTTCGGGATTGCGGTGACACTCAAGGCAGAAACTCATACTGAAAGGCTTGGCATGGAACACCTCGTCCATTTGGTCGACGCGTCCGTGGCACTCGACGCAGCTCACCCCGCGGTTCACATGCACCGAGTGGTTGAAATAGACGTAGTCGGGAAGTTTGTGGATCTGCACCCATTCGATGGGCTTGTCCTGAAAGTAGCTTTCCCGGACCAGGGCCAGCTTGGGATCGTCCTTCAGAACCTGATTGTGGCAGTTCATGCAGGTCGAGGTCGCCGGCACGTTGGAGAACCAGGATTTCTCCACCGCCGTGTGGCAATAACGGCAGTCAAGCCCGAGTTGCCCCGCGTGAATGTTGTGCGAGAAGGCGACTGGCTGGACCGGTTGGTATCCAACGCGGGTGTATTTGGGCGTGAAGTAGTAGGTCACCCCCATCGTCACCGCCGCGCCAAGCACACCCAGACCGATGATGATCCGGAGCGGCAGCTTGTTCGTCCACTTGGGAAATACGTCGGACATTCGGCGTTTCTGTTTAAACGGTTTTGCTAATGTTCAACAACTCGCGTCATTAGGTTTGCTTGTCGCAGAGGCCGGGTTGTTTACGGCGAATCAAAATCCACTGCAAGCAAAGTTCATGTCAGCACGGCGTTTTTCGGTTTTCTTAATGAGCCGGATAAGAAGGGCTGTCCCTTCCCGCTCCGTCAACCGCTAGGTTCCGCCTCCGGGAACGACGCAGCCACCCGGAAAGAGACTGGAGGCGTGGGCCGGAATCGAACCGGCGAATAGAGCTTTTGCAGAGCCCTGCCTTACCACTTGGCTACCACGCCCGAAAAACAGGCCGCGAAGAATAGTGATCTTCATCGACCGCGCAAGGGTTTTTGCGGGAAAACTGAAGTCAACGTCCCATCAACCGGCCCGGTCGGGCGGGGACTGCGCAATGTGACACGCGATTCAGAGTTTTGAAGCCAGTCGGGCGGCGATCACGGATTCCGCGTCCACACGCCATTGGCCGTTGGTCCGGACCACGATAATGGGGAATGGAGCTGGTTCTCCCCCCATAACGGGCCGGAACATCCCGCGATCGGCGTTCACCATCTCCTTGGTGACTTCAATCGATTTTCCATGAGGCAGCTTGATCCGGTCCCCCACCTTCACCGGAAGGCAGGGCATGGTCGCGAACTGCTTCTTCATGGTTTCAAGCAGGGCTTTCGGCAGCGGCGATCCCGACAACAGGACGGAGAGCTGAGGATGCGGCAGCGCGACGTTCCTTACCAGATCCTCATCGATGGTTATCGCGCCGATGAGGAACGATCGCACCGCCTCGTTGACATCCTCTGGAACGGCGGCCTGTTCGAGGGAGGCTGTCGATTTGTCGGTCCCGTGAAGTAGGCCGACGGAAAGGAGCAGGGTGAGAAGGGGGGGAATGAGTTTCATGGCGATCCTCCGTTTTGGCGGGGGCGAACCAGAGTCATGGTCATCCGGTGTCCATTCAAGAAAGGAATGCCGCCGCCGCCGCGCCGCCGCCAAAAGCACACAACCCGCCTTTTCCGGTTTTGGTTGTTTTATGTTGATCAAACGCCCCGCCCTCCGCAAAAGACGCCGTCCATGAAATGTTTCGTCACCGGCGCCTCGGGATTCATCGGCGCAAATCTCGTACACGAACTCAACGCCCGCGGCCATGAAGTGAAGGTCCTTCTGCGCGACTCGAGCGACGTCCGCGGATTGGAAGGCGCGCGTTACGAGGCCGTCCCCGGCTCCCTGGCTGACCCGAAAGCCCTCGCCGAGGCGATGCGCGGCTGCGACTGGTGCTTTCATGTGGCCGCCAGTTACCACCTCTGGCTTCCCGACTACAAACCGATGTATGCCGCCAACGTGGCCGGGACGCGCAACGTGATCGAGGCCGCCGCCGAGGCCGGCTGCTCACGCATTGTCTACACCAGCACCGTCGGCTGCATCGGCCTCTCCCAACCGCTGAACGGCCGGGTCGAGGCGACCGACGAAACCACGCCGGTCACCCTGTCCAAACAGATGTGCAACCACTACAAGCGCTCCAAATGGCAGGCCGAGGAGATCGCCCTTGAACTTGCGGACAAGGGACTGCCTGTCGTGATCGTCAATCCCAGCGCGCCAATCGGTCCACGCGACGTCAAACCCACCCCCACTGGAAAGGTCATCGTGGATTTCCTGAATCGGAAGATGCCCGCCTATCTGGACACCGGCCTGAACTGGGCTCACGTCCGCGATGTCGCGGTGGGGCACATCCTCGCCGCCGAGAAAGGCCGGATCGGCGAGCGCTACATCCTGGGCAACGCCGACGGCAACCTGACCATGAAGGAGGCCTTCGCCATCCTGGAGGACATCACGGGAGTCCGCGCGCCCCGCGTCCGCATCCCTTATGCCGTCGCCTGGTCCGCCGCCGTTTTCGACGAGGCCATTGCCAAGTTCACCGGGAAACACCCCATGGCTCCCATGGCCGGAGTGCGCATGGCGCACTACAAGATGTTCTTCAATCCCGCCAAGGCCATCCGTGAACTCGGCCTGCCCCAGACCCCGCCCCGCCAGGCCCTCGAGGACGCCGTGGAGTGGTTTTGCGCAAACGGTTTCGCAAAGCCCAACGCCCCCCTGTCCACGGATCGGACAAAAGCGTGAATTCCCCGGACAACACGGGCCGTTTCATCCATGCTTGCCCCGCCACCGGGCTTGCCCTAGCTTTGCCCGCCGATGGCAAGAGTGATACTGGTGGACGACGAGCCGACCATGGTGCAGATGGTCGCAGAGATGCTCCGTGAGGATGGGCATGACGTCCGTCCGTTCACCCAGGTGACGCCGGCCTTGGAGGCCATCCCGGAAATCCAGCCGGATCTCATCGTCACGGATCTTTATCTGGACAAGACCCGCGCCGGCGGTCTGGACATCCTGCAGAAGGCCCGGAGTCAAAGCCCGCCCATCACGGTTATCATGGTCACCGGCTTCGGCTCCATCGAAACGGCGGTCAAGGCGATGAAGGCGGGCGCCTACGATTATATCGAGAAACCCTTCAAGCTCGACGAACTGCGCATGTGCGTGCAACGCGCCCTTTCCTTCAACCAGGCCATCTCCGAGAACGTCTACCTCAAGAAGCAACTGCGGAAGAAATACCAGTTCGACCAGATCATCGGCCGCTCCGAACCGATGCAGCAGGTGTTCAACATGGTCGAAAAAGTGGCCGACACGGACAGCACGATCCTGGTGTTGGGCGAAAGCGGCACCGGCAAGGAGCTGATTGCCAAGGCGCTCCATTTCAACAGTCGGCGACAGTTCGCCCCGTTCATTCCCGTCAACTGCAGCGCCCTGCCGGAGAACCTTCTTGAGTCCGAGTTGTTCGGCCACCGGAAGGGCTCCTTTACGGGCGCCATCAACGACAAGACCGGCCTTTTCCAGGAGGCCGACGGCGGCACCATCTTCCTCGACGAGGTCGGCTCCATGTCTTCGCTGCTCCAGAGCCGGTTGCTGCGCGTGCTTCAGGAAAAGGAGGTCCGTCGGGTCGGGGACAACACCCCGGTCTACGTCGATGTCCGCGTCCTCGCCGCGACCAACGAACCGCTCGAGGAGAAGATCAAGGCCGGCGAATTCCGCGAAGACCTCTACTACCGCCTCAACGTCATTTCCATCCCCCTCCCGAGCCTGCGCGAACGCCGCGACGACATCCCCCTCCTGATCTCCCATTTCCTCAAGGAGAAACTCAACCCGCGGACCGGGCAGCCCTACAATGTCACCCGGCACGCCATGGATGTCCTTTCCGCCTACGACTGGCCCGGCAATGTCCGGGAACTGGAAAACGCCATTGAACGCGCCTGCGCTCTCTGCGAGGACGACACCGTCCGCGTTCGCGATCTCCCCCCCGCCCTTCAGGCAAAGGCCTTGGAGGTGGTGAGCGACGACACCGTCATGCTCAAGACCCCGGACGCCACCGAACAACCGGAAGAATCCCCCTCGCCCGAACGCGTCGATCAGAAATCGATCTACCCGCTTGAAAATGGCGAAAGCCGCACAATCCGCCCGAAAGACGCCGCGGGAGGGGTCTCGACCAGCAAGCCGCTGGGACCGTTGAAGAATTTCATCAAGGAGCAGGAATCCGCCTACATCCAGCGCATCCTCGCCCACACCGGCAACGACAAGGACAAGGCCGCCGAACTCCTCGGCGTCAGCCTCGCCACCCTTTACCGGAAGCTCACGGACGACGAAGCCAATTCCTGAGCGGCAGGCTCATTCCCCCAGCAGCTTCCTCAGCTTTTCGCGGGCCTCGTCCTCCCTCGCCGTGATGTCCGGCTTGCCCGTCCACTCGCGTTTCGCGAACTCGAACCACTCACAGTAGTTCGCCATGTGCTTTTCGAACACCGGCTCCGCGCGCCGCTCGCGGCACTGATGCGCGGATTGCAGATCGAAAAACTCGCAGTTCAGGCAGACGCGCAAGTCCGCATGACAACCATGACAGGATTCACTTCGCCCCGGATTGACGTTGAGTTCCCACTCCCAGCCACACTGGTGACAGTGTCGGTTTTGCTTCGCCATGTCGCGAGTGTAGACGCCGCAGCCGCCCCCGCAATCCAATCCGCCGCGTGATTTCATTGCGCGATCTCGGCCGACGCCTATCCTCGCCCCATGTCCACGCCATTCGACCAGCTCCTCGAAGCGACCATCGACCACCTGCAACGGGAGAAGGCGCGCGGCGCGAAATACATCCCGATTGACGCGGAGAATCTGGCGCAGCTTTCGCGCGCCGTCCCCGCCCTCCATGGAGAACGTCCCGCCGCGACTCCCGCGCCGCGCGACCCTCGTCCGGCCCGGACTTCGGCTCCGGTCAACGCTCCCGCGCCCGCATCACAGCAGGCATCCCCCTCTCCGGCTTCCTCCAAGGCCTCCGGCCTCCCCCGCGAACAGAAGGAGGCCGCCATGGCGGAACTCCGCGAACGAGCCCTCGCCTGCGAGAAATGCCCCAACCTCGCCGCCGCTCGACGCAACGTGGTCTTCGGCGTCGGCGACATCCATTCCCCGCTCATGTTTGTCGGCGAGGCTCCCGGAATGGACGAGGATCGCCAGGGCGAGCCCTTTGTCGGCAAGGCCGGACAACTGCTCACACGAATCATCAAGACCATGGGTTACAGCCGCGAGACGGTCTACATCGGCAATATTCTCAAATGCCGCCCCGACACCCCGGGAAAATCCTCTGGCAACCGCAAACCGACGACTGAAGAGATGGAGACCTGCAAGTCATTCGTCATCTCGCAGATAGACCTCATCCAACCAAAGGTGATAGTGGCGCTCGGCGCCACCGCCGTGCAGGGATTGCTCGGCGTCACGGAGGGCATCACCCGGCTGCGCGGAAACTGGACTGAGTTTCGCGGCATTCCCGTCATGCCGACCTTTCATCCCTCCTATCTTCTGCGCCAGGACGACCTCGGGACCAAGCGAAAGGTCTGGGAGGACATGCTCCAGGTCCTGGAAAAACTAGGCGCGCCCATCAGCCCCAAACAGCAGGGCTATTTCCTCCCCAAATAAGGCGCGCCGTCGCCCGTGAACTTACGGACAAAAAAAGCGGTCCGACCAAGGTCGGACCGCGTCTCAAGAAATCAATTGGACTTCGTCACTTCCTGGCAGCCTTGGCCTTCGCCGCCTTTACCTTGGCCCAACGTTTCTTCTGCGCATCGACGATCCGCGCGCGGGCTTCCGCGCTCAACCGCCGCTTGCCTGGCTTCTTCTTCGCGGCTTTCTTGGGCGCTTGTTTCTCCGCTTTCTTGGCGGCCTTTTTCGGAGCCTTGCCGGCCGCCTTCGCCACGGCTTTTCCGAGGCTGAAGACGCCCTTGTTGTTGATGAACTTCGGCGACTTGCCGTAAAGAACCACTCCCAAGGAATTGGCCGGATTCTTCGTCTTGAACGTGAAACCAAGGTCTTGGACCGCCTGCAGAATCTCCGCCTTGGTCAGAGGTTTTTCAGAGAGGACCTTCACCACCGCCGCCTTCAGGGTAAGGTCATTGCCGACGCGTCCACCCTTGGCGCGGGGCGCCCGTCGGGCGGGTTTGGCTGGAGCCGACACCGGGACCGGTTGATCGGAAAGCGCGGCTTCAATCTCCGCGAGCCGCGCCGCGATCCTCGCCTTCTCGTCGAGCAGTTCCTGTCTAAGTTGCCGGTATTGTTCGATGGGATCGATCTTCATGATAAGAAACTTGTCGCCCCGGCTTCCGGTTATTGCAACGGTTATCTTGCCGAGGCTAATTCCAGGCGCGCTCCCGGCTATAATCCGGCAACGCCCGTCCCTTTGACGTTGTGTGTCAGGGGTTACTCCGCCGCCACATCATTGTCACCAGGCACCTCGCCCTCCGTGAATTTACCTTCCTTGTCGATATATCCCGCCTTGCCGCCCAGAGTGACGGCGGCAAATTCCAACCCGAAGCTCTCGGCGCTTTCAAATTTCGCCTCGAACTTCATCTTTCCCGTCCGGTCGATATAACCGAACTTGCCGTCCACCTTGACCGGGCACAGTCCCTGGTTGAAGAAACCCGCCTCTTCATATTTTGCCTCTATGAGAGACTTCCCGGACTCGTCGATATAGCCGTACTTGTCCTTGACCTTGATCCGGGCAATGCCGTTGCGAAACGGCGTGACATTGTCAAAGGTCGCCTCAATGACCGTCTTGCCCCGGCCGTTCTGGTAACCCCACTTGCCCTCGGCTGTGCGGAAGGGGCTCAACTTGTTGGGATCCTCCCCCGGACCCGCGTCGGTGGTTTTGGGCGTGCATCCCCAGAAGATGAAAAGACACGCGATGCCGGTGAGTAGAAGCTTGATGTTTCGCATCGGACACGTTTACGGCGCCGCCGACACGTTGACCAGCCGGATTTTCAGCGTTGGAGAACTCATCTTTGTTCCCGCAACTGCTTCAACCAATCCTCGACCCGCGCACGGACCGCCGCCTCGCGCTCGGCCGGCGCCGACCGCCGAAATTCGGCGCTCTGGGCAGCAGCCTCGACATCCCCCAGACCGGCGGCCACCAGGATCCAGAACAACGCGCCCTCGACGTCCGCCTCCGTGCCCCGCCCCTCGCGCAACATTGTCGCCAACCGGCGTTGGGCCATCGTATGCCCCAATTCCGCCGCCCTGCGGAACCAGTCGACCGCCTTCTTCTCGTCCCGCGGCGCGGAGTTCGATTTCAGGTGCGCCTCTCCGGTCTTATAGAACTGCTCCGCCAGGAAATCCGGCTTCGGCGCATTGACGGCTCCCCGAGTTTCGTTTGCCGGGTCTGAAACCGGGGAAGCGTTGGACGAAGGCGGCGGCAATTCGTTCAACTCGACGATCGCCCCCTCCTTGGCCATGGCCTCAAGTTCCCGCAGGGCTTCTTCGAGCGCCCTGCGGTCAGGCTGCGCCAAAGCCTCCAAATCCGCCGCTCCGACGATCTCGCGCGTCTCCAGCAAGGACGCTCCGGCCTGCTTTTCGAAACTGACGCCTCCCTCCCCCCTCCCCGCTCCAACACCCGCCTCCGCCGCACTGGAGGATTTGGGTTTGGCAACAGGCTGTGCGATCCGACGACCGCTGGGCATGTCGTCATAGAAGACTGCCGCCAGAATCAGGAACAGGATCGCCGCTGCCAGTCCCCCGACCAGCAGACACCCCAACCGGGCGTCGCGCAGGTTTGGCGTCTGGCGGATCTTGGCCTCGGCAAACCCGGCTCGCCGGGGCTTCGACGAGGCAGCGGGACGCCCGGGTGATTCCTCACTGCCGCCGTCCGCGGAGGTCGCCGTCTTTCGCGGCCGGACATTCTTCAACCGATCGTAGGCGAGATTGATCTCCTTCAGCTTTTCCTCCGCCCTCCGGATCAACTTCTCATCTCCGCCGAATCGATCCGGATGCCACACCTTGACCAACTCGCGATACGCCTCCTTCACCTCCTCGGGGGACGCTCCCGGTTTCAGTTCAAGCGCGCGGTAACTGTTGCTTATATCGTCGATCATGACGGCGAGCCAAAACTAGAATCGCGCGCCCCGCCTGACAACGCCCGACCCACTGAAATTTCCGCGCGTGCCCCCATCCTGCAACACGCCGCGAAACGGGTTTCTGCTTTTGCTTTCGCGGGTCTTCGACTAAGTAACGCCGATGGATTTACGCGAACAGATGACCGAATTGGGCAGGCGCGCGAAGACTGCCTCCCGCGCCCTCACCCGGCTCTCGACCGACCAGAAAAACGCCTGCCTGACCGCCATGGCCGACGCCATCGAGAGCAGGGCCGCCGAGATCCAGGCCGCCAACGCCATCGACATGGAGAACGGCCGGGGCATGGAGCTTTCTTCCGCCATGTTGGACCGTCTGGAATTGACCGACGCGCGCATCGCCGGCATGGCGCAGGGCCTTCGCGAGGTCGCCGAACTTCCTGATCCCGTCGGCCGTGTCCTCGATGAGCGCGTCCGACCGAACGGCCTCAAGCTGCGCAAGGTCTCCACGCCCATCGGCGTCGTCGTGATCATCTACGAATCCCGTCCCAACGTGACCGCCGACGCGGCCGGACTCTGCTTCAAGTCCGGCAACGCCACCATCCTGCGCGGCGGCAAGGAGGCTCTGAATTCCAACCAGATCATCGCGAAGACCATGACCGACGCCGCCCGCGCGACCTGCCCGGAATTCCCCGAAGACGCCGTCCAGGTCGTCCCCACCGCGGATCGCGCCGCCGTGCCGGAACTGCTTTCGCTGGTCGACTACGTGGACCTCTGCATGCCGCGCGGCGGGGAAGGCCTCATCCGCGCCGTCGCCGAGTGTTCGAAGGTGCCGGTCATCAAGCACTACAAGGGCGTCTGCCACGTCTACGTCGATGGCGCCGCCGACGCCGACATGGCCCGCGAGATCGCCCTCAATTCCAAGCTGCACCGCCCGGGCGTCTGCAACGCCATCGAGACGCTGCTCATCGATCGGGCCGCCGCCCCGCAGATTCCCAACCTCCTGCAGGCCTTCCTGGATCGCGACGTCGAACTGCGCGTCGATTCCGAGACGCGCGCGGCCATGGGAGAATCCGCCGCCGGAGACCTGCTCAAGGACGCCACCGAGGAGGATTGGAGCGAGGAGTATCTCGACAAGATCCTGTCCGTGCGCGTGGTCGATGGCGTCGCGGGCGCGATCGAGCACATCAACCGCTACGGCTCCGGCCATTCCGAAACCATCGTCACCGCCGATGAGGCCCACGCCGCGCAGTTCCAGAACGAGGCCGATTCCTCGGCGGTCTACTGGAACGCCTCCACCCGCTTCACCGACGGGGGCATGTTCGGCATGGGCGCCGAGATCGGCATCAGCACCGA
The DNA here is from genome assembly GCA_038126235.1 of Verrucomicrobiales bacterium. Lineage (GTDB taxonomy): Bacteria > Verrucomicrobiota > Verrucomicrobiia > Limisphaerales > JAYPEY01 > JAYPEY01. The sequence goes on from JAYPFK010000002.1 coordinate 47,644, forward strand.
CAAGATCGGAGCCCGCGGACCGATGGGGCTGGAGGAACTCACCAGCTACAAATGGCTCGGAACCGGGACGGGACAGATCCGGGAATGAAGCAGGAAGGCGAACTTCAATCCCCCGAAGCGATCGCCCGCCAGGTTCGCGAGAACCACCCGCAGGGCGGCCTCTTCGCCGACCTCGACTGGCGCACCGCCACCGGGCCTTTCCCGCTTGGAAAGGCCGATGCGAACCGCATCGAGAAGCTCGGCCGCGTGCTGCTGCAATTCTATCGCGCGGTCAACCTCCTCTACCGCAAGAGCGTCGAAGGAAAACAGCCCGCCTGGATCGCGGAATGGCTCGACCGGGGAAAGCCCGCCGGGCTCGTCGAACTCCAGCGCGCCCGCGCCTTCAAGAACGACGTCCCCCGCGTCATCCGGCCGGACCTGCTATTGACGGGGGGCGGCTTCTCGGTAACCGAACTGGACAGCGTCCCTGGCGGCATCGGCCTCACCGCCTGGCTGAACCGCGCCTACGCCGATGCCGGTTCCGAGGTCCTGGGCGGACGCGACGGCATGCTGAATGGCTTCGCGGGCATCTTCGGCGACGCGGCCAACGTCCACCTCGTCGTGTCCGAGGAATCCGCCACCTATCGCCCGGAGATGGAATGGATCGCGGGACAGATCGAAATGCCGCGACTCCAAGTCCGCGACTCCCATTTCCACGACTTCGATCCCGGGGACGCCGTCTACCGCTTCTTCGAACTCTTCGACCTGCCAAACGTCGCCAACTCCGGACGAATCTTCGAACTCGCCCAAAACCAGGAGATCGCGCTGACCCCGCCGCCGAAGCCGGTCTTCGAGGAGAAGATGCTTTTCGCGCTGCTCTGGAATCTCAACCTCGCCGAGTTCTGGCGACAGGAACTCGGCGGGCGCTTCTTCGAGGATCTGAAGGCGATCGCGCCGCGCACCTGGATCATCGATCCCTCTCCGCTTCCCCATCACGCCGCCTTTCCCGGCCTCGAACTGACCGACTGGCATCAACTCAAGACGCTTTCCCAAAAACAGCGAGACCTCATCCTGAAGGTGTCCGGCTTCTCCGAGACCGCCTGGGGCGCGCGCGGCGTTTATCTCGGCAGCGACCTTTCCACCGAGGACTGGAGCGAAGCGGTCGATTTCGCCATCCGCTCGGCGGAAACCTCGCCCCACGTGCTGCAGCGCTTCGCCAAGCCCAGGCGTGTGGAGGCCGAGTGGTTCGACTTCGACGCGCACGAACCGAGGAAGATGCCGGCGCGCGCGCGCATTTGTCCCTACTACTTCGTCCACGGGGAGGGCGACAACCTCCGCGCCCAGTTCGGCGGCGCCTTGGCGACGCTTTGCCCGGCGGACAAGAAGATCATTCACGGCATGAAGGACGCCATCCTCGCCCCCTGCGGAAAGTGAACCGGATCCCACAAGCCATCTCGTTGGCGGCGTTCGTCGCGGGCGTGTTGGCCTCGATCTCCTGCGGCAGGAACGCCGACGCGCCGACCCTATCCTCCCCTCCGGCCGCACCGGAATGGACGCCCGTCATTGAGACGTCGTTGGCCGCGCCCACGGACGCGCCCAACGCAACCGCCGCAACGCAACGCGTTCCCTTGGACACAACCACTTCGCCCGTCTCCTCCTTCACCAACGCGACTCCTCAGAAGATCACCGGCGATCCAGAACTGTTCCGGGCGGGCCACGAACTGTCACTCGTCGTCTGCCATTCCTGCCACCTCTACCCCGATCCCTCAATCGACACCAAGTTTGGCTGGTCTGCCTCCATCCTGCCGCGCATGGCTCTGTGGCTGGGTTTCGATCGCTTCGACTACGACCGCGAACCCGGCGGCGAGCGCGTCCGGCAGGCCCATCTTTTTCCGGACGCCCCGGCGATCACCGACGAGCAGTGGCAGTTGATCTGCAACTACTATGTCATGGCGGCTCCGGACCGTATGCCCGCGCGCTCCGGCCGCGACCCGATCCGCCTCGACATCCAGGCGCATTTCGAACCGATCCTGCTCAAGAGCGACGCCGCGCAGGAGAACCTCTTCGTGAGAATCGCGGAAGGGCAGGACGCGCTCTATGTCGCCACCGCGCGCGACAACACGCTCGCGCTCTGGGGCGTCGATGGAACCACCCGCGTCAGCCTCAAGCTCCCGGCGCCGCTCGCCAGCTTCAAGCTCGGGCCGGACGGCTTCCTCGGCACGCTCATCGGCCGGTTCCGTCCCACCGACGAACTCAGCGGCAGCCTCGTTCGGATCGGCGCGCCGTTGAGCTCCGACAGCGCGATCCAGACACTGATCCCCGCCCTGCATCGCCCTACCGAGACCGCAACCGCCGATTTCGACGGCGACGGAAGAACTGATTTCGTCCCGGCCGAATTCGGACACTTCCTCGGGACCTTCCGCTGGTTTTCATCGGGCGAAGATGGAGCTCCCCTGCCCCACATCCTCGCCGAACAACCCTCCTTCGTCGCCGTCCGCGCGCACGACTTCAACAGCGACGGCCGACCCGATATCGTCGCCTTCGCCGGGGGCGCCCGCGAGGCCATCCACCTTTTCATCAATCAGGGAGGCGGGGAATTCGAGGACAACACGATCGCCGCCTTTCATTCCGCCTGGGGCGCGGCCGACCTCGACCTGGCCGACTTCAACGGCGACGGCCGCATGGACCTGCTTGTGTGCAACGGCGACAACGGCGACCGGATGTTCTACCCCTACACCATCCGCCCCTACCACGGCGTCCGGATCTACCTGAACAAGGGCGACGGGACCTTCGCGGAAGAGTATTTCTTCCCGCTCAACGGGGCCTACGCGGCGGTCGCCCGCGACTTCGACGAGGACGGCGACCTCGACATCGCGGCTGTCGCCTATTTCCCGGACCTCAAGAACGCGCCGGAGGAAGGCTTCGCCTATCTCCAGAACCAGGGCGGACTTTCCTTCACCGCCTTCGGTTTCAGCAGCAGCATTTCGGGGCGTTGGATCGCCATTGACGCGGGGGATATCGACGGCGACGGCGACATCGACATCGCCCTGGCGGGAAACCCACGCGGTCCGGGGATCATTCCGCCCTCGATCAAGCAGGGCTGGCAGCGCACCAAGGCTTCCCATGCGATCCTGCTGAACACGTTGAAGTGACCGGAGTGACCATTTTGCCTCGCCCCCCGAAGAGGCAACCTTCAGGTCGGTTCGCGAGCCCGAAAGGAAGAGAAGCCCGGTTGAGCGGGCCCAAAAAAATGCGGCGGTCGCAGACGCGCCGTCAATTCACCGTCGCGCACTCCTCCACCTTCTTCCGGTAGAAGCTGTCGGACAGCAACCATTCCTGATAAAGGGCCTTGAGCTGCCGCAACCGGGAGGCGACCTGCTTCTTGCCGAACTTGGCCTTCCCCGCCGACTTGGCCGGCCCCTTCGCTGCCACCGCCGGCGCCGACGCCAGATCGATGGTCGGGGCTGGGCGGTCGGGTTCCGGTTGGAAAGCTGCATTGTAGACCAGGGCCTTGAATGACTGCGCCGGAACGAGGTGCCGCCACAGGAAGGCCTGCATCCTGTCCTCCGATGGCACGGCATCATGCCGCACCGGCGTTTCACGGATCTTCGCCGTTCCCGCGATGGTGAGATCGACCGGCTCAGGCGTGCCCCTGAGGATCGTGCGGATGCCGAACTTCACCTTTTCCTGCCCTTCCTTCAGGACGGTGGGACGCGATTGGAATCCCGCCGGCGCGTCCTTCAGGTCCACCACGATGGGGCCGTTGAAACCATCCTTGCGGATCGCGTAGACCATGACGGCGGCCGAACCCTTGCTGCGGAAGTTCACGCTCGACGGAACCACCCGCAGTTCGAAGTCGGGTCGCGGCGCGCTGAGACGCAGCCGGTAGGCATACGCCTCTCCCCCCTGCCGGGCGGTGTCGGCCAGGTGAACCCGGTAGATCCCCGCGGCGGGAAGCTTCACCCGAAGATAGGAATCCGCGTGGTGGGTGTTCACGCCCGAACCCGGATCCTCGAAGTCGTCATTGAAGGCCAGCACGTTGCCGGCGGCATCCGTCAGCGTAAGCCGCGAATCCACCGGCGAATCGAGACGCCGCGCGGACACCTCGGCGACGACGACATCGCCAGCCTTGGCCACAAATTCGAATACATCCCGATCGTCCGGTCGGTCAATGCGGCCGTTCACGATGAGCGGCAGCTTCACCTTCTGCGCATGCGCGGCATCGTCGTTCGACTCCTTGTCGAAGCCCTCCGGCAGCGAGTCCAGCTCAAAGGGCGCGGGATTGGAAACCGCCTTGCCCACCTTCGCCACCACGGCGTGCGCGCCCGGGCCGGCGTCCGCCTTGGGCGCGATCGTCCGGGCATTCTCCAGATTCCAGCCGCTCAACTCGAGTTTCGCCGACGGGGAGCCGGCGCGTCGGCCCAGCGGATAGACGCCGGTGACGAACGGCGTTTCGCCCAGGGTAATGCGGTAGACGAAATCCTCACGCCCTCGGTGGATGGCGTCGGCGATCGCCAGCACATACTCGCCATCCGCGGGGACCTTGAAATACAGGGTCGGGTCGGGCTTGAATCGAAAATCATCGTTGAAGGCCAACTCCTTCCCGACTCCATCGAAGAGCGTCAATTCCGGCTGGAACCAGCCGGGCACGGCATCCGCAATGTAGGGGATCAACTGCCGCGCGTTGACCGAGACGACCAGGCTTTGCCCCTTCTTCGCCGCAAAGCGGTAGCGGTTCACCTCGCCCGAGGCAATCTGGCCGTTCATGACACAGGGAACCTCGACGCGGACCTCCACCTCGTCGTCCGGCCGCTTGCGAAGAGCGAGTTCCTCCTTGCCCAGCACCTGCATGGCGGCGGTCTTCATCGGTTTGCGAGTCGTCTCCGGAAGCTGCCCCACGTGGAAGACCATGGGATTGCTCAGGCCTCGCGCCGTGACCAGGCGAATCTCGCGCTCGCCCGGCTCGGCGTCGGCGGCGATCGTGATTTCCGCATAGGCCAGGGCGGAAAGCGAACCGCAGGCGGGCCGGTTGACCCAACCCGAGATCCGGGCTTCGAGGTTGGCGATGAGCTTCTTCGTCGTCGCGTCCGGCGGCGGCGAGGAGGATCTTCTCCGGCGCGGTTTCAGGTCGCGCAACTGCTCACGGAGCAGGCTCATCTCCTGGTTGCTGAGTTTCCGATGATACTCGACGATCCGCCCCTTCACCCCCTCGCCCGAAACGATCACGTCATAGACGGCGTCGATGCGCTGGCCGCCCAACCGGATCGGGACCGTCATTCCCTGCTGCCCTCCGGCGGGATACACAAAGCCGATGTAGGGCCCCGACTGCCCCATCGCCCCGGGAGCCAACGTCAACAGCCCCCCCAGCCCCAGCAAGCCAAACCATCTCAATCTCTTCATGACAGATCCTCTTGTCGTGTTGATGAAGTCCATCCGGAATCCGGTGGAGCGGCACCCGCCGCTCACATGATTTCGGTCAACAATCCGGCCGATTTGGAACCTTCCGAATCCGTGGGCAGGACATGGGCCTCCAGTCCGAGCGGATGCGGCAGGGCCGCCGTCGCGTCGATGCCGGCCAGCTTGTAGATACTGCCCAGCAGATCCGTGGGATAGACGGGCCGGTTCTTGACCTCCGAGGCCTTCGCATCGGAGGAACCGACGACCGTGCCGCCACGGAAGCCGCCGCCGGCAACCAGGGACGTGAAGACCTTGCCGAAGTGGTTGCGCCCTCCGTTCCAGGGCGGCTGCCAGTCGATCTTCGGTCCGCGACCAAACTCCCCGCAGCACCAGACCATCGTGCTGTCCAACAGCCCGCGATCATGGAGGTCCGCCAACAGTGCGGCCAATCCCTGATCCAGTTCCGGACACTGCCGCTGCATGGTCTGGAAATGGTTCTTGTGGGTGTCCCAGCCGCCGGGATAGTTGATGACAATGTAGGGCACGCCGGCCTCGACCATGCGCCGCGCGGCGAGACAATCCTGCCCGAAGGTGTGGCGACCGTAGCGGTCGCGGAGCTTCTTGTCCTCCTTCGCGAGATCGAACACCTCACGCCCCTCCCCAAGAATCAGGTCGTAGGCGCGATCCTTCGCCTGCTCGGCCGCCTGCAATGTGGCGCTGTCCGCCATCACGCTGCCGAGGGTGTTCATTCCGGCCAGCAGTTTGCGTCGGTCCTGCTGCCGCTGGTCGGTCATCCCCCGCGCGATCACGCCCTCCACCTCAAAGCGGTCCGAATTCGGATTGCCGCCGGTGGCGAATGGTTTGAAACGCGGGCCCAGGAAACCTTCTTCCGAGAAGCGCCCTTGCGGCCGGGTGAGCACCACGTAGGGCGGGATCACGCCCTTGTAGTCGCGCCCCTTGAACAGGGAGAAGATGGCGCCGACGCTCGGATAGGCCAACCGCTCGCCGGGCCGATGCGCCGTCTGCACCATGTAGGCGGCGGTCTCATGGCCGTTGATGCCGTGGGTCATGCTGCGGATGAGGCTGTACTTGTCCGCCTGCTTCGCCAGATTCGGAAACCACTCGCTCACCTGGATGCCATCCACGTTGGTGGACAACGGGGCCTTCATCGGACCGTTATACTCGTATCCCGCGTCGGGTTTGGGATCCCAGGTATCGACGTGCGACATGCCGCCCCAGAGGAAGATCTGGATGACGGATTTCGTCTTGGCGGGCGGAGCCTTCGGCGCGCCCTTGGCGGCGGCCATGAGAGGATTGCTGGCAAGGCACATCCCCGCCGTGCTGAACAGCCCCAGGCGCAGGGCGTCCCGCCGGCTCAAAGGCAGGCTCAGGGACATGCCCAGTTGCTGTTCGTTCAGGGAGGGGTGGATCGAACCGGATTCGGGGTTCATGGTTGGTTTCTCCTGTCGGGTTGAGGGACCTCAGTGTCGATACAAGAATTCAGAGCTGTTCAGCAGCGCCCACGCAACGTCGGTGAAATGTTCGCGCCGGTTGCGGACAATCGGCTTGCCCGCGCGGTTCTTGGCGCCCGTATTCGCATACTCCAGGGCGGTTTCCACCTCGGTGGGGGTCGGAAAACGCGAAAGCGTGATCAGGTAGAGTTCCTCCACGATCTCCGCCGGAGATTTCCCGACGCTGGAAATCGCCTTGAAGCGAGGACTCGCGTCGATCTTCTTCTGGATGTGGCTGGAGTTCAGCAGGTGCAGCCACTGGTCGGGCAGGATCTTGTTGGAACGCTCGTTGGCCATGCCCGTCGCGCGCGCCGAGCGGCCGAACAACGCCAGGAACGGGCTGGTGATGCTGCCGTCCGCGATGGCGATCGCCGGAGTGTCCTTCGGGATGTAAGTGAAGGGCTCGGGAATCGGGCTGGTGTAAAGGTCTCTCGTGTCCGTGACCTGGTTGATGGCGTCGATCAACACCTCCGCCTCCAACCGCCTCAAAGGATAGCCCGCAAAGTTCGCGGCGGCCTTCGGCGAAACGTCGCGCGGCACAGAGGACAGCTGGTAGGTCCGGGAATTGAGGATCAGGCGATAAAGCGCCTTCAAATCGTAGCCGCCCGCGACGAACTCGCGTTCCAGAAAGGCGAGCAACTGGGGATTGCTGGGCGGGTTGTCGTCCCGGATGTCGTCCGGCTCTTCCACGATGCCGCGCCCCAGCAGCCAGGCCCAGACACGGTTGACGGCGGCCTTCGCAAACCAGGGATTGCCCTTTGCGATCAGCCAGTCAGCAAAGACCTCCCGCGGATCCTGGTCCGGCGGCAGCTTCGCTTTCGAACCATCCGGCAACATCGCGGTTTTCATCGCGGGTCTCCCGATCGGGGTGTTCGCGCCCGCGCCGGCGGATTGCCCGATGGTGGTGAGCTTGTCTCGTCCCGGCGCGCCGTTGGTGATGCCCTCGATCGACTTGAGCGGATCCCAGAACACGTGCTCCTCCTTCCACTCGCCGGTGGGCTTGTAGCCGATCTGCGAGAAGAACTCGGCCATCTCCTTCTGCCGCTCCTCCGGCCACGATTCAATCCGCGCCCCCATGAAGGTCAGCGCCACCGCGCCCGCGATCCCTTCCGGCGTCTTGTTCTGGACCGCGCGATAGAAGTTCGCCGGCCCGACGCGGAAATTGCTGCCGCTGGAGGTGAGCATCTCGCGGACGAACACGTCGTAGCGCTTGTTGGCGCTGAGCGACTCCCAGACCCAGCGATGGTAGGCCTGCGCGGCATTGGGCCAGAGATTGACAGGAAACTCCGCCTTGATCCGCAGAACGTCACCCCACTTCATCGACCAGTAGTCCGCAAACTCCCCGCGCTCCAGCAACCGGTCGATCAACGCCGACCGCTTGCCCTTCGCGTCCGGGTCCTTCAGGAACTTTCGCGCCTCCTCCGCCGTCGGCAGCGTCCCGATGACATCGAGATACGCGCGCCGCAGGAAGACCGCGTCGGAACAGAGACGCGGCTCAAGATTCAGCGACGAGAGCCGGGCAAAGACGATCTTGTCGATCTGGTTCGCGGGGCGCGTTGGACCAGCCGCCTCGAAAATGCCTGCCTCCCTCGTCGATGCGGTCACGTCCCCTGAGACCGCCATGCACACCAAACCACAGATGAGCAATCGCTTCATACAAGGGAGTATGACGCCGGCCATCCAAAAAGGATTCGCCCCGCATCACGTTTGCCGATAATTCCACCCTGGGGGTGGAAAGCGGGCTCCCTCAATGGTTGAAGAGAAACTCCTTGGTGTTGATCAGGGCCAGGACGATGTCCTCGTAGGCCTGACGGCGGGCGGTGGCGATGTCGAACTGCTTGCCATCCTTGTCCTTGGGACGCTTGGCGAGATGGGCCAGGGCGATCTTCAACTCCTCCGGCTCCGGTCCGCGGGAATAGACCAAGTGGTAGAGGTCGCGCAGCTTGTCCTCATCCTTGCGTTTGTCGTCGGCGGCGAGGGCGGCGGCGCGACCGCTGGCGGCCGTCAACTTGTCCTGGATGCCCTTGGAATTGATGAGGTGGAGGCTCTGCGCGAGACTGGCGTCGTCCGAACGTTCGCACTCGCAGGCGCTGGAGGAATCAGGTCTCCCGAAGATCTTGAGGAAGAAGACGCTGTCATTGAAGCTGTTGTCGGGCAACTGCACGGCGCGCGTCCCCTTCTCCAACCCGGCGAAGGCCGTGCGGTGATCGGTCACGCTGTCGATCGCGTCGAGCAGGGACTCCGCCCCTAGCCTCCGCGGGTAGAAGCGGGCGAAGTTGTGCTTGTCCACGGCGTTGTATTCGTTGGGCGTAGAGCTGAGTTGATAGGTCTTGGATTCCGTGATCTGCCGCACGAGGCGCTTGAGGTCAAAACCGCTGTTGATGAAGTCATTGGCCAGCGCGTCCAGCAATTCGGGATTGGTGGCCGGATTGGTCGCGCGCATGTCGTCCTCGGGATCGACCAGCCCGCGCCCGAAGAAGTGCTTCCAATAACGGTTGACCAGCGCCTTGGCGAAGAAGGGATTGTCCGACGCGCCCATCCAGTCGGCCAAGGCCAGGCGCGGATCCTGATCCGCCGGGATGTCCAACGGTTCCGCCCCGAGGCCGGCGGGCAGGACCGGCTCGTTGTTCTTCTTGTTCTTTGCCGAAGCCTTGCCGCGCCGATGGAAGATCATCTCCTCGGTGGGCCGCGCGCCGCCGCGCTTGCCGATCCGGCTGAAGAAGGCGGAAAAACTGTAGTAGTCCTTCTGGCTCCATTTCTCGAAGGGGTGGTGATGGCACTGCGCGCACTGGAGACGCATGCCAAGGAAAAGCTGCGCGGAATCCTCCATCTGCGCCGTGGAGTCGTTTACTTGCCGGTACCAGGCGACCGGTGGATTGTTGCCAATCTCGCCCGAGGCGGCGACCACCTCGCGGACGAACTGGTCGTAGGGCTTGTTGTTGTAGAGACTGTCGCGGATCCAGCCATGAAAGGCGTAGGTTCCCCGGGCGTGCGCCCCCGCCGTGCGCTTGTTTCGAAGGAGCGCGCTCCATTTGTTGGCGAAGAAGTCAGCGTAATCCCCGCTCGCGAGAAGGCTGGAGATCCACTTGTCGCGTTTGCCGGCGTCCTTGTCCGCAAGGAATCCCCGGGTCTCCTCCATGGTCGGCAGGCGGCCGGCGATGTCCAGGGTGACGCGCCGGATGAAGGTGGCGTCGTCAGCCACCTCGGAAGGCGGCATGCCCACCATCTTGAGTTTTTTGAACACGAGTTCGTCGATGAAATTCTTGGGCTGCGGCAGGTTCTCGACCGGAGCCCCCAGCGGAATCGTCGCCTGAAACACCGCGACCTGCGCCTGGTAACGAACCATCACGGCGACGTCGCCCGGGCGGTTGAAGATCTTCACGTGCCCGTTCTTGTCAGTCTCGGCCATCTCCTTGTCGTTGGGCTCATAGAGCGCCCCGCGGGTGACATCCTCGACCGAACCATCCGAGTAGTGCGCCAGGACGGCCAACTGCTGGTCGCCCTCCAACGCCATGACCCGCTGCTTGGGAAACACCTCGATGGAGGCGACGCGCAGGTCATTGTCGTTTCCGTAGGGCATGCCCTGGCGAATCCAGCGGGTGAGCAGGCGGTAATCATCGGAATCGGGTTCCAGGAGCTTGCCGCCGCCGTGCGGCAGCGCGGCCGCGCCCTTCAAGAGAAGCAGGCTGCGCTCCGGCGCGGCCGTGAAGATCCGCCGGCCGCGGGATTCTTTCACGAGATACTCATGGTCTTCGCGGGGCTCGAAACCCAGCAGGGAAAGCCGGAAGCCGTTCTGCCCGCTCGACTTGCCGTGGCAGCCGCCGCCATTGCAACCAAGCTTCGTGAAGATTGGAACGATCTGGTTGGGGAAGTTGACCGGCAGCGACTCGTTGAATCCCTCGACCGAGACCGGCAGGGACGCGCTCAGGCCGCCTTTGAGCCCGGCCACGATCGTCGCCCGACCGTCGCCGAGCGGAATCACCCGGCCGTCGCCGGTCACTTGGACAACGCCCTCAGGTTTGACGGTGAAGGCCGCCTCGCGGGTCGCGTCGCGGATCGCGCCGTCAGACAACCGCGCGTTGACGAGCAACTGCCGCCGTTCGTCGGCGCCCCGCAATTTCAGTATGGACGCGCCATTCTCCCGGGACGCGACGGCCAGTTGGAATTCGATGGCTTTGACCGTGGCCTCGGACCTGGCGACAGCCGGGGCGTCGCCAACGGAGAGAAACAGGGCGCACAAGGCCGCCGCCGTGGAAAGGACGCTTCGTTTCATGGTGGGCATTGAATCGGTTTGGCGGGCGCAAGGCAATGGCTTAAACAGACTTTTCGACGGAGCTACTTCTCCTCATTCGCCGGGCGGTTGTCATCAATCTTCCAGTCGCCCGCAATCTGTTTGAGTGTATAGACGATGGCGCGGTCGCCGGCTGTATCCTCCTCGGCGCTGCCAAAGCGGACCGTGATCTTCTCCTCCTCCTCGGAGACGCTTTCCCTCCCGACAATCCGGAATCCCGAGAGCCGGCAGATTGGCGCGTTCGTCAGGCCTTGGACGATATCGCCCGACAAGGCCGGGACCGACATGAAATTCAGGAATTCCTTCGCGTCCTCCGGCGTCAGCGCCGCGGCCATGCCCTTGAAGTCGATCGCGCGTTGCGAAGCAAAGAAGGAGCGCAGAGCCTTCTCCGGCGTGGCATGGCCCGCAACCTTCAGCTCCCCTGCCGGAATGAACGCCACCTCCGGCTCACCGGCATTCGCGGACGCCTCCGCGACACTGGATGCCCCGGCCGCGCCCCCTTCACTGCCGTTCTCAGCGGGGGCGGCAGTTCCGTTCTCGGCCGGCTCCTCCCGTCCCTTGAGCAGACCGAACGCCAGCAACCCGGCAACCACAACGACTCCAACAACCAGCGGAGCCTGACTCTTGTTCTGGGAGGATTCGCTCACAAGGCAGACGAAAGGCGCAGGGCAACTCCGCTCGCGGGAATCCGCCGCGCCGAAAACGGGAGACTCACCCGATCAACTCCGTCAATGGCCGGGTGTCCTGATCCACCAGATACTGCGGTCGCCCGGTCAAGTCGCGCACGGTGGCGGTGAAGGGATCGATGCCCACGGCGCGATAGAGAGTGGCGAAAACGTCGCCAAAGCGGACCGGACGATCCACGGCCTCGCCTCCCATCCGGTCCGTCGCGCCGATGACCTGGCCGTGGTTCATGCCGCCGCCGGCCAGCAGCGCGCAGGATACGCGGGGCCAGTGGTCGCGACCGGCATTCTGGTTGATCTTCGGGGTGCGGCCGAACTCCCCCCAAACAACCACCGACACATCCTTGTCCATGCCGCGCTGGTGGAGATCCTCGACCAGGGCCGTGACCCCCTGGTCCAGCATGGGAAAATCCTCCCGCGCGCGACCGAAGTTGTTGCCGTGCCAATCCCAACGGCTGAAGCCGAGCGTCACGCAACGGGCGCCCGCCTCCACGAGACGCCGCGCCATGAGGAACTGGTCCAACCGCTTCCACGGCCCGTCCGCGGTCAATTTCTCGGTGCCTTTGCCGTAGCGTTCGACGAGCTTGGGGTCCTCCTTCGAAAGATCCAGGGCCTCGGCCAGCCGGCTGGAAGTCAGGATGCCGAAGGCCTGTTGGTTGAAGGCATCCAACCCCTCCATCATGCCGCTGCCATCGATGTCGCGGCGCAACCGGTCGAAGCTCTTGACCAGGGCCTTGCGATCGTCCAGCCGTTCAAGCGTGACGCCGTTCAACGACATGTCGCTCTGGCTGGCTCCGCGGAAGGGTTGGAACGGGCTGTGCGAGGGACCGAGGAATCCGGGAGAGCCACAGTCGCCCCATTCGTCATGGCCGCAACGCGGCGAAAGCCCCACAAAGGGGGGAAGCGCCTCGTTGACCGATCCGAAAACCTTGGAAAGCGCGGCTCCCATCGACGGCCACCCGCCGGGGGGCATGTTGCGGTTGCTCCGTCCGGTGAGACACTGGACCGCATCGTGACCTCCGGTCGCGCCCACCATGGACCGGATGAAGGTCAGCTTGTCGGCCATCTTCGCCATCTGCGGGAACAGCTCCCCGATCTGAATTCCCGGAACGTTGGTGGAAATGGGTTTGAACTCCCCGCGGATCTCGGAAGGAGCTTCGGGCTTCAGGTCCCACATGTCCTGGTGCGACGGCCCGCCCGCGAGGAAGATCATGATGACAGCCTTGTGGGAGGAGCCTATCCGGGCCTCCGCCTCGGCGCGAAGGAGATCCGGAAGGGCAAGCCCGCCCATGCCGAGCGCGCCAATGCGCAGGAACTGCCGCCGCGAAACGCCGTCGCAGAAATCCGCGGACGAAGAGGAACTGTTCAGAGCAATCATAAGCCAAGGTCGGGATCTGCGTTCAATCTGATCGAGTATGGACTATGTCGACCCGCGCCGGATTATGTCAATCCCCGGCAAATGCGGAACAAGAATGGTTCAGAGCGGCATGTCGCCGGCGCGCGCGGCGTCGAGGTCCGGCTTTTCCGGAATGAACTCTGAAGCCCGTTTCTGCGCAAAGTCGAGTTGCTCCGGCGTCATCTCTTCGCTCACCAGATTCCGATACTGTTTCGCGTCGGAATCGTTGGAGGCAGCAGCGATGTTCAGCCACTTGTAGGCCTCCACATCGTCCTTCCTGACCTCCTTGCCGGCAAAGTAGAGCAGGCCCAGCTTGTTCTGCGCCGGGATGTGCCCCTGGCGCGCGGCGCGCTCGAACCACCGGACCGCCTCCACCATGTCCTTGTCCACCCCTTGTCCGTCCTGATAAAGCGTCGCGGCCTTGAACTGCGCCTCCGCCAGGCCGTGCTCGGCCGCCTTGAGGATCCACTTCGCCGCCGCGCCGAAGTTCCGGGGCACCCCCAATCCCCCCTCGTAGAGGAGCCCCAGATGAAACTGAGCAAACGGCTCCTCCTTCTCCGCGGCCTTCAGGTACCACTCCGCCGCCTTGACTTGATCCCGCTCAACGCCGCGACCGCTTTCGTACATGAACCCAAGATTCGTCTCCGCGTCGCGCAATCCCTGATCCGCCGCCTGCTTGTACCATTCGAAGGCCTTGGCGTAGTTGCGAACGATGTTCAGCCCCTGCCCCTTCTCGAACATGACCCCGATCCGGTTCTGGGCTGAGGCGAAACCGTTGGTCGCCGCGCGCTTGTAGAGGAGCGCGGCGTTGTAGAAATCGGGCTCCACACCCTGTTCCTTGGAACCCTTTTCATACAACCCCGCCAACTCGACCGTGGCGGTCAGATCCACATCCTTCTCCCCCTTCTTCAATCGTTTCGCCTCCTCCTTTACCGCCGCCTTCAGCTTCTCCAAGGAAGTTCGGGGAGCCGCTTGGAGGTCCAGGAGTTTCTTCTCCTCCGGCGTCGGCGGCTTCTCGCACCCCACACACCAGAGCAGCGACAATAAAGCCGCCGTCATGATCATTGAAAATCTCGTCAGTTTCATCACGTCACATCAAAGCGCGGCAACGTACCAGAACTCCCCACTCATGCAATTTCTTAACGCCTATGCAAGGACGGCAGAAAATTCACGGGATTTCCGGCCGACCGGCGAAGTCTTCCGCGCGTTTCCGCCCGTCGATTTCAACCTTGGGGAGGCAGGCGAAACCACGCGCAAGATCACGGTCACTCCCTGACGTCGTAACACAACAGCAGATCCTGATCGCGCAGGTAGAGCCGACCGTTGACGACGACCGGATGCGCCCAAGCCTTCTGCCGGCTGCGGTCCGGCTGCTGCAGCCGTCCCTTCTCCCGGTAGCCCTCCGGCGTCGCCTCCACCAGAGCCACCGCCCCGTCGTTTTCGCCGCGGCAATACAGATGCCCGTCCGCATAGACGACCGCGCCCTTCCGTACGCCCCGTTCCGACCAGAGCCTCCGCCCGGTCGTCACGTCGATGCACTTCCAATCCCCGGGATCGGAACTCCCATAGACATGCCCATCGACCAGAACAACGCCGCCGTGGTGATTGATCATCTCCCGATTGGCGTAGATCTGCCGCGCGGCCATGCGAGAGCCCGACGACTCGACCTTGAACGCGTTGCACCCCACGCCGTAGCCAGAGGTGACGAACACGATGTCGTTGTGCACGACCGGCGAGGGCGCGATCGCGGTCTTGCCCTCACGCGCAACCCTCCAGGCGACCCGCCCCGTCTCGGCGTCCACACCCGCCAACGTGCGCTGCGTCAACTGCAGGTAGAGCCTGCGCCCGCCCATCTCGGCGACGACCGGCGAGACGTATTGCGCCTCATCCGCCCACTCGCGCGTGCGCCAGATCGGCCGGCCGTCGGCCTTGTTCAGGGCCAGCATCAGCCCCGCCCGGCCGCCCGGCGACACCACCAGGCGGTCCCCATCGACCAACGGCGATTCCGCGTAATTCCAGTTGGAGAACTTCCCGGAGAAATCCCGCGTCAGGTTCTTGCGCCAGACCTCCGAACCGCTGGCCGCGTCGAGGCAGACCAGATCGCCAAACTGCCCCAGGGCGTAAACGCGACCGCCATCCACCGTCGGCGTGGACTTCGTGCCCTCGTAATTCCCGCCCGTCGCCCCCAGCCCCCGCGAACTCCAGACCTTCGCCCCGGTCGCCTCGTCGAAGCAATGCAAGGCGCTGGCGGCGCCGGCATCACCCATGGTGTAAACACGCCCGCCCGCGACCGCCACGCTGGAATAGCCGCCGCCACAGCCGGTCGCCTTCCACAACAATGGAGGGCCGCCGGAAGGCCATTGCTTCGCCAACCCCTTTTCCCGCGAAACGCCGTCGCGCTCCGGGCCGCGGAACTGAGGCCAACTGTTCTCCTTCGGGAATGTCCCTCTCCTCTCCGCGGGCGCGAACGAGGCAGTCTGAGCCGGGGCCTCGGCTCCCGTATTCATGTCCATGCCCGCATTCATGCCGGTGTCCATCGGCATTTCCGACGTGACAGCGTTGTCGGAGGTCTGCGGAGCCGCCTTGTCGCCCGCCCCGCCCTTGAACATGAAGAACCCGCCGACGCCCAGCCCCGCAACCACAAGAACGCCGACCACGACCGGGACGACAGGGAACCCTCCCCCGCTCTGTCGGCCGCCGACGCCTCCGCCGACTCCAGCGGTTTCTTCGGCCGCCTCGGCCATCACAGGCTCCGCGGGGCCCGGCGGCGCCGGAACGGTGATCTGATTCTGGCAACCGGGGCAGGCGATCGCTTGACCGACCCAGCCCTCGTCGATGGTGATGTGCTGATCACAGTGGGGACAGGAGAACTTGAATTCACTCATGACGGCGCGCTGAATGGTTCCGGCCCGGGACCGCCCCGGCCCGACGTTTTGGAGCCTACTCCCGCCCGCACAGGCATTCAAATAAGAAGGAGCCTCGAACGCAGCTGCCCCGCTGGCGGGGCAAGGCTCAGCGAAGACGAAGCCGAGCGTTGGGATTTGCAGCCCCGCGCGCGGTATTGTCGCAGCCCCCTCACCGCTTGATCTCATCCGCATCTTGCCTGCATGATCCCAGGCTTCATGGCCGGAAAACTCGCGTTCATCGACTACCTCGTCCTCGCCGCCTACCTGATCGGCACGGTCGCGCTGGGACTTGCGATCGGCCGGCGCATCAGGACAGGGCGGGATTACTTCCTCGCCGGGAAGTCGCTGCCCTGGTGGGCGGTCGGCATGTCGCTTGTCGCCACCGACATCGGCGGCACCGACATCATCGGCGTGGGCGGCGCGGCCTATTCCCACGGCTTGGCGGTCGGCAACTTCGAATGGATCGGCTGCGTGCCCGCGATGATCGTCGGAGCCTTCGTGTTCATCCCCATCTTCTGGAAGCTCGGGATCTACACGATTCCGGAGTACATGGAGCAGCGGTTCAACGTCGGCGTCCGCACCGCCCTGGCGGTGACCTGGCTCATCTTCATGGCCTGCAATCTCGGAATCATGCTCTACGCCTCGGCCAAGATGATGAACGTCCTCTTCGGCTGGAACGAACCGGCCTGCGTTTTTATCACCGCCGCCCTGGTCGGCGTCTACACCCTGGCCGGAGGACTCGCCGCGGTGGTCTACACTGACGTGATCCAGTGCGCCGTGATGATCGGGGGCTGCCTGCTCGCCCTCTTCATCGGCATTGCTGATCTCGGCGGTGTCGACGGCATGCTGGAAAGCATCCGAGCGGTGGAGGCGAACAAGGGCCTGCCCGAAGGCCGGATGACGGAACTGATCCTCCCGGCGGACGCGGACACACCCTTTCCCTGGACGGGCATCCTGTTCGGCCTGGCCCTGATCCTCAGCCCGGCATACTGGATTGGCAACCAGGCCATCGTCCAACGCTCGCTCGGCGCGAAAAGCGAATTTGCCGCGAAGGCCTCCTACATCTGGGGAGCCCTGCTGAAGAACCTCATCCCCGTGATCGTGGCCATCCCCGGGCTCATCGCGCTCGCAAAATTCCCCGAACTCGGCGACGGCGACAAGGCCTTCCCCACCCTGGTCGCCGAACTGTTTCCCGCCGGACTGCGCGGTCTGTTCCTCGCCGCGTTCATTGCCGCGCTCATGTCCAGCGTCGACTCCTACCTCAACGCCTCGGCGACCATCGTCACCAACGACTTCTACAAGCGCTTCTTCAGGCCCGAGGCTGACGACGCGAGCCTCCTGACCATCGGGCGCATCGTCACCGCCGCCCTGCTCGCCTGGGCGATCGGCTTCGCCTTCGTGATTGCGCGGATCGAGGGCATGGGCATCTACGCGATCTTCCAGACGTTGATGGCCTTCTTCCAGGGCCCGGCGCTGGCCCTGATCCTGACCGGCCTGCTCTGGAAACGCGCCAACGGCAAAGGCGCTTTCGTCGGTTTCATCGGCGGCGTGTGTTTCTCCGTTCTTCTCTACGCGCTCAGCCAGGAAGGCGTCTACACGTCGCTCGGACTGCAACCCTTGTTCAAGGTTCCCGACCCGTTCCTCTTCTACTCCATCTGGGCCTTCGTCGTGGCGCTCGCGCTCATTGCCGTCGTCAGCCTGTCCAACCCGCCTGAATCCGACGAAAAGCTCAAGCACGTCGTCTGGCATTTCCGGAAGGGCGGCAAGTCGTGATTCCGCACTCCGCATTCCGAACTCCCCATTCCCCATGACTCCCCTGCACCACATCGGAGAGTTCTTCCGAAACGTCACCGTCGCCATCCCGTTGGGAGTGGTGCGCGCGATCTTCCTCGCCTTGCTGGTGGGCCTGCTGATCTGGGTGTTGCGCCTGCCCGATGCCGAGACCACGCCTGCGGACGGCTCCGGCAAGGCGACCGAAAACTTGAAACTCTGGGCGGGGTTGGCCCTGGCCGCGCAGATCCTGATCTACTCGCTGGTCTGACGCGGGGATTTTGAAATGCGGCGGGGGGGGGGGGGCGGGGGGAGGGGCGGGGGGGGGGGGGGGGGGGGAGGGCCGGGGGGGGGCCCCGGGGGGGGGGGGGGGGGGCAACACCGCGGGAGCGCCCGG
>JAYPFK010000002.1:65983-97713 GCA_038126235.1 Verrucomicrobiales bacterium
ACATCAGAAAGGTCTGTAGCGGCGCGTCTGCGACCGCCGCATTTCCCGCCTCAGTCTCCCGACGCCCCAACCGCCTTCAACGACGCGCAGAGGACCACCTCGCCGTTGCGAACGAACACACAACCGTTCGCATACGCCGGCGGCGCCCAGGCAAAGAACTTTCGCCCGAACGGCGCGGTCGGTTCGATCAGTTTCGCCCGCGCCTCCTCGCGATATCCCTCCGGCGTCAACTGCGCGCGAATCAACTCCCCCCGGTCGTTGAAAAGCCACGCGGCCTCCGGCGACCACGTGATGTTGATGCCGGCGCCGTTGCCGATCTCCGTCACCGTGTTCGTGGCCCAGACAAGCTTCCCCGTAGCGGCGGCCAGGCAGACCAGTTCTCCGTTCGACTTCGCGGAATAGACGTGATCGCCGTCAAGAACCGGGGTCGAGGTGTTGCTGAGAATCCGCTTCGTGACCGGATGGGTCCCCGGCCAGAGGACCTTCGCCTCCGGCCTGCCCGATTCCAACTCCAACATCAAACCGCTGACCAACAGCCGGTTCCCCTGAACGACCGGAGTCGGGATCGAATCGTTGTTGCTGGTCGTCATCGGCTCACGCCACCAGACCGCTCCGGTCGCGGGATTGAGCGAAGCCAGCGAATCGTCCGTCCAGACGATCAACTGTCGCGCGCCGCCCGCCTCGACGATCACCGGCGAACTGTTGGACACCCGGTCGTCCAAGGCCTTCCAGAGCTCCCGCCCGGTCCGCTTGTCAAAAGCCACGACCGACGCTCCCGGCCTCGCGCCGGTGAACACGATCACCTTGTCGCCATCCACCAAGGGGGAAGGCCGGCACTGCAGATCGCGGATCTCATGAGAATCGCGCAGATCGCGCTTCCAGACCGGCGAACCGTCCTCCACGGAAAGGCAGTGAACCTTGCCGTTGCAGCCGACGGCGAAGACGCGCCCATCGTCCACCGCGGGCGTCGATGCCGGGCCGCCGCCATGCTCGGGAATGAACGCCCATTCAGGATATGTCTCCTCGTAGTCAAAAGCCCACAGGATCTCGCCGGTCGCCTCGTCGAAGCGCTGGATGCGTTCGCGCGCCTCCGGCTTGGCCAACTGAACGTCGAACACAAAGACCCGCCCCTTCGCGATCACCGGGCTGGCCCACCCCCGCCCCACGGGACGACGCCACCGGATCTTCAGCCCCTCCTCAGGGAAACGCTTCATGAGACCGGTTTCATTCCAGAACCCGTCGCGGTTCACTCCGCGGAACTGCGGCCAATCGGCTGCGGGGACATCCGAGACCAACAGCGACGCCAGGACACCCGCGAAACCAAGGGACAAGGTTTTGCCGGACATGCCACAGGGGTAGCGTTTTCCGGGACAAACCGCAACCATGCGCGACAAACAACCCGTCAAAAATACGTTTCTCTCCCGACGGGAAACGGATAACACTCTCCCCGCAAACTCGGATCGGAAAACACGCTCTGACGTGTCGAAAGAAGCGCTCTAATCCCGGGTCGAACATGAATACCAACTTGTCGAAATGGGATTGCTTTTTCGGTGGATGGGGGCGGCTTACGATCATATTCATCACCCCCTTGGTGGTTGCCTTTATCAGTGGACTCATCTCCGGTGGCAGCGCAGTCTATGCCTGTTACGTTTCCTTGGTAAGCGGCGCTTTTTGGGCGCTTTTTTTGCTCGACGCGTTCGCATGGGGCTGGCGGCAAGAATTGCAATCGGGATACTGCTGGGAATGGTGACCGTCTTTTTGTTATCGTTTCTCTCCATTGGTTTGATGGTCGAAATGGACGAAATGAACTGACTCTACTGGATATCAACCGAGCGCCCTATCCTCCTCCCGGTATGAGATCCCCGCTTCTTCTCCTGTGCCTCGCCGCCTCGTCCACCCTGGACGCCGCCGTCTCGTTCGAAAAGCGAGTCCTCATCGACCGCTACTTCTGCGACGGGATCAACCACGGCGATTTCAACCGCGATGGGAAACGCGACCTCGTGGCGGGGCCGTTCTGGTTTGAGGGCCCGGACTTCACCCAGCGTCACGCGATCTACCCTCCCGTCGCCCTGCCGCCCGCGGCCAACCCTTCGAACAGCATGTTCAGTTACGTCTGGGACTTCGACGGCGACGGCTGGGACGATGTCCTTGTGCTGGGCCGCGTCCACAAGCACGAGGCCGCGTGGTATCGCAACCCCGCCGACTCCGGCAAACCCTGGAAGAGGTATTTCGCATTCGAGCGGATCAAGGGCGAATCCCCGCCGTTCCTCGACATCGACGGCGACGGGACGCCAGAACTGCTCACCCACAACGAAAAACACTGGGGCCGGGTTGCGCCGGATCCGGCCGATCCGACGAAACCATGGCGGTTCCATCCCCTGTCCGAAACCGGCGAATGGCCGCAGTTCTATCACGGGACCGGTGTGGGCGACATCAACGGCGATGGACGCCTCGACCTGATCCTCACCGAAGGCTGGTACGAACAGCCCGCCAAGGACGCGGCTAAGGCGCAATGGAAAAAGCATGAGTTCCAATTCTCCCCCGACCGCGGAGGCGCGCAGATGTTCGCCTACGATGTGGACGGCGACGGCGACAATGACGTCATCACCAGCCTCGAAGCCCACAAGTGGGGGCTCGCCTGGTGGGAGCAGGTGGAGAGCCCGAACGCCGCCCTCGACTTCAAGATGCACAAACTCATGGGCGATCGCTCCGAGGAAAAGAGGTTTGGCGTCGCGTTCTCCCAACCTCACGCGCTCGACCTTGCCGACATCGACGGCGACGGGCTCAAGGACATCGTCATCGGCAAACGACGCTGGGCGCACGGCCCGACCGGAGACGTCGAACCGGATGCGGCGCCGGTGGTCTACTGGTTCCAACTGGTCAAAACGCCGGACTCCCCCCCGACCTTCGTCCCGCGCCTCATTGACGACGCATCGGGCGTGGGAGTGCAAATCCTCGCAACAGATGTCAACGCCGATGGAAGAACCGACGTGCTGACGGCCTCCAAGCTGGGGACATTCCTCTTCCTCAACCGCCGCCGTTGAACCGGTTTTGCCCGGCAAAACACGTTTCCTCCCGCGCCGGAAGAGCGGCTGACCTTGTTCGCGCCATGAATTCTTTTCACCGGATTCATGAGATCTGCAAATCAGCAGATAACTCATCCGAACCTGAAGCCGGGTCGACCATCCAGCAAACCAACTGATAACAAACGGGTTCCGCAGACAACCATGTCTCACATCCCGCCTTCAGGACCTCGATCTTGATTGGCTTGGCAGCCTGGGCCATGTCAGATCGCGGTGTCCGGCTGGTCTCATGAATTGCGGTCTTGAGCGACACTCCATACAGTCGCGTCCGACAGACAAACCAAAATGGACATAGGCAGTTACAATCCGGAAGAGTTCTACGACGAGATGTTCGAGGCCCCAGGTCGGCCCTGGCCCGCAGCCAGCCTCCTGGCCCAACGCTTGGCGAACCTTCCGCAGGAGGAACTGCTGGCTCGCCAGCGCGCCGCCGAGACCGCCATGGTCCGCATGGGAATCACCTTCAACGTCTACAGCGACAACCAGGGCGTCGAGAAGACCTTCCCCTTCGACATCATCCCCAGAATTGTCTCCGCCGCAGAGTGGACCCACATCGACGCGGGGCTCAAGCAGCGAATCACCGCGCTGAATCTCTTCATCGACGACATCTACCACGACCAGAAGATCCTCAAGGACAAGGTCATTCCCCGCGAGATCGTGGAATCCTCCAAGTGTCTTCGCCCGCAGTGCATGGGGTTGAACCCTCCACGCGGCGTTTGGATCCACATCACCGGGACGGACCTGGTGCGAAACTCGGACGGCGTGGTCTACGTGCTGGAGGACAATCTCCGCTGTCCCTCCGGCGTGAGCTACGTGCTGGAGAACCGGCACCTGATGAAGACCGTGTTCCCCCGGGTGTTCGAATCCGCGCGCATCCGCCCCGTGGACACCTACCCCTATGAGCTGCGCGAGACGCTGGAATATCTCGCCCCCGATTCCGTGGCCGAGCCCCGCTGCGTCGTGCTGACGCCCGGCTCCTTCAACTCCGCCTACTTCGAGCACAGCTTCCTCGCCCAGCAGATGGGGGCCGAACTGGTGGAAGGCAGCGACCTCGTGGTGTTTGACGACCGCCTCTGGATGCGGACCACCGACGGCTTCGAGCGCGTGGACGTGGTCTACCGGCGGATCGACGACGACTTCCTCGACCCGGAGGCCTTCCGCAAGGATTCCATGCTCGGCGTGCCCGGACTGATGCGCGTCTACAAGGCCGGCAACGTCGCGCTCGCCAACGCGCCGGGCGCGGGCATCGCGGACGACAAGGTCGTGTACGCCTACGTGCCGCGGATCATCAAATACTACCTCGATCAGGACCCCATCATCCCGAACGTGCCCACCCACATCTGTTCCGAGGAGAAGGAACTGAAACACGTGCTCGCCAACATGGACAAACTCGTGGTCAAGGCCGCAAACGAATCCGGCGGCTACGGCATGATCGTGGGACCGGCCGCCAGCGCGAAGGAGCGCGAGGAATTTGCCGCCAAGGTCAAGGCCGACCCCCGCAACTTCATCGCCCAACCCACCTTGTCGCTCTCCCGCGTTCCGACCATCTGCGACGGGGAGCTTGAGGGGCGCCACGTCGATCTCCGCCCCTACATCCTCTATGGCGACGATGTCTACGTGATGCCCGGAGGCCTCACCCGCGTCGCCTTGCGCAAAGGCTCGCTCGTCGTCAACTCATCCCAGGGCGGGGGCAGCAAGGACACCTGGGTGGCTTCCGAGGATACCCCGTCATGCTGAGCCGTGTCGCCAACTCAATCTATTGGATGAGCCGCTACGCGGAGCGGGCCGAGAACGTCGCCCGCTTCGTCGCCGTGAACCTCGAACTCATGCTCGATTCCGACGTCGGCGTCGAGCAGCAGTGGCTGCCGCTGGTCGACACCTCCGGCGACCACAAGGACTTCCTGAAACGCTACGGCCAGGCCGACGAGCAGAACGTCGTCCGTTTCCTCGCCTTCGACCGCGAAAACCCCAACTCCATCTTCTCCTGCCTCCAGGCCAGCCGGGAGAACGCGCGAACGGTGCGCGAGATCATCTCCTCCGCCACGTGGAATCAGCTGAATGAGTTCTACCTCTACGTGCGCGACCACGCGGACAAGCCTGATTCCATCGAATCGCTCAGCCGCCTGCTGGATCAGATCCGCCGTGGGACCAACACCTACATGGGCCTGATGGACTCGACCATGACGCGCGATCAACCCTGGCAGTTCGCCCTGCTGGGCCGGATGCTGGAGCGCGCCGACAAGACCTCGCGGATTCTCGACGTGAAGTACTTCCTGTTGCTGAAGTCCGCGACGCAGGTCGGCACGCCCGTCGACCACATCCAATGGGGGGCCGTGCTGCGTTCGGCCAGCGCCTGGGAGATGTACCGCAAGAAGCACGGCGGCATCTCCCCCGAGGACATCGTGGAATTCCTCCTGCTGGACCCCGATTTCCCGCGCTCCGTCCGCTTCTGCCTGAACGCGGCGCTGGAGTCGCTTCGCGCCATCTCCGGAACGCCCCCGGGGCTGGTCCGCAACGAGGCCGAACGGGCGCTCGGAAGAATCTGCTCCGCACTCACCTTCACCTCGGCCTCGGAAATCATATCCCAAGGCCTGCACGAATACCTGGACGACCTGCAGACGCGGGTGAACCAGGCCGGCGAAGCGATCTACGACACATTCTTCGCGCTCAAGGCTCCGGGCAACCCCGAGACCAAGGCGCGCCCTGGAAGTCCCGCTCTCGGCCAGTTCCAGGACTGACCCTCCCCGCGCCACCGATCGAAGGGGCCTTCCCGGGAACTTGCCGCCCGGTCCGCCCCGATCCAAACTCACGCCCGAATCGCCCAGTTGGCCATGTCCATCCACGTCGCCCTCAACCACAAGAGCATCTACCGCTACGACCGCCAGGTATCGCACACGCCGCATTCGATCCGGCTGCGACCGGCGCCGCACTGTCGGACTCCCGTGCTCAGCTATTCGCTGGCGGTGTCCCCTGAAGACCGTTTCCTCAACTGGCAGCAGGATCCCTTCGGCAACTACATCGCCCGCGTCGTCTTTCCGGAAAGGACCGACGTGTTCAGCGTCGAGGTGGATCTCGTCGCCGAGATGGCCGTCATCAACCCGTTCGACTTCTTCGTCGAGGAATCCGCCGAGGAGTTCCCCTTTCAATACTCCAACGCCGCACGGCGGGAACTCGGCCCGTTCCTCCGCCGTCGCCGCGCCGGAGCCCGCCTCAGGGAATTCATGGCGAAGATCGATCTCACGCCGCGACGCACCATCGACTTTCTGGTGGATCTGAACGCGCTCGTCTCCCGTGAGATTTCCTACCTCATCCGTCTGGAACCCGGCGTGCAGACGCCCGAGGTGACGCTTGCCAAGAAATCGGGCTCCTGCCGCGACTCCGCGTGGCTGCTGGTGAATGTCCTGCGCCGTCTCGGCCTCGCCTCGCGCTTCGTCTCCGGCTATCTGATCCAGCTCAAGCCGGACGTCAAGTCGCTCGACGGCCCCTCGGGCACGGAGGTCGATTTCACGGACCTGCACGCCTGGACGGAGGTGTTTCTTCCTGGCGCAGGCTGGGTCGGTCTCGACCCGACCTCGGGACTGTTCGCCGGCGAGGGGCATCTCCCCGTCGCCTGCGCACCCGAGCCCACCAGCGCCTCTCCCATCGTCGGGGCGACCGATCCCTGCGAGGTGGACTTCAAGCACGAGATGTCCATCACCCGGATCTTCGAGGCGCCCCGGGTCACCAAGCCTTACACCGAGGAGCAGTGGAGCCGCATCGAGGCGCTTGGCCTCCGGTTGGATGAGGAACTGAAGAAGAACGATCTCCGGCTCACCATGGGCGGCGAACCCACCTTCATCTCCATCGACGACATAGACGGCGAGGAGTGGAACTTCACCGCGCTGAGCCCGGAAAAACGCGCGCTGTCGGTGGACCTGATCCGGCGATTGAAGGCCCGTTTCGCGCCGGGCGGCTTGTTTCATTACGGCCAGGGCAAGTGGTATCCCGGCGAACAGCTTCCCCGCTGGGCCTTGAGCTGCTACTGGCGCAAGGACGGACAGCCCATCTGGCGGGACGACGACCTCCTCGTGACTGACGAGGCGGACCTCGGGCACGACGTCGCCGAGGCCGAACGTTTCACCCATCGGCTGGCGCGCGTTCTCGGCGTCGGCGTCGATCACATCATGCCGGCCTACGAGGATGCCTGGTACTACCTCTGGCGGGAAAGGCAGCTCCCGTCGAACGTCGATCCCATCAATTCCAAACTGTCCGACGAGCGGGAGCGCATCCGGTTCGCGCGCCTGTTCAATCGCGGTTTGGAGAAGGCCGCCGGGTATGTCATGCCGCTGCGGCGGGCGCCAGGCGCGGATGCCTGGGAGAGCGGGCATTGGTTCCTGCGGCGCGAACACCTGTTCCTCGTGCCCGGCGATTCGCCCATCGGCCTGCGGCTCCCGCTCGATTCGCTGCCCTGGGTGCATGAGAGCGATTATCCGCACATCCATCACCCCGATCCGTTTTCGCGCTTCCCCTCCCTGCCGGTGGAGGAGGAATTCCGCCGCCGGGCCGCGGACGGCTCGCGCCAGTCCTTCATCGCCCGGTCCGCCCCCCAACCGCGCTCGCCTCAGGAGGTTTCCGGCATGTCCCTCGGTCCGGAGCAGCCCGCAGAACCCGATCCTTCGCAGGAGCCTCCCGCTCCCGGCGAATCCGCCGCCGGCATCGTCCGGACCGCTGTCTGCGTTGAACCGCGCGACGGCCGGCTGCACATCTTCATGCCGCCCGTGGAATCGACCGAGAGTTATCTCAGCCTGGTCGCCGCGATCGAAGAGACGGCGTCCGACCTGAAGCTGCCGGTCGTCATCGAGGGGGAAACCCCGCCACACGACTCCCGGCTGAATGTCCTCAAGGTGACGCCCGATCCCGGCGTAATCGAGGTAAACGTCCCGCCCTGCTCGGACTGGGACGAACTGACCGACATGACCACCGTCCTCTACGACGAGGCGCGGCTGTCGCGGTTGGGCACGGAGAAATTCATGATCGACGGCCGGCACGTGGGCACCGGAGGCGGCAATCACATTGTCATCGGCGGCGCCACGCCGGCAGACAGCCCGTTCCTCCGCCGTCCCGAGCTGTTGCGCAGCCTGATTGGCTACTGGCAGAACCATCCCTCGCTTTCCTACCTGTTCAGCGGGCAGTTCATCGGCCCCACCAGCCAGCATCCCCGCATCGATGAGGCGCGCAACGATTCGCTCAGCGAAATGGAGATCGCCTTCAACCAGCTTCCTGTCGGCGCGACGCCGCCGCCATGGCTCGCCGACCGGCTCTTCCGCAATCTCCTCACGGACCTCACCGGCAACACCCACCGCGCAGAGATCTGCATCGACAAGCTCTTTTCCCCGGACTCCGCAACCGGACGGCTGGGACTGGTCGAACTGCGGGCCTTCGAGATGCCTCCCCACGCCCGGATGAGCCTCGCCCAGCAGCTTCTCATCCGCGGATTGATCGCCGGCTTCTGGAACGAACCCTACCGGAGGAAACTGGTGCACTGGCAGACCTCGCTTCACGATCGCTTCCTCCTCCCGCATTTCTGCGAGGCGGATTTCCAGGATGTGATCGCGGACCTAAACGACCTCGGGTTTCCGTTTGAACCCGGCTGGTTCGCACCGCACTTGGAGTTCCGCTTCCCGGAATACGGCTCCGTCGTCCATCGCGGCGTGGAACTGGAGCTTCGGCAGGCGCTCGAGCCCTGGAACGTCCTCGGCGAGCAGGCGATGACCGGCGGGACCGCGCGCGCGGTCGATTCATCGCTGGAACGGCTCCAGGTCAAGGTGCGCGGCCTCACCGAAAGCCGCCACATCGTCTGCTGCAACGGGCGACGCCTCCCGCTCCATCCCACGGGCGTCGAGGGTGAATACGTCGCCGGCGTCCGTTTCCGCGCCTGGCAGCCGCCGGACTGCCTCCACCCGACGATTCCCGTCCACGCGCCGCTGACCTTCGACCTGCTCGACACCTGGAACAGCCGCTCGCTCGGCGGCTGCCAGTATCACGTGGCCGACCCGGCGGGCCGCGCCTTCGAGGACCTGCCCGTCAACGCCTACTCCGCCGAAAGTCGGCGCCTGTCGCGGTTCACCCGCATCGGGCATTCCCCCGACCGGATGCCCATCCCGCCCGAAGAGCGCAATCCGGAGTTTCCCCTGACGTTGGACCTTCGCGCTTGATCCCCGGTCCGAACTGCTGCGAAAAGTTCCGGCTTTATGCCCACGCCGCCGCCAGTCACCGCGCCTCAGCCTTCAGTCGCCGGACTGTTCTCGGACTATCAGGCGCCGGCCGGGTTTTATGACGAGGTTTTCGACGAGGGTCGCCGGCCCCGCCCGCATTGGGCGGAACTCGTCGCCCGACTGGGCGCCCATGGCGAGGCGGAATTGACGTCCCGTTGGGAAAGCGGACGCCGGATCCTGATCAACCATGGCGTGACCTACAATGCCACGGAGGGAGACCAGGCCCGCGAACGTCCCTGGGAACTGGATCTGGCCCCGTTCGTCCTCAGTCCCCAGGAATGGGACTTCATCGAACGGGGTGCCATCCAGCGCGCGCGCGTCCAGAACCTCATCCTGCAGGACCTCTATCACGGGCCGCAACGCCTGCTGCGCGACGGCTTCCTTCCGCCGGCGCTGGCCTACGCCAACCCCAACTTCATCCGCTCCTGCCGGGGCATCCCGGTCCCCAAGGGCGTCCATCTTCACCTTTCCGCCATCGATCTCGCCCGCGGTCCCGACGGATGCTGGTGGGCGCTCGACGACCGCATGCAGGCCCCCAGCGGGATCGGCTACGCGCTTGAGAACCGGGCCATCATCTCCCGGCTGCTGCCGCAGGAATTCCGCGCGCTTCAGGTCCATCGCCCGAACCCCTTCTTTGCCGCGTTGCGCCAGACGCTCACGGAGCTGGCGCCCAGCGCGACCATGTGGCCCCGAATCGTCCTGCTCACCCCGGGCGCGCACAGCCCGGCCCACTATGAGCACGCGCTGCTCGCAAGGTTTCTCGGCTTCACCCTCGTGGAAGGCGGCGACCTGACCGTGCGGGATCAGCGCGTCCTGCTGAAGACGGTCGAGGGGCTTCAGCGCGTCGATGTGATCCTGCGCCGGGTCAACGACGCCATGTGCGACCCGCTGGAGCTGCGGGAGGACTCCCTGCTTGGCGTGCCGGGGCTGATGCAGGCAGCCCGCGCCGGCAACGTGCTGCTCGCCAACGCCCTGGGCTCCGCCGCCGCGGAAACGCCCGCCCTCCTGCCCACGCTGCCTCTCCTCTGCCGCCACCTCCTCGGCGAGGACCTCCTGCTGCCCTCCACCGAAACCTGGTGGTGCGGAGAGGCGGCCGAGAAGAACCACGTTCTCAACAACCTTGATTCGCTGATCATCAAGCGCGCGTTTCCCACGCGGCGGCGCGAGACAAACAGCGGATCGGAGCTCAGCCCCGAAGAGCAGGACCGCCTGCGCGCCCAGATCCAGCGGCGTCCCCATCAGTTCGTCGCGCAGACTCCCGTGCCCCTGTCCCACGCCCCGGTCTGGTCGCAGGGGCGGTTCGAGGCGCGGCCCATCGTGCTGCGCATCTACGTCGCGGCCCGAGGGGATTCCTACGTCGCGCTGCCGGGCGGTCTCACCAAGGTTTCGCCTTCCAGTTCCAATCCCGTCAGCGGCCTGCAGTTCGCCGGCGGGAGCAAGGACACCTGGATTCTCGGCTCCGAAACCTCCTACCGGGCCGAGGAACCGATGCGGATCGAAACCCGCCCGGCCGAACGGATGCTCACCGGGGCTCCCTCCCGCATCGCCGACAATCTGTTCTGGCTCGGTCGTTACTCCGAACGGCTCGAACACACCGCCCACCTGATCCGGGCCGTGGCCTCCCGCCTCCTGGACGAGTTCGACAGCCGGGCCGTGCAACAGATCGTCGCCCTCACCCGCACCTTGAACATCCTCGGCGTCTGCCCGCCGCCGCCCGCCTTCTTCGACCCCGCTTGGACGGAGAAGACCGTCCTCGATCTGGTTTACGATGCCGCCCCGGCCACGGGCTTCCCGCAGCTCATCGCCCGCATCCAGGAAATTGCCGCCGCCTCGCGGGACCGCTTTTCCGGCGACACCTGGCGGATCATCAACGGTCTCCGCGGCTTCCCCGGCGAACTCCCGGAGAGCCTCCCCCTCCAACGCGCCCAAAACCTGACGCACGACCTCGTCGCCAGCCTCGCGTCGTTGAGCGGCATGGAGATGGAAAACATGACCCGCGGCGTCGAGTGGCGCTTTCTGGATTTCGGTCGCCGGCTCGAACGGGCGCACAATCTAAGCAGTCTCTTTCAGGCGGCCTTTTCCGGCGCCGCCGAAGACGCCGACGCGCTGCTCAACCCGATCCTCGAGATCTGCGACAGCTCGATGACCTATCGCCACCGTTATTTCTCCAAGCCGGAATTCGCCTCCGTCCTGGACCTCCTGTTGTGCGACAAGACCAATCCCCGCGCCGTCCGTTTTCAACTCGGGGTCATGGCCGGCCACCTGCGCGCATTCGCCCGGAAATCCGGGTCGCGCGATGAACTCGACCAACTGGCGGCCATCTCCGAGGAACTCGCGCCATCGGCCGTCCGAAAGATCGCAAGGTCGGTTGGCAATGGGGATCTCGCGGGACCGGCGGCCGGCTTCCAGAACCTGGCGGACCGGTTGCTCCAGGTTTCGGTGACCCTGGAAGGCCGCTACTTCAACCTCGTGCCGCCCCGGCGGAACATCGGCAAAAGGCTCGGCTCATGAGGCACCTTTCCTACCGCGTCACCCACCGGACCGTATATCGCTACGCCTCCAGCGTTGCCGTGTCCCACCATCTGCTCTGGCTGCGCCCCCGCTCCATGGCCCGCCAGAAGTGCCTCGAATTCTCACTCGAAGTCGCCCCCGAACCGGAATCCGTCGCCGAACGACACGACTATTTCGGCAACCACTGCGCCTTCGTCACCGTCGCCGGGAACCACGAGGAACTCGCCGTCACCACCACGAGCCGGGTCGCGGTCGCGCCTCATTTCGCGCCGGAGCCGTCGGAATCCCCCGCGTGGGAAGCGGCGCGCGGCCAGGCCCTGACCGACCGGTCGAACCGCGGCGTTGAAGCCCTGGAGTTCACCTATGACTCCCCCCTCATCCGCGCCAACGCCGCGATCCGGGACTACACCCAGGCGTCCTTCCCCGGCGGACGTCCCACCCTCGAAGCCGGCCTCGACCTGACCCAACGCATCTTCCAAGACTTTACCTTCGACCCGACCGCCACCGATGTGGCGACCCCGCTCGACCGGGTGTTCGCGGAAAGGCGCGGCGTCTGCCAGGATTTCGCGCACATGCAGATCGCCTGCTTCCGGTCCCTGGGGCTTCCCGCCCGCTATGTCAGCGGCTACCTCGAGACGGATCCTCCCCCGGATGCCCCCAAGCTGGTTGGGGCCGACGCGTCGCACGCCTGGGTGGCTCTCTTCTGCCCCGGCGTCGGCTGGGTCGATTTTGACCCCACCAACGGCTGCCTTCCCTCGCTCCGGCACATCACCCTGGGTTGGGGACGCGACTACGGGGATGTCTGCCCCATGCGCGGCGTCATTCACGGCGGAGGGGATCACGTGCTGCAGGTGGCGGTCGACGTCGCGGCCGAAGGCCCCGTGGACCTTTCGCGGCTGGCGTCAACCGACTTCGAAGCGGAGCCGCTGCCGGCGTAAAGCCCCGGCTTTTCGCTTCCAACACCCCGCTCGCCTCTTCATCATGCTCGTCATGAAACCCGCTTCCCTGAATCGTCGTCGCTTCCTCAAACAGTCCGCCGTTTTTGCCGCGCCCTTCATCCTCCCCTCCGGCATCTGGTCGGCCCACACCAAACCCAACGACAAGATCGCCGTCGGCTTCATCGGCATGGGCAAGCAGAACCGCGGCCTGCTCAGCCGCTTCATGAACGACAATGCCGTCGTCGCTGTCGCGGTCAGCGATGTGGACAAGACCCGGCGCGAGACCGAGAAGGCGCGGGTCGACAAGAAATACGGCAACGCCGACTGCGCTGCCTACAATGACTTTCGTGAGATACTCGGCCGCAAGGACATCGACGCCGTCTGCATCGCCACGCCGGACCACTGGCACGCCATCCAGACCGTCGCGGCGCTCGACGCAGGGAAGGACGTCTATTGCGAGAAGCCCCTTACTCACAATATCCATGAGGCCATCGCGGTCATGAAGGCGGTCAAGCGGAACCAGCGCATCCTCCAGACCGGCTCCATGCAGCGCTCCTCACGGGAGTTCCGCGTCGCCTGCGAACTCGTCCGCAACGGCGCCATCGGGAAGGTCACCCGCGCTGCCGTCAACTTCGGCGGCCCCGGCGTCCCCTGCGACCTTCCCGAGGAACCGATGGAACCCGGCCTCGACTGGGACCGCTGGCTCGGCCCCGCGCCCGTCCGCCCCTACAACTCCATTCTCAGCCCCCGAGGCGCGCACGATCACTTCCCCCGGTGGCGCAACTACCGTGAATACGGCGGCGGTTCCGTCACCGACTGGGGCGCGCACCATCTGGACATCGTCCAATGGGGCCTCGACAAGGACGAGAGCGGCCCCGTCCGCGCCCTCCCGCCCAAGGATCCGAAAGCGACCAAGGGAGCGCAACTGGTCTACGCAGGCGACATCCATGTCCTCCATGGCCAGGGCATCGGCGTCCATTTCTTCGGCGAAAAGGGCGAGGTGCAGGTCTCTCGCGGCCTCTTCTCAATTTCCATCGACGGGAAGGAGGTCGCCGGCCGCCTCGATCGTAAAGACAAGACCCGCAGCCTGGGCGAGGAACTGACCAAGGCGGAGGACGAGTTCCTCAACCAAGCCAAGGTGCGGCTCTACGACAGCCCCGGCCACATCCCGGACTTCCTCGACGCCATGCAGACCCGCAAGAAGCCGATCACGCACGAAGGCGTCGGCGCCCATTCCGCAATCGCCTGCCACCTGATGAACCTGGCCTACTACCACGCGCAGGAGATCAAGTGGAACCCCGCCAAGAACGCCTTCGCCGACGGTTCCGGCAAACCCGAATGGCTGACACGCGACTACCGCGGCGAGTGGAAGGTGTGAACGGGCGACCACGAGCGTAGGACAGGCATCTTGCCTGTTCCCGGCATGGCGCAGGGCCAACCTCCTGTCGAAAACGCCCGACGCGCCTTCACCATTCGCCACCCACGCGGCCTTACAGATCGCCATTCACATTCGGCCGCGCGTTGTCATGCCCGAGACAGGCAGGGATGCCTGTCCTACGAAGCCGCCTGCCTTCAACTTCAACAATCCTAGTTCAGCAATCAGAACTCTTCGCTTCCCCGCCCGATCAACCCTCCCGTCGCACCAGGATCTCCTCTACGCCTTCGGCGACATCCGCCGTCTGCTCCGCGCCGTCCGGCCAGCGCACCCAGACAGCCGTGGGTTGTTCCGGCGCCCCCATGACGAGCGTTGAGGAGTTTTGCGACCAGTATCCCGAACCCGCGGCGACCTGACGCGCAGGTCCCATCGCATCGCCGAACGCCAGTCTCACAGTGGCCCCCACACCCGTGGGATTCCCCGGCCCGGCGTTCAACCGCACCCGCAACCCCGGCCGGCCGCTGCGGTTTTCAAACAACCTCGTCCGCGCGCCGTTCTGCGCGACGACCAGATCCACCCGGCCGTCCCCGTTGAAATCCGCCAGGGCCGCCCCGCGCTGGTCCCCGTGAATCTTCAGGCCGGATTCGCGTCCGGACGCCTCGTCGAAGGAACCGTCGCCCCGGCCGCGCAGCACGATTCCCCGGCCGCCATCGCACCGGGGCGTTTCCCTCTGGACCGCGAAAAAGTTCTGGCCGAGGAAGACATCCTCCGCGCCGTCCCCGTCAAGATCCGCCACGCAAACCGCCAGGGCGGGCGCGAACTGCGCCGCGAGCGGCAGCGCCCGCCGTTCGAATTTCCCTCCCCGGTTGAGAAACGCCGCGTGTTCGAGGGTGTTGGCCTCCAGCGATTCCGCCTTGGCGAGGTTGTCTCCGTAGATGGTCTTCAACGGGCTGGCGCCGAACGCGGCGTAGGTCTTGATGCGCGGGCGGACGAAGCCGATGCCCCGCGAGGAACAACTGAATCCCCGTTCCGGCACCCACGTTCCCATGCGCTTGTCGAAGTGGTTCTCCACGATGTCCCATACGCCGTTCTCATCAAGATCGCCGTGATGCAGACGCAGCGGCTGATCCAACGCGTAGGCATGCTCGTACTTGGAATTGCGTCCCCAGTTGCCGGCGACGATATCCAACCGTCCATCGCCGTCCAGGTCGCCCAGCGCGACGCCGTTCCACCAGCCCTTGAACGTTTCCAGCCCAAGCTCCGAGGTCGCCTCCCGGAAGATGCCTCCTTCATTCCGGAAGACGCGTAGCGCCCCCCACTCGCAGGCGAGGACCAGGTCCGCGTCGCCGTCCTCGTCCAACAAATCGCCAAACACCGATCCCGTGACCAGGCCGAGTCCGTCGAACGTCTCCCCGTTGCGGGGATCGCGCTCGAACGCGCCATCCCGGTTCAGCAACAGGCGGGACGAAGCCGCCCGCGGATATTGGCCGGGGAGATGCCGCCCGCCCACGAAAAGATCGAGGTCGCCGTCGCCATCGACATCGGCCAGCGACATGGCCCCCGTCGCCGAGCCGTCTTCAAAGATGCCCTGCCTGGTCGCGGTGACCTGTCCGTTCGCGACATCAATCATGAAGAACGAGGGGGCTCCCGCGTTTTGTCCTTTTCCCGCCGTCTCAAAATTCTGGCTGCCCACAAGCAGCGTTCCGCCGGCGCCGCCCGCCGGCGAGAACAACACGGTCGTCTGGTCGTCCGTCGCCGGAAGCCCCGGCAAGCGCTGAAACCCACCGGCCCCGTCGTTCATGAACCGCGCCAGTTCGCCGCCCCGGCCGCCGCCGACAAGCAGGTCGTCATCCCCATCGCCGTCGAGGTCCGCCCAACACACCCCCGGCCCCAACCGGCTGAGCCGGTTGGGCAACAGGGACTGCTCCTTGAAATCATCGAAGCGGCTTTCCTCGTGGGCGTGCCCCAATCGATCGGTCACGTCGGCAAACAGGGGCTCCGGCTCCTTTTCCTCCGCGCCCGGGGGATCCCCCGCGCCGGACTCGCGCACCGTGTAAAGGTTCCCCGGCTTCACCCCGTCCACGTAGGACACCTTTCCGCCGCGCCAGAAGACCTCCAACCGCAGTTCTGTCGCCTCCCCGGCCGCAAACACCCGGATGTCCTCGTGTCCCGAGGCGTAGGCGCCGCCCGCGACCATCTCCCGCTCCTGTTCCACCGGCCCGCCCAGCAGCCGGATCCTCGCGCCCACCCCGCGCGTGTTGCCGGCCAGTCCTTCCAGTTTCACGGCCACCCGCGGCGCGACGGAATCGTTGCGGTAGATCTCCGGCGCGGAGCCCGTGTTGTTGAAGACCGCGTCCAGGTCGCCGTCATTGTCGAAGTCCGCCAGAGCCAGTCCGCCGGAAACGGTCTTCGCGGTCATCCCCCATTCCTCCCCGGTCTCCTCGAAGGTCAGGTCACCCCGGTTGCGGAAGATCAGGTTGCGCGTCTCCAGCGTCGGAAACAGATGGGCCGTCGACTTCGCGAAATCTCCGGTCATCCGCTCCCCCATCGCCTCGATCCGGTCGTTCGTGTCCGAATCCATGAAATCCCGGATCATCCCGGTTGAGACCATCAGGTCCTCATGTCCGTCCAGATCCACGTCCAGGAAGGCGGGGGACCAGGACCACTCCGAGGCCCGCAGTCCGGCCAACTGGGCAATCTCCGCGTAACTGCCATCGCCACGCGCCAGGAAGAGCGTGTTCTGCATGATCTGCGGCCGGTCGTCGATCGCGCCGATCGTTGGATCCGCAACCTGCATGTCGCCCATCTGCGTCTTGCGCCGGCTGTGGTCGCGACTGAGCATGTCCACCGTGATGAAGTCCAGGTGGCCGTCGCGATTGATGTCCGCAAAATCGACGCCCATGGAGAAATAGGAGGTCCGGCGCAGAGCCAGTTTCGACGCCAGTTGAAACCTCCCCGAGCCGTCATTGATCCAGAACCGGTCCGGCGATTGGAAATCGTTGCAGACATAGAGATCGGGATCGCCGTCCTTGCCGACGTCCCGGAAGGTCGCGCAAAGGCCCCAGTCCTTGGGCATCGGGATGACCTTCCCATCCTCGTCGCGAAAACGTCCCTCATCGTCGGCCACCGCGCGGAACCCGCCGCGGCCGTCATTGAGGTATAACGTGTCCTGCGCCCCGTTCTCGCGAACGTCGAATTTCAGTTCGCCGTCCACGACATTGCTGGTCACCGTGAACATGCCCGCAAACACCGGATCCGGAGCCAGTCCGCGTCGCAGCTTGTCCAGTTCCGTCTCCACCAAACGCTCGTAGATCGCCGGCGCGGTCGCCTCCTTCAGGCCCATCTTCACATAGGTCGCCACGTACATGTCGAGGTCGCCGTCCCCGTCCACATCACCGAACGTGGCCGAGATGTCGCCCCCGACGTTGGTGCGCCGCCAGGCGATCCTATCGGATTCTGAAAACGTCCCGTCGCCGGCGTTGATAAAGAGGGAATTCTCA
Organism: Verrucomicrobiales bacterium; assembly: GCA_038126235.1. Classification (GTDB taxonomy): domain Bacteria; phylum Verrucomicrobiota; class Verrucomicrobiia; order Limisphaerales; family JAYPEY01; genus JAYPEY01. The sequence goes on from JAYPFK010000002.1 coordinate 83,642, forward strand.
GAGTCGAGCGACACCACGACCAGATCCAGGTCGCCGTCCCCATTCACATCCGCCATGGCCGCGCCGGTCAGGACGCGGCCGTCGCAACGCACGCCCGCCGCCTCGGAGACATCCTCGAATCTCCAGCCGCCCAGATTCCGATACAACGCGTTCGGACCGTCCATGCCGCAGAGAAACAGGTCGCACAAGCCATCGCCATCGAAGTCGCCCGCAGCCACACCGGCGTTCACCACCCAGGGCGCAGGGTTCTTCAGCTTCCACTTGGGCGGTCCACCGGGATGAATGCCCAGTTGCCCGACCGGCAGGCGGGTGAATCCCGCGCCGCCCTCCCCTGGAATTTCCAACGGTTCCGCCACAAATGCCGCCGCCGAATCGCGGGCCTCCGCTCCGACGGCCGCTTTCGTTCCGCTGCGCGGCTCACCGGAACCGTCGCAAGCCGCGAACAAAAGGCACGCCGCCACGCCGGACAACCCCTTCACAAGGCCGCCGGGGCCAACTCGCCTGCCATCGCTGGAAATCCGTTCGTTCAATTCGCGCGGGAACGTAACGAACCGGAAATCTTGTGACAAGACTCATACAATCCGGGCTATTGATCGACCAATCCGTGCTCACCGTCATCGACGGTTACCGAACCATCTGGATGATCGGGGGCTTCTCGTAGGACAGACATCCTTGGCGCGACGTAGCCCTGCGAAGGCGGCTGCCTGTCCCCGGCATGGCGCAGAGCAACCCGCCCACCGCAAACGCCGGGAACTACCCCGGCTATGCGGACACCCGCGCTGCCGCACAGATCGCCATCCCCGTTCGTCCGCGCAATGTCTTGCTCAAGACCGGCAGGATGCCTGTCCTACGGTGTCGCCGCTACGCGGCTTAGCGCCCCCTCCGGCCTTCAACAATCGACCATCCTTGTTCAGCAATCGGAATTCTGTCCCCAACCCTGCACAGCCTCAGCCATCCTCCCCGACCATCAGATAAAGCGACTCCACCTTCTTTCTCGCCCACGGCGTCTTGCGCAGGAACTTCAGGCTGGATTTCACCGATGGATCGAAATTGAAGCAGCGGATCTCGATGAGCCTGCCCAGTTCCTCCCAGCCGTAATGTTCCACCAAGCGGTTCACCATGCGCTCCAGCGTGACGCCGTGCAGCGGGTCGTTGGATCGTTGATCGGTCATCGTAAAGGCTCCCCAGCCCCGAGAACTCGACTAAGCCACGATCCGCTCCACCACCTTGCCCCCGACATCGGTCAACCGGAACCTCCGGCCGTTGTAGAGGTAGGTGAGCTTCAGGTGATCCATGCCAAGCAGGTGGAGGATCGTGGCATGCAGGTCGTTGACGTGAACCTTGTCCACAGCGGCCTTGTGGCCCACCTCGTCGGTTTCACCGTGGGAGACGCCGCCCTTGACGCCGCCGCCGGCCAACCAGGTGGTGAAGGCGTGCGGATTATGGTCCCGCCCCGGCTGCTTGCCCTTCTGCGACACGGGCAATCGTCCGAACTCCCCCCCCCAGATGACCAGCGTCTCGTCCAGCAGGCCACGCTGCTCCAGGTCCGTGAGCAACCCGGCGATCGGCGTGTCGGTCTCACCGGCGAACTGGGAATGGTTGCCCTTGATGTCCTTGTGCCCGTCCCAGGAACGCTGGTTCTCCATGCCGCCGGAGTAGATCTGCACGAAGCGCACGCCGCGCTCGACCAACCGACGCGCGGTCAGGCACTGCCGGGCAAAGTGGTCGCAACGCTTTTCGCCCATCCCGTAGAGCCGCTTGATGGAGTCCGGTTCGGAATCCACATCGATCGCCTCGGGCGCGGCGCTCTGCATGCGGTAGGCGAGCTCGAAGCTCTCGATCCGCGCCGCCAGTTCCGCCTCCCCGGGATTCGCGGCCAGATGGCGGCGGTTCATCCGGGCGAGCAGATCGAGCTGACGACGCTGCTGCGTCCCGCTCATGTGTCCGGGCCGATGAAGGTTGTCGATGGCGTCGCCCTTGGGCTTGAGCCAGGTGCCCTGAAACACGCTGGGCAGGAAGCCCGCGCCCCAGTTCGCCGCGCTCCCCTTGGGCAGGCCGCGGTCGAGCGGATCGGACATCACGCAGAACGCCGGCAGGTTCCGACTTTCCGAGCCGAGCCCATAGGTCGCCCAGGAACCGACGCAGGGCAGCCCCATGCGCGGTTGGCCGCAGTTCATCATGAACAGCGCCGGGCTGTGGTTGTTCGATTCCGTGTGCCCCGAGTGGATGAAGGCCATCTTGTCCACGTGCCGCGACAGACCGGGAAAAAGGCTGCTCACATGCTTGCCGCATTGCCCGTGTTGCCGGAACTCAAACGGCGACTTCATCAACGGCCCAACGGAATTCGCGAAGAAGCCGGTGAAGCGGTCGAAGCCCTCCAGTTCCTTGCCGTCGGCCTTTTCCAGCTCGGGCTTGTAATCCCAGGTGTCCACGTGGCTGGGGCCGCCATTGATGAACAGCCAGATCACCGACTTCGCCCGGCCTCCAAAATGCGACGGGCGCGCGATCAGCGGATCGCCGGAGATCGCGGCGTCGGCGGAGGAAACCAGCATCCCTTCGTCCGCCAGCAACGAGGCGAGACCGAGCAGGCCCAGTCCGCCGCCGGCGCGCCTGAGGGCTTCCCGGCGGGAGGGAAAGACGTGAGGTGAAGGTTTACTGCTCATGGCTCCAACGCTTGGGTTCTTGACGAGACTCTCGACGCAACAGGCGTCCCCGACTCCGCGACAGCGTTTTGGAGTGCGGCGCGTTCAGCTTGGCCCCTTCCAGAACGTCCAATTTCTTGCCATTCACTCCACATAGGCAAACTCGTTCAGGCTCATGAGGATCTGGCAGAAATCGGCAAGCGCATTCTCCCGGGGATTCTTGACGCCGTCCTGTTCGTAGCTCCGCATCTGCTCCACGATGAAGGCGACGTTCTCCCGCAGTTCAGCCGCGTCGGGCGCGCGCGACAAGGCGATCTGAAAGCCACGATTCACGGCGGCTCCCACTTCTCCCCGGCCCAACCGCTTCGCCATCCCTTCCGCGTATTCGCGCACCTGCGAACTGTTCATCAGCGTCAGGGCCTGCGGCGCGACGGTTGTGCTGGGACGACTGCCCTGGCTGACCAGGGGCTCCGGCGCATCGAACACCTGCATCATCGGGACCAGCCGGCTGCGCTTGATCATGAAGTAGATGCTCCTCCGTTTGTGATTCGGATCAAGCGAACCGGGCCCATACATCCGACTGTCAAGCAGGCCGCCCAAGGCAATCAGACTGTCGCGCAAGGCCTCCGCCTCCAGACGCTTTGGCTCGCGTCGCCAGAGCAGGAGATTCTCTGGATCGGCCGCCGCCTTGGCGGGATCGGAATCGCCGCTCCGACGATAGGCCGCGCTGAGCATGATGCGCTTGTGCAGCGCCTTCAACCGCCACCCGCCCGCGATCAGATCACGTGCGAGGCGGTCCAGCAGTTCGGGATGCGTCGGCCGCTCGCCCTGGGAGCCAAAGTCGTTCGGCGTGGCCACGATGCCGCGCCCGAAATGATGCTGCCAGAGCCGGTTCGCCATCACCCGCGCCAACAGGGCTCCGGCTCCTTCCTCCGTATCCGTGATCCAGTTCGCCAGCGAACGCCGCCGATAGCTCGTGCGCCAGTTCTTTGGCGCGGTCTCCCGCCAATGTTCCTCCCCAACCCCGTCCGTCATGAGAACACGCAGAAACCCCTGGTTCATCTCGTCCTTCTTCTGGTTCACATCGCCGCGATTCAGAAAATAGACCTTCTCGTAGAAGTGCGGAAAGCCGCGACCGTCCGCATGGTGTTTGGTCGGCGGAAAGCCCTCGCTCGTCACCTGGACCTTCGTCAGTTCCGGCTTCGGCTTTTCAGCCAGACTCGCCTGCACGTCCGCGTGCAACGCCGCCCAACCCGCGTCCAGCGGCTTGAACAATTCCAACAGTTCCGCCCGGCGTTCGGCGGACGCCCCGGACAGGTCCCTCACATCGCCCAGCGCGCTCAACAACCCCGCCAACGACGACGTCTTCGCCTCGCCGTCCAGCGGAACAGGAACCGCCGCGCCAGTCACCGCGAAACGCGGCCGACCGATCGTATGGCTCGTGTTCACAAAGAAATCCACTTCGACGACCAATACGTCACCGGGCTTGAACTCCGCGGCTTCCGCAAATTCGAACACCGCCGCCTGGTCCTCGCCGATCCCGCCGAAGTCCACCGCCCACCCCGTCTTGCGCTTGTCGGCATCGATCGAACTGGCGACGGACAGGCCACCCTTGTTCTGTTCGTGGGTGGCGCGGGCAGTCGCCAGCTTGATTGGCGCGCGTTTGCCGCCGTGCACCGCTTCGCGGAACACGCGTATGTCGCTCAGGGCGAAGTTGCCGTTGCCCGCGCGCCCGGGGCCCTTGCGTTTCAACGAATCGTGGGTCAAAGCCTCCACGCGCAACGCGGTCAAGGTTCCGCCCGCCAACGTGGTCCGGAGAACCCATTCGTCATCCTTGGGGTTCTTGCCGCGGACCAACAAGGAGCCGTCCTCCTGCGGCGCGAAGGTCGCCCCATGTCTCGAACTCGCCTCCAAGTTGGCCAACAACATCCAGGTCGACGGAGCCGCTTCGACCTCCGGAGGGTTGGCGATCCATTTCGTGAAAGCCGCCGGAAGCCGGTCACGCTCGTAGGCCTTCAACGCGGCCACGACCTCCGAATGCCGATTCTCCCATGCGGCCAGCTTCCGCGCATGTTCCTGGGGTTCCAGGTCCAGGTCGATCTCGCTGCGAATCGTCGTCGCGAAGGTCGAAAGCATCCGGTAGTAGTCGCGCATCGGGATCGGATCGAACTTGTGATCGTGGCACCGCGCGCAACCGATGGTCATTCCCAGCATCGCGGCGCCGGTCGTGGAGATCATGTCGTCCAGTTCATCGTAGCGCGCGGACTCAAACTCCTTCTCCGTCAACTGGGTGGGAAACACGCCCGCGCCCAGGAAGCCCGTCGCCATGAGAGCCAACGGGTTGTCCGGCGCGAGCTCATCCCCCGCCAACTGCCACTTCACGAACTGGTCGTAGGGCATGTCGGCGTTGAGAGCCTTGATGACGAAGTCGCGATAATGATAGGCGTGGGGTCGGTTGTAATCCTGCTCGAAGCCATGGCTCTCGGCGAAGCGCGTCGCATCCAGCCAATGCCGCGCCCAGCGTTCGCCATACCGCGGATCCTTGAGCAGGCGATCGACCAGTTCCGCAAAGGCATCGGGCCGACCATCGTTCAGGAACGCGGCGGTCTCCTCCGGTGTTGGCGGCACGCCGATCAGATCGAAATAGGCCCGCCGCAGCAACGTTCGGCGGTCGGCCTCCCCGTTCGGAACGATCTCCTTCTCCGCCAGTTTCGCGTCCACGAACCGATCGATGGGGCCCGCCGCGCCTGATTCGCCCTTCGCCTCCGAAAGCTCTGTATCGCGCAACGGCCGGAACGACCAGAACTGCCGGTCCTTTTCCGTCACCGTCAGCGGCCCCTTCCCGGCCGCACGCGCGGACGCCTCGACCAAGGGCTTGTCGTAGGGCGCTCCCAGGTCAATCCATTCCACCATCGCGGCAATGGCACGATCCGGAAGTTTCTCCCGCTTGTGGGGCATCCCCGGCTTCTCCTCATGCCGGATGAGTTTCACCAGCAGGCTGCCCTTCGCGTTGCCGGGAACGATCGCCGGTCCGTCCGTGAAGCCTTTGAGCAGCGTCTCCCGGGAGGAAAGATCAAAGTCCGCGCGCACTTTGGAGCCGCCGTGACATTCCAGGCAGTTGTCCCGCAGCAGCCCCCCCACCTCGGCTTTGAACAAGACGACTCCGCGCGCCATATCGCGGGCATGATCGGCCTTGGCCGCCGCCGCGGCAGAAAAGCCCGACGGCAGAGGAAGCGTCAGCAGAAGGCCCAGACTGAAAACCAAACGAATCACAGGCTGCGGATTGTTTTGTCGCATGAGGGAGCGTGCAAGGAGAATCAACCGGGGATTGACCCTCCGTCTCCATTCCCCACACTCCCGCCCCATGACAAAGCCAGCCCTCCGCCTCTTGGCCGCCCTTTTGTTCTCCGCCTCCCTTTCCGCCTCCGCCGCGGATTCGCGCCCGAACATCCTGTTCATCTTCAGCGACGACCACGCCTCCCACGCCGTCAGCGCCTATGGTTCGCGGATCAACTCCACGCCAAACCTCGACCGCATCGCCAAGGAGGGCATGCTGTTCCGCAACTGTTTCGTCGGGAACTCCATCTGCGCGCCGAGCCGGGCCACGATCCTCACCGGCAAGCACACCCACGTGAACGGCCAGATCGACAACCGCGTCACCTTCGACGGCTCGCAGCAGACCTTCCCCAAGCTGCTGCGCGAGGTCGGCTACCAGACCGCCATCGTCGGCAAGTGGCATTTGAAGAGCGAACCGACGGGCTTCGATTTCTGGAATGTCCTGGTCGGCCAGGGCCCCTACTACAACCCGCCGATCCGCACCGCCGACGGCGTGGTCAACTACACGGGTTACACCACCGACATCCTCACCGACCTCACGCTCAACTGGCTGAAACGGAAGCGCGATTCCAACCGCCCCTTCATGCTGATGTATCAGCACAAGGCGCCGCACCGCGAATGGGCGCCCGGCCCGGATTACCTGCACAAATACGACGACGTCGAGATCCCCGAGCCGCACACCCTGTTCGACGATTACGCGGGCCGCACCTCCGCCGCCAAGAAGCAGGAGATGACCCTCGCGGAGCACATGAACGACCGTGACCTCAAGCTCGTCCCGCCTCCCAACCTCAACCCGGAGCAGCTTTCCACCTGGCTCGCCGCCTACGAGCCGAAGAACGATGCCTTCCGCGCCGCGAACCTCCGGGGGAAGGAGCTCGTCCGCTGGAAATACCAGCGCTACATGAAGGACTACCTCCGCAGCATCGCGTCGGTGGACGACAACGTCGGCCGCGTCCTCGACTACCTCGACAAGACCGGCCTCGCGGAGAACACCGTGGTCATCTACAACGCGGACCAGGGCTTTTACCTCGGCGACAAGGGCTGGTTCGACAAGCGGTGGATGTACGAGGAGTCCTTCCGCGCCCCCTTCATGATCCGCTGGCCGGGAATGATCGATCCCGGCACGGAAAACCGGAACCTCATCCAGAACATCGACTTCGCCCCGACCTTCCTCGAAATCGCCGGCGCGCGCGTCCCCGCCGACATGCAGGGCCGCAGCATCCTGCCGCTGCTCAAGGGCTCGCAGCCGACCGACTGGCGCAGGTCGCTCTACTACCACTACTACGAATACCCTGCCGTCCACATGGTCCAGCGCCACTACGGCGTGCGCACCGGCCGTTACAAACTGATCCATTACTACCCCATCGGCGAATGGGAGATGTTCGACCTCCTGCACGATCCCTTCGAGATGAACAACCTCTACCGGAAGCCGGAATACCAGGACGAGATCGCCGGCCTGAAGAAAGAACTCGAACGCCTGCGCGCGGAATACAAGGTCGCCGAATTCCAGGAACCGCCGCTCCCCCCCGATCCCGCCAAGGCCAAGACGGAACTGGCCTGGCGTCTCGACTACGGCGGTAAGGAGGCCAAGGGGACGAAACTCTGGTTCGGTCGCAACAGCCTGGCCGGTGAATTCAACGGGAAGCAAAACATCGGCTACATCCGCGCCACGAGCCCCGATCCAGCCTACAAGCCCATGCTCGTCGGAGCCTGGGTCCGCCCGCAGGCCGATTCCGGCGTCATTCTCGCACAGGGCGGCGAGTCCATGGGCTTCTCGCTCTGGCTCGACCACGGCATCCCGCACATCGGCATCCGCTCCGGCGGACGACTCTACGAGGCAATCGGAACCGGCAAGGTCAACCTGGACGAATGGACCCACCTCGCTGGCCGCCTGGACAAACAGGGCCAACTCCAACTCCTCATCGACGGCGTCCCCTCCGGCGCGGCGGTGAAGTCCAAGTTCATCACCGGCAAACCCGCCGACCCGCTCACTATCGCCGCCGACACCGGCTCCATGGTCAACGCCTACCCCAACGGCAACAACTTCAAGGGACTGATCGAAGACGCGCGAATCTATTGGGGCGAACCGGGCGCGGATACTCTGCGCGCATGGGCGGATTGAACGGCGCCGAAGCCGAAGGAATCGTAAGACCGGTGGGGAGAGACTCCGTCGAGCCCATTTCAAAGTCCGGAAGGGACGCCACGAAGGTAGCCGGTGTGGGCAGGTCGCGGAGTGACCGGAACCACCGGATACAAGCCAAGAAACCCATGCGCCCCGGCAGGGGCGCCAGACAACAACGCAGGTGAACAACCCAGGTGGCGGATGTTTTCCGTGTGAAGCTGTTCGGAGCGACCCTGCCGGGGCGCAGGTCTTGGCGGATGGCGTGTTCCGGTGGTTCCAGGCGCCTCGCGCCTTCCACCGACCGGCCACCCTCGGATCGCCCCTCCGGGGCGGGGCTTCCCCTGGCGGAGGTGAGCTTGTATCGGTTTGGCGGATTTTCCCAGGGACGAAACCCTGAGCTTTGTGCGCCGGGACCTTCAGCCCCGAAATGAACATCGCTTCCCCCGCCCCCACGAGACGCGTCGCACTGCTCCGTTCTTCGTCGGGCGTTGCTCCTCCTCTTCCCCCACAGTAGATTCCGGGCCGACCATCGCACCCATCACCCCATGAACCGCCGTGAATTCATCCAAGTCGGCACAACCGCCGTCGCGACACTGACTGCGACTGGCTCCGTCGCCGCCGAGCCCGCTACCGCCGCCCCCAACAGCCCCGAGGGCGCCACCCTCGACTGCGACGCCTTCGTCTACGGCTCGACTCCGGGCGGGTTGGCCGCCGCCATCGAGGCGGCGCGGCGCGGCTGCCGGGTGATCCTTGCCTGCCCCAAGACGCATCCCGGAGGCATGACGGCGAGCGGGCTTTGCACCACGGACGCCGTGCGACGCGAGGTGTTCGGCGGGCTGCTGATCGAGTTCATCGACGGCGTGCGGGAAGACTATCGCCAGACGCTCGGGGAGAATTCGCCCGCGTGGCCGCTCATCCGCGACGGTTGGTTTTACGAACCCTCCGTCGCCGAACGTGTCTTAGAACGGATGCTGGAGCGCGAGGCGGAGCGGCTAACCTTCCTGCGCGGGTATCACCTGACGAAGGTGGAGTCGCGCGATCGGATCGTGGATTCGGCGGAACTGGAAACGCCGGACGCCGGACGCGTGACCGTGCAGGCGCGGACCTTCATTGACGGAACCTACGAAGGCGACCTCGCGGCGGCGGCGGGCGTTCCGTATCGCGTCGGCCGCGAGGGACGCGACGAGCATGGCGAATCCTACGCCGGCATCCACTACATGAACTGGAAGAAGGGTGTGCAGATCATGACGCCGGACACGGGCGAGGCCTCGCCGGCGATCCAGGCCTTCTGCGCGCGGTCCATCTTCACGACCGATCCGGAAAAGCGCGTCCCCTTCGAGAAGCCGGCGAGCTACGAACAACATCTCCAGGACATCCTGCCGCTGCTCGACGACTTCGCCAGCGGCCGGGTGAAGCGGCGCACGCTGGGCACGAAGCTTCCCCGGCAGAAGTTCCAGCTCAATGGCTCCATCGACCAGTTGACCAGCCTGAACTGCCCGGGCGTGAGCTGGAGCTGGCCGGAGGCCGGGCGGCATCATCGCGCGCGGCTGGAGCAGTTCCACCTGGATCACGCCGCCAGCTACGTGTGGTTTCTCCAGAATGACAAGCGCGTCCCGGAGAAGATCCGCGCGGTCTGGAAGCCGGCGGGTCTGCACCGCGACGAATTCCCCGACAACGGCCACTGGCCCTGGCAAATCTACGTCCGACAAGGACGGCGCATCGAGGGCCGCGCGCTCGTCACCCAGCACAATTTCATCGTGGATCCGAAGACCGGCCGCACGCCGAAGGTGGAGCATCCCATCGCCATCGGGGAACACTCCTTCGACGTCCATCCCTGCCACGATCGCCGCTATGCGGTGGACGGCTGGATGGAGGGCGTCCTCTGGTATCCCAAGAAGGCCTTCGGCCCCGCCCAACCGGGCCAGGTTCCCTACGGAGCCATGCTGCCCCGCAACCTCGACAACCTCCTCGCGCCCGTCCCGCTTTCCAGCACGCACATCGCGATGTCCGTCCTCCGCATGGAACCGCTCTGGATGACCACCGGCCAGATCGCCGGCCTCGCCGCCTCGGTCGCCAAAGAGGAGAACCGCCCGGCCGCGGAGATCAATCCCGATCCATTGCCGCGCAGGCTCAAGATCAAGAATGATCCGTATTTGTGAGGGGGGTATGAGGGAATGGGCGGATGGGGGTATGGGATGAAGAAGCTCCAAGTTCCCCATCCCAAACAACCGACGCTTGGATCAAATCTGCGGAACGTCGACTCCTTCCGCCTCGGAAACTCGGGTTTTCCGGTTTCGAGACTCGGAGCTTGGGATTTCAGACCCACAGTCCACACCGCGAACCGCAACTGCCCCATCGCCCGCTCCCACCAGCGTCAAACCCATCCCCCTATTCCCTCATACCCCCACACCCCAACATTTGGAGCTTGGGATTTTGAACCACGACCACCGATGCGGACCGCAGCCCGCCGCCTTCCCCGTTCTCCATCGTGAACCGAACCGCCCCACCCCGAAACCGCTTGGCGCCGTCGTCCTGATTTGGTTAGCTGCAACCGCCTCATGATGAAACGGTTTCACATCCTCCTGGCGGTCGCGCTCACGTCCCTGCTTTGCTCCGCGCAAGCGGCGGAAGACAATTCGAAGCCGGCCCCCACGCCGACAGCGCCCCCGGCCGAATCGGAGGAGGAGGCCAAGCTGGTCATCGAGTCGGTCACCGGCGGCGAGGCCAATTTCGAATCCTTGGAGAACACCCTCATCAAGGCCTCCCACCCCGACGGCGTCCGCGCCACCTACAAGGGCGCGGTCCTCACCGCCAAGAGCATGTCGGTGAACCGCGATACCAGCCTCACCGTGGCGGAGGGCGACGTTCAGCTTCAGCGCGGCGACTCCCTCTGGATCGGCGAACGCCTCAGCTACAACTTCGAGACCGAGGAAATGCAGGGCGACCATTTCGAGGTGGGCGACGCCCCCTACTTCGCCGCCGGACGGAACCTCACCGCGACCAACCTCGCCAGCGGGATGGACAAGCACATCTACACCGCCAGCGACAGCATCCTCACCACCGACGACATCGAAGACCCGGTCTACCGGGTGAAGGCGAAGACCCTCATCGTGTTTCCCGGCAAGCGCATCGCCGCCTATGGGGCCACCGCCTACGTCGGGAAGATTCCCATCTTCTACTGGCCCTACTACCGCCGCGACTACGCGGAGCGCCATCCGAACAACATTGAGCTGACGCCGGGCTACCGCAGCCTCTACGGCCCCTTCATCCTCGGCTCCTACAACTGGCAGCTCAACACGAACCTGAGCGGCGCGGTCAACCTCGACTACCGGCAGAAGCGCGGCTTCGGCGGAGGCCCCGACCTGACCTACGACATCGGCCGCTTCGGCGTCGGCTCCACGCGGTTCTACATGACGCGCGACGACGAACCGGGCACGAACAGCCTGGCCCGTCCGATCGACAGCCAGCGCCACCGGCTCCAGTTCTCCCACCGCGTCAAGCTGCGCGAAAACCTGACCGCCCGGGCCAATGTCCGCTGGCAGTCCGATGAATTCTTCATCCGCGACTTTTTCGAGAGCGAGTACCGCCGCAACCCGCAGCCGTCCACCTACTTCGAGGTAAACCAGTTCTGGCGCAACTTCAGCCTCAACGCCCTTGCCCAACCGCAGGTCAACGACTTCTTCGACACGGTGGAGCGGCTGCCCGATGTCAAGCTGACCGGCGTCCGCCAGCAGATCGGCTCCACCCCGCTCTTCTACGACAGCGAAAGCTCCTTCGGCTACTTCCGCCATCAATACGCCAACAACGGCATCCCCGAGTTCGCGGCCTGGCGCGGCGACACCTTCCACCAGATCACCCTGCCCCGGACCTTCTTCGGCTGGCTGAACTTCACCCCCCGCGTCGGCGGTCGATTGACTCATTATGGCGAGGCCGAAGGGGCCGGCATCCCGTTCAACGAGGAGGATCGCTTCGTGTTCAACACCGGCGCGGAAGTCTCCCTGAAGGCCTCCCGCGTCTTCAAGGGCGCCGAAAGCCGCCTGCTCGACATCCATGAACTGCGGCACATCCTGGAACCCTCGGTGAACTACGTCTACGTCCCCTCGCCCTCCGAGATTCCGCGCAACCTGCCGCAGTTCGACACGCGCTTCCCGACCTTCCGCCTGCTGCCCATCGAATACCCCGAATTCAACTCCATCGACTCGGTCGACAGCGAGAACACCATCCGCTTCGGCCTGCGCAACCGGTTTCAGACCAAGCGCGAGGAACGGGTCGAGGATGTCCTGCGCTCAGCGGTGTATCTCGACTGGCACGCCCGCCGTCGACCGGACCAGGCAACCTTTTCCGACCTCTTCACCGACGTCGATTTCCAGCCGCGCAACTGGCTGAGCATGACCTCCCAGACGCGTTACGACATCGACGCCGGCGTCTTCCAGCAGGCGGACAACTACATGACCTTCGAACCGAGCAACATCTGGAGCTTCTCCGTCGGTCATCGCTACATCCGCGACATCCCGGTGTTGGGCGTCGACTCCGGTTCCAGCTCCATCTACGGGACTTTCTACCTCCGCTTCAACGAAGACTGGGGGCTGCGCACGCAACACCTGTTCGAGGCCCGCGACGGACGCCTGGAAGAGCAATACTATACCCTTTACCGCGACCTCCGCAGCTGGACCGGCGCGCTCACCTTCCGCATCCGTGAATCGCGCGGCGGACGCGACGACTTCACCGTGGCCGTCACCTTCTCCCTCAAGGCCTTCCCGCGTTTCAGCGTTGGCGACGACAAGGTGACGCCCTCGCTTCTCGTCGGGGGATGAGCCGGAAGGCTCCAGTGATCATTCTCCTCGCCACCCACAACGGCGAGCGGTTCCTGCCCCCACAACTCGACAGCATCCTCGCGCAATCCCATGCCGACTGGCGGCTGCTGATCCGCGATGACGCTTCAAGCGACCGCACCCCGAAGATACTGGAGCAATACGTCGCACGCGACAGCCGCATCGGGATTCTGCCGGCGACAAAACGCGTCGGACCAACCCGGAATTTCGGACTGCTCATGGAGGCGGCTCCGGAGAAGGCTCTGTATTTTCTCTCCGATCAAGACGATGTCTGGCCGGCAGACCGGCTCCAGACCATGATCTCAGCGTTTGAGGAGAGACAATCGCCCGAACCGGCGGACATCCCGGCCCTGCTCCATACCGACCTCCGCCTGATCGACGCCGACGGCTCCGAAATCGCGCCATCCATGCACCGTGCGCTGGGCTTCGGCCACCTGGACCACGATCCGCTGGGCCGCCTGATCACACAGAACTTCGTGACCGGCTGTTCCGCGATGTTCAACGACTCGCTGCGTCGACTGGCCCTGCCCCTCCCCGCAGGGACGATCAGCCATGACTGGTGGCTGGGCCTGCTGGCGGCCTCATCCGGCCGCATCCATTATCTGCCCCAGTCCCTCATCGACTACCGCCGCCACAGCTCCAACGTAAGCGGCATAGGACGCCAAACCCGCTGGAGCCACTTGCTCTCGATCCGCGCCCCCGACGGCCCGATCGCCCGTCGCCTTGAAAATCGGCGCATCCAGAGCCTGGCGTTGGAGCAACGAATCGTGGAACGCCTTCCCGACTCGCCAGTCCTCAGCCGACTGCGGGAATGGAACCAGGCCTGGAGCCGGGGAGGCTGGACCGCTTTGCGGGCTTCGGCAAAATACGGCATCCGCCTCCGAGCGCCGCTCAGGACCGCCTTCTTCCGCCTGCAGCTTCTCCTCTGCCGACGACGATAGAGCGATCTAAGGAAAAACTGTGACCGCTGATCGCCCCATTTCAAAGCCCCATCGGGGCGGCACAAATCCGGCTATGGCAATTTGGGGACCGCTCTAATCGGGACATCCACAACGAGGGAGCATTCAACATGCGCCGGTCGCAGACCCCCCCCGCAAAAAAAACACCCAGCGGGGCCGCGGCGACCCCCCGGCGACACAC
>JAYPFK010000002.1:97723-239737 GCA_038126235.1 Verrucomicrobiales bacterium
CTGTGGGTTTTTTTTGTTTTGGTGCCCTGCTCCCTCGTCCACCCCCCCCCGGCGCCCCCGCCCCCCCCGGGCCCCCCCCCCCCCCCCCCCCCCCCCGGGGGGGGGGGGGGGCGCCCCCCCCCCCGCCGGACTTCAAACCAAACCGCCTTCCCGATCAATCGATCGGCGGAAACTTGAAGATCTCGTCAGGCGTGTGCTGTTCGGCCATCAACTTGCGGATGCGGGCGACCACCTTGGGATTCGCTGCGGCCACGTCCTTCGATTCGGAGATGTCCGCCTTAAGATCGTAGAGTTCGATCTTCAGCGGGTCCTTGTTGCCCTTCTTGAGCATGTTCTGTCGGACGCCCTTCCATTTCCCCAGCCAGACCGCCTGCTGCCCGCCGTAACCGGTGAACTCACGATAGAGGAACTTCCGCGCCGGCTGCTTCTTGCCCAGGAGCGTCGGCGCGATACTGATGCCGTCAATGTCCTTGGGCGCCTTGGTCTTGGCGCCGATCAGGTCCAGCAGGGTTGGCATCCAGTCCTCGGTGCCGGTTCGGAAGCCGGACTCGCTGCCCGCCTTCACCCGCCCCGGCCACTTCACAATCAGCGGCACACGAATGCCGCCCTCATAAAGCGAGCCCTTCAACCCCCGAAGCGGCTTCACGCTTTCAAAGAAGTCAAAATCCACCTCGTCCTTCAGGTGCGTGGCGCCATTGTCGGAAGTAAAGACGACGATGGTGTTGTCCTCCAACCCCTGCTTCTTGAGTTCGCTCAACACATTGCCCACATATCGGTCCATGCGGGAGATCATCGCGGCGTAGGCGGCGCGCGGCGTGAAATGCGGGGTATAGCCGTAGCCTCCGCTGCGGGTGAAGGGCGGGTCGTTCCACTTCAGGTCGAGGTAGGGCTTCAACTCCTCGTCCGGCACGTGCAACGCGACGTGCGGGATGATGGTGGGATAATACAGGTAGAACGGCTCGTTCTTGTGATCGCGGATAAACTTCAACGCCTGCTCGTTGATGCGGTCCGGCGCGTAGTCCTGTCCCTTGAATTCATCGTAACTGCGCGGGTTCGCCGGATCGGCGCCCTTCGCCAGCGAAGCGTGGCCGGGCACGGGCGGATTGTTGTTCAGCTTCACCTTCTTGTTGTCGCTCCAGAGCGTCTCCGGGTAGTAGCTGTGCGCGTGGGCCTGGCAGTTGTAGCCGAAAAAGCGGTCGAAGCCCTGCTTGGTCGGGTTGCCGGAGGACCCGGTGTTGCCGAGGCCCCACTTGCCGAACGCGCCGGTGGCATAGCCCTCCTTCTTCAACAGTTCCGCGACCGTCACCGCCTCCGCCGAAATGGGATGCTGCCCCTCGGGCTCGCCGAAGCGGGTCATCGCGCGGTTGTTGCGCACCTCGGCGTGCCCCGGATGTTTGCCGGTCATCAGCACGCAGCGCGAGGGCGCGCACACGGCGTTGCCGGTGTATCCCGAGGTGAAGCGCATGCCCTGCTTCGCCAATCCGTCGATGTGCGGCGTGCGGATCTTCGTCTGGCCGTAGCAGCCCAGCTCGGACCAACCGAGGTCGTCGGCCATGATGAAGACGATGTTGGGTTTCTTCGCCGCGACGGAGGTTCCGGCAGCGAGGACGAGCGAAAGGAGAAGCAGGAGTCTTTTCATGGGATTAAGCGTCGCAGGGTGTCAGACGCGCGGGGCTTTGCCAAGATTCGGGTGGATTCAATCCTTGTCCAGAATCCCTGGCTCTTCCCGTTTCTCGTTGTCCTGCCAGTCCTCACGCTTGACCACCTTGCCCTTGTCCAGGACAACGCGGCTCTGAAGGTAGCCGCTGCGATACCAACCGCGCGAGACGCCTTGCGGAACGCCGTTGCTCATCTCGACCCTCTGGTGGAGTTTCCCGTTCTCGTGCCACTTGCGGAACACGCCGTTGAACTCGCCCGCGACGATTTCCCCCTCGGAGAGCTTCGAACCGTCCATCCGCCACTTGGTGCGAACGCCGTGGGAGACGCCGTTGGTAAAGAATTCCCGCACCTGCATCTGACCGTTGGTGTAGTAGCCCTCGGAAACGCCGGCCAAGCGGCCGTCCACAACCTCCGTCCTCGATTTCAAGACGCCGTCCCCGTAGCGTTCCACGACCCAGCCCGTGTAGAGGTTCGAGCTTCCCTTCTCCAAGAAGGTCCCGTCGCGCCGGTCCAGTTCGGAAAGCAGGGTCTCCACCGGCGCGCGCCCCTTGAAATAATCCACCTCCGGCTCGGCCGTATCGGGACGCAGCAGCACGAACGCCAGCAGGACGGCCGCCGCCCCGACGCAGACCAGGATCCCGCTTCTGGAAAATCTTTCCTGACTCATGTGAAGTTCAATTTCAAGAACCGGCGCGCAGCCTGCTCTCCAGCCCGCCGAACCTCAACTTCGAATTCTCCCGCCGAGCCTGCAAATCGCTCAGCGGGGAAACGAGCGTCGACCGGTAAGCCGTTCAACCAGGGTCCGCGGCCTCGCGACGATCGGCGTCCCCGCGAGCCATCGCTCCAGATCCTCCGCCAGATCCGTGGCTGTCCCATAGCGGGCAGCGTGGTCCTTCCTCAGACATTTTAGCGCGATCTCCTCCAGATCCCGGTCCACGCGTCGCCCCTCACGCGAAATCGACACAGCTTCCTCCGGCCCCTCCAGCTTCTTGAGCGACGCCATCACACTGCCTCCGGCAAAGGGCGGACGTTCCGCCAGAATCCAATACAGGACCGCTCCGAGACTGAAAATGTCCCCGGAGACCGAGCCGCCGTGCAGTTCGCCTCGGACCTGTTCCGGCGACATGAAATCCGGCGTCCCCACGATTTCCCCGGTCCAGGTCAACCGGTCCGACGCCGCCAACCGTCCCGCCACGCCAAAGTCCGAAACATGGGGCGCCCCGGAGCGGTCGATCAGGATGTTCGAAGGTTTCAGGTCACGATGCACGATTCCCGCGTCGTGCAGCCACGACACCGCCCGCGCGACAACCGCCAGGATTTCGGCCGCCTTCCGGCACATGTCCGCCTGCGCCTCGTCCCGCCGCGAAGTCTTCAGGACGGCGATCGCGGCCCGCCGTTGCGCAGCCCAGACATCGAGCCCGGCTCCGTCAACCCAGTCCGTCACCAGAAAGGGACGGCCGTTCCAGCGGCAGGCATCCCGAACGGAGACGATGTTCGGATGCTCGATTCCATCAACCGCTCGGGCCTCCGCCTCAAACCGTTTTGCGGCCCGTTCGTTGCGGGAATCGATCGCCGGCTGGATCTTCAGGGCGACCATTCGTCCGGATTCGACGTGGCGCGCCTTGTAGACCATCCCCATCCCGCCCCGCGCGACAAAACGCAGGACCAGGTAGCCCGGTAGACCGGCGTGTCGTTCGTCGAGCTCTGACTGCAGCCGGCGCGAATCCTCGTCCAACCCATCCTCCCCGAACGCCGCCCCCAGCGCGCAGCGGGCGCAGAGCCCGCCGGCTTCGGACAAGGGAGAACCGCAACGCGGACAATGAGGATCGGTTTGCGAGAGCATGGCGAGGTTGTTCATGTCCTCCGGCGGGACGGCCGGCAATCTGGAACGCGGGAGCCCGTCGATCAAGACGATTCCCGTCGGACGCGAATCTCGGGCCGGCGCCGGTCCTCGCCTTTTCGCGGCGCCCCGTCATCCTCCTTCGCCGCCTCCGTCGACCCCGGACAGAATTCGGGAAACAGGCTCTCCATCAGGCACCGGGCGCACAAGGAGACCTCGGCGAGCGGAACATCTCCGCACCACTGGCATCGGTCGCGTCCAGAATCAGCCATGCACTACTTTCCTAACCCGTCCGACGGAGGAGGTTTCTTGGAATCCGCCAGCCTCCATCCAGAGCCCACGCCCGGCGTTTTCAGCCCAAAGCCTCGATCAAAAGCCGGATTTCCGCGTCCACCTCGCGAGGATCGTCCACCAACTCCGCAACCACCTCCCGCACCAGCTCCCGGAAGCGGCGTCTCAGGCGGTGGACCGCGGATTTCACCCCGGCCTCGGTCAGGCCCAGCGGCTCCGCGATCTCCGCGTAAGGCACGGCGCGCGGATCCTCCAGCGTGAACCTCAGCGTTTCAAAACGTTCCAACTCACCCGCGGCCTCGTACTCGTCGCGCAACCGACTGGATACCTGACCGACAGTCGAACGCGCCCAATTGCGGTCGAAGACCGACTCCGGGGTCGCGTCATCCGCCGGTTCGTTCGAATAGCGCCCTTCGGCGTCGTCCCATTCCAAGGGCGCGAATGCAATCCCCCCGCCGCGCTTGAGCCGGTTCGCATCCCGGTGCGCCTTGCGCAGGTAGTTCTTCAACGCCCCGAGCAGAAACGAGCGAAACCTCCCGATCTCCGGATCCGCGCTGGCGAACGCCCGCTTGCTCAGGAGGCGCTCAAAAAAACCCTGCGTCAGGTCACGGGAATCGTCGGGGCTGTTGCCGGAGCGGCGGACAAAGGCGTAAAGCGGATACCAGTAGTCCCGGCAAAGCCGCTCCAACGCCGGGGCGAACTCCGGCGCCTGGCTGTCAGCCGCGGCGCGCAGCAGTCCCCATTGCGTGGTGACAAACGCCGCCCTGGGGACGCCGCCTTCTTCCGGTCCTGTGCTGTCGACTGCCATGATGTAGCTCCCGTCCGTTCGATTTCTCGAGAGCGGTCCACACGACGAGCGAAACGCATCCCCATAACCGGATACACATCGATGAACGCCTCGCCGACCGCTCAATGCGCCGCGCGAGGAACCGCTTCAGCGATGGGGAGAAACTGGTGGGCCCAGTAGGATTTGAACCTACGACCAAGCGATTATGAGTCGCCTGCTCTAACCGCTGAGCTATGGGCCCGGAAAGAGGCCGGAAAAGTAGTGGCTCATGGCCGGAATGTCCACCCGCCTTCGCTCAGGAGCTTCGGCGCGGCACGCCCGGCGTGTTGAGCGCTGCGCGGGGTATGAGAGGGTGAGGGGGCGCGGTATGGACGCACGGGCAGCGGGAAACTCCTTCCCAATTCCGCACTCCACATTCCCGATTCCGCATTGGAATCACTCATGCCGCAACGCCTCGATGGGATCGAGGTCCGCCGCGGCGGAGGCGGGGTAGATGCCGAAGAGGATTCCGACCGCTCCGGAGATGCCAAAGGCGATGATCACCGAGATCGGCGTCACAATGGTCTTCATCTCGGCAAAATGTTCCACCGCCGCCGGGATCACCACGCCGAAGATCACGCCGATGACGCCGCCGCCGATGGAAAGCACGACCGTCTCGACCAGGAACTGCGTGATGATGTCGCGCTTCTTGGCTCCCAGGGCGCGGCGCACACCGATCTCGCGTGTCCGCTCGGTGACGGTCGCCAGCATGATGTTCATGATGCCGATGCCGCCGACCAACAGGGAAATCGCGGCGATGGCGCCGAGCACGATGTTGAACATGCGCTTGGTCTCCTCCGCCTGCCGCAGCAGTTCCAACGGCACGATGACTTCGTAGTCGATCTTCTCATGAAAGCGGCCCAGCACCGTCTTTACCTGGGGGTCGGCGATCTCCACGAAGCGTTCGTCCTTCATCTGCATCCGGATCTCGTGCAGTTCGATGCGCTCGGCGCTGAAGCTGCCCTGCGAACGCTTGATCAGGGTCTCCCCGAAACGTTTCCGCGTGGTCGAGAGCGGCAGGTAGATGTTGTTGTCGATGGGCTCGCCCTCCGAACCGCTCTGCTGCGCCCGCTGTTCGGGCAGGTTGGTCTCCCGCACGATGCCCACGACCTGGTAGTAGACGGAGCCGACCTTGATCGGCTGTTCCAACGGGTTCTGATAGGGAAACAACCGCCCGGCCAGGCTCTCCGTGATCGCGCAGACGTTGTGCTGGTGCCGCTCGTCGGTCGCGGAAAGGAAGCGGCCGGCGACGATGTCCAACCCGACAATCTCCGCGTAATGCGGCATGGTGCCGACCACCTGACAGGGAATGTAGCTGCGAGAGAACCGGACATTGTCCCGGATCAAACGCATCGGCAACACGCGCTCAACTCCGGGAATGGTGTCGAGCAACCGGTGCGCGTCGTCGTAGCTGAGGCCATATTCCAGAACGAAACCGCCCTGCCCCGAGGCGGACTGCTGCTCATCCTCCGCCGGCTTGACGCTGCGGAGGATGATGTTCTTGCTGCCCAGGCGTTTGATGCGCTCCTGCGCCTCGTAGGAGGCGCCCTCGCCGATCGCGAGCATCGCGATCACGGAGCAGACTCCGAAGATGATGCCCAGCATTGTCAGCCCGGAGCGCAACTTGTGCAGCAGCAGGCTCTTGACGCCGAGTTGGATGGTGCGGAGAAGGCGGAGGGAAATCATGGGCGGAGCGCCGGGGGCGCGGAGTGTTGGAGAATTGGGGTTCCGGAGCCTTGGAGTCCTGAAGCCCGGGAGTCTTGGAATTCGATCTCCAATTGAAGGAACCCCAACGACTCCTTTACTCCGCCACTCCATCGCTCCGACCGCGGAATGAGGAGCTTGTTCCCTCCAGATGAAATCTTGATTCGCATAAGCAACCGCCGCTGCAGACTACGCCTTCGCCCCTTCCATGAACCGGGACTTCTCCAGCTTCGGAATCTCGCGGTTCAGGATGTCGCGATCCACGTTGCCGTCCTTCATGTGCACCACGCGGTGCGCGCGCGTCGCGACGTTCGGATCGTGCGTCACCAGCACGATGGTCTTCCCGCTGGCGTTGAGGTTGTCGATAATCTCCAGGACCTCCTTGCCGGTCTTGGAATCCAGGTTGCCCGTGGGTTCGTCCGCGAGAATCATCAGCGGATCGTTCACCAGCGAACGTGCGATCGCCACGCGCTGCTGCTGGCCGCCGGACAGCTCCTTGGGCCGGTGGTGCAACCGTTCCGCCAGACCGACCAGCTTCGCGAGTTCCACGCAGTGGTCGTAACAGTCCTTCAGATCCACGCCCTGATAAAAGAGCGGCACGTGGATGTTCTCGATGACCGTGAGCTGGTCGATGAGGTTGTAGGACTGGAAGATGAAGCCCAGCCGCTTGCCGCGGTTCACGGAAAGCTCGTCGTCGGGCATCTGGGAGACGTCCTGGTCGCCGAGGTAGTAACGTCCGCTGGTCGGCCGGTCGAGCATGCCGAGGATGTTCAGCATGGTGGACTTGCCGGAGCCCGAAGGGCCCATGATCGCCAGGTAGGTGCCTTCCAGCACATCCAGGTTGACGCTGCGCAGCGCCAGCACCTCGACCTCGCCCATGACGTACTTCTTCTGGATCTCCTCGATCCGGATGATCGCATGATTGCTCACGACTGTTTCGTCCCTCGTCGCCCTTCGGTCGTCAGCTCGGGTTCTTCTTGGAAGGTTTCTTCGGCTTCTTGCCCGAAGAGCCGCTCTTCTTGATGCCGAGGTCGGCCAGGCGCTGCTTGTCCTCCTTGCGGATCAACTTCTCGGAGTTCTTCTCCTCCCTCGCCGCCGCCTTGTCCGCGGCGCGCAGGGCCGCGACCTCCTCCGAACCGGGGTCCGGGACAAGGCCATCCAGCGAGGCGCCCTCGCGTCCGCGCTGCCCACCGCCTTGGCCGCCGCCTTTCGGTCCGCCGCCCTTGGGGCCTCCTTGACCGCCCTTCTTGCGGTTGCCAAAGGACTTCTGCATCTCGGCGCGCTCTTCCTCGCTCAGTTTCCCGTCGCCGTCCTTGTCAAAGCGTTTCATCATGGCCTCGCGATCGAAGCCTCCCTTCTTGCCGCCCTTTTGATCGTCTCCGCCGCGGGCTTTCTCGGACTGGCGCACCTCCTCGCGGACCTTTTCAGGATCCTTGCCCTTGGGAAGAGCCTCGCCGTCGCCGACAAAGGTGTCCTCCATGCCCTCGTCGCTGGCGTCCAGAGGCGGCGAAAGCAGGACCTTGTCGCCCTCGTTCAACCCGCTCTTGATCTCGATGAACTTGTGGTTGAACAGGCCCACCTCCACCGGCACGGGCTCCGCCGAACCGCCCTTCTGCACGAAAGCGACCTGCTTACCCTGCAGCGTGGTGATGCACTGCACGGGGACCTTGACGACGCTTTGCAGGTTGGTGACCAAGATCTCGGCGCGGGCCGACAGGCCCGGCTTCACGTCCGGCAACTTGTCATCAATGAGGATCTCCGTGCCATAGACCTTCAGGTCGGGATTGGAGAACCGGCTCTGCTGGTCGGGCATGGTGTTGACCTTGCGCACGTGCGCCCCGAAACGGGAATCGGGGAAGGAATCGAGAACCACATAGGCCGGCATGCCCTCGGTGACCTGGTTGACGTGCGTCTCGTGCACCTTGATGGAGACCTTCATCTTCGAGACGTCGGGCAGCTTGATGATCTCCTGCCGCGAGCGCACCTGGGCGCCCTCCTCGATCATCGCCTGACTCATCGAGCGGAAACTGACGAAGGGGTAGACGACCAGGCCGTCCTCCGGCGCATAGACCTTCGCCACCTCGATCTCTGTGGTAAACTCGTCCAGTTTCTTCCTCTGAAGTTCCAGCTTGGTCTTCGCCGAGGTGACTTCGGCTTCGAATTGAGCCAGACGGCTGGCCGCCTGCTTCTTGACGCGCTCCAAGTCCGCCTTGGCCTCGTCGCGATCGGCCTCGAATTGGCGGATCGTCTTGGGATACTCGTAGGTCTCCAGCAGACGCATGGCCTCCTTCGACTGGTCAAACATGTTCTGGGACTGGGAGAGGGTCAGCTTGTTGCGCTCCATGGTCTGCCGGGTCTCAAAGCCTTGCGCCTCCAGTTTCTTCGACCACTCGTAGGTTTCCTCGTCCAGCTTCAACTTCTCCTCCGCGGTCAGGATCTTGGCCTTGGCGTCGCGGAGGGCCTGCGGCCAGTCGCCGTCCTTGTATTTTTCCAGGTCGGTCTGGGCAAATTCCAGCTTCAATTCGGCCGCCTTGATATTGGACTCGTTGATGCTCACCTGGATCTTCAGATTCTCCTCGGCCTGGGTGACCGCGAACTCCGCGCTTTCCACCGCCAGCTTCTGCTCATCCAGGCGGTCCTCGATCTCTGAGACGTCGAGCTCACACAGCAAATCCCCCTTCTTCACGTAGCTGCCCTCCGGGACGATGCTGACGATCTTGCTGCTGTACTTCATCTCGTTGCGGATGCTGACCTCGTTCACCGCTTCCAGCGTCCCGCCCTCGACGATGGTCACGAGGAAATCGTCCTTCTTCACGACGTAGAACTCCTCCTCCTGCGTTTCCTTCTCGGAATCGCCGGCCATGACCGAGATCAGGATCACCGCCAGGATCGCGGCGCCCGCGATGAGCGGAGCCCGTTTGCGCAAGGGGTTTTCAGTTGGTGTCTTCATTTTCTTTGAACAGTTTGTCAGGTGGGATCAATTGAATCTCCGCGGCCGTCCGGGGCTCCGCGGCTTTTCCTGAAGCGAGCAGGCCGGAATCCATGTCCCGCTCCAGCCAGAACCGGGGCCGACTGGCGTCCAACGCGCCCATGTTCAGCTTCAGTTCTAGGAGCCTGGAAAGCACGTTGACCATGCTGAGGGACAGGTCATTTTCCGCTCGGATCAGGGTGTCCTGAGCGTCAATGTAGGTCTGCTGGTTCACCTGCCCGGCTTGAGCGCGAAGATTCTGCTCATCAAGGCGAGCCTGGGCGTTTTTAACAGCTTCCACGTTGTTCAGATAGAGATTGCGGTCCCTCGCCAGATCGCGGACGCCGTTGGCGATCGCATTCCGGCGGTCATCAAGGGCTTTGGCCAGGGTGCGAATGCCGGCCTCAAACTTGATGATCAGGTCGCGATACTCGTTGCGCTGCTTCCAGCGATTGATGGGCAGGTCAAGTTCCAGCCGCGAATTCGCGATGACATCATCCACATCAAAATCAACGTAGTTCTCCTCGTCATCCCAGTTCAGACTGGCGTCCGACTTGAAATCCAGCCCGGGAAGGAACTCGTTCGCCTTGACCCGCACCTTGCGCTTCCTGTCCTCGTACTTGTCGATTTCGTTGAGCAGGGGCAGGTAGGACTTGACGGCCATCTCAAACGCCCTCTGCGGATCCGCCGACGTCGAAGGCAATCCCGCCGCCTCCAGTTGCTTCAGATCCCTGTCCTCAAGCAGGACATCCACGGTCAGGGGAATCCCCAGCGACAACTTGAACCGATCCAAATCCCGCTGATAACTGGCCGTCGACCGGATGTAGGCGTTCTTGGCGTCCAATTCCGAGGAGATGGCCAACTGGGACCCGATCGGGGCATCCAGGAATGAGGACCTTGCCTCCGCACGCTTCCTCGATTCCACACGACGCAGGTAGTTTGTGTAGTTGTTGCGCACGGCGTTCTTCGTCCCGAGAAGGGTGAAGTAGTCCTTCACGATCCCGACCGCAAAATCGTTCTGGAAGAAGGCATGCTGCCGGCACTGGTAGACCAGGTTGCGCTCGGCCTGCTTCAAACTCTCCCCAACAATTGAACGGCCGGCTCCTCGCAGCAACGGTTGGGAGAGATTCAACGAAAGCGCATTGACCAGCGAACGCCGCGGATCGCCGGTGAAATAGCGGATCAGGTCATTGCCCAGCGAGGCGGTGATCATCCCGCCCGTCCGAAAGGCCTTCTTCGCGGTGGAATTGCTGTCCGTGGAAAACTTGCCATCCTGGTCGTTTTCCCGGTCGACCCGCGCCGTCGAATCGGCGCTGAATACCGTGAAGAAGGCCAGTTCCACGCCTTCAAGGCTCAAGGCGCTCAGATACAGGCTTTCCTTGTCCGATTGATATTCCCTGCTGAATTCGGTCGCAACGCGCAGCGCCCCCTCCAGATCCAGCTTGAGCACGCCCTCCTCCATCCGCTCCTGGATGATCTCCGAGGCCAGGATCTCCTCGATCTCCCGCTTCGAATAACGGGTGTCGACGGAAAAATCCTCCGCCTTCCCAAATACCGCCTTCTGCATCAGGTCGATGGACTCGTAGACATCCTTGTCCGCCGACTCGCGGTAATGCGAGGTGGAGCAGGCGACGGCGGCAAGCAGCGCCACTCCGGCAAGCGTCGCCATCCCGCGTCGCCATACAGGGAGACCGCCCTTGGAGATTTCCCGCGTCTTTCCCGCGCCGTTGTCGATCGATCGTTTCAAAGTGTGACTGCCCGTTGCGGCTGAAATGACAATGCGAATGCCGACCGACGGCATCCGCGGATTGCCTATTCAAGAAACTCAGTTACGACGCGGCCTCTGTCGGGGACGAAACCCGACCGGTCGAAACACCCGGTTCCGACACTCCAACGGCCGCAAAGTCGGGGAAGTTACAGAGAATTCCCGTTCCCGGTAAACCGGAAAATGCCTGCTGACATGAGGGAATGAGCCGGACAATCGTCCTCCTCTCCGGTTCCTTCAGGGCCGCGGCGACAAGAATGTCGCCGCCCCCAGACTGCCAACCGCGACGCCCAGGTCACCGGATCAGTCCCAACGCCTTCTCGGCGAACCGCTTGCCAAGGGTCCGGTAGCCTTCAGCCGAATAGTGCAGGTCGTTGGAGATTGCCTTCCCCTTTCGGTTCTTCCCGTCATTCAGATCATCGGTGTCGACCCACTCGAACCGCGGATTCGATTCCGCCACCCTCACCTGGATCGCGCGAATCATGGTCCAATGCGGATACCGCTTGTCCGCCAGGTCGAAATCACTGAGCCGCCCGATGACAAAACCGATGTCGTCGCGGCCCAGGTCCGCGCACAGTTGTCGATAGAGCCCGCGCAGGCTCTCCTCGTAGACTCCGCCCCATTTCATCTTCGCGTCGCGCTCGCCCTGCATCCAGATGAAGGTGACCGAAGCCAGGTTCCTCCCCTTGATTGCCGGCTTCACCTTTGACATCAGGCGATCGTAGAGATCGCCGGTCTTGGCGGGCTTCTTCCCGTCCGGGGATTTCCACCCCTTGAACCACCGCTGGATCGGCTGTCCGCCCAGGGCGTCCTGCACGACGATCACCTTGTCCTTCCCCAGGGCCTTGACGACCGCCGGAGTGAACGCCTCTTCCGGCCGATGCCCCTGCATGTTCGACTGGCCGGAGAGGATGAAGAGGTGTCTGCCCTCGGCGGCAGAGGAGGATCCACACTGGAAAAGGGAAGCCGCAATCACTCCCACGGCCGCAACGGAACGGAGCTTCTGAACAATCATGTGAAGGACCTTGCCGGAATCGCCCCCAACACAAAAGGGCCTAATTCAAGACCTCGCTCGCCATGCCAGAGCTTCGGGCGATAAACGTCAGACTGGCGATAAAGGCGGGGTGAACTGTCCTCAGTGAGCCGAGTTCCACCCCGTTCACACCGGCTCATTGGGGACCATTCGCGCCAACCGACCTCAGCCGTGTCATGCCACCCTTACCCGTTCAACCGCGCCTTTTCCGACCCATCCAAGGCCACGGGGACAGGAATGTCGCCGCTTCTTGAGGCCTTCGGTCATTTCTCCTGCTTCGC
Organism: Verrucomicrobiales bacterium; assembly: GCA_038126235.1. Taxonomy (GTDB): domain Bacteria; phylum Verrucomicrobiota; class Verrucomicrobiia; order Limisphaerales; family JAYPEY01; genus JAYPEY01. Next base: position 110,091 of record JAYPFK010000002.1, read on the forward strand.
CTTCCCGCCTTTCTTCTGCTTCTTGTTCGCGCCCTTGTTCTTCTTCGGCTTGTTCTCCTTGCGCGGGCCGTAGGTCTTCAACATGACCTCGTCCACCCTGGCGCGGTCGTAGCGGTGGTTGAAGGCGGGCAGCATGGGATCTCCGGTCTTCTCCATGTGCGAGACCAACCGGGCCTGCAGGTCCTGCCGTTGCTTCGCGTAGGCCGGATCATCGATCAGGTTGTTCAGGCAGTCCGGATCCTTCTTCAGATCGTAGAATTCCTCCAACACGCGATGCCGGAACAGGTCCACCCGCGCGGCAATCGCGGGATCGGTCTTCGCCGCCTCGTTCATCGCGGCCATGGTCTTCCCCTCATTGTTGTTGCGATACCAATACTTCCCATCGCTGAAGGGGTTGAAGATGTAGCCGAAATGCTCGTCCTGCACGGCCCTCATGGGAACGTAGGCGCCGCCGGCCTTGGAATCGATCTGGGTGAACACGTGCGAACGCCCCGCCTGCGTCCCGCCCTTCAACAAGGACACGAAGGACCGACCATCCAGTCCGCCCGGCCCCTTGACTCCGGTCGCCTCCAGAAAGGTCGGGAAGAAATCCACGACCGAGACGAAGTGCTTGTCGTCCAACGTCCCCGGTTCGACAACGCCGGGCCAGCGCGCCAGCAGAGGACTGTGCGTGCTGTGAAACCAGGCGTTGCACTTGGCAAAGGGCACGGCGATGCCGTTGTCGGTGATGAAGATCACCAGCGTATTGTCCCGTTCGCCGGATTCATCCAGCGCCTTCATGACCGCGCCGAAGGTGTCATCGAGCCGCCGGGTGGAATTGAGATACTGCGCCAGTTCCTCCCGCACCCCGGGCAGGTCCGGCAGGAATCCCGGAACATGAACCTCCGACGGCTTGTAGGTTCGGGATGGCATGGCCGCGCCTTTGGTCAGCTTCGCCGGGTTGCAGTAAGGCCGGTGCGGGTCGTGCGAGTTCACCATGAAGTAGAACGGCTTGCCCTCCGCCCTCGCCCGCTTGAAAAAGACCTCGGCGCGCTGCGCGTAGATCGCTGGATTGCGGCCGTTGCCCAGGTCCTTCTGATCGAAGTGGTAGTCCCACTTCATCGATTTCTTCGGGGTGCAGTGACCGTACTTTCCGAGGATGCCCGCAAGGTAACCGCCTGCCTGCAGGGTGGTGACAATGTCCGGCACATCCTCCCGCGCAGGCATGAAACCCATCGCGCCGGAACGGTGGCTGTAGCGACCGGTCGCGATGATGGCGCGGCACGGGGCGCAGATGGCCGCGTTCACATGCGCGCGGTTGAACATCAGGCTCTGCTTTGCGAAGGCGTCCAGATTCGGAGTCAGATCCGTCGGCCGACCGCCATAGACCCCCAGCGACTCCGCGTGAAGGTCGTCGGCGGTGAAGAGCAGGATGTTGGGTCGCGCCGCAGACGCGAATTGGGGAATCAGGGCGCCGAGGATGGCGGCGATGGAGAAAAGGCTGAAGAAGGGACGAGCGAACGAGTGTTTCATGACGAACTGAGTTTTCCGGCTTGAATACCTGACCGCCACTCTCCCGGCAGCGCGACCCATTTTCAAGCGATATGAATGCGGAGGGGCGAACTGTGCTCAGTGAGACGCGCAGGGTCATGCTCGCGACAGCTCATTGCGGACAGTTCGCCCCCCTCTTCCCATTCCCAGCAGACAGGACTATTCTTCCGCCATGCTGACCCGCCCGCCCGCGACCCGATTCCTCATCCTCGCCTTCCTGCTCTCCGCCCTCCTCTCCGCAACCGCCGCCCCACTCCAACGCTGGGTCTACTGTTCCCAAAACCTCTGGGTGGAAAGGAACGTCGACCGCCTGGAGTCGATCATGCGTCGGGCGGCCAAGGCGGGCTACACGCACATCCTGCTGGCTGATTCCAAGTTCGGCAAACTGGGCGACATGGACGCGCGGTATTTCCGCAACGTGGACCGCGTAAAACAGGCGGCGACCGAACTGAAACTGGAGCTGGTGCCCGCGCTGTTCGGGATCGGCTATTCGAACGACCTCCTCTGGCACGACCCTAACCTCATCGAGGGACTGCCCGCGCGCGACGCGCCGCTGGTGGTTCGCGATGGGGCCGCCGCCATCGAACCCGATCCCGATATCGCCTTTCCCGGCGGCGATTTCTCCGACCTGAGGAAATGGAGCTGGAAGGACGAGGCCGTTGCCTCGGTGGAAGGCGCCGCGACCGTGACGGACGCCAAGGGCCGCCATTGTCGCATCGTGCAGAAACTGCGGGTGAAACCCTTCCGCCAATACCACATTTCCGTCCGCGTCCGAACGCGGGACTGGCGCGGAACGCCGGAAGTGAAGGTCCTCGCCGGCAAGGCCTCGCTCAACCACAACCACCTCGGTGTCCGGTCGACCCAGGACTGGACGGTTCATCACGTCGTCTTCAACTCGCTCGACCACAGCGAGGTCAACGTCTACTTCGGCTGCTGGGATGCCGGTTCCGGCACGCTGCAATGGGACGATGCCCGGATCGAGGAGGCCGCCTTCCTGAATCTCATCCGCCGCGACGGCGCGCCCCTTTCCATCCGACGGGATGACGGGCGGGAACTCGTCGAAGGCGTCGATTTCGAGCCTCTGACCGATCCACGCATGGGTGTAAAACCGTGGAAGGGCTCCTACGACATTTACCACCAACCGCCCGCGCTCAAGCTGAAGACTCCCCTGCCCGACGGGACGAGGCTCCGGGCCTCCTGGTTTCACGCCGCCACCGTGCACAACGACCAGGCGATGATCTGCCCCTCCGAACCGCGGACGCTGGAACTGTTGCGCGACCAGGCCCGCCGCATGCACGCCGCCTGGGGAGCCCGCGGCTACATGATGAGCCACGACGAAATCCGCGTCCTCAACTGGTGCGACGCCTGCCAACGCCGCGGCCTCGACGCCGGCGAGATCCTCGCGAAGAACGTTCGCGCCTGTGTCAGGATCCTGCGCGAGGTCAATTCCGGCGGCGACATCCACGTCTGGAGCGACATGTTCGATCCCCACCACAACGCGCACGACAACTACTACCTCGTCCGCGGCAACCTCGCCGGCTCCTGGGAGGGACTGGACAAGGATGTCGTCGTCCTTCCCTGGTATTTCGGGAAACGCGAAGCCACTCTGAAATTCTTCGCGGAGCGCGGAAACCGCCAGGTCATCGCGGGCTACTACGACCAGAAGCCCGAACGCATCCGCGACTGGCTGCAGGCGGCCACCCCTCACGCCGGCATCCTTGGCGTCATGTACACGACCTGGCAGAACAACTACGACGACCTCGAAACCTTCGCCGAGGCCGTGCGGGAATTTGAAGCCGCGCGATGACCCGACCATGAAAGCGTCAATCCTCAGCCTTTTGACACTCGTCGCAGCGGCGTGTTTGGCTGCCGGCGGTCGCGCCGCCGACAACCCGCGCACGAAGGAGCCAAACTGGCTCCCTGCCACGCCAGAGAAGCTCCCCCGCTGGCGCGGCTTCAACCTGCTGGAGAAGTTCTATCTCCGCCCTGAGCGGAAGCCCTTTGTCGAGGAGGACTTCCGTCTCATCGCAAAACTGGGCTTCAACTTCGTCCGTCTGCCGATGGACTACCGCCTGTGGATCAAGGACGGCGATTGGGAGCGGTTCGACGAGGACACGCTGGAGGAGATTGACCAGGCGGTGGAATGGGGCCGGCAATACGGCATCCACGTCTGCCTCAATTTCCACCGCGCCCCCGGCTACACCGTGGCCCGACCGCCGGAGAAGAGCAGCCTCTGGACCGACGCGGAAACGCAGCGTGTCTGCGCGATGCATTGGGCGCATTTCGCCCGACGTTATCGCGGCATTCCTTCGGAGCGGCTCAGTTTCAACCTGATGAACGAACCCGCCGGCGTGGCCCCGGAAAACTACGTCGCGGTCGCACGCAGACTGGCCGCCGCCATCCGCGCCGAGGATCCCGACCGCCTGATCATTTCCGACGGACTTGAATGGGGACGCCTTCCCATCCCGGAGCTCCGGGCGCTGCGCATCGCCCAAGCGACCCGCGGCTACACCCCCATGGAGATCAGCCACTACCAGGCGAGCTGGACCAACGGCGACCGTTATCCTGAACCGCAATGGCCGCGCCCGGAAGCCCCCAACGGAACTCTTCTCAGCCCCGCCAAATCCGAGGGCTCGCATCCGCTGGTCATCGACGGCCCCTTCGCGAAGGAAACCACCCTTCGCATGCGCGTCCTGGTCGTTTCATCCACCGCCAAACTCATGGTTGAGGCCGACGGCATCCCCATCTTCGACAAGTCCTTCCGGTGCGGCCCCGGCCAGGGCGAATGGAAGGAGGCCCGGTTCATCGCAAAATACAATATTTACCAGAATCTCTTCGACCGGGACTACCTCGCGACGATACCGGCCGGAACGAGGCAAATCCGCATCCGCGTGGCCTCAGGCGACTGGCTGCAGATCGGCGGGCTGGGATTCCGCCCCGCCGACGCAAAGGACGAAGACGGGCTGACGCTGATCCAGGAGTTCGGTCGCCAGCCGGATCCGTTTCGCTACGCGCCCGGAAGCGAAAACCCCTTCCCCGGCATGCCGACCCGCGACCGCGAATGGCTCTGGCAAAACAACATCGAACCTTGGCTCCAGGTTCAACGATCAGGCGTCGGGGTCATCGTGGGAGAATGGGGCTGCTACAACAAGACGCCCCACGACATCGTGTTGCGCTGGGCGGAGGACAATCTGGCCAACTGGAAACGCGCCGGCTGGGGCTGGGCTCTATGGATTTTCCGGGGCTCGTTCGGCCTCCTCGACAGCGGTCGCAGCGATGTCCATTACGAGGACTTCGAAGGCCGCCAACTGGACCGCAAGTTGCTGGATTTGCTCCAGCGCTTTTGAGTCAGCGTTCCGCACTCGCCGACGCACGCTGTCTGGCGGAAATCGGTGGGGCGAGTTTCCCCCAGTCAAGAGGTGGCGCGAACGGTCCCCAGTGAGCCAACGTGAGCATGGCCCAGCGCGGCTCACTGGGGACCGTTCGCCCTACCTTTGCGACAAGGTCGCCCCTCAACGCCCTGAAACTCCCCCGCTCCCGAATTCCACCCGGACAGGTCCCAGCAGCCCGGAGGGCATCAACTCGTCGGACGCCGCGTAGCTCTGGAATCCACGGAGCCTCCGCTTGCCCGGCTCCAGCGCGACATTGGTCCGGGTGATGCGTTCTTCCTTCGGCAGGGCCGCGTCGCCGATCAGGCGATTGGCCCAGGTGTTCACCACAACAATCTCCAACTCATTGCTCCCGGACTTCACCGCGCTGGTCAACTCCATGCTCCACGGAGCCGTCCAAACGACGCCGAGATCGCGCCCGTTCAACCGAACCCGCGCGATGTATTTGACCTCACCCAACTGAAGTCGCACGGGGCCTTGGGCTTGAGCCCTTGTCAGTTCAAACGACTTCCGATAGGTCGCTTCGCCGGAAAAGTGACGAATGCCGGGATTGGCGTGCTTGTTCCAGGCGGAGAGTTCCGCGAACTCCGCCTCCTTCGGCGCGCCGCGTCCGACCTCAAAATCCACCCGCCAGGGACCGGCCAACTGCAGCCCGGCCTTTTCCCAACGCGGCTCGGCGACCAAGCGTTGTTTCCGCGCCGCCCTGCGGAACACCACGAAGATCGAACCGTTCTCGGGAAGGCGGAGTGGAACCAAGATGCGTCCATCGTCGGTCGCACGCCAAGGGCCGGCGTTGCGGACGCGACCGGTGACCGGATCCCACAGTTCGGGTTGCCTGCCCGCCACGCGAAAGACGCATTCGGCCTCGCCGGTTCCCGCCACAAAGTAGATGTCTGCCACGTCCGTCCGGCGGTGGGTGAACGGCCACGGCCCCGAGAAGTCGGGCGGAATGGCCGCTGTCTGCAGGAGCTCCTCCAGGTTCGTCTTTCCTCCGCTCCACAGCTTTTCCGCGAGACGAACCACCTCCGCATCGCGATCCGACCGGCCGGAAAGCCCCGGCGTTCGCCGAGGCTGTCGTCGGCCGAAAACGACCCGCGCCCCCCCCTTGGTCAATGCGGCGATCTTCTGCAAGGCAGGCAGCGTGACAATCTCGTCCGCCAGATCCACGACCAACGCGCGGTAACGCATCCCGTCGGGCAGGATCAGGTCGCCGTCCTTCACGCTGACTCGTTCCAGCAGCGCCTCCGTTGTGAGGACATCACACTTGTGGCCGGCAGGCAGCTTGACCGTGCCGGCAGGACCGCCGCCGCCCCCCTGGTCCCAATGCAGATACGGCTTGTCGCCAAGGTAGAAACACACGTCCGCGACGAACCGTCCCTGCCGCAGCAGGAATTGGCTGCGGCCGAGATAGTCGAAAAACGGGCCGGCCTGCGGAAACCAGGTCACGTTCGGATTGATGTGAGAACCCGCAAAGTATTCCCCGCCTGGAAGACCCAGTTCCGGCGGCGAGGCCGTGAAGGTGTGCCAGATGAGATGGTTGATGCCGTCGCAGAACGCGGCATCGGCGCGCGGCTTCAGGTTCGCCGGATAAACGGCCCAGTGAGGCTGCATGTGGGTGAAGGCCTCGGCGGCGGCGAGACGTTTCCCATAAACATGCGCGGTCATCGCGGGCGGGAAGTTGAGCGAGCGTCGCGGCCACCAGAATTCCCCCTGCGGCATGTCCGTCCGCGCCAGGAAAGCCAACTGGTCCGCCTCCGCAAAGGAGGGCAGGTTCAACCTCCAGGGGCCGCCGGACTCCGCGTGCCATTGCAGCCCCGCACGACGGCAAAGCTCATGCAGCTTCCCGTAGAAGTTGTCGCGGAAACAGTCTCCCAGGGTCCTGTAGTAATCGCGCCGGAAGCGCTGTGACTCCTCCGCGTTCTTCACGGTGAAGCCGGCCAGGACCGGAAGCCAACGCCGGATCGCGTAACCACGGCGATTGGCAAACTCCCGCTCAAACACGCGCGTCCAGGTCGGGATCGCGCCCTCCCAGCTCACGCTGTAGAAATGCGTCAGCGTCTTTCCGGCCAACAGCCCGGCGTCCTCCAACAACGCGCGGCCCATCCGATTAAAATGCCGCTCGACCGCCTCCGGATCGAGCACATCGACATCCTCGCTCGTGACAAATTGTCCGTGGTGAGCCGGGTCGCCCACCATCGTCGCGTAACCGAAACGCAGCAGGGTCCAACGTCCCTCGGGCAACTTGAAGACCAACCGCCCCGACGCGTCAACCCTCGCCGTCAGATCAAGAACCTCCGTAATCGCGGGCTGTAGGCCGGCCTTGGCCTCCAGTTCCTTCCATTCATCGGAAAGTCCCGCCGCCTCCCCGTCGTGTCGCACCGCCAGAACGGCGATGCCCTCCATGTGTCGACCTTCCGGCGTCGTGAGGGAGAGATCGATCTTCGTCCCGCGCAATTCGGTCGCGGCCCAGACGAGCTTCTTCGGCGCGTCCTCTCCGACATCCCAAGGCCCCTTGAGCGCGCCCGCGCACATGCTCAGGTTCACACTCACCTTCAGGTCCAACTCCGCGGCCTTCTCCAGCGAGAACTTCATCATCCTCCGCCACTTCGGCCCCATGAAGTCCATCCGACTCGGCGGGGCCGGCACGTGCTCGGGATCGTCGTGGTAACCGCGCGCGTCGAACATCAGCAACCCGCCGGCGCCGACCCGCTTCATGGCCTCCAGATCGCGGGTGATGGACTCCTCAGTGACGTTGCCGTTCAGCCACCACCAGTAGACCCAGGGCTTGTCAGCGTGGGGAACTCGACGAAACCCCTGCTCCAGATCGATCGGCGCAGAGAGCAAGGCAGACACGGCAAGCAGCAGGATTGCCAGAAAAGACAGGCGCGCTTTCATGGGCGGTTCGCGGGAAGAAGTCCAAGCATGCGCAAAACCTATTCCGTCACCACCGCCCCAAACCAACCCGTTCTTGGCTGGGACCGAACGAGGGTGCGCTTGGCCCTTGACCAATCCCTGTCCCTGGGGCGGAGTTCCCGGATCACACACCCGCGGAAGAACGAACTGAGCGCGGACAGTCAGGCCGCTGATGCCCGCGCCCAATGCGGAGTGACTGTCCCAACCGAAAACCTTGGAAAGCCCCAGGTTTCTGCGGTGTAAACGCCACACCCCAAGCGCTACCTGAGCGGAACCGCCGCCGCCTTTTCCTTCAGGCCCGTCCAACTCCCCGCCACACTGACGTTTCGAATGACGCCCTCGCCGCCGCTCGCGGTCGCAAGGGCGAGGTTCGCGTCGCTGGCTCCCTTACGATTGATCAGGGTCCAACCCGAATCCTCCTTCGACTCTTCCGGAATCACCCCGGCCGAACCGACCCGCACGAACAACTCGTCCGGACGTCCCCGGTGACTGACGACCCGAGCGAGCACGGAAACCGCTTCCCCCTCCGCCAACTCGACGCCCGTCGCCTCTCCCCGATAAAGGCGTCCGACGAGACGCCCTGTCGCATCGACGCCGATCGCGACCCTTTCCTGCCCCGCCGCCGTTGCCAGCCCCAAGACTGCGGATTGCCCGCGCTTGGGGACCGTCATTTCGAACGCGGCGTAAAGCGCGCCTCCCTCGTCGCCCAGGTCGATCCAGTGATCCGCAGTCGCCCGCGGAGAACGGATCGCCGACGCGGGCTTGTCCGATTCCACCGACTCCGGCATGGACAGCTTCTCCAGGTCGTCGAGCGAGACCTTCATCACCTCCATCGTCTGCTTCGCACCGGAGAAGGCGACCAGCAGATGTCCGCCGTGCTCGATGATGTGCGGGTAGTCGATGTGCCGGTCGCCGACCAGCCAGAACAGTTTCGTGAACACCAGTCCGTCCGGGCTGACGGCCAGCGTGAGGGGATCGCGCTTGCGGGGATTCGAACTCGAGGCCATCACGTACCAACCGCGCGAGGTGCGATGAACGAAGAACTTGCTGGTGGCGTCGGGGAAATTCGTCCGGGCGATCCTGGACCAACTCCGGCCGTTGTCGGTGGAGAAGGTGCGCAACAACATCTTGGAGCCGCCGTTGTCGCGGATCAGGCCGACGATATTCCTCCCGTCGGGCAGGACATACCAGTAGGGCTCCTCGGGGCGGCCCTTGCCGTCGTAGCTGGCCAGAGGACTGATCCGCCAGTCGTTGCAGGCCTTCACCCCGCCGATCATCACGGTCACCTGCCGGTTGTGATCGCGGCGCGTCATCATCCATTCGCCGGAGGGGAGTTTCTTGGGCGGGAAGTTGTTGAGCGAATCAGGCCAGACCAGACCGCGCGTCCGCCATTTTCCGGCGGCCTCATCCCAACGAAAGGACTCCAGGTTCAGGCCTTCGCCCGCGTAGCCCGGCGCCTTGAAATGACTGGCGAGGGCCAACAACTCACCGTCGCGCACCCACAACCCGCGCGCGATCCAACCGAAGCCCTTCTCCCACGGCGGCCCGGACAGATCGCCTGGCTCGCTCCAGTCCACGCCATCCTTGCTGGTGGCATAGGAGACGCGCGTCCCGGCCCGGTCGTGGCCGGGAACAAGATTGCGATGCTCCCCGGCGGGAACGCCCTTGTGCCGCAGCCCGGGCCCGTCGCTCCACATCGCCCAATAGCGCCCGGCATGCCAGGCGAGGTAGGCATGCTGGTGAACCCAGTTTCCATCGCGGTCACGAACGTCGCTGATGACGGCGTGTTCGCCCGGAACCCGCGGCAGCTTGGCATGATCGATCCGATGCGTGTCCGTCGGAACCCATTCGCCCGCCAGCATCAACGGGCTCTGAGGATTGCGGAGCGGATCGGGAGCGACAGCGGCGCCCGCCACCCAAACCGACACGACCGACATCATCGCCACGACTCGAAAGCGTCGCCCCTGCCTGCTCGTTCCATTATCCGGTCCCATCATCGTCGCCGATCATGTCTCCGCGCCCCCACCACGCCAACAACGAAAGGACGGCGCGACGCGCGCGGCCCTCCGCCGAATCTTGACGCCGCCCCGGAACGGACTTTCTTCCCCCGCCTTCGTCTGGTTTACTCGCCGGGGCTGAAACCCGCCCGAAGCAAGACATGCCTGATTCAAAGAAAAGCTGGGGGCTCGTCCGACTGCATCCGGACGGGAGAATGGAGCAGATCCCGTTGAAGGAGGGCGTCCTGACCGTGGGGCGCGACAAGGACAACCGGATCAACATACCCGACATCTCGGTTTCCCGGTTTCACGCGGAATTCAAACTCGAGAACAACGAGGTCGCCGTCGAAGACGTCGGAGCCAAGAACGGCATCCTGGTCAACGGCGTCATGCGCTCCGAGGCGACCCTGCAACCCGGGGACGAGGTCGGGATCGGCAACGCCAACTTCCGCCTCGTCGTCGGCAAGGTCGACCAGCAACGCCAGGTTCAGTCCGTCAAGCTCGTCCCCGATGAGGACCTGCTCCAGAAAACGGCGCTCCGCCCCTTGCAACTTCCCGCCGGTTCGCCGGAGCGCCAGCTCGCCATGCTTTATCACGGCTGCTCGTGGCTGGCCTCCGATCTCGCGGAGGACGAATTCACCGAGAAATGCCTCGCCGCCATCCTCGACGGCATGTCCGCGCGCGAGGCACAGTATTACGATGAGCATGGGACTCTGAAACATTCCGTCCACGACGAACGAGAGGGCAAGACCGGCGTCCGTCTTGCCGCCTACCTGGCGGAACACTTCAAAAACGTGCCCGAAGCCGTCATCATCACCGGGAACGAGATCAAGTTCCACCAGCGCAACATCAAGGACTACAACTACCTCGTGGGCACGCTGAGCCCCGGAAGGTCGGATCGTGGCAGGTATCCCTTCATCGTCCTGATCAAACCCGTGGAATGGACGGAATTCACCGTCAAAGACCGCCTGCTGCTGCAGGCCCTCTGCCAGCTCTGGCATCGCAAGACGGAGTGTTACGAGAAGATTCGGCAACTCGACGACGAGAACAAGAAACTCAAGCAGAGCGGCCACGAACTCATCGGCTCCAGCCCGGCCTTGGAAAAACTCCGGCGCGAAGCCGCAAAGGCCGCGACCACCCGGTTCACGGTCACCCTCACCGGCGAGACCGGCAGCGGCAAGGAGGTCGCCGCTCATTTCATCCACGCGAAAAGCCCCCGCGCCGACGGCCCCTTTGTCCGGGTCAACTGCGCCGCCATCCCCCACAGCCTGATGGAGAACGAACTGTTCGGCCACGTGAAGGGAGCCTACACCGACGCCAGATCCGACCAGCGCGGCAAGTTCGAACTCGCCGATGGCGGCACCCTGTTCCTCGACGAGATCGGCGAACTCCCCCTCGAACTCCAGGCCAAGATGCTGCGCGCCCTCGAGTCCGGCGAGATCGAGAAGATCGGCTCCGAGAAACCGCTTCACGTCGATGTCCGCGTGGTCGCGGCCACCAACCGCAACCTGAAGCAGATGGCGGAGGAGAAGACATTCCGCGAGGATCTCTACTTCCGACTCACGCCGCTCATGGTGCGCGTCCCCCCCCTGCGGGAACACCCCGAGGATATCCCCGAAATAGCCCAGAGCTTCCTCGACCAGTTCACCGAGGATTACGGCACGACCTCCTTCCAACTGGACAAGAAGGCCATCGCGGAACTGCGCAAACACCCTTGGCCCGGCAACGTCCGCGAACTCAAACATGTAGTGCAACGCTGCGCGCTGGGAGCCGAGGCGGCGACCATCGACGCCGAGCTGGTAAAGGAGAAACTCGCCGACCCGACCCCTTGATCCGCGCGCCGCCCGCCGCCGGAAACCCTCCAACCATGAGCCTCAAGATCCAGAGCTCCGACATCCACCTGACCAACCTGCGCACCCGCATGCCGTTCAAGTACGGCATCGCCACCATGACGCGCATGCCGATGGCCTTTGTCCGAATCCGGCTGGAGATCGATGGCGCGCTCTCCACGGGGATCGCCGCGGACCTGCTGCCGCCCAAGTGGTTCACCAAGGATCCCGCCAAGGATGTCGGCGCAGAGATCCTGGAAATGTTTGAAGCGATCGACGGCGCCCGCGAGGCTTCGGTCGGGCTGCGCGGCGATGACGTCTTCACCATCTGGCGCCAACTCTACGAACTTCGCGACATGATCGCGCGGGCCCGGGAAACTCCCCAACTTCTCATCCACTTCGGCACGTCATTGATCGAACGCGCGCTGATCGAGGCTTGGTGCCGCGCCCACAAGACAACCTTCGCGGCCGCCCTGCGCGAGGGCGGCCTCGGTTTCCGCCCCGGCGAACTTCACGACGAACTCAAGGGCTTCGATTCCCGGACCGCACTGCCCGAAAAACCGCTCGACAGCTTCCTGGCCCGCCACACGGTCGGCCTCGCAGACCCCTTGTCCGACGATGAAATCCCAGCCCAGGACCGGCTCCACGACGGCCTGCCCCAATCCCTGACCGCCTGCATCCGGCGCTACGGCCTGCGGCACTTCAAACTCAAGGTGAACGGCAACCTCGAAGCCGATCTCGAACGCCTCTCCCGCATCGCCGGCGTCGTCCGCGAGCACGCGCCCGGCGATTTCGCCATCAGCCTGGACGGCAACGAGCAGTTCAAGACCCTCGCCGCCTTTCGGACCTTCTGGGAGGAGGCTCTGCGCCGGGACGACCTGCGCGCGTTCCTCGACCGCCTGCTCTTCATCGAACAACCCCTGCACCGCGATGTCGCGCTCGACGCCTCGGTCAAAGCGGCGTTCACCGACTGGCCGAACCGACCGCCCGTGATCATCGATGAGTCCGACGGCTCGCTCGAAAGCCTCCCGACCGCGCTGGAACTCGGCTATGCGGGAACCAGCCACAAGAACTGCAAGGGCGTCTTCAAGAGCGCGGCGAACCGCTGCCTGCTCTCCCGCCGCGCCGCCCGCGACAACGACGCCTCCCTGTTGATGAGCGGCGAGGACCTCTGCAACATCGGCCCCGTCGCGTTGCTGCAGGATCTCGCAGTTGCCGCCGCCTTGGGCATCGAGAGCATCGAACGCAACGGCCACCACTACAACGCCGGCCTCTCCATGTTCCCCGAATCCGCGCAACGCGAAATTCTGGGGAACCATGCCGACCTTTACCATCCCTCCGACGCCGGGTGGCCCACGTTGAGAATCGAGGACGGCCGCTGCGACATCCACTCCCTCAACCGCGCCCCGCTCGGAGTCGGCTTCGAACTCGACGTGGAGGAATTCACTCCGACCCGCGACTGGAAGCCGGAGATCGAGGAGTAGGGACCAGAGGAAACTCAACCCCCGGATTCCAAGAACGACAGGCTCCAGCCAAGGCTGCAACGGGAGACGGGATCGAGAGCCGGGATTTCGAACATCCGGATTTGTTTCGGGCTTCGGATTTCAAGTTTCGGATTCCCTGAGCCATGAAATTCCATTGTCAGCCCCGACGCCGCGGCGCTACATCCGTCCGATCATGGACTGGTTGAACAACATCGTGTTTCCCGGAGGCAGGTTTCTTGGCATTGAATGGCACGTCTGGAAGGTCGTCGGCTGGCTGGGCAACATCACCTTCACTTCACGTTTCTTCGTGCAGTGGTATTTCACCGAGAAGGTCAAGCGGGTGGTGGTGCCGGTCGCGTTCTGGTGGCTCAGTCTGACGGGAGCGTCGCTGCTGTTCGCCTACGCGGCGTTCTTCCGCCGCGATTCCGTCTTCATCTTCGCCTACGTCTTCACCTTCATCCCCTACATCCGGAATCTGATGATCCACTACCGCCATCAGAGCGCCCACATCCCCTGCCCCGACTGCGAGACTGTCAGCCCGCCCGCCGCCAACTTCTGCGCCCAATGCGGGGCCCGGCTCGCCGATCCCGCTCCCACTCCGGCATGAACAGGGCCCGGACCGGACCTGCCTTCTCCCTCGTTCCCCCGAAACGCCCGCAGCCGGCGCACCTCCCAAAACGGGCGAAAAAGCCGTCAAACTGCGGACCGAACAAACGATTGCCCGCGCCCGTCAAGTTCTGCAAGCTCACCCGCCGTGACCGATCAGACGCCCCATTCTCACCCTCGGGATCCCGGAGAAATCTCTCCGGGCCGCGCGTTTGTCATCTCACTCCTGATCCACGCCCTCCTCTTTCTCGTAGGCGACAACCTTCCCCGGAAGACGCCGGACGAAACCAGGAAAGACCCCACCGCAACGCCCGATGAAACCAAGCTGGTAACCATCGAATTCGAACTGGAAGACGGCCGTCCGCCCGAACCGGAGGCTCCGGATATTCCGCTCGAATTTGTCTGGGTCGACCCGACGCAGGCTTCCGAAACGGCGCCCGAGGACACCAAGCGCTATTCCTTCGCCAACACCCGCGCCTCCAACGCCTCCCCCGAGGTGGACACCGGCATGGCGAAGATCGACGGCGCGCAGGACAAGGTCCTGCGGACCTACGACGCCCCGCGCGAACAGCCCACGCCGCTCCAACCGGTCATGAGCCAGCCCGAGAACGCGGCGCAGAAACCCGACGAGCAGCCCAAGGATTTCGCCGCAGCCCCGGACCGCCCGAAGGTCGCCCCCAAACCCGCGCCCAAACAACTCGCCAAGAAGGAGCCGGAAGGCAACACCCGGCCCCGACCGAAGATGACCGCCGCGCCCGCAGCCCCCCCCCCGGCGCCCAAGCCGGAACCGAAACCGGCGGAGGAACGCCCTCGCACCCTGGCCGAGGCGCGGGCGAAGGTGGCCAACCTGAATCCGGGCCAACGAATGCTGCAGGAAGGCGGCGTCGAGCGGCGGGGACGCGTGGCGATCGACGCCAAGGCCTCCCCCATGGGCGAGTACGACGCCCGCCTCATCTCAGCCATCCAACAACGTTGGTTCCAGATTCTCGACGAATCCGGCGTCGACAAATCCCGGACCGGCAAGGTGGTGGTTTCGTTCCGGCTGCATTCCGACGGCCGCGTGGACGAGGTCCGGACGACCAGCACCTCCCTCGGAGCCCTCCTCACCTATTACTGTGAATCCGCCATCCAGGACCCCGCCCCATTCGAAAAATGGCCGAGTTTCATGTCCTCCCTGCTGGGCAAGGACTCCCGCCTGGTCTCCTTCACCTTCTTCTACAACTGAACCGCATGCCCTTATCCGTCCCGGACAAACGAATGCTTGCCTGATCGCCGGATCTTTGTGAGGAACAGCCCCCTGAAATCGTGACAACCACCATGACACTGGCCCTGCTGCCCGACCTGCTCAACCTCGAGAACGCCATTCTCGGCATGCTCGCCGTGACCTCCGTCTGCGCGCTCACCTTCATCATCGAGCGCGGTTTCGCGCTCCAATGGCCGCGCGTCGCCCCCCGCCGCGTCGAGGCCGCCGTCGAGAACTGCCGCTCGCTGGAGGACCTGCCCAAACTCAAGCAGATCTGCCAGCAGAACGCGTCGCCCCTCGGCAGGCTTGTGCTGGTTGCCGCCAACCACCTGGACTGGCCCCGCGAGGAAAACGTCGACATCGTTCTGACCCGCGCGCGCCACGAGATCAACCAGCTCGAACGCGGCCTGATCGTCCTGGAGGTCTGCACCGGCGTCGCGCCCCTGATGGGGCTGGTCGGCACCATCTACGGCATGATCACCCTCTTCGGCAGCCTCGGAGAATCCGGCCTCGGCGACTACGCCGCCTTCGCCGCCGGCATCTCCCTCGCCCTGCGCGCCACCATGTTCGGCCTGCTGATCGCCATCCCGTCCATCGTGTCCTGGAGCTACTACACCCGCAAAGTCGAGTCCCTGACGGTGGCCATGGAAAACATCTGTGATGAGTTCGTGCGCCGATGCTACCGTCTCCAGGCAAAAGCCGCTCCCAATCCGCAGGCCCCGGCGCGCGCCTCCAAGACCGCTTCCGCCACCCTGAGCGAGGCCCTCGATTCCGCCCGTCCGGGCGGCGGGCGCAAGTGAGCGGAGGGCCGAGATGATCAGCAGTCAGTAATCCGCATTCAGGAACCGGTCAGCCACCCGCCACCAGGCCCATGCAATTCAGGGAAAAGAAACGACGTCAACCGCCCGCGGTGATCATCATCGCGCTGATCGACGTGTTGATCGTGATTCTGATCTTCCTGATGGTCACCACGACCTTCAAGAGCCAGATTCCCGCGCTCAAACTGGCCCTCCCCGAATCGAAGCAGTCCAAACCCGGCGAAGCCCAGGAGGACATGATCGTGCTGACGTTGGGACAAACCCCGCCCTATTTCTATCTCGGCAGCCAAGCCGTCACCACCAACGCCCTGAGGCAGGCTCTCCAGGAAAAGGCCCAGGCCAATCCCGAAGTTCATCTGTCCATCCGCGGCGACAAATCAACGCCTTGGGGAATCATCGTAAACGTGATGGACATGGCCAAGGAGGCCAACATCAAGTCGGTGAACGCCGTGACCCAGATGCCCGGGGAGCAGTGACAGACGCCTGGAGACAGGCCCCGGTGAATACACTTGGAGATCCGCGGGAACGCGCCGCCCGCAGAACAGCGTTCGGCCTTCAGAATCTGAAGACTGATTGCTGAATGCCAAACACTTCGCCTCCCGGCCTCCTCGTCGCCTACTTCTTTCCCCACCCGAAAAGGCTCCAGCCCTTCTTCTTCCCGGATTCCTGCAACTGGGCCTTCAACTGCCCCAGGATCGCCTGGAACCCTATGAAGATCTTGTGCCACCGGCTCTCCGCATTCTTGAGCGACGCATCCTTGGCCGAACCAAGCTGCCCGAGGGAGATCGCGTCCAGGACGATTCCGTGGACATCCGCCCGAGTCGGTGAACTCAGCTCATAGCTGGCGCAAATGGACTCCATCTCCTGGACGATCACACTCTTGGTCTCGAGGAACTGCGTCTCGTCCTCCTCGTCGAACTTCCCGGCCCTGGCCAGTCCGAGGAAATGGTTGAACTGCTTCCAGGTCTCCACGTAGTTCTCCATCTGCGCGACACGATCCTCCAAGGAGGGCTCGGCAGCCTTCTTGTCCGACAGGCGGACTTGGGCCTTGAGCGCGCCGAGGAGGGACTGGAACCCGATGAAGACCTTGTGCCACTTGTTCTCCAGGTTGCGGTGGGCGGTCTCGTTCTGCCCCGCCACCTCCCGCAGCGATACCGAGCTGGCCAGGATTTCGATGATCTCGGACTTCGACGGGGACTCGAACTCCATCAGCGAGTAGATCATCTCCAGTTCCTGCAACGCCACGCTCTTGATCTCCAGAAACTCGGTCTCGTCCTCCTCGTCGAATTTCCCGATCTTGGCGAGGTTGAGGTAATGGAAGACCTGTTTCCAAGTCTCCACATAGTTCTCCACACGGTCCAACACCGCGCCAAAATCGCCCTCGTCCTTGCCCTTCTTCTTCTCAAGTTCCTTGACCTGCGCCTTGGCCAGGCCGAGCAGGGTCTGCAGGGAGATGAAATTCCGGTGCCATTGCGTGACCACCGAGCGCATGACGTTCTCCCCCTGTTCGCTCAACGACTGCAGGGTGGGAATCTTGCCGATCAGGTCGTGCACATCCTCGCGCGAGGGGGAATCGATCTCGACGGTCGCCATGATCAGCTCCAGCTCCTGGGTGATCACGCTCTTGATCTCCAGAAACTCCGTCTCGTCCTCCTCGTCGAACTTCTTCGTCCCGGCCAGGGTGATGTAGTGGTGCAGCTGCTTCCAGGTTTCCGTGTAGTTCTCGACCAGGGAAATCAGCTTCTCGAATGTCTCTCTCTCCGTTGCCATGCTGTGGAAAAATCTGCGTCGGTCCGGACTTCGCGGAAGCCTAGAACTTCCGCGGCGTCAGGAAGACGACCGCGCCGCCCCTGGCCTCGCGCCCGGCGATCTTGGCGCCGGCAAAGTCCAAATTCAACTCCTTGAGCGGCAACCCCTGCTCCTGCGCGGTCCTGAAAGCCTGCACGAACACCTCGCCGATCTCCTTCATGGTCTCCTCGGGAAACGCCCCCGGCAACGTCGAGGCGCTGATCTGCCCAGCCGCGCTCACGCGAAAACTCCCCGAAGGAAGCTTCTCCAGCTTTTCCGGCTTCTTCTTGGAAAACAAACTCAGGAAGCCCATTTCACGGAAATTTCTTTGAGGGTTTCACGCACTTCGCTCTGACTGAAAGAGCGCTGAATGCCAACACACAGGGTCCCTTCCTTGCCCGGAAGCAGGGCCACATGACGCTTGAGTCCGACACCCACCGCCTGCTTCAGCTGCCCCAGATTGAGTTTGGAGCCCAAGTCAGCGAACCGGCTCATCTGCTCGTGCGCCCAGGCTCCCATGTCCTTCTCATTCTCAACCGCCCAAGACCGGATTTTCGTCGGATCCCCCGCATCCACGGTCAATGCCAGCTCCACGCCGCCGCAACGCGAGATCGGCCCCAGAGCCCCGAGACTCTGCGCGCCCTCAACCGTGTCGCCTTCGCCGTCCAATCCCAGATCGCCGGCTTCCGCCATGTCCAAGGTCTGCGCGCTGTCCAACAGAAGGCCCTGGTATGAATTGAAGATCGCCCGTTCGCGGCCCGGGTCCTGCGGCAGTTTCTCAAAACTGCCGCCCCGCCATTCCAAGATCTTGCGGAAGCCCTCCTCCGCCTTGAGGCCCTGCGCCTCCGCGTCAATGACGTCGCCATCCTGCAGCCAGATCCGACCGGCCATCGGCCCGTTGGTGATCTTGAGGACACACGAGGCTCCCGCCATGCATTCCGACTGGATCAGATCCACGAGCGACATGCTCTGCACGCCGCGAAAGCCGCCCGCCGATTCCCGGGCCAGAACGCCCTCGACACAGTCGGCAAAAGTCTGCATCTCGTCGCTGCTGCCCGGCTTTTCCAGGAAAAGGTCGATGCCCATCCCGTAGGCCCGCGCGCGATACTGATCATCCACCACGCCGGATATCACCACCGTCCGCGTGTTTGGATATTTTGCGCGCACGATCGTCAGCAACTGGAACCCGTCCATGCCGGGCATGTTCAGGTCCGTGATCAGCAGATTGAACGATTCGGAGGCCAACAAGGCGAGCGCGCGTTTCCCCGAATCCGCTGTCATCACCCGGGGAGCGCAATCCAGCTTCGAAAGCCGCGCCTGATAGAGCTCAAGCACGTCCTGTTCGTCGTCTACAATCAATATGTTGCGTTGCTGTGACACCGGCGAGACTGTTGACCGTTCTTACTTGCCATGACAAGCGATTTAGGACAAAAAGTCCCAAATTCGTCGAGCGGTAATTACCCGGAACGCGCACAGCCAAATCAACTATCTTCACCGATGGGTTTCTTCAAAAGTCTATTCTCCAAGGGCGACAAAAATCCGGAATCTTCGAAACCGCAAACCGAAGCCTCCCACCCGGATCAAGACCGCAGTGCGGCCTCGATTTCGACCCCGACCGTCGCCAAGCACAAAGGTCCCAAACCGCTCTCTGAAGAGGGCGAAACCGTGGCTGTGCCCTTGGCAGGCATCCTGGCCGGGCTCGACGATGATCTGAAGAGCGCCATGGGAGCGCCGGCGCCCGCCGACGCCACCATCGCCATCCCCGTTGCCGCAATCACCGAACAACTCGCCACCGGGGCGGTCAGGATCCAATTCGGGGATCTGCGGAAACGCGCGCCAGCCGGTTCCTTCAATGACGTCGCGGATCACGATGCCAAGGCAGTCAGCATCCCCCTCAAGGATGTCTTGGCCGTCATCAAGCCGGAGCACTTGAAAATCCGGGAAGATCAAAAGCCCGCTGTCTCCATCCCCTCAGACATCACCGATGTGTTCGATTCCGGTGGGGAAAAAGCCTCGGACGGCTCCTCTGCACCGGCTCCAGCCGCTGAGCCTGCTCCTGCTGCAACCCCTGCACCGGCACCTGCTCCTGCTCCGACACCTGCTCCTGCTCCGACACCTGCTCCTGCTCCTGCTCCGGCACCTGCTCCTGCTCCAGCACCTGCCCCGGCTCCGGCACCTGCAGCCTCTCCCGCAGCAACCGGCGCCGTTTCCGGCGGCAAGCTGCAGCTCACACTCTCCGCCGTTTCCGAGAACTGGCCGGATGCCTTGAAGTCCGCCATCGCCGGCGTGGGCGAATCCAGCATCTCCCTCGATATGGCGTCTCTCGAGCCCATGATGAAGCGCGGCAAGGTCGCCTTGGCTTGGAAAGACCTGCGCGCCTCCGCCACGCCCGCCATCGCCGAATCCACTGGAGCCGACCAGAGTGAAACGGAGCTTGAGATTCCGCTCAAGCTGATCATCCCCCACTTCATGGCCTCCGCCAAACCCTCGGCGGAGCAGAAGCAGGTCAACGTCGATACGACCATTCCGGACGTCTTCAACAAGGAAGGCCCCGTCGGCGCCCCTCCCGCGGAGGCTCCTGCCCCGGCGCCCTCAGAAGCGCCGGCTCCCGCCGCTCCCGCCGCTCCCGCCGCTCCCGCTCCAACGGCTGGCGCGCCCTCTCCCTTCGACATCGTATCCCGTGTCTGCGCGCTTCCGAACGTCGCTGGCGCGCTGATCACCATGAGCGACGGACTCCCGATCGCCAAACAACTGCCCGCCGGCATCGACGGTGACACCTTGGCAGGCTTCGTCCCTGAGCTGCTCAACCGGGCCGCCCAGTATTCGGGCGCGGCCAAGCTGGGTGAAACCACGGCGGTCGATATCCACACCGCATCGCACTCGGTCGCCTTTCGCAAGGCGGGCAAGGCCTTCATCGCAGCGGTGATCCCGACGGGCTCCCCGATTCCGACGAACGAACTCGCCCAAGTCGTTGCCGATGCGGCAAAGCACAATCAATAAGCGGTTTCCCACACTTCAATACTCCCCTCGACTTATGGCCATCATCAATCAAGCCAACAAAGAAATTCAGGTCAAGATCGTGTATTACGGTCCCGCCCAGTGCGGCAAGACCACCAACTTGGAGAAGGTCCACTCGGATGTGGAGACCGCCAATCCAGAGGACAAGGGGAAGATGGTTTCGCTCGCCACAAGCTCGGACCGCACCCTCTTCTTCGACTTTCTGCCGATCGAGGCCATGTCGATCAAGGGCTACAAGACCAAGTTCCAGCTCTACACGGTGCCCGGGCAGGTGATCTACAACACCACCCGCCAACTTGTGCTGCGCGGCGTGGACGGAATCGTGTTCGTCGCCGATTCCCAGTATGAGAAGATGGAGGAGAATGTCGAGAGTCTCGCCAATCTGGAGGACAACCTCAAGACGCTCAGGATGAGCATCAGGGACATCCCCTATGTGTTGCAGTACAACAAGCGCGACCTGCCCAACATCGCGCCGGTCGATTATATGGAGTTCCTGCTCAACAACCGCGAGGTGAAGGTGCCGTCCTTCGAAGCCTCCGCTTTCCAGACCGAGGGCGTCTTCGAGACCTTGAACATGATCACCAAGATGCTCCTCCACAAGTTCATCAATCAAGGCGGCTGAGGGCTCTCCGACCAGTCACGGAATGACGCCTTTCCCCCAGATCATCGACGAGGACTTTGAACGGATCACCGCAGTCCTCAACGAATTCCTGTCTCAATCCGAGGCCTCAAACGCCCTCATCGTTGAAAAGGCCGGCTACCTCATCGTCGAGGTCGGAGAGACGCCCCCGTTCAACACCGCCGAGCTCGCCACCCTCGCAGCCAATGCGTTCAACGCGACCCAGTTCATGGTGGACCGGCTCGGCGAGGAGAACTTCACCGGCATGTTCCAACAGGGAGACAAGACCAGCGTCCTCTGGATGAACATCGACGAAAACAGCCTGCTGATCGTGGTGTTTGACGCGTCCAAGAGTCTTGGCGCGGTGAAGTATTACGCCGCCGAGGCGGCGGCGGCAGTGGCCAAGCAGATTGCCATCGCTCAGGACCGCGACGCCAGCGGCGGCATCGACCTCGCCCATCTCGACCCCGCCAGCGCGGACGATGTCTTCAAGAAGAAGTCCGCCGACGAGTAGAACGGAACCGCGCCGGTTCCGCAGTCGCAACCCCTTTCTCCTCCCGGGATCGCCTCGCGTCACGCGAGTCAGATCCGCTGCTAGAGCAACCGCGAATGGCTTCCATCGCAGAACGCCCCTTCACACGACTGCTTGCAAACGCACCAGGCAACGTTCTTTGCCTCGTCGATCTTGACCTCCCTCGGCTCAAAGCCCGTCCCCGCGTGTGAGCCGTCGCAAAACGGCTGCTTTGCGGAACGCCCGCAGGCGCACCACCAATAAGTTCCGGGTCCCGCCTTCTCGACGATGGGAAACTTTCCGGCGACAATTGGTTTCTCAGCCATGATGGGTCCTTTCTTCTACTTCTTCCGCTTTGCGGCCGCCTTGCGTCCGGCCTTGGCCTTGCCGTTTTTTTCGGCGGCCTGCTGGTGAACCTGCGCGGCCACCTTGAGCCGCAACCCGTTCAACCGGATGAAGCCCGTCGCGTCATCCTGGTTGTAGGCATCCGCGGGATTCCCCTCCATCGAGGCGATGTGCGGATTGTAGAGACTGACCGGCGACTTCCGCCCGGCGGTCATCAGGTTGCCCTTGTAAAGCTTGACCCGGACCGTCCCGGTCACGTTCTTCTGGCTTTCGGTCACCAGGGCCTGGATCGCCTCCCGGTCCGGCGAGAACCAGAAGCCGTTGTAGACCAGCTCGGAGTATTTCGGGATCAACGAATCACGGAGGTGCATGACCTCGCGATCCATGGTCAGCGTCTCCATCTGCCGGTGGGCGTAATGCAGGATCGCTCCGCCCGGAGTCTCATAAATCCCGCGCGACTTCATGCCGACGAACCGGTTCTCGACGATGTCCACCCGGCCGATGCCGTGGGCACCGCCCTTCTTGTTCAGGAACTGCATCACCTGCAGGGGCGTCTTCGCCTTGCCGTTCACGGCCACGCAGATGCCTTGCTCGAAATCGAGCGTCAGATACTCGGGCTTGTCCGGCGCGTCCTCGGGGGAGACGCTGAGCTTGTACATCCCCTTGTGCTCCGGCGTCGTCGCGTCCAGCCAGGGATCCTCCAGGATGCCAGCTTCATAGGAGATGTGCAGCAGGTTACGGTCCATGGAGTAGGGCTTGCTCGCGCTCGCCTCCACATCGATCTTGTTGGCCGCACAGTAATCGATCATCTCGGTCCGGCCGGGGAAAGCGCCACGGAAGCTCGCGTCGCGCCACGGCGCGATCACGTCGATCTCCGGGGCCAGCGCGGCGGCGGTCAACTCAAAGCGCACCTGATCATTGCCCTTGCCCGTCGCGCCATGGGCGATGGCGTCGGCCTTCTCGGCGCGGGCGATCTCCACCATCCGCTTGGCGATCAACGGGCGGGCGATGCTGGTGCCAAGGAAATACTGGTCCTCGTAGATGGCCCCGGCCTGCATCATCGGAAAGACGTACTCCGAGGCGAACTCCGCACGCAGGTCCTCGACGTAGACCTTGGAGGCGCCGGTCTTCCTCGCCTTCGGACGCAGCCCCTTGAGTTCCTCCTCCTGGCCGACATCCGCGCAGAACGCGATCACCTCGGCGTCGTACTTTTCCTTCAGCCAACAGAGAATCACGGACGTGTCGAGTCCGCCGGAGTATGCGAGTATGACTTTCATTATTTCACTTGAAAATGCGGCGGCAATTAACGGGATTGCCGCCGCGAAGAAAAGAAGTTTTTGAGCGGCGGCTCAATCGAGCATGTGGCAGAACATCCCGTCGCGCAGCTTGGGTTCAAACCAGGTGCTCTTCGGCGGCATCAGTCCGCCCCGGTCCGCGATCGCCATCAGATCCTCGATGCTCGTGGGGAACATTGAAAACGCGCAGGCGTAGTCCCCGCCATCCACCATCTTCTCCAACTCTGCGGTCCCGCGGATCCCCCCGACAAAATCAATCCGCTCGCTGGTGCGTGGATCTTCGATGCCGAACACCGGCCCGAGCACGTGGTCCTGCAACAACGCCACGTCGAGCCCCGCAACCGGGTCCTCCGTCTCGGCCAGTTCCCGCCGGAAGCGAAGCGAATGCCACTGCCCCTCCAGGTAGAGCCCAAGTTCATTCTTCGCGCCGGGCTCCGCCAAACCGGGGGATCCGATTTCAAATACTGCCCCCAGCTTTTCCAGCAACCCGGCGGCATCCAGACCGTTCAGGTCCTTGAGCGCCCGGTTGTAGGCGAGAATCCGCATCTGATCGTGCGGGAAGGTCACGGTAAGGAACGCGTCGCTCGCCCCCGCCCCGCCCCGGGCCTGGTTGACGCGACTCGCCGCCGCGCTCCGATGATGACCGTCAGCCACGTACAACGCGGGAATCGCGGCGAAGGTCGCGCGGACAAACTCGACCTCCTCGTCAACGTCGATGGTCCAGCCGCTGTGCCGGACGCCATCCTCAGCCGTAAAATCCACCACCGGTTCCCGTTCACAGACGTTGGCGACAAATTCGTCGAATTCCGGCTGCGCCCGATAAGTGAGAAACACCGGCCCGGTCTGGGAATCCAGGGCCTCCATGTGGCGCACCCGGTCGTCCTCCTTCGCCGGACGCGTCAGTTCGTGCTTCTTGATGGCCCCCTCGTCGTAGTCCCGGCAGCCGGCGGCCGCCACCAACCCGGTCTGCGCTCGCCCATCCATGATCAACCGATACAGGTAATAGCACGCCTTGGAATCGCGCCGCAGAACCCCTTCCTCGATCAACCGGTCGAAGTTCTCCCTCCCTTTGGCATACACCGCGTCGGCGTAGACGTTTGTGCCTTGCGGCAGGTCGATTTCGGGCTTGCTCACGTGCAGGAAGCTGATCGGATTCCCCGCGGACATCGCCCGCGCTTCGTCCGAAGACATCACGTCGTAGGGCAACGCGCAAATCCGCGCCGCCATTCCGGGATCCGGCCTCAAAGCTGAAAAAGGTCTCAAGTCTGCCATAACGAGCGGCGGACCATAGGAAAGCGTGACCGGAAACGCACGTGAATTCTCCCCGCGTTCAAATCCGCCCGTTTCCGGGCATTTCACCCCCCGGAGGCGCCCGCCCGAACCGCGTCAACTTTTTCTTGCGCAGGCGGTTTCGAATGGCCTATACACCCCGGATGGCATACGCCTCTGGTCAGTATCCTTGTTTTGGACAATATGATTAACACCCACCTCTGGAGGGCCTCTTGAGCCGCCCTCCCCGTCGTCGTCCCCAACGTCACCCGTCCAATCACGTCCGCATCAACGGGCGTATCCGAGCCGCAGAAGTGCGGGTGATCCACGACGAAAACAAGCAGATAGGAGTTCTCCCCCTCGGTGAAGCGCTGAAACTCGCGCGTGGTCTCGGGGTGGATCTCGTCGAGGTTTCCGGCAAGGCCAACCCGCCCGTCTGCCGCCTCGTCGATTATGGCCGCTTCAAGTACGAGCAATCCAAGAAGGACAAGGAGACCAAGAAGCACCAGCATGCCAACAAGGTGAAAGAGGTGCAGCTGCGACCGGTCACCGATCCCCACGATTTCCAGACCAAGCTCGAGCACGCCATCCACTTCCTCTGCGAGGACATGAAGGTCAAGGTCAGCCTGCGCTTCCGCGGCCGCGAGAACATGCACAAGGAGGTCGGAGCCCAGACCGTGGACAAGTTCATCAAGGCGATCGAACCCTGGGGCCATCCCGATGCGCCGCCTCGTTCCGCCGGCAGGTCCATGAGTGTGATGATCGCGCCGCTTCCGCGGAACAAACGCGCGGACAACCCCAACCCCAGGCACGGCAAGCCGCTGGAAGACCTGCACGATGAGGCCGACGAAGACCTCGACGATGACGAGGTCGATTTCGACGACGAAGGCGCCGTTTCCGAACAGGGGTGATTTCGGCCGCTTCGGATCAACCGGAAGATCCGAGACGCCGCCTCGTCGATTACGGCCGCTTCAATTACGAGCAAGCCAAGAGGGACAAGGAGACCAAGAAGCGCCAGCATGTCAACAAGGTGAAAGAGGTGCCGTTGCGACCGGTTACCGATCCCCACGATTTCCAGACCGAGCTCGAACACGCCATCCACTTCCTCAGTGACGGGATAAAGGTCAAGGTGAGCCTTCGCTTCCGCGGCCGTGAGAACATGCTCAAGGAGGCCGGAGCTCAGACCGTGGACAAGTTCATCGAGGCGATCGCTCCATGGGGCCGCCCCGAACCCCCTCCGCTCACCCGTGGTCGCTCCATCAGTGCCTGATAGCGCCTCCCGGCGCCAAGCACGCCTGATCGGCCGCCGCCAATCCGCTATCGACAACGCCTTTCCCATCCCCTTAACTCAAAGGGCGTATGAAAGAAGCTCCCACCGGATTCAACACCTTCCAGAACGCCATCTGCATGAAGAACGCGTGGTCGCGCGACCTTTACGAGGAAAAGGTCCTCTGGCTGGCCATGCACCGGAAAGGCCGCACCATGGCGAGGTTCGTGAACTTCTTCAATTCGAGCTACTTTAAGCGCGACCGTGAGATTATTCGCGAACTGGGGGGAGCGACCAATGTGCGGGACTTCCAAGAGACGCTTTCCGCCTTCAAGAAGGAGAACGAGAGGCGGGGCGGGATCTTCCGCAAGTGGTTCAACTGCCGCATCTCCGGCTCCCAGCTGATGAAGATGGGAGTGGAGTTCTTTTCCTGATCCCCACCCCCGGGCCGTTCAGTTCCCCTGCTTCTTGGCCGCGCGCCGGATCTGCCCCAGACGCTGCCCGCAGACGGCGTTCCAGGCGTTCTGCGTCAATTCGGACTCGTCCTGAACCTTGCGCAGGGCGTCGTGCGGAATCGTCACCGCCACCGCATCCTCAATCACCTTCGCCGTCTCGCCGTCGGGCTCTCCGATTTCAGAGATAATTCCCACGGCCACCTCCCCACCGAAGCTGCTGTGCCCCTCCACGACAAAAGGCATGCCGGTGTCCGGGGTGATCTCCACCTTGCCGCTGAACAACACATGCACCGAATCCGTGAGATTCAGCTGCGAACCGGCCGCGTGCTTCTGGCAGACCGCCGGAAACGAGGAAAGGTCCGCATCGTGCATCTTCTTGAATTCGGGAAACAACTTGTGCGAGGTCAATACATTCTCCGCGATGCGTTTGCGGATGATGCCGTAGATCACATTGGCGACGTCCGGGACCTCATCGATGAAGGTCTTGAACTTGTCGTTCGGAATCTCCAGCACCAGCCCCTCGTCCAGAGCCCGGACCGACCCCGTGCGGGAGATGTTGGGGATCCACAAGGAAAACTCGCCGGTCATCTGGCCCTTGGGGATCGGAATTGGCTCCCGATGATCCGGCAGGTCCAGAACGATCGTCCCCGAAACGGGGAAGAAGCAGCTGTTGGCCGGATCCCCGGTCTTGAACAACACCTCCCCGGCGGTGAACAAACGCGGCTCCGACTGCTCAATGACCTTGAACAACAGGCCCGGGGGCATCTGACTGAACAGGATGTGCGTCTGCGGCGGATAGTCCTTGCTCGGCTTGATCTCACTGCGTCCGATCATGTGGCACAGCTCGCGAACCGGCGCCGCCGCCTTCAGTTCCAGCAGGAATTTCGCGCTGGCCAGCGCCGCCACAGGATCCCCCGACTTCATGGCGTCGTGGATCAGGTAGGTGTAATTCTGGATGGTCTTCTGCCACAATCCGCCGACCGACTGCCACCGCCGGTTTTCCGCCTCCGTCTGGCTCAGGCAGAGATCGTGCCGGTTGACGTTCATCACCTCCACCCCCACCCCGTGCTTCACCGTCCGCCAATGCACGTCGCCAATTTCGAAGTCATTCTTGCGATGCGACTGGATGTAGGCGTCGAAATACTGCTTGGAAATCAACAGCTGATCGGATGCCGCCACCGCCAGGATACGCGCGGCCGTATTGATGCCGACGCCCCAGACATTGGTCTTCCAACCGAAATCGTCCTCCTCGGTCACCGTGCCGGCATGGAGCCCCAGACGCAGATGGATCATCTCCCCGGTGGTCGGACGCCAGTCCGGCATACGCACCTTGCCGCAGATCGTGAACGCCACATCAATCGCCTTCTGGCAGATCTTGGACGAATTGAACGTCAAAAAACCGCCGTCACCGGCCGGACTCCAACGATACTGCTCCGCCGAAATGCTGTGATTCGCCAAAGCCTCGGTGATCCAACGATAAAGATGCTGGATGGAATTCACCTGATCCTCGTCCTTCATCCGCGAGAATCCCACGATATCCAATCCCAGCACGGCGCAGGCGCCGTCGAACTTATTGTGTTTGTCGTCTGCCATATAAATCCCTACGTCCGTTCCCGTCTCTCTGGACACATTTTGCGCCAAAGGACCGAGACTCGACAAATTCAAGGGCCTCAGCCCCGATCCATCAAATTGCCCCACCACCTGCCCACCCGGCCAAACATGACCGAAACGCGACTTCCCCGTCCGACGCTTTTCCGTTTAAACGGGTTACGCACACGCCGAACGGGTCAATCCTCTGGCTTTATTTCCGAGGAATGAACTCGCTTCAAGACATTGTCTTTACGCGAGAGCAATCGCGCCTGTCAAGCGCGCCCCCCCCAACGTAGAGTCGCGCGCTCCGCCATTGACGCGACTGCCCGTATCTTGTGTAGTTGCGCGGTCAACCGCAGATCGATGAAAGAACACCCGGCCTCCAACCTTCCTGAAGCCATGTCCCAGCTCATTTCCCGCCGTAGGGCCCTGAAACAGACAGTCGGATCCGCGGCGCTTGGCTCCCTCGCACTTTCCCTCAAGACCGCCGACGCTGCCGCCGCCGGGATGAAGGGGAATGTCAACCATTCGGTCTGCAAGTGGTGCTACAAGAGCATCGACCTCGACACCCTCTGCCGCGAAGGAAAAAAGTTCGGCCTCCAGTCGGTCGAACTGCTCAATCCCGACCAGTTCGCCACGGTCCGCAAGCACGATATGGAATGCGCCATGGTCAGTTCCCCCTCGGGAACCACCCCGCAAGGCGTCAAGGTCGGCGGCATCCCCCGGGCCTTTAACCGCCTTGAACACCATGACACGCTTTACGACATCTACGAAAAGCGCATCAAGGAGACCGCCGCCGCCGGCTTTGACAACCTCATCTGCTTCTCCGGCAACCGGGACGGCATGGACGACGAACAGGGTCTCAAGAACTGCGCGACCGGACTGAAGCGCATCATGCCCCTCGCCGAGAAGCACAAGGTCACCATCACCATGGAGCTGCTCAACAGCCGGGTGAACCATAAAGATTACATGTGCGACCACACGGAATGGGGCGTCGAACTCTGCAAGGCAGTCGGATCGGACCGCTTCAAACTCCTCTACGACATCTACCACATGCAGATCATGGAGGGCGACTGCATCCGCCGCATCGGACAGTTCCACGAATATATCAGCCACTATCACACCGGGGGCGTCCCCGGGCGGGCCGAGATCGACGAGTCCCAGGAGCTGTATTATCCAGCCATCGTCCGCGCCATCGTGAAAACCGGTTACAAGGGCTACATCGGCCAAGAGTTCATCCCCAAGCGCAAGGACAAGCTCGCCTCCCTTCGCCAAGGCGTCGGGATCTGCGACGTCTGAGCCCTCCTCCCGCGCCTTCGAGAACATGGTCGATTTCGCCGCCTTCACCGGCTTCATTCAGATCGTCCCCGGGTTCCAACCCCGGCCGGACATCAGTCACGCCGTGTTCGACTTTGACGGAACGCTCTCACTCATCCGGCAGGGTTGGCCGGATGTGATGGTCCCCATGTTTGCCGAGATGCTGCCCCGCATCGAAGGCGACACCGAGGAGGGCGTCCGCGAGATGCTCTTCGACGACATCATGAAACTCAACGGCAAGCAGACCATCTACCAGATGATGCGCTTCGCCGAACGGGTGAAGGAGCGCGGAGGTTCGCCCGAAGATCCGCTCTGGTACAAGCACGAGTATCTCCGCCGCCTTGACGAGCGCATCCATGACCGCAAGACCGGCCTGCGGAAGGGAACCGCGCGGCGCGAAGACTGGATCGTCCACCAGGCCCTCAACCTGCTCGACGGGCTCCAGGCCCGCGACACAACCTGCTACCTGCTCAGCGGCACGGACGAAATCTATGTCCGGGAAGAGGCGGCGCTGCTGGGCGTCGATGTCTTTTTCAACGGTCGCATCTACGGAGCTCGCGACGACTACAAGTCCTTCTCCAAGAAGATCGCCATGGACCGCCTGCTGGAGGAACACGGCATCGGCGGCGGGAACCTGCTTTCCTTCGGGGACGGCTACGTCGAGATCGAAAACACCAAGCAGTTGAATGGCCTCGCCGTCGCCGTCGCCAGCGACGAGGCCCACAACGGCTCCGGCAATGTCGATGAATGGAAGCGCGAACGACTGCTCGGCGTCGGCGCGGACATCGTCATCGCGGACTACCGTGACTCCACCGCGCTGTTGGAGACAATATTCGGAGACTGATGAGAGCATGAGCGTCCTCGGAACACGCATCGACACAGACCAGCTGAAGGTCTACCCCCTGGCGGAACGAAACAGCCTCAGCCGTGTCGACGACATCCTGCTTGATCCCGACGCAGCGCCGCCGGCCTGTGAAGACTCGATCGCGCGACAGATCGGAGAATGCGCCGCCAGAATCCGCGCTGCCCGGGAACGCGACGCTGCGGTGATCCTCATCTACGGCGCCCATCTCCTGCGCAACGGAGCCGCGCCGGTTCTCGACCGCCTGATGGAGGGCGGCTGGATCACCCACCTCGCAACCAACGGCGCGGGAACAATCCACGACTGGGAGTTCGCCTGGCTCGGCCGCTCCACCGAATGCGTGAAGTCCAATGTCGCCGAAGGCCGTTTCGGAACCTGGGACGAGACCGGCCGCAACATCATGTTGGCCATCCTTTCCGGCGGCGCCTTCGGTTGGGGCTACGGCGACTCCCTCGGAGCCTACATCCACGGAGACGGAGCCGTGCTTCCGGACCCCTTGAACTTGCGCAACCTCGTCATGGGCAACCTCGCCCACCCGCTCGCGACGGCGCGTCTGGAACTGGCCCAGTTCATGGAACGCTGGCAGATCGCCCCCGGACTCCATCGCGTCGAGCACAACTGGAAACACGCGAGCATCCTCGCCTCGGCCTTCTCCCGCAACGTGCCGCTGACCGTGCATCCCGGAATCGGTTACGACATCGTCTCCTGCCACCCGATGTTCAGCGGAGCCGCCGTAGGTCGCGCGGCGCAAATCGGCTTCGAGACCTTCTGCGGGTCGGTCGACCAGCTCGACGGCGGGGTCGTGCTTTCCGTCGGCTCGGCCATCATGGGACCGCAGGTTTTTGAGAAAAGCCTCAGTTGCGTCAACAACCTGCGCGTCCAGCAAGGCCGCGGGATCGTCGCCGGTCATTCGATCCACGTCGTGGATCTCCAGCCCGGCGACTGGGATTGGTCGCAGGGGGAGCCGCCCAAGGACCACCCGGCCTACTACCTGCGTTTCTGCAAGAGTTTCTCCCGCATGGGCGGCGACATGCGCTACCTCCAGTGCGACAACGCCGTCTTCGTCCACCGGCTCTGCCGGGAACTTTCCGCCTGAACGAACCCCGGGATGGATACCCCCCGTTTCAGGGAGATCGCCGCGCGCTACCAGGATCTGCGCGTCGCCATCGTCGGCGACTTCTGCCTCGACCGTTACCTGGAGATTGATCCCGGCCGTTCCGAAACCTCCATCGAGACCGCACTGGAGGTTTACAATGTCGTCAACGTCCGCTCCCAACCCGGCGGCGCCGGCACAATCCTCAACAACCTGATCGACCTCGGGGTCGGCCGGTTGCTGCCGGTCGGTTTCCACGGCCGCGATGGCGAAGGCGCGGAACTTCGCCAAGCCTTGGAACGGTTGAATGAACGCGGGCAACTCGATCTGCGCCACTTCAGGGAATCCGATGAACGGCGCACCTTCACCTACACCAAGCCCCTGATCACCCGCGAAGGCGAACCCCCGCGGGAGTTGAACCGCCTCGATTTCAAGAACTGGGATCCCACGCCCGGCGCGCTCAGCATGAAACTCGCTGAATCCGTGCGGAGCCTGGCCGACGAGGCGGACGCCTTCGTGATCTTGGATCAGGTCGATCTCGCAGGCACCGGCGTCATCACAGACATCGTGCTGGAAGCGGTGGCGGACATGGCGAAATCACGACCGGACAAACTGATCCTCGGCGACAGCCGCAACGCGATCGATCGCTTTCCGCCCGTTTCCCTCAAGCTGAACGATCACGAATTCCGCCGGCATCTCGTTCCCGTTCCCGATGATTCCCCGGCAGCGGAACTTTCCGGGTTGGTGAAGCTCGCGGCGAACCGCCGTCAAAGCCGGATCTTCGTGACTTTGGGCGCGGACGGAATCGTCTGCGGCTCCAAGGATTCGGAAACCGAGTCTGTCCCTGCTCACCCTGTCCTCGGAGAGATCGACATCGTGGGAGCGGGCGACGCCGTGACGGCCAACCTTGCGGCCGCCCTCGCCGCCGGAGCCTCGGCGACCGAAGCCATGCGGATCGCCATGGCGGCGGCCTCCGTGGTCATCCACAAGCTGGGAACGACCGGAACGGCTTCGACCGACGAGATCTCCGCCATGCTTGCGCGCCGGACGGATTCTCCCGAAACCCACCCCCAGAATCGAATGCGGGTTGACTTGGATTCCTGATTCCTCCAACGTCGCCGCAACATGAAAATCACCAAGACCAAACTACTTTTCGTTTTCGCCGCTTTCGCCTCCGTCCTTGCGATTGGCTGCCAGGGCGAGGATAAGATCGAACAGACCCCTGAGCAGGCCGCCGCCGCCGCGGAGGAGGAACAGGCGTCCCGCGGCATGGAGAACTACGACGCCGCGAACAATCCGGACAACCGCAAGGAATAGCCTCCCGGTTTTCTTGCACCCTTCGTCAGCCGCCGCGGATCCGCGGCGGCTGTTTTTCTTCAGCGCAGGCGCATTGCGCAACGTCCCGCGAATTCTTTGGAATTTTCGTTGCAATTCGTTTCCGGCTACGCAACGTTACCCGCCTCTTGTTCGGAGTGTAGCGTAGCCTGGCTAGCGCGCCGCGTTCGGGTCGCGGAGGTCGTGGGTTCGAATCCCACCACTCCGACCATCTTTTCAATGGTCACCCGGGATGTCCCTCATGCATCGATCCGCCCCCTGCTTGGCGCTTCTTTTCGCCCTGTCGCCCGCGCTCATTTCCGCCCCCTTTCTGCCGCCCGGCCATCGTCCCCGGCCCCACGACGCGCACGCGCTTGTCGGCGGGACGGTCGTCGTCAAACCGGGGACAAGGCTCCAGAACGCCACCGTTGTCATTCGCGACGGGTTGATCGAGGCTGTGGGCGCGGACGTCCAACCGCCCAACGACGCGCGCGTCTGGGATGCGAAGGGCGCCACAATCTACGCCGGCCTGATCGATCCGTATTTCCTCGCCGTCAGCACGGGCGGCGACTCCCGCGGATCCTCTGCCGCTGATGCGCGCAGCGAAACCCTGACCTCGGGGAACATCAACTTCTTCGGCGTTCGCGGCGATGAGACCGACAAGGGGGACAAGGGCCCCGGCTACATGCTCTCTGCCATCAATCCCGACAGGCGCGTCGAACAGGGCTTCGCGCCCGACGCCGACGACCTGAAGAACATGCGCTCACTCGGCTTCACCGCGGCCAACTTGGCGCCCTCGAAGGGCATCTTCCGCGGTTCCGGCGCGTTCGTGTTCTTCAAGGACGCGAATCCCAACGAACTGATCCTACAGTCCGGAGTCGTCCAACACCTCGCCTTCGAGCAACAAGGCGGCGAGGACCGGGTCTACCCCGGATCGCTGATGGGCGTGATCGCGGCCGTCCGGCAGACCTTCCTCGACGCCCGCTGGCATGAGCAGCGCTGGGCTGCCTATCGCAAGCAGCCTGTCGGAAACAGCCGCCCCGAGTTCAATCCCGCCCTCGAGACGCTGTCCCTGGCCCTCTCCTCCAAGCGCGCCTTCATGATCGAACCCCGCTCCCCGCTGATGATCGACCGCGCTGGAAGACTCGCCAGAGAGTTTGGACTGAATGCCATCCTCGTGGCCACTGGAGAGGAATGGCGCCGCCCCAACCTGCTCGCCAAGGCCGCCAAGCGCTACGTCGTCCCGGTCAATTTTCCCACAATTCCGAAAATGCCCACCGATGACGCCTGGGAGAACATCCCCTTGGACCGGCTCCGCGAATGGGACTGGGCCGCCGAGAACCCGGCCCTCCTTAAACGCAACGGCGCCCAGATCGCCTTCACCACTTTCGACCTGTCCAACAAGAAGGACTTCCGCAAAAACCTCGGCCAGGCGATCGAACGCGGCCTCAGGGAAGAGGACGCCCTTGCCGCGTTGACCACGGCTCCGGCCGGTTATTTCGGCGTGGCCGACCGCCTGGGAACCGTCGAGAAAGGCAAGATAGCCAATCTCACCATCGTCAACGGAAAGAGCTACTTCGATCCCGAGAGCAAGATCCGGGAAGTCTGGATCGAGGGGCAAATCCATCCCGTCGAAACGCCGAAACTCACGGCGGAATCCAAAACTCCAGACAAACCGGCCCCCGGGAAGAAGCTCGACGCCAAACAGAAGGAAGCCGGAGACAAAGCCAAAGCGGACGCGGCGAAGAAAAAGAAGGACCTCGCCGACATCCGCAAGAAACGCGCGGCGAAGCCCCCCCTGAGCGGTCGCGGCGTCCTGGCGTCGCCCAAGTCCATACTCGTCAAGAACGCCACGGTCTGGACCTGCGGGCCTGACGGCCGGCTGCTCCACGCCTCCCTGCTCATCCGCAACGGCCGTATCGAACAGGTCGGGCAATTTGACGCCCAACCGGACGCGGACACCCTGGTCATCGACGCCGAAGGAAAACACGTCACACCGGGCCTCATCGACTGCCACAGCCACAGCATGATCCTCGGCGGCGTGAACGAGGGCACCCTGCCCTCCACCGCCATGGTCCGCGTTCAGGATGTCGTCAGCGCCGACACCTCCAACATCTACCGGCAGCTCGCCGGCGGCCTGACCGTCGCCAACCTCCTGCACGGCTCGGCCAATCCCATCGGCGGCCAGAACTGCGTCATCAAACTGCGGGACGGGGAAAACCCCGAGGGCCTGAAGTTCAAGGAGGCCCCGGCCGGCATCAAGTTCGCCCTCGGAGAAAACGTGAAGCAGTCCAACTGGGGCGACAAATACACCACCCGTTTTCCCCAGACCCGCATGGGCGTCCGCACCTTCTTCGTCAACCGCTTCACCGCCGCGAAACAGTATCTCCAAGACTGGCGGGAATATCGCGAACACGGCGGCATTCCTCCCCGCCGCGACCTCGAACTGGAGGCCCTCGGCGAAATCATCGAGGGCAAACGCTGGATTCACTGCCACTCCTACCGGCAGGACGAGATCCTCGTCTTCCTGCGCGCCATGGAGGAGTTCGGAGTCAAGGTCGGCACGCTCCAGCATGTCCTCGAGGGCTACAAGGTGGCCGATGAGATCGCCAAACACGGCGCCGGGGCCTCCGCCTTCTCCGACTGGTGGGCCTACAAGTTCGAGGTCTACGACGCCGTCCCCTACGCCGGAGCCCTGATGCGCGAACGCGGCGTCCTTGTCTCCTTCAATTCTGATTCCTCCGACCTTGCCCGGCGCATGAATCTCGAAGCCGCCAAGGCCGTGAAATACGGCGGCGTCCCCGAGGAGGAGGCCCTCCGGTTCGTCACCCTCAACCCGGCCAAACAGCTCCGCATCGACAAGCGCGTCGGCTCGCTGGAAAAGGGCAAGGACGCCGACTTCGTCATCTGGACCGACCATCCCCTCTCCACGCGCTCCGTCTGCGAACAGACCTGGATCGAAGGGAAGAAGTATTTCGACCGCGCGTCGGACGAAAAGCGCACTGCCGCGCTGGAAACGGAAAAGAAGGCCCTGATCGCCAAGGCCAAGAAGATCGCCGACGGCGGCAAGGGCAAGCCGGAGGACAAGAAGACCAAGGCCGACGCCGCCCGCGCCGCCCTTTTCCAACGCGCCCTGAAAACCATGCACGACATCGACGGCAGCTATTCCTGCTGCGACCGCCACCGCTTCGGAGGAGTTTTGGAATGAGTTTCGTTTTCCCCCAACCCAACCGCGTAGCAGCCGATGCTCGCCGCGCCGAAGCTTTGCGACGGCGGGTGAGCAGGCTCAATTCCCCCGCTTTTCCACATGCGGCCATCATCGCTCTGTTCCTCTTGGCATTTCATGCCCACGCCGAGACCGTCCTTTTCCGCAACGCCACGATCCACACCGTCACCGGCCCCGTCATTCCCAACGGTTCCATCCTCGTGACCGACGGCAGGATTGCGGAGGTGGGCGAAAACATAAAGAACGCCCGGAAACGCGCGGACAAGGTCGTCCGTCTCAACAAGGCCCACGTCTACCCGGGCCTGATTTCAGCCTCAACCTCACTCGGGCTCGTCGAGGTCAACGCCCTGCGCCAGACGCGCGATTACCGGGAGGTCGGCAGCCACACTCCAGACGTGTTCTCGTGGGTCTCCGTGAACCCGGATTCCGAGTTGATCCCCGTCGCGCGCGCCAACGGCATTTCCCACTTCCTTGCCGTTCCGCAAGGCGGAACCGTCCCCGGCGTTTCCGGCCTCATGGCGACCGACGGCTGGACCGTGGAGGACATGGCCGCGAAGCCGCTCGCCGCCCTGCATCTCAACTGGCCCGGCATGACGATCAGCGCAACCTCCAACCGCAAACCCGCCGAGCAGCAAAAACAGGACAAGGAGCAGGTCCAGAAGATCGACGAGTTCTTCAGTCAGGCCGAGTCCTACGCCAAGGCCAAGCGGGCCACACCCAGGGACAGATTCCGCCCCGTGCCTGCCTGGGAGCCGATGATCCCCTTTCTGAAAGGCGAGGCTCCGATCATCATTCACGCCTACCAACTCGCGACGATCAAGTCCGCCGTCGAATGGGCGGCCGGACGCGGTTACAAGAACGTCATTGTCGCCGGCGGACGCGACGCCTGGCGCACCGCGAAACTTCTGGCCAAGCACAAGACCCCCGTCATCTACGAAGCCACCTTCGACGATCCCGGCCGCGACACAGATCCCTACAACATCCAATACAAGGCCCCTGAATTGCTCCGGCAGGCCGGCGTCAAGGTGGTCATCAGCCTGGGGACCGGCAGCTTCGGCGCCAGCAACCTCCGCAATCTCCCCTACGTCGCCGCCCAATCCATCGCCCACGGACTCCCCGAGGCCGACGCCCTCCGAGCCATCACGCTGCATCCCGCCGAGATCCTGGGTGTCGGCGACCGCCTCGGTTCCATCGAGCCTGGCAAGGAGGCCACCTTCTTCGCCGCCGACGGCGACATCTTCGACATCCGCTCCCACGTCAAACGCATGTGGATCTCGGGCAAGGAAGTCAGCCTCGAAACCCGCCACACCCGCCTTTTCGAGAAATACCAAGCAAGGCCGAAGCCCGACTGAACCGATCCTCAAGGTTCCGTCAACTCCCTCGTCGCCGCGCCGAATCCGATCAATGGAATGTCGCACCTGCGACATTCCATTGGTTTATATGACGGGCGCAGGCTGGGATCAGCGATTGGCGGGCTGGCTCTGAGTCCGTGCTGCCCACAACCGACCGGCAATTCCTTCCACAGCCGCCCAGTGCCTTTTGATCCCTTTATCGTCGCACCGAAGGAGAACCTCTCCAAGAACGACCCGAAACGTCGTTTTGCCCCGATAGCGCGCCGGCTGCCTGGGATGGCTCGGCATGAATGTCAGCATGTATCAAGCAACCTCCGCGAAGAACGCCCTCAGCCAGTGGGAGGAAGCCATCGCGCAGAAGCTGTCGGTCACTTCGACGCCCGGATACAGGAAGACCGTGGCGCCGTTCGACACCCTGGTGGGTCTTCGCATGCCGGCTGACGAACTGGACGAACTTCATTTCCCTGGAGGTCGTAGCCCTCGAACCAGGTTTCATGGACCAAACCAAGGATGAATTGATTTTCCGCCCTGAGACGGCAGAATTCCCCCCCGCAGCCAGCCTCCAATTCGATGCCCACGGAACCCGCAGCCAGGGAGCCCTCCCTCGAAAACCCGCCACTCCCGGCGCAGCGCATCCGGCTCCTCCCTTGGGGCGCGCTGGCCGTGTCTCTTACCTTGGTATTTCTCGTCCAGTCCGAGCTCAGACGGCATACCCGAAGGAGCGCGAACCGCTATTTTGAGAATTTGGTCGAACAACAGATTCGTCACGTGGAAGACCAACTGCTCGGCTATGAACTGCTGTTCCGAAGTGTGGCGGGCATCTCCCGTTCCAGCGGACAGTCGAGGCGGGACGTCTGGAACAACCTGGAGAAAGAACTGGCCCTCCAGGACGAATTCCGCGGCATCGACGCCTTCGGCGGGGCCAAGTTCGACTCCCGCGACGGCGAACCGACCAGGTTGCAGGTGATCTTCGCGACGCCAGACACGGAAGCCAAAGCCGCCCTCGACGGCTTCGATCTGTTCAGCGTCCCCAAACTGCGCAAAGAAGCCCTGCGATCCTGTGAGCGAGGCAGCGTCCGCGTGTCCGACTGGGTTCCCGACGAGACCGATTCATCAGGTGTCGGATTCTGGCTGCTGCATCCTATCCCGCCCCCTGACGACTCCCCCGAATCCGGAGCTCGCGGCGTCTTCTTCATGCGGTTCGGCCTGGATCGTTTCCTCAAGCACGCGGACATCCTCCCGCCGAATCTTGTCGGGATCCAGATCATGGATCGACCTCGCAATGCGCCCGTCTACGACGCCGTCGGCGCCGGCGCAACCGCCGCATTCTCCAGCGATTCGTCGATCAACATCTACGGCGACAACGCCTATGTGCGGCTTTATTCCCTCCCCGGATTCGAGGAACTGGTCCGATCCGATTCGCCCGCCGTTGTCGCCTTTGGCGGCACGATCTTCTCCCTTCTTCTGTTCGGCGTGTTGTTGCGACTGGCCTCGGCGCAGAAACGCGCGGAAGACCTGGCGGCCGAACGCCAGCAGACGATCAACCTGCAGACGGCCGAGCTGCAGAATGCCGTCTCCCGACTCCGAACGATCATCGATTCCGAGCCCGAATGCATCAAGACGGTCGCCCGTGATGGAACCCTCCTCGAAATGGACCCCGCCGGGCTGGCCCTGATCGAGGCGGACCGCGGAGCCGATGCGATAGGCAGGAACGTCTTCGACTTGGTGCACGAGGAGGACCGGGAGCGGTTCATCGAGCTCCACAACCGCGTCATGAATGGGGGAGAGGGCGAACTCAGCTTCAAGATCGTCGGGCTCAAGGGAAACGTAAGGAACATGGAAACCCGCTCCGTGCCTTTGCGGAACGAAGCCGGGAAGGTCCTATCCGTACTCAGCATCACACGCGAGGTCTCGGAGCGGCTCGAGGCTGAAAGGAAACTGAAACTGGCCCAGTTTTCGCTCGACCATGCCGTCGAAGCCATCTTTTTCATCCGTGAGGACGGCTCCCTCACCTACGCCAACGAGGCCGCCGCCGACCTGCTCGGATGGAGCATCGACGAACTCCTGCAACTGACCGCCAAGGACGTGTTTCCACACTGCGCCGGAGTCTCTTGGAAGGAGAGCTGGGAGGATCTGAAAGACGCGGGAAGCCTGGGACGCGAAACAGCCTGCCCCACCAGGAGCGACGGGGAGATCCCCGTCGAAATGACCGCCAATCTGCTTGAATACAGCAACGAGGAGATCTGCTGCGTCTTCGTTCGCGACCTGCGCGAACGGCTCGCCGCCGTCGCCAAGCGTGAGGAACTTGAGCGACAACTCCGCCAGTCCGGCAAAATGGAGGCGATCGGCACCCTCGCCGGCGGCATCGCCCACGACTTCAACAACATCCTCGCCGCCATCGTGGGCTACACCGGGCTCGCCAAGGACGAATCCTCGGACGACACCCTCAAGGAATATCTCGGCGAGATCGAGACGGCCTCCAGGCGCGCCCGAAACCTCGTCTCCCAGATCCTCACCTTCAGCCGGGACCAGGAGGTCGAGATGCAGCCGGTCCATTTCTCATCCGTCGTCACCGAGGCCGTGAAGCTCCTGCGCGCCGCCCTGCCGGCCACAGTGGAGATCAGGACACATATCAGCGGCGAGGACGGCTCCCTGGTCCTCGGCAACGCCACTCAGATCCACCAGATCGTCATGAACCTCGGGGCCAACGCCCAGCAGGCCATGGCCGATCACGGCCTGATCGAAATCGAGATCACCCCGACGGAACTGACGGATCCCGATCGCCTCAGGATCCTGCAGTTGCAGCCCGGCCTCCACCTTCGCCTGACCTTTCGCGACGAAGGCCCCGGCATCCCGGAAGACATCGCCTCCC
This sequence comes from Verrucomicrobiales bacterium, assembly GCA_038126235.1. Lineage (GTDB taxonomy): Bacteria > Verrucomicrobiota > Verrucomicrobiia > Limisphaerales > JAYPEY01 > JAYPEY01. The sequence goes on from JAYPFK010000002.1 coordinate 150,093, forward strand.
GGATCTTTGACCCCTTTTTCACAACCAAACCCTCAGGAAAGGGCACCGGCCTGGGCCTTTCCGTCATCCACGGCATCGTGAAGCAGCACCATGCCGCGATCGAAGCGCTCCCCGGCCCGAAAGGCGGCTCCGAGTTCCGAATCTACTTCCCCACACTGGCAAGCCACGAATACGCGCCGCCCATCGCCCCCGCAGAGCTTCCCCGAGGCTCCGGCCAACGCATCCTGCACATCGATGATGAGGCTCCCCTGTTGAAAGCCACCTCCCGCACCCTTGAAAGACTGGGCTACCGCGTCGAGTCCTTCGTCGATCCGGAAGCCGCGCTGGAGCGATTGACAGCCTCGCCGCGCGACCTCGACCTCATCCTGACCGACCTCAGCATGCCCAAGTTGGACGGGCTGCAACTCGCCAAGAAGGCCGCCGAACTGGCTCCGGACCTCCCGGTCGTGCTCGCCTCAGGCTACGGCGACGCCTTCAACATCGACGCGAGAGCCCCGGCAACCGTCCGAGCCTATCTCGACAAACCCGTCGAAAAGGAACGCCTCGCCCAAGCCATCCACGACGCGCTGGCCGCCGCTGCGAGCAATCAAAGAAACAAGCGAAATGAACCGGGGAATCGTCCCACCTCGAATCCTCCCGATCGAGGACTTTGAAACCATCGCCAACCCTGTCCGCCTTTTTACTCCGCAAAAGGGGTGAAACGTGGACCGGGCTCCCACTCGGGCAAGAAGGCCGAGCCCCTGATCGCCTGGGCGTTCCGCTCCACGCGAACGCCCGGGTCACCGGAACTCGGGTCTATCCACGCGGTAGACCGCCTTGTCCGTTCGCAGGATCAACGCGTTGCCATCAACGGCGGCGCTGGCCATCAGCTCACCGTCCAGGGAGTTCTCCGCGAGCTTCCTGAACTTCCGCCCGGCCTGCAGGACCGTCGTCGTCCCCGTGCGGCTGTGAAAATAGATGCGGCCGTTCGCGTGCGTCGGCGAAGACGAGTGGGTGCCGCCGATACGCTCCCGCCAGAGTTCCTGCCCGTTGTGGGCATCCAGGCAAGTGACCATGCCGCTGCGGTCGTTCACGAAATAGATCTCGTCGCCCACCAGGATCGGCGAGGGCTGCTGCGACACGTTGCGCTTGCAGGACCAGGCGATTTCCGGCTTCGCGACGCCTTCGTATTTCACCGCCAGGAGCTGCGGCTTCATGAAGCTCGTGCTCAGGTAGACCATGCCGTGCCCGGCAACAGGCTTGGGCACGATGGAGAAACCCAGCGCGCCGTAGTTCAGCTTCCAAAGCTCCTTCCCCGTCCGGGGATCGTAGCCGTAGAGCCAATCCGCCGCCGGCGAGAACACGACGGGCCGGCCATCGACGCTCAAAATGATCGGCGTGCCGTAGGCCTTCTTGAGCTGCGGGTTGGAGTTCATCTCGCCGCTGCGATCCGTCCGCCATGCGACCTTTCCGGTCCGCTTGTCCAGCGCGACGATGTACTGCTTGTCGCTGCCGTCCATGTGGAAGATCAGATTATCCTCCCAGAGGATGGGCGTGCTGCCCGGGCCGTTCTCATGCTGCACCTCCAATTCCTGGTTGCGCCAGAGGACCTTCGCTTCCTTCGTGTCCACGCAGGCTGTGCCGTAGGAGCCGAAGTGGCAGTAGAGGCGACCATCCTCGATGACCGGCGTCGGCGAGGCATAGCTGTTCAGTTTGTGCGACCACTGCGGGTTCTGCTTCCGCAGGATCTCCAAATCGTGCAGCAGCCGGCCGGAGTTCTTGTCGAGGCAAACGGCGTGAAGCTTGACCAGTGACAGCACGGTCACGGGCTGGCTGCCGGTGTTGCTCTTCAGTCGCTCGGCCTTTTCCGTCTCGCTGGCCTCGACCTCCTGCGCCGCCGTCATCCAGATCTGGCCGCCCTCGATCACGGGCGACGACCAGCCCTTGCCGGGGATCGGCGTGCGCCACGCAATGTTCTCGGTCTCGCTCCACTTCAGCGGCAGATTCGCATCCGCGTGCCCCTGGCCTGTGGGGCCCCGCCATTGTTTCCAATCAGCCTGCGCGCCCGCCACGGAAGCCAGCGTCAGTGTGATGAGCAGAATCGAAATCTTGTTTTTCATGGATGTCTTGAAGGATATGCCAAAGCCTAGCTTCCGGTGAGTTACACGTTTCCCGGCCGCCATGTCCAGCGATTGCTGCCCTCCGTCCCCGATCTGCCGCCGTTCTTTCTAATTGTCATTCGGCCGATTCACGTGTGTCCTTTTCGAGGCCGTAGGCGCCGGTGATCCGCCGGCATTCGTCATCAATGAACGTCACTGGGGAACCCGGGAACCAGGTCGAACCTGTCCAAGGTCGGGGAGACTCTATGCATTTTTTCCCCGGACCTCCAAATCGACGCCCGAAACGGTCACGCCCCCCCTTCTCACGGCGTTTCTGGGAGACCGTTATCCTGATTTTGATCGCGGTCCACGAGTCCTCCGCGCAGACCCCTCCCCCCCAATGACAACTTGTCCGGCGCTTTCTACCTTCACGCATCCTCCCTTTCGACCGCTGGATCGACGGTCATGGGAACAGCGGAGGCTGCTGAACCGAGCCACGCAGGCGAACCCGCCGCCGCTTCCATCTGGTGGTCCTGGGTCGCACCGGTGTCCGGAACCGTCCATGTCAACACCATCGGCAGTGATTTCGACACCCTGCTCGCCGTCTACACCGGCTTCAATGTCGCCAGCCTCCAGGAAATCGCCAGCGACGATCAAAGCGGCGGCGACAACACCAGCGCTCTCGCCTTCGAAGCAACCGCCGGCTTCATCTACCAGATCGCCGTGGACGGCTACCAGGGAGCAACCGGAAACGCCACGCTCACCCTCAACGTCACCAACGACAACGACCTGTTCGCCAACGCGGCTTGGTTGTGGGGATCGAGTTTTGCGATTACGGACGCCAATGCCGGCGCCGGCGCGGAAGCCGGCGAACCCAACCATGCCGGACAACCGGGCGGCTCCTCCCTCTGGTGGCGTTGGAGGCCTCAAGTTTCCGGAACCGCGATCCTCGACACCACCGGCAGCGATTTCGACACCCTGCTCGCCGTCTATCACGGATCCGACGTCCAGAACCTGTCATTGATCGAGGAGAACGACGATTTTGGCGGCAATTCCACAAGCCGGTTGACCTTCTTCGCCAACGAGGGAATCGACTACTACATTGCGGTCGACGGTTGGCAGGGGGCAACGGGGAACCTCCGGCTCAACGGACGCATGGACCACGACGCCTTCAACGATCGAATTCCGCTCGCCGGCCAACGCCTCTGGATCATCGATTCGAACAGGGATGCCACACTAGAGAACTCGGAACCGGTTCACGCCGGCGTGACCGGCGGCGCGTCGGTCTGGTGGTCATGGACGCCCCCCGTTTAGGGAACAGCCCAGATCTACACCCTCGGCAGCGACTTCGACACCCTGCTCGCCGGCTACTCCGGAACGGAATTCGCGTCCCTGACCGAACTCGCGTCCAACGACGAAGGCGCGGCGCACCACACCAGCAACCTTACCTTGGGCGTCCAGGCCGGAGTAACCTACCAGATCGCGGTCGATGGCTACGACGGCGCCTCCGGAACCATCGGCCTGAGCACGGAGATCCTCACCGACAACGACGCCTTCGCCAACCGCGCCGCTCTCAGCGGGACCGACATCCTGGTCCACGACGACAATTTCTCCGCGACCACGGAGCCGGACGAACCCGAACACGCCGACAATCCCGGCGGCGGTTCGATCTGGTGGTCGTGGACCGCTCCGCACAGCGGCGTCGCCGAACTCTCCACCTACGGCAGCAATTTCGACACCCTGCTCGCCATCTACACCGGCGACGAATTGAACGCGCTTTCCGCCCAGGCCTCCGATCCGGGATTCGACGGCTTCGGTTCCTCGGAGGTCACCTTTCTCGCCAAGGAGGGAACCACCTATCAGATCGCGGTGGACGGCGCCGACAACGCCCGCGGCTTCATCGAGCTCTCGCTCACGCTCGCGCCAGCCAACGACGCATTCGAATCGCCGACGAAGCTCTCCGGCTCCTTCACCTCCATCGCCGCCTCCTCGTTGAACGCCGCCCGGCAGACCGGCGAACCGGATCATGGCGGCAACGAGGGCGGAGCCTCCCTGTGGTGGTCGTGGGAGGCTCCAGTGTCGGGCGAGGCGGTGATCGACACCTACGGCAGCGGTTTCGACACCCTGCTGGCCGTCTACCAGGGATCCTCGCTGACCGCCCTGAACCTCGTCGCGCAAAACGACGATGAAGAAGCCTTGAATGCCCTGACCAGCGCCGTTCGCATCAACGTCATCGAGGGGCGCGAATACCTCATCGCCGTCGATGGCTTCGCGGGGGTCCAGGGCGATATCGTCTTGACGCTGCGCATCGACAACAACGACTTCGCCCAGGCCGCGAGGCTGTCCGGCTCGAGCATCCGGGTCAGCGACCATTCATCCGGCGCGGACTCGGAAACCGGCGAACCCATGCACGCGGCCGTCCCCGGCGGAGCCTCGCTCTGGTGGACCTGGGTCGCCCCGGTCAGCGGAACCGTCAAAATCGACACCCTCGGCAGCGACTTCGACACCACCCTCGGAGTCTATACCGGGGCCAGCGTGGACGCGCTGGCCGAAGTCGCCTCCAACGACAACGGCTCCACCACGGGGCCGAGCGAATTGAGCTTCGCCGCGGTCCGAGGCGTCGCCTATCGCATTGCCGTTGACGGTTACAACGGCGACTTCGGCGCCGTTTCCCTGGCCCTGCGGGTGGTCCACGACGACTTCTCCGACGCCGCCCGGATCTTCGGTTCGCGCGCCATTCTCACCGACTCGAACGCGGGCGCCACCGCCGAAACCAACGAGCCGATGCACGGGGACGCCCCGATCGGAGCGTCTCTTTGGTGGGCCTGGACAGCGCCGGCCGCGGGAACTACCGCCATCTCCACCAAAGGCAGCGACTTCGACACCACGCTTGCCGTCTACACCGGGACCGACCTGGCGTCCCTGACCCTCATCGCAGAAAATGACGACGCCCGCTCCGACCTGAGCAGCAGCGTCAGTTTCCTGGCGGCCCCGGGCGAAATCTACCTGATCGCCGTCGATGGCTTCGAAGGCGACCAAGGCTCCATCCGACTGGAACTGACACGCGGCCCGCCCAATGACGATTTCCTCTACCGCGCCCCGTTGACGGGGTTTGTGAACAACGTGACGGGGTCCAATATCGACGCCTCCTCCGAGGCTTCCGAGCCCATCCATGGAGGGGCTGTTTCAGCCGGCGGCCGCTCGGTCTGGTGGACCTACACCGCGCCCATCGACGGCTCCCTCCAGATCACCACCGACGGCAGCGACTTTGACACCCTTCTCGGCGTCTATGCCGGCAACACCCTGGCCGACCTGGTGTCCATCGCCCAGAACGACGACAACGGAACCGGCCGGCAAAGCAGCGTGAACTTTGACGCCGTCGCCGGGCAGACCTACCAGATCGTCGTTGATGGCGCGGAATCCGCCCAAGGGACCATTCTTCTCACGGCCACCATGATCCCGGAGATGAACACGCCTCCGGCCGTATTCCTGCCGTTCCCTGCAAACGGTTCCACCTTCGACGGCCCCACTCCCCTTACCCTCCAGGCAAATGCATCCGATTCCGACGGCATCGTCGTCTCCGTGGATTTCTATCGCGACGAGACCCTGCTGGGCTCCGTCACGGAGCCCCCTTTTGCCTGGACCACAGACGAACTTGCGCCTGGAAACCACACCTTCCGCGTCGAGGCCACAGACAACCTCGGCGGCGCCGCCGCATCGACGACCAGCTCCATCGTCGTCAACCCCGCCTACGAACATTCCGGAAACTGGAACCTGGTCTTTCCCTTCTTTCCGGCTTCCCAGGTCGAATCCGTCGCCACCGCCGCAGGGGCCCACTCCGAGATCGACGCCGACGAAACCGTCGCCGTCCATGAAAACAAGATCTACTACGCGGTTTCCGAGGACGGGACGGCGTTTCCCTCCAAGCTCCTCCAGTTCAATCCGGGCGACAATTCCGTGCGCACGGTCCTGCAAAATATTGAGGGATCCCGGTTCACTTCAGTTCGCGAATTGAATGGCGAACTCTACGCGGCCGATTCCTTCGGCTGGCTGAGCCGCCGCACCGGAGCGTCCTTCGACTACCTGCGTCCCCCCTACGATAGCGAAGGCGATTACATCACCGCCATGGCCGAGTTGAACGCCACGCTCTACCTCGGCACCGACCAGGGCCGCGTCTTCGCCCGGACACCCGCCGGCGAGTTCCAGCTGCGCCACACGCTGCCGGCCGCCATCACCACGATGACCCAGTGGCAGGGAAGGCTCTACATCGCAGACCGCGAGGAGGACGACTACTCCTCCCGCATCGTCAGCACGGGCGACGGCTTCACCTGGGAAGAATCCGCCGTGTTCAACTCCTTCGCATTCGCCGGCATGGTCGCGACCCCCGACCGCCTCTACGTCGCCTCCGTAGAAAGCCCTTGGTCCGCATCCCTGGCCATCTGGAGTTCGACCGATGGCTCCGACTGGGAACGGATCTTCTTCACCGAGGACCATGGCCGCGATCTGCAGGGACGCCCGCACTATTCCCCCCAGACCCAACGCGTCTACTACCTCTCGGAATGGACCGGAGGCGTCAGCCTGTTCGTCTTCCACCAAGGCAAGTTCGAAGCCCGCGTCCCGATGCCCTACGGCTACACCTCGCTCATCGAACTCGATGGCCGCCTCTACGCCCTGGGCGCTGACGCCGCCGCGACCGGCTACAGTTCCCCTCATCGGATCGATCGCCTCGGGGAGTATTACTCAAACGTTCCCGGCAACGCCCGGCCCACGGTCGTCATCGCAGCGCCGGCGGACGGAATCCGGCTTCCCGAGGGCGCGAACCTCACCGTCGCCGTCGACGCCTCGGATGTGGACGGAACCGTCCAGCGCGTCGAATTCCTGATCGATGATCTTCCGGCCGGCGACGATCTGGAGGCTCCCTTCGAACTGGAACTGGTCGCTCCTGCGCTCGGCGAGCTTCAGATCAGGGCCCGCGCCTGGGACGACGACGGAGCCATTGGAATCTCCCAGACCATCAGGGCGACCGTCACGCCGGACAATGACGATTTCGCCAACCGGATCACGCTTTCGGGGAATGAGGCTATTGGCTCCGGCGTCAATGCGTTTGCGAGCCGGGAACCAGACGAACCGAACCACGCGGACAGTCCCGGCGGGCGGTCCGTCTGGTGGTCCTGGACCGCCCCCTTCACCGGCCAGGCCGTTGCGACAACCGAAGACAGCGACTTCGACACCCTGCTAGCGGTCTACTCCGGTTCCTCCCTCGCTTCCCTCACGCCCTTGGCCGGAAACGACGACGACGGGGAGAATCTCACCAGCCTCGTCGTGTTTCCGGTCGTCGCGGGCGCGACCTATTCCCTGGCAGTGGACGGCTACAACGGCGATGTCGGCGCCATTTCCCTCCTCATCCAACGGCAGGCGTCCAACGACCCGTTCGCCGAATCGATCCCCCTCGCCGGAAGCTCGGTCAACACGGCGGGAGCGAACGTAGGAGCGACGAAGGCGGCCGGCGAACCGGATCACGCCAGCAACGCCGGCGGCCACTCGGTCTGGTGGCATTGGACCGCGCCGTCCGACGGCAATGTCACCCTGGACACCCGCGGCAGCCAGATCGATACCCTGCTCGCCGTTTATACCGGTTCAGGCATCGGAAACCTGACCCTGGTCGCTGAAAACGACCAGGACCCCGACGGCGGAGACGCCAGCATCCTCAGCTTCAATGCAACCTCCGGCGTCACCTACCGCATCGCCGTGGACGGCTATCTCGGGGACCAGGGCGCCATCGCCTTGAACCTGACGCTCAACAGCCTGAATGACGCGCCCAGTGTCCAGATCCTCTCCCCCGCCAATGACAGCGTCTTCGCGCCCTTGTCCGAGATTGCCGTTTCCGCGCAGGCCGACGACCCCGACGGCTTCATCGAACAGGTCTACTTCTTCCTCGGCCCCGACCTGTATGTCATCGACGATACGCCCCCCTATACCGCCAGCTTCGCCGGACTTGAGGGCGGCTCCTACAGAATTTCGGCCGTGGCCAAGGACAACCTCGGCGTCTTCAGCTCCTTCCATCGGATCTCGGTCCGCCTGGGACCGGCCAATGATGACTTTGCCGAACGCCTCGCTCTTCAAGCCGCAGATGGAACGCTGACCGGATCCAGCCTGGGAGCCTCCAGGCAACCGGGAGAACCGGACCACAACGACAGCCCGGACGGAGCCTCCGTCTGGTATCAGTGGACCGCCCCGCAAAACCTCCGCGCAACTTTCACCCTCGAAAACAGTGGCTTCGACACGCTGCTCGCGGTTTACACAGGCTCGGACGTCGCCTCGCTGACCCCCATCGCCTCGGACGACGACAGCGGCGGGGACCTGACCAGCGCGGTGACATTCAACGCCAACGCCGGCGTCGATTACCTCATTGCCGTCGCCGGCTACGACGGCGACTCCGGCCTCGTCCAGATGAAATGGACGACCGTCGCCGCAACCAGCGAGCCGCCAAAGATCATCCAACACCCCGTCAGTCGCGCCTTCGGCAATGGAACAACTGCGGCCTTTTCCGTCATGGCAACCTCAACCCTGAAGCTTTCCTACCAATGGACGCGCAACCGCGTCGCAATTCCCGGGGCGACGGCGGCCACTTTGACCATCGCCAACGTCGCAGCCGCGCACGTCGGCGTCTACCGAGCGGTGGTCACCGACGAACGGGGGGCCAGCGTCATCAGCGAACCGGCCACGTTGGAACTCGGCGCCATGGCCGACATCGTTTCCCGGAACAAGTTTCGCGACGCGGCCCCGTCGCAGGCCATCACCCTCCAAAACCGCCCGCCCAAGAAAGACGCGATCATCCCGGTGACCTCCGGCGCGCTTGGCGTGCAGGTTTTCAGCAACTTCGATTCCGGAGCGGAACGCGGAGAGCCCATGCACGCGGGGCAGGCCGCCGGCTCTTCGCGCTGGTTCACCCTGAAGCCTGACGACGCAGGCCTCATGGTCCTGGACACGATCGGAAGCTCGATCGACACCGTGCTCGCTGTCTATCAAGGCTCCGGCCTCGCCAACCTCCGGCTGGTAAAAAGCGACGACAACGGCGCCCCAGATGGAATTCGCAGCCGGCTCAGCTTCGCCGCGGAAGCCGGCGCCGAATACCAGATTGTCGTTGATGGCGTCGCCGGCCAACAAGGGACGATCAACCTCAACTGGATTCTCCTCGTGCCCTTCGACATCCTCCCGCCCACGGTCGCCGGCAACCAGATCCAGATCCGGATCCAGGCCAAGCCCAACGTGAAATACACCACCCAGGTCTCTTCCAATCTGAAGAACTGGTCCGACTTCTCAACCGATCAGTCCGCCACCGGGGAAATCGTCGTCACCGACACGATTCCGACCGGCGCGGCGACGCGGCTCTACCGCGTCGTCATCAAACCCTGACAGCGGACACGTTCACCGTCCCCCGTCCAACAACTCCCGCATCCGTTGGCGCAAGTCCGCCAAGGTCGACTTGACCTTGACGTCCCCGGCCCGCGTCACTGCCAGATTCTCAAACTCACGCGGGTCCCTGGCGTGATCGTAAAGCTCCTCCTCCCCGCTGGCGTAACGGATGTAACGCCAGCGATGCGTCCGCAACGCGTGATGATCCACGAAGGTGGTGAGGACCGGATGATCCCAGGCCGCCTTCGCATCCTCCAACAACGGGCGCAACGAATGCCCCGCGAGGCGATGCGGCGATTTTACTCCTGCGTAGTCAATCACGGTCGGGAAAACGTCGAGAAGCTCCACGGGCTGATCGCAGCGCGCGCCCTTGGGCAACCCCGGCCCCCAGACGATCATCGGCACGCGCGTTGTCTGCTCCCAGAGCGCCGCCTTGCCCCAATGGCGCTTCTCGCCCAGATGCCAGCCATGGTCCGAAACGACGACGAGGTAGGTGTTCCGACGAAACTCCTTGCTGGACTTCACCGCCCGGACGACTCGACCGAGCTGATCGTCCATCGCTGAGGAACTGGCGAGGTAGGCCTGCAGCAGATCCCGCCACTTGTCGTTCTTCTCGACATAATCCTGGTCGAACAAGCCGGGAGCCTCGATGTCCTGCTCGCGCCGCGCCCGCTTGCCGAAATAGACCAGATCGTCCGCGTCGTCCGTGCGAAAGCCGGACGGCAACGCGATGGAATCCCGCGGGTGCAGGTCATACCATTTCTGCGCGGTGTAAAGCGGCGTGTGCGGACGAAAGAACCCCGCCCCGACAAACAGCGGCCGATCGTGCCTATCTTCGAGGACGTCAATGACGCGCTGGGCGATCTGCCGGTCGTAGCTCGGCGGCTCGCCATCACGGGGCCCCCCCCAGTCTGTCAGCCGGTCGCCGGTGAAGAAGTTCAGCTTCTGTTTTCTGATGGGCCCGTAGTTGTAGGTGTTGAAGCGCTGCCACTCCATGTCCGCCTTGTTGCGGCTGCCCAGGTGAAACAGCTTGCCGAAGCCCATCGTCGCGTATCCAGCGCCAGCCATGGCCTGCGAGAGCGTGACCACCTCCCGGAACTCCGGACGCTCCCGGAACCAGCCGTGACGGTTGGAGGTCACCCCGGTGGTCGTCGGCCGCAACCCCGTCCAGAGGCTGGCGCGGGATGAATTGCAGACCGGCGAATTGCAGTAGGCGCGGGTGAACAACACGCCCTCCGCCGCCAGGGCGTCCAGGTTCGGCGTGGACGCGTTGGGATGCCCGCCCAGGCAGCCGACATAGTCGTTCTGGTCGTCGATTGTGATGATGACGAAGTTTGGCCGGGGCGCGGCGGTGGCGGCGCCGACAAGGCAAATCAAGAGGAAGGTGACGAATCCGGATTTCATGGGATTTCCCCAGGGGTTCACAGCTTGCGGACGTAGACGTAGTAGGCTCCCAGCAGAGCCTGTCGCCGTTCGTCGAAGAACCAGGTGTAGAGCCGGGTCCGCCCTTCGGGCAGCCAGGTCTTGAAGGTCACACTCTTGGCGCCGGGCCCGAGTTGCCTGGTCTGCCCGGGACGATCGCCCAGTTGAATCCGGGCGGACGCGATGTTCACTGCAACGCCCGCTGGGATCGTTCCGTCGGTTGCCCTGAATTCCGGCGCCGCCGCGCCCAGGGGAAGATCCGCTTCGCGCGGATAACGCCGCAACTCGAACTCATAGTCCCCTCCCCGCGCGACCTCCAACTCCCACCAACCGTTCTTCAACTCACCCCGACGGACCTGCACCTGCTGATCGATGAAGACATCCAGCCACTCGCAGGCGGTCAGCATCACCGGGTCTTCCTTCGGATGACCAATCACCACCGGCTGCGGCTCGTTCGCCAGATTCCGAACCTCCTTCCACCAGGCGTCCAGATGCGCGCGCATCTTCGCGGCGACTTCGGGATGCCGATCGATGACGTTCTTCCGCTGCATCGGGTCGGCCGCCAGATCGTAGAGTTCCCTGTCCTCGAGCAAGCGCCAGCGTTTCCAAAGCACGCCGGCGCCCTCGCGCCGCATCACCGACGGGGCGTCCGGCGCCGGATACTCGAAACCGAACGGCATGCGGCTGTAGTTCACCACCAGCATGCGATCCTCGGATACCGCCGCCTCCCCGCGCAGCGTTGGGGTCAGATCGATGCCGTCGAACGTGGCGTCCGTTTTCACGCCGCACAACCCGAGCGTTGTCGGCAGAAGGTCCTGGACCTCGGTCAGTCCCCCGATGTTCCTGGGCTCGCCCAACCCTCCATTCGGCCAGCGGATGAAGCACGGCACGCGATGCCCCCCCTCCCAGAGCTGCGTCTTCTTGCCTCGCATCCCGGCAGGATAATAGTCCGGCGCGAAGGTGCTGCCGTTGTCCGTCAGGTAGACCACGATCGTGTCGTCAGCAAGACCCGCCTCGCGCAGGAACGCGTCCAGCTTCCCAAAGTTGTCGTCGATGTTCCGGATCATCGCGAGGTAGGAGATGAGCGAGGCGCGCTTTCCGGACGGCAGTTTCGGGACCTTGCCCGCAGCTTCGGCCTTTTCAAATTCGACGGTCATGGCGTCGCGATAGGCCTGCGGAACCCAGTGCGGCCAGTGCGGGGCATTGGTCGGGAGGTAGCAGAAAAACGGCTCCCTGGCCTTCGCTCGTCCGCGCATCCATCCGATCGCCTCCGCGAAAAACAGGTCCGTGCAGTAGCCCTTGAACTCCTCCGGCCGGCCGTTGTGGCGAAAGGTGTCGTCGAAGTAGTCGTTGTTCCAGACATCGGGTGTGGAATTGATGTGCGACGAGGGAAACCAGATCGTCTCCTCAAAGCCCCGGTCCTGCGGCCGGTAGGGATACGTGTCGCCCAGATGCCACTTGCCGAACATCCCGGTTCGCCAACCGGCGTCGCGCAGCAGGCTGGCGAAGGTCGGCAGTTCCGCCCGCAGCAGGGTGCGACCGCTGCTGACATTGATGGCGCCGTTGCGCGCGGCGTCGCGGCCGCTCATCAACTGTCCCCGCGTCGGCGTGCACATCGGCGCCACATGAAAGTCCGTCAGGCGCACGCTCTGCGAATGCAACCGGTCGAGGTTCGGCGTCTTCAACACAGGATTCCCGTGCACGGACAACTCGCCATAACCCTGGTCGTCCGTCATCAGGACGATGACGTTCGGTTGTTTCGCAAAGAGGGAGCCGGAGAAAAAAGCGGACAGAAGTAGAACGATTAGTTTTTTCATGGCGCAGGTGGGTGGAACCGTGTGTGCCACAAATGCCGGCCGGCCTCAATCCTTCTCCCTCCCCCGCTTGGGATTGAAATGCGGCGGTCGCAGACGCGCCGCTACATCGACAAAGCTCATAGCGGGATGTCAGAGGCCGCCCCATCCTGGAGATTTCCCCTTGGCCGATCACTCAAGACCAGACTCCTGCCCCGCGCCTATCTCCCCTTCCCTGGCGCGGCCTTCATAAGACCCTCGATCAACCGCGCCAGGCGGTCCGGGTCGCCCTTTATCTTCACGTACCGATGCCGCTTGGCCCAATCGCGCCGCCATTCGGTGTGGCCTTCCGAATCGGCAATCACGCGCCCCTTATCCACCACGGACCAGAACTCCTTCTCCGGACCGCGCACCGCCAGCAACACCGCCGCCTGGTCGTGCGCCGGCTTGCCCTTGTCGATGGCGAAGCCCTCGCGGAACGGGCGCAGTTCATACGATCTCCGCACCGGGTTCGTCTCCGGCGTCGACTTCAATTCCGCGCCGCAGATCAGGGCCGCGCCGACCTCGAACCCGCTCCAGAGGATGTCGCCCGGCCATTCGTTCACCACACACACCGCGGCCGCGGGATCGAGCTTGATGTTCGTCTCGGGATTCCCCGTGCGCGGAAAGCCGCCGCCCATGATCACCGTCAGCTTCACCTTCTTGAGGATCAGTTCCCCGCCTGTCAGGGGGCTGAGCTCGTCCGACTTTGAGTGAACCAGGTCCTCCAGATTGCTCAATGCGCCAACGCTGCAGATGACCACACTCCCGTCCGCCGCCGCCGCCAAGGTCCGTCGATACACGTCCACCGCGTCGGGCATCTCGTCGTCCGGCTTGGCCGCGTGCGGAAACTCATCGCGCAACGCGGGCGTGAAGGGACTGGGCCGCCACCAACGCTTGGGCGTCTTCGCTCCGTCCTTGTCCGTCCCGATCGGCACGTCCGGCCGCCCATACCAGTGGTTGATCGCCGAGATCGCGGCGGCCGTGGCATTGCCCGGGCACTTGCGATTTGCGACGACCGCCAGGATCTCCGCCTCGCCCCGGTCCGCCAACACGTTCAAGACCGCCAACGCCCCGGCATCGTCGCAATCGTTCGACATGTCCGTGTCGAAGATGACCGGAACCGGCGCGGCGAACGTCGCATTGACGGAGAACAGAACGGCCAACAAGGCCGAGCGTGGAAAGTCTTTCATCTGGGTCAGTCAGGTTTCGGCGGGAACCTAACCCGAACTGCGCCGCCTTGACCATCCCTGACCGGACGTCCCCAGGGCTTTCGCATGAGTCGGATCGACGCTTTGCTGGAGTTCACGCTTCAGCGTGTTCTCGGCCCAAAGCACGCTAAAGCGTGAACTCCAACCAAGGACGCCCGATCGGCCGCCGGGCCGCCGGCGCATCGCTAAGGTTTCGCCGCGGCCCCGATGACTTCATCCGCAAAGACCGTCGCTCCCGCTTCATCCAGCGTGTCGAGCGCGCGATAGACCTCCCAGGCAAATTTCTTCCCGCCGACGGGACCGGAGCCGTCAGGTAGTTTCCGCAGGCCCAGCAACAGCCCCCCTTCGCCCGGATGATCCACCCATCGATGATTGTGGAACGCCTCGATCGATGACAGTCCGCGCATTTGCCGCCACATGTAGACGAAACCGGCCGCCTGCAGCCGTTGGTTTTCGATCGAGTAATCCGGGGTGTTGAAACCCTGTTCGGAAAGGAGAACCCCGCGAATCCGGCCGGCGGCATTGCGCATTTCCGGCCGTTGCATCCAACGATCGAGCACGGCGATGTTCTTCGGCGTGATCAACGGCGTGTCGAAATCATCGGTCACGCGCGTATCGTTCCAAGCATCGGGCCGCCGAAGATTCTGGGGATAGGGATGATAGGCGACGCCCCAGGCAAAATCCCCTTCGACGCGGCACGATTCCACCAGGCGCTCAAGCAATGCGCGATTGGACGCCGATCTCCAGGTCGGATCGGCCCGCGTGTTCCAATGGTGGGTGAGCGAGATGAAGACGCGGGCGTGAGGATCGTGCCGAAGCGCGACATTGTGGACCAGGCGCAGGGACCGCAGATAGCTGTCCATGTAGAGCATCGGCGGCTGGCGTCCCATGTTGGTCCATTCCCAACCCTGGCCGACCTCGTTGTGGACGATCCAGTTGGCAATCCGACCGTGCGCCCCATCAGGGCGGGTATAACGTTGCGCCAGAAACTCCAAAACCGCCTCGTAGGCCGCAACGCCTTCCGGGCTGGTGAAATTCGGCATGGCGTAATGCCCCGCGCGGTCCGCCTCAGGGTGAATGATCGCCCGGCCGAAGGAACTGTCCGCGAAATTCACCAACAGGATGGCGCTGACGACAATATCGTTGGCGAAGGCAAACTCCATCAACTTGTCGTGATTCCGGATCGCGGGCGCATTGACATGCCAGACGCGGCCGCCGTGTTGAAACGGGATGGAACCTTTTCGGGCCTCCCTGGCCATCAGGCCGGTGATGGGAAGATTGACGGTTATGTTGTGAACTCCCAGTTCTCTCAATTCTTCCAAGGGATAGGCGGCGCTCACGCCCCCCATACCCTTCAATCCCTTGGGAACCATTCGCGGCAGACCAGTATTCCCTGCAGCGGCGGTAAGACCGGCGTACTTCCAATGAGAGCGCAACCTCCACCGCCTCCCCGGCAATGGTTCCGCCACCGCCCATCGGGATGTTGTGCGATCGAATGTCGCCACGGCCCGAGGCAACCTCCGCCCAAAGGCTCCATTTCCCGAAAGCTCCCCCGCATCGCGAATCCCGGCCTGGTTTTCCAGAACGAAGTCCCGGCCCTCCATCGCCGCGTGATCGGCGATCGAAATCTCGGGACGCAGTTCGATCAGCCGCCGGTTGCCCGCCCTGGCTGACAATCGCCCGTTCACCAAGACGTTTTCCCCATCGATCGCAACCCGCCCGATTCGATCCGGAAAGGCGGCTTGGTAGAAGGCGTTCACCCGCGACTCCCGAAGGAGCTTGTCCCTTCGCTCAGCCTCACGTTCCGCCTGGCTTCGTTTCTCCTCGGGGCCGGGGGCGCGAAGATGGAGGTTGCGGATGCGGATCGTCACTCCAGGCCGCCCCCCGAAATCAAGGCGCAGCTGGTTTCTCGCCCGGGTCCATCGGCCGCCGGAGAGTGATTGCAGGTCAATCGCATGAGGCAGCCAGGATTCCGCCCGAACCAGCGACCCCGCATCGAGCCGACTTCCTTCGTGAATCGGCGGACCATGATAGACCGCCAGTCCGTCTAGTCCCGACGGGCAGAAATACTCCATCGCCAGGACCGTGTGGCTGATCGGAACCTCGTCGATCTGGAACCGATTCAGCTCAATGAATGGATCCTCCCCCCGGGTCGTGAACTCCACCGCGCCGTCCGGAAGCTCGCGGACGTCCAGTTGGTGGGCGGTCCGCATATTGAACGAAAGCGGAACCGGGGCCGCTGAGACGCGCCCGCCAGGCAAGAACACCGCGGCGCCAAGCAGGAGCAGGAGAGCGAATCTCACCGTGTCGGCGGCTGGGAGCACAACTGCGCCAAGGCCTCGCGGAGACGGGCGTTGCGGATGTCATCCAGGATCAGGAAGCGGTGCTTGCCGTCCTTGGTCGGCTTGAAGCGGGTGAAGCCGTCGTCCTCGACCGTGACCTGCCCGGGAACGGCATACGCGAAGTAGTCCCGGTCCGGCAGAATGACCGCCAGGGCCGCGGTCAGGTCCCAGGTCGGCCGGTCGTGCGGAGGCGGATTGTAGGCGATGTAGGCGTCCTTGAGCGGATGATGCGGGACGTAGTTGTAATCCCGCTCAATGCTCTCGTGCGGATAAACGGCCTTGATGCCGATCTCGAACCCGCTCCAGACGATCGGCGTCGGCCAGTCCTTGGCGATGACCTTGGCGGAGGGAATGTCGTTCCAGACGTTGTATTCGAGGTAGTGGTTGTTGTCTCGGATGGTCTGGAAAGAGCCGGCCATGACGGACAACAGCTTCACCTTCTTCGCGATGAGGTCGCGACCGCTGAGCGGCGAAATGGCGTCGGGCTTCGACTCCAGCAAGCGACGGAAGTTCGTGAAGAAACCCACCTGCACCAGGACGACGGACTGGTCCTCCCGCCCCGCCAGCAGCTTCCTGAGAAAACCCGTGGCCTCCGGCGCGTTCTCGCCGCTGCGCAGGTCGTGCGGATAGCAGAGTTTG
Organism: Verrucomicrobiales bacterium; assembly: GCA_038126235.1. GTDB lineage: Bacteria > Verrucomicrobiota > Verrucomicrobiia > Limisphaerales > JAYPEY01 > JAYPEY01. Next base: position 167,033 of record JAYPFK010000002.1, read on the forward strand.
CCGTCCTCGTTGGTCTTGTCGGCGAGTCCGTTGAACTTGCCGAGTTGCGGCGTCGCGCCGTTCTTCACCACGGCGATGGGCATGTCCGGCCGGCCGTAGAAGGTGTTGATCGCGTCCGTGAAGGCGGCCGCCTTGGGGTTGTCCTTGGTGATCGTCACGGCCAGCAACTCGCAATGTCCGCGCGTCTGGAGGCTGTGGATCATGCCGAGGGCAAGCACGTCATCGACATCGTTGCCGATGTCGGTGTCGTAGACGAGGGCGACGGGTTTCGAGGCGGCAAAGGCGTTCAAAGCCGCGTACAGGACAAGGGCGGTGAGGGTCTTGGTTTTCATGGTTTCTTGGGATTCTGGGTGACGAGTTGGACCAGGGCCTCGCGGACACGCTCCGTCGCCGCGGCGTCGCGCAGGATCAGGAAGCGGTCGCGGCCCTTGCGGTTCTTGGCAGGCTGAAAACGGGTAAAGCTGTCATCCTCGACCGTCACCCGCCCCTTCGGCGAAAGGTCGAAATAGCCGCGATCCGGCCGCACGGCATAGAGCACGCTGGTCAGGTCCCAGGTCGGGCGGTCGTGGTTTGGCCCGCTGTGCAGGAGGTAGGCCTCACGCACGGGATGATCCGGGTCGTAGTTGAAATCACGGGCGACGCTCAGCCGCGGATAGGCCGCCGCGATCCCGATTTCAAAGCCGCTCCAGACAATCGGAACCTCCTCCGGCCAAAGCTTCGCCAACTGTTGCATGACGGGAATGCCGTTGTACACGTTTGCTTCATGGTAGCGGTTGTTCGCGTGGATGGTCTGAAACGATCCAGCCATGACGGACAGCAGCTTCACCTTCTTGCGCGCCAGATCGGCGCCGCTCAGGGGACTGTGCGCATCCGGCTTGCTCGCGACCAGGCGCGCGATGTTCGACGCCAACCCCACCTGGACGATCGTCACGGAACGATCCGGCTGTTTCGCGAGCATTGCTCGGAGCAGGTCGATCGCGTCAGGCGTGTCCTCATTGCGCGTGAGGTCATGCGGGTAGAGCGGCTTGCCGTCGCGCCGCCGTTCGACAAGCTTCAGATAACGACTCTCCCTGACCTGCGCGTCGCGCGTGATCCCGATCGGCAGGTTCGGCCGGCCGTAATAAGTGTTGATCGCGTCGGTGAAGGGACCGGTGAGCGGATTGATCTTGGAGATCGTGACGGCCAGCAATTCGCACTCGCCGCGGTCGGCGAGCGTATGACACATCGCCAAGGCAAGGACGTCATCGACATCGCCGGTGATGTCGGTGTCAAAGATCAATTTCACCGGTTCGCCCCGCAGCTGGCAGGGCGTCAGGAGAAGGAGGAGCAGGAGTCGTTTCATGATGCTTTGTTGGAACGGGATTTCCGCCAGGCGTCCACGGCGACGGCGATCACGATCACGGCGCCGGTGATGACGCGTTTCAAGGGTTCGGACGCGCCGACCTGCGCGAGGCCGGCGTCAAGGGTGGCGATGATCAGCACACCGAGAAAGCTGTTTACCACGGAACCGCGACCGCCCATCAGGCTGGTTCCGCCGATCACCACCGCGGCGATGGCCGACAACTCCAACCCCACCCCGGCATTGGGATCGGAACTGCCGAGTCGCGAAGTGTAGAACACCGCCGCCAATCCGGTCAGCATACCGCAGATCGTGAACACCGCCGTCTTGTGCAAACGGACGCTGACGCCGGAAAGCCTCGCCGCCGTTTCATTGCCGCCCACCGCAAGGATGCGCCGGCCAAACACCGTTCGAGTCAGCAGGACCTGCCCCGCGACCACCGCGAGCACGGCCGTGATGAACGCGGGGGATACACGGATGCCCGGCAGCGGCTTCGCCAATCCCTCGACCGCCTCCCCGATGTACTTCGTCTGGGAATCCGTGGCGATGTAGGCCAGGCCGCGCGCGATCTCCAGAACGCCCAGCGACACAATGAACGAGGGAATCCCCAGCCCCGCGCTGACTCCGCCAATCCCCGTCCCGAGCGCGACGCCGACCAACACGGCCAACAGGATCGCCAGGGGCAGCGGCCAATTCCAGTCCACCAGCGCCAACCCCGTCAGCGCGCCGCAAAGCCCCAGCGTCGAACCGACGGACAGATCGATGCCGCCGACGATCAACACAAAGGTCATGCCGATCGCGATCAGGGTGAGCGGCGGGATGCGGTTGGCCAGGGTGGCCAGCGTTCGTGAGGTGAAGAAGTGTTCGCTCAGCAGACCGAACAGGATCAGCAGACCGATCCAGATGCCGACCAACGCGGCATATTCGGCGAACAGTTTCCGGACATGTTTCACAAGACAGGAAACCGTCGTTGGCAAGCGTCGGCAAACCGGGACAACGCTGGTCGTTTGACGTTGTCTTCCCTGAACCTCATTCCTTCCCCGCCAGGCTTTCCTTGGTGACCAGATCGACCGCCGTGGTCTTGTCCTCCGGGGCAGCCTCGCCCTTCAGGATCTGTAGCGCGGCCTCGATGCCGAAGACGGCCAGCTTGCCCCCATATTGGTCCGCCGTCGCCAGCATGCGCCCGTCCTTCAACATCGGCTGCACGGCGCTGATATTGTCGAAGCCAACCACGGCGACCTTGCCCGCGCGGTTCGAGGACTGGACGGCGGCGACCGCGCCCAAAGCCATGCTGTCATTCGCGCAGAGGATTGCCTTGAGGTCCGGATGCTCGCTGAGCATGGCGGCGGCGATGTTGTTCGCCTTGTCCATTTCCCACTGCCCGCTCTGGGTGGCCACGATCCTCATGCCGGCGGCCTTCATGGCATCCTCAAAACCCATGCGCCGCTGCTGGCCGTTGAAGGCGGTGGTGACGCCTTCAATGATCGCCACCTTGTCGCCCTTCTTCAGAGTGGCGGCCAGGGCGTCGCCGACCTTCTTCGCGCCCTCGCGGTTGTCCGGACCGACAAAGGGAACGTCCAGGCCAGCCTGGTTCAGGATGTCCGTATCGAGTTTGTTGTCGATGTTCACCACCAGCACGCCGGCTTCCTTGGCGCGCTTCAGGGCGGGCACAAGGGCTTTCGAATCCGCCGGGGCGATCACGATGGCGTCCACCTGCTGCGCGATCATCTGCTCCACCAGATCCACCTGGGCCCCAAGGTCGGTCTCGTTCTTGATGCCGTTGACGATCAGGTCGAAATCGGCGGCATGCTCCTTCTGATGCGCCTCCGCGCCGTCGGCCATGGTCTTGAAGAACTCGTTGGCGAGCGACTTCATGATCAAGGCCACGCGTGGCTTGGCCGGGGCGGCCTTGACGGGCGCCGTGGAATCCGACGAGGACGGCGCGGCCGGCTTCGAATCGCAACCGACGAAACAGGTGAGCGCCGCCAGGAAGGCGGCCCAAAGAACAGAAGCGGGTTTGTTGTTCATTCTTGCGGTCCGGCATTTGTAACCGGAGCCGCCAAACTCGCAAGCGGGTTCTTCGACCTACTTCCAGATCATCTCCCGCACGGTCTGCCCGGCGGGAATGAAGGGAAGCACGTGCTCCGTGTAGGGCGTGATGACATCCAGCACATAGGGCTCCTTCGACGCCAGCATGCGCTTGAGCGCCGCGCGGAGGTCCTTCTTGTACATCACGCGCTCGCAGGGCACGTTGAAGCTGGCGCACATGGCCACGTAGTCCGGGTAGATCGCCTTGGGGTCGTCCGGGTCGCCCAGATAGGTGTTGCCGCGGTTGCCCTCGAAGAACTTGTCCTCCCACTGCACGACCATGCCCAGATGCTGGTTGTTGAGCACGATGGCCTTGGCGGCGATGCCTTCAATGTGCGCGGTGGCGAGTTCCTGGATGTTCATCAGGAAGGAGCCGTCGCCGTCGATGTCGACCACCTCCTTGTCCGGGCAGCCCACCTTCGCGCCAAGCGCGGCGGGATAGCCGAAACCCATGGCTCCCAGACCGGCGCTGGTGAGGAGCTGGCGCGGACGCTTGTACTTGTAATACTGCGCGGCCCACATCTGGTGTTGACCGACGCCCGTGGTCACGATGGCGTCGCCCTTGGTCAACTCGTAAAGCTGCTCGATCACGTGCTGCGGGAGGATCAACTGGTCCGCCTTGCCGTTCATGTGGTCGCGCATGTGCTGGGAATTCAAGGCCTCCTCGGTCACATTGTATTTCAGCGGGGCCTTCCTCTTCCACGCGGCGACCTGCTCCTGCCAGGCGGTGAACTTACGCCGGAGCGGCCGCTTCTTGATCATCGCGTTCAAGCGACCGAGGGCGTGCTTCACATCGCTGATGATCGCGAGGTTCGTCTCCCGGTTCTTGTTGATCTCCGAGGGATCGATGTCGACGTGGACGATCGTCCCGTTCTCACAGAACTTGTCGACCTTCCCGGTCACGCGGTCATCGAAGCGCACGCCGAAGGCGAGCAGCAGGTCCGCGCCGTCGGCGACCTTGCGCCCATCCTCGAATTCGCCGCTGACAGCCCAGTTGGCGAAGGCCGTCCCGTGCATGCCGAGCCAGCGCAGGGAGAGCGGGTCGGTCTCGGGAAAGGCCCCGCAGCCCATGATGGTGCTGGTGACCGGAATGCCAACGGTCTTCGCAAACTTCCTCAATTCCGCCGAGGCGCCGCTGGAGATGATTCCGCCGCCCACGTAAAGGACCGGACGTTCCGACCGCTCGATCAGGTCCAGGATCTGCGCAAGTTCGGAGTCGTCCGCCCGGCGATCGGGGCGGTAACCACGGATGGTCGGGCTCTTGACGAATTTCGGCTTCGTCGAGGCGAGCTGGATGTTCTTGGGGACGTCAATCACCACCGGCCCCGGCCGGCCGCTCTGGGCGACGTGGAAGGCCTCGCTGACTATCCGGGGGATGTCGTCGATGTTCGTGACCAGGTAGCTGTGCTTGACCACCGGAAGCGTCATGCCGAAGAAGTCGGTCTCCTGGAACGCTCCCTTGCCGATCATCGCCTGCGGCACCTGGCCGGTGATCGCCACGATGGGGATGGAATCCATGAAGGCGTCGGCGATGCCGGAGATGAGGTTCGTCGCCCCGGGGCCGCTGGTGGCCATGCAGACGCCCACCTTGCCGGTCGCCCGGGCATAACCCTCCGCCGCGAAGACGCCGCCCTGCTCGTGCCGGGGCAGAATGGTGCGGATCTTGCCGGTCTTGGTCAGGGATTGGTGGATCACCATGCTGGCGCCGCCAGGATAGGCGAAGATGGTGTCGACCCCCTCGCGCTCCAGCGCCGCGATCAGGATGTCGCTGCCGTTTGTCAGGCCTCCGGTTTCGATGCCCTTGCCCTTCACCCCGGGCTTCCTGCGTTTCGTTGTCGTCTTGCTCATTCGATGTGTCGGTTGCCGGCTGGCGGTCCCGGGCCAAGAAAAAACCCACGACCGTTGCCAGCCGTGGGTTCTTGTCAAAAAATCCGTCAATTTCGACAAGCGTCCACGGCGTCGCTGACTACGACGACCGCAAGGACAACCTGTCGAACTACATGTGGCATAAGGAAGCGGGAAGCTAGTGGATGCCAACGGGGCGGTCAAGCGGTTTGAATGGGACGACGAGAACGCGAAAAGAACAAGGCTGGTGGGGGCGAATTGTCCCCATGAGCCGGCGTGAGCATGCCTTGGCGCGGCTCACCGAAGACAGTTCGCCCCGCCTCTATGATCAACCCGGCGTTCATGCGCCCTCGCCCCGTGCGCCGGAAGGGTTGCGCGGGCGACTCCAATAGTGTCATCCTGACCTCCAAGTTCTCCTCCGCCCTTTGCCGCAACCATCCCCCTCCCCCATGAACAGACTCCTCCTCACCCTGCTCACCGCCTGCTTCCTCGCGACCACGCTCACCGCCGCCGACCTACCCGAGGTCAAGGTCACGAACATCCGCCGCGTCTTCCACAACGGGGAGCACAACGCCTTCACGGACCTCGTCAAGTTTCGCGACCGCTACTACCTGACCTTCCGCAGCTGCCCGGACGGACACATGGTCCACCCCACCGCGTCGGTCATCATCATGGTCAGCGACGACTTCCGCGACTGGGAGCAGGTCCATCGCTTCAGCGTCCCCCGGCGCGACACCCGCGACCCGCATTTCCTCGTCTTCCAGGAGAAGCTCTTTGTCTACACGGGCACCTGGTATTGCGGCGACAGTTCCCCCAAGCGTGAGGAATACACGCTCAACCGCCACCTTGGCTACGCGGCCTGGTCGCCCGATGGCAAGGAATGGAACAGCCCGGTGATGTTGGAGGGCACCTTCGGACATTACATCTGGCGGGCGAACACCTTCGGCGGCAAGGCCTACCTCTGCGGCCGGCGAAACCATGAGTTCGACATCAAGGCCCGCGGCGAGGGCGCCACGGTCGAGTCCGCCATGCTCGAAAGCGACGATGGCCTGGTCTGGCGCACGCGCGCCCTGTTCCAGACCGAACGCGGCGACGAGACCACGTTCCAGTTCGAGCCCGACGGGAGCGTCGTCGCCATCGGTCGCCGGGGCGGCTCGCCCGCCCAACTCTGCAAGTCCGAGCCGCCCTATACCGATTGGGAACGCAGCGACCTGGACCGCTACATCGGGGGGCCGCTGCTGACGCGTTGGGCCGGGCGCTGGGTCGTCGGCGGACGGCAGAGCGTGAAGGGCGAGGGCGCGCGCACCTCGATGTATTGGTTCAAGGACGGGGAACTGCACGAATTCGCCCGTCTTCCCAGCGGCGGCGACAACTCCTATCCCGGCTTCCTCGAACTCAGCCCCACCCGCGCCGTCATGTCTTGGTATTCCTCCCACGAGAAGGATGACGACGGAAAGACCATCACCGCCATCTACATGGCGGATCTGCAAGTGGTCGAATAGGGGCGGAACGAACTTAAGCAGCGGAGCATCAGGGCATCGCGGGGAATTCGGCCGAGCCTGCCAACGCGCCCCCCCTCCTCGGGAGCTGTGCATTACGCACGAATTTACACTTTCAGAAGACGGGGCAAGCCGGTGTGGTTTCAACGATTCGAGCCCGTTCCACGGTAGGGCGGTCGTTGCATCGCCGCCCACTTCGACATCCTGAAGGGATGAAACATACCTCCGTCGTGTTTTGTCGTGAAATGCTTGCGCCCTTTCAGGGCGTTGAAATGGGTCGCGACACAACGCGACCCTACCGTGATCGTCTGTCATCGGTCGATTCTGCCTCGAAAATTCGAAAAGCTGGGAACCAGACCGATTCCCCGAATTGAAAACTCCTGCGTGCTGCCCAGCTTCCAAGAGGGGACCTTCCTTCGGGCATGCCAACGCGCCGCTTCCTCGGTGGGAAGCCGCTACCAATCAGCCTGAATTCAACCCTCCGCCCGTTCCATCGCCGCCGCGATCTCCTGTTCGATACGGGGCAGCGGGTTCAGCGGGCTCAGGGGATCGGCGACCGGTGTGACCTCGTTCGTTTCGGAATTCCAGTTCACCGGGCCGTAGCGGGCGGGGCCGGGCTTGTGGTTGAGGATGTGGTCGCCGGCGTCGCCCTTGTTGTAGTGCCAGAACTCGGCCGGGAAGTGCATGAAGCCGCGGGCCTCCATGATTTCCGTGATCTCCAGGCGGTTGCGCAGCTCCTCCTCTGAAATGAAGGGCGAGCGCATCGGCGTCTTCTCGCTGATCTCCAAGTAAGGGCCGCCGCGCCAGACCTCCGCGCGGTCGTCCCGGCGGAACACCGAAATGTCGACCGCCGAGCCGGACATGTGGGTGCCGATCTTCGGGATGTTCGCCACCATCACGATGGCGCGCCGAAAGACGAATTCCACGGAGGGCATCTCCCCGCCCAGCTCCCAGATGCATTTGCGCAACACCGCGTCGAACACCGAGGGCTTGCGCACGAGCGAACCCTGCATCTCCAGCGAACGGAAGCCCTCCTCGATCTTCAGGATCCAGCCGCGTTGATTCATGTCGCGGGCGAGATCGACCACGTCCGCCACGAGGCTTTCGCGCAGAAAGAAGACGCGGTCGAGGTCGCCGGCGATCTTGGTGTCGGAAAACAGCATCTCCACACCGGCGGCCTCGGCGGCTTCGGGAATCGAGGCGAAGCCCTCGCCGCATTCCTCGACCGGAAAGGCGAGCAGCTTCTCCACCATGTCGTAGCCCAACTCCAACTGCTCGGTCCAGTAGGCCCGACGGGCGTTTTCGGATGTGTCGTTCATTTCTCTGTGTCGGTTTTCCTGCCTGACTTCTTTCCAAGGCGGGCCTTCTCCTCGGCCTCGCGCTTCTTCACGTCCTCCGGGTGTTTGGAGAAGGTCTCGAAGACATCGCCGATGACCTTGTCCGCGAGGCTGTTGAGTTCCTTGAGGATGACCGGCTCGGCCGAGGGCGAGAGCGGCGAGCGGTTTGGCTCATAACCGCCGACCGTGTAGGAATCCGCTGTGGCGATGTAGCCGATTCCGCCGTTGGCGTAGCCGACCACGATGGGTATGGCGCGCGGACCGACGGCCTTTTCGATGACGTAGGCAAACTCGACCATCGGTTCGCCCGGCATGCAAAGCAACAGGTAGGGGCCGATCTTCATGGCCATCAGTTCGGCCTCGACGTCGCCCTCCTTGCCCGGCAGCGCGACCGTCCGGCTGGCGACCCGGATCGGATAGTAGCCGGGGCGTTCGCGGAGCTTCTCTCGGCGCGCGCCATCAGCCAGCGTCCGCACGACCGCGCTGCCGAGCCCGCGTCCGGCCCACTGCATGTCCGCCTCGTCGGCGCAGCGGTAGGGATAGCCGGGCAGGTTAGGGCGAATGTCCCCGGCGCAACCCTGCAGAAACAGCGCGCTGGTCCCGCCGGCGTAGCTCTTCTCCACAAAGCTCTGCGCGTCGCCCGGAAAGTCGGCGCTCATTTTCGGGTAGCCCTTGGCGTAGGGCTCGGTGCCCTTGTCGCCCCAGGTGAAAAAGCAGGGATGGCAGACCGCGTGCATCAACACGGCCACCGGCGTCAGCGAACGGCCGTCGTCGAAGCGCAGAACCTTGACGCGTGAGTCGTTCGGCCCGTCGGGATTCAGCGCGACCACTGCGCGGCCGTTGACGACCCGGCGGCGGTTGATGTTGAAGCGGATCTCATCCTCGCCGTAGCCGACGCTCACCTGGCGCATGTCCTTGGCGGCCGTTTTCGCAGCTTGGCCGATCTTGGAGATCACGTCCCGGACGTAGGGCGAATCCTCGGCGCAGGGCGGACCGGAATGGTTGTGCGACGCGGTCACCAGAATGTTGGCGGCAGGGACGCCGATTTCCTTCTCGACCGCCGCGCGGACGCCTTTGACGAGGACATCATAGGCGTTGATCAGGTCCGTCGTCACGATGGCGGCCTTCGTCTCGCCATCGTCGAGCAACAACACGCCGGCGCGCAGTGGATCCCTCAGGCCTGTCACAACCCGGCGATGCCCGACGGTCTCGATGCCCCCGACCTTGGCGGGGGTGATGTCAATCTTGGCGACGCCGGCGCGGAGATTGGAACGAACGTTGAATTGACCGTCGGCAGCTTGCGCTCCGATGACGAGAGTCGCTGTCAGGACGGCCGGGAGGATGAGGAGGTTCTTCATGATTCTACGGGAGCAAACGCCCCAATCGGAATTCAGGCGCGAATACTGGCAGGAACATCGGGCCGAACGAGTCAAAAATGCGGAAGCAGCCTTCCCCCCCTTTCGCCCGCTTGCATTTCAACCGTTCCAATCCGAAACTGCGGAATGCCTGTGCTGCTCAACATACGGAACCTGGAGAAAGGGCCGATCTCCCTCGACGGCGAGATCCCCCTGACCGAGCTGGACTTCGTGTCGGGCGACGAAATGATCGGCTGCTCGGAACCCCTGCGCTACGATGTGGAAGCCGAACATCTGGGCGATTCCGCCCTGGTCCGCGGTCATCTGGCGTTGACGATCGACTGTGAATGCGTCCGCTGCCTCCAGCCCTTTCAGCGGGAGATCGAGGTCAGGGATTACGCCCTCCACCTGCCTCTGGAGGGGGAGGATGCGACCCCAATAAAGAACGATTGCGTGGACTTGACGCCGTTTTTCCGGGAAGATACGTTCCTCCGATTGCCGCAACACCCTCTTTGCCGGCCGGACTGCGACAAGCTGCCCGAGTTGAAGACGGGAGAGGTGTCCTCCGACGAAGCGAAAGCCGGTTCCAAGGGCGCCGCGGCATGGACTGAATTGGACAAACTGAAACTCGATTAACCAACACGCTTTATGCCTCATCCGAAACGCAAGAATTCAAAGCAGCGCGTCGGCAAGCGCCGCTCCCAGAACAGCAAGATGTCCCTGCCCCAACTCGGGGTCTGCCCCCAGTGCGCCGACCCCTACGTTCCGCACCGGGTCTGCCCCGCCTGCGGTTACTACAAGGGACGCCAGGTTGTGACGGTCGATTCCTTCGCCTGAAAGCCCCTCGCAAGAGCGCGGTTCGTGGATTGTCTCCCGCCGCGCTCTTTCCATTTCCATGCGTATCGCACTGGATGTCATGGGCGGCGACCGCGGCTGTAGTGTCGCTGTCGCCGGCGTCAAACTCGCGCTCCGCGACTATTCCCATATCGATGAGCTGCTGCTGGTCGGGCGGGAGGAGGACATCAAATCGGCGCTGAGCGAGCAGGGCTGCCGCGATTCCCGGGTCACCATCCATCCCGCCTCTGAAGTCCTCACCATGGAGGACAAGCCGCGGGAAGCCCTGAGGAAGAAAAAGGACTGCTCGGTTGTCCGCGCCATCGAACTGGTCAAGGACGGCAAGGCGGACGCCGTCGTCTCCCCGGGCAACACCGGCGGCCTGATGATGGTCGCCATGGTGAAGCTGCGCCCGCTGGCGCCGGTCGATCGCGCGGCCATTGCGACCGTGATGCCGTCCAAGGACCGGGAGTTCATCCTCATCGACGCCGGGGCCAACGCGGAATGCAAGGCCCTCCACCTCGCCCAGTTCGCCGTCATGGGCAGCGTCTACTCGCGCGAGATCCTCGGCCGGGACAAGCCCCGCGTCGGCGTGTTGAGCAACGGGTCGGAGGAGATGAAGGGCAGCGAACTCACGCGCGAGGCCGCCCGTCTGTGCCGGGAGATCGATGTGAACTTCGTCGGCTATGTCGAGGGCCACGACCTGTTCGCCGACCGGGTTGAGGTCGTGGTCACGGACGGCTTCGTCGGCAACATCGTCCTGAAATCCTGCGAAAGCCTCGGCAAGGCGATCAAGCAGACGCTCAAGGACGCCTTTACCAGCAGCCTGATGAGCATGGTGGGCGCAAAGCTCGCCAGCGGCGCGATCGGCAAGATTCGGGAACGCTTCGACGCCGACAGCTATGGCGGCGCGCCGCTCCTCGGCCTCAACGGCAACGTCATCAAGGCCCACGGGTCCTCCAGCGAATTTGCCATCAAGAACGCCCTCCGCGTCGCGGCCGAATCCGTCGAACATAAGATCAACGAGACGATCGCCGCCGAGGTGACGACCGCCAACGAAATCATCGAGCGCGTCACCGCCGTCGCCCCCAGCCAATCATGAGTCCAGAACTGCCCGACAAGGAATTCAAGAACCCGCGCGCCAAGCACGACTTCGTGGGCCGCACCTGCTCGATCGTGTCCGTCGGCGCCTACGTGCCCGAGCGCGTGATGACGAACGCGGACATCGAGAAGATGGTGGACACCACCGACGAGTGGATCCGCACCCGCACCGGCATCCGGGAACGCCGCATCGCCGCCGAAGGCGAACACACCTCCGACCTCGGCGCCAAGGCGGCCACGATCGCCCTCGAGCGCGCCGGGCTCAACCCGGAGGACGTAGACCTCATCATCGTCGCCACCCTGACGCCGAACATGCTCTTCCCCTCCACAGCCTGCCTCGTGCAGGAAAAGATCGGGGCCGTCAACGCCGCGGCGTTCGACCTTGAAGCCGCCTGTTCCGGCTTCATCTACGCCCTGGAGATCGGTCAGCAGTTCGTCATGTCGCGCACCTACGAGACCGTCCTGGTGATCGGCGCGGAGAAGCTCTCCTCGATCATCGACTGGCAGGACCGCAATACCTGCGTGCTTTTCGGGGACGGAGCCGGCGCGGCCGTGTTGCAGAACCGGGAGGATTCCCACGGCCTTCTGACCGCCCGCATGGGCGCGGACGGCACGAAGGCGGGCCTCCTCTCCATGCCCGGCGGCGGGACCCAGATCCCGGCCTCCGTCCAGTCGGTCAATGACCGCCTCCATTACCTGCGGATGGACGGCAAGGAGACCTTCAAGAACGCGGTCAATGCCATGTGCTCCGCGGCGCGCGAGGTCCTCGAACGCTGCGATCTGGACATCACCCAGATCAAGTGCGTCATTCCTCACCAGGCCAACCAGCGGATCATCTCAGCCGTGGGCGACAGGCTGGGAGCCACCGAGGAACAGGTGTTCGTCAATGTGGACAAATACGGGAACACCTCCGCCGCTTCCGTCGCGATCGCCCTGGACGAGGCCGTCGAGACCGGCCGCATCCAACGAGGCGACCTGATCCTCATGGTCGTCTTCGGAGCTGGCCTCACCTGGGGCGCGGCAATTATTGAGTGGTGATCACCCTTTCGGCGGATTGACCTCCGCCATGTTTCCGCCTACTTTTCGAAATCCATCTATGAGCGCCACGAAACTAGACACCTCCGGTGTGTTCTCCGAATCGCCCCAGTCCGGGCAGGAAACGCTTCTCACCCTCCCCGCCAACAGTTTCCACGTCAGCAAGAACGGAATCGAGTTCCAGACCGCCGAGCCAATCGCGGACTGGACGGAGATGACGGTGGAGCTGCAGGACCCGAACGGCGGCCAAAGCGTCAAATGCAACGGCGTCGTGGTCGGCTGCACGGGCAGCCCCTCCATGGGATACTCGGTGTCGATGCTGTTCATGAACCTTTCCCCCGGGGCCGAGGCCTCCCTCGCCCAGCTCTCGGCCGGTTGAACCGGCGGGAGTTCCAAACCAACCCAACCTTCCCCCCTACCCCCGCACCCTCTCCATGTCCGCACAAGCCACCTTGGACAAGATCCTCGCCGCCGCCTCCGAAGGCGGCGCCTCCGACATCCACATGAAGGAACGCGGTCCGGTCATCTTCCGACTGGACGGCGGCCTGGTCAGCGTCGACGCGAAGTTTGCCCATGCCGACGGAACTGTGGACAACTGCCCGGACACCGCCTGGTTCGAGGAGTTGAAGGACATCATCGTGCCCCACCACGCAATCCCCCAGTTGGAAAAGGAGCGCGGCGTCGACTTTTCTTATCTGGCGGAAGGCGTCGGCCGTTTCCGCGTGAACCTGTTCCTGCAGCGGGGCATGTGGGCGATGGCCATGCGTCTGGTCAAGAATCAGGTCCCCAGCTTCGAGCAGCTCGGCATCAAGCCGATTCTCAAGGAGATTGCCGAGGAACCGCGCGGCATCGTGCTGCTCGCCGGCGCGACCGGCTCCGGCAAGTCCACCACGCTCGCGGCGATGCTCGAACACATCAACGAGAACTTCCGCAAGCACATCGTCACGCTGGAGGATCCGATCGAGTTCAGCTACGAGGACTGCCAGTCCATCATCGAGCAGCGCGAGATTGGCCTCGACTGCGAGTCCTTCCAGCGCGGCATGAAGCACGCCCTGCGTCAGGATCCTGACATCATCCTCGTCGGTGAGATGCGCGACGACGTCAGTCTCCGCACCGCGATGAGCGCGGCGGACACCGGCCACCTCGTGCTGTCCACCATCCACACCACGAACGCCGGCACCTCGGTGCAGCGCATCCTGGACTTCTTCGACGCGGACGAGCGGCCGCAGGTGCGCAGCCAGCTGTGCACCACATTGAAGGCCGTGATCTGCCAGCGCATCATCCCCCGCATCGGCGGAGGCGTCATCCCCGCCCAGGAGATCCTGATCAACACCAAGACCGTCCAGAAGATGATCAAGGAGGACCAGATCAGCAAGATTCCCGCCGCGATCGAGACCGGCGCCGACGACGGCATGCAGGACTTCAACAAGGCCCTGCTCGACCTCGTCAACGAGGGCATCATCACCAAGGAGATGGCGCTGGAGAAATCCGACAATCCGCGCGCCTTGGAGATGAACTTCCAGGGCATCTTCCTCAGCCAGGGCAGCCGCATTCTCGGCTGAGCAAGGCGCTCCAAGAACTTCCCCAAAACGCGGACGATCCCGGTCGTTCGCGTTTTTTTATTCTGGGTCCATGGCCTATCCCGACGGGCACGGATCCAGCGAAACGCCGCGCCATGGACTGCCATTGAAAGCCTACTCTGCGTCTTTGATCGCCCCGGCCTGCCGAAGCTTCGCGACCACGCCCTCCGCCGTCCGCTTCACCGCGCCCTGGTGCTTGCCGACAACGGCCATGGCCCGCCCGCCCAGTTCGTCGCGCCGCTCCCGGTTGCCAAGCAACTCCCGCAGCGCGGTCTCCAGCCCGCGTTCGTCCGCCACCTGCACCGCTCCGCCCCCCTCGACGAAGGCCCTCGCGACATTGCGAAAATTCTGCATGTTCGGACCGAACACCATCGCCCTGCCCAGCGCTCCGGGTTCGATCGGATTCTGCCCGCCCTTCGCCGTCAGGCTCTTGCCGACGAAGACGATCGAAGCCTCGCGATAAAACTCAAGCAACTCGCCGGTGGAGTCCACGACCAGGCAATCGACGGACTTTGCCTCGGAACGGTCATTGCCGCCATCCGTCAACCGGCTGCGCAGCTCATAGGCCACGCCCCGCTCCCGCAGAGCCGCCGCCACACGATGACGTCGTTCCATGTGTCTCGGAACCAGGACCAGGAACAAATCCGGGAACTCCGAGCGCAGGCGGGCGGCGATCCCGGCGAGGATGACCTCCTCACCGTCGTGCGTGCTGCCCGCCACCAGGACAGGAGCGTCCGGCTTCGCCCCGCAGCGTCGAATCAGGGCCGCCGCATCCAATCGCGACGCGCGGGGCGGCTTGGCGGTGTCAAATTTCAACACTCCAGCCACCTCCACGGCGTCGTCCCGGTAACCGATCTCCCGAAACCGCGCCGCGTCCGTCTCGTCCTGCGCGCCAAGGTAGACGAAGGATTGAAAAATCGGCCGGAAGAGCCAGGCGTGCTTCCTGTAACCGCGATGGGAACGATCGGACAGACGCGCGTTCACCACCATCGCGGGAACGCCCTCGCGCCTGAGCCGCCAGAGCAGGTTCGGCCAGATCTCCGCCTCCACCAGGATCAACGCGACGGGACGGATGACCCGCAACGCCCTGCCGACGATCCAGAAGAGGTCGATCGGATAGTAGATCCGGGAAACATCCCCGGGCAGCTCCTCCTTCAACCGGGCCATGCCGGTCGACGTCGTGGTGGAGACCGCGAAGTGAAATCCCGGCAGGCGAGGCCGCAGCTCACGGATCAGCTCTGTGCAGACATTGACCTCCCCGACGCTGACCGCGTGCAGCCAGATCGTGCGTCGGCCGGCGAACTCATTCCGGACTTCCGGCGCGTAGCTCCCGAAGCGCTGTCCGAAACCTCCCCGCCAGTTGCCCCGTCGCAGCATCTTCGCGAAGTAGAAGGGCGCGCTGAGGCAGAAAAACAGGAAGAACAGGAGGTTGTAGACGATTCGAATCACGATGTCGTCGGCCGGGAGCCCGGAGGAGTCACGTCGCCTGCGTCGGCCAACGCAGGATGATATACGCCGCGTAGATGCAGATTAACAACGCTCCATGCCAGCGCCGGACCTTCATGCCGGTCAACATCAGCGGCAGCACCAGAGCGGCGATGCCGACCATGACATAGAGGTCCAGCCGGTTGAAGGCCTCGCCGTCCAGCGGGCCCGTCAGGCTCGCGGCGCCGATGACCATGTAGGTGTTGAACATCACGGATCCCAGCGCGTTGCCGACCGCGATGTCGCCGTGGTTTTTCTTCGCCGCCATGGCGGAAGCCGTCAGGTCCGGCAGGCTGGTCCCGAGGGCCACGACGGTCAGGCCGATCACCGCGTCGGAAACGCCGATGTGTTTCGCCAGGGTGACCGCTCCCTCCAGCAGGAAGTGCCCGCCGCCCAGGACCCCGGCGATCCCGCCGACGATCATGGCGACGTCCTTGCCGATCTTGCCGGTCCGCTCGGGGACCTCCTCGGCGAATCCCGCATCCTGGGTCTTCCGTTCCAACCGGAAACCCAGGACGGTGTAGCCGGCCAGTCCGGCCAGCAGGATGCCTCCTTCCAGACGGGAGATCTCGTAATCCCAGAGAAAGCCGGCGAGCAGGAAGCAGCCGAAGATCATGATCGGCGCGTGCAGCCGCACCGCGTTGCGATGCACCGGAAGAACCGTGATCAGGGCCGGCACGCCCAGCACCAGCCCGATCGTGCAGATGTTCGATCCCACCACGTTGCCGATCGCGACGCTGTCATTGCCCTTCAACGCCGCCTCCAGACTGACGCCCAGCTCCGGCATGCTCGTGCCGTAGGCAACCACCGTCAGTCCCACCACCAGCCGCGACACGCCGAGCGACAAGGCAAGGGAAGCAGCGCCCTCGATCAGCCATTCCGCCCCGTAATAGAGCAGGACGCAGCCGGCGAGGACGAGTAATGAGGTGACAAGCATGATCGGTTCGGACTGGCCGCGCAGAATCCCCGAACATCCGGGCAACCTCAAGCAGGAACGGAACGCGCTCAATGAAGATTGACACCTTCCCCGCCTGCAATAGCCTTTGCGGCCGGACAGTCACCCAACAACAAACCAATCGATCAACATGAGATTCGGACTCAACAGCTTCCTTTACACCTCCCCCTTCACCGACAAGAGCTACAGCCTCATCCCCAAGTTCAAGAAGTGGGGTTTTGAGACCATCGAGGTCGCGATCGAGGATCCCTCGCACGTGACGCCGGCCAAGTTCAAGGCCGCGCTGGACAAACACGATTTCGCCTGCGGCTCCATCTGCGCCGCCATGGGTCCCGGCCGCGACTTCCGTGGGACTGCCGCCGAGCAGCGCACGGCGATGAAATACTGCAAGGCGCTCGTGGACATCGCCGCCGAAGTCGGCTGCCCGCGCCTGATCGGCCCGATCTACTCCGTCGTCGGCAAGGCGGACGCCGTCGATCCCAAGACGCAGAAGAAGGAGTTCGCGCTGGTCGTGAAGAACCTGAAGGTCCTCGCCGCCCACGCCGCGAAGAAGGGCGTCGAGCTGTGCATCGAGCCGCTCAACCGTTTCGAGACCGACTTCCTCAACACCTGCGACCAGGGCCTGAAGCTGATCAAGGCCGTCGGCGCGCCGAACGTGAAGATCCATCTGGACACCTTCCACATGAACATCGAGGAGAAGAACCAGGCAGCGGCAATCCGCAAGGCGGGCAAGCTCCTCGGTCACTTCCACGCCTGCGGCAGCGACCGCGGCACGCCCGGCGGCGACCACATCGACTGGGAGCCCATCGTCAAGGCCCTCAAGGCCATCCGCTACAAGGGCGACATCGTGATCGAGTCCTTCACCACGGACGTGAAGGTCATCGCCCGCGCCGCCGCCATCTGGCGCAAGATCGAACCGCGCCGCGACGACATCCCGGTCAACGGCCTCAAGTTCCTTAAGAAGGCCTTTGGGAAGAAGTGACGCCGACGGACACGCCTTTCGCAAAGCCCGGACGAACCCGCTTCGTCCGGGCTTTGCTTTTTCTACGGGCGATCCTCCCCATCCCCTCCAGCCCTAGCCTTCGGATTCCGGGAACGGGCTCAAGGCCAGCCCGCCGCAATCCGGGCACCCGCCCTTCTCGATCACGAACTCGGCGAGACATCTGGGACAGAAGGCGCGGGACGCCGGATCCAGCCGGATCGGCGGCCCCAGCAGCTCGTCAACCCTCCAACCGGCCGACTCACAGCATTCTTCCATGCACTCGATCATCCGGGCCCGATGCCACTCCTTCGCCGCGCGCAGGGGCGCGTCTGTTTCGCTCCCCCGCCCGGGCGGCGGGAACCTCCGTTCGCGAAGGAACGTCGCCACGTGGGCGCGCGCCCTGTCCTTCTTCAAAACGGCCACCGAGACAGCCAGCGGATGAAACCGATACAACGCCGGCTGGGTGATTCCGTCATGCGCCCGGATGGCCGCGGGCGCGAACAGCAGCATCGTCAACCAGGCGGAAAACCGCTCGTCGTCCGCCGTCGGGTACAGCCTCCGGTGCGCACGCCGGTAGGTCTCCCCGATCGTGATGGTGTGCGCCAACCCGACGACCGCAATCCCGATCCAGAGATCCCGAAACGAGAAGAAGAAGCTCGCCGGCAGCAACCCGAGAAAGAGGATGACAAACAACGAGTTGCTGAGAATGGCCATCCGACGAAGCGGAGCCCTGAGCCCGGCGAGAGCCTTCTCAATGTCCCGCATACGGAAGGCGGTCCCGATCCACCGGCGAAGCAGGCGGTCCCTATCCGCGGCCGGGACGTTCTTGAGAGCCTTCAACTCCCTCGCGATCTCCTCGGCGTTGTGGACGGACGGCGTCTTCAACCAGCGACGACCATTGATCTTCACCCACCGGGCATCAGCGACGACCGACTCAAGTTCTTCCCATTTCAGGAACCGACCGGCGCCGGGGCCCGCATCCTGTTCGGAAAAGATGCCCTCGGGGGAAACGCCGATCGGGGAAACCGTGGCCAGGAAGGTCAGCCGTCCGGGAGGCGCCACCGCCTTGGTTCGAATGAAACCCCGCCGGTTTCCCAACGGGCCACCCGGCAGGCTCAACCGACCACCGCCGGCCTGACGCACGACAAACGAGGCCGCGCCATGCGGAAGCCATAGGAGACTCTCATAGAGATAGAAGACCCCGAGGATGACAAAGATGCCCTGCTGGCTGTCCATCGCTATGACGAAAGACGGCGCGCCTCAACAGAGGCGCGCCCCGCGGGAAAAGCCGTTTCGTTCAGGACCCATGTCCCTGGCGCCATCGTGGCTCAATGCGGGTCTTCCCGCACTGCGGGGCCGCCGCCGGCGAGTTTCTTCAACCAGCTCCCCACGGCCACAAAGGCAATCACGATCAACTTCCAGAGCTTCTTGAACATCACGGCGATCCAGGCGAACAGGCCGAGCTTCGCCGCCGCGGCGGCCGTCCCGCCCACGACCAGGGCGGCGAGACCGTATTTCGCGATCTTGTCGCCCTCCCGGTACTCGGCATACTTGTTGCCTTCCTTGTAGCTGAAACCTTCGAGCAGCGAATAAAAGGTCGGCAGCGTGGCGTCAATCTCCTCCGGCCCGACGACCAGCGCGACTTCCATCACGCCGTGCCGCCCCAGGATCCGCGTATTGTGGTTGAGCACCTCGGAACCCTCCGATTCCGCCTTGATGGACCACTCGAGAAGCTTGGACTTGTCATTGTAGCGGGGCTTGAGCTGCCACCCCACGATGTTCAACGGCGGAATCCCCATCTTCGCCCGCTCCTGATTCGCATATTCCGTGCCCTGCTTCAGGGACTCCAGCATCTTGCCGGCGTCCAGATCGTTCTTCTCGTCGTCCTTGACGTAACCAATGTCGTCGAACTCGAACACGATGAACCAATCAAAGGACTTGGGCGCGACCAGGCCCAGTTCCTTGTCGCTGACGATGTTGCCGAACGCCTCCATGATCTTCCGCGTATCGTTCGCGTTGGCCAGTTTGAAGCCCTCCGGCAACTGGATCTCAGCCTTGTCGCCCAAGGCCCCCAAGGCCGGGCCCTCTGTCCAGGAAAACTGCGCCATGAAGGCGTCGAATTCAGCTGAATTACCCTCCGCCGCCGCGGCGTCCTCCGCCGGAGCCGGCTCCGCGGCATGAATTGCTGAAACAAACGACCACAACAATCCCCATAGTATGATGTGTTTTTTCATGATGCTGCCTGATTGGCTGGTTGGTTGGTTTGACAAAGGCGAACCCGAATGCCCCTCGACTTGAGATCCGAATAATCCAGACAGGGTCACGCGAGTCAAGGCGCGTGTCGCGCGACCGCCGCAAACCGGCATATTCCAGAGTAGGTGGCCGCGTCCTTTTCATGACGCGAAGGCAGGTTGAAGTCAGAGCGCGGAATTCATTCCGCTTCAACCTCCGGAATTCCGGGTCTTGGGAACAAACCAAGCTTCTGGAATTCGCCACGTTGAAGCGGATTAAGCTCGGTAGAACTCCGCAAGACATTCTGTGCGCGACGCCGCCCACTTTCGTTTGCGCCCGCCACATACATGGCCTGACTCCGGCAGGGGGGATTTCAGGTCGACCGAAGACGGACTTACGCAGGACCGCGCTTCCCGGCCTGTCCCAAGATGCCTCTCGCGTCAGGCCAGGAACACCCGCAGATAGGGTTCGAACAAAGTCGGTTCCAGCAGGAAGGCATCATGCCCCTTTTCCGAGTGGACCGTGATGCGGGTCGCCTCGACGCCCGCGGCCTTGAGCTGATCCGCCAGCAGGGCCTGCTCCTCGGGATAGAAGCAGACGTCGGAATCGATCGAGAAGATGTGGAAACGCTGATCCCGACACCGGGCGAACGTCTCCTCTAGCGACTGACAGCCGGAGTCAGCCGCCAGATCAAACCGCTGCCACGCGTCCAGAATGCGGAGATAGGTGTTGGCATCGAAGCGCTGCGTGAACTTCTGCGCCTGATGGAGCATGTAAGATTCGAGCGTGCTGGAAAGGCGGTACCAATCCAGGTCGTCGGACTGCCGGATGAGCTCGGAACGCGCGCGTTCCTGCATGGCTTCCAGGGAAACGTAGGTCTTGTGCCCGATCATTCTCGCGATGGTCAGGCCCCGATTCGGCGGATTGGAGAATTCGTAGTCCCCTCCGTTGAACCGGGGATCGGTCTCGATGGCGAAGACCTGTTCGAAATTGTGGATGCGTTGGAGCGGTGTGACGGCGGATCCGGTCGCGATCGGCCCCACCCGCTTGACCCGGTCCGGGTAGCGGGCGGCCAGATTGAGCGCCAGCATCCCGCCGAGCGAGGCGCCGATCGTGGCGTGCAGCCTGGGGATCTCAAGCCCGTCCAGCAGCCGGATCTGGGAATCCACGATGTCGGACATCGAGACCGCAGGAAACCGGGAGCCATAGGGGCGGCCGGTTCCGGGATCGATCGACCCCGGACCGGTGGAACCGTAGCAACCGCCCAGGTAGTTCGCGCAGATGACGAAGAGTTCGTTCGTATCCAACGCCTTGCCCGGGCCGATGAAGTCGTGCCACCAGCCGGTCTGACATTCATCCGTCCAGCGCCCCTCCGCGCCGGGGACCGAAGGATTGTGTCCGGCGGCGTGTTGACTGCCGCTCAGGGCGTGGAAGACAAGCGCCGCGTTGGAGCGGTCCGCGTTGAGCCGCCCCCACGTTTCGTAGGCCAGACTCGCATCCGTCAGCGACTCGCCACACTGGAGCCGCAACGGCCGCTCCGGCGTCGCGATCGGAAGGAACTTGGTTTCGACCGGTGTCACTACGGTTTCGGAAAAAGAAATCCGCCCGGCCGGACGCCTGTCCGGACCGGGCGGGTTCGAAGGTTTCGGATTCAGCCGGCGGCGGACTGCAACGCCTGGTCAAGATCCGCGAGAATGTCCTCGGCGTCCTCGATGCCGACGCTGAGCCGGACCATTTCGGGGGTGATGCCGGCGCCGCGCTGCTGCTCCTCGTTCAGCTGGGAATGCGTGGTGGTCGCTGGATGGATCGCGAGGCTCTTGGCGTCGCCCACATTGGCGAGATGCGAGAAGAGCTTGAGCGAATCGATGAAGCGGCTGCCCGCCTCCGCGCCGCCCTTGATGCCAAACACCACCATGGAGCCGCCTTTGCCGCGCAGGTATTTCTGGTTCAGCTCAAACATGGGATCGTCCTCCAAGCCGGGGAAACGCACCCATTCCACGGCGGGATGCTGCTTCAGGTGACGCGCCACGGCGGCGGCGTTTTCACAGTGTTTCTCCATGCGGAGCGGCAGCGTCTCAATGCCCTGCAGGAACATCCAGGCGTTGTCGGGGGCGATGCAGGCGCCGAGGTTGCGCAACGGAACCGTGCGCATGCGGAGGATGAAGGCCAAGGGCGCCAACGGCTCCGGCAGGTCGTGCCCCCAGCGCAGACCGCCGTAGGACGTATCCGGCTCGTCGTAGAGCGGGTGCTTGCCGGTGTTCCACTTGAAGCGGCCGCTGTCGACGACCACGCCGCCGATTCCCGTCCCGTGTCCGCCAAACCATTTGGTCAGGGAATGCACGACGATGTCCGCCCCGTGCGCAAGGGGCTTGGTGAGATAGGGGGTGGAGAAGGTGGCATCCACAACCAGCGGCAGGCCGGCCGCATGCGCCACTTCGGCGACGGCCTCGAGATCCACGATCTCCAGGGCCGGGTTCGACACCGTCTCGCAATAGACAGCGCGCGTCCGATCGTCGATCGCGTTGGCGAAATTCTGCGGATCGTTCGAATCCACAAATTTCACGGTGATGCCGAACTTGGGCAGGATGTCGTTAAACTGGGTGTAGGTGCCGCCGTAGAGGTTGCGGGCGCTGACGATGTTGTCCCCCTCGGAGGCGAGGTTGATGATGCTGTAGAACACGCCGCTGGTTCCGGACGCCACACCGAGTCCGCCCATTTCGGGCCCGCCTTCAAGCAGGGCGACGCGCTTCTCCAGCGCATCGGTGGTGGGGTTCATCAGGCGCGTGTAAATGTTGCCGAGCTCCTTCAACGCAAAAAGGTTCGCGGCGTGTTCGGTGTTCTTGAACTGGAACGAGCTGGTCCGGTAGACCGGCACGGCGCGGGCGGTGGTGGCGGGATCGGGTTGCGTCCCTCCATGGAGGCAGATGGTGTCGAATTTCATGGTTGTGCAGTTGTTCGGTGTGCTGAAGGCGGAGAGAATGTCAAAAAAAACGCTGCGGGCAAGTTCCGTTCCACGGTTTTGACCATAGCGGCAGGAGAGGCAAATTCTCCGAAGGAGCCGACATGAGCATTCCCCCGCACGGCCAACCGAGGACCATTCGCCCCGCCTCTCCGGCCCTCCCAAGTTGCCCGGAATGCCTCGGGCTCTCGACGGCGGCCCCGGCGCGGCGTCAACGTCCCAACCGGCTGACGCTCAGCCGCATCTCGGCGCCCGGCTGCAGCGCGATCGGCGCTCCTTCGTGAAGTTGTGCGCCAGTGAAAGTGGTTTCCCTGTTGTCAGCGAGATTGACGATCCGGCAGCGGTCCGACGTTTCAACGGTGAACCACTCGGGAAACTGGTTGATCCGGGGATAGTCCAGCGGCAACCCCATCTGCAGCTTATGCCGAGGCCGGTCGAAACACAGCCGGCCACGCCAGGGCTTTGCCGCGATGAGGCTGACCTGGAGTTTTCCGTCGTCCAAAACCGCGCCAAGTCGAACATCCTCGCGCCAGGGCTGGATGGTAAGCCCCTGCGTCTTCCACAGGGCGTACATGATCGCGGTGCGGGCGGAATTGCCGTCGCCGTGCCAGCCTTCGATGACTCCGTCCGCCTGCTGCGGACGCCACATGTCCCTGATCTCGGAATCGATCCATCGCGCCGCCGATGCGGACGGCTCGCGGTTGAGAAGGTTGATGGCGCCCTCAATGGAATCCGCATATTCGTCGGCCGAGCCCCAATGGTAGTCCGTCAGATGCTCCTCCAGATTGCCCAGCACGAAGCGCACGGCATCGCGATAGGCTTCCGTCCCGTCGATAAGGTAAACGGTGTAGACGCCGTTGTAATTGTAGCCCCAGGTATCACAGATCCCCTTGTCGTGCTTGCCGCTCCCGGGCTCGATGGTGTTGTAGAGCATCCCCCGTTCATCGCGCCCGATCTCCAGAATCCGGTCGAACACTGCGTGAACCGGCTCGCGGTAGGCCTCCCTCTTTTTCGGCTCCGCGAAGTGGACGGCGGCGTAAAGCTCAGAAATCCCGGACACGATCTCGCAACCGTGGTCACGAAGACGCAGGCGTTGGAAATCGCGCGTCGGGTGGTTCCCGTCGAGCAGGAAATGATCCCCCAGACGCATCGCATATTCGAGATATCGGCGGTCGCCGGTCATCCAGAAAAGCCGCGAAAGGGCCTGCAACATCTCGCCGTTGACCTCGACGTTCTTCGAGGGAATCGGGCCGCGAAACGTCGGGACGGCCGCATGCTTCCAGAGGTCGTCCATGATGCCCAACATTCGCGCGCTCCAGGGGCTGGGCCCCAGCCACTCGGTCAGGGGAAGCAGTCCATCCTTCACGTATTCCGAGCCGCCGAAAATGATCGAAGCCAGGTCGGGTTCCACCGTCGCGAAATCTTGCTTGGAGAACGACCAGGTGTCGGGCAGACGGTCGATGCGCGAGGTGAGGCGGGTCTCTGTCCCGAGCATGTCGAGCATGCGGCCTTCAAACAGTTCCCGGTCGGTCAAGGCCGCCGTCAGGACCATGAAGGGATAGTTATCCGCGGCCGAATCCTTGGCGTTCCAGATGTCGCGATCGCGGGTCAGGTTGCGGGGAATCAGTCCGGTGGCCGGATCTGCCTGCTTGAGCCAGCCATCGACAAACCGGCGGCAACGATAGAACTGCTCGTTGGCCTGCCGGCCGTGTTTTTCCGCCAAGCGAAAGGCGGCTTCCTGGCGCGGGTCCGACAGAGGCTTTGCGTTGGGCGGGGGACCGGCATCCCAGATCGCGCGCATTTCCGGGAAGGCCACGGGCGGCACGGGTGGCGCAAGAACGACGGCGATCTTGTGCGCGGCGGGTTCCGGCTCCGGCCCGGGCTTGAAACCGCTGGCAATCACCCGCGCTCCGCCGAGAAAGGCCGCCTTCCCCTGCGCCTTCTTCAGCGTGATCTCGTATCGATCACCGGAAAGCCGCGCCGGCAGCGGGAGCTCCACCCATTGAAACCCCTGATAGCCGCCGTGAACGAACGGTCGCTCGACGCCGTTGACCGTGACGGTCGCCCCGCGTTCGTCCCTCTTGGAGCCCCACAAGAGCTCCACGGTCAGCCCGGGGCGGGGGGCGACATCGATGTTCAGGCTCAGATCCGTCCGCTCCAGCCAAATGTAGGGCGTGCCTTGGAAGGTCTCCTCCGCGTCCGTGAACCGGATCCACGCCACGGGCTGCGCGGTCGGGGATTTCCCGGGCTGCGCAGCGCCCTGCGCAATCGTCGCTGCCAGGCTTGTCACCAGTCCCGCAATCCATCCGGAACCGCAACAGCGGGGGCTTGCCGCGGCTCCGCGCTGCGAAGGCGAAAGAGTCCGTTCTGATTCAGTGCGCGACACGGAAAACGGGCGAACTCAGGTTCGCTGCTGCGGGTTTTCGGGCAACGCTATCCAAAATCATTGGTCCGGTTTCGCCTTGTCCGCCGGCTTGAGCTCCTTGAGGCGGATGTTCCTGTATTCCACCTTCATCGGCGGTCCTTGGTGGATCTGGAAGCCGATGAAGCCGGCCTTGATCCTCAGCGCGTCGTGGTTGTCGGTGACGTCCACCATGACCCGGCCATTGATCCGGTGGATCAGACGGTTTCCCTGGGCAGTGATTCGATACTCGTTCCACCCATCCTTGAGGATCGCCCGTTGCAGCTTCGCGGGATCGCCGACAGATCCGACGACGCGAGGCTTCCGCCCCTCCTCCAGGACAACCTTCTGACCACGGAGGGCGAGGAAGGTGCGCATGCCCACCTCATAGAGGATTCCGGACCAGCGGTCGCCGGCCTCCATGTCCGCCTGATACCCCTTCACCTCAGTCCAACGTTCGCCCGGCGCGATCAAGGTCCGGTACTGGACTCCGCTGTTGCCGCCCCGCAACCGGTAATCGAGCTTGAGATCGAAATCCTCCGTCTTTCGTTCCTTCCACAGGATGTAACTGCTGTGGGCCAGCGGATTGTCGGGCGTCGTTTCGCCGATGAGCTTCCCGGCCTCCACGCGCCAATAACGCGGGTCCCCATCCCAACCATCGAGATTCCTGCCGTTGAAGATCGGAACATAGGCGCCTTCCGCCTTGTCTTCCGCCGCGAATGCGCCTGGAAGACAACCGAACGCCGCAGTCGCCCACAAGATTCGAACAGGGAGTCTTGTCATGACATGTGTCGTTTCGCTGACTGCGCTGCGCCAGCGCGATCAGTAGGCGGCAAGATCCGGAAAGTCGCTTTGATTCAGGTCAAGGATACTCGCCCGCGAGAGAGCCAGAGTCGCTTCCGACCGACTACAACCAGGACCCCGATTGAACCCACATCATGAGGACCTTGAATGATTTTCCCCGGACGCCACGTTCCTTGCTGACACGCCTGTTCCACCCGAGTCTCACGCCCCGACGAGGGGGTGGCTTCCAGGCCATCCTGCTCGCGTGCCTGGCCGGACCGCTGACGCTGCCGGCGCAGGAGTGGATCTGGCACGACGGGGGCGAGATCCAGCCGAACGAGCGACGCGTGTTCCGAAAGGAATTCGTCACGACCTACCAGGTCGCAAGCGCGGACCTGGTCGCCGCGGGCTACAATGAGATCGAAGTCTTCATCAACGGAAAATCCGTGGCCCGGAGCGACGATTGGCAAAAGCCCGCCCGCGCGGACGTCGTCGCCGCCATCCGGACAGGACGGAACGTCATCGCCGTGCGCGGGAAGAACGATTCCGGCGCCGCCGCGATCCTGCTGAAGCTCAAGATCCGCTACGGCAATCTCGGGGGGCCGGACATCGTCACCGACAAGAACTGGATCAGCTCCGACAAGGAGGAGGAGGGCTGGGAAGGGCTGCATTTCAAACCCGAGGGCTGGACGAAGGCACGCTCCTTTGGGAAGCTCGGCGTCGAGCCTTGGGGGAACATCCTGCCGGCCAAGCGGGCCGTGCCGGTCGAGGAGCTCTCCATCCTGGACGGCTTCGAGGTCGAACTCCTGCATTCGGCGACGGAGGAGGAAGGCTCCTGGGTCTGCATGACGGTGGACAACCAGGGACGGTTCATCATCTCTCCGGATCCTGGCGGCCTGCTGCGAGTGACCTGGTCGCCCGGCGCGAAGGAGGTCGGGATCGAGCGCCTGAATCTGGAGGTCCACGGAGCCCAGGGCCTGCTCCATGCCCTCGACAGCCTCTACATCAGCGGGGAAGGCCCCGACGGCCCCGGAATCTACCGCCTGACCGACGACGACGGAGACGACCGCTTCGACCACACCCGCCTGTTGAAGAAGTTCAGCGACGGGGGCGACCACGGCCCACACGCCATCGTCCTCGGCCCCGACAAGAAGCTCTACTACATGAACGGCAACCGGACAAAGCCGCCGGAGGGCATCTCGCCTTTCTCGCCTTACCGCAATTACGGCGAGGATCATCTCCTGCCGCAGGCGCCCGATCCCCGCGGTCACAACGTAGGCGTGACCGCGCCCGGCGGTTACGTGGCCCGTTCCGACCCCGACGGCGAAAACTGGGAACTCATGCTCGCCGGCTTCCGCAATGCCTACGACCTCGCCTTCAATGCCGAGGGGGAGATGTTCACCTACGATTCGGACATGGAATGGGACTGGGGCGCGCCCTGGTATCGTCCCACGCGCATCCTGCACTGCGTCAGCGGCGGCGAGTACGGCTGGCGCAACGGTTCGGGCAAGTGGCCGGATTACTACGCCGACTCGCTGCCCTCCGTGATCGATGTCGGCATCGGGTCGCCGACCGGCGTCAAGTTCGGGACCCAAAGCCATTTTCCCGACCGGTATCGCAAGGCCTTCTACGCCCACGACTGGACCTACGGCCGGATCCTCGCGATCCATCTCAGCCCGGAAGGCGCCAGCTACACCGGCTCCATTGACACACTCCTCCAAGGGCGGGCGTTGAATGTGACCGACCTGGAATTCGGCCCGGACGGGGCCATGTATTTCATCACCGGCGGTTGGCGAAAACCGACCGGGCTCTATCGTGTGAGCTGGTCGGGATCGCCAGATGAGTCACGGGCGAAGAAATCCGCCGCGCCGGACGCGAAGGCGGCAAAAGCCCGCGCGCTGCGCCGCAGGTTGGAAAGCCTCCACGGCGAACCCACACCCGGCGCAGTGGACCTGATCTGGCCGCATCTGGACAGCCCGGATCGCTGGATCCGTTACGCCGCCCGGATCGCCATCGAGGCGCAGGACCCGAAACTCTGGAAGAACCGCGCGCTCGGCGAAACCCGGACCAACGCCTCCCTGACCGCGCTGCTGGCCCTCGCCCGGGTCGGCGACGCTTCCCTTCATCAGGAATTGACCGCCGCCCTTCTGCGCCGCCTCCGGACGAAGTTGACCGAAGAGCAGAACCTGACCGCCCTTCGCGCCTTGGATCTTGTCTTCATCCGCATGGGGAGGCCGGAGTCCGGCCCCGCCCGCAGTGCAATCGATGTCCTGCTATCCCTGCAACATCCCTCCGGAACCGTCCGCCTGAACCAGGAACTGACCCGGACGCTTGTCTACCTCGAGGCCCCGGAGGTCATCGGTCGCGCCCTCGACCTGCTCGAGGCCGCGCCGACACAGGAGGACCGCGTCCAATATCTTTTCCTCCTGCGCAACGTGAAATCCGGCTGGACGCTCGAACAACGCCGCCGCTACTTCGCCTGGTTCAATCTCGACCGCAAGGACGCGCCCCATTCAGACACCGTCCACAAGTGGTTCGCCGATGTCGGCCGCGCCTTCAACGACGGGGCCAGTTTCCCGCGATACTTCGCGAACATCCGCAAAGTCGCCGCCGCCACGCTCTCGGAGACTGAAACCAGGGAACTCGCGGATCTGCTGAAACCGCCGGAGACCTTTCCCGCGCCCGCGCGCGTCGCCCGGGAATTCGTAGCGAACTGGACCATGGAGATGCTCGTCCCGGAACTGGATCGCGTGGATGGCAAACGCTCCCTCGCCCAAGGCCGGGAAGCCTACCTGGCCGCCCAGTGCCACCAGTGCCACCGTTTCAACAATGAGGGCGGCGATGTCGGCCCGGACCTCACCGGAGTCGCCAGCCGTTTCAACCGCCACGACCTGCTCGAGTCGATCCTCGAACCTTCCAAGACCGTCTCCGACCTCTTCCAGGATACCACCTTCCTGCTGCACGACGGCGAGGAGGTCACCGGCCGGATCATCCAGGAAAACGGCGGACGCGTGATCGTGGAGGTCGGCTTCGTCATCCGCGAACCCCTGATCTTGTTCAAAAAGGACATCGCCTCCCGGCAGGCCTCCACCCTCTCCCCCATGCCGCAGGGACTGGTTGGCGTCCTGACCAAGGACGACATGCTCGACCTGCTGGCCTATCTGGAGTCCGGGATGAAGGCGCCGGTCGCGAAACCTTGAACGGCAGCGGGGCGCGGATGTTTGACCTGGATCAATTTCCACCACCCCTGCCGGGCTACACTGACGACCGACGGCAACGCGGAATCCGATCGAACCATGGAAGACTCAAAGAAACTCTACGAAGCGGTGTTGCACGGCAACGTCGATGAGGCGGCCGAGGCCGCGAAGGAAGGGCTCGACGCGGGAACGGATCCCCTGTCGCTGGTCAACGGACAGTTGATTCCCGCGATGGACGAGGTGGGACGCCGTTTCCAGGAACAGGAGTATTTTGTCCCCGATCTCCTCCTGGCCGCACGCGCCATGAAACCGGTCCTCGACATTATCACGCCGCTGTTGGTGGAACAGGGACGCCCCTACTCGGGCTGCGTCATCCTGGGCACTGTCCAGGGCGACCTGCACGACATCGGGAAGAACCTCGTCGGGGCCCTTCTCGAAGGCGCGGGCTTCAAGGTGATCGACCTCGGCGTCAACGTGGCTCCCGCAAAGTTCGTCGAGGCGGTTCGAAATGAGGAGGCCTGCATCGTCGCGATGTCCGCCCTCCTGACAACCACACTTCCGTCGATGCAGGCGACCATCGAAGCCCTCAAGGCGGCCGGCCTGCGTGAGCAGACCAAGGTGGTGGTCGGAGGCTCCCCGGTCAGCCAGGATTTCGCCGACGCCATTGGAGCCGACGGTTACTGCCAGAACGCCGTGGAAGCTGTCGCTCTCGCCAAGCAATTCGTCGGAGGGTGAGGTTCTGAGGGGCGAAGCGGGGCGCGGGAGTAAGAAGCATCCCCTACCCAGAGGGGATCTTCCTTCGGGCATGCCAAAGCGGAGGTCCCCTCTGGGGAGGGGATATTTTCATTCGCAGCGCAGCGTCGGCGGATGAAAATCGGGGTGGGTTTGCACGGACTTACCCGCTGCTGTGGCAGCCACAGGCTCGACCTCGGCAATCGTTACGAAATCAACTTTCCGGAGCCTTGGACTCCTCTGCTGCGTCCACGGTCGAGGCCGCCGGCTCCGAGCGCTCGCCGGCTTCGCTGGATTCGACTTGCTCAGCAACATCACCCGCTTCCGGTTCGACCTGAGCTTCGGCCTCCGCCGGCGCTTGACCGAAGGTTTCGGCTTCCGGCGCGACATTGCTCCCGGGATCTTCCGCCTCCGAATCTACTTCCGTCGATTCCGCCGCCTCCGGCGATTCAACCTCGGAAGCGCCTGCTGCGGGCGATGCCTCGGCGACAACAGATTCCGTCGGCGCCTCTTCCGAAGCGGTCTCAACCGGCGTTTCAGCCTGCTCCGGCTTGACCGTCGCATCCGCCGCCTCCGAATCGGGCTCAACCACACCTGAAGCCACCGCCTCATCGAGGTTGGCGGCCGGTTTGTCCGAGGCGTCGGGCTTCTTCTTCGGGCGCTTCTTGCGCTTCACCTCGTAGGCGGCCGCCGCATCCCTCGCCTGGGGGTTCTTCGGGGCCTTGGCCGTCTCCAGAACGCCCTTGGCAAACTCGATCACGTGCCCCTCGTGGATCAGCCAGTGCAGGTCGTCGTGAATCTTCTGTTCCTCCGGGCTCAGGTGTATCCGCCCGTCGGCATCCGCTTTTTCGGGCTCCTTCGCCGTCGCGGCGGGCGCAGTTCCCTCGGAATTCGCATCCGGCGTCGCCTCGCCAGCAACCTCCGCCAGGGTCTCCGCCCTGGGTGCGAGTCCGGCCATCAGCGCGCGCCGGTTGCAATCCGGAGTCGCGTCGATGAACTCAATGATCTTCTTCACCCCCTCGTTGACCGGCGTCGTCTCCACGTCCAGGTGGCGTGGGCGCGAAACCGCCACGTGGGTCACCGTCTTGTTCACCTTGAAGAACTGCAGACCGCGAGAGGAAAACTGCTGACTCAACTCATGCACGACCTTGATCGGAAATTTCGTCTGCAGCGTCAGCGTCCTGCGATACAATTCCCGCATCACTCGATCCGGCTGTTCCGACGCGGCTTTTGAAGACAGGACGTGGGAATCGACCTGCTTGACGATCGCCTCGCGATGCGTCTCGCGGAAGTGCTTCTCCACGGCCTCCCGGCTGTCCAGCTTCAACTCCTCGGGCAGGTTCAGGCAGACGAACTCGGTCTTGAAGCTCTGATCCTCAACCCACTTCTGCACAACCTCCTCGTCACGGACGATCTTCACCTTGGCTTTGAACGCGTCAAACGGCATCCGGGAATAACGGGCCGCGTGCAGCTTGCGCAATTCCTCCTGGTAGCCGTGCAGGTTCGGCGGCCCCAGGATCTTTCCGCTCAGACCGCACTGCGCGACGAAGGTGTAGTTCCCCTTCGGCGGATCCACCGGGATCTTCTCCGCCCGGTAGAATGTCTCGAAGTGCTTCCGCAGCACGTGACGAACCGCGTCATCCTCCGAGGAAAACAGCGTCTGGTCCAGTTCGCACAGGAAAATGGGGCAGACCGGAGAACCATCCGCGCGCTTTGTCGTCGAGTAACGGACGTCGAACCGTTCCGGCTTGCTGACGACCAAACCGGCGATCTCGAACAGCGGATAGGCCATCCCGGTCAACCGGATCTGCTTGGCCAGCGAATCCACGACCTTTCCGGCAGGAACGATCGCGGTGTCGATCTCCGGCAACTGCTCGCGCGGCTCAGGTTGATCACGCCGAGGCCCGCCCCGGCGATCCCCTCGAGGGCCTCGCCCGCGGCCGTCATCCCTCCGCGGGCCGCCGCCCCGACGATCCCCCTGCCCTCCGGGTCCGCCTTGACCGCCCGGTCCGCCTTGCCCCTCGCGTCTTGGCCCTCGCCCGCCCTGCGGTCGCGGGCCACGATCGCCGCCGCCCGGACCGCGGCCGCGGGGCCGCCGGTCGTCACGCCGTCCTCCGCGCCTATCACGCGATACTTCTTCCCTTCCGGTATAGTGGGCATACCGGTCCTTGTCGCCCGACTCCTTCGCCCAAGCGGGCTGGAAAAGGGAGTCCAGATCGATGCCAAGTCCGTCGTCTTCGTTGGAGCTCATGAGTCTCGCGCCATGGCGGTTCGTTCTTTGAATTTCGCCAACGCGGATCGAGAGCATGTCGCTCTGCCATACGGAAAGCAAGCGCCGCATCAAATTTCAACCCTCACCATTTTTGCCCATGGCAATTGCGCGATGCGCGTCGGCCGATCTCCCGTTCCCGAAGCCGGGCTGACGTCCCCCTGGCAACACAACGGACCATGGACAACTCACTTGAATCACCCCCCGGTTCTGCCACAATCCGCCGCTCCATGACCGACCACCAGACCACAGCCAACAAGTGCTACCGCCCCGTCATGCTGATCGTGCGCGACGGCTGGGGCATCGGCGTCGACGATCCGGCCGAAGCCGAACGCCTCGCCAACGCCGTCTACCTCGCCAAAACGCCCGTCCACGACAGGCTCGTTTCCGACTGGCCCACCGCCCAGCTCACGACTTCGGGCGAAGCCGTCGGCCTGCCTGACGGGCAGATGGGCAATTCCGAGGTCGGCCACCTCAACCTCGGCGCCGGTCGCATCGTCTACCAGGACCTCACCCGCATCAGCCTTTCCATTCGCGACAAGTCCTTCTTCGAGGTCCAGGCCTTCAAGGACGCCATCGCCCACGCCAAGTCCCACAGCGGCCGCGTGCACCTCATGGGCCTGCTCTCCGACGGCGGCGTCCACAGCCACATCGACCACGTCATCGCGCTGATGGACCTCTGCCGCGCCAACGACATTCAGGATTTCTTCGTCCACTGTTTCATGGATGGACGCGACACCTCGCCCACCGCCGGTCAGGATTACCTTCAAACCCTCAAGGACGACATCGCCGCCAAGGGCTCGGGGACCATTGCGACCGTGGTCGGACGCTACTTCGCCATGGACCGCGATAACCGATGGGAACGCGTCCAACAGGCCTACGAGGCGCTCACCCAGGCCAAGGGCGAAATCCTCACCGATCCTGTCGAGGGCATCCGCTGCTGGTATGAAAAGGAGAAGACCGACGAGTTCATCCCGGCCTCGGTGATCCAGCCCGAAGGGACCGACGCGAAGAACAACACGGTCAAGTCCGGCGACACTGTCCTCTTCTTCAACTTCCGCTCCGACCGCGCCCGCGAACTCACCCGCGCCTTCATGGACGAGGATTTCCAGGGCTTCGACCGCGGCGAAAAACTCGACCTGCACTACGTCTGCCTGACGCGCTACGACGAGACCTTCACCCTGCCCATCGCCTTCCCGCCGCAGACGCTGGAGAACACCCTCGGCGAGGTCGTCGCGCGGGCCGGCCTGAAGCAACTCCGCATGGCGGAGACGGAGAAATACCCGCACGTCACCTTTTTCTTCAACGGCGGCATCGAGGAGCCCAACGAGAACGAGGACCGCAAGATGGCTCCCTCGCCCAAGGTCGCCACCTACGACCTCAAGCCCTCCATGAGCGGCGTCGAACTCACCGAGGAACTCCTCAAGCGCCTGGAGACCGACGCCTACGACATGGTCATCCTCAACTTCGCCAACCCCGACATGGTCGGCCACACCGGCGTTCCGGAAGCCGCCATCGAGGCCGTCGAAGTCGTCGATGAACTCACCGGCAAGATCCTCGATGTCATCGGCCGGCTCGGCGGCGTGGCCCTCGTCACCGCCGACCACGGCAATGCCGAGCAGATGCGCGAGGAAAACGGGAAGCCCCACACCGCGCACACCACCAACCCGGTTCACATCACCGCCTACGGGCTCGATCCGAAACAATACAAGCTCCACTCCGGCATCCTCGCCGACGTCGCGCCCACCATGCTCGCGCTGATGGGCCTCGAGCAACCCGCCGAGATGACCGGCAAAAACCTGGTGGAACATGTGTAAAAGCTACGCACGCGGTGGGCCAGCGTTGCATCGCAGTCCACTTCAGAGCCCCGGAGGCGGCGACTCCATCCGGTCACGTTTCCTCCATTGTCGGGGATTTCTTTCGTCCCTTCAGGAGATCAGCATGGGCTGCGATGCAACGCAGCCCTACCGGTCTCCCTGACTGAACCCATACCCCACCGACTCCCATGACCGCCGAATTCAAAGCCTTCATCGCCCGACTCGCCCATGAAAGCGGCGAGGTCATCAAGCCCTACTTCGGCGACACCACGGTCGCCGTCGAACGCAAAGGCGACGAATCCCCTGTCACCATCGCCGACCGCAAGGCTGAGGAAACCCTGCGCGCGCTGATCAACAAGGAGTTCCCCGATCACGGCATCATTGGCGAGGAATTCGGCAACGAGAACGAGGACGCCGAATACGTCTGGGTCCTCGACCCCATCGACGGCACCATCTCCTTCACCACCGGCTGCCCCCTGTTCGGCACGCTGATCGGACTGATGCGACACGGTTACCCCGTGCTCGGAGCCATTCACCAACCCATCCTCGGCCAGCTTTGCATCGGCGACAACGAGACCACGACCCTCAACGACCGCCCGGTCAGGATCCGCGAGACCAACAGCCTCGCCGAGGCCACCCTGCTCAGCTCCTGCATCAAGACCGTTTCCGAGTATCAACCGGAACGCGAAGCCAACTTCCACCAACTCGTCAAACAGGTCCGCGTCTTCCGCACTTGGGGCGACTGCTACGGCTACCTCCTCCTCGCCTCCGGCTTCGCCGACATCATGATCGACCCGGTCATGAACCCCTGGGACCTGCTGCCCGTCATCCCCGTCGTCGTCGGCGCCGGCGCCAGGATCACCTCCTGGACCGGGGAGATGCCGACCGACTCCGCCGTCGCCGCCCCGGCCGCGCTCCACGCGGAGGTCCTGAAGGCCCTCAATCCGCCGGTCTGATCAGCCGTTGCCCCGGTATTCCGGCAACGGCGCTCGCACGAGCATGAACGGAGTCGACTGAGGAACGGCAGCCCGCCTTTGCCCTTGTTTCACCGCCCACGCAGGACTAGCGTCCAGATTTTCCGCCCTCGCGAAAATCGTCCTGCAAACAGGCATCCCATTCCGCCATGAAGAAAACGACCGCATCCCTCGCGAAACGCCTTTCCGCCCTCTGCCTGGCTCTCGCCTTGGCCTCCAATCTTCCTGCCGCAACGCAACCGCTTTCCTTCAAGGACCTGAATGGCGGTCTGACCGTCGTCATCGCAGCCGGCGACTCCCACGCGGGAAAGGTCGCCGCGACGCTGGCGGGCAGCGGCGATTCCGTGATCCATGTCCTCGCCGGCTCCCGCGACGAGGTGGACGCCATCAACCGGGAAATAGCCGCCGCCGAACTGAAGGGTCTGGTCACCGTCGAAGACCTGAAGCTCTCCCCCCTGCCCTACCGCGACCACATGCTCAACAACCTGGTCGTCATGGACCTGAAACACGCGGAGGCCGCCGGCTTCACCAAGGGAGAAGCGCGCCGTTGCGTGGCGCCACAGGGCAACCTGGTTATCTGCAGGGGTGGCAGGCCCGCCAGCGTCGAAAAAATGCCCCTGCCGAAGACGATGGACGTCTGGACGCACCGCTACCACGGGGCCGACGGGGTGCCCATCTCCGAAGACAAGCACCTCGACCTGCCGATCGGCTTCAAGTGGAACGCCGACCTGCCCATGAACTTCGACAATCCCAAGCGCGCCGCCAACCGCTACTCCTCCACCCGCGCGATGGTCGTCGATGACGGCCGCTGCTTCACCTTCTCCAGCGCCGCGCTGGAAAACCTCGGCGAGGGCTGGAAATCCGAATACGGGACCGACCAGTTCCTCACCGCCCGCGATGCCTTCAACGGCCGGCTCCTCTGGCGCAAGCGCATCGGCGACACCTACTACGGCGGCCTCTACATCGAGAACCTCGCCCCGCTGATCTCCACCGGCCGCAGCCTCTACCTCGCCGGCGAAAACGGCCGCATGCTGAAGGTCGACACCCGCACCGGCGACACGATCGCCGAACTGCCCACCCAGTACATCCCCGGCGTCATCGCCGCCTCCGACGGGATCGTGGTCGCCGCCACCTGGCGCGATGGCAAGGCGATGGGCTCGGTGAAACGCTACGATCGCCGCCGCATGGACTGGGCCATCGACACCGGCACGATCGAGGCCTACGACGACAAGTCCGGCAAGCTCCTCTGGAAGCAGGCTCTGCTCGGCACCTCCATGCTGATCGCCGAGGGACGCGTCTTCATCGTCAACCGCGACGCGCCGGACCCGCTCGAACTCAACCACAACCGCCGCACCGCCGGCAGCGCCTTGAAACACCCGCTCAACCGCGTCATCGGGCTCGACCTCAAGACCGGCCGGAAGCTCTGGACGCGGGATGCGGCCGACCTGGGCCTCAAGGACCAGACGCTCAATCTCGAAGCCGCCGGCTGGGGCGCGGTTTCCGTGGCGATCGGCGACCGCACCAAGGCCTACCCCCTCGCCGCCGACACCGGCAAACTGCTTGAAGGCGCGGCTCTCAAGGAGGCCAACGGACATTTCTTCCGCTTCCGCAACCACATCTGCACCCCCTACTACCGGGTGAATGGACTGAACTTCGCCAACCGCGGCGGGACGATCTACAAGGACAACGAACGCTTCAACTTCGGGGGCGCCCGCTCCGCCTGCCTCACCGGAACCGTCCCCGCCTACGGCGCCGGCTACATCGCGCAGAACTGGTGCAACTGCTCCCCCGGTCAGATCCCCGGCCTCATCGCCGTCGCCTCCATCGGCCGCATGCCCACCCCGGCGGAAATGGAACAACCCGCCCGCCCCATCCCCTTCAACAGCTACAGCGCGGGCGACGATGCGGTCGGCCGAGAGTCCGACTGGTCCACCTTCCGCGGCAATGCCTCGCGCAGCAGCGCCGTCGCCACCGACATCCCGACCGTGGTGAGCGAAAGCTGGAAGATCAAGGTCGCCGCGCCGCTCAAGCCGGGAACCGTCGCCAAGGACTGGAACGCCTATCTCAACAGCCGACTCACCGCGCCGGTCCTTTCCGAGAAGGTCGCGCTCGTCGCTGACATCGATCACAACGAGGTCATCGCCGTCTCGCTCGACAACGGCAAGGTCGCCTGGCGTTTCACGACGGCCGGCCGCATGGACACCCCGCCCACGGCCTACAAGGGCCTCTGCCTCGTCGGCGACCACAGCGGCCATGTCTTCGCCATCAAGGTGAAGACCGGCGAACTCGTCTATCGCCTGCGCATCGCCCCCGAGGAGAAACGCATGATGTCCTACGGCAAACTGGAATCCGTTTGGCCCGTCATTGGCGGCGTGCTCGTCGCCGAAGGTCGCGCCTACGCCACCGCCGGCCGCACCCAGGGTTCCGACGGCGGCATCGTGGTCCGCGCCTTCGAGCCCGAGACCGGCGAGCCCCTCTGGGCCCGCGCCATCCCCCAGACCGGCAACGGCGTGAACCCCGGCAAGGCCAAGCGCAATGACGCCCTCATCCTCGAGGACAAACTGCTCCGCCTCATGGACCACTCGCTCGATCCCGCCACCGGCAAGTTCGTGAAATCTCCGACAGCCATCCGCCTGGAGAAGGCCCTCGCCGCCAGGGAGAAGGAACTCGGCCGCAAGCTCACCCGGCAGGAAACCGACCAGGTGAAAAAGGCGACCGCCGCCGCCAGCCGCGCGCTCGCGCTCGGCAACGAGGGACTCTACAGCTGGAACTGGACCCGCCTCGGCTACCGCAAGTTCCAGTTCGTCGGCTTCGAAGGCGTGAGCGGCGAGACCGTCGCCTGGAAGGACGGCGAGGTCGTCGGCTCCCGGCAGAACGCGCTTTACTTCAAAGTCGACGGACAGACCAAGACCGTCCACGCGCCCGAGGGCTGCCAGGGCACCGCGCTCGTCGTCTGCAACAACCTCCTCGTGCAGGGCGGCGCCCTAATCGACCGGGGCGACCAGAAAGGCTTCATCCGCGCCGTCGATCTCAAGACCGGCAAGCTCGCCTGGGAAAAGACCTATTCCTCCCAGCTCGCCTTCAACGGCCTCGCCGTCGACCAGGGGCAGATCATCGCCGCCTTCGACGACGGCTCGGTGGTGAAATTGAAGTGAGTTCGCCAAGGAGGGGCGGCATTCCTGAAGCCCTTGCCTGCGCGTAGGACAGCGGTTCCAGCCTGTCTCCAACGTCTTCTTGATCGGTAGCGGACGAGGTGACGCTTGCCGCGTCGAAGCTGAACGGAGGCGGGAGGCTCATTTCAGAGGGAATTCGAGAATCAGAGCCTCCTTACGTCGGCTGCTACAGGATTCTGAACCAGCCTGTTCATCGTTTGCGATCTCCTGGACAATCCCTGAGGCTTCCCTTTTCAAAGCGCCGGTCTGGCCCCGGCGGGGCCACGGCGGCAGGAATGCCGCCGCTCCTTGAGCGCAACCTCATCGCCTTCGCCATCGACGCGCCCCCCGCCGCCGGATAGCTTCGCCGCATGTCATGGAATGTGTTGCTGACGGCGGGCGCGTTGAAGAACGCGGCGGTGGATGAGGCCGCGAAGTCCATCCTGAACGAGGCGGACTGCCGACTCACCGTCGCGCTCGATGCCGGGATCCGCGATGTCGCGGACCTGCGCCGCGCGTTGCCGAACATGGACGCCGTCCTCGCCGGCGTGGAACCCTACTCGGCGGAACTGCTCGCCGGCGCAGAGGCCGCGAACCTCAAGGTGATCTCGCGCTGGGGCGTGGGCTTCGACGCCATCGATCTCAAGGCTGCGACGGGACACGGAATCGTCGTGGCGAACACGCCCAACCTCCTGAACAACGCCGTGGCGGATTACGCCTTCGGCTTGCTGCTCGCCCTCGCCCGCCGCGTGCACGAGGGGCACCTGGGCATGCGGGCGGGAGACTGGCAACCGTCGTGGGGCGTCGATGTCGGCGGCGCGACCCTGGGTATCGTGGGGCTCGGTAGGATCGGCAAGGCGGTGGCCCGCCGGGCAACCGGCTTCGGCATGACGATCCTCGCCTGCGACCCCAAACCCCAACCGGAGGCGGAAGCCCTCGGCGTGGAGATGGTCGGCCTCGACGAACTCCTAGAGCGGAGCGATTTCGTCTCGCTGCACACCTCCCTGACCGATGAAACCCGCGGACTGATCGGGGAGCCGGAACTCCGGAAGATGCGCGGCGACGCCCGGCTGATCAACACGGCGCGTGGCGCGGTGCTGGACGAAGCGGCGCTCATCCGGGCGTTGAACGAGGGCTGGATCGGCGGCGCGGCCCTGGACACCTATTGCGTCGAGCCCATGGCGGCGGATCATCCCCTGCGCACCGCTCCGAACGTCCTGCTCATGCCGCACCAGGCTTCCTTCGGCGTGACGACAGGCAGAAAGGTCAGCGCCATGGCCGCCCGGGCCATCGTGGACGCCATGAACGGCAAGGCGCCGGAGTCCGTAGTGAACCGCGAGGTTTTGGAGAAGGAGAACCGGGCGGGGATTTCAGTTGGTTCCGCCGACCTCGACGATTGAACGGAGTCAAGGATCGCGCGCCAGCGTCTTGGAGTGCGGCGCTGTCGCGCGGCATCAATGCCAGTCTGGATTTGAGATCGGCATCCCCAGTTCCGTCACCAGATCCTTGATGGCATCAAGATCCCAATACTTGGAAAAGCCTTCAGGTCTCCCATAGCAGGTGCCACACAGAAAACAGACTTGGGCGAACCCGACCGGCGATCCTGCGCTATCGAAGAACACGAACGCGTGGTGCGGATAATGACAAGCGTATTGCTGATGCTCAGGATGACGGCCTGTTGTGGCCTTTTCCAGCCGACGGACCTGATCGGTCGTCAAAGGAATCCCTTCTTCGGGAGTTCTCGTCGGATTCAGAGCTCCGTCCTGCGACAGTATTGAATCTATCGCGGTCTCTTCAGCCCAATTCAGTCGATAGGCTCTGACTTCCGTCCAACCGTCAAAATGCCATCTGCCCGGCCACGGCAACTTGCTGCACAGGACAGCAAGCGCCGCGATGGCCGTGATGAAAACGACCGTCTTGCGACGGGAACGCGTCATCTTTCTCTAACAATTGAACGACGCCAATTCCTTTTCGTTGGCGGCGTTGACGATCTTGAACTGCTCGGCGTGGAAGTCGGGATCGGCGCGGAAGGAGAGCTTGCCGAAGTAGCGCTTCTCCATGTCGATCAGGAGCTGCTCGTCCTCGGTGCGGAGGCGGTTGAGGACGCGGGAGTTGACCACGATGCGGAGCTCGAAGTCGGCCTGCTCGCGTTTGCGCTTCTTGAGGATCTCGGAGAGCTTGCGCTGGATTTCGACGCTCATGGTCAGGGGGCTGCGCACCTTGCCGCGACCCTTGCAGTAGTGGCAGTCGTCGTAGACGGCCTCACGGACGCTCTCGGAATGCCGCTGGCGGGTCATCTCCATCAGGCCGAGCGGCGAGATGGGCAGGACGTGGGTCTTGGCCTTGTCCTTGCGGAGATTCTCGCGGATGCGCTGGTAGACGGCGTTCTGGTCGCGGCGGGACTTCATGTCGATGAGGTCCAGCACGATGAGGCCGCCCATGTTGCGCAGGCGGAGCTGGCGGGCGATCTCGTCCACGGCCTCCTCATTGACGTTGAGGATGGTGGATTCCTGGTCCTTGCTGCCCTTGTGGCCGCCGGTGTTGACGTCGATGGAGACGAGGGCCTCGGTTTCATCAATGACGAGGTAGCCGCCGCTGGGCAGGGGCACCTTGCGGGAGAAGGCGTTCTCCAGCTGCCGCGCGATCTTGAAGCGGTCAAAGATCGGATGGTGGTCGTTGTAGAGCTTCACCTTGGAGACGGAGCGGCGGGAGATCTTGCCGATCATCTCGTGCATGCGCTCCCCGTCGACCTTGCTGTCGATGACGATGCGCTTGACGTCCTCGGTGAGGAAGTCGCGCACGGTGCGCTCGATGAGGTCAGGCTCGTGGAAGACGCAGGCGGGCGCGGGATTGCGGGCGATCTTGTCGCTGATGATCTTCCACTCCTCGAGCATGAGCGCGAGGTCGCGGATGAAGAAACGCTTCTGAAGGCCCTCGCCGACGGTGCGGATGATGACGCCCATGCCGTCCGGAATGCTGAGTTCGCGAACGATCTTCTTGAGCCGCTGGCGCTCCTTGCTGTTCTCGATCTTGCGGGAGACGCCGCTCTGGTCGGAGTTGGGCAGCAGCACGAGGTAACGTCCCGGCAGCGCGAGGTGGGTGGTGACGCGCGGCCCCTTGGTGCCGATGGGGCCCTTGGTGACCTGCACGTAGATCTCGCTCCCCGGCGGGTAGAGGCGGGGAATGTCCTTCTGCGTGATTTTGGGCTTGCTGCGCTTCTTGCTCGGGGCGCGCTCGACGACCTCGACGCCGCTGTCGAGATTGCTGGGCACGATGTCCCAGTAGTGGAGAAAGGCGTTCTTCTCGAAACCGATGTCGACGAAGGCGGCCTTGAGACCGTCCTCAAGGTTCTTGATTTTGCCCTTGTAGATGCTTCCGACGAGGCGCTCCGTGCCGGTGCGCTCGATGGTGAAGTCCTCCAGGCGGCCGTCCTCGAGCACGGCGACGCGGGTCTCCAGGGACTCGGCGTTGATCACCACCTCCTTGTGCACGCTGGTGTCGGGCTTGATGATGTTCTTCACCTTGCTGATGACCTTCTCCGCGGCGGCGCGGGCCTTGTTGACGAGGCCCTTCTGGGGCAGCTCATCGCAGGGCACGGGCTTGTATTTCGGCTTCGGCTCGGGCTTCTTCTTCGGCTCCTCCGCCTGGCTCTCCTGCTTGTCGCCGCCTTCGCCCTGTTCGCCGCGACCGCGACCGCGACCGCGTCCCCGTCCGCGTCCCCGTCCCCGACCGGCGGGCTTTTCCGGCTTCTCGGGCGGCTCAACGCCGGCGGCGCTGTTCTCCGCGCGCTCGATTTCGGTCTTGTGCCGCTGCTCGCTGGCGAAGACGGGCTCCTCGGAGGACTTGATGCCGAGGGCCTCGGCGCGCGCGTCGGCGGCCTCCTTCTCCTGTTTCTTGCTGACGGGTTGCAGCCCCTTGTTGGGGCGGAAACGCATCCCGCCCTTGCTCCCGCCCTTGCCGCCGCGGCGGCGTCCGAATTTCTTTTGTTCTGCCATGGTCAGTAGGTCTTTCTGTAGAGGTAGACGTTTTGCAGAATGCCCGCCGCGATCAGGGAACTGAGCGCCGAAGAGCCGCCATAACTGAGCAGCGGCAACGGCACCCCGGTCACGGGCACAATGCGTATGTTCATTCCGATGTTGATGAAGATTTGACTAAAAAAGAGGGCGACCACGCCCACAGCCAAAATTCTCCCCAGGCGATCGCGGGCCTGGCTGGCGGTCCTTATGCCGCAGAAAAGAAAGATCGTGTACAGCCCGACGACGACGACGCTGCCGACGAAGCCGGTCTCCTCCGCGATGACGGAGAAAATGAAGTCATTGTGCGCGACGCCGCGCGGAAGGAAGCCGAGGGCGTTCTGGGCGCCCTGGCGGAACCCCTTGCCGGTGAGCCCGCCCGACCCCACCGAGATCATCGCCTGCTGGACATTGTAGGACATCTCCCGCTTGAGCTTGCGGGCCTTGGCCTTGTCCTCATCGGAGGCGGACTTGGGCGCGAAATCCATGTTGAAATAGACCAGAAGGCGTTGACGCTGGTAGTCCTTGATGGACCACTTCTGCATCTCGCGCGGGACGAAGAGGATGTAGGAGACCATCAGGATCGCGACGGCGAGCGACCAGCCGACAAGCCGCTTGAGGGTGGCGGCCGGCACGCCCGCCACGAACATCATCACCAGCCC
Source organism: Verrucomicrobiales bacterium (assembly GCA_038126235.1). Lineage (GTDB taxonomy): Bacteria > Verrucomicrobiota > Verrucomicrobiia > Limisphaerales > JAYPEY01 > JAYPEY01. The sequence continues at coordinate 209,659 of JAYPFK010000002.1, forward strand.
CACCGGCAGGAAGAGCAACGCCGAACCGAGATCCGGCTCGACAAAGATGAGCACGACCGGAATGAGGATCATGCCGAGGCACTTGATGAAGACGCTGCGCATGCGCAGCTCCTCCCGCGGCCGGCTGAGGAAATGCGCGAAGGCGAAGATGAAGGCAAGCTTGGCAAATTCGGAGGGCTGGAGGTTGAACAGGCCCAGGTTGATCCAGCGCTTCGCGCCCCAGATGGTCGCCCCGATCGCAAGCACCAGAATCAGCATCAGGTTCGCGGCCCAGAAGGCCACCAGCGACCAGCGGGAAAGCGTCCGGTAGTCGACCAGGCAGAGGGCCGCCCCGGCGAGCACGCCGCCCGCGGCCCAGATCAGCTGCTTGATGTGAAACTGCCCGAACAGCGGCTTGGCCGCCTCCGCGGGGTCGACCATGGTCGCGCTGAAGATGAACGCGGTCCCGACCGCCAACAGCAGGGCCGTGCTGACCAGCAGGAGCCAGTCGATGCGCGGTTCGGGTTCTGTGATGCTGATGCGCGACATGGTCAAAGGGGCCTTTCTCCCGCAACAGAGGCCCGCAGGGCGGGCTTGTCGCGCTCATAAAGGCTGCGATAGATCGCCCCGGCGACCGGAGCCGAGGTCTTTCCGCCGGAGCCGCCGCTTTCGACCAGGACGACGACCACGTAGCGGGGCTGCGCCTCGCCGGGATACTGACCGAAGGAGACAAACCAGGTCTTCTTGTCCACCACGACACCGCGCTCCTTGATTTCGGCCGTGCCGGTCTTGCCGCCGATGCGCATGCCCGGGACGGCGGCCCGCGTGCCCGTGCCGTCCGAATCCCCGACGTCTGCCAGCATGGCGGAGGTCACCAGGCGCAGGTTTTCAGGTCGGACATCGAGCCTTCCGCGGACGCGGCCCGGGGGATTGAAACGTCCCTTGCGACCGGCGCGCGACTCGTGCGGAGCAATGCGCTCGACCAGGCGGGGCCAGTAGACCGTGCCGCCGTTGGCGACGGCGGAGGTCATCACCGCGGCCTGGAGCGGAGTCATGTCGATGGGCCCCTGACCGATGCACAGGTTGGCGGTGTCGCCGTCAAACCATTTGCCCGGCCAGATGTTCTCCAGTTTGGGAAAGTTGCCGGCGTAGTCCTGCCAAGTCGGGATCTTGGTGGGCTGCCCCAGGAAGAAACGGTCCCCCATCTCGATGATGGCGCGCACGCGGGCCTCCAGTCCGTGGTGGATGAAATAGGAGTTGGAGGACTTGATGAACGCGCGCCGAAAATCGTAGGGCCCGGGAGGCGCGGTGTCCTTGAAGCGCCGCCCCACCATGATATAGCCCTTGTTGTCGTAGATCTGGCGAGGATTCAGCGTCCCCTTCTCCAGGCAAGCAAGGGCGACGACGATCTTGAAGATGGAGCCGGGCGGGAAGTTGTCCTGCGTCGCGCGACAGCGGAAAGCGGCGCGCTCCGGGTCGTTGTTGTAATTCCAGTACTCGGTCGAGACGCTGGGGAAGCGGTTCGGATCGAAGGCCGGAGCTGAAACGAGCGCCAGGATGTCGCCATTGCGCGGGTTCATGACGACCACCGCGCCGCGAACATGCGGACTGACCTTGGCGAGCTCGCGTTCGGCAAGCTGCTGGATGTCGAGATCGATCGTAAGATGCAGGTCGTCGCCGGGGGACGGCTCCTGATCCATGGTCTCGTTGCGACGATAGCCGATGTGATCGACGAGGACGGACTTGCCGCCGGGATCGCCGCGCAGGTACCGATCAAACACGCTCTCCACGCCGGTGCCGCCGCCCTGCACGCCGGGCATGCGGTAGTCGAACTCGGATTCAATCTCCTCGTCGACGCCGCGATCGACCATCAGGTAGCCAAGGATGTGGGCGGCCGTCTCCTTGTAAGGGTAGTGACGCCGCGGCTGGGAATCCAGGTTGATGCCCGGATGGTCGAAGGGTGCCTCCGCAAAGCGCGCAACCTCCGCGGGCGTGAGATTCTCGGCGATCGGCATGGGCAGGGCCCGGCGGGCGAGCCAGTGCCGGTTGACCTTGTCGGACTCCAGCGCGATCGGCCGTTGGATGACCTGGGCGACCTGTTGCGCGGCGTTGTTGATGACGTTGAAGCGGGCGAGCGGCTCCAGGGGTGAGCGTTCGGCGCGGGTGAGCTTGTGACCCAACTCCGTTTCCTTCAGGGCCTTGAGCCTTTCAAACTCCGGCCGGAAGAGATGCCTCAGGTCCTCCAGGTAGATGTTCACCGTGAAGCTGGCGCGGTTGGCGGCGAGGGCGCGCCCGTTGCGGTCGAAGATCTGGCCGCGGACGGCGGGCACACGGATGGTGCGGTAGGACTGGCTGTCGAGGTTGGCTTGGAACTGCTTGGCCGAGATCACCTGCACGTGCCAGAGACCTGCGAGCAGCGTGGAGACGCCGGCAAGGACCAACAGCGAGAGCGCCCGCAACTGCGGCTCGCTCTTTCTGAGTTGGTCAAAGATCAGCATGTCTCAGTAGCCCCTTCCCCGTTTGATCTCGCGGTTGCTCCGGGCCATGGACTCGTTGAAAGCCGGAGCCGTGGAGTAGTTCAGCGCCTGGTCGAGCCGGTCGAACAGGCGAAAAAAGAGCGGCGTCGCCATTCCGCCGGCCAAGGTCATCACCAGCCACTGCCAGAGCGTCACCAGTCCGACCAACGGCCGCTCCCCCAGCAACCAGAGCCCCAGCAGGGTCATCAATGGCATGGAGGCGGAAACGCAGCAGCCGACCACGAACTGCGCGTAGGTCATGTCCCGCAGGATGAGGTCGTGCCGGAACTGCAGGAACACCCCGATGAAGAACAACGGCAGGATGCTGACCCCCAGCGGATTCGCCGAGAGCGTGTCAAATAGGATCCCGCCGATGACCGCGAGCAGCGAGACCGCCACGAGGTCGGCGCTGAGCGCGACATAGGCCATCAGCGCGGGCAGGAGGTCAAACTGCGCGTTGATGAGGTTGCGCACCCCCTGGAACGCGGTCTGCACGTAGACGCACAGCAGGGCGGCCATCAGGATCAGGATGAGGTTGATGCGGCTCATGTCAGTTCATCAGGACCCAGACGTGCTCGAGCCGGTTGAGGTTTGCGTGCAGCTTCACCCGCGCGTCCTTGGTCAGACCGTAGTCGAGCGTGCGCGCATGGATGACGGTCCCGACGGGGATGCCCTTGGGAAAGACGGGCCCGAGACCGCTGGTCAGGACCCGGTCGCCGGGTTTGAGCTCGCTGTCGCCGGCGATGTAGTTGAGGGCGACAATGCCCGGGCCCAACCGGGTGGACTGGCCGGGAGAAATGACGCCCGCCTCGCCGGTGGCCTCGATCATCGCCCCGACCTGGCAGTTCGGATCCCCGATCAGGACAACCTGCGAGCGGGTGACGCCGACCGAGGACACGCGGCCGACCAATCCGTCGTTCGTCATCACCGGCATGTTTTCCGTGACGCCGTTCCGCGTCCCCAGGTCGATGTGGATGACGCGATGCCAGTTGGACGGGTCGCGGCCGACCACCCGGGCGAGCTTGACGGACCAGGGAGTCTGCTTCTTCCAGCCCAGCGCGGAACGCAGGCGGTCGTTTTCGCGGGCGATGACCTCGGTCTGCTTGAGCTGGAGCCGGAGCCGCTGGTTCTGCTCCTGAAGATCGGCAAGCTGCTTGCCGAGAACCTTGCGGGGGGTGACCGCGACGCGCGCCTTTTCGGCGGCCTTCTCGGCGGAACGGGAGGCCCCGAAGCCGACCACGAAAACCGTGCCAAACCAGCGCTTGAGCTGGGTCTTCCGTTGAGCGGGCAGGCTGAGCAGGATGCCCGCCAAGGCCAGCGTCAACAAAATCGCTATGTATTGCGGTTTCTTAAACATCGCTCACTCCGGACGGACCGGAGCGAACGCATGCTGGATTTGTCCCGCCAGCCATCACGTCGTGCTGGAGGAGGCCACGGATTTGAGGAACTGGAGCTCGTAGAGGACGCGCCCCGTGCCTTCGGCGACGGCCGTCAGCGGGTCGTCGGCGATGTGCACCGGCAGGCCGGTCTCCTCCGCAATCAAGCGATCGATGCCCCGCAGCAGGGCGCCGCCGCCGGCGACGACAATCCCGCGGTCGACCAGGTCGGCCGAAAGTTCGGGGGGGCAGCGTTCGAGGGTGATGCGGATGGACTCCAAGATGCTCGTCAATGGCTCTTTGAGACATTCACGGATTTCTTCTGAACGCACCGTAATTGTCCTTGGCAGGCCGGCGCTCAAATCGCGGCCTTTGACCTCCAAGGTCAATTCCTGTTCCAGAGGATACGCGGATCCAACGCGGATTTTGATTTCTTCCGCCATGCGTTCGCCAATCATCAGGTTGTGGGCACGTTTCATGTGCCCGATGATCGTTTCATCGAATTCGTCGCCGCCGACCCTCAGGCTGCGGCTGAAGACGATTCCGGCGAGGGAGATGATGGCTATCTCACAGGTCCCCCCGCCGATGTCCACGATCATGTTTCCAGCGGGTTCATGCACCGGCAGGCCGGTTCCGATGGCCGAAGCCATCGGCTGCTCGATCAGGTAGACCTCGCGCGCCCCGGCGTGGGTCGCCGAGTCCTTCACCGCCCTCTTTTCCACCTCGGTGATGCCGGAGGGGACGGCCACGACGACGCGCGGCGCGATGAGTTTGCGGTGGTGAACCTTCTGGATGAAGTGTCGCAGCATGGACTCCGTGATCTCGAAGTCCGCGATGACGCCGTCCTTCATGGGGCGGATGGCGACGATGTTGCCCGGAGTGCGGCCAAGCATCCGCTTGGCCTCCTCGCCCACAGCGAGGACGTTGGTGGTTCCGGCTTGGATGGCGACGACAGAAGGTTCCCGAAGCACGATGCCTTGATCGCGAACGAACACGAGCGAGTTCGCAGTGCCCAGATCGATTCCAATATCGTTGGAAAACAGGCCTTTAACTTGCGAGAACATGAATGCTGGGAATCACAAGCGCCCAATAAACGGATGCGGGCAGGTGAGGTCAAGCCTATTCACCGGCGCGAAACCGGTGTTAATCCCCTGATAATCAACAGCCAACGAATCGGGAAAAATGGGCCTACGGGAGGCAAAAACAACCTGAATCACGAGGAAAAATGGTGCCAGTGGCGGGACTTGAACCTGCGACAACCGACTTATGAGGCCGGTGCTCTAACCGACTGAGCTACACTGGCATGAACCATCCGTTCGTTTCCAGGCTGGAAACAAGCAGGGCGGATGTTTTAGGCCCACCCACCCGACGAGGCAAGCTCTTTGTGGAGTGGAATTTTTGCGTTGCCCATCGGCCGGCTTCGAATTGGACTGCCGGGGTGATCGTGGTCATTGCGGACGACATCTCCGGCGCGGCGGAACTCGCCGGCGCGGCGTTTGAGCGGGGTTTCTCCGCGGAAGCGCAGACGCGGTTTGACCCCGGCTCCGGGGCAGAGGTCATCGCCCTCGACACCCACACCCGGCAGCTTCCGCCCGCGGAGGCTGCGCGACGGGTCGGCTCCATTGCGGCGGAGGTCGCGGCTTCAACACCTGCGCTGATCTACAAGAAGACGGACTCCGTCCTGCGCGGATCGATCGTCCCGGAGATCGACGCCATCCTCGGCGCGACGGGCCGGACGCGGTCGTTGCTGATCCCGGCCAACCCTTCCCGCGGTCGGATCATCCAAGGAGGCGAGTATTTCGTGAACCGCGCTCCCCTGACGGAAACGGAATTCGCCAACGATCCGACACATCCCGCCTGGACCTCCAACGTGCTCGAACTGCTCGGGCCCTCGTCGCGCGGCGGAACCTCTTCCGTGCGGGCGGAGGACGGGATCTTCGAACAAGGAGTGACCGTGCCGGATACGACGAGCCCGAACGACCTGACGAGGCGCGCCGCGGAGTTGGATGAGACCGTCCTGCCCGCCGGCGGGGCGGAGTTCTTCGGCGCGATACTGGATCGCGCCCGGCAAAGCGGGACGCGATCGCCCAATCTCGCCGTCGAGGGGGAGGCGTCCCCGGCGTCGATCCCCGAGGATCGCTGCGCCATGAACGGGTCCCCTGCCCTGCTCGTTTGTGGCAGCGTCGCCGCATGGACAGCGGGACGCGAAGCGCAGGCGCTCCGACAGGGCTTCCGGGTGTTTCCCATGCCCAAATCACTGTTCGTCCCTGAAACTCCCGAGGCCAAACGGGAGGCGATCGCCGAATGGGCCTCCAAGGTTCGGGACGGGCTGGAGAATCAAGGAAGAGCAATGATCGCGATCGGCCGGGCCAAAACTGGCAAAGCCAAACCTCAAGAGTTGCTGGACCGCCTCGTAGCCGCGGTCGCACTCACGCTTGAGAACACGCCGGCGAACAGCCTGCTTCTGGAGGGCGGAGCCACCGCGCGGGCGGTGATCGACCGGATAGGCTGGACCCGGTTCGAAACAGTCGGCGCAGTCGAAGGCTTGTCCTGGCTGCGGCCGACCGACGAAGACCGACCCGCGTTGTTGATCAAGCCGGGAAGTTATGACTGGCCGGAAAAGGTTGCGGGCGAAGACAGCGCCGGTGGGGCGAACCGTCCCCAGTGAGCCGACGTGAGCATGTCAAAGGGCGGCTCACTGGGGACGGTTCGCCCCACCTCTACTTCCCATCGCCAATTAGGCTCAAGCCCCGAGACCGGGATTGCCAAAGGGGAACCGTTGGAGGTTAAACTGACCGCCAATGAACTTCGTTTTTCCAGACCGGTTTGCCGCGTGCCTGACGCTGACGGTCACTCTCTTTGCTTCGGTCGCCTGCGCCTCTGCGGCCGAAAGGTTCCACACCATGAAGGACATCACCTATGCCGAGATCGACGGCCATGAACTGAAGCTCGACCTGTATCTTCCGGACGCGGCGACGAACCCGCCGCTGCTCGTCTGGGTGCATGGCGGGGCTTGGCGGAGTGGATCGAAGGATCGGATGCCCCTCGGCGACCTGGTCCGGGAGGGTTACGCTGTCGCAAGCGTCGACTATCGGCTTTCACCCGCCGCGAAATTCCCGGCGGCGATCCACGACATCAAGGGCGCGATCCGCTTCCTGCGGGCGAGGCAGAAGGACTTTGGCTACAACGCGGAGAAGATCGGCATCGCCGGCGCGTCCGCCGGAGGACACCTGGTCGCCTTGGTCGGCGCCACGAACGGACACAAGGGCCTGGAAGGCGACGTCGGAGGAAACCTGGACCAGTCTTCAGACGTGCAGGCGATCGTCAGCTACTACGGCGCGAGCAACTTCATGACAATCCTGAGCCAGTCCACGCCGCACGGCCTCCGTGTGCGCGTGCCGGCTCTGGAGTTGTTCATCGGCGGCCGCCCCGAAGAAGTCCCAGACCTGGCCCGCTTGGCGAGCCCGGTCTTTCACGTGGACAAGCACGACCCGCCGCTGCTGCTCATCCACGGCGACCAGGACCCGCAGATGCCGATCAACCAGTCCCACGAACTCCACGGGAAATACCTGGAACTGGGGCTGACCGTGAAATTCGAAGTCGTCCACGGAGCCGCGCATGGCGGCAAGGCGTTCTACGACGCCAAGCGGACACGGTTGGTAAAAGGGTTCTTGGGCAAACACATTCAGGGAAACGAATCACGATGAAATTTACGACCACAACACTCCTCTTTCTCCTTCTCGCCTCCCCACTCTTCGCGCAAAGCGAACGGCAGTTGGCGGATTACCTCAAGCGGCATCCCGACGCGGACAAGAATGGCGACGGCCGGCTTTCCCGCGACGAGGCGCGCGAACATCGGCGACGCGATCCCAGCCGGGGCGACAACCTCGAATCGCGGCCCGGCATTCCGCCGATCGACATCCCGCTCACAAAGGCTCCGTTGGCGGAGGTTCCGCTGACATCGGCGGACGGCGTGGACCTGGGTTTCGCGTGGCGCAAACCCGAGGGCGACGGACCGTTCCCGACGATCATCTTCTTCCACGGCGGCGGCGGCCATTCGGATCCGCGGGGCTTGAAGAGCAGTCTCCTTCGGGGCGCCGTGCAGACGCGCTTTCTCCAGAAGGGCTACCTGACCGTGCAGTCCACGCGGCGCGCCTACTGGAAATCGAAGAACAACGACAAACCAACGGGCTTCTACGACGCGGTCGGCGACGCGGCGTTGATCGTGGAGAAGGTCCGCGAGATCCCGGGCGTCGATCCCGACCGCGTCATCCTCTACGGCGGCAGCGGCGGCGGCATCCTGGCGGTCGTCACGGCCTCCCGCGCGAAGGTGGCCTGTGCCGTCGCCGGCGAACCGGCCACCGTGATCCCGATCGATCCCAAACAGGGACAGATCGCCAGCCCCGCCGCCTACCGTTCGTTGATGGAGAACCCCCACGCGAAGTTCACGCCGCAGCGTCAAAAGGAAATGCGCGCCTGGATGAGCCGGATCGACTGCCCCGTCCTCGTCCTTCAGGGAAAGCCGGTGGGCCTGTACAAGGCCAACTTTGAGATCCTGATTCCGGAGCTGAAGGACCTGGGGAAGGACGTCTCCAGCATCGCCTATCCCGGCGTCACCCACGGCTTTTACTGGGGCACGGCCAAAACCGGCGTCACGCGGGCGATGATCGGAAAACTCGTGGAGGACGTGGACGGCTTCATCCGGAAAAGCACGAAGAGGTAACGGCGTGGCAGGGACCCACCGTCCGTTCGGAGCGCGGAATTTATTCCGCCTCAACGCCCGATTGTCCGTTGGGTGAAGCATGTCCGAGGGCGCAGTCGATTCGCAGCGTGGCCGGTTCTGTATCCCTTGCATTCCACGGCGTCGTCGCCGCCAGCGTTGAGGCGGAATAAACTCCGCGCTCCCCCCCTACCTCCCAACATAAATCGGGCTGGACCAGGCGGCGTGGCCGTCGATCTGCGTCGCTTTCACAAACCACGGGGTCAAACCGTCGCCCTCGGGCGAGACAACGCGCTCCAAGGCCAACTCCGATTCCTCAATCATTTCGGGATACCGCCGAATCTTCACGCGCTGGTCCAAACCGTCCAATTCCCAGAGCCGTCCACCAAACCCGCGAAGTTCCGCGGCCTCGACTGCAAACACGCCAACCGCGCTTTCGAGCGCAATGCGGGCGGCCTCCGTCGAATCCAGCCACAAGTCGATGCCGTCCATATCGCCCGTGGTGCGGGAGCCGAAGACCACCTCGTTGTCCGTGACCGACCGGATGCCGTCGGCGGGCGAATCGAAGGCCACGGTTTCGGCGCGAAGGATCTTCGCCCCTTCGACCTTCACCACGCCGGACCAGTCGACTCGCCGGCCGCGTCCGCGCATACGCGCGCCCTCCCAAGTCAGACGGACCCGTTTCGAATCCGCGCAATCGGCAAACGCGACGGGCCGGACAGTCTCCGCCATTTCGCGCCCGCGATAAAGGCTCAGCGATTCGAGCGGCGCGCACCCCCTTACGGAAGCCTTCAATTCCAACTCTCCTTCAACACCGCGCAACACGCGCCCCATCGGCCGGCCGGCGATTTCAAAGCGCAGATCAATACGCGGCCCGCTCGTTCCATAACAACGACGTTCCTTCAGAGCGTCGAACACCGCCTCGCGCGTGAGATTCTCCGCCAACACGCAGGTCAGGCCGCCGGCGATGCCGAAGTCGCCCGCGCCAGGCCCTTCCGCTCCAGGGCGCCCCTTGTGGCCGTCGCTGTTCGCCATGACGCCGACGACGTAACCCTTCTCAAAGGCGTCCCACAGCATCCACTCAAATACGCCCCAGCAGGAAAGGACCTCGACCAGCGGGCAGATGTCCTGATCGAAATGGTTGCGAATATCCGCGTAGCGGCCGCCGACATGCGCGCCGAGGATCGCCTTCCCGTTTTCCCGGATGCGGGCAAATAGCTCGCTGGCGGGATGCGCCGGTGTCTCGGCCGTTTCCGCGACTTCGGGAATCTGCCAGTGGCTGGACCGGTAGATCGGCTGGTCATCCTCCGAATAAAAGACATTGCGGTCGCCGCCAGCCGGGGTGTTCGCTGACCACTCGTAACCGGGCAGAACCACGAAACGGCCGGGCACATTGAACTGCTTCACCGCCGTGTTCAACCTCGTCCAGTCCTCGTCATCCATCTGGAAATCGTTGCCCTGGTGCGACGCGATGTCAGAGAAGGCGCGGTCGCGGCAGAAGCGGAAATACTCCTCCTCCGTGCCCGTGCCGACCGTGGCGTCCGACTGCGCATGCAGGTCGCCCCAGTAGCGTTTGAGCTTCGGCGGGCCCGCTTCCGCCGTGACCGGGTTGCTGCGGGCCTCCATTTCTCCGGTCCGGACAACCACCCGCCCCGAGCCCGGAGCCGTGAACCGAAAGGAGTTCCCGTTCCATTCCACACCGCCGCCGCCCTCCCACTCAAACACGGCTCCTTCCGGCGCATCCGTCGGATTCATCCAGCTGTCCTGCCCTTTGAGCCGCACCTCCAGCCATTCGCCGACCGTTGCCTGAGTGGGGACGATCGCGACCAGTTCAACCGCCTCTCCCGCGACCACCTCCACCGTAGGCGAGTCTGGAACGCTGCGAGCCACGGCGGCGTTGGTCGGATCGACGAATACCCGGAAGTCGTGGCGCGACTCGATGAAGGTCTGCGCGCGGATGCCCGGCCCGCCTTGACTGCGATCTCCGAGGACGATCGTGACGATGTCGCCGGGATCCAGCGAACCGTCGTAGACGTCGATCACGATGCACCAGTTCATCCAGGGGCGATCGTGCGCCTTCTTGGCGAAACGCGCGGCGAGCTTTGCCGGGCCATTCGTGAGGACAGTCGTGTAACCGGAGGCCTCGGGCCGCTCGAACTGCGGCTTCTCCCAGTCGCTCGCGAAGCGCTTCGCCAGCTTGATGGTCCCGCCCTCATCGATTCCGGCGGAACCGACGGTGTAGCGCACCGTCCATTGTCCGACGCCGCCAGCGACCACCGGATCGCGCGGTTCCAGCTCTGCTTTTCCGAGGAATTCCTTCAAATCCATGCTTCGGAGAATTGTGCGCGACACAGTCGAACACCAGTTTGAAATCCGACGGCGTAGAAAGGCCGGCGACCGAGACGGGAGCGTGTTCGACGCGGGGGCTCTGCGTAGGACAGGCATCCTGCCTGTCCACAGCATGCCGCCTGGCATTCGAAGTCATTTGTAACGCCCGCAACCGGCCGCCCCCGACTCACACGTAGCCATTGATGCCGGACATCAGGGCCGACACCGGGCCATGCTCGGGACCGGCAGGATGCCTGTCTTACTGGCGAACCGTGGAGCCCGACTCCGCACGTCCGCCTTTTCCGCCCACCGCCTGCAACCCGAGCAACAAGACCAGGTTCACCGCCAGCCCCCAAACTCCGGCGTGCATGCCCAACGGTTTCGTCTCCGGCCAACCAATCCCCAGCGTCATCGTCACTGCAGTCGCGGCGCCGGCGATCATTCCGACGAGCACGGGCATGGCGGACAGTCGCTTCCAATGAACGCCGATCATCAGGGCCGGCGCGAGTTGGATCAGCAGTTCGTGCTTGAAGACGATGATGCTGAAGATGGTCTTGTCCTTGAGCCAGATCGTCAGGGCCACCGCCGCCGCCATCACAAAGACCGTCGCGTGTTTCCCGAACTTCGTCAGCCGTTCCTGGGGAACATCCGGACGCAACGGACGATAGAAATCCGCCGTGACCATGGCCGACATCGAAAGCAGCGCGGAATCGATGGTGGACATGGTGGCCGCGATCACGGCAGCGATGAAGATCACGCCCACCGCCTTCATCGCCGGGGAATTCGCGGCCAGGTCGCGCAGCAGGTACATGATCGCGCGATCGCTCTCGGTCGCATCGAGTCCGGGAAAGCGCGCGGCCGTCAACAGCCCGATCAGGATCATGACCAGGGAGATGAAGAACGGCATGAAGACCATGATCTGCAGACTGCGTTGCAGGGCGCGCTGTGAGCGCGAGGCATAGATCCGCTGGACAGTGTGCGGATAGAGGGCATTGCCCAAACCCAACAGGATCACCGTGCCCAGCCAGGTCGTGAGCGAGCGCGTGTCCGGCAGGCTCCACATCTCCGGCCGCTCACGCTGAAGCGTCGTCAACGTCTCGCCCCCGCCGTAGACAGCCAGCGCGCCCGCCAACAAAAGCAGGCCGCCCACAAACAGGATCACGCCCTGGGTCACATCCGTCCATGCGACGCTGCGCATGCCGCCCATGGCCTCGTAGGCGATCATGACCACCGCCAGCGCCGCCACCGAGGTTTCGAACCCGATCGCGCCCCCGGTGACGTTCTCCACCACATAGCCCAGAGCCTTCAGGTTGGTGATCAGGTAGTTCACCAGCGCCAGGATGCCCATCAACGTCACGAGGTTTGTCAACGTCCGGCTGCCGAAGCGGTCCTGAATGAAGTCGCCCGGCGTGATGTAGCCCCTCAGTTCGGACAGCCGGCGCAGTCTCGGCGCATAGATGAACAGCACGGCGGTCACCGTCACCATGGACGCCACCACGAAAATCATCTCAAAGCCAGACCGGTAGGCCTTGCCTGGATAGCCCATCAAGGTGTTGCCGCTGTATTGGGTGGCGAACATCGTGAAGAGCAGGATCACGAAGCCCAGGTTCCTCCCTCCGAGATAGAAATCGTTCAGCGTGTCCTCCTTCCGCGCCCGCAGGCCAAACCACCCCACCACCAGCAGCGACGAGACATACAACCCGATGAACAGGATCCCCAACGGTCCGAGAAACGCCTCCTGGGATGTTGTCGGATCGCTCATGAATCCTCAGTCCTCCTCCGACAGGGCTCCCTTCCCCGCTTCCCCCGCGTCCCAGAATCGCCGGACGAAAAACGACACCGCGCTGGCGTAAACCAGAGACACGACAAGCGTGTAGACCGCCCAACCGGGCAACCCCATCACCTCCCCAGCGCTGCCCGTTGGAAAAACCCATGGCAACGAGGCGAGCACGAACAACGCCAGCAAGGGATATAACACGGCTCTCATCGGACGCGGACTATCGCCCCACGCGCCGCGACCTGACAAGGGCGCGTTGGGTGGGGCTCCGCCAAGGAGGGGCGACATTCTTGTCGCCGTGGCCCTGTAGGGGCCCGAGAAGAGCGTTCATTTGGGCACGCGCATGGAGAATACCGAAGCGTCGGTGGCCACCTGACGCCTTTGTGCCTGCTTTGCAGGCAGGGCGACAAGAATGTCGCCCCTCCTTGGGACGTCCCGCCAGACAACGCCGACAGGCATTCCTCGGCTCAGACTCGCCCTCGATCCAATCTGAGCGCGGCCCTTTCCTTCCGTTTTTCGGATCGCCCGGCCGTCGGTTGTTCCGTATGAAATAACGATCCAGCCCGAATGTCCCGGACCTCGCCATGAATCCAGTTGAGCAACGCGTCAGAGTCTTTCCGCAACATCGCGCATCGTTTCGCCTCCCGCTCGCGACCTTCCTTCTGACCGCCTGGATTCCCGCCCTCATCGCCGCCGAGAATCCGGCCGACCGCGCCTTCGAGTCGAGAATCCGCCCCCTGCTGACGCGCTACTGCCTCGACTGCCACGACGCGGAAACACAGAAGGGCGAACTGGACCTCGAACGGTTCGACACACTGGAGAAGATCTCGAAAGAACCCATGATCTGGGACAAGGCGCTCCGCCAGATCCAGGACGGCGAGATGCCGCCCGAGAAGAAGAAACAACCCACGCCGGAGGAGACGAACCGACTCACCGATTGGATTGAGACCACGCTGGACAACATCGCGCTCGCCAACGCCGGCGATCCCGGCCCTGTCGTTCTGCGGCGGCTGTCGAACCGGGAGTTCACGTACACCGTCCGCGACCTGACCGGCGTCGATTCGCTCGAACCCGCGCGCGAACTTCCGCCGGATGGCGCGGCGGGAGAAGGTTTCTCCAACGTCGGCGCCGCGCTCGCGATGTCGCCGGGCCTGCTCACCAAATACCTCGACGCCGCCAAGGACATCGCGGCCCACGCCGTCATCCTGCCGGACCGGATCGCGTTTTCACCCAGCGTCTCGCGCGCCGACTGGACGCATGAGAAACTGGAGGAAATCCGCGCCCTCTACGGCCGGCACAGCCAACTCGGCGGCGCGGCCGAGGCCTATGGCGGCGTGACCAAGGGCGTCCCCGAACGCGGAACCATCCCGTTGGAGAAACACCTCCGAGCCCTCAAGACCGGCGCCTCGGACGGACTCAGCCCCAAATACCTCGCCTTGCTCAAGGCCGCCTTGGAGGACCAAGCCCCCTCCCCCATGCTCGATCCGCTCCGCGCCCGCTGGCGTCAGGCGGGCCCGGATGATCTCGCTTCGATCGCCAGGGAGATCGAAGCCTGGCAACGCGGACTCTGGCATTTCACCAAGATCGGCCACATCGGCAAGCGCGACGGCCCGCCCGCCTGGCAGATCCCGATCCTGCCGCTCGCGAAGACGCACAACGTCCAGTTGAAACTGCCGCCCGCCAAGGCCTCCACAACCCTGTTTCTCGCGGCGGGCGACGCCGGCGACGGCAACTCGGGCGACATCCTCGTCTGGCGGAACGCCTCGCTGAAACTACCCGGCGGCAAATCGCTTCCCTTGAGCGGACTGGGTTCCCTCGGCGAATCCATTTCCACGGCCCAAACCCGCGACCTTCAGCAGACCTCCGCCATCCTCGACGCCTGCGCCGAGGCCTTCGCAACAAAACAACCGGTTCGCGAATTGGCTGCAGCGAGGAAACTGGATTTCGCCCTCGCCGAAACCTGGAACGCCTTTGTCGGCCTGGGCGCCGCGCCTTCAGTGACCGGCGCATTGCTGGCTGGCGAGAACCTGAACATCGGCGGCTACGCGTTTGTCCGCGGCATCGGCACGGGCCTGCCCACCATGCTGGTCAACCAGTCCGACTCCACGGTCAGCTTCAGCACGCTGACCGTGCCGGGACGCGCGGTCACCGTGCATCCCACGCCAGACATCGATTCCATCATCGTCTGGCGCAGCCCCATCAGCGGCAGGGCGCGCGTGAAGGGCTTCGTCGCCGACGCCGACAACAAGTGCGGCAACGGCGTCGCGTGGCGGTTGGAGTTCATCAACGCAACCGGGGCCAACCGCCTCGCCGGACAGGCGATCTCCAACGGCGGGCGCGCGCACTTTGAACCGAAGGTGGAACTGGAGATCCAAAAGGGCGACCTCCTGAAGTTGACCGTCGCCGCGCGCGACCACAACCATGTCTGCGACACCTCCCAGGTCGCGTTGACGATCACCGAAACCGGCGGCGAGAAGCGGACCTGGGATCTGGCCGGCGACGTGGTGGACCGCATTGGCGAGGGCAACCCGGTGAAGGACTCCTTCGGCAACCCCGAGGTCTGGAGCTTCCGCAAGTCCGAGACCGGCAACGTGGACAAGACCTTCGCGATTCCCGCCGATTCCACGCTGGGTCGCTGGCGGGCCGCCGTGATGACCGTCGAAAAGACCGCAGATTCGCAGGCGGCTCAAGCCGCTCTCCTCGATCCAGCCACCGAAACCGACAAAACCGTGGCCGCCGAGGTCCGCCGTTGGCGCGGCCCGTTTGGCTGGCTCGACCGGACGCCGCCGGACGCCTCCAAACCCGCCGACATCGAACAAGCCGCGCCTTCGAACCTCCGCTTCTCCATCCCCCGCGAACTGCTTTCCGAAGGCGCCGAGTTTAACGCGTCCGTCGGACTTCACCCGGAGAAAGGCGCCAATGGCAGCGCCCAGGCCCTGGCCTCGTTGTCCGAGCCGCCAGTTCCGCTTCCCTTGTCCCCGGGCGCGATTCAACCCGCCGGACCGGGCAGCGGACGAAGCTGGACAGCCGGGACGCCGCCCGTCGTTTCCGACCGCCCGATCCTCGTCCGCGAAGGCTCCGAGGCAGAGGCCCACTTCCACAAGGATGTCGCCGCCTTCCAATCCCTCTTCCCCGCCGCGCTCTGCTACAACCGCATCGTCCCGGTCGACGAGGTCGTCACCCTGACCCTGCGCCACCGCGAGGACGAGCAGTTGCGCCGCCTGATGCTCGACGGCGCACAGGCGGCGGAGCTTGACCGGCTTTGGGACGAACTCCACTTCGTCAGCCGCCAACCCCTTCGCCAACTCGACGCTTTCAAGCAGCTCTGGCAGTTCGCAACGCAGGACGCCGACCCCGGCGCCTTTGAACCCATGCGCAAGCCGATCCAGGACGCTGCCGACGCCTTCGCGAAACGCCTCGTCGCGGTTCAGTCGAAACAGCTCGAAGCCGCGCTCGGCTTGGCGGAGCAGGCTTGGCGACGGCCGCTCAAGAATGACGAACGGGAGAAGCTCCGCTCGCTTTATCGAACCTTGCGGAAGCAGGGACTGGATCACGAAGACTCGATCCGTCAACTGATCGCCCGCGCCCTGGTCGCGCCGGCATTCCTGTATCGCGGCGAACAACCGTCGCCCGGAACGGACGCCGCGCCCGTCTCCGACTGGGAACTCGCAACGCGCCTGAGCTATTTCCTCTGGTCCTCCGAGCCGGACGCCGAACTCCGCCGCCTCGCCGCCGCCGGCCGACTGCGCGACTCAGGAACATTGACCGCCCAGACGCGACGCCTGCTGCGCGACGCCAAGGTCCGCCGTCTCGCGACCGAGTTCGGCGCGCAGTGGCTCCAGGTCCGCGACCTCGACACGCTGGAAGAAAAGAGCGAACGCCACTTCCCCAGCTTCACCGGTCTGCGCGATGACATGCTGGAGGAGATCACCCTCTTCTTCGCCGACTTCTTTGCCAACAACCGCCCGGTCCTGTCGTTGATCGATTCGGATCACACCTTCATGAACGAGGAACTGGCCGGGCACTACGGCATCGATTTCGATGGCAATGGAGACGCCTGGCAGCGCGTCAGCGGACAGCGTTCGCGCGGACGCGGCGGGGTTCTCGGATTCGCCGGGACGCTGGCCCGGCACAGCGGCGCTTCGCGGACCAGCCCCATCCTGCGCGGCAACTGGGTCAGCGAGGTCCTGCTCGGCGACAAGCTCCCGCGCCCGCCCAAGGGCGTCCCCCTGTTGCCGGAGGAGACGCCTGAGGGCCAGACGGTGCGCCAAATGATCGAACGCCACAGCACGGATCCCGCCTGCGCCCGCTGCCACGAGCGCATCGACCCGCTCGGCTTCGCGCTGGAGAACTTCGACGCCATCGGCCGCGCCCGCTCCGGCTCCAACACCGCCGTGACGCTCATCGACGGCGCCAGCTTCGACGGCCTCAACGGCCTCCGTTCCTACATGCTCAACCAGCGCCGCGACGACTTCGTCCGCCAGTTCTGTCGCAAGCTTCTCGGCTACGCCCTCGGCCGCGGCCTACAGTTGTCCGACAAGCCCCTGCTGGATGAAATGACCACCCGCCTCGAGAAGCACAGCTTCCGCGTCCAACTGGCAATCGAAGCAATCGTCCAAAGCCCGCAATTCCGAAATGTGCGTGGAAGGGATTTCGCGGAGTGAGAATCCGCAAGATTGCGGAACGCGGTTTCATCAGAGCCTACGCACACCACCGAGAAATGCCAGGTTGCGCCGCGCGAAGCGCCGTGGAGTGCGGCGGCTCGACGCCGCCTTTTCGCAAGGCATGACGAAGCGCCCATGAGATTTCCGCGGCGAAGGTTCGCTGTTTGTTCGGAAACCCGGAATGTGTTGGAAGGCGTCGGCGTGTTCGAACGCGCAGCAAAGCGGCGGAAGACCGCCGCACTCCAAGGCGCTACGCGCGGCGCACCGGTCACATGCCCGACAGGCCGCGACCACACAACAGCGCGCCCAACAACCGAAGGAAGCGAAAAGCCGGTGGGGAGAGACTCCGTCTCTCCCCACCGGCAATCCGACCATCCGGGCTTCTGAGATTTTGCTCCGCTCCAATTCCATCCATGACACGCGCCCGAATCCTGGCATAAATGCCCCATGCCCATGAAGACCCACCGCTTCAACCGCCGCGCCTTCCTCCGCGGGGTCGGCGTCACGATGGCCCTGCCCTGGCTGGAATCCCGCAACGTCTGGGGCGACGAACCGACCCGCGACAAACCCGCCAGCGAGGCCCCGGTCCGGTTGGCCGTCCTGTTCTCCGGCAACGGCTTCCATTCGCGCGAATGGTGGGCCAGGGGCGAGGGCAAGGGAATGGAACTCGGCCGGGTCCTTGAGCCCTTGGCCGACTTCCGCGAGAAGCTGGTCTTCATCAACGGCCTTTTCCACGCGGAGGCGCGCAAGGGGAACATCCACAGCTCCCAGACCGGAGACATCCTTTCCGGCGCGCCGATCGCCTCCGGCGGCGAGATCCGTTCGGGAACCAGCTTCGACCAGTTGCTGGCGCGGAAGCACGGTCGCTCCACCAAGGTCCCGAGCCTGGTCCTGGGCTGCGAACGTTCGAACCCCTCGGTGCACAAGAACTACTCGATGCTCTACAGCTCGCACATCTCGTGGAGCTCACCCACCACGCCGACGCCTCTGGAACTCCAGCCCGCGCTCGCCTTCGACCGCCTGTTCAAGGACGCCGCCACGCCCGCCGACCGCAGCGTGCTCGACGCCGTCCTCGCCGACGCCAAGGACCTGCGTCGCAAGATCAGCTCCTCCGACAAGCAGAAGCTCGACGAGTATCTGAACTCCATCCGCGAGGTCGAGCAGCGCATCGAGAACGCGGGCAAGCGCGGCGAACTGCAGGGCTGGCGTCCCGCGCTCGACAAGCCCGACCAGCAGCGCCCCGCCGAAGGCGTCCCGCAGGATATCGCCGAGCACATGCGCCTGATGTGCGACATCATGGTCCTCGGCTTCCAGACCGACACCACCCGCATCACGACCCTGAAGCTGAACAACGACCACAGCGCCCTGCGTTTCCCGAATCTCAGCTCCGTGCAACAGCCGGGCCACGGCATCGACTACATGATCCACCACCTGCTCTCGCATTCGGACAAGGAGGACTGGCTCAAGGTGAACCGTTTCTTCATGGAGCAGATCGCCCATATTGCGCGGCGGCTGAACGCGATCCAGGAAGGTCCGAGAACACTGCTGGACAACACCATGCTGCTGAGCTGCTCCAGCATGATGGCCGGCGCGAGGCACGACAACGACCGCCTGCCGATCTTCCTGTTGGGTGGCGCGGGCGGTCGCATCAAGGGCGGCCGAGTTCTCGACTACGCCGGCAAGCCCGACCGCCAGCTCTGCCGCCTCTTCCTCTCCATGATGGAGAAGATGGATCTCCGCCTGGATTCCTTCGGCGACGCGAAGTCGCCGCTGGAGGAGGTGTAGGGCGGTCCCACCAAGGAGGGGCGACATTCCTGTCGCCCTGCCGGCGCAGCCGACACAAAGGCGCGGGGATTCCCCTCACGCGAGGCAAAACAACATGGAGCTGTCCGTTTCAGGAGGTTCTCTGCCCCCTCTCGGGGGAGCGGCGACAAGAATGTCGCCGCTCCTTGGCGGGCGCTTTGAACTTTCGATCCGCCACAGGGAAGTGGATATTCGGCATCTGTGATGCGAGTCGGTTTAGACATTTCGAGACTGCAGGCAACGGGACGGCTGGCGGCGCTTCTTGTTTCTCTTCCGATCTGCCCCGCCGCATTCGCGGCCCCGGAAGATCACCGTTTCTTCGAACAGAACGTCCGCCCCCTGTTGATCGAGCGTTGCCTCGACTGCCACACGAACGGGAAGAAGACCAAGGGCGGACTGGCCCTCGATTCGCGCGAAGGCTGGCGGAAAGGCGGCGACAGCGGCCCCGCCATCGTTTCCGGCAAACCGGACGAAAGCCTTCTCATCCGCGCGGTCAGCTACGCGGACAAGGACCTCCAGATGCCGCCGAAGGGACAACTGCCCGCCAAGGAAGTCGAAATCCTCCGCCAATGGATCGCGCTGGGCGCGCCCGATCCCCGCGAGGCTCCAGCCGTCCCGACCACGTTCAAATCCGATGCCCGCAAGACGAAGCCCGCGGAACTCTGGTCCTTCCAACCATTGAAGAAAACCGAACCGCCCGAAGTCGCCGACGCCGACTGGTCCGGCGCCGCCATCGACCGCTTCGTCCGGGCGCGTCTTGACGAGACCGGTTTCCCTCCCGCCGAACCGGCGGAACCCGCGACCCTGCTGCGCCGTCTGCATCTGGATTTGACCGGCCTGCCGCCCACGCCTGATGAAGGCAAAGCGTTCCACAAGGCATTCGCTGAAAACGCCGACAAGGCTGTGGCAGCGGCGGCCGATCGCCTGCTTGCCAGCGAGTCCTTCGGCGACCGCTGGGCGCGTCATTGGCTGGACCTGACCGCCTACGCCGACACGCTTGGGCTCGGCCGCTCGATCCCGGCCTTGGAGGCGTGGCGCTACCGGGACTACGTCATCGCGGCGTTCAACCAGGACAAACCCTTCAACGAGTTCATCCGGCAGCAACTCGCCGGCGACATCAAGATCCCGTCCGCGCCCGGCGTGCCCGAAGGCCCCGATCCGACAGCGGAAGGAATCGTGGCCACCGGTTTCCTGGCCATCGGGCCTTGGGAACTCGTGAGCGGCGACAAGCCGCAGTTGCGCATGGACGTGGTGGACCGCCAGATCAACCGCGTCGGCAAGGCGTTCCTCGGCATGACGCTCGAATGCGCGCGCTGCCACGAGCACAAGTTCGATCCGATCTCGCAGGAAGATTATTACGCGCTGGCCGGGATCTTCCGCAGCACGATCACCCTGAACGGCCGCATCGACGGCGTCTTCAGCGCCATCAACCACACGCCCCTGCCAGAGACGCCCGACGAACTCATCGCCCGCGCCGCGCGCATGCGCGGGTTCCAAGCGGAGATCGGCGACCTCACGCGCAAACGGGACGCGGCATCCATGACCGCGAAGGAACTCAAGGCGCGGATCGAGAAACTGGAGGCCGACGCAAAACCGACCGCCTCCACCGAAGCCGCGACGCCCGCCACCGGCGAGATCAAAACGCTCAAGCAACAACGCGCCTCGGCGGATGCCGAAGCGAAAAGGCATGGCGCGCGGTTGAAGGAACTGGAGTTCCTGCGCCGCCACCGCACCCGGTCGCTCGCCATGGCGGTGATGGACGCGCCGGAATCCGAGGACGCCGCCATCACCATCCGCGGCAACGCCCACCAACCCGGCCCCATCATCCCCCGCGGTTTCCCGAAGGAGATCGCCCCCCAGGATCGCTCCGCCCTCACCCGCGGCGGCAGCGGACGCGCGCAACTGGCCGATTGGATCGCCGACGACCGCAACCCCCTCACCGCGCGCGTCTGGGTGAACCGCGTCTGGCATCACCTCTTCGGCGCCGGTCTGGTCCGCACCGTGGACAACTTCGGCTCCACCGGCGAAGCCCCCAGCCACCCGGAGCTCCTCGACTTTCTGGCATCCGAGTTCATGCGCGAAGGCTGGTCCACCAGGAAGTTGATCCGCAGGATCGTCCTCTCACAAACATGGCGCCAGGCGGCAATCAACCCCGCCGCGCTCAATGCCGGCGCGCGGGAAAAGGATCCCGACAACCGACTGCTCTGGCGAGCCAACCGAAACCGCCTCGAAGCCGAGACGATCCGCGACGCCATGCTGTTCGTGAGCGGGCAACTCGATCCCACGCGCGGCGGACCGAGCCTGCCTTACGACATTCCGGGCAACCTGAATCCCGGCAGCACCGGCAACTTCAAGGATTCCAGCCGCATGCCCGACCGGCTCAAGTTCCGCCGCACCATCTACCTTCCCCAGAAACGCAAGGGGCCCTTCGACGAGATCGATTTCATCAACGCCTTCGACCTGCCGGACAACAACCAGGAGACCGGCCGGCGCACCATGACCGCCGTGCCGACGCAGGCGCTTTACCTCGCAAATTCCACCTTCGCCCAGGACTGCGGCAAGGCCCTGGCCGGACGTTTCGCCAGGCGCGCCCCGGACAAGCGGCTCAGGCTCATCTATCGCCACACCTTCAACCGTCGCCCCACGAAAGACGAATCCCGACAGGCTCTGCAATTCATCGAGCGGATCGCAGCGGAACTGCAGGCAAAAGGAACGGATGCCAAAGCCGCCGACACCCGGGCCTGGGCGCGCTTCTGCCACGCCCTCCTGATGAGCAACGAGTTCCTGTTCCGGAATTGAACCGAAGACGCCTCAGTCTTCCAGTGTCGCATGCGCGCCATGGCGGGCGACGATCCGCCGGTTTCGCGGCCGAAAGTCCCCCCGGACGGGATCGGCGAATTCCGGATCGACGCCATCGACGCCGTCCGCCTCCCTCACCGGCAGCGAGGGGCGACTGCGATCCGGACGATCTTCCGCGAACCATGCGTTGCGCGCGAAGGTGAAGCTCCCCGGATTCGTGCCCGCCCCCACATTGACGGCCGTCCGCACGCGTTCCGCCTGAAAGACGACCAGATTGTCGGAGAAAACGCCGTTTCCACACGGAGCAAAGTCCTTCCCGCTGTTTTCCTGGAGAATCCGCACGACCCACTTCTCCGGACGATAGATGGTGTTGAACCGCGCGGAACAATCCACGCCCCCCGCGAACGCCACGGCGGCCATGCCTCCGACGAACACGCAACGTTCCACCGTAATCCGCCGCGCCTCGAACCCCCGAGGTTCCGGCCGGAAGTATGGGAGTCCTGTGCTGCCGCCCAGATTCACGCCCCGCTGTCCGGCATTGTCGAACCGGCATCGACGGATCACGACATCCTCGCTGCCGCCCTTGGCCTGGACGCCATGGTGCCCCTCCATCGGCCCGTTGTGACGGAACAGGCAGTCCTCGATCGTCCCGGAACGGCATCCGACCATGTCGATGCCGGAGCCCGAGTTCCCCCAGCGTTCCACCACACAGTTCTCCACCCGAAACTCCAGCAATCCCGACAGCTTGATGCCGTCGTGATTGCCGCGGCCGCCGATGTCGCGGACGGCCACGCCGCTCAGGACGATGCCCGTCGCCGGATCGCCCCGGTCTCCCCCGTCGTCAATGTTGAGCCCATTGCCCCTCGCGCCGATGAAATGGAGTCCCCGTATTTCAACATGGTCGCAGCCGGACAACTGGAGGCCGCTCCCTCCGCCACGAAACACCGGCGGCCTGCCCATGTCCGCCGCGGCAATGATGATCGGCCGTTTTTCCTCGCCGGAACGTCCGCGCAGACTGACGCCGCCCCTGTAGTCCCCGCCACGCAGGACCAAACGGTCACCGGGGCGAGCCCGTTGAAACGCCTTCATGAGTTGATCGCTGGAGGCAACCGGGATCTCCTCCGCCGGCGTCACGGCGGCAACGCCAAGGAAGACGAGCGTCGCAAACGCCCGAAGCGGGAGGCAGTTCAAGGTTTCAAACATGACGGGTCTTGATGAAGCAGTTCCAACCTCGGATCTTCCACCGGCCCCGGCGGAAAACTCAACCAAGTTCTCGCCGCCGCGGCGCCGACACTCGTCGGAATTCAATATACTCGCCGGTGGCTTTCGGGTTTGATCCAAGACCATGAAGCGGATCTTCCGAAACCCGATTTCCCTCGGTCCCCAACGAGCAACCTCGAGCGCGCGCCCCCTTCTTTCGCTCCTCGCAATCGTCGCCGTCGGGTTCGCTCCCGTCGAAATGCGCTCGGCGGAAGGAACGTTCCGGGCGGGGGCAGCGAAGGTGGACATCACCCCCTCCTCGCCGCAGTGGCTGCACGGCTACGCGCCAAGGCAGTCCGACGGCATTCACGACCGCATCTACCACCGCGTTGTCGCCCTGGACGACGGCCGGACCACGTTCTACCTGGTCGCCTCGGACATCTGCACCGTGACGCCGTCCTTTTGCCAGAACGTCTTCGCTCGCCTGCAGCGGGAGACCGGGATCGAGCCCGGGCAGATCTGGTGGGCGACCACGCACACCCACTCCGCGCCGCACGTGGGGCCCCAGGACCTCGGCAGCCTGTTCCGGAAGACGCTGGGCGACCGTTTCTCCATCAAGCACGACACGAATCACTGGGACTTTGTCGTCGGGCGGCTCATCGCAGGCGTCAAGTCCGCGCGCGATCGGATGGAGCCCGCGCGGTTGAGCGTGGCGGTCGGCGAGGCCGGGGCCAACGTCAACCGCCGACAGCGCATGCCCGACGGCCGAATCCGTCTGGGCGTGAATCCTGACGGCCCCGTCGACCGGCAACTGGGACTTCTGCGTCTCGAACGCGCCGACGGCTCGCCCTTGGCCTTGATCGCCAACTACGCCATCCATGCCACGGCCCTCAATGGACGCAACCGGCTCATCAGCGGCGACGTCATCGGCATGGCCGCCGACCAAGCCGAGAAGGCCGTCGGCGCGACCGTGCTGTTCGTCAACGGCGCCGAGGGCAACGTGGCCCCGCTGCATTCCGTCGGGACCGCCTTCGAAAGTCCGCAACTGAAACTGGAGGTCGATCTTCTCAGTTCGCGAATTGTGGACTTGAGCCGATCGGCGGGAGCCGGAACGAGCAGGATCGCTCTGACCCTGGGCAGGACGACGATTGAGACGCCGCGCCGCGAAGGACTCGGCTGGCTTGAGAACCTGGCGGCCTACGCCGGCAGGGATGCGCACGGCAACCCCACGGTCCGCGTGCCGGTTCATTCCCTGGTGATCAACGGCTCGACCGCGATCTGGGGCGCGCCGCTGGAACTGTTCAGTGAGATATCCCTGAACGTCCGCAAGGCCTCCCCTTTCCCGCAGACCCTTTACTTCGGACTGACCAACGGCTCGCTGCTTTACCTGCCCACCCGCGACGCGTTCACCGAAGGCGGCTACGAGACCGGCGTCACCGTCTTCTCCCCGCAGGCCGAGGCGGACTTCACCTCAGGCGTCTCGGCTTACCTGAGAACCCTCGCCGGGAAGTGAAAACCAAGAACGTCAGCTTCAGCAGGTTCTCCCTCCTGGCAGGTCTCGCCCTTGGACTGGCCTCGTTCGACCACGAGGCGCGTCCGGAAGCCGGTTCTCCCGGCGACTCTCAACGAAAGGCAAAATACCGCGATTGGGAGAAGCTGGTGGCGGACACCCGGGCCGCGTCGGTGCAGGCCCGAAATCAGGCGTTGCGCCGGACCGTCGCGCGGGATTCGTGTTGGCCCCACGGCGCCTGGGGCGACACGTTGTGGGCGCTTTCCGCCCTGTATTTGAACGAGCGCGCGAACGAGGCCAACGCGCGACTGCTCAAGCGGGCCGGGGACTACATCGCCCTCAAGCGGACCCATGCGCCGGTCTCGGAATTCAAGCCGGAAGGCGCCAAAGAAACGCCGTGGGCCTATTTTGCGCTGACGGACTACGTCCGCATCCTCAGCCTGTTCCGCTCGGGAAGCGACCGCTTCCCGGGGCGCCTGACAGCGGAGACCGAGGCGGCGATGAAAGAGGCCCTCTGGCTCTGGGCCAAGGCCGACAGCCGGGTCGCCGACGCATCCCTCGACAATCTTCTCGTTCTGCTCGGCACCGAGAACCACGACCTGACCCGGCGGCCGAACCACTACCTCGTCGCGTCCATCCTGAAGGACGACCCCGCGTTCGCGAAGCGCCGTTACGACGACGGCCACACTCCCGCCGAACACGCCGCGGCCTACGCCGCCTATTTCCGCGAATGGCCGCGCCAGCGGGCGAGGACGGGCCTCTGGTTCGAACTCGGCTCGGACACGTACCAGAAGTACTCGTGGCCGGCCCTGTTCAATCTCCATGAACTGGCGCCGGATCCTGTCGTCCGCAGACGCTTCGGCCTGCTGCTGGACCTGGCGCTGATCGAGGAAGCGCAGATTTCCGTGCAGGGACGTCGGGGCGGCGGACGCAGCCGGGCCGGTTACGGCGAGAACGCCTTCGAATCCAGCAAGAACCTGCTCTACGCGCCGAAGGACGCCCGGGCGGGCTCGAGTCATTCGCGGGTGATCGAGACAAGCCTGTACCAACCGCCGCCGGCCGCGGTCCTGCTCCGCAAGGTTGAGTTTCCCGCGGCGGGACCGTTTCTCATCCGGAACCGGGTTCTCGGCGAACTGGAACCCGGTGAGACCAACGAAGGCGAGGGCCGCCGGCACGCGGAAGATTCCGCCTTGGTGAACTACGCCTGGCGGACGCGGAGCTACCTGCTGGGAAGTTCTCTACAGAACCCGGCCCTGACCATGCCCGATCCGGAGAACGGCCAACCGACCCTGAAATATGCGGGCATCTCCCGCCAGAAACGTTGGTGCGGCATGCTGTTTGACGCCGCCTCAACCAAAGAGATCTGCGCGGTCTATCCCGTCATCGAGAAAACCCGGGGCGGACGTCCGCAGCGCTCTTTCTGGAGCGCGCAGCACGAGAATCTCCTCCTGCTCCAGCGGATCGCACCGGAAAGCCGCCGCCGCATCGGCTCCTACAGCACGGGCAGGATTAGCATCCATTTTCATGGTCGGCTGAACAAGATCGAGGACGACGGCTGGATTTTCGCCGACAATGGAAAGGCCTTCGTGGGCGTGAGATTCCTGGACGGCGGCCATGTGTGGGACGAGCGGCGCGAAACGGCAAGCCCCGCGGCATTCGATCCGGCCACGAACACATCGCGAATCCTGCTCACAGCCGGCGACATCACCTCGCACGGGTCCTTCGAGAAGTTCCAGACCGCGACGCTGGCCAACCCGTTGCGCGTGAGCCGCGACCGGGTGGAATACGAATTCGGCTCCAATCGGACACGCCTCGACGTCACGCGTTTCGACGGCGACCACCCCGAACATTTTGAATTGCCCAAGATCGATGGAAAGCCAATCGACCTGCGCCCCACAGCGACCTGGCAAAGCCCTTACCTCAATGGCAGGTTCGGCGGCGACCTGATTGCCGTAACGGTGGGACCGGTGAAGGATACCTTGGATTTTTCCAGGTGATCCGCGGATTCAACCATGTTCCGCGCAACGCTTTCTCCGGTGATTCCATCGCCCGGAAACCCATTCCCCCGCCCTCTCCAGCCTTTGTTCCCCGGTTGACACCCGGGCGCCACACCTCTAGTCTCCCCCGGTAAATTCCTTGAGTAACCCCGGATTTACGTTCGGGGTCTTTTGTTGCCCTCAGACATTCCGAAGCATCATGGCCAACACAATTCTCGTCGGAGCCCAGTGGGGCGACGAAGGCAAAGGCAAGATCATCGACTACCTGACCGAGAAGGTCGACATCGTCGTCCGTTCCCAGGGCGGAGCCAACGCCGGTCACACCGTCATCGTCGGCGACAAGCAGTACATCCTCCACCTCATCCCCTCCGGCATCCTCCGCCCGCGCAAGAAATGCGTCATCGGCAACGGCGTCGTCATCGACGCGCCGCAACTCGTCAAGGAGATGACGGGCCTCGAACGCAAGGGCGTCACGCTCAAGGGGCGCTTCTTCATCAGTGACTGCGCGCACCTCGTGCTCCCCTACCACAAGGAACTCGACGCCGCCCGCGACGCCTCCAAGGGCAAGAAGGCCATCGGCACCACCAAGCGCGGCATCGGACCGGCCTACGAGGACAAGGTCGCGCGCAACGGCCTCCGCATGGGCGACCTCGTCAAACCCGAGGTCTTCGAGGCCAAGCTGAAGGACCGCGTCCGCGCCAAGAACAAGGAACTCAAGGCGCTCGGCCAGAAAACCCTCTCCTTCGCGAAGATCCACGCCGAATGCCGGAAGGCCGCGAGAAAGCTCGCTCCCTACGTCACCAACACCGTGGTGCTGCTGCACCAGGCAGTCCAGAAGAAGGCCTCCATGCTTTTCGAAGGAGCCCAGGGCACCTTTCTCGACATCGACCACGGAACCTATCCCTTCGTCACCTCCTCCAACGCCACCTCGGGGGGAGCCTGCACCGGCTCCGGAGTCGGACCCAGCCGCATCGACAAGGTGCTTGGCGTCATGAAGGCCTACACGACCCGCGTCGGCGGCGGCCCGCTGCCCAGCTCCAGCGACGACATCTCCGACATGCTGCACAACATGGGCCGCGAATTCGGGGCCACCACCGGCCGTCCCCGCCGCTGCGGTTGGTTCGACGCCGTCGCCGTCCGGCACGCCGTCATGGTCAACGGCATCGACCATATGGCTGTGACGAACCTCGACGGACTCGACGGACTCGCCAAGATCAAGGTGTGCGTCGCCTACAAAATCGACGGCAAACGCGCCAACCATGTGCCCAGCGACATCGACTCCTTCGCCAAATGCGAACCTGTCTATCGCACCTTCCCCGGCTGGCAGACCTCCACCGAGAAGATCAAGAACTACAAGGACCTTCCCCTCAACGCCCGCAAGTATCTCAAGGCCCTCGCCGAACTGATCGGAACGAAGATCTCCATCGTCTCCGTCGGCCCGGCCCGGGACCAGACGATGGTGGTTTGATTCTGCGGGAGGTGGGGCGAACTGTCCCCATTGAGCCTCCCCTGAAATGTTCAAACCGGCTCACTAGGGACAGTTCGCCCCATCCGTTCTTGAACGGAATCCAGGTTGACATTGCCGAAGCTTCGTTCCCTCCTGTCAGAACGAACATTCCATGAAATCCCAACCCCAGCTCAGCGACCGCGCGAAGGAGGTCCTGCCGACGCATGTAGCCGTCATCATGGACGGCAACGGCCGCTGGGCGAAGGAACGGCATTTGCCGCGGGTTGAGGGGCATCGCCGGGGCGTCGAGTCCGTGCGCGCCATCGTCCGCGCCGCCGGCGAACTGGGCATCAAGTATCTCACCCTCTACGCCTTCTCGGTCGAAAACTGGAACCGCCCCAAGGACGAGGTCGACACCCTGATGAGGTACCTCACCCGGTTCCTGAAAGCCGAGATCGGGGAACTGAACAAGAACAACGTCCGCCTCAACGCCATCGGCCAGATCTGGCGCCTGCCGGAAGCGGCGCAGAAGCAATTGGAGAAGACCAAGGCCGCGCTCGCGAAAAACAACGGTCTCACCCTCACGCTCTCCCTCAGCTACGGCGGCCGCACGGAGATCATCGAAGGCGTGCGCGAGATCGCGAAGAAGGTGAGGGACGGAAAACTCGTCCCCGAGGAGGTCAACGAGCACCTCGTCTCCCAGCATCTCTACACCGCCAACATGCCGGACCCGGACCTCGTCATCCGCACCAGCGGAGAGATGCGCGTCAGCAATTTTCTCCTCTGGCAGATCTCCTACGCCGAATTCGTCGTCACCGACACCCTCTGGCCCGACTTCCGCAAGCCGCAGTTCTACGAGGCCCTGGAGGAATACACGCAGCGGCACAGGAGATTCGGCGGAGTGTGACGCCATGATATCCGACAGCCCGGACAAGCCCTTCTTTGGCAAGAACGGTTCGGGCTGCCTGATTGTCGGGCTTGCCTACATCGCCTGCGTCATTCTGATGATGCTCAGACCCCATGGAATCGAGCGCGAAGGAGGCGGACTGGTTGTCGATTCACTTGGAGATCCCATTTCGAACGCCCAGATCCATCTCTACCGAAACGGCGGGACCAATCTCACGATTACGTTGTGGACAGACTGGGCGGGAACCTACTCCTTTGGAGGGATCCGCCCCGAAGACAGGCCCACAGGTTCAGAGGACATTCGCGAGATCGTCTCGAAACCCGGATTCAGGACCGTGGCAACAAACCGCTCCAACGAGACTAAGTCGCGTCACGTCCTGCGCCGGCTTGCCGCCCCAGAGTCGGACAAATGACGAGCAACCATGTCCGACCCCACGCCCGCCGCCCCCTCCCCCAGTCGAACCAAGAGCTGCTGCGCTTTGACCGCCCTGCTCTGCCTCATCGGCGGCATTGTCTTTCTCATCCTCTTCATGCGGGAAGGACTTGTCGGAACGGCTGGAATGATCGTCGATCCGGGGGGCAAACCAATTTCCGCCGCCACCGTGGAGATCTACGCGAACGACGATTCCTCCCCCGTCGCCATCCTGCTGACGGGAACGGACGGCGCCTAAAGTTTCACGCAGAAAACGCACGGTTTTTCCATCGAGGAAACCTCGTTCGAACTGCGCGTCTCGAAGGAGGGCTGGCAGCCCATGTCGTTTCAAGCCGGCTATTCCGACTACGCGACGCCAGGCATCCACCAACTCGCTCCCAACGATTCCAGCGAGAAGTCCATTCCCCACATCGAGGTCGTGCAGTAACGGGACCAGGTTCGTCCTCCTCCTCGCACTCGTCCTCGTCCTCGAATTCCTGAACCTCCGATCGAGGACGAGTGCGAGGAGGAGGACGAGGACGAACGCCCCCCGCCCCGGGGGCGGGGGCGGGCGGCCGCCCCCCCGGGCCGCGGGGCGGGCCCGCCCCCCGCGGCCCGCGGCGGCCGGCCGCGCCGGCCCCGGGG
>JAYPFK010000002.1:239747-291537 GCA_038126235.1 Verrucomicrobiales bacterium
TCCTCCTCCTCGAACTCGTCCTCGTCATCGAATTCCTTAACCTCCGATCGTGTACTAGTGCGTGTTGGAGGACGAGGACGAACGCCCCCATACCCTCCCCCCCCCACCCGCCCATCCCCCCGTCACGCAACAAGCAACACGCCCAAATCCCAAACTTGGAACTTCCCCCCGCCTCGGCTATCACTCCCGCGCATGTCCGAACCGAACCCGCCAGCCGCGCCCGCGAAAAAGTCCAAGGGCGCCGTTTTCCTGCAGCGACTGATCAGCACGGTCGTGCTGTGGGTGATCGTCATTGCTGCCATGTTCTCCGGCAACAAGACCGTCTCGGACTGGGTCTTCGTCGCCATCATGCTCGGCCTGACCTGGACGGGCCTGATGGAGTTTTACGACATGACCGAAAAGCGAGGCCTCCGCGTCTTCCGTCAATGGGGCATCTTCGGAGGAATGCTGCTGATCGCCGCGACGTTCTTCTATCTTTCCATGGGCCTCGGCGAGGATGTCTTTGTCGCCCCGTCCAAGGCGGGCGACTTCGAAACCAGCATCATCGTCGTGTGGGCGCTCGGGCTCTGCCTGCTGCAGGTGAAGCACTTCAACGACAAGGACGCCTTCACCGCGCTCTGCACGACTTTCTTCGGATTGATCTACGTGGCGTGGCTCTTGAACTTCATCCAGAAGATCAACTACTTCCCCTTCCCCGAATCCGCGCCCGGCAAGAGCGGTCCCTTCTACGTTCTCTACTTCATCCTGGTGACCAAGTTCAGCGATGTGGGCGGCTACTGCGCGGGCTCGCTGTTCGGCCGCCACAAGGCCTGCCCGAACATCAGCCCCGGCAAGACCTGGGAGGGCTTCACCGGCGCCGTCCTGATTTCCATGGGCGCCAGCGTCGCGTTTGTCCATTTCCTTGGACACAAGATGCACGGGATGGAGATCGTCCACGCCGTAATCCTCGGCGGCATCCTCGGCCTCGCGGCCATCGTGGGCGACCTGATCGAGTCCGTCTTCAAGCGCGGCTCCGGCGTCAAGGACTCCGGCTCCTATTTTCCCGGCATCGGCGGCATCCTCGACCTGCTCGACAGCCTCCTCTTCAACGCCCCCCTCATGTATCTCTACCTCCGCCACATCCTGACGGACTGAGCCGCCGCTGATGAACGTGGATTTCAATGTCTTCAACCGCGGATCACACGGATGTCACGGATTTCTTTCCTCCCCTTTGAAACGCCGCAGGCGTTTCGCGAAACATCAGTGTCATCCGCTCCATCCGCGGTAAGAAACAAATGAAAAACGTCATCCTCCTGGGCAGCACCGGCTCGATCGGCACCAGCACGTGCAAGGTCGCCGAAGACCTGCCCGACCGCATCCGACTCATCGGTCTGGCCGCCGGGCGCAACGACTCCCTGCTCGCCGAGCAGACCCGGCAGTTCCAGCCCGCCGCCATCTCCATCAACGACGAGCCCAAGGCCGCCGGCCTGCGCGACGCCTTCGGCGACATTCCGGTCCACTCCGGCGACGAGGGCCTGATCACGCTCGCCACGATGCCAGAGGCGGACATCGTCCTCATCGCCATCGTCGGAACCGCCGGCCTGCAACCCGCGCTCGCCGCGATCCGCGCCGGCAAGGACATCGCCGTCGCCTCCAAGGAGATCCTCGTCATGGCCGGCGAGACCGTCATGAACGAGGCCCGCAAGCACGGCGTCAAGATTCTCGCGGTCGACAGCGAGCACTCAGCGATCTTCCAATGCCTCGACGGCAAGCCCGCCGACTCCGTCCGCAACCTGACCCTGACGGCCTCAGGCGGCCCCTTCCGCACGACCCCGGCGGAGGAGTTCAAGGACATCACCCTCGAACGCGCCCTCAAGCACCCGACCTGGGACATGGGCGCCAAGATCACCATCGATTCGGCCACCATGTTCAACAAGGGCCTGGAAATGATCGAGGCCCGCTGGCTCTTCGACATCGAGATGGACCGCGTGCAGGTCGTCGTGCATCCGCAGAGTGTCGTCCATTCCATGGTCGAATTCGTGGACGGCTCGATCATCGCGCAGCTTTCCACGCCGGACATGTGCCTGCCGATCCAATACGCCCTCACCTACCCCGAACGCGCCGCCAGCGACCGCGTTCAGACCAGCCTGCCCAAATACGGCAGCCTGACCTTTGAGGAGCCGGATCTCGAACGCTTCCCCGCCCTGAAGCACGCCCGTCACGCCGGCAACGTCGGCGGAACCATGCCCGCCGTCATGAACGCGGCCAACGAGGTCGCCGTCGACGCCTTTTGCGCCCGGCGGATCGGCTTCCTCCAGATCACCGAGACCGTCGCCCGGACCATGGACGCCCACGAACTCATCGAGCATCCCACGCTGGAGCAGATTCTCGAAGCCGACGCCAGGGCAAGGAAAGCCGCCGCCGAGGCGGTCGAAAGCTTCGGCGACTGAGAGTCATGACAGGAGCGTCTGTTCGACGCGTCAGCGTTTTGGAGTGCGGCGCCGCGCGCCGCTTTGCTTGGCTTGAATCTGGAAGAAGCTTAAACATCAAGTATGCCGCCGGAGAGCAAAGCACGCTTCACTTGGAAAAGGGTCGATTATGGGGTCAGGAGCGCGCGGCAAAGCGGTCTGCGAGACCGCACTCCAAAACGCTGACGCGCCACCGAAAATCCGGCCCGTTTCTCTGACACCGTAAAAGAACGAGTCGCATATGGAAGACCTCGCCGCCAGCCGCCGCCAGCACAGACGCTGGATCGCCATCGCGGCCGGGGTCATCGCCTTTCTGGCATTGAGCC
The DNA here is from genome assembly GCA_038126235.1 of Verrucomicrobiales bacterium. GTDB lineage: Bacteria > Verrucomicrobiota > Verrucomicrobiia > Limisphaerales > JAYPEY01 > JAYPEY01. The sequence goes on from JAYPFK010000002.1 coordinate 242,521, forward strand.
ATGTCGTTCCAGCCATCCTCCCGGCGCGCAAGATGGCCAAACGAAGGACCTGCATCGCCAACCTCAAGCATCTGGACGATGCAACCCAGTCTTGGCAGGTCGCTGAGAACCGACCGCTGGACGCGACTCCAAGCATGAAGAACCTGTTTGGCGATCTGACCGACGAGATGTCATCCACACTGGTCTGCCCCATGGGCGGCTCCTATACGATTGGCAGTCGCGTGACTCCGCCCACCTGCTCCATCCCTGGCCACGCCATCACGATCAACACCAATTTCTTCAAGGACCCGCGCCGCTACTCAACTCCGGCCGCCCCGCGATTCTGAACCTCAGCGGCGACATTGCGAGCAGCGGACACGCCTCAAGGAGCGGCGACATTCCTGTCGCCGTGCCGGCACAGCCGGCACACTGGCGCTCTCGATAGGCCACAACGCGCCGGTTTCACAAACTCACCCGCTGCTTACGCGCCTTTCTGGCCGCGTCGCGCCCACGGCGACAAGAATGTCGCCGCTCCTTGACAAACACGCCAACCGCCCAACCGCCGCTTTCAGCCTCACTCCTCCTCGCGCACCACACGCAATCCCAGGTCGAAGTAGCGGTAGTTTCCGTTGTTCCGGTGGCGCGAGGCCGAACGGCAGTCGCCGGCGGTCAGCCCCCAGGAGCCGCCTCGATGGTCGCGACCGTCCTTGATCTCCAGATTCACCAGTTTCGACTCCGTCCGATAGAGCTCCTTCTCGGGGCGTTGGGCGCCCCACTCGGAAACGTTGCCGTGCATGTCGTGCAGCCCCCAGGCATTGGCCTGCTTGAGACCGACCGGATGCGTCTTGTTCGCGCTGTTCTTGTTGAACCAGCCGGCCTTGCGGAGGGACGCCTCCCCGTTGCCGGTGTTGTAGGCTGTGGCAGTTCCCGCGCGGCAGGCGTATTCCCACTCCACGCCGGTCGGCAGGCGGTAACGCCTCTTCTCCCTCTCGCTCAACTTGCGACAAAACTCCGCCGCGTCGTGCCAGGTGACGTGCTCGACCGGCAGGTCGTCGCCCTTGAAGAAGCTCGGGTCCGTGCCCATGACCTCCCGCCATTGCTTCTGGGTCACCTCGGTGACGCCCATGCGGAAACCTTTCGCGATGGTCTCCGTGGTCTGCGTCTCATTCGTGATGCGGAACGGCTCGGACTTGGGACTGCCCATGGTGAAACTCCCCGACGGGATCCAGGCCAGCTTCATCCCGACCGAATTGGTCACGACATCGCCGGGCTTCGGCTCCGCCGCGTGACTGCCGGTGACTGATAATGTGGCCAGTAGACAAAACAACAACGCCCACGAACGCCGAAGGAAGCGAAAAGCTGGTGGGGAGAGACTCCTGTCGAGCCCATATTGAAGCTCTGAAGGAGCGCAAGCCCCCAAGGACCACGCACCGTCTCCCCATCCCCCCAACGTCCGCTGTCGTCCCTCCGGGACTTTGAAATGGGCTCGACAGGAGTCTCTCCCCACCACCTTTCCGAAGCCTCCGGCCGGCCCTGCGTCACGTTGAACTCGCACGCTCTTCATCGTCACTTCCTCACATCCAGGCAAACCACCTCGCCCTTGCCGTTGCGCACAAAAATCCGTCCGTTGGCCAGCACGGGCGCCGTGCGACAGGTCGCCCGCTGCCGGAAAACCTTGGCCCGCGCCAAGGCATGGAACGCGTCGGGCGCCGCCTTGGCGATCACCAGTTCGCCCCTTTCGGTCATGACCAGCAACCGGCCATCCGCGCTCATGGACAATGTTCCATTCCCCATTCCGCCTTCAACCCAGCGCTCCCGGCTGTCCTTGAAATCCATGCACTTGAGCCGTTTCGCGTCGAGACCGTAGAGCTGCCCCTTCCACAGGACGCAACTGCTCTGCAGGTTCTGCATGGCGGTGTTGTCGAACACCGGCGTCGTCCGGTCGCCGTCCACGCGGATCTTGACGCAGCCGCGGCCGTAGCCGCTGGAGGCGAAGACCTCGTCGCCGACCACGATCGCGTCGCCACAGTTGGCCTTATGCTTGTTGAAGAAGGGATGCCGCCACAGGAGTTTCCCATCCGCGATCCGCACGCCGAGAAGGGAATCCGCCCCGCAGATCACGACGCTCTGCGTTCCGCCGATGACGGCGGGCACTGGCGTGGAATAACCGCACACCTCCTTGCCGTTGTCCCAGAGCAACTCGCCTGTTTGCTTGTTGAATGCGGCCCCGGCCATGCCCAGGTCCAGGATCAGCTTGTCCCCGACGATCAGCGGCGCGCTGGAGAAATGCCAGGTCGGCAATTCGAAGCCGAGTTTGCGGTTCACCTGTTTCTCCCAGATCACCTTGCCGGTTCCGGCGTCGAGGCAGAACAGGTCGCCCATCTTGGAAAGCGTGTAGACAACCTTGCCCTCGACGGTCGGCGTCGAAAGCGCGCCGCCCTCGTAGTACTTCGGCAGCAACGGACAGGGATAACTGTGCTTCCAGACGACCTTGCCGGTTTCGGCGTCGAGACAAAAGACCGTGTCCTTCTCCTCCCCTTCCGTCCCGCTGTCGTTGCCCATGGTGTAGGCGCGTCCGGCCGCGATCGACACGGCCGACGACCCCTTGCCCACGACGGCCCGCCACAGGACCTTCGGCCCCGCATCGCCCCAGTCCGAGCTCCAGTCCGTCTCGCTGCTGATGCCGTTATGGTCGGGACCCCGGTAGTTCGGCCAGTCCCCGGCAGACGCCGTCCAGAGGGCGGCCACAGAGAAGAAAGCGACCGCCAGCCACATCGTCCGGCGGGTTCTCGTGGATTCGGAATTCTCGTTCTTCATGACTCCATGGACGCTAGCACGGAGGCGTTTGATCGGACAGGCAAAGTTGTATGGAAAGGAAAGGGTATAAGGGCGTGAGGGCATGGGGTATGGGCCGTTGGGGGCGCATCCTCTGGACGAGGAAGAACATGCGGCCGGGCAAAACGAGCAATCGCCCATACCTTCATCCCCCCCACACCCCCATTCCCCGCTTTCTCCTTCAATCCACGTGAACAAACTCGTTCGCGTTGAACAGCATCCGGCACAGCGCGAACATTCCTTCCTTCGCGACCAGGCCAACGGCCGCCTGCTTCTCGACGGCATCCGGCTCCCTGCCGAAGGCGAGCTGGAACGCGCGCCTGACTTTGGCCGGAGTGTCGCCCGCTTCATCCCCCAACCGCGCGGCAAATCGCTCCGCCTGTTTCAGCATGAACTCGTTGTTCAGCAAGGTCAGGGACTGGATGGCAGTCGTTGTGCGGGACCGCTTGGGAGTGAGGTTGGCCGGATTCGGACAATCCAGCGCGGTCATGAACTGATGAGGGGTCGTCCGCACGACGTAGCGATACACACTCCGCCGCCACAAGTCCGGCTTGTCAGGCGTGACGTAGGTGTAGATCGGCGCGTAGGCGTCCTGGTAGGAGAAATCCTCGAAGCCGGGACCGCCCATCCGCGAATTCAACGCCCCCGACACCGCCAACGTCGCGTCGTGCACGCTTTCCGCGTCGAGGCTGCGGGGATTCATCCGCCAGAGCAGCCGGTTGTCGGCGTCGATGCGCTGCGCGGGATGCTCCGTCCCGGCATTGGAACGTCGCCGATAGGCGGCGCTGGTCGCCATCAGCCGGTGCATGGCCTTCAACGACCAGCCCTGCCGCGACAATTCGTCCGCCAGCCAGTCGAGCAATCCGGGATGGCTCGGCCGCGAGCCGCCCAGGCCCAAGTCGCTCGGCGTGTCCACCAGTCCCCGGCCAAAGTGATGCTGCCAGAGACGGTTGACGATCACCCGGCGCGTCAGGGGATTCGCGGGATCGGCGATCCAGTCGGCCAGAGCGCGCCGGCGTTCACCTTCCGGCAGCTCATCGCCGCCAAAATCCGCCTGCAACTGCGCGACACAGGGAAGCGCGCCAGGCAGGCAGACCTGGTCCGTCTCAGACTCGGGATTCCCGCGAAACAGGACCTTGATCGACGGCGGTTTCTCCGCCGTCACGCCATAGAACTTCGGCGGTTGCCCCAGCATTTCGATCTCCCTCGCGACTTCCGCCTTTTCCCGGCGCAGGCGGGCAATCTCATTCCGATTTTCGTCCGTCAATGAAGCGCCCTCAGCGGCAACCAGTTTCGGATCGCCGAAGAAGATCTGATCGTGCCCGATGCCGTTGCCTCCGTCGGTGGAGATCAGCGTCAGGAATCTAGCATCTTCCGGCAACGACACATCGAGCGGAACGCCGCCGGTTGAACGATTGATCTTCTCACGCCTCGCGGACAACCTGCCATCGATGTAGACCGCAAAGTCCGCGTGCGCCGAAGCCTCCTTCCCACCATAACCCGCGATGGCCTGAAAGCGCATTTCGCCCCGTTCCGTCGCCTGCCGGATCGCCGCGAGATCGAAGGTGATTCCGGCGTTGGCATGAAGTCCGAGCAGAGTATGCCCTGACTTGGTGTAATCCACCCCGTTCGATTCCGTGGAGAACTGCGACGCCACCGGACCATTGCGGATCATGTCCCACGCCGCCGCCGAACTGTCGGGCACATCCGTGACGGACAACCCGGTCGAAGAGATGGGAATCTTCGCATCCCGGCCCGGGCCGCCGTCGGGTATGAACACGCCATCCACGAAGGGCAAGTCGACCTTGACGAAACGGTTGCTCACCACGTTGCCGAGCCTGCCGAACTTGCGGGTCTGGACCTTGCCCGAGCGCGCGTCGAGACCGGCTCCCTTCGCGCCCGTGCCAAAGCCGTTGCCTCCGCCCACAAGGTCGGCCAGATCGACTCCCCTGCCCTGCAACTTCGCGAGCGCGGCCATGGTCCTGTCGAGGCGCTTGTCCAGCTCCGCGCGTCGCGCCTCAAACCGCTTCGTTTCGGCCGCGCTGATGTCGCGTTCAGCGCGCTTCGCCCCGGCGAACACCGCCCACAGGTTGTAGTAGTCCCGTTGGGAGACAGGATCGAGCTTGTGATCATGGCAGCGCGCGCAGTTGACCGTCATGCCAACCGTCGCCGTCATGACCTGGGTGACCATGTCGTCGAGATCGTCCGCCCTGACGGCGCGGCGCAGGACCGGGCTCTTCGTCTCCACCTGCCCCACGAAATCCCACGGCCCCGCCGCCAGAAACCCGGTGGCCACCACCGCGTCCGGATTGTCGGGCGCGATCACGTCCCCGGCAATCTGCTCGCGCAGGAACCGGTCGTAAGGCTTGTCCTCATTGAACGCCCGGATCACGTAGTCGCGATAGCGCCAGGCGTGGTCGCGCCGCTTGTCCCGCTCGAAACCGTGCGTGTCCGCATAATGCGCGATATCCAGCCAATGCGTCGCCCAGCGCTCCCCGAAATGCGGCGAATCCAGAAACTCATCGACCAGCTTCTCATACGCGAGCGGATCAGGATCCCCGACAAACCGGCGGACGCGTTCCGGCGCCGGCGGCAGCCCCAGCAGATCGAAACTCAACCGGCGGATCAAGACACGCCGGTCGGCTTCGCCGACCGGCCTCAAGCCACGCTCCTCCAACAACGCGAGAACGAACCGGTCGATCGGGTTGCGGACGTCCGCTTCATCGGCGACGGCAGGAACCGGCGGGCGCGACACGTCTTTCAGGGACCACAACTCCGTCTCCTTCTGTTCCGCCCGCAGGCCGCCAAGGCTGAACAGGACGATCCCGACGGCCCGCGCAAACCCGCCGCCCGTGAAGAATCCGATGGGAGACCGACTGCAACCGGAAAACTTCGAACGCAAAGCGGGGGGTTTTCTCACGGCGCAAAGTTAGGAGCGCCTCGAAATGCGGGTCAAGGGCTTTGCCCGCCGGACACGGGATCTGTTCCGCTTCAACCAACGAGAACCGACGGCTTCCGGAGCTTGAGAAACGCGGGTCCATCCGGGGGGTGGGGAAGCGGACCCATGTCCGCACCGCGACGAACGCCCCCGCAATCGCCAGTCCGCTTCCATGCGCAACCTCAGCCGCTTCCCCGCCCAGCATCGAAGTTTGACAGGCGCGAAGCATCGACAGAAGCTGCTTCTCGACGATGGAAGAGTTTTCCAGCACAGCGACGATTGGCGCCAGCAGCGTCGTGCCGCGCAAGGATCGCGCCTCGCGACCCCACTATCTCGAACAGACGGAGGGCGAGGACGGCATCCGCCTCTACAAGCTCTCCGACAAGAAGACCGTGATCGGGCGGGCGGAAGACGCCGCCATCCGGCTGACCTCCCCAAAGGCCTCCAGGCAACATGCGATCCTCCGGCGCGTGGCGGGGGAGTTTGTCCTGCAGGACAACGACAGCCGCAACGGCGTCCACCTCAACGGCCTCAAGGTCCACCGCGCCGTGCTGCGGGATGGCGACATCATCCAGGTCGCCGACGGCGAATTCGTCTATCGAGAAGGCTGATCATGGCGGCGTTCGTCACCTTTTGGGGAACCCGGGGCTCCATTCCCACGCCCGGCAACTCCACCCGGGTCTACGGCGGCAACACACCCTGCGTCGAGGCGCGCTTCGACGACGCCGTCTTCATCTGCGACGCAGGCTCGGGCATCCGCGAATTCGGCAACGACCTGCTTTCGCGGGAATCCCGGCCGGAGGAGCTGCATCTTCTGATCACCCACACGCACTGGGACCACATCCAGGGATTCCCCTTCTTCGCCCCGGCCTATCAGCCCGACACCCGGATTCGTGTCTACGGCTCCGAGCCCGGTGACGAGCGCCGCCACCAACTGCTATCCGGCCAGATGTCCTCCGCCTATTTCCCCGTCGGCTTCGGCGAACTGAAGGCGGAATTCATCGACGATCATTTCGTCGATTACACCCGGACCGTCGAGGGAGTGAAACTCACCTGCTTTCCGCTCAATCACCCGGGCGGCTGCTGCGGCTATTCCCTGGAGAAGGACGGCGTCAAGATCGTCTACCTCACTGACAACGAAATCGAATGGCTCGACGGCGAAGTCCTGCCCGACCCCGCGGGCGAAACCCAACCGCGCACCATCCCCGACGAACTGGTCCGGGTCTCGCAGAACGCCGACCTGCTCATCGCCGACGCGCAATACACGGACGAGGAGTACGCAACCAAGCAAGGCTGGGGCCACGCCAGCTGTCTCACCGTGACCGATCTCGCCATCCGGGCGAGGGCTAAGAAACTGGCGCTCTTCCACCACGATCCGAGCACCCACGACGCGGGCGTCGACGAACGCGTCCGCCAGTGCGCCCAACGCGCCGCGCAGTTTGAGTCGGACGTCTTCGTCTTCGGCGCCCGGGAGCGGGTGACCTTGAAGTTCTGAGCCTCCCTTCGACGCCCCCCCCTGCGGCGCCAAGAACTGGAGAAAGGCTGCGTGGTCTGGTCGATCGGCATGGCCCGCCGGGATGATCAGGTCGATCTCGACGCGAAAGGCCTCCTTAAGGATCTGCGCTTTCGAATTACGCGCTGACGGCGCCAAACCGCGAACCCAGGCAAGTTCCCCTTCCATTTGGAGGCATTTCGCATTCATTTGTGGCGCCTGCAAAACCGTTTGCACTGGTTCCAAACCAAACCGGTTTCCCGCCATGAAACGTCCCGATTATTCTCCGCGGGTCAGCCCGTTCATCCGATTTCAGCCCCCTCCGTCGGACCACTAAAACCAACAGACGATGAAAAGCGGTAATTCTCCCCGTTTCCAACGAATCTCCCCCTCCCTTGCAGCCCTCGCCCTGAGCGTCGCGCTTTGCGGTTGCGGCGGCGAGGACGACAGCTCGAGCGCTCCAGGCGAGGAGTATGAGCCGCCCAACATCCACGACGTCGCCGACGCGGACGTTCCGGAGATCGAGGTGGAGACGCCCGCCGCCCCGGCGCCCATTCCGGGCCAGGCGGGGCCCCAGGAGCAGCCCCAGAACATGGCCGCCAGCGTCGAGGCGGACGAGACCGCCGAGGACATCCAGCAGGCTTACAACTCCGGCATCAACGCGGCCAACGACGCCTTGGAGTCCTTTTACCGCGACATGGGCCGCTTCCCGAAGAGCATGAAGGAACTCCTCGACCAGGGCGAACTGACCATGGCCCCGCGCGTGCCGCCCGGGAAGAAGCTTATCTTCAGCCGCGAGGAGCGGAAGTTCATGTTCATGGACAAGTGAGATTCCAGTCCCGACAAAGCCCATTCACCCCCAACCCACACCCGATATGAAGAAACCACACAGAATCAACCGGGCGGATTCGAAGGCGTTCACGCTGATCGAGTTGCTCGTTGTCATAGCGATCATCGCCATTCTGGCCGCGATGTTGTTGCCTGCCCTCGGCAAGGCGAAGGCCAAAGCGCAGGCGTCAGCCTGTCTTTCGAATCTCAAGAACCTGGGCAACGCCATGACCATGTACCTGGGCGACAACAAGGACGAACTGCCTGCCGCAGGCATGATGTTCCGGGAAACCACCGGCTCTTCCGCCACGGAAGCGGCCGGCGCGGCAAACCGGGATCACAACTATTCTTGGGACGACTACCTCCATCCATACATTGGCGGCGTCTTCACCCCGGCCGACCTGCGCCGACAGTTTGTCTCCATCCGGCCCGACCTGCACGGCGGACGCGGCAAATCAGTGCAGAAGCTGCTGCATTGCCCGGCCAACAAGATAAGCGTCTATCCCAACGCCACACAGACCACCCAACAGCGCGCGCGCCGCACCTACAATCCGTCCAAGCACAACCGCGGCTACGAGACGATCGGCGGACGCGCCGCGACCGCGGCCGACTGGCCGCCCACGGCGGACAACCAGACCGGAGTCGGCCTCGCCCTGAACGGCCGCGGCGGCAACGACCTCAGCCGCCCGGGCCCAGCCGGGAACACCGCGTGGAACACGGCCGAGAACGGCAACGCCTATCGTCCCGACCGTCGTCAGCCCTCCATCAACATGGGCATCGTCCTCGATCAGGTGGGCACGCTGGTGCTGACCGAAAATTTCACCGACGAGAATGTTGTGGGCCGTGCGCAGAACGGCAACGCCAACTTCAATGCCCCCAGCGCCCATATCGAAGACTGGCCGGGGCGCGCCACCGTCGCGCAGGAGCGGCAGTTGTTCCACCTCGGCAAATACAACTACCTGATGGCCGACATGCACGTGGAATATGTCGAACAGGAAGCCTCCCTCGGCGAGGGCACCCGCAACAATCGGCAGACCGGCTGGTGGACGATCCGCGTCGGCGACTGATCGCCTTGACGTCGAAACTTGAGTTTCGCGAAGGCGCGGGAACCGCACGGTTCCCGCGCTTTTTCTTGGCCGCGCAAACGAGGCTTCCAGGTCCAGCGCAACTCGCAAATGAACACCCGGCACGCCCGCCTCTCGCGAGCCTGGGATGCTGATTCCAACGAGGCCGGGAGAATGCTCCATGCAGGCCCCCTCAACAGAATCCGGCGTTGTTCGCCGGCTTCTTCGAGTGGTCTGGCGCGCCCCCAAAAAAAGGGCGCCGCCGGAGCGGCGCCCTGGGACGACAACCCGCGTCGTCCCGGCCCATGATCTTCGGTTTCGCTCAGTTCATCCCCACCCCGCGGCGGATGTAGGTCGGAACGTCGAGGTCCTCTCCGTTGTGGATGGTGGGCTCCGTTTTGTCGAAGCGGCCCTTGGAGACGATCTCAAGGGGCAGCGTGGCCTGGCGGAACTTGCCGAGCTTCCGGCCCGATCCGCCGACGCCCTTCGACTTCTTCAGCAGTTCCTGCTTCTTCTCGTCGCTCAGTTCGGGCGGCGGCGGCACGAGCCGGGATTTCGGGCGCGGCGTGGTCTTGTTGTTGATGAACTGGGTGTCGAGCATCTCGGACTGCACGGCGGCGTCCACCGCGGCCCCGGAACCCGGGTCCACGTCGTCGTCCTCCCGCGGGTCGCGGCGGGTGACAACGAGGGTGAGGTTCATCTTCTCGGTGTAACGCTCGTCGACCGCCGCGCCGAAGACGACGTTGGCCTTTTCGCAACGGCGGTTGATCTCCTTCATGACCTCGTTGACGTCGGACATGGTGAGATCGGGTCCGCCCTCCAGGCTGACCAGCACGGCGCCGGCTTCATCGAGGCAACGGCCGCCGTCCAGCAGCGGATGCGCCATCAGTTTCTCGATGGCCTTGCGGGCGCGGTTGGCCCCTTCCGCCTCGGCCGAGGCAAACATGCTCTCAGCCCGTCGCCCGCGCACCACGGCGCAAAGGTCCGAGAAATGAATGTCGATCAGCCCCGTGCGGGTGATCAGCCGCCAGAGACTGCGCACGCCCTCGATGAGCAACCCGTTCGAAAGCTTGAAGGTGTCGACCACGCTGGTCTGCTCGTCGATGAGCTTGAAGATCTTCTGGTTGGGCAGGCAGATGACGCCATCAGCCGCCGACTTGAGCATCTCCAAACCATAGCGCGCCTGCTTGACGCGACGGCCGCCCTCCAACTCGAAGGGAAGCATCACGAAGGCGACAACCAGCGCGCCGGCTTCCTTGGCGGTCTTGGCGACGACGGGCAGAGCTCCAGTCGCGGCCCCTCCACCAAGACCGGCGACCAGGAACACGACATCATGCCCCTCGCACAGGGTCCGGACCTTCTCGATCTTCTCCTGCGCGGCCACGCGGCCCAGTTCGGGATCGCCGCCGGTGCCCAGGCCGCGAAGCATCTCGCATTCAAGGTGGAGCTTGTCCGGCGCGAAGGATTTGGCCAACTCGACCTTCTCCGTGTTCACGACCGCGAAGGTGGCGCCGGCGAAGTCCTCGTCGCGCATCATCCGCTCGGCGATCGAGCAGCCGGCGCCCCCGACGCCGATCACGCGGATTTTCTGTTCCGGACGGGTTCCGGCTGTCGTCTGGGTTTCCTGAAGGGTGGTTTCCATGATGTAAGCCTTTTGTTCTGGATCAACCGCGTCGGAAGAAGGAACCGACGGCCTGGAGAATGCCGCCCGAGAGGGAGACGCGGGCGCTCTTCTGTTTCTGTTGCAGCGAACCGAACTTCACCAGTCCGATCGCCGTCGAAAACTCGGGTTGCTCGAGGGCTGACTTCAGGCCGCTGATGGCGTTCGTGCGGCCGATGTAGACCGGGAGACGAAAGACATCCTCCGCGAGCGTGGCGATCTCCGGGGTCCGCGCGCAACCGCCGCAGACGAACACTCCCGCCCGAAGAAAGTCGAGCAGCCCCGCCTCGTCGAGGTCCTGCTCGATCAGCTCGAAAATCTCCTGGTAGCGCAGGGACATGATGCGTCGGAGATGTTCGACATTGATGTTCTTGTCAGGGAGCCCCAAGTCGTTCTTGAGCGCGATGGTCCGGCCGCGGTCCTCCGGCTCCACGATGGCGGAGCCGTGCTCCAACTTCAGTTTCTCGGCGCGCGCCAGGGAGACCTTGAGCCCCACGGCAAGATCGTTGGAGACGTGGTCCCCTCCCACGGCGATCACGCCGCTGTGCTTCACGATGCCGTTCGAGTAGACCACGTAGTCGGTCGTCCCGGCGCCGATGTCGATCACCAGCGCTCCAAGCTCCTTGTGTTCGTTGCTCAATACAGCCATGGCGGAGGCCAGTCCGTTGAAGGCGATCGCCTCCACGTCGAGCTGCAGGCCCTTGAAGGTGCGGATCGGGTTCTGGAGCCGGTTGTGGGCGCCGTGGATGACGTGGACATCGACCTCAATCTTCGCCCCGAGCATGCCAATGGGATTCTGGATGCCGCCCTGACCATCCACGAGGAAGTGCTGGCGGATCGTATGCACGATGGTGTTCTCCATCGGCAGGTTGATCGCCTTGGCGTTCTTGATGACATCCTGGACGTCCTCGGCGCGGACCTCACGGTCGTCGTTGACGATCGGATGGACGCCCCGGTTGTTGAACCCCCGGATGTGGCCGCCCGTGACGCCAAGATGGACGCTCTTGATTTCCACGTCGGCCATGTGTTCGGCCTCGGCGATCGCCTCCCGCATGTCCGCCTCGGTCGGCGACGGATCGACAATCTCGCCCTTGCGCACGCCATGGGACTTGGACTGGCCGACGCCGATGACGTTGAGCGTGCCGTCGGCCAGGATCTCACTGACGACGCAGCAAATTTTTGAGGTGCCTATTTCGAGGCCGACAATGACGGATACGGAATCAAACATTGGTTCTCCTGTAGGGTTTGGCGGGTTCGTTGGCGGCGATCGGTTGGGATTCGGCCTCCTCGACAGCGCTCCAGATTGCCGGGATGTTGTTCTTGATGGATACGTCCAAGGTGTCGATGCGCAGACCCTGCGCCGCGCCGCGATCGCGAACGAGGCGCCAGCGCGCGAACTGAAGATCGTGACCGTCCAGTCCGAAGGTGATCCGGGAGCCGGATTCGTCGCGGACCAACAACGTCGTCGGGGCGGAGACATCAATGGTCGCGAGCATGGTCTCACCAGACATGGGGGAGCGCGCGAAAGCGCGGACGAGATCGAGGGCGGCGCGAACACCGAGGGATTTCACCTGTTCGCCGACGCGCAACTCCGAAGGATCGACGTGAAGCAGTTGGGGCAGTCCCTTTTCCCGGTCCTGAGCCTCCGCCACCCGCCACCGGGGATCGACCGGCAGCATGACATAGCCCTCGGCATCGAGCAGATACTCGGCCCGCTGGAACAGGCCTCGATCGGTGCGCGGAATGACCACCACCACCCGGGCGACAGGCTGGCGTTCCCAGACGCGGAGCTTGAGGACATTCGGCAGCTGACGCTCGAGGGAAACCGAGCGGATGTTAGGGGCGAGCTCCAGGTTCCGCTTGATCAGGGGAAGGTCCAAATCCAAGAGATTGTCGCCGGGCTGAACGCCGGCCCACGAGAGCAGCCGTTCGCGGGTGATTACGCCGTTGGAGCGGATCTCGATCTTGGCGATGGCGAAGGACTGGTTCTGATAGACGAAACGGTCCAGGAGATACTCGCCGCCGCGCCAGATGCCCCAGGCGCTGCCGATGATGCCGAGACAGAAGGTCACCGCCATGAACGCGATCTGCGCGCGACGACGGGTCACCGTGTCCGAGCGCGCCTTGACATCCAGGACGTTCTCCTTGCGACGGCGTTTTCGATTTTCCTGTTTGCGGGACAACATGGCGTGTGCGGGCCGCGTCAGGCGCGGCGAAGGGCAAGATCAATCATCTTCTGGCAGAGTTGCGGATAGTCGAAGCCGGCAGCCTTGGCCGCCTTGGGCAGGAGACTCGTTTCGGTCATTCCCGGAAGGGTGTTCACCTCCAAGAAGAAGGGGGCGCCATCCTCGCGCAGCATGACATCAAGGCGGCCGTAATCGCGGCCGCCGACCGCGTCGAAGGCCTCCAACGCCACCTCGTTCATCCAATCCAGCCGGTCCGATTCAAGTTCGGCCGGACAAAAGTACTCGGTCGCGCCCTCGGTGTACTTGTTTTCGTAGTCGAAGGTTCCGGAGCGGGGGCGGATCTCGACGAGGGGCAGGGTCTTCCCGTCGAGAATACCCACGGTAAATTCCCTCCCGCGGATCAGCTCCTCCATCAGGATGGAGTCGCCAAACTCGAGGGCCTCTTCAAGCGCGGGCTTGAAGTCCGCCTCCGACTCCACGATCCGCAGGCCGACGCTCGAACCCTGGCGGACGGGCTTGAGGATGACCGGGAAACTGAAGCCTTCAGGCAGCGTGGTTGTGGATCCATCGACCGTCGCGCCACGGGGCGTTGGAATCCCCCGCTCCTCCCAAAGCGCCTTCGTGCAGGCCTTGTCGAACGCCGTGGCGCTCGCCTCTGGGCCACAACCGGTGTAGGGCGTCCCCAGCGATTCCAGTTCGCGTTGCACGGTTCCGTCCTCGCCATAGCGACCGTGCAGGGCGAGGAAGACGGCGTCCGCGCCATCTGGAAGCGCGAAGCTGCCATCCTCGGGATCAATCTCCGTAACGAAGTGCCCCAGCGACCGCAACGCCGCGGCGACCGAGGCTCCAGACTTGAGGGAGACCTCGCGCTCGGCCGACGGACCGCCCAGCATCACGACGAGATTCAACGCCCGCGCGTCGGCGACCGTTTCACTCAATGCGTTCTCCTCCGGGACGCTCATGCCTCTTCTCCAATGATCTCCACCTCGGTGTGCAGTTCGATCCCGCGGTCGGTCCGGGCCTTCGCGCGGACACGTTCGATCAATTCGAGCACATCGCTGGCCTTGGCGTCGCCCGCGTTGACCACGAAATTGCCGTGCACGTCCGACACCATGGCGCCTCCCACCCGCATTCCCTTGAGGCCAAGTTCCTCCACCAGTCGGCCCGCCGGAATCGAATCCGGGTTCTTGAACATGCAGCCGGCGCTCGGCGCGGCGGGCTGGCTGTCCCAACGCTTGCGGCTGCAGGCGTCCATCCGCTCCTGGATGAGCTCGCGCTCCGTCGGCGTCCCGCGAAAGACCGCGCCCAACGCGATGCTGTCCTTGAACATCGGGCAGGACCGGTAGCCCACTTCGATCTTGTCGCTTGAAAGCTCGGCAGGCTCGCCGGCGTGGCTCATGAAGCGGAGGGAGACCAGGGAGTCAAAGGTCGCGCCGCCCATGGCCCCCGCGTTCATCCGCAGGGCGCCGCCGACGCTGCCGGGAATGCCTTCCAGGAATTCAAGACCGCCCAACTCGTGCTGCTTGGCCGCCTGCGCGACGGCTCTCAACCGCGCCCCCGCGCCGCAGTGAATCTCGTCGCCTTCAACGCGGATCGCGCTGAAGGACTCGTGCTTCAAGCAGATGACCATGCCCCGAAAACCGCCGTCCCGGACCAGCAGATTGGACCCCCGTCCGACCACGCGGAACGGAATCGCCTCTTCGGCGCAAAAGGCCAGGGTCGCCGCCAGGGAGTCCTCCGAATCCGGCTCCACGTAGAAATCGGCCGGACCGCCCACGCGCAGGGTCGTGCGCTTTGCCATGGGTTCGTCCGTCCGCGCCACGCTGCCGGGACCAAGCCGGGTCTGAAGCGCCGCCAGCAATTCCTGTTTCTTTTCCATGCGTCCTTCCTTGAGTTGCCGCGCCAGCGCGCGCGCGGGGCGGCAGATGTCGCCCGCGCCCAGAAACACGACCACATCCCCCTCGCGCAGTTCAGCGCGCACCAGTTCCGCCAGGCGGCCAAGTTCCGATGCAAACTCCGCCCGCTCGCCGTGTTCGCAGATCGCGGCGCAAAGCGCCTCCCCGTTCACTCCGGGAATCTCCTCCTCTCCGGCGGGATAGACATCCGTGATCCAGACCTTGTCCGCCGCGTGGAAGCTCTTGGCGAAGCGCGAAAGCAGAAAGCGGGTGCGCGTGTATTTGTGCGGTTGGAAAGCGACCAGCAGGCGTTCTCCCCCAAGCGTGCGCAGCGCGTCGAGGGTCACTTCGATCTCCTCGGGGTGATGTCCGTAATCCTCGAAGACCCGGATTCCCGAATCGTGGAAGATCTCCTCCTGCCGACGTCCGGCTCCCTCGAATTCGCCGAGGGCCTCGGCTACGTCCCGCGCCTCGAACCCAAGCTCCAGCAACAGGGCCGCGACGGCGGCCGCATTCGAGGCGCTGGTTGCGCCCAACAGCCGGGTGTGAAACCGGCCGCGGCATTCGCCTTGATGAAACAGGCGGAACCGCGTTCCTGCAGTTCCGTCACCCGGTTCGCGCGGCTCCAGTTCCACCCGGTAGTTCGCCGAGAGGTTGAAACCATAGGACACCGCGTGCGCCCGGCCGGCATACAGTTTCGACAGGCGGGGATCATCCGCGCAATAGATCAGCGCGCCGGCGACCTGGCGGCCGAACTCGTTGAATTCCGCGCAGACCCGCTCCAGATTCTCAAAGTGCTCGAGGTGCTCCTCGTCGACATTGAGCACGATCGCATTCTCGGGCGCAAATTCGGGCAATGAGCCGTCGCTCTCATCCGTCTCAACCACGAAAAGGCCGCGATCTCCGGCGGCCATGTTGAAGCGGGCGTGCTCGGACAGTTGGGGAATTGTCGCGCCGACGGCATAACCCGGCTCAGCGCCGAGCCGCTCCAAGGCGAAGGCCAGCATCGCGGAGGTCGTGCTTTTGCCATGCATTCCCGTGACGCAGATTGCCGACCGGCGACGCGCCAGCGCCGCCAAGGCCGTTGACCGACGCACGATGGGAACCTGCGCCTGCTCCGCGGCGATCATCTCCACATTGTCCGCCCGCACGGCGGGGGTGTAGACGACCAACGCCGGGTTGGCTTCCCGGAAACGTTCGGCGGAATGTCCGACCGCCACGTCCGCTCCCCGGACGCGCAGCGAGTCCAGGAAGGCGCTTTCCTCAGCGTCAGATCCGCGAACGTTACAGCCCAGATCCAGAAGCAGATTGCCGAGCCCACTCATGCCGCAGCCGCCAGCGCCGACAAGCCAGATCGTGGCCGCGGGACCGACCCCGGCCAGGATCTCATCAACTTGGGCTGCGGTGAGTCTTTTCATGGTACGTTCGCGGCTTCCAGCTCAGCTAGGCGGCCCCGCCTCGACAAAACTCAAACGCGAGGCGTCGGTTTCCGTAACGGCGCCGGTAACATCTCCGCATTTCCCGGATTCCGGGTTCCTTCCCGCGGACGCGCCGTGGAGGCTGGCCGCCAGAATGCAGTCCGCGATGCGTCGCGCCGCGTGCGGATCACGCCATTCGGAGATCCTCTCCCGCATCTTCGCAAGTTCGGCGGGGTCGTGGAGCAGTTCGACAGTGAGCGAACCGAGTCGTTCCGGCGTGGCGTCGGCGGCTTCCAACATCCGGGCCGCTCCGGCGGCGACCATCGCGCCGGCGTTGTGAAACTGGTGGTTGTCAGCGGCGTGAGGGTAAGGGATCAGGATCGCCGGGACGCCGACCGCGGCGAACTCCGCCAGGCTGGATGCCCCTGCGCGGCTGACGACCAGATCCGCAGCCCGCAACGCCAGATCCATCTCGTCGAGAAAGGCGTGACAGACCGCCTGCCCGGAAGCTCTCGACCAAGCCGTTTTCACCGCGTCGAGATCGGTTGCGCCGGTGAGATGGAGAACCTGGAGATCCTTCACCTCCCGGAACAAGCCCTCGGCGGCGGCGGCGGCGGCTTCGTTGATGGCATGCGCGCCCTGGCTTCCGCCCATGACCAACAGGGTTGTCCTGTCCCGCTGCAGACCGAGCCTCTCGCGCGCAAGGGCCGCGTCGCCAGGCGCAAATTCCGCCCGCACAGGCATGCCGCTGGACGTGACATGAGGATTGGCAAATCGCTGCGACGTCTCGGGGAACCAGACGAAAGCCTCGTCCACGATCCGCGCGAGCCAACGGTTGGCCCGGCCGGGGATGGTGTTGGATTCGTGCAAGAACGTCTTCGCCCCGACAGATCGGCCGGCGAGGATAGGAGCGGCGCTGGTGAATCCCCCCATGCCGAGGACGGCCACGGGCCGGCGCGCACGGAAGCGCTTCTTTATCGCCGAGCGGGACTTCCACAAGGCCGCCAGAAAGCGGAACGGATTGCGCCCCAGTCCGACGGCCGGCAGATGGACGATCTCCATGCCGGCGGCGGTCTTCACGGCGCGTCGGTCGATCTCCTTCTGGGAAACGACGAGCATCACTTCGCAACCCCGGTCGAGCAGTTCGCGCCCCACGGCCAAACCAGGGAACAGATGTCCGCCCGTGCCGCCGCAGGCGATGGCAACCAAGGATTTTTCGTTGGACGAGGGCTCGTTCATGCCGTTTCCGCCGCGTACATGTTTTCGTGACCGGTGAGCTTCCTTTCCGCGGGCGAACTGGTCGCCGCCCGCCGCGCGACGCTGAAGAGCAACCCGGCGCAGGTGAGCATGGTGAGCAGGTTGGAGCCGCCGTAGCTGATGAAGGGAAGCGAGATGCCCTTGTTTGGCAGGCTGCCGGTGACCACGCCGACATTGATGAAGGCCTGCAATCCGTAGAGCAACGTGATGCCGGAGGCCAGCAGGCGCCCGAAGTCATCGGGCGCGCCCCGCGCGATGTTCGCGCCGCAGATGACGATCATCGCGAAGCCCACGACCACGCCCAACGTGGCGACGAGGCCGAGCTCCTCACCGATGACGGAGAGAATGAAGTCGGTGTGGTGCTCGGGCACGAAGCCGCGTTTCTGCCGTCCGTTGCCGAGCCCCTTGCCTGTGAGACCGCCCGAACCGAGCGCGAGTTTCGCCTGGTAGGTCTGGAAGCCGACGGTCTCCTTGTATTGCTCAGGGTGGAGGAAAGCCATGACCCGCTCGCGTCGGACCGGGTTCTCCCACAACATGAAGCTGACCACGGCGATGCCCGCCAGAATGGGTGGCAACACATGCAGCCAACGAACCCCCGCCAGCAGCAGCATCGCCCCGCCCAACGCCGCGAACAGCATGGCCGTCCCCCAGTCTGGCTCCAGGAAGAGCAGGCATACGAACGCCCCCACAACGCATCCCGGAATGGCCAATCCGCGCCAGAAGTCGTTCATCCGGCGGATGTTCTGTTCGCCGTACCAGGCAAGGAAGATGATGAAGGCAACCTTCGCCAGCTCCGAGGGCTGCCCGCCGAACACAAACCACCGGCGCGAGCCGTTGATCGTCTTCCCCAACTGGTTCGTGAGCACCGCGATGAGAGCGAGCCCTGCGATCACGGCAAGTATGACCGGGATGCGCCAACGCTTCAGCGTCTGGTAATCAATCGACGCGCAGACGACGCAGGAGCACATCCCGATCGCGCCCCATTTGAGCTGGGAAACCAGCAACCCCGCTCCGTCCTGCGCCATGCTCGCGCTATAGAGCATGACCATCCCCAGCATGAGCAGGGAACCGATGCAGAAGACGAGGGTATAGAACGAGGACCGCATCACGGCGCCGGGATATTCAACTGTTGGCCGATCTTGATGCGATCGCTGGTCATGCCGTTGGCCGCCTTGATGCGGCCGACCGTGGTCCGGTACTTGTTGGAGATCTTGGTGAGATTATCTCCCGGCTGCACGGTATAGACTGCCGCCACTGCCGGATTGGCCGGCGGCGCGGCCGCCGCCGGGGCCGCCGCCGCAGCCGGGGCGGCGGGAGCCGAAGCTGCGCGCACCGGGATATTGATCGCCTGACCAATCCGCAGGCGCGCCGGATCCACCCTCGGATTGGCCCGCTCGATGTCCCGGTGGGAGACCCCGTTGTAGCGGCTGGCGATCTTGTAGAAGCTGTCGCCGCTTCTGATCGTGTAGGTCGACATGCCGGCCGGGGCCGACGGGACGGGTGTCGCGGCTGCGCGCGCGCCGCTGGACGGCGTGGTGGCCGGAGCGGGCACGACGGATCCGGTGGGCAACTCGGGCAGATCGCTCGCCGGCGGAACCACGCCGGCCGGTGTCGTTGCCGCGGCGGTGGCCGCAGCCGGCGTCGGCGTTGTGGGAGGAATGACCCCCGCCGGCGTGGCCGCAGGATTGCGGGGTTCGACGATGCCGGGAGTGGCGGCGGAAGCGCCCGTCGCGGCGGTGTCCGCTCCGGTGGGAGCCGGGTTATCCACGCTATGAAAGCCGTCGTCGGCTTCATGCTGCGGGAGCATGGCCGGATCGGTCATTTCCTTGTAATTGGCCGTGTCATCCCGTTTGCAGCCCTGCATCAGCACGACAACGATGACGGCGACGTGCAGGGCGACGATCGTGAAGATCATGGCGACGGTCTTCTGTTTGGTCGTTGACGAGGGGCGCTGGAGGGCTCCCTGGGGCATCAACGGGTTTGGGCTGCTCATGGTGGATGTTCGCTGGTTCTGCATGGCGCTGGTCTGGGTTCGTTGGTGATCGATCGGTTTCTTAAAGGGTCGCAGCGGGTTGGGCGGCTTCAATCAGCCGTTCAGTCCTTTGACGGAATCGGTCGCCCCGTTGCCTGTAGTTTTCAAATTGGTCAAAGCTGGCGCAGCCGGGGGAAAGGAGCACGACATCGCCGGGCGAGGCGGCCTCCACGGCCGCGTCGAAAGCTGCGTCCAGGGTCTCATTCAGTTCGCAGGGCGCGAACAGGCTCCAGGATGCCCGGAGTTTTCCGCCCATCTCGCCGATGAGAAACGCCTTCTTGACGCGGCGCGCCAACGTTGGACCGAGCAGGTGATAGTCCAGCCCTTTGTCCGATCCGCCCGCGATCAGCAGGACATGGGGTTCACCATTGCCGCTCGTCGCGCCTTCAAGCGCCTTTTGGAGGGAATCCGGATTCGTGGACTTGGAGTCATTGACGAAACGGACGCCGTCGAGTTCACCGACCAGCTCACAACGGTGGGCCGCAGGGGTGAAGGCCTGAATGCTGCGGCGCATCTCGGGGAGCGGAATATGCAGGATCCTTCCCACCGCGAGCGCCGCCATGACGTTTTCCATGTTGTGCGGTCCGGCGAGCCGGCAATCCGCCATGTTCAGCAACGGTCCCGACCAGTCGGGAAGCCGGCTGATCAGCAGCCCTCGGTCCTGGTAGATGTCAGCCCTGCGGTTGACCGCGCTGAAGGTCACGATCTTGGAGGGTATCGCGACGCCCAACGAACGGAGATAGGCCAACGCCTCGCTCTGTCCAATCGCCCAGTCGAATTTCTCCTGGTTCTGAAAGACGCGCGCCTTGACCCGCGCGTAGGCCTCAAGACTGCCGTGGCGGTCCAGGTGATCCGGGGTGATGTTCAACAATACAGCGGCGGTCGAACGGAAGGACTCAATCCGCTCCAACTGAAAGGAGCTGACCTCCACAGGCACGCAGTCGAGTCCGCGGCTGCGGGCCGCAACCCCGCTCAGGGGCCTCCCAATGTTGCCGGCGGCCTCGGATTTCCACCCGGCGTCCTCAAGGATGCGCTGGATGAGTTCCGTGACCGTGGTCTTCCCGTTCGTCCCGGTGATGGCCACCGTGCGACAGACCGTGCGGTGGAAGCCCAGTTCGAGCTCGCTGACAATCCGGGCGTTGGCGGGAAGCCCGGCAAACAAGGGCGAATCCGGCGGGATTCCGGGACTGGCCACGACCAAATCGAAGGGGCCCTCCGGAACCGCCCCGCAACCGACGCGCGCATCGACGCCCGCCGCGCGCAATTCGGCCGCCTCCGCGCTCACGGCGTCGTTTTCGGCCGCATCCACAGCGGTCACGCGCGCGCCCTCGTCGAGCAGAAGCCGACAGGCGGCCCGACCGCTCAGCCCCAGGCCGAGCACGCACACATTCTTGTTCCTGAGTTCGTCCATGTTCAATCCGTCAACGAATCTTCAAGCTGCTCAGGGCGACGACTGCGCACAACACGCCCGCGATGTAGAACCGCGTGACGACCTGCGACTCGTACCAGCCCTTCTTCTCGAAATGATGATGCAACGGCGCCATCAGGAAGATGCGCCTGCCTTCCCCAAAACGTTTTCGCGTGTATTTGAACCAGCCGGTTTGGAGCATCACCGACACCGCCTCGACGACGAAGACCCCGCCCGCGATGAACAGCACGAAGGGCTGGTGAATCAGAACCGCGATGATGCCCAGGGCGCCGCCCAAGGCCAGCGAGCCCGTGTCCCCCATGAACATCTGCGCCGGATGACAGTTGAACCAAAGGAAGCCCAATCCCGCCCCGACCATGGCCCCGCAAAAGACCGTCAATTCCCCCGCGCCGCTCACGTGCGGAATCTTGAGATACTCCGCCCAGTTCACGTTGCCGGCCACATAGGTCAGGATCAGAAAAACCACGGAGACCAGCAGGGTGCAACCGGTCGCAAGCCCGTCGAGCCCGTCCGTGAGATTCACCGCGTTGGAACTGCCCACAATGGTAAAGGCGGTCAACAGGACGCCGGCCCAGGCCGCGCCGGTGAGAACCGGGTACTTGTAGAATGGAACCATGATGTCGCTCACCAGGATCCGCGTGTCGGCGTTGGACCAGAGATAGCCGCCGATGTAGAACGCAAGTCCGAACTGGACGAGCAGTTTCACCCGGGACGTCGTTCCCTTGCCGCTCTGCTGGGTGATCTTCACATAGTCGTCGTAGAAACCGAGCGCCGCCAACGCGACCATCGAAAGCAGCGTCAGCAAGACCAGATTGTTCAGGCGCGTCCAGAGCAGCGCGGAGAGATCCAGCGAAAGCACAATCAACAGCCCGCCCATGGTGGGGGTGCCCTTCTTGCAGAGCAGCCGGGTCTTGAAGTCGCCAACCTCCTCCGCCTTGTCCTGGTAGTCCTGACCAAATTTGAGTTTCTTGAGCCACGCGATGAGCTTCGGCCCCAGCCAGAGGCTGAGAAGAAACGCGGTCAAAGCGGCGCCCGCCGTCCGTGTCGTGATGTAACGGAACACGTTGAGCGGCGAGGCGAAGTCCGCCCATTCGCCGCCCTGGGTGGCGTTCAGGATGAATTGTGAAAGATGGTAAATCACTCAGTTTGACTGGTGTCGCGCCGCTGCCGTTGTTCGCTGGTTTTCTCTGGCTCGCCGGGTTCACGGTTGGTGGTTCAGGAGCGCGTCCGCGACCCGCTCCAGTTTCGCCGCGCGAGACGCCTTGATCAGGAAGACATCGCCGGTTTTTTTCATTTTCATGGCCGCTTCCACAAGCAGCGCCACGTCCTCAAATTGCCTGACGTCGGCCATCCCGGCCTCCCTCGCCGCCTCCGCGGTCTGGCCCGCCCCCGGGCCGACCGTCAACAGAATGTCCACCCCGGCGTTGGCGGCCCGGGCTCCGATTTCCGTGTGTGCGGCGGCGGCCTCCGTGCCCAATTCCGCCAACTCGCCCAGGACCGCGATCTTCCGGCCCCCGCAACGGATCTCGCCCAACGCGACCAGCGCGGCGGCGGCCGAATCGGCATTGGCGTTGTAGGCGTCGTTGATGACGGTGACTCCGGAGCGCGTGGTTGATTCCATGCGCATCGGCGCGGGCCGGCACGCGGCTATCCCCTCACGGATGTTCGTCGGCGAGACGCCGAGTTCCGCGCCCAACGCGATGGCCAGCAACGCGTTCAAGACGTGATGCCGCCCCAGCAGGTTCACCCGGTATTCACCGGAATGGGGTCCGGCCGGCGACTCGACGACAAAGGAGCAACCCTCCGCGTCCACCCGGATGTCGCCGGCGCGCCAGTCATTGCCTTCCTCCAAGCCAACGCGGACCGTTTCCGCCTTCGCGCGGGCGACGATCTTCTCGATCAGAGGGGTGTCCCCGTTGACGAAGAGGCGGCCGTCCCGCGGAAGCAATTCCGCCAGCGTTCCCTCCTCTTCCGCCACGCCCTCCAGGTCTCCGAAGTGCTCCAGGTGCTCACGGCCAATATTGGTCAGGACGCCGTAACGCGGCGCGATCGTCTCTAGCAGCCCGCGAAGTTCGCCCGGATGGTTGGAGCCGGCCTCCAACACGGCGACCTGGCGGGTCGAATCGAGGTCCAGAAGGGTCAACGGGACGCCGATGTGATTGTTGAAACTCGCCCGGCTCCACAGTGTGCGCCGCTCCATCCGCAGGACGGACGCGATCAACTCCTTGGTGGTGGTTTTCCCGTTTGATCCGGCGACCACGACAATCGGCAGTTCAAACTGACGACGGTAGCTGGCCGCAATCCGGTTCAAGGCGTCCGTCGTGTCATCCACGATCACGGCCGGCGCAACGTCGGGATTTTCCTGGCGCCAGCGCCGTTCAATCACCACCCCGGCCGCGCCCCGATCCAGGGTGTCCCGGACGAAATCGTGGCCATCGAACCGTTCGCCGCGGATCGCGAGGAAGAGGTCGCCCCTCCCGACCTGGCGCGAGTCCGTGACGATCTGCCGGAACACCGCCGCGTCGTCCCCCGCCAGGACGGCGTCGGGGCAGCTTTCTGCGGCAAATTTCAGGCTGCGGGGTTCCATCATGACTCAGATCCGGCGGGCGCAGTCCTCCAACGCCTCGCGCGCATGCACGCGGTCGTCGAATGGCACCACGGTGTTCTCGAATTCCTGGTAGGTCTCGTGCCCCTTACCGGCGATGAGGACGGCATCGCCCGGCTCGGCCAGCCAGATGATCTCCTGGATCGCCCTCGCCCGGTCCAACTCGACAAGGAGTCCCTCCGTGCGGATGGCGGCAAAGCCGTCGACGATCTGGTTGGCGATGGCGTCGGGATTCTCACTGCGGGGATTGTCGCTGGTGATCACCGTCAGGTCGGAAAGTCGCGCGGCCGCCGCGCCCATGCGCGCGCGCTTGCCGGCGTCCCGGTCGCCACCGCAGCCGAAGAGAACGAGCACGCGCCCAGATGTCACCTCGCGCACGGTTTCGAGCGCCTTGACCAGCGCGTCGTCGGTGTGGGCGTAATCCACGTAGACATTGAATTTCTGCCCGGCATCGACTCGTTCCAACCGGCCGGGAACCACGGTCATGGATTCCAGCGCGCGAGCGGCCGCTTCGGGGGCGATTCCAAGCCGCATCGCCGCGCCGATGGCCGCCAGGGCGTTGGCGGCGTTGTAGCGACCGATCACGGGAAGCCGGCAACGAATCCGGTCGCCGGCGACCATGAATTCAAATTGGGTCGCCTCGGCCGAAACGGAAACCCCAAGCATGCGCAGATCAGCCTTCGACGAACGGCCATAGGTCAGAAAATCGAGGTCGTGCAGTTCGGCGACCAACCGCTCGCCGTAGGGATCGTCGATGTTTGCGACGCCCCCGGCCGATTTCTTCCCGGCGCGTAGGGCCTCGAACAGCTTCCGTTTCGCCCGGTAATAGGACTCGAGGTCGCCGTGGTAGTCGAGATGTTCGGCGGTGAGGTTCGTGAAGACGCCCACATTGAACTCGACCTGCTCGACCCGGTTCTGCTCCAGGCCGTGGGAACTCGCCTCCATGACGCAGGCCGAGCAACCGGCGCGCAGCATCTGGCGCATCATCTGCTGGATCTCGAGGGCCTCGGGCGTGGTCCGCTGCGCCGGGATGGAACGTTCTCCAATCTCATAACGCACCGTGCCCAGAAGACCGGTCGAATGACCGGCGTTCTCCAGGATGTGCTTCACCATGAAGGAGACCGAGGTCTTCCCGTTGGTCCCGGTCACGCCCACGACGTCGAGCTGCGCGCTGGGGTGCGCGTAAAACGCGGCGGCCGTGCGGGCCAGGGCCAACCGGCTGTCGGGCACGCGGATGACGTCGGCGCGGGATGTCCCCACGGAATCCGACTGGCAGATCACCGCCGCGGCGCCGCGGCTGATCGCCTTGGAAATGTACTCATGGCCGTCAACATTGCGCCCCGGAATCGCCACGAAGATCATCCCCGGCGTCACGCGCCGCGAATCGTAGGCGATCCCGGATATGTCACGATCGGCCACCTTTTCGGCGTCGATGTCCCCAACCTCGGCGATGATCTGTTTGAGTTTCATGGCAGGCTCAGTTGCGTTGCGCCGTGGCAGGCGCGCTTTTCAGGCGTTCGAGTTCGAGTTTCTTGAGCAGCTCCGGTTCCGGCGGAATGTTCATGTAAGTCGCGGCCCGATGGGCGATCCGCTGGAAGACCGGCCCCGCCACGGTGCCGCCGTAGTAGCCTTTCTTGGGTTCATCGAAGACCACCAGGATGCAGATCTGGGGGTTGTCGGCCGGGAAGAAGCCGCAGAACGACGTGTAATACTTGCCGGGCACATAGCGGACCCTGCCGTCGGCGCCCTTGACCGGCTTCTGGGCCGTGCCGGTCTTCCCGGCGACCGTATAGAGGTCGAGCGCGGCCTGGGGCGCCGTGCCGCCCTTTCTGGGCACTGTTTTCAATGCTTGGACCATGAGTTTTGCCGCCCGGGGGCTGATGGTTTGACGGACTTCCGTGGGAAAATGGTAGGGCGGAACCGCCTCGCCCTTCGCGTTTTCGATCCGGTCGATCAACATCGGCTTCATGAGCTTGCCCTCATTGGCGATCGCGCTCATCGCCATGACCAGTTGCAGGGGCGTCACCGCGACCTCGTGCCCCATCGGGATGCGGGTGATCGAGATGCCGCTCCACTTGTCCAGGGAGTTGACGATGCCCCAGACCTCGCCCGGCAGCGGAATGCCCGTCCGATCGCCGAAGCCAAAATCCTTGATGTACTTCTGAAGCCGCTTGTCCCCCATCTTCAACCCGATCTTCGCCGCGCCGATGTTCGAGGACTTGGTGATGATTTCCTCAACTGAGAGCATGCCGTAGGCGTGGTGGTCATGGAGGTTCACGCCCATGTAATTGAAGCGTCCGTTCTCGCAGTTGAAGCGGTCGCTCAGGGAGACCATGCGATCGTTCAATGCGCCGGCGACCACCACGATCTTGAAGGTCGAGCCCGGCTCGTAGACGTCGCTGACAATCCGGTTGCGCAGGGTGTCGAGCTGAAACTCGCCCGGCCGATGAGGGTCAAAATTCGGCAGCGTCGCCATGGCCAGCACCTCTCCGGTCTTGGGCCGCACGGCCACCGCCGAGACGCTCACCGGCGTGTGGTTCTTCCAAGCCTCGATGAGTTCGGTCTCGACGATGTACTGCAGACCCGAATCGATCGTGAGCACCACGTTCATACCCGGCATCGGCTCGATGTCCGCCCGGCGATAGGTGACCAGTTCACGACCGCGGCTGTCGCGCTCGAATTCCCGCCAGCCACGCGTGCCGTCGAGGTAGCGGTCCATGACGCGTTCGACCCCGTACTGTCCCTTGGTGTCCAGGCTGGTCTTTTCCTCCTCCGTCCGGACATAGCCCAGGATGTGCGCCGCGAGCCCGCCGTTGGGATACACGCGCAGTTGATCTTCCCGACGATCCGCAAAGACAGCCTTGTGACGCAGGTTGTAATAGAACCTCCGTTCCTTGCGCGGCAAATCCTGGACCGGAACGTTCGCCGCGACGTTGGTGAGCGCGGTCTGGATCCGCTGCCAGGTCTCGTTGCGGACCTTCCGCTTCAGAACGACATACTGGTTGAAGACGGGTTCGCCGTTGGTCGCATAGCGCAGGATCTTCGGCTGCAGCTTCTCCGCCAGGTCCGCCTCGCTCAATTGAAGGAAAGGGGCAAGAACCCGGGCGACATCAGCCTGATAATTCCCGATGAGCGTCGGATCAGCGCAGATCGTCTTCACGAACACGCTGGTCGCCAGGGGATTGCCCTGGATGTCGCGGATCTCCCCCCTCCGCGGCTCGCGGAGCGCGCTGCGCTTGGTATTGTCATCCGCGATCGCGCTCAGCTGCTCATGCTGCAGGGCCTGAAGATCGATCAAACGGAATCCAAGGGCGCAGAACGCCGCCACCAGCAGGAACGCCAGCAGGGTCAGTCTGCCAAACTTGAATTCATTAATCATCGATCATACGCGCAAAAAGCCGGTCCCAGACGCGCGCGGCAACCCGTTTTTCGCCGGCGCGACACAACATTTTCCCGTTTCGCAATGCCTAGCGGGCAACCTCCGCCCCCGCGCTCCGCCGGACATACCTCCGGTCGGAGTCACGGGAGACGGAGGCATACGACGCCTCCTCCAGGCGCAGTATTTGCTCTTCTCTCGGTTCCGCCAGCCCCAGGCGCAGTTGCTTCACCTTCATGTCGAGGTAGCGATGCGTCTGCATTCTGGCCAATTTGTCGCGGTTCAGTTCATTGAGCCGCTTGAGCCGGTCCAACTCCTGTTCCTTCTGCCGGATCTCCCGGCCGATGGTCTCGAGCTGGTTCTTCTGGTAAAGGTAGCCGACGCACGCGGCGCCCACGAAAAGACAGAAGCAGAACACCCGCAGGGCGGTGCCCACACGGACGCCCTCAACCGGGGCCGACCGGCCATCGAACGGCATGTCTTCAGCTTCAGTCATGTCTTCTTAAATCTTCTCAAACACCCGGAGCTGCGCGCTGCGCGCCCGCGGATTGTCTCGCAACTCCGCCTCGCCCGGGGCAATCGCCTTGCGATTCACCCGCTTCAATCCCGGCTGACGCGGACGCCGCAACTCCGGCACGTCCGTGTCCCCGTCAAACTCATAGTCCCGCTCTTCCTCGCGTCCCCACAACTTGACAATCCTGTCCTCCAAGGAGTGGAAAGAGATCAGGGCCAAGCGGCCGCCGGGCTTAAGAAGATCCAGCGCAACCGGCAGCGCGCGGCGCAGCGACCCCATCTCGTCGTTCACCGCGAGCCGCAGCCCCATGAAGGCCTTCGTCGCCGGATGGGCGCGACGCCCGCCCCGTGGGGCCTTCCGCTCCAGCAACTCCGCCAACTGAACTGTCGTCTCTATCCGCCGCATGGCTCTTTCCCGCTCGATCGCACGCGCGAAAAGTCTCGCGCGCCTTTCCCCGCCGAGGTCGCGGAAGATCCGGGTCAACTCTTCCACGTCGGCCTCGTTCACCAGATCGCCGGCGGTCAACTCCTGCCGCCGGTCCATCCGCATGTCCAACACCGCATCCTGCATGAAACTGAACCCGCGCTCGCCAACATCGAGCTGCGGGCTGCTCACGCCCAAATCCATCAAAATTCCATCAAATTCGCCCGCCGCGCCAAACTCGCCCATCCGGTCGAAGGTCGCGCGCCGCAACTCGAACCGCCCCTCAAACGGGGCCAACCGGGCCTCGGCCGCCTCAATCGCGGCGCCATCCCGATCGATGCCGAGCAGCCAGCCGGTCGGCGAACTCGCTGCCAAAATGGCTTCCGCGTGTCCACCCCATCCGAGGGTGCCGTCGAGGTAGCGTCCGCCCGCTTCGGGGCGAAGGGCCTCCAACACCTCCGACTTCAAGACCGGCTTGTGGATGCAGTGTGCCACGTCGCATGATCTTCCATTTGCTGAGGTTCATGCCGCCGAGGACTTGAACAGCGTCTCGCTCACCCAGCCCCAGACCGTGCCGCCGGCGCGGGCAATCGCGACGCCTTCGGCCGGTTTCCGCGGGCCGGCCACGGCGACCACATCCAGGTCGGCCTCCTCCAAGTCATTGCGAACCACCCGGACCTGCTGAAGCTCCAACTCCGCCTGCTCGAGACGCTCCTGAGTAAGTTTGCGCCTGCGCACCGCCTGCCGATACACCGGCCGGGGCGACTCGTCCAACAGCGGCGCCTGAACCGCTGCGGGCTCCGCCGGCTGCTCGGGACCGCGAACCTCCGCAACCTCCAGCTCGCTCTTCCGCGCGTTCGGAAACAGATCCTCCCGCGGCTCCGCCGGCAGCGTCGTCCGGTGAAAACTCCCGACGCGATCTTCATTGAATTTCGGCAACAACCCCTGGTTGACGCGGAAAGGCCCCGGCCTGCCGCCGGCCAACCCCCGCCCTGCTGCGAACAGTTTGGCAAAGTTCATAGACTGAATAGTTTGAGCGCTTCTTCTTCCAAGGCCTCATCCTCGGCCTGTTTCGCCTCGTAACGTTCCTGATTCCAGATCTCGAAACGCTCGCCGGTTCCGACCAGCACGGCGGTTGATTCAACGGCTATCCCCGCGCGCTTGGCCATCTCCTCGGGCAGCGTGATCCGCCCGGCGGTGTCCAGCTTCACGGTCTGGGCTTTCCCAAACACGATCCGCCGGAAGATCGTCGCCTGATCGGCGGTGATCTCCCCTTCGCGCTTCATTCGTTTGATTTCCTCCAACAATTCTTGGACCTGGGCGGGCGGCAGCACGAGCAGGTAGATCGCGCCATCCACTCCCTTGGGCCATTGAATCATGGTGAACTCAAACCCCGGCTCCTTCGGCCGCCACTTTGCCGGAACCTGCACACGGCGCTTCTCATCGACACCATGATCGTAGGTCGATGTGAAATTCGCGGGCACAGTCTGTTCTGGCGACGACATAGGCGACTTGGGCTGGCACTGCTATCTTAGCCCATTTCAAAACATATTGCCCCACTATGCCCCCTAGCGTCAAATCCTTATTCAAGCATAAAACGTCTAATTTAAGCTGTTTTGGCCTCTTTTTGAGAAAATGTGACAAAATGCCCCCTCTCCCCACCTCGCACCACATCACCCCACACCGAAAAAGTGAACACACTTCCCCTCCCTGCTCGCGGATCAGGGAGAGCTTGGTGCGCGGCCGGTCATCGTTCCTGCGCAATCAGTTCCTGCTCCGGGGAGGACAGCGCAAGTCTTCGCGAATTTACCTGCCCTCAGTCGATTCCAGTCCGGGGCCCCCTTTGTGGGATTGGGCGATAACCAGAGCTCGCGCCAATCCCAAAACCAGTCCGACAAATCGCGCGCTGGAGAAAGGGTCGATCAAGACCGATTCAATCCCGGCTCACTCCAGGTTTGCCAGTTCTTCAGCCTCGGCCTCGGGGTTCACAACGGCCCCACGCCCGAGCGCGCACTGCATCGATCCGGCGACGACCATCGCGGCGCCGATCCAGCCGAGGGCGTTCAGATCCTCCGCGCCCGAGATGGTTGGAAAGAAACGGCTGCAGATTTCCATGAAAACCAGGGTCACCAGCGGCACCAACGCCAAGACCGCGCTGACCCGCGACGCCTCCCAATGCGCCATCGCCTCCGTGAAGCACCCATAGGCCACAATCACATTCACCCCGGTGAAGGCCAACAGGAACAAGTGGAACCCATCCAACGTCAAAACCGCCGCCGGATGCGCGCCCGGTGAGTAGACCGCGACAGCCGTCAGGTAGAGGACGAACAGGATCTGGTTTGAAGAATAGGTTCCCAGCAGTTGTTTCTGCGCCAGCGCGTAGCAACTCCACGCGCCCGCCGCCGCTACGATGCAGAGCGCGCCGATTCCATATTCGCTGCCGCCACGGAACAACTCATCCAAACGCTGATTGAAAAAGAGCGCCAGACCGAGGACAAACACCGCCACCCCAAGGGCCTGCCTTCTGGAGAACGCCTCCCCGAACACCCATAGACCGCCGAACAACAGAAACAACGGCCCCAACTGGATCACCACCTGCGCCGCCCCCGGCGTCATGCGATCCAATCCCAGCAGGAACAGGACGTAATTCCCACAAAGCCCGGCCGCCGCCAGAACGAACAACCCCAAGATCCCGCGGCTCATTCCCCGCAACCTCGGAAACCTCCGCTTCCGCGCCAACAAGAACGCCGTGAACGCTCCCGCCATCATGAAGCGATACCACGTGATCGTCGGCACATCCATAACCTCCAGCAACAGGCGCAGGAAGACAGGCAGAATGCCCCAGGTCGCCACCGTAATCAGCGAAAGCGCCAGGCCCGGCTTCCAACGACCTGAAGTCTGGTGCAGTCCGCTCACGGCTTGAATCGTTTCATCGGCCCGGAATCTCGGCGGATTCGTCCGGCTTTCAAAGCCCCAAATCACCGGTCCGGAACTCCCGCGACCCGCCGAATCCAAGGGCTCCAGACCGCGCCTTCCCCTTCCGTGGACGCCAACGAGCCAGCGCTCCAGCTCAATCCCGGGCAACTCCAAGACTGCAAGCGCCCATCGCCATCAGCCTAATTATTAACCTATAGGTTAATAATTAGGCCATCTTCGGGCAGCGACCATAGCTCAGCCCGGTTTTGTTTCGCAGACGACAAAGCGCTTCTTCAGCGCGACCTCAATCGTTATGATCACCCCGCGCGACGAAACGCCAGCCATGCAGGAATTCTTAGCCAGACTTGAACAGATCCTGAACTTCCCGCTCCTCACGCTCGGGCAGTCCGAGATCACGTTGGGAAGCATTGTCCTGTTGGTTGCGCTGCTGCTGTCGGTCTTTGCGGGCGAGTACCTGCTGCGGCGATACGTGGTTCGTCGGTTGTTGCGCCGCACCCGGTTGGAACTTGGCCTCCAATACGCGATCGCCCGGATGCTCGGCTACTTCCTTGTGGCGATCGGGATCTACATCGCCCTGCAGTTCGTGGGAATCGACCTCAGTTCCCTGGCCTTTCTTGCCGGCGCGGTCGGCGTGGGCATCGGCTTCGGCCTGCAGAACATCATCAACAATTTCGTCAGCGGCATCATCATCCTCGCCGAGCGCCCCATCTCCCTGGGCGACCGCATCGAGGTGGCCGGGATCGCCGGGCAGGTCACCAAGATCAGCCTGCGCAGCACGACGGTGATCACGAACGGCAACATCGCGATGATCGTGCCCAACGCGGAATTCATCTCAACCACCGTCACCAACTGGAGCCACTCCGATCCCAAGACCCGTTTCAAGCTGCCGGTGGGCGTGCATTACAACAGCGACGTCCGGCTCGTCGAAAAGGCTCTGCACGAAGCCGCCGAGGGATGCGCAGACGTGCTGAAGGACCCGCCGCCGGCAGTCCGGTTCCTGGAATTCGGCGACTCCTCCCTGAACTTCGAACTCCGCGTCTGGTGCAAGACCATCTACAAGCAGCCCAACCTCATCGTCAGCAAGGTCAACTTCCTGATCTGGGACAAGTTCAAGGAATACGGCATCGAGATCCCCTACCCGCAGCGCGACCTCTACATCAAGGAGATGCCGGACAAGGAACGCCCGCCCTCGGAATCCTGAGAGCCACGGAGGCGAAAGTCGCTCCCCAATTCAGATTCGGATGAAAATCCTGTTCCGGTAAAGGTACCAACAGACCGCCCAGAAGGCCGTCCCGACCAGACACGACTGCACGCAAGGAGCCCAGGCTTCTCCGAGAGCGCCCCAGAGGGTGAAGACGTCCTGCCCGAAGTGAATCTGCCACTGCTTCGCGGTGAAGGGCTTCAAGGTCATGCTCATGCAGTAGATGGCAATGGAGTTCGAACCCACCACCACCAGCGGACAGATCCCCGTGAGGTTGAGAAACTGCCCCGCGATCAGCCCCGTCGCCCCCGCGATCAAAAGGAGTTTCAACTTCTCCCGTTCATCGCGTTGGCTACGCAGCAGTTCCCCGCACATCAGGCCGAAAAGCATGGTTGCGATGGAGGGGATGAAATTGATGCTGTGATAACCGCCGCCGTTGAAGGTGTAGGGCTCCGTCCGTGGAAAGAGGTTCAACAACCGGAGATCGACCGCCTGGCCGGCGTTCGCGGACTTGTGCCAGGACGCGCTCACCCCCTTCAGATGCTCAGCGAGCCATGCCTCGCCGATCCCGAATTCCGGCCGCCCTTCCGGCCCCAGTCCCGAACCTGGCCAGACCACATACAACAGCCAGGTTCCCAACAGGATTCCCGCCGCGGCGATCGCCTGCGTTCTGACGGAACGGTTCCAAAGCAGGAACAGGAAACCGTAACCCAGGCCGATCTGACCGAGCACGTTGGTCAGGGTCCAGTTGGTCTCGGTCTGTGACTTCGACATCAGGAACCAACTGAGCAGGATCAGGATGCCCGCGCGACTGAAGGCATGGCCAAGCATGCTTCGATACGAGTCCCCGAGCTTCGCCCTCTTCGCGTAGGAGTAGGCCATTGAAACGCCAACCATGAACATGAAGGACGGCTGGATCAGATCCCAGTAGCCGCAGCCCACCCACTCAACGTGGGAGAACTGATACCGGACGGCTTCCCAGAACCAGGAATCAGGATTTGCCTTGAGGAATGCCCTCGCCGTCCGGGCCAACCCAAAGCCGCCGAAGGCCAACGAGATCATGATCAGACCGCGATAGGCGTCGAGAGACAGGAGGCGTTGGCTCTGGAGAGCCGCCTTCGCAGCAGGGCCGGAGTCCGCCGCCGGCGCGTTGCCCCCCGCGAGGTTCTTGGCTTCAGGTTCGCTTGTCATGGAATCGCGGATACTACGCGGCGCGCAACTGACAGCCACCCCTTTTCGCCCGTTTCCTGACTCCCCCGCCCAGCCCGTTGACTCATGTCCCGAACCCGGCCACTCTCCCCAAGCCGCCGCCGCGGCTCACTGAAACGAAGCAAGGCATGACCGTTCTCCCCATCGTCGAAGCGACTCTTCGCCAAGCCTCGCGTCGGCCGAGGACCTATTGGTCGCGAGTGTTGGCGGTCGCTCTTCCGTCCCTGTTCCTCTTTCCCCTGCTCTATCTGCTGCCCGTCGGTTTCGGACGCCCCTTTGCCGGTTCGTTCGTGGGGTTCGCGCCCTGGCTGATCATCCATCTGCTCAGCGTCTCCGCCCGCGCCACCTCCGACGCAATCGCGAAGGAAAAGCGCGAGGGCACGCTCGGCCTGCTCTTCCTGACCGACCTGAAAGGCCACGACATCGTGCTCGGCAAGCTCTCCGCCAGCTGCGCGCAGTTGTTCGCCTCGTGGTTGGCGATGATGCCGCTGGCCTGCATTCTGATCCTGGCGGGCGGCGTCACCTGGCTGGGCGTGTTGCTATTCATGCTGGCCATCGGCAACACGCTCTTTTTCGGCGCCGCGGCCGGTATCCTGGCATCGGCGATTCATCGCGAACAAAAACGCGCCCTTGGCGCCGCGACCGCCTATGTCCTGACCTCGGGCATACTCCTGCCGATCGCAGGGTTCATACTGCGGAGCGCCACCGATTTCACGACGCTCGGCGCCGCAATGCTCGAGGCCAGTCCCGGACCGGCGATTCTAACGTCCTTTGGCTGGAGCTTTTCAGGCGGACGGACGGTCTGGATCTCGTTGCTCATCCCCAACCTATGGGCATGGGGCATGATCGGGTTGGCATCCTGGTTCGCGCCGCGCCGCTGGCAGGACAAGCCCGTCAGGCAACCACGCGAAAAGGAGGCAGCCAGCCCCGCCCCCCTTCCTGTTTCCGAACCCTCCCGCCCTGACAGTCTTCCGCTTTTCCCGACCACGCCCCGACGAATGCGCGATCGAACCCTGCTCAACGAAAACCCATTCGCCTGGCTGGTCTCCCGCAAAACCGGATCGTGTCTGGAATACACTGTCGCCATCATTCTCACGATCGGACTCGGGGTCCTGCTCTGGAAACTGGATCTGAAGGCGATTGCGTTCGAATTGTGCATGGGAGGAATCGGGCTCGCATTCGCGGTCCATGCGGTCCTCAAGTTCAACATCGGGGAAGGAGCGACCCGGGGCATCCATGAACAGAAAACGGGCGGAGCGTTGGAACACCTGCTGGTCACCCGGTTGACGCCTGACGACGTCATTGAGGGCCAGCGGCTGGAACTGCGGCGGGTGTTCCGCCGGGCAGTCCTTGGCGTGCTGGCCTTCGACTTCGCCGTGCTGGCCTACACCCTGTTCCGGAGTATTGCGACGGATGGAGCCTCACATTCATCCGGGGATTGGCGCCTGTTGAGCGCCGGCTGGGCCTACCTCATTGTCGCGCTGCTCGCAGACCTGCCCGCCCTCTTCTGGACCGGAATCTGGGAGGCCCTTCGTTCCCGGAAGAAATGGGAAAAGACCCGGCAGAACGCGTTCGCCATCGTCAACCTCACCCCGTTGATCTCCACCTCCATCCTCTCCGCCGCGATCATCTCCCTTGGAAGCCCCCGCCTGGATCCCTTCTGGACGGTCGCGGGGGTCTGGCTGGCCGCCTCCCTGATCACAAACATCTTCTGCGTGTGGGTCTTCAGGCGAGTGACCCGGCGACGTTTCCGGAAGCTGGCCAGAGAATCCGCCGGGCCTCAGGACTCCAACGCTGATTGACCGGGAAATGCTCATTCCGAGGTGGGGCGAACGGTCCTCAATGAGCCGACGGGAGCAGGCCCAAGCGCGGCTCACTAAGGACAGTTTGCCCCCACCCGTCGTGACAACCCGCCATGGAAGCCCTCGGCCAAGCCCTGCGCGCTTGCATGAAGTCCCCGAATCCCTATCGTAGCCACGCTTCCCCAAGAATTATGAATATCGCGGACTACCTCGTTCTGATCATCTATTTCGGCGGCATGGCGGGCATCGGCTTCTGGGCCATGCGGCGCGTGAAGAAACAGGAGGATTTCTTCATGGGCGGCCGGGGTTTCGGCAAGCTCTTCCAGACCTTCGCGGCCTTCGGCGCGGGCACCGGCTCGGCGGATCCGGTCAACACCGCGCGAGGCACCTTTGCCAACGGCATGAGCGGCATGTGGGGCGTGATGTACTGGCTGTTCGTCACGCCGGTCTATTGGATCAGCGGCGTCTGGTATCGCCGCATGCGCTGCCTGACCTTGGGGGATTGGTTTGTGGAACGCTACCAGTCCAAGAGGATCGGCGTGGCCTACGCGATCTTCGGCTGCTTCTATTACATGGTCTACGGGGCAATGCTTTTTACCGCGATCGGCAAGGTCTCCGTGCCCTTGATGGGGCCGGAGATCATGGGCCTGCAGACCGAGCACGTCCTCGTCCCGATGGTGGCCCTGATCGTGGTCGTCTACGGCGTGCTGGGCGGCGTGACCGCGGCCTACTGGACGGACCTGATCCAGGGCATCTGCATTATCCTGTTGTCCGTGCTGCTGATCCCCTTCGGACTGAGCGCCGTGGTGAAGAAGTTCGGCGCGCCGGGCGATTCCTGGACGGACGGATTCCGCGTGATGCATGAGCAACTCCCGGAAAGCACCTTCACCATCCTCGGCGGCACCGCCGGCGCGGAGTTCCCGCTCTATGCCATCGTGATGATCGTGATCATGAACGCGATCGGCATCGTTCTGACGCCGCACTTCATCGTCACCGGCGGCGGCACGGCCAAGAGCGAGCACGACGCGCGGGTCGGCCTCGTCACCGGCAACTTCATCAAGCGCTTCTGCACCATCGGCTGGGTGATCACGGCGCTGATCGTGCTGACGCTGTTCTCCTCCCGCCCGGAACTGATCGCCGATCCCGACCAGGCCTGGGGCGTGGCGACCAAGGAACTGCTCGGCCCCATCGGCATCGGGCTCGTCGGCCTGATGCTGGCCTGCCTGCTGGCGGCGCTGATGAGCAGCGTGGACTGCTACATGCTGGTGTGCTCGGCCCTGGTCGTCCGGAACATCTATGTGCCTTTTGTGAAGCCCGACGCGAGCGAGGAGCAATGCCTGAAGCTCGGCCGCATCACCGGCGGGATCGTGGTGGTCGGCGCCGTGATCTGCGCGATGACGATCAACGACATGTTCGCCATCCTCAAGCAGACGTGGATCGTTCCCATGACTTTTGCCGCCTTGTTCTGGATCGGCATGTATTGGCGCCGCGCCACGACGATGGCCGGCTGGATCACGGTCGGTTTCTGCCTCGCCAGCTTCTTCGTCCTGCCCCGGTTGATTCCCGCCGTGGCGCCGGGCCTGCGGACCAATCCGGGGTTTTCCACGGTGAACCAGATCACGGAGACATCCACCATCCGCAAGGCTTCGCCCTCGGACGTCGCGGCGAAACGGGCGGCAAAGGTCGGCGATCCTGTGACCGAAACGAAGAAGAGCGGCGGGACCTCGATCTATTGGAGCGACGGCGTGAAGCCGGCGGAGGGCGACCCGGTGTTCAAGGAACTCTCCCGCTCGGTGGACGGAAACAAGACCGTCGTCGTGAAGACCCACGATGGCCCCCTGGTCGGCCATGGGTCCTTTCGTTTCGACATGGTCATCTACACCAAGATCCTGGGCATGGACCTGACCAGGGTCCGCAACGCCGCCCTCGCCACGCTGGACCTGCCCTTCAAGATCGTGGCTCCCTTTCTGGTGATGATCCTGGCGAGCCTGTTCACCAAGCCCTGCGACAAGGCGGGGCTGGACCGGCTCTACGTGAAGATGAAGACGCCGGTCATTCCCGATCACGACGAGGACGCCGCCGAAATGGAGAGGAGCTACGCGAACCCCGATCGTTTCAACGACCGCAAGCTCTTCAAGCACCCGGACTTTGAATTTCAACGGCCGACCAAGATGGACTTCTGGGGCTTTCTCGCCTGCTTCGGCGTCTGCTTCGCGATCCTCAGCCTGATCGTGATCGTAGCGGGGATCGGGGTGTGAGCAGGCAGTGGGTCAGTGATCGGTATTCAGTATTCAGAATCTGACCACTGGCCACCCATAGTTGACCACTGATTACTGATCCCCCGTCACCGCCATCTCCCGCACGCGTTCCATGATCACGTCCGGGATATGAGGTTCGCCGCCGATGCTGCTGGTGTACCAGACGCGCTTGCCGCGTTTCTCGGTGGGATTGCGCCAGGTGGGCTGGCCCTTTTCAAGCCGCTCACGGATCAGACGCGAGGGTTCGCCCAGCATTTCCGGGATGTCCTCGTAGGAGTGCAGCCCGTCACTGATGAAGAAGGGGACGACCACCAGGTTCTTCGTTTCTGAAAGCGTGTAACAGTCGGCGATGCGCGGCTCCTCCTCCATAAAGATCGCATGCACGGCCGCGTATTCGCCGGCGGCGCCGATCAGTTCGGCCTGCCGCTCAATGACCTTGCGGGAGTTTTCGTTGTTTCCCGTGCCGTGACCGGCGATGAACAACGTGGTGTCTGCGGGCTTGGGCGAGATCGGAAAGGGATACTTCTTCACGACGTCCCGCGCGCGCGCCACGATCACTTCGGTCATGCTGTCGTGTGTTCCGACCGGACCGCAGTAGAAGAAGGTCTGCCCACCCCGGACCTGAACGCGCGGAAAATCGGGCTCGTCGTTGCCGCAGAAGCCCATTTCCCGGGGGATCACCTGTTCCGTGAAATATCCCTCGCTGATGAACACCGGCACGATGAACACGCGCGGGGCGAACACACCGCGAAGCGCGCCATAGATGTAGGGCTCCTCCTTCCAGAAGCACGGAAGAACCTGGGCGAAGATGTCACGCCGGCGGATCTCGTCCGCGTGCTGCAGCGTGGGCGCGGCGGAATCCGGGTTGAGCGTGGCGCCATGGCCCACCAGGACCAGGGCGGCGTCTTTGAAATCGTCTGGCACGCGCGAATGGTTAGCGCCGGAATGGCGGGTTCGCAAGGCGGGGAAAGGCAAAGGGGTGTGGGCGTGTGAGGGAATGGGGGTGTGGGAGAAAGGCCCACGTCAAACGTCCAACATCCAACTTTGAACTTCAAACTCCAAGGGGCCGCGCGCGCCATCCCCTCATGCCCTCATACCCCATTCCCCTCACTTACCGCGCCAACTTCGCCGCAAGGCCCACGGCCTCATAGAGGCTTCCTGGATTCGCCTTTCCCTGCCAGGCGATGTCGCAGGCGGTGCCGTGATCGACCGAGGTGCGCACGATGGGCAGGCCTAGGGTGACATTGATCGCCTTGTCAAACGCCAGCGCCTTCAACGGAATATGGCCCTGGTCGTGATACATGCAGATGAAACAGTCGGTCGTTTCGCGCCGCCAGGGCAGGAACGCCGTGTCGGGCGGCAGGGGGCCTTCAATCTCGATGCCCTCCCGGCGCGCGCGCTCCAGAGCAGGTATGATGATCTCCTCCTCCTCCCGATTCCCGAACAGGCCGCCCTCGCCGGCGTGGGGGTTCAGGGCGCAGGCGATCAGTTTCGGCGATCGTCCACGAATGCGGCGCATCGCGGAGTCCGCCAACTCGATCGTGTCCAGGATACGCTCTTTCGTCAGCAATCCCGGCACTTCGTGGTAACCGACGTGCGTTGTGACAAAGGCGCAGGTGATCTCATCCGAGGTCAGCATCATGCAGACGCGATCCGCGTTGGTCTTGGCGGCGAGGATCTCGGTGTGGCCGGGATAGGGCACCCCCGCGTCGCGCAGGGCCTCCTTGTTCAGCGGGCCGGTGCAGATGGCGTCGACCTCGCCTTTCACCGCGGCCTGGATGGCCTCCTCCACGTAGATGTAACCGGCCATGCCGGTCGCTCCGGAGACAACGCCGGCCCGAATGTCCGACAGGTCCACCGTGGGGATATCGACCAAGCTCGGCTCGGCAAGGCCGGCGAAAACCTTGGCCCAGTCGGCGAGGGCCATCGTGCGATCTGGAGCCGGCAACCCGCAGGCCTCCGCGACGCGCCGCATGATCGAAGCGTCGCCGAACACAACCGGGACACAGGTCTCGCGGATCGCTGGGTTGCCCAGCAGGCGTAGGCAGATTTCCGGGCCGACGCCAACCGGGTCGCCCATGGTGACGGCGATGCGGGGCAATGTTGGTTCGCTCATGATGGTCGTATGTTCCGCCTCGCCGGGTCTGGCCGACGCGGGGGGGCAGTCTGCATCAAGAACGGCTCCGTTTGAAGCGGATTGCGAAGGGCTTCGAGGGATCGGATGCGACGGCAGACAAGAAGGAAAAAGTCCGGAATTCTGCGTTTACGCGGTTGCCCCCCGCCGCATCCCCGCGCCTGGGCCGCCCGAGAAATCGCGCCGGCCCGATGCCGTTTGACCTGTTCCCGGTTCTCTGCGAAGGTCTTCCACCCCATGGGACAACGCATCGAAATACACCTCCCTGAAAACCTCGCCGACCTGCGTGGGCCGCTGCGCACAATCCTGATCGGGATCGCCGGCGCCCTGGTCGGGGTGGGCCTCTTCACGACGATCTACACCGTTCCAGCAGAATCCCAGGCGGTCGTGCTCCGGTTCGGGAAATACATCGAGACGGTCGATCCCGGGCTGCGCTACAAGCTGCCCTTCGGCATCGACACGCAGGAACCCGTCCAGGTCAAGCGGCAGATGAAGCAGGAATTCGGCTTCGGGACGCCGGGCGCGACCAATCGCGACCAGTACTCACTGTCCGGGGATGAGCAGGAACAGGAGAAGAGCATGGTCACCGGCGACCTCAACACCGCGACCGTGGAATGGATCGTGCAGTACCGAATCACGGATCCCCGCTCCTACCTGTTCAAGGTGCACGAACCGGCCCGCACCCTGCGCCACCTCTCCGAGTCTGTCATGCGCACCGTGGTCGGCGACCGCACGGTCGACGAGGTCATCACCATCGGCCGGCAGGAGATCGAGTCCGAGGCGCAGGCCCAACTGCAGAAGAAGGTGGAACAGTATGAACTGGGCCTGAGCATCGACCAGGTCCAACTGAAGAACGTCAATCCGCCCAAGCCAGTGCAGCCCTCGTTCAACGAGGTCAACCAGTCCCAGCAGGAACGCGAGAAACTGATCAATGTCGCGAAAGGCGAGTACAACAAGGAGGTCCCCAAGGCGCGCGGCGAGGCCGAGCAGAAGATCCAGGCCGCCGAAGGCTACGCCCTCAAGCGCGTCAACGAAGCGGAGGGCGACGTCGCCAAGTTCAAGGCCGTGTTGATCGAATACGTCAAGGCTCCCGAAGTCACCCGTCAGCGCATCTACCTGGAAACCATGAAAGACATCGTGCCCAAGCTGGGCCGCAAGATCGTCATCGACGAGGACGCAAAGCAGATCCTCCCGCTGCTGCAACTGGACGCGCAGGCGGAAAGGAGGGTCCGATGAAGCCCGCCAGCGGATGCCTCATCCTCGGTCTGGTCGTCGCGTGCGCGATCCTGCTATTCAGCGCAGCCTACACGGTTCAGGAGACCGAACAGGTCATCATCACGCAGTTTGGCAAGCCGGTTGGCGACCCGGTCGTCGATTCCGGACTGCATTTCAAGACCCCGTTCATCCAGGACGTCAACCGTCTGGAGAAGCGCATCCTCGAATGGGACGGTCACCCCAACGAAATGCCCACCAAGGACAAGACCTACATCCTGGTGGACACCTTTGGCCGCTGGCGCATCAGCGATCCCAAGCAGTATTTCCTTCGCCTGCGCGACGAGCGCAGCGCCATCTCGCGCCTGAACGACATCCTGGGGAGCGAGACCCGCAACTCCATTGCCAAACACGAACTGATCGAGGTCATTCGCACCACCAAGGACCGCGTGCCCGAGCGAGACGAGACGCTGGCCGAAGCCCCCGGCACCATCGGCGTCCTCTATCCCATCACGGCCGGCCGCGGCGTCATCGAGGAGGAAATCTTCAAGAAGGCCGCGCCCAAGCTGAAGGAGTTCGGCATCGACCTGATGGACGTCCGCTTCAAGCGCATCAACTACAACGAGAGCGTCCGCCAGCGCATCTACGAGCGCATGATCAGCGAGCGCCAGCAGATCGCCGAGCGCTTCCGGTCCGAGGGCGCGGGCGAGGCGGCCAAGATCATTGGCGAGAAGGAAAAGGACCTGCTCGAAATCGAGTCCGAGGCCTACAAGCGGGTTGAGGAGATCCAGGGCGCGGCGGACGCCGAGGCCACCGAGATCTACGCCGCCGCCTACAACCAGTCCCCCGAGGCCGCCGAGTTCTACCAGTTCGTCAAGACCATGGAGGTCTACCAGGAGGCCCTCGGCCAGGACACCACCGTCATCCTCTCCACCGACAGCGACCTCTTCCAGCTGTTGAAGAAAATGAAGCCCGCGGAATAGGGGGCGTCACTCGCCGAAGTCAAACCTGAGAATGGTGCGGGAGCCGGTCTTCCCGTTTCGGATGTGGAGTTCCGTGACCTTGAACTCACCGTTCACCTTGCGGAAGCGTTTTGGGGAAAACTCCAGCACATCGTCGTCTTCCTGGTCGTAGCCCGTGATTTCCAGCGGGCCGCCGGTGTCGATGTCGATCCAGGAAACCACCCGCGCGAAGCCGCCCTGCTCCGGATGGGGGTTCACGCTTTCCAATTCGTGGCAGGACTGTCCGCGCCGGATGTCGGTCCGCAACAGCCGCTGCGTCGGCCAGGTCAGGTGATCGGAACGCGGGTAGGCCAGGTCGATGATCCGGAAGTCGGAACCGACAAAAGGCTCAAAAACCTCCTTCCACTCCAGCTTCCGCAGTTCGCCGAACGCGCCTCCGTCGTCTGCGGTCTGGATGAAGAATCCGGGAACCACATTGGCAGTGTGGCGGATGGTGAGCCGGGTCGCGGGTTTTCCGGCGGCATCCTCGGTTTCATAGACCGACTTCCATCCGTCTTCCTCGACAACCACGGACGAGCGGAACGGAATCTCGCGGATGTCGCCTTTCTTGGGCCGGATCTTGATCGTGCCAGAGACGGCGGCGTTCCGGGTTGGCCGCTGACCAAGCAGTTGCCTCGCAATCTCACGGCCTTTCCGTTGCGCGTCGCCTTCCGGTTCGTCCGACCATGCGCCGAACACGGCCGAGGCAACGAACAGCGCGGCGATCGGACGGATTGCGCGGACGAGGTTCATTGCTGGAGGATGGCCATGGGATTGAGTTCAGAGATCTGACGCGCGAAACTGACTTTTATTCTGTCGTGCACCTCCGGCGGGGCCTCATCCCAGTCCTTGCGATTGCGTTCCGGCAGGATCACGCGCTTCACGCCGGCGCGCGCGGCAGCCAGGAGTTTCTCCTTCACGCCTCCCACGGGCAGGACGCGACCCCGCAGGCTGATCTCCCCGGTCATCGCGAGATCGGACCGCACGCGCAGACCGGTCAACAGCGAGGTCAGGGCCAGGACGATGGCGACGCCGGCGCTGGGGCCATCCTTGGGCGTGGCTCCCGCCGGCACATGGACGTGGATGTCATTCTTCTCGAACGTCTCGGCATCCACGCCGATGTCCGCCGCGTTCGACCGGAGGTAGCTCAAGGCCGTCTGGGCGCTTTCCTTCATGATCTCGCCGAGCGAGCCGGTCAGGATCAACCTGCCCTTGCCGGGCATCTTGGTGGCCTCGATGAAGAGGATCTCGCCGCCGACCGGCGTCCAGGCCAGCCCGATGGCAATGCCGCACTGGGTGATCCGGCCGGCGGTTTCCGGTTCGAAACGGGGCGGCCCCAGCAACTTTCGCAGCGACGCGCCAGTCACGCTGAAGGGCTTGCGCCGCGCGCGTTTGGAGCCGGCAATGTCGCGCGCGGCCTTGCGGAACAGGGAAGCGATCTCACGGTCCAGCTGCCGGCAGCCGGCCTCGCGGGTGTATTGTTCGATGACGCCGCGCAGCGCGGCGTCATGGATCCGGGCCTGGCTCTTCTTGAGGCCGTGCTCCTCCAACTGTCGCGGGACGAGGTGCCGCTTGGCGATCTGAAGCTTCTCGTTCGTCGTATAGCTCGGCAACTCGATGACTTCCAGCCGGTCGCGCAAGGCGGGATGGATCGGGTCGAGCCAGTTCGCGGTGGCGATGAAGAGGGCGCGCGACAGGTCGAACGGCAGATCGAGGTAATGATCGCTGAAGGTCTGGTTCTGCTGGGGGTCCAGCGCCTCCATCAGCGCCGCTTCGGGATTGCCCCGCGAATCTCCGCCCACCTTGTCCAATTCATCGAGGAGAATGACGGGATTCGCGCTGTCGACGTTGCGCAGTCCCTGGATGAAACGTCCCGGCAT
The DNA here is from genome assembly GCA_038126235.1 of Verrucomicrobiales bacterium. Lineage (GTDB taxonomy): Bacteria > Verrucomicrobiota > Verrucomicrobiia > Limisphaerales > JAYPEY01 > JAYPEY01. The sequence goes on from JAYPFK010000002.1 coordinate 286,086, forward strand.
GGCTCCGATGTAGGTGCGCCGATGTCCGCGGATCTCCGCCTCGTCACGCACGCCGCCCAGCGAAATCCGCAGGAACTTCCGTCCCAAGGCCTCCGCCACGCTCTTGCCCAGCGAGGTCTTGCCGACGCCGGGCGGGCCGACCAGGCAGAGCAAGGGACCCTTGAGCGACTGGCGCAGCTTGAGCACGGCCAGAAATTCCAGCAGGCGGTCCTTGATCTTCGCCAACCCGTGGTGGCCGGAGTCCAGGATGCGGGCCGCTTCCTCGAGATCCAGCCGGTCCTCGGTCGTGCGGTTCCAGGGCAGATGCACGATCCAATCCAGGTAGTTCCGGATGATGGCGTGCTCGCCGGAGGCTGGCGGGGTCTGCTGCAGCCGCGTCAGTTCCTTGAAAGCCACCGCCGCGACCTCCTCGGGCAAACCGTTCTCCTCGATCAGAGTCCGCAGTTCATTGGCTTCCTCGACCGCCGGATCCCCCTCCCCCAACTCGCGCTGGATCGCCCGGATCTGTTCCCGAAGAAAGTGTTCTCGCTGGGTCTGTGACATGACCCCGGCGACGTCCTTCTGGATCTTGGACCCCAGAGCCAGGACCTCCCGCTCCCGCTGCAGGAGCGGGAGCAGGCGGTTGAGCCTCGCGACAACATCATAAATGCCCAACAATTCCTGCCGCTCATCCAGGCTGAGATTCAGGTTGGCTGCGATGAGGTCGGCAAGGCGGCCATGCTCATCGGTGTTCTCCGCGGCGGCCTTGACGGTGTCATTCAACACCGGGGACAGCTCAACCACCTCTGAAAACATCCGCCGCGCGTTCCGGGTCAGGGCCGTCAACTCCACGGTCTCCTCGACCTGGCTGGGATGATACTTCACCCGGGCCTTGAGATAGGGACGGCGGGATTCGTAGGAGAGAATCTCCATCCGGCGAACGCCTTCCACCAGAACGCGAACCGTGTTGTCCGGGGACTTCAGCATCTTGGTCACCCGACCGGCACAACCGCGATCGTGAAGGTCGTCCGGCGACGGGTTGTCGATGTCCGGGTCCTTCTGGAGAACCAGCCCCAGGAAGCGGTCGCCGCCGACCACATCGTCGATCAGGCGGGCGCCTTCCTTGGTGTCGACGATGAGGGGGACGACAAGCCCGGGGAAGATGACGATGTCCGCGAGCCCCAGAATGGGCAGTGTGTCCGGCATTGAGTCGGGAGCGGGCCGACCTCCGGAGTCTTCGCCAAGCTGGGAGGCATTGAGAATGCGGATGAATTCAGTGTCCGGAGAACTCATGGAAAACCCGTCACCTTGATGAATGCCCGCCTCCCGGAAAAGGTTCCGGCACAAGATCCTCAATCATCGGAAACCGGGATCTTCCTGCGCCGGGACGACCTCCCGGAGGCCGGGATCTCGACCCGAAGAAACCCGTTTTGATAGATGGCGCGCGCCTTGTTCAGGTCGTATCCATCCGGCACATCGATCACACTCTCGAAGGCGCCGTAGTTGATCTCCATGACCAGAAACTTGGAATTGGCCTCCCGGGAACAGTCTGAGCGACTCCCGCTGATGATCATCCGCTGCCCATCCACCGCCAGATCCAGGTCCTCCCGGCGCATTCCCGCCAACTCCACTGTGACGACCAGCCCCGTTTCCGTGGCGTAGACATCGGTGTTGGGAGTCCACGAACTTTCCGAAACCGCGCCGGAAGAGCCGCTGGTTCGTTGCCGGCTGAAGAAGAGCGGGGAAGGACTGGCTTTGCTCATGCCTGGGGACAAGGACAGGTGATGCGATGCAGGTTGGCGATTCAGATCAGGAACTCAAGTCAAAAACGACCGGCCAAATTAAGCCCGATCCCGCCAAACGCAACCGACTTTGTTTCCACAGCCGCGCAGGCCAGGGGTGGTGCGGGAGGGAATGGCCTGATCACCACCCTTCCTAAAAACGGCGACAAGCCGGGTTGGATGCACCCGCACATCCAACCCGGCCGGCGCTCGTTTTCTGCGGAACCGACAGACAAACGAGGACAAGCCGGAAACAACGCACGGTTGGCCGGCTGGCGGACTGTCACCCATGGTTCTGAAGCATACGGACCTCCGTCACCCCTGTCCGCACATCGCCCGGACGGAGGATCTGGCGTTTCACCCGATCATGACCATCGCAGAACAGGTCGAATACAGGCAGGCTTCGTTGGCGTGCTCCCTGGGACAGTGCCGGTTGTTTGAGGGGCTGGCCCACCACGAACTTGAATCCATCGCTGAAATCACCGTCGCAAAGCCGTTCGAGAAGAACGCCTACCTCTTCCACGAGGGGGATCGACCGACTGGCTTCTACATCGTGCAGGAGGGAGCCGTCAGTCTCCATCGGGTGAACGCGGAAGGCCGGGAGCAGGTCATTCATATCTTCCGCGAAGACGAATCCTTCGGCGAGGCCTCGATCGCAACCGACGCCGGACGCCCCGCCGACGCCCGTGCGGTGGAGCCGTCCCGCGTCTTGCTGGTGCAGAAGACCGGATTCCTGGGCCTGCTGCGACATCGCCCCGAACTGGCCCTGCGGACGCTGGCGTCGATCTCCCGCCACTATTGCGACCTGATCGCCCAGATCGACGACCTGAGGCTCAAGGACGTCGAGTCACGGCTGATGAACTGGCTGCTGAAACGCTGCCCCGATCCCGCCAGCGATCAGGCTGTGGTGGTCAGACTGGACACGACCAAGCGCGTGCTCGCCTCGGAAATTGGCGCGGTCAGCGAGACCTTGTCCCGAACGATGGCCCGGCTCCGGTCTCAGGATCTGATTGCCATCGACGGAAAGACCATCACCGTCAAGCGTCCGGTGGATCTGGCCTGGTCCCTCAAGCGGCACCTGGGCGAACGTTGACCCCGCTTGGTCTCTGATTCCCGTATCCCGCTCCGCGTTTCCCGGGAGCGACTCCGCTTCAAAACCTGCCCCTCAAGGTGAATTTTATGACAATTAATGTATTCTAAAGGCGCAATTCCTGATAAATCCCAACGCCGTGAAATCGAAGATTTTCCCTCTTTTCCTGTTGTTCCTGATCGGGGCCGCGCCGCTCGTCTCCTCCGCCGTTGAAACCAAGGAAGCGGACCGGACGCCGGGCGAATTCGACGGAATCATCGCCGAAAAGGTCGTCGGCATCCTCCAAGCCTACCATTTCGACAAGGACAACCGGAAACTCGACGAGGACAAGGCCCGCTTCTTCCTGGACACCTATCTCAAGCTGCTCGACAACCAGAAACTCTTCTTCCTGCAGTCAGACATCAACCAATTCCGGATGTATGTCCCCTCCCTGAGCAAGAGAACCGCCGACGGAGACATATCCCTTGCGCATCGGATCTTCGACAAGTTCATGGTCCGCCTGAAGGCCAATCACGAGTTCGCCAACAACGCCCTGGACAACGATACCTTCGAATTCACCGACGACGAACGTTACCTGGTCAACCGCAAGGACGCTGAAGCCCCCAAGAACAAGGCCGAGCAACAGGCGCTCTGGAAACGCCGCCTGCGCTACGAATACCTGCAGGAAAAGCTGGGCGACACCAAGCCCGACGAGATCGTCAAGACGCTCAAGCGGCGTTACGACCGCATCTATCGCCACTTCGCCGAAATGGACCACGACGATGTGCTGGAACTCTATCTGTCCAGCCTCACCCGCGCCTACGACCCCCATTCCGACTACATGGGGGCGCACTCGCTCCAAAACTTCGAGATTTCCATGAAGCTCTCGCTGCACGGCATCGGCGCCCTGCTCAGCTCACCCGACGGCACCTGCGAGATCGTGCGCGTTATTCCCGGAGGCCCCGCCGCCCGCAGCAAGAAGCTCAAGGCCAAGGACAAGATCGTGTCCGTCGCCCAGGCTGACGAAGAGCCCGTCGACGTGGTGGACATGCCGCTCCGGAAGGTGGTCGATCTCATCCGAGGCCCCCAAGGCACGGAAGTCCGCCTAACCGTCATCCCCGCCGACGCCTCCGACTCTTCCGTGCGCAAGAACATCAGCCTCATCCGTGACGAGATCCCCCTCGAAAGCCAAGAGGCCACCGGGCGCCTGATCGAGATGAAGGATGGCGCCGGCCGCGAACGACGACTCGGCGTCATCGACCTGCCCTCCTTCTACGCCGACTTCAACCTCGACAATTCCAAGCGGAAGAAAGAGCTGAAAAGCACCACAAAGGACGTCCTGACCCTGCTGAAACGGCTCAAGAAGGAGAACATCGAGGGGCTGGTGCTGGACCTTCGCCGCAATGGCGGCGGCTCGCTGGATGAAGCCATCAAGCTCAGCGGCCTCTTCATCAAGGACGGTCCCGTCGTGCTGGTGAAGGGCATCGACGGGGAGATCACCGTGGACAACGATCCCGACGACAGCATCGCCTACGACGGCCCCATGATCGTGCTGACCAGCCGGCACAGCGCCTCCGCCTCGGAGATTCTCGCCGGCGCGCTTCAGGACCACGACCGCGCCTTGATCGTCGGAGAGAAGTCCACCCACGGCAAAGGCACCGTGCAGACACTCCTGGAGATGGACCGTTTCTTCCCGGAACTCCGACAAAAACTGGCGACCAAGGAGTTCCGCCCCGGAGCCTTGAAGATCACCATCCGCAAGTTCTACCGCCCCAGCGGCCACTCCACGCAAAAGCGCGGCGTCGTTCCGGACATCCTGCTGCCCTCGGTCAACAACCACGTCGAAGACATGGGCGAGGCCGGACTGGAGAATCCGCTTGAATGGGACTTCATCCCGAAGGAGGTCCTCCAGAAGGAGAAGGTCCACCTCGCCAGGATGGACCGTGCCGCCCGCCATGCGGACCAGTTGAACAAACTGCACGCCAGACGGATGGAAACGGACCAGGATTTCGCCTACATCCGTGAAGACATCACCCGCTACAAGGAGCTCATCGCCGACAAGACCGTCTCCCTGAACGAACAAACCCGGATCAAGGAGAAGGAGGAGAACGAGGCGCGGATCGAAAAGCGCAAACAGGAAATCAAATCCCGTCCCGAGTCCGACCTGAAGGACTACAAGTTCACCCTGAAGAACGTCGATATGGAGGGGCTTCCCGAACCCAACCTGAAGGAGGACGACGAAGAAGCCGCCGAGGAGGAAGAGCCAAAGAAGGACGGTGAAAAGGAAGAGGAAGACATTCCCGTCATCGACGCCGGCATGAAGGAGACCCGCCTGATCCTCATCGATTACATCGACCTGCTCGCCAAGAAGAACTCGGTCGCGACGACCAAGCCCAGGTGATCCCGGTCTGATACGTCAGGCTTGACGTTGGACGTTCGTCTTCCCAAGACGCTGCTCTTCGGGTGAGGGCTTAGGCATGAGTTGAAAAACAGGGTGATTTGCCGTGTTGCCGGCTTGGGGCCGATTGTTGGAGTTCACGCTTTAGCGTGCATTCGCCCGGAAACACGCTAAAGCGTGAACTCCAACTGCGCGCGATCCCAACTCATGCGCAAGCCCTGCTCT
>JAYPFK010000003.1:0-52216 GCA_038126235.1 Verrucomicrobiales bacterium
CCTTCAATTTTGCCGGGGGAGTGAAGGAGGACATTCTCAGGGAAAAGGTCTCCTATGCGGTCAGGGATCCGGCGACCGGCCTCTGGGGCGGGTTGAAGACCCTGGTCATGCCGGAGCGTGACCATGCGGGAGAGCCGGTCATTGCCGCCAACGCCGGTTGTCATCAACGGGTTCATCTGGAGAACGGGGAGGTTCTTCTGCCCGTCCGGTATCAACGCAGTCCCCAAAAGCGGCAGTACGTGAGCGTCGTTGTTCGCTGCGATTTCGACGGGGAGACGTTGAGTTACAAGGAGCACGGAACCGAGCATACGGCGCCCACAGGGCGCGGACTCTATGAGCCGTCGCTGACGGAGCATGACGGCCGTTTCTTCCTCACCTTGCGGGCCGATCACAGCGCTTTTGTGACGAGCGGAAAGGACGGGGTTCATTTCGATCCGCAGCGGGAGTGGACGTTCGATGACGGTCAACCGCTGGGCAGTTACAACACGCAGCAGCACTGGGTGACCTGCGGCGGCGGCCTGTTCCTCGTCTATACCCGCCGCGGCGCCGACAACGATCACATCATGCGGCATCGAGCCCCTCTCTTCATCGGGCAGGTCGATCCCGACAGGTTGTGCGTGATTCGGGCGACTGAGCGTGTCCTCCTGCCGGAGAATGACGCCACGCTGGGCAACTCCGGCATATGCCGGGTCAGCGACACCGAAAGCTGGGTGACCTGTGGCGAGGGGCGGGTGAGCCATGGCACACGCAAGGGGGAGAACAACAAGGCGCTGTTCGCGCGGATCGTCGCGGCGGAGTCGCGTTGACTTGTGCGGCGGGACTGGAAGGTGGTGGAAGTCATTCCGGCTGAACTTTCGGAGGACGATGATTTGCGAAAGGTCCAGGCGGCATCAGGGGACGGGGGGCGCTTCGTAGGCCAGCGCGTCCAGCCGGTCGCCGACAAGGCTTACGTTGGACATTCGGGAAGATCGACTCCGCAAACAACGCGCGCTCCCGGGCATGCCGAAGACAGGCAGGATGTCCGTCCGACATGGCGGGCAAGCCGTCACGAAAACACGGCGCCCGACCTGTATTGTTTCCGGCGTTCGACTTGCAGCGAGCCGCGATAGCGGCGAGTCTTCAGCCCGTTCGGTCCGACGACGAATCGCGGACCATGGCGGGTTTTCGGATGATCAGGTTGATCTTCATAATCTTGTGTGCGCTTGCGCTGCCGCAGGGCTCTTTGGCGGCGGAAATGAGCAATGTCTGGCCGCAATGGCGCGGTCCGGATCGTGACGGACAGTTTCATGGCGCGGCATGGCCGGATGACTTGAGAGGCTTGAAACCGCGTTGGCGCGTTGAACTCGGGCCGGGGTATTCCGGTCCGGTAGTTTCGGATAAGGCGGTTTTCACCGTGGAGACGAAGGACGAGGAGACCGAGGTCGTGCGGGCGTTTGACCGGACGAAAGGGAGCCCCCTCTGGAGTGCGCAATGGCCGGGGGCGATGAAGGTTCCGTGGTATGCGCGGAAGAACGGCAGTTGGACTCGATCCACCCCCGCCTTGGATGAAGGGCGGGTCTACGTCGGCGGGATGTTGGACGTGCTGGTTTGCCTCGACGCGGAAACGGGCGCTGAGATCTGGCGGGCGGACCTGGCTGCAAGACACGGACGTCCGATGCCGCAGTTTGGCTTTGTCTGCTCTCCGTTGGTCGCAGGCGATTCGATCTACGTCCAGGCGGCGGATGGGCTGTTGAAGGTCGATAAACGCACGGGAGAGACGCGCTGGCGGGTGTTTGTCGAAACGGCGAAGAACAAATCCCGCAGTGCGTTTTCTTCCCCGATTATCGGTGATCTGGCCGGTCGTCCGCATTTGCTCGCGCAGTCGCGGGAAACCTTGGCGGGTTTCGATCCCGGGGACGGCGCGATGCTCTGGAATACGCCGGTCCGCTCGTCGCACGATCAGAACATTCTGACGCCGGTGATCCACGCGGGAGGAGTCTTCACCAGCAGTTACGGCGGACGGTCGCAGTGGTTTCGGATTGAAGGGAGTGGCGCAAGCCTGGAGGCGGAGAAGGTCTGGGACAACAAGCTGCAGGCCTTTATGTCGTCGCCGGTCGTGGCGGATGGCCACGCCTACCTCCACCTGCGCAACAGCCGCTTTGCGTGCATTGACCTGGCCGACGGGAGTATCTCGTGGGCGACGGATGAGAAGTTCACGGATTACGCCTCCCTGGTTGCGAACGCCGACAAGATCCTGATGCTCGATTCCGAGGGGACGCTGCATCTCATCGCCGCAGATCCCAAGGCGTTTCGGCGGTTGGGGGAACGAAAGATCGCCGACTCGGAGACCTGGGCGCACCTGGCTGTGGTGAGCGAGGGCCTGTTTGTCCGGGAGTTGAATGCAATCGCGTCGTTTGTCTGGGATTGAAATGAAGGACAAGTGGATTTCAGCCAAGGAACGTTGGGCGCGCAAGATGGCGGTTAGGGAGAAGCGCGCCGTCCGCTCGACGGATCGGCTGCCGCCGGGGCAACGCGAGGTGAAGGATCTGCCCGTGCTGGATCTGGACATCCAGCCGAAGGTCTCGTTGAGCGAGTGGCGGTTGCAGATCCACGGGCTGGTTGAGTCGCCGGTGGAGCTGGATTGGGCGGCGTTCAATGCGCTGCCGCGGTTTGCCGACACGAGCGACTTTCACTGCGTCACCACCTGGAGCCGTTTCGATCTGAGCTGGGAGGGAGTGGCGTTCTTCTCGATCATCGATCTGGTGAAGCCCGCCTCCGAGGCCACTCACGTGGTCTTTCAGGGTTACGACGGTTATGACACCAATGTGGAGTTGGACGCCTGCATGGACGACGATGTCCTGGTCGCAACCGGGGTGAACGGCGAGCCGCTCCCGCTGGAACACGGCGCTCCCGCGCGGATGGTCATCCCGAAGCTTTACGCCTGGAAGAGCGCGAAGTTCCTGCGCGAGATCCGGTTCACGGATTCACACGAGTTGGGCTATTGGGAGAAACGGGGCTACTCGGACACCGCCGATCCCTGGACGGAGGACCGTTTCCGCGGCGAGGAGATCCCGTCCGGTTACGGGACGGAGTGGTAGGAGGGGCATGAGGATCTCCATCGTCATTCCCGCCTTCAATGAAGAGAAGTTGCTCCGCGCCTCGCTGGAGGCGATCCGCTCGGCGACCGGAGTCTTGGACGAGCGGGGCTGGGAGTGGGAACTGATCGTGTGCGACAACAATTCCACGGACCGGACGCCGGAGATTGCGAAGGAGGAGGGCGCGATCGTGGTGTTCGAACCGGTGAACCAGATCGGGCGCGCGCGGAACCGGGGAGCCGAGGCCGCGACCGGCGACTGGATCTTGTTCATCGACGCGGACAGCTCTCCTTGCGGGGCATTGCTGGCCGACGTGGCGGATGAAATCGAGGGAGGGCGCAGCTTGGCGGGCGGCAGCACGGTCCGGATGGACGACGGAGGTTTCGCGCTTCAATTGGTGAACGGAATCTGGAATGGGATCAGCCGGATCATGCGCTGGGCGGCGGGCTCGTTCATCTGGGTGCAGGCGGAGGCTTTCCGGGAGGTTGGCGGTTTCAGCAACGAGCTGTATGCCTCCGAGGAACTCGACCTTTTCGGGCGGTTGAAACGATTGGCAAAGCGACGGAAGAAGCGGGTGGTGATCCTGACCGATCATCCGATGATGACTTCGGCCCGGAAGGTGAAGCTCTATTCGCCCGGGGAACTCCTGGGCATCCTGGTGAAAACCTTCTTTTGCTTCGGGCGCCCCCTGCGAAGCAAGGAGGCCTGCCACATGTGGTATGACGGGCGGAGGTAAAACAGGGTGTGGATGCGAAACGTGCAGCCGCCTTCACAAGCAGGTGGGAGGTCGGAACTTCATGGCATTGTGGGCACGCTCTCGCGAGCGCGACTACAGACGTGCGTATGGTTGCGCAACCATCCGGGTTTTTGCTTGTTTATGTGAGGGCGATCTTTTTTGCTCTGCGCCCGGTTGTTCCCACCCAATGAGTCGAGCCAGCCAGTTTTTTCGCCTGTTCGCCGCCCTTTTCGGGGCGGCGTTCGTCGTGCTGTCCGGAGGGGCTGAAGCGGCGGAATTCCATGTGCGGATAGACGATTCGAAGTTCACTCCGGACCATCTGATCATCGCCGCTGGGGATACCGTGATCTGGACCAGTTCCTACGGGGTGAGGTGGGGCAGTTCGATCATCGGCGCGCCGTCGGTGACCTTCAACACAGTGGGCACAAATGCCGCGGTTTCCGGATGCTCGGCGATCCCAAAGAACGAAACTTGCGTGGTGACCTTTCCGGACGCGGGCGTCTACACCTACCAAAACGATTTGTTTGGGGCCTACCAGGTGCAGGGGACGATCACGGTCACCGACAATGCGCTTCCCGTCGTGACAGTCAGCGCGCCGACGAACAACTTCTCCTTCAAACTGGGATCGAACCTTTCGGTTTCGGGCGAGGCTTCGGACGAGGACGGCACGGTCCGGCAGGTGGAGCTTCTGATTCTCAACGACTCCTGGACGAATTCCTTCGCCGTCAGTCAGTTTCCGGGCGGAACGCTCGGCGATACCAATGCGTTTGCCGGAACAGCCAACGCCACGAACTTCGTGGCGGGGACGAACGCGGTGCGGGCGGTGGCGACGGATTCGCGAGGCGGAACCACGAGCCTGGATGTCACAGTCATGGTCGAGACGAATTCGGCGCCGGAGGTCTCGCTGGAGGCATTGCGCCTTGGCAGTTCGGCATTCGGGCCGGCCCTGCTCGTCACGGCGATGGCAACTGATCCTGAGGCGGGTGACGGCGGGGGGCTTGCGAGGGTGGAGTTCTTTCTGAACGGCGAATCCCGCCTGGCTGTCACGAATACCACGCAGACCGTCGATTCCGTCGAGATTCCGATCACACGGTATTCCGCGACCATTGGAACGAACCTGTTGAATCTCGATTCCGTAAACACCCTGGTGATCGAGGCGGAAGACGCTGCGGGACTGACCAACGCCGTCACAAACAGCTTCCAGTTTTCCGACCTGATGTTCTCCGTGGACAAGGGGACGGTCTCGGTCAGCGGCGGCGCGATCGCATTCGATCTTCAGGTGGAGACCGGCGTCCAGTATCGGTTGGAATCTTCCGTGAACCTGTTGGACTGGGTCACGGAATTCACCTTCACTGCCACCAGCGCAACCCGTCCGTTCATCGGGTTTGCGGACCGGGATTCGATGCGGTTTTACCGGGTCGTCAAGGATCTGGGGCAGTAGGTGCGGGGCGTTAGAGCGACGCCTCGAAATCGCGCACTTCCTGGAACCGTGTCATGCCCCGCAGCAGGCGTCCCAACCTGGGCTTTCGGTCATTGTAGACCTCGACTGCGTCCGCGTCGGCGTAGCGGAGGAAGAGTATCCGGCGGTCTCTGTCCTTGGAGAGGTTCCCCTCGGACTTGTGGAGCAGGTGGCAGTGCATGATCAGCGCGTGCCCGGCTTCAAGAGGGAGGGGGACGGCGCGAGAGTCGTCGGCGGGCATCTCGATGGCGACGTGTTTGGCCTTGTCATCGGCCGTGTGTTGATAATTTGTCTGGCCTGCGAGGTGGCTGCCGGGGATGACACGGAGGCATCCGTTGTCCTCGTCGGTGTCGTCGAGCGCGGTCAGGCAGGTGAGGGCCGTATGGGGTTCCAGTTCGCCGTAGGCGTTGTCGTGATGCCAGCCGAAGGACTGCGTGTTGCCACGGAGTTTGAAGGTGAGTTGGCTGGTCGCGCCCTTGAGGTTCGGTCCGATCAATTGTTCCGCAACGTCGACCAGCGGGCCGTCAAAGTAATAGTCACGGACGATCGGCGCGTGGTGATGAATATTGATGTGCAGCGCGTTGTCCAGCCACGTGCCGTTCTGATCGAACGGGCCTTTTTCCTTTTTCCAGGCTCGCATGCATTGGGCGCGCATCTCAGTGAGGCCCGCGTTGGTCAGCAGGGGGCCGAAAGTGAGGAAACCCTGCTCGTGGAAAATCCGGAGTTGGTCGGGTGAAAGGCGTTGGGGATGGAAATGCATTGTGGGGCGGAACGGCTTGCTGGCGGGGGGGCGTCTCGGGGGAATTGAAGGTCAAGGGATTCGCCGCGGACGCGCGCAGCGCGTCCCTACCGGATCGCTTCGATCCGCACGGGGCAGACCTTGAGTTCGGCCGTCTCGGTGACGGGGTCGTAGCCGGAGCCCGTGAGGATGTTCACCGGGACCTCGGCGAAGCTGAAGCTGGCGAAGACGGTCCCGCGAGGGGAGCGAGCGGTGGACTGGACCAGAATCTCGATGGAGCCCCGGGCGCTGGCGATCCGGCAGGGTTGGCCATCCTTCAATCCCCAGGCGGCGACGTCGTCGGGATGAACTTCCAGGGTCTCGGAGGACAGCAGGTAATCGATGCCGCTGGAGCGTCCGGTCTGGGTGCGGCTGTGATAGGACTGCAGCCGACGTCCGGTGGTCAGCCAGACGGGGAATTCCTCCGAGATCGTCTCGCCGGGATCGCGGTAGCCGATGACCTTGAAGAGGCCGCGCCCGTTCTTGAACTCGTCCTGATGGAGCACGGGGGTGCCGGGGTGGTCCTTGTGCGGCACCGGCCAGTTGTATTCGCCCTTGTCGATACGGTCCCAGTCGAGGCCCGCGTAGATCGGTGAAAGGGAGCAGAGTTCGTTGAAGATTTCCTTGGCCGAACTGTATTCGAAGCCGGCGATGCCCATGCGCCGGGCGATCTGGGAAATGATCCACCAGTCCGGTTTCGCCTCGCCGGGAGGAGGCACGGCGGCGCGAAGGCGTTGGACGCGACGCTCGGTGTTGGTCTGGACGCCGTCGGTCTCCGCGAAGGCCGTGGCGGGCAGGACGACATCTGCGAGCCGGCCCGTCTCGGTCAGGAAGATGTCGATGACGACAAGATGGTCCAGGCTCTTGAGCGCATGCTCACAGTGGTTGCGGTCGGGATCGGTGACGACGGTGTTCTCGCCGTCGATGAGCATGGCCTTGATCGTGTCGCCGGCGCGATTGAGCGCGGCGACTTTGGTGATGCCCTTTTCCGAGTCCATTTCCCGCCCGTAAAGCTTCTCGAACTTCTCCTTGGATTCGGGTTGGTGGACAGCCTGGAAGCCGGGGTAATTGGCGGGAACAGCCCCGCAGTCGCCGGCTCCCTGGATGTTGTTCTGGCCGCGCATCGGATTGATGCCGGCGCCCTCCTTCCCGAGGTTGCCGGTCATCAGGGCGAGGTTGCAGAGGCTCTGGACGTTGTCCACTCCGCAGATGTGTTCCGTGATCCCGAGTGTGTAGTAGATGCCGGCCTTGTCTGCGCCTCCGTACCAGAGCGCGGCCTGCTCGATGTCCTCGGCGGGGACTTGGCAGATCCCGGCCGCCCATTCCGGTGTAAACTGCTTGATGTGTTCGAGAAAAGCCTCGGCGTCGGTCGTGCGGTACTCGATGAAATCCCGATCGATCAGTCCCTCGCGCTGGATGACGTGGGCCATGGCCAGCAGCAGGGCGACGTCGGAGCCGACGCGGATGGGAAGATACAGGTGCGCGAGCTTGGCGAGTTGGATGCGGCGCGGATCGGCGACGATCATCTTCGCGCCGCGCTTGATGGCCTTCTTGAGACGCGTCGCGGCGACCGGATGGCACTCCGTCATGTTGGTCCCGATGCAGAAAATGACATCGGGTTTTTCCATGTCGGCGAGGGGATTGGACATGGCGCCCCTGCCGATGGTGGCCGCCAGACCGGCGACCGTGGGCGCGTGTCAAGCACGGCTGCAGTTGTCGATCTGATGCGTGCCGAAGCCGGCGCGAACAAATTTCTGCATCGAATAGGCCGCTTCGTGTGGCGCCCTGCCGGACGCGATTCCGTAGATGCTGTGGCGGCCGTGATTGTCACGGGCCTTGATGAATCCGGCGGCGGCGCGGTCGAGGGCCTCGTCCCAGCTTGCCTCATGAAGTTCGCCATCCTCGCCGCGGACGAGCGGAGTCCTCAAACGGTCGGCATGCTGGACGAAGTCGAAGGCGAACTGCCCCTTCACGCAGAGCGCGCCTTCGTTTGCCGGGCCGTCCATGGCGGGTTGGATGCCGACGAGTCGGTCGCCCTTGGAGAGAAGATCGACCGAGCAGCCAACGCCGCAATAGGGGCAGACACTGCGGGTCTTGTTCAGTTCTGCGCTGTCCTCCGCGGCGCGCAGGGCCTTCTTGTCAGCGAGCGCGCCGGTGGGGCAGGTCTGCACGCACTGGCCGCAAAACGTGCAGTCGGAATCCTTGAGGTGGCTGTTGAACTCCGTCGAGATCTGGGCGTCGAACCCGCGGTTGGCGATGTTGATCGCGTGGTCGCCCTCCTGTTCCGCGCAGACACGGACGCAGCGGTTGCAGGAGATGCAGAGATCGTAATCGCGGAGGATGAAGGGATTGTCGTCGGTGGGGTGGCTGGTTCCTGACTTTCGACCCTGAAACCTTCCGGTTCGCGCGCCGTAGCGGTCCGCCAGGGTCGTCAGTTCCTGCGAGGCGCGGCCGCGCAGGGGATCGACATCGATCTCGCGATTCTCCGAGACGACGAGCTCAAGCAGCGTTTTGCGGTGTTTCTCGATGGCCTCGGTGGCGGTGCGGATGACCATGCCGGGCGTGGCCTTGGTCGTGCAGGAGGCGACGGGATTGCGGGCGCCCTCGAGTTCGACGACGCAGAGGCGGCAACTGCCAAAGGGTTCCAACCGCGGATCGTAGCAGAGCGTGGGGATGGAATCCTGATGCCGCTTGATGACCTGGTAGAGGGTCTCGCCCTCGTGAAACGACATCTCGCGGCCATCCACCGTGATGGATTGCGCGAGGGGTGTCATTTCGTTGGAAGGCATGAGAGGAATCGTTGGCGATCAGCCCCGTGAGTTCAAGTCGCGTTCGACGGAATCGGGGAAATACTTGAGCAAACTCTCAGTGACATGGGGCGCGGCCATGCCGAGGCCGCAGGCGCTGGTCGCCTTCATGGTGGAGCCAATATCACGGGTCTCCGCTTCCCATTGCTCGAAGTTCGCGGGACCGGCCTCGCCGCCGAGTCGCTCGGTGAGGCGTTGCGTTCCGATGCGGCAGGGGAAGCACTTGCCGCAGGACTCGTGGGCGAAGAAGTCCATGGCGTTGCGGGCCATTTCGACCATGTCGCGAGTGTCGTCGAAGACGACGATTCCGGCGGCCCCGAGGAAGGAGCCTTTGGAGCGGATGCTTGGTTCGTCCAGTGTCACGTCGAGATCGTCGCCGGCGAGAAATCCGCCGGAAAGGCCGGCCATGGTGACGGCCTGGATGCTGCGGCCCGCGGGCGGCCCTCCGGCCCATTGGTGAAGCAGCGTCTTCAAGGGCAGTCCGATGGGAACCTCGTAGTTGCCCGGGCGTTGGATATCGCCGGAGAGGCTGACGAGTTTTGTGCCCGCGTGTTCGCCGAGTCCGAGGCCGCGGTACCATTCCGCTCCGTTGCGCAGAATGGGCGCGACGGAGGCGAGGGTTTCCACATTGTTGACGGCGGTGGGCAGGTCCTCGTAGCCGTGCGTGACGGGGAAGGGCGGACGGTTGCGGGGATAGGGGCGTTTGCCCTCCAGGCTGTTCAAGAGGGAACCCTCTTCGCCGCAGATGTAGGCGCCGGCGCCGCGCCGCAAATGCAGGTGGAAGGAGAAGTCTGTTCCAAGAACGCCGTCGCCGAGCAATCCAGCTGCTTGGGCCTCGGCAATCGCGCGTTCGAGCGTCGTAAAGGTCTCGGGGTACTCGTAGCGGAGGTAGATGAACCCGCGTGTGGCGCCGGTCGCGTAGGCGGCGATGGCCATCCCCTCAATCACGGCGTGGGGATCGTAATCCATGACGGCGCGATCCTTGAAGCAGCCGGGTTCGCCTTCGTCCGCGTTGCAGACGACGGTTTTTGGGCTACGTGTTTCGTCGGCGACAGCCTTCCATTTCAGGCCGGTCGGGAAGCCCGCGCCGCCGCGGCCGGCGAGCTTGCTTTCAGTGATGAGTTGGACGACGTCGGAGGGCGTCATCTCCGTGACCGCCTTGGTGATTGCCCCGTAGCCGCCGGTGGCGCGATAACCATCCAAGGTATTGCGTTCCGGGTTGCGGATGGAAGCGAAGACGCATTCTTCCACTCCGCCGGGATTTGGGGCGGGGAGGGGGGAGGGAAGCCGTTCGAGCGAATCCGCCGAGTTGCCGACCCAGGTTTCGTGCCCCTTCAGAACGGGAACGGGTTGATCGCAGCGGCCGGAACA
This sequence comes from Verrucomicrobiales bacterium, assembly GCA_038126235.1. Taxonomy (GTDB): domain Bacteria; phylum Verrucomicrobiota; class Verrucomicrobiia; order Limisphaerales; family JAYPEY01; genus JAYPEY01. The sequence goes on from JAYPFK010000003.1 coordinate 10,226, forward strand.
GGCCATCGCTGTCGCGCCCTCGCGCTTAAGTTCCTGAAGCAGTTCCCTGCCGCCTTTCAGGCAGCAGACCGGACCAGTGCAGACGCGCGGGGAGGACTGGCCGGGGGCGGTCCGGGCGAAGTGATGGTAGAACGTGACCGTGCCGTAGAGTTCGGCGAGCGGGATGCGGGTCTGTTCTGAGATGTCGCGGAGCGCGGTTTCGCCGAGGAAGCCGTCGCGGTCGTGAAACGCGTGAAGAAGAGGCAGAAGCGGCGCTTCCGCGTCTTTCCAACGCGCGATCAGTTCGTCATTTGTTGCGACGCCCATTGCGGCAGAGGATGGCGCGGCGGAATTGTTGGGAGCAAGGGAAAAGGCCGGATTTGCGCGTGCGTTTGCGAACATTCCGCTCGCGCCGAATGTCCGGGGCGTGGGATGGTCCTCGGACTTCATCATGAAAATGAAACGCGCATCAGTTTTCAATCCGGGTTTCGTGGCGGCGTGGGCGTTGTTGGCGGTTGCGGCGGTTGGCGCGTTCGGGCAGATGACGCCGACCCCGGAGCTGGCGGCCAGGTTCCAGATGGGGATCGACGCGTTTCACAAGGGAGCGGAACCGAACCGGCGCAAGTTGAAGGTGGTGTATTTCACGCCCTCGGACCGGGAGCCGTTGCCGGGGCATGAGGAAAGGCTGACAAGGATCCTGTTGGACATCCAGTCCTTCTACCGGGAGGAGATGAAGCGCAACGGGTTCACGGCGCGGACGTTCCCGCTGGAGATGGAAGCAGGCCGTCTGAAGCTGCGCCATGTGCGCGGCGGACTTCCGCATGACAAGTACAGCTATGCCAGCGGCGACCTGGTCCGGCGCGACATCCGTCGGACGTTGGGCGGGGAGGTGGACCTCCAGAAAGACCATGTCCTGATCCTCTGTGGCTTGTGTGAGGAGGATGAGAAGGGGAAGTTTCATTTCAATTCCCCCTACTATGGCGACGGGGGCTCCGATCATCGAAAGGGTCACTGTTTCGCTGCGGACTGCCGCTTGCTGGACACGAGCCATCTCAAGGACACGAGGAAGCGGATTGTATTTTGGGAACACAATGGAGACCGGGATCAGACGCTGGCCGCATTCAACAGCTCTTACATCGGGGGTGTCGCGCATGAACTGGGGCATGGGTTGGGGCTGCCGCACAACAGTCAGAACCGGCGTGAATTGCTGGCCATGGGCAACGCTCTGATGGGCGGGGGCAATCACACCTATCGGAAGGAGCTTTGGGACAAGCGGGGCTCGTTCATGACCCTTGCGAGTTGCCTGCGGTTGGCGACGCATCCCTTGTTCACCGGGAGTGACAGGGCTATATCCCAGCCGGCGAACACCCGTCTATCTGATCTGCGGTTTGAGGCTGAACAGACGGCCCTTCTGGTTTCCGGGCGCGTGGAGGCGGATGTTGAAGCGGTTGGCGTGATTGTCTACGTCGACCCCAATGGCGGTCAGAACTACGACGCGCGAACCTGGGTGGCGGAGGTTGTCGATGGGCGGTTCCGGGTGGAGACGAATAATTGGAAGCCGGGCGGGCATGCATTGAAGGTCTCGGTGGTTCACGCCAATGGGGAGGTCTCGGATCGGCGGTTTCCGTTCGACATCGACAAACGGCGGCGTCCTGACGCGGATGGTCTGAACGCCCGCTGGCTGCTGGGGGAAGCGGAGGCGGCTGTTTATTCAGGCGACTGGAAACTGGCGGAACAGGTCCGAGCCTCGGCGCGGGAAGTCGGCGTTTCCAAGGAGCGGCTGGCGTGGTTCGACCATCTGGTTTCACTGCGACTGACCCCGCCGCCGCTCGATCTGAAGAAGACCGAGCGGAACGAGGTCTTCGTGTCGGATGCCAAGTGGCGAACTGCCGAGGTCGGGTGGGGCAGGCCGGCGCGCAATCATTACCATTTCGACCGATGGATCCGTGACGGAATCGTTCTGACACTGGGCGGCGAGTTTCAGCCGAAGGGGCTCTGTGCGCACGCGCCCGCGAAGCACGTCTTCGATCTCGGGGGGCGATGGAAGACGTTTGCGGCGCGGATTGGTCTGCAGGAAGGCGCCTTTGAGCAGGGCTCCGGCGTGTTCATCATCCGGGGCGACGGAAGGGAATTGGCGCGCAGCGCGAAACTGCAAGGCGCGTCCGCCAAACAGATCGAGGCGGACGTGACCGGGGTAGAGTCTCTGGAGCTGATCGTCGAGTCCGGCAAGCCGGGCAACGCCAACTGCTGGACGATCTGGGGAATGCCGAAACTGACGAGGTGAAACGCCCCCTCCTTGCGTGAATTCTATGCCTCAACCGGATCGGGCTCGCGCCATTTGTCGTGCTCCTTGATCAGGTCCACGAGGCGTTCGACGGCCTCCTCGGCGGGAATGCCAACCTGCACGGGGGTCTTTCCGACGTAGAGATTGATCTTGCCCGGGGCTCCGCCGACGTAGCCGAAGTCCGCGTCGGCCATTTCGCCGGGGCCGTTCACGATGCAGCCCATGATGGCGATCTTCACTCCCTTGAGATGGTCGGTTCGGGCCTTGATCCGCGCGGTGACGTCCTGGAGTTCGAACAGGGTGCGCCCACAACTGGGGCAGGCGACGTAGTCTGTCTTAAAGGAGCGGCAACCGGCGGCCTGGAGGATGTTGAAGGCGAGTTTGAGGGCGCGTCGACCGTCGGCTTCGCTTCGGACCAGGATGGCGTCGCCGATGCCGTCGCACAGGAGCGCGCCCAGGACGACCGAGGCGCGGAGCAGGGCGATGTTGGGCGCGAAGGGCGTTTCCGGGAGATTCAGGGTGTCCTTGAGAAGAATGGGATTGTCGAGGCCCAGTTTCTTCAACCGCGCGGCCAGCAGGCGGAATGCGGTGATGGGCGGGATGCTGAGTCCGTCTTTCACCGAGATGAGTTGGGTGTCGCAATTGACCTCAAAATCCGCAGTGGGATCGACTTCAAGGACGTTCAGGTCCTCGTAAACGGCTTCCGGGCGGACATCCGCGCCGGGACGGATGGTTGGGGCGACCTGGTCGTGGCAGGCTTGAGTGACAACCACGCGGATGGTTTGTTCGCCCCCGCACTGGATGTCATCGGTGAGATCGATCTCGGGCGTGGAGCGCCGTTCGAATTCGAAGGGGTTGTAGGAGAGCGGCAGTTCCTCGAAGTCGCAGGTTTCTGAAGTGAGCTGGGGTATCTGGGCGAGCAGGTCGCGGCAGACGGGAATCTCGTGGGGGGAATCCTCGGTGAGCGAGACGCGGATGGTGTCGCCGAGTCCGTCGCAGAGCAGGGAGCCGATGCCGATGGCGGACTTGATGCGGCCGTCCTCGCCTTCGCCGGCCTCGGTGACGCCTAGGTGCAGCGGGTAGTTCCAGTCCGGGCCAAGCTCCGTCAAACGCGCCGCGAGCAGTCGGTAGCATTCGATCATGACCTTCGGATTGCTGGCCTTCATCGAGAACCCGAAATTGTGGAAGTCGTTCTTCCGCGCGATGCGGGCGAATTCGAGCGCGCTCTCGACCATGCCGAGCGGCGTGTCCCCGTAGCGGTTCATGATGCGGTCACTGAGGGAGCCGTGGTTCGTGCCGATGCGCATGGCGCGACTCAGGCGTTTGCACTCCTCGACCAAAGGCGTGAACTTCTCCTCGATCCGTTGCAGTTCCTCGTCGTATTCGGCGTCGCTGTACTCGAGGACGGCGAATTTCTTCTTGTCGGCGTAGTTGCCGGGGTTGACGCGGACCTTTTCCACCCATTTCACGGCCTCCATGGCGGCCGCGGGTTGGAAGTGGATGTCGGCGACAATGGGGACGTTGCAGCCCTTTTCGCGAAGTCCCGCGACGATGTGTTCCAGATTGGCGGCGATCTTGGCGTTCTGCGCGGTCAGGCGCACCAACTGACAGCCCACTTCGACCAGGGCCAGGGTCTGGTCAATGCTGGCCGCGGTGTCTTGCGTGTCGCTGGTGAGCATGGACTGGGCGACAACGGGATTGTCGCCGCCGATGACGACGCCTCCGGATTCGGGCGAACCAACGCGCAGTTCGCGGGTTGAGCGGCGGCTGTGTTTGTAGGGCGATTCGCAGTATTGCATGAGCGGGGCGAGGGTGGGGAAACCAGCGGGGGGGAGTCAACCATGGATCTTCGGGGGCTGGGCTTACACACGACCTGTGTCGTTACCCGCATACCACCAAGGTCGTAGGTCGGGCGGGTTGAATTGTCCTCAATGAGCGGCGCCTTGGAATGCTCACGCCGGCTCGCTGAGGACAGCTCGCCCCACCCTAGAGGCAAACTCACTGGCTCATGCGAAGCCCTGCGTCCTCGTCCTCGAAATCTCTCTCAGAGAAAGAGCGGCCGCTATTCCCCCGCTTCCGCCGGTTGCTCGATCACCGTCTTGGATTCGAACATCGACTTGAAGAGCGGGAGGCGTTTGATGTCGAAGAAGGTCACGTAAGCCATGACGGAGAGCAGCGCGATGGCGAAGGCCATGGTGGTGTATTCAATGACCCGGATGTTGAGGACCTTCTTGACAGCCTTTTTCCCCCAGAAACGGGAGACGAAGGCCTCGATTACGCCCATCACCGTGTGGCCCCCGTCGAGGACGGGAATGGGCATCATGTTGAGGATGGCGAGGTTGACGTTCAGGAGGATCAGAAAGTCGAGGGCGAGACGGTAGTCCGTCAGCACCCAGTGCGTGAGCATCGACAGGATGCCGGCGGGGCCGCTCATGTCGCTGAGTCCCACGCCGGTCTTCTTGGAGTGGATGAGGGCGCCAAGCGTGCCGACGGTCTGCTCGTAAACCTGATGGATCCGTTCCCAGGGCATGGGGCCGGGTTTCTGGAGCAGGTACTTGTAGTCTGGCACGGCGAAACGGATGCCGATGCGCGCGGCTTTTTCGCCGGTCATGATCTCCGGTGTGAGCTGTTTGGTGAGCTTGGCGCCATTGCGTTCGATCTCGAGCGCAGCCTCCTCGCCCTTGCTGCCGGCGACGAGACGCTGCATGTGGGCCTGGCTGACAACCCGCAGGCCGTTGAAGGTCAGGATCTTGTCGTTGGACTGGAGGTCCGCCTTCTCCGCCGGAGTCCCGGGGAAAACCTCGCCGACCACCGGTTCCAGGCCCGAGCCCAAGGCGAACATCTTCAGCCCGGCGGTTTTCTCACCGCCGATGAGTTCGAGTTGATAGGTCTTGGTCTCGTAGACGGGTTGATCGTCGGCGTCGCGGGAAACCTCGCGGGCGATCTCCACCGGCACGAAGTTGGTGCGGGCGATGGCGCAGGTGAGGATGATGTCCTGCCAGGTGTCGGTGTTCTTGTGATTCACCTTGACGATGCGGTCACCGACTTGGATGCCAAGTTGCTCCTCGGCGGAACCGGGTTCGACCTCGCCGACAATGGCGGGGTTGACCAGCTTGGGGACGCCGGTGAAGAAGAGGAGGCAGCCGATCGCAAAGGCGAAGACAATGTTCATCGCCGGGCCGGCCAGCGCCACGGCGACCTTGGCGAAGGGCGGTGCGGGGGGAATCTCGTCACCGGCGTCTTCGGCGGAGCCTTCGAGCATCTCGGAGGTGAGCATCTGGGGCAGTTTGACGAAGCCGCCGGCGGGGATCCAACGGATGGAGTAGACGATGCCGTCACGCTCCCAAGACTTCATTATGGGCCCGAAGCCGATGGCGAATTCCTCGACCTTGAGACCGAGTTTTCGGGCCACCCAGTAGTGCCCGAATTCGTGGAGAAAGATGGAGGCCCCGAAGAGCAGAATGACGATCGGAGCCGCCATCAAGACTGTCAGCAATGTATCCATGTGTCGCTTGCGCCGGTTGGTCGGCGGGTTGGGGAGGCTATCCGCAACCCTTTGCTCTGGCAACAAACGATGTCCCGACGTTCAAAATCAGCGCCTGGAGCGTCAATCGACGTAGAGAAATTCGTTCAGGTTGAACAGGGCCAGGCAGAAGTCGGTGAGTGAGGCGGCCTGGTGGGGGGCGGCTTCGTCGGCGCCCTCAGGAAGGGCGAGGAGGCTGCGCTGGCGGTTCTGTTTCCGCAGGATTTCGGCCTGTTGCCCGATGAAGGCCGTTCCAGTGGCGAGTTCTCCCGTGGAAGGGAAGCGTCCGAAAACGCGACGATAGGCGCCGGCGATCCAGTCCCGGGGCGACGAAGGCGATTCGACCAGAAGCAAGCCGGCCAGGTCGCGTGCGCGCTCGAGGGAGAACTCCGAATTGAAGAGCGTCAAGGATTGCGGAGCGGTGGTGGAGACGTTTCGTCGGGCGCAACTGGCCAGCGCATCCGGCCGGTCGAAGACGTCGAACATCGGGTAGCGGAGGTTTCGTCGGGCGAAGAGATAGATGCTGCGGCGATAATGTTCGGTCTCGTCCCGGGTCACCGGCCACTGGTTCTTCAACAGCGTGACGGTGACTTCAGGAGGCAGCGGCGGACGGAAGCCCGGGCCTCCCGCCTTCCGGTTGAGTCGTCCGGAAATCAACAGCATGGCGTCGCGTGAGGCCTCGCCGGAAAGGCGCCGCCGGGGCATGCGGGAGTAGAGTTCGTTGCCGGGGTCATTCTTCAGTCTGACTTGCCACTCAGGGCCTTCGCCGGAGCCGGCTTGACGGTAGGTCGCGGAGGTGACGATCAACCGGTGCATGGCCTTGAGGCTCCATTTGCGACGGGGCATTTCCGTGGCGAGCCAGTCGAGCAGGGCAGGGTGCGTGGGCGCGTCGCCCTGGGTTCCCAAGTCGTTGGGGGTCCCGACGAGCGCGCGTCCGAAATGGTGGAGCCAAAGGCGGTTGGCGATGACGCGCGTGGTCAGCGGGTGGTCGGGACGGGTGAGCCAGCGGGCGAGTTCGGCCCGCCGGCCGGAGGATCTTCCGGGGATGGGGGTGGGAGCGACGCGGTCTTCGGGGCGGCTGACAATACGCAGGAAACCTGGCTGAATCGCGGGGCCGGGACGCCGGAAATCGCCGCGGGTCATGAAACGGGAGACCGGAGCTTCATCTCCCTTCTCGGCAAAGGTGGGGGGCAGGGACTTGTTCTTGGGCGCGATGGCCATGTTCTCGAAGAAGGCGCGAGCACGGTAGAAGTCGGCCTGACTCACGGGGTCGTATTTGTGGTCATGGCACTCGGCGCAGTGCAGGGCGAGGCCTAGAATGGACGCCCCGAGGGTGGAGGTGATCTCGTTGAGGACGGTGTGGCGGCGTTCCTCGGGGAGGTTGATGTCCGGCATGTCGGGGCCGGCGACGAGGAAGCCGGTTGCTCGCGTGGCGTCGGGATTGCCGGGGGAGATTTCGTCGCCGGCAATCTGCCACTGGATGAAGCGGTCATAGGGAAGGTCTTTGTTCAGGGCTTTGATGACCCAGTCGCGATAACGCCAGGCGTCCGCTCGGACCTTGTCGTGCTCGAAGCCGTCGCTCTCGGCGAAGCGGGCGACGTCGAGCCAATGCTGCGCCCAGCGCTCGCCGTAGGCGTCGGAGTTCAGCAGGCGCGTGACCTGCTTCTCGTAGGCATCGGGCGAATCGTCGGCGAGGAAAGCGTCGATTTCGGCCGGTGTCGGAGGCAGGCCGATGAGGTCGAAGGAAAGGCGGCGAAGGAGCGTCTCGCGGGAGGCTTCCGGCGCGAGGCGGAGGTTGCGTTCTTCGAGGCGGGCGAGGATGAAGCGGTCGATGTCGTTGTGCGCCTGCGGCTCGTTTTTCACGCGCGGCGGTTCTGGGCGTTTCAGCGGTTGGAAGGCCCAATGCTCGCGGTCCTGCGCGGTGATGGGCGGCTCGGAGATCTGGGCCGAATCCGGCGCGGATTCGGCCGCTGGCAAGGTCGGGAGAAGCAGGAGGCTCGTCAGAGCGAAACAGACTGGCGAGGCGAGTGACCGAAGGAGGGTGGCTTGGGTGACACGTTTCAGCCGGCGCGGGATCGTCTTTTCCCTTGCCCCTTCTTCCTGTGCGAATCCGCAGGAGCGCGGCTGTGTCCCGTCTTCGGGATCAGCCGCAACAGCCTTCGATGCGCGAGCGTTTGAGAAATGACGGGGCCTTGGTTGCCGCCAACGTTGCTGCGGTTGGTCTCCGACACAGCCGCGCTCCGGGAACGCCGGCGTTGTTCTGAGCCTCCTCACGTCGGCGGCTACAGGGGCTTTGGACTTCTCGGAACGGCGGCGCATGTTGGTTCGCTCAGGCCAGAATGTCATGGACCACGTTCCCCGCGACGCCCGTGAGACGATCTTGCAGGCCGTTGTGGAAGAAGGTGAGCTTCTCGTGGTCCATGCCAAGCAGGTGGAGGATCGTCGCGTGCAGGTCGTGGACGTGGATCTTGTTCTCGGCGGCGCGGAGGCCGATGGGATCGCTGGCTCCGTAGGCGAAGCCCCCCCTGACACCGGCTCCGGCGAGGACGGTGGTGTATCCCCAAGGGTTGTGGTCGCGTCCCGTGCCCTGTTCGTTCATGGGCATCCGCCCGAACTCGCCGCCCCAGATAACCAGCGTGTCCTCCAGCAAACCCCGCGATTTCAGATCCTTGAGCAGGCCGGCGACGGGCAGATCGGTGGCTCCACAGAGTTCGGTGTGGTTGCTGAGGACATCCTTGTGAGCGTCCCAGCCGTTGGTGCCGCCGGAGTAGAGTTGAACGAAGCGGACGCCGCGCTCGACCATGCGGCGGGCGAGCAGGCACCTTGTGCCGAACTCGCGGGTGTCCTTGCGGTCGATGCCGTAGAGTCGTCGTGTTGCCTCGCTTTCACCGGAGATGTCCACGATCTCCGGAGCCTCGGTCTGCATGCGGAAGGCAAGTTCGTAGGCTTCGACGCGGGCGTTGAGTTCGTCGTCGAAGTCGCGTTGTTGGAGGTGGCCGGCGTTAAGGCGGCGGATGAGATCGAGGGTGGAGCGTTGCTGGGCTGCTGAGATTTGTTTCTGCGGTCGCAGGTTCAGGATCGGATTATCGCCGGGGCGCATGGTCGTCCCCTGGTAGGTGGCCGGGAGGTAGCCATTGCCCCAGGCGTTCGGTCCTCCCTTGGGACCGCTGGTTGGATCGGGCATGACGACGTAGGCCGGCATGCTCTGGTTCTCCGTCCCCAGACCGTAGGCCACCCAGGCTCCGACGCTGGGTTTGCCCATCAGGATCGAGCCGGTGTTCATCTGGTAGACCGATTGCGGATGGTTGACGCTGTCTCCGTGGCAGCTCCGCAGCACGCAGAATTCATCCGCCAATTCGGCCATGAGGGGAAGGAAATCGGATATCTCCAGGCCGGACTGTCCACGCCGGCGAAAGGGCTTCAGCGGGGCGAGCAGGGTGTTCTTGCCGACGGCGCGCCGGGTCATGACCTGGCCAAAGCTCTGCGGCAACGGCTGCCCGGCGTATTTGATCAAGTCCGGCTTGGGATCCCAAAGATCCATGTGGCTGGGACCGCCGTGCATGAACAGATGGATGACTCGTTTCGCGCGTGGAGCGAAATGTGAGGGGCGCGGGGCAAGGGGGAAAGGCGTGTTGCGCGGTGCGCGGGGCCTGTTTGGCGTCGGGGCTGCGGCCAACGGGAACTGTTCGGCCAAAAGGGAGGCGAGGGCCAGACCGCCGAAACCGCCGCCGCCCTTCAGAAGAAAGTCGCGACGGGTGGGGGTTGTTGTGCGCCGATGGGTCGCGTGAGACATCAGGGTGGATTTTGCTCAGTGAGCGGGATTTGGCAACAACGGGTTCAGCCGGAGTGGCGCAATTGCATCTGCGCCCGGTTCGCAGCGCGTCGCGGCGCCCGCCCAGTCTGAGAGTTGGGGAGAGCAGACGCGGACGAGCGGAAGGTGAGGCGACCTGTCCTCGGTGAGCCTGCGTCAGCATGTCCCGGGGCGGCTCACTGAGGACAGTTTGCCCCGCCAAGGGGCGGACGGATTTACATCCGCCGCTACAACAGGTTCCTGCGGACGCTACTGCTTCGACGGCTTGAACTCGGCGACGAGTTTCTTTCCTTCCTCGATCTGCGTCGGCTTCATGCCGAACTTGGTGAGGGAATCGAGGCGCTCCTCGGCCGTGGCGTTGCCGAGGGAGGCGGCGAGGCCGAGCCACTTGTAGGCCTGAACGAAATCCCGGGGCACGCCCTGTCCCACGCGATAGCAGCCCCCGAGTGTGAGTTGCGCAGCCTGATGTCCCTGGTTCGCGGCCTTGGTGAACCACTTCGCCGCGATCGCGTAATCCACGGGCGCTCCGTTGCCGCGGTAATAGGCCATCCCGACCTTGTATTGGGCTTCCATGACACCGTCATCGGCCAGCCTCTGATACCAGCGGAGCGCGGCTGTCGCGCTCCGCTCCACGCCGATGCCCTTCTCGTAACAGGCCGCCACCTTGAAGTTGGCGGCCTGGTCGCCGCCTTCGGCTGCCTTTTGAAACCATTCGAAAGCTTCCTTGTCGTTGCGCTTCACGCCTTCGCCGAGGGCGTAGCAGACTCCGACCATGTGTTGGGCCTTGACCATGGTCTTGGCCGCCTTCTTGAACTGGACCAAGGCATCGCCGGCGTCCTTCTTTTCGACGTCGCCGTTGAAGTAGTGCATGCCGAGGAGATACTGCTCCTCGTAGTTGTCCCGCTTGCGCGCCAGTTTTTCGAGTTCGTCGATGGAGGCGGCGGACGACTGCACGGAACCGCCAGCCAAGAGGGCCGCCGTCAGGACGAGCAAGGCGGTCCGTTTCGCGCGGCGGCGTGAGGGCGCTCCGGTTTCAGGCTTCATAAGCGCCTAGGTAAGCAACATCGTTTGAGCAATTCAAGGTTTGTGTGTGTGGCTGTTCTTGCTGTCAGTCTCGTTTCTCCTTGCGCGGGAACAGGGCCTCGGGTTCGCCGATCTTGTGGCCTGCCGCCAATCCGCCCCAATCGGCGTCGCTCAACCGGCCGGTGGACTCGGCCCAGGCCAGTTGGTCCCTCATCTTGCTCGCGGTGTCGGGCAGGAAGGGATCGATGAGGACCGCGAGGATGCGGCAGGTCTCCGTCAGGTTGTAGAGAATCTCGTCGAGGCGCGCGGCCTGGTCCGGGTCCTTGGCGAGCTTGAACGGCTCGGTGCTGTCCACGTACTTGTTCGCGGCGAAGACGATCTTCCAGATGCCGGCCAGCCCGGCCTGCAGTCGGTGGTCGTCCAGGGCGTCGCGGACTTCTGTGACGAAACCTCCGACCTCGTCAGCCAGTTCGTCGGAACGGGCGGGGACGACGCCGTCGCGGTAACGGCCGAGCATCTTCAGGGAACGGTTGAGCAGGTTGCCGAGGCCGTTGACCAGTTCGGCGTTGTAGCGCGCGGCGAAGCCCTCGTCCGTCCAGTTGCCGTCCGGGCCGATGTCGAGCTCGCGCACGACGTAGAAGCGGAAGGCGTCGAGGCCCCATTCTTCGATGACCTCGATGGGGTCGACGGTGTTGCCGGTGGATTTGCTGATCTTCGAACCGTTCTTCTGCCACCAGCCATGGACGAGGACCTGCTTCTGCAGGGGAACTCCGGCTGCGTGGAGCATGATCGGCCAGTAGACCGCGTGGAATTTCAGGATGTCCTTGCCGATGACGTGGATGTCCGCGGGCCAGAGACTGTCGCTGGTCGCGTCGGTCAGCGGTTCATCGACGGCATCCAAACCGAGGGGGGCCAGGACGGCGCGGTCGCCGCGGGCGGCCGGCACGGTGATGTAGTTCGTCAAGGCGTCAAACCAGACGTAGGTGACATAGTCGGGGTCGAAGGGCAGGGGGATGCCCCAGGTCAGGCGCTCCTTGGGCCGGGAGATGCAGAGGTCCTCCAGCTTGTTGTTCTTCAACAATCCGAGGACCTCGTTGCGCCGGGAGGCCGGCCGGACGAAATCCTCGTTGGCCTCGATGTGTTCGATCAGCCAGTCCTGGTAGGCGCTGAGCTTGAAGTAGTAGTTCTCCTCGGAAAGTTCGGTGACGTCGCCGTAGATCTCGGGCCAGGAGCCGTCCTCGTTGCGATCCTTGTCTGTCAGGAAGGTCTCCTGGCGGGTGGAGTAGAAGCCCTCGTAACGGGACTTGTAGAAGTCGCCCTTGGCGTAGAGCTTGGAAAGGATGGCCTGCACGACCTGCTTGTGGCGGGGTTGCGTGGTGCGGATGAAATCGCCGATGGAAATTCCCAGCGTGCCGGAAAAATTCTGCCAGCTTTGAGCCAATTCATCGCAATAGGTCTGAGCGTCCTTGCCCTCGGCGACGGCCGCCTGTTGCACCTTCTGGCCGTGCTCGTCCAAGCCGGTGAGGTAGAATGCCTCATCCCCGAGGCTGCGTCGCGCGCGGGCGATCACGTCGGTGATGACCTTCTCATACGCGTGGCCCAGATGGGGGTGGCCGTTGACGTAGTCGATGGCCGTGGTGATGTAAAACTGCTTGCTCATGCGGGCGGGAGATTGGCGGACAAGTCGAGGCAATGCAACCGTGCGGCTTCGAATTCACCCAATCCTGAACAGCGCGAAGGCGGAGGCGCTGATCGTGACGGCCGCGAGCCAGATGAGGAGGACAGCGCGGGTCTGGCTGTGGCCGCGGCGGACGAGTCGGTGGGAAAGGTGGTTGGTGTCGCCGATGTAGAAGGGCTTGCCCGCGCGCGCGCGGATGATCACGACCCAGACGAGGTCGCCCAACGGAACGGCGAGGATGAAGAGGGGGCTCAGCACCGCCCAGGCGGAGGGACCTCCCGTCGTGTAGAAGTGGGGCATGATGGCGAGGACGGCGAGCAGGTAGCCGACGAGGTGGCTGCCGGAATCGCCGAGGAAGGAGGTCGCCTTGGGGAAATTGTAGGGCAGGAACCCCAGCAGCGCCCCGCAGGCGCTCAGCGCCAGCAGGGCGACGAGGTATTGGCCGTGCGACGCGGCGGCCAGGGCGAAGCTGGCTGAGGCGAGGGCCCCCAAGCCCGCGCAGAGGCCGTTCATGTTGTCCATGAAGTTCATCGCGTTGGTCAGCGTCAGGATCCAGAGAATGGTGATTGCGTAGCTGAAGAGGGCGTTGTCCACGAAGAGTGTGATGCGGATGCCGGAGGCCGCGACCAGAAAGGCAATCAGCAGCTGGCCGGCGAATTTCGGGCCGGCTTTGAGGGCATGTCTGTCGTCAATCCAGCCGAGGACGACCATGCCGGCCGCGCCGCCGGCAATGGCGGCCAGTTGGAACACGCGCCGGCCGAAGCCGTGTTCGAGAGGCGACGCGACCGACGCGTCGAGCAACCCGAGTTGCACGATCGCCGCGCCGCCGATGAGAGGGAGCAGGACCCCGGTTGCCACGGCGAGGCCGCCCGCGAGCGGAATCGGCGTGTGATGGATCTTCCGGTGGCCGGGGTCGTCCACGAGGTTCACGTGGACGCACCAGGCGCGCCACAAGGGCATGGACAACGCCGAGATGAGGAAGGAGCCGGCAAAGGCCAGCAGGTAGGCGTTGAAGGGAAAGCTCACGGGCGGAGCAGATTCAAATACAGTTCGTGCAGTTCGTCCACCATGCGATCCACGGAAAAGCGTTCGTGCGCGAAGGCCCGGCCTTCGGAGCCGAGTTCCGCGCAGCGTTCCGGAGAGCTGGCAAGGTCCAGCAGGATCCGTTTGAGCGCGGCTGAGTCGCCGGGTTGCAGGAGGACGCCTGTTTTGCCGTCGAGGCAGGCCTCGCGGGCGCCGTCGCAATCAAAGGCAACGACGGGTTTGCCGGCGGCCATGGCCTGGGGCAGGGCGCGGGGCAGTCCCTCACGGCGGGAGAGGTGGGCCAAGGCGTTCATGACCCCGACGTATTTCGGAACTTCGACGGGGCGCACAAGCCCGCTGAAAACGACATGATCACGGATGCCCAGTTCCTCGATCTTGCGCTCGAACCGGCCCCTCCATTCGCCGTCGCCGACAAGAAGCAGCTTCACGCGCGGGTTCGTGCGGATGATGTCGGGCAGGGCGTCGAGGAGGTCGTCATGGCCCTTCAGCTCGAACAGGCGGGCGATCTTGCCGATGACGAAATCGTCCGGCTGCAGGCCGAGTCGGGCGCGGAGTTTCGGGTCGTCGTCGGCGTTGAGGAAGGGCTCCAGATCGAAGCCGCTGAAGACGCGGGTGTATTGGGCCGGTCGGCCGATGCCGGCGGCGAGGTATTGGTCCCGCATCGCGTTGGCGACGGTGACGAAGTGGGTGGTGAGGCGGCCGGCGTGGCGCTCGGCGGCTCGGAAGGCGAGGTTGGCCAAGGCTCCCTGGAAAGGGCCAAAGGAGGGGCCGTGGATGGTGTGGATCACGGTCTCCACGCCGGCGCGGCGCGCCGCCATTCGGCCGAGGACGCCGGCCTTGCCGCTGTGGGTGTGGACGATGTCGGGGTTGAGGTCGCGCAGCATCGCGGTGAGGCGGCGCAATGCCCGCCAGTCGGTGAGGGGACGGACGGGACGGATGAGTTCGGGGACGATCCGCAGCCGTTCGGGTTGGTCGTCGAATTCAGATTCGAGAGAACCTTCGGGGCCGGTGGCGGGGCCGGAAATGAGGAGCGAATCGACATTGTGCCGCTCGCGCATGCGGCGGACGGAAGCGACGGTGTTTTCCTGCGCGCCGCCAACGATCAGCCGGGTGATGATGTGCGCGACTCGCATGCCTCCGGTCCGGCTATCATTGTTTCGCTTCTGCGTCGATCTTGGCGAGCGCTTCCGCGGCCGCCTTGGCTTCGGCGGAGCCTGGAGGGGCGAGTCGGAGAAAGGCGACGAGGTTCGTGCGGGCGGACTGGGGGTCGCCTTCCTGAAGGTCAATCTGGGAGCGGTAGAAGGGGATCCTCATCTCGTTGGGGTTTACGCTTTCGATCCGGTCGAGGTCGCGGCGCGCGTCGGCAAAACGTCCCAGAGTCATATAGGCCATAACACGGTTGATGCGGGCGGCGATGTAGTTGGGCTGGTTTTTGATCAACCTGTCGAACGCCGCCAAGGCGGCTTCGGCGTCGCCGGATTTGAGCCTGAGTCCGCCCAGGTTGAGCAGCGCGTGGGAGTCCTCGGGATTGAGCTTCAACTGGGCCTCCAGGGAGGCGACGGCATTGGTTGCATTTTCCGTGAGGATATAGAGGTTTGAAAGGGCGCGTTGCAGTTCGGCTGAGTCCGGTTGGGAGGCCAGTCCTTCCTTGAGCAACCTTTCCGCCTTTTCGAGGTCCTTCTTCTCGTAGCTGGCCATGGCTTCCATTCGCAGGAGTGTCGTCTTCTGTTCCTCGGTCAAGGCGGCGCTGGAGCTGAGCTTCCTGATCTCGGCGATCTCGTTGAGGACGAGGTCGGGTTGCGAGCCGCGGAGGAAGGTCTCGGCGAGGGTGACGCGGTAGGCCGCGTTGTCGGGCACGATGTCGCGCGCGCGCATGAGCAGGATCGCGGCCTGCCGGTAGAGTCCCGATCCGAGCAGGGCGACGCCCCGGGCGTGCAGGGCCGGGGGGGCGATTGGCGGACCGCTATGGATGATGAGGGCGGGCCAGGAGCCGAAGCTCTCCTGCACGTCCTTCGTCCATTGCGCCATGTCAAAATCGTTTTTGGATCCGGCCGGGGAAACCGGGGGAAACGCGAGATTTATTTTGGCGGCGAGGTTGTCGGGGAGGATTCTCAAGGCTTCTTCGAAAGCGGCCCTGGCTCCAGTGGCATCGGCGGTCTCCGAGAGGAACGCGCCATGGAAGGTCAACCCGGCGGAGTAGTGTCGCGAGATGAACGATGCATGGGTGAAGTTCGTGTCGGCCGGGAGCTTCAGCGCTCCAAGGGCATCCTGGATCGGGGTCCATGTTTCGCGTGCGGAAGCCGCTTGCTCGGGCGTGGGGGCAGGTTCGGCGATTTCGGTGGTGGAGCGCTGCCGGAGTTGGAAGGCCAGGCCGTGTTGCTCGAGGTGGAGCCATTCGAGCCAGGATTCGCCGTCGACGGGATGCAGGAACCACGCGTTTTGCTCCCTGGCCAGACGCAGGATCATGGCGGGCGGCAGCGCGGCGGGAATGCCGTGTGGGAACTTCTCGGGCAGCCAGTCAGCCGGCCAGCGGGAGGGCGACCGGCGCAACATGCGGGCGTGGAAATTGACGTCGCCCAGATAGCGCAGGTCGACAAAGAGCGCCTGATGGTCGGGGCGGAGTTCGGCCAGGGCCGCGGAGGCGAGCACCAACAGTTCCGGTTGCGCGCTGAAGATGACGGCCGGTTCCTCGGGAAGCGAACCGGCGAGGCGCTTCGCGAATTCGTGGAAGGACGGAGTGTTGCGCTCGGCGATCTTGGGGGCGTTGATCCATGCAAGCGCGCCGGGGGCGACGAGGGAGGCGGCCATGACGATCGTGGTCACCAGGCCGCGAACAACCTTCAACGCGGGAGAGGGCTTCTGCCATTGCTTCCCGGCGAGGTTCGCGCAGACGACAAGGAAGTAGCCGGCGTAGTAACCGGCGCAGAGCGCGCTCAACCAATAGAGGGTGAGGAAGGTCCCGCCTTTGCCGACCTCGCGCGGACTGAGGAAGGGGTCAAAACAAACCCAGACGCACAAGACCAGGAAGAGGCCATGAATGAGGTGGAAGGTGAAGCCGGCGAAGGCCTGCGCCAAAGGGTTGGTGTCGCCGCCGTGCGTGGGCCATTTGATGGAGAGGGAAAGCAGCGGGAAGAAGGAGGTCAGCGACAGGATCACCAGAATGTATTTCGGCAGACCCAGAAGTTGGGCTTTCTGGGCCACGAACTGGTAGCGGAACATCTTGGTCCAAGTCTCGGTGGTCGCGCCGCTGAAGTGGTTCAGCGAGGGCAGCAGCAGGTAGAGCAGCAGGCCCACGGAGCCGAGGCCGATGGTTGCGAGGAGTCGGCGTTTCGTGAAGAGTTTCCGCTTCTCCAGCAGGACCACGGTCGCCACGAAGACGGGAAAAAAGCCGATCATGGCCCAGTTGTTGGCGATGCCGAAGCCGTAGGTCAGCAGCGCCACGTTCAGCCATTTCCGGTGGTCGGCGAGGCGGTGTTCAAGGATGCAGCGGACGATGAAGGAGAACAGCAGGAGGTCGAGCATCTCGCCGGTGAAGGCCGTGGCGTGTTCCCAGAAAGTGAGTTGAAATCCAAGGGCACCCGCCGCCAGGACGGGGGGAACCCATTTGCCGGGCAAGGATAGCAACCCCTGTGGATGCTGCGCGCGCTGACGCTGTTCCCGGGTGCGGTCCTGAGGCAGAAGGATCACGGCGCGGACGAGTTGGAGGAGGCTCAACGCCGCCAACGCGGCTGAGAACACGTTCAGAGCCAGGGGGCGGGAAGCGGCGGGTAAGACCTTGAACGGCAACAGAACCAACCAGGTCAGCGGCTGTGAGAGATTGGGGACCCACCAATACCAACCGCCCGCCTTGCCCACGGAGGAGAGGCTCTCCAGTGTGAGCCATGTGTTCATCGTCAGCAGATAGGCTGACAACGCCAGGGCGGCGACGACCCAGGGCAGTTTGGAGGAACGGAGATCGGTTGCGGGGGGCTCGGACATGGTTCAGCGGGTTTCTGTGGGGACGTCGCCGACCGGAACTGCCGGGGCGTCAGGAATCAGTCGCAGATCCGCGACGCATTCGACGTGCTGGGTCTGCGGGAACATGTCCACCGGGGTCACCCTCGCGAGGCGATAGATTCCATCGGCGCAAAGGGCGTTCAAATCACGGGCCAGTGTGGCCGGGTGGCACGAGACATAGATCACCTGGCTGGGGCGCGCGTCACGGAGCATCTGTATCGTCCCCGGTTGACAGCCCTTGCGCGGCGGGTCGATGACGACCGCGGTCTGACTGGGATCGAAACGATTCACAAGCGACTGGAGCAGTTCTTCGGTCTTTCCTTGGATGAAATCACCGTTGGTTGCGTTGTGTTGCGCGGCGTTTTCGCGCGCGGCCTTGACGGCGCGGACATCGTATTCGACGCCGGCGAAGGATTCGACCGTTTCCGAAAGTTCGATCGCAAAGAAGCCGACGCCGCAGTAGGCGTCCACGAGATGCCGGGCGCCGCTGTCCTTGAGTCGATCCTCGACGGCCTGCACCAGCGCGGGCAGGGCGTGGAAATTGTTCTGGAAGAACGAGTCGCCAGGGACGCTCCAGCCCTCGGGAAGGAGCCTCAGCGTGACCTTGAGCCCCCCGCGTGGCGGTGGGTTTCGGCGAACTCCCGCGATCTGATCGTTGATGCCCGGTTCGGCGATTTTGCATTCCTCCAGATCGACGGCCCAGGGGCGGTCGTATTGGAGGAATCCGATGTGGAGCTTCTGGAGTCGCTTGTTCCACTGGCTGCGCAGCATGATGCGGTTGCGGTAGCCGTAGGGGCTCGGGCAGGGAACAACCGGCGCGATGTCGGCCTCGGAGAGGCCTCCGATGCGCCGGAACAACTCAACGATCTGCCGCCGCTTGATCTCCAGTTGACGAGGGTAGGCGATGTGCTGGTATTGGCAGCCGCCGCAGAGGCCGAAGTGCGGGCATTCAGGTTTCACCCGGTCAGGGGACGGGGTCAGCACGCGCAGCGGTTTCGCCCGGGCAAAACTCTTCTTGCGCTCGATGATCTCGACTTCGACCTCCTCGCCTTCCACGACGAAGGGGACGAAGATGACAAAGTCGTCGATTCGGCCCACTCCGTCGCCGCCGAAGGCAATGTCGTCGATCTTCAACGTCAGTGTTTCGCCGATTTCGAATGGGCGTTGTTCTTCCGGGACGGTGGTCATGAAGCGCGGTAGGAAACAGCCAACGGGCCGGGATTGCAAGCAGGCGCTCCGTGAAGTTGCCGCGCTGAGGGCGCTCAGGGACAGGCGTTGCAGAAAGCGCAGATCCCGGAACACGAATGTGCCCCGTCGTTGGATGCCGCCGGGGTTTCACTATGCTCTTGACGACCTTGGAAGCGGACAGGCAATTACATCCCCACCGATGCGGGACGAGGACGAAAAGGCTCCCAATTCACGGTTTGTCACCTTCAACACAACCCAGTGGAGTGTCGTGCTTCGGGCAGGGGACGGTGATTCTCCGGAGCAGATGTCCTCTTTGGAGGCGCTGTGCCAGGAATACTGGAGTCCGGTCTACAGTTTCATCCGCCGGGGAGGCCGCTCCAGTGAGGATGCCAAGGACCTGACGCAGGGCTTTTTCGCCCATCTGATCAAGAACCAGATCTCCGCCCGGGCGGATCCGAACCGGGGGCGGTTTCGCACCTTCCTCCTCGCCTCCCTGAAGCAGTTTCTCAGCCGGACGAACCTGATGGAGACCCGGCAGAAGCGCGGGGGCGACAAGGAGCACGTCTCGATCGATTTCGAACTGGCGGAGGAACGTTACACCCGGGAATTGATTGAGCCTTCCACGCCGGACGAGGGATTTGATCGGGACTGGGCCACGCTTGAACTGGATTCGGCGACGGACAAACTGCGCGAGGAATACCGACGGGCCGGACAACTCGAACGATTCGAGGCGTTGTGCGCCAATTTCATGAAGGCGGACAATGCGCTGCCCTACGAGGAGATCGGCGCGCGCCTGGGGATTGCCCGGGAAGGGGTGCGTTCCGCCGCGCGACAGCTTCGGGCCAGATTTCGCCGGCTGTTTCGCGAGCAGTTGGCCCGGTTGGTGGACGACCCAGCGGAAGTGGACGACGAAATCCGGCACCTGATTGCGGCCTTGGGAAGCGGGGGAGGCGCGTGAGGTTCCGGCGATGAACGGTGGCGCGTGCCAATCTGACGAATGAAGAAGCCGGCTTCCAGTTTGTGCACGAAATGCGGCGGGCCACTGGGAGCCTCGATCGGCGGCGTCTGCTACGCCTGCGCCGCGACCGCCATGCTGGCGGGCGGCGAGGAGGACGATTTCATTCCGGTTTCGCCGGGAGCTTCCGCCTTTTCCCGGTATGAACTGATGGAGGAGTTGGGACGCGGCGGCATGGGAATCGTCTATCGGGCGAGGCATCGGGAGATTGGCCGCGTGGTGGCTCTGAAACGGATGAAATCAGGCGCCTCGGGCAGCGCGGAGAAGGCGGCCCGCTTTCGCGCGGAGATCGACGCGGTGGCGGCTCTGGATCATCCTAACATCGTGCCGATCTACGACATCGGCGAGAGTGAAGGGACGGCATTCTACACCATGAAACTGGTGGATGGGGGCAGCCTGGCCGAATGCATCGAGGACTTGTCCGCTGATTCAGCGGCTTCCGGGGAGACGCCTGGTTCCCGGAGTTCCACGGGGGAATCGGTTTTTCAATCGGGGCTGAAGCGGCCTGGAGGGCGAGGGGCGCTGGTGATGGCAAAGGTTGCGCGCGCTGTTCATTACGCCCACGAGCGAGGCATCCTGCATCGTGATCTGAAGCCCTCGAACATCCTGCTGGACGAATCCGGTGAGCCGTATGTCACGGATTTTGGCCTGGCCAGGCGTCTGGACGCCGAGAGCGATCTGACCATGAGCGGCGCGATCGTCGGCACTCCGAACTACATGTCCCCCGAACAGGCCCGCGGCGAAAACCGGAATCTCACGACAGCGTCGGACGTGTTCAGTCTGGGCGCGATTCTCTACCACGTGGTGGTCGGCCGGAAGCCCTTTGAGGGGGAGTCGCCGTTGGATGTGATCCGCAATGTCTCAGAGACCGAAGTCCGTGACCCGCGTTCGTTTTCGCTGCGGGTTGGACGCAACCTGGCCACGATCTGCCTGAAGGCGATGGCGCGCGAACCGGCGCGACGTTATGCGAACGCCGGGGAACTGGGCGATGACCTGGAGCGCTGGCTGCGCGGGGAACCGATCGCTGCGCGCATGGCAACCCCCATGGAGCAGGCGCTTTCCTGGGCGCGACGGAAACCGGCCCTGGCCGCCTTGATCGCGGTGACGGGGATTGCAGTCGCGGTCATTTTTGGTCTCACCGTCGCGAGTCGACAACGTTTGAAGGCTGAGCGGGACACCATTGAGCGGCTGGCGGAAGAGAAGGCGGGTGAATCGGAGCGCGCGAGGGAGGCGACACGGGCGCGAACCGAACAGCTCAACCGGATTGAATTTCGTGAGGCTGACGCGTTGTTCGAGGCGGCGGCCCGCCGACATGGCGTGGCGGTGCTCGCCGGGATTATCCGCAGGTCGCCGGAATTCCGTCCCGCCTGGGAACGGGCGTTGAGCGAGATTGCCCGCGACATCGATACGGAGCTTGCCTTCGAGCCCGTAGAATTGGCCGGAGCTCCCAAGGCCATGGAGGTTTCACCGGACGGGCATTTCGCCTATGTGGCGGTGGACAACGGGGTGCGGGTCGTGGATCTGACCTCGGGAGCCGTGATGCCCGAGCGGTTTGCTCACGAGAACCTGGTGACCCGGTTGGACTTGTCCCCGGACGGAGACAGACTTGCGACCGCTTCGCTCGATCAGAAGGCGAGGGTCTGGGACGCCCTCAGCGGCGAACCGGTGACGGAATCGCTGGCCATCGGGGCGAAGGCGGATTGGGTGGGCTTCAGCGGCGACGGGAAAGCGTTGTTCACGGTGGGGTGGCCGGCGGTTGGAAAGACCTGGGACCTTGCGGGGGGAGGCGTGCCACGCACCATGGGTTTTGTGAGGGGGGGGAGCCAAACCGGTGATTCCCTCGACGGACGGCTCCAAGTGGTTGCTTTATTTCGACCAGGGGGACGCCAGCCGCGTGCGCGTGTTCAACCGCGACGGCGGCGAGGCGGGTAAACCGCTCGCCTTGGGGCAACTCGCCGATCGGCGGTTTTGGGTGAGTTCGTCGGGCGCCCGCTACGCATTCACGGCGGAGGATGATTTGACCGTGAGCGTCCATTCGCTGGAGGACAGCCGGCGGCTGTTTCGGACGCACCACGAGACGACGGTCAGCTCCGCGGCCTGGAGTCACGACGGGCGTTATCTGGCCACGGCGTCGAGCGGCGGGGTGGCACGGTTGTGGGACGGGGAGACCGGCAGGTCGGTGGGCCGGGCGATGCGCCATGTCCGGGCCGTCACCGCCATGGCGTACAACCGGGACGCGAGCCTGCTGGCCACGGCCTGCGAAGATCGGATTGTCCGCGTCTGGTCGTTGCCCGATGGAAACCTGCTCCGATCCGGGCTCCGTCATGAGTCGCCGATTTCACTGCTGGCTTTCCGCGAGTCGGCGGAAGGGCTGGTCACGGTTACCAAGGGCGGCGTCGTTCGCTGTTGGCGCGTCGATTCCTCGGAAAGAAGCAACGGGACGGAGGTGAAACATGAGCGTGCTTTGACCGGACTGGAATTCATCGGCGAGGGGGACGACGCTCTCGTGGCGATCGGTGACCGGGGGGGGGAAGCTGTCGTTGAACCGGGTAAAGGACGGTTCGGTGACCGCGGAAAGCGAGGCGGCCGGAGGTTGGGTGTACTGTTTGAAGCATGAGCCGAAACGGGACCTGCTGGCAGTGGGCGGCCGGGGCAAGCGGATTGCCTTCCTCTCCGGGCGCGATTTGTCGCCGCTGCGCGGGCCGCTTCGAGGCTTCGGCTGGGTCAAGGAGTTCAAGTTCGGGCCCGAGGGGAAACTGCTGGCCGTCATGGGGCTTTCGCGGCGGGCTCGCGCCATCGAGGTCGAAACCGGGCGTCGGTTGTGGATTTCTCCCGCGACTCCGATCTATGCCTTCACCATGGATTTGTCACCGGAAGGCCGTCTTGTCGCGGTGGCTTACGAGGATTGGACCGTGCGGTATTTCGACGCCTGGACGGGTGAGATTCCCATTCCCTCGTTGAAGCTGAGCCAGACCGCCATGGCCTTGGCTTTCTCGCCGAACAGCTCCGAGCTGGCGGTCGGGATCCGTGACGGGTGGCTTCTGATCGTGGACCACAGATCCGGGCGGACCCTGCACCGCCTGAAGCACGATGGCGCGATCACGGCCGTTGCCTACACCGGCGACGGAAGTCGGGTGGTCTCCGCCTCCGAAGACGGTTTCGCCCGGGCATGGGATGCCCGGGAGGGAAGGCTTTCGGCGCCGCCGATGGACCACGGCGCGCGGGTGATCGGCCTGGCTCTCGATCCCGCGGGAAAGCGCATGCTGACGGGATGCCGCGACGGACACGCGCGACTTTGGGACGTGGATACCGGGCTTGAGATCGGGGACTCGGTGGCGCATCAGGCGCCGGTGGCGATGGTGCGCGTCAGTCGCGACGGACGTTGGGCTGGCTCCGCCGAGCAGGACGGGGTCGCCCGCATCTGGCGGTTGCCGGAGGCGGGGCTGGGCGATCGGGCTCCCGACTGGTTCGCGGACTTCCTCGAGGCGAAGGTCGCGTCCCGGGTCGAGAAGGACGGACGGACGGTATCACTGACGTCCGAGGAGATTGCGGAGCGGTTGGCGCGGGTCCCGTCGGGTTCCGACGATCCCTTCGTCGCCGCTGTGAAGCAAAAGGATGCGGCGCAGGCGGAACCTTGATCGCCGGCGCGCTCAGCGGTCCAGGAGTTCATCGGGCACAACGACTTCGATCAGCATGCCCGGGAGGAATTCCTCCGGCAGATCGTCGAGTTTCCGGTCATCGAGGATGACGGAGCGGTAACCGCGCTTGTTGGCCTCGGAGATGACGGCCTTCACGCCGCTGACGCTGCCGTAGGCGAGGAGACATTTGCCGCCGGGGGTGAGGTGAGCTGGCAGGCCGTCCATCAGGGTGGCCAACAACCGCCAACCCGGATCGTAGAGTGCGTATTCGGCGAGGTTCTTCACCTTCTGGTCCACCCAGGGCGGGTTGGAGATGATCAGATCGAAGCGTTCGTCATCGCGGATCACCTCGAAGGCGCCGGGTTTTTCCTCGGAGACGAGGCGGGTCTCGATGCGGCGATCCAGCTTGAGCCAGGCGGCATTGAAGTTGGCGCAGGTGACGGCGTTGGAGTTGATGTCGGTGGCGACGACGCGGGCGGCCCCGTATTGCGCGCAGCAGAGGGAGATAAGGCCGGTGCCGGCGCCGATCTCCATGATCGTCTTGCCATGCACGGTGTCGGTGGAACGGATGAGGAGGCGAAGGCTGTCGGTGTCGGCCGGTTCCCAGAAGACGGTTTCAAACTGTGAGATGGGACGGGGCAGGTCCTCGATACTCCGCCAGGCGGAAATGGACGCATAAATGGCGCTGTCCTTGGGCGCGGCGGGCTTGCGGGTGGAACAGGCGGCGAGCAGGGAGAGGAGGAGGACGAAAGCGACGCGACGCGAGCGCGGGCATGTATTCGGGGCGCGGACTTCAGTCCGCTTCAACGTCGGGCGTTCCGGGTTGGCGCCGTAGTCCGGAGCCGTGGGTTTCCGGTGGTTGAGGCGGAACAAGGTCCGCGTTCCGGGGGCGGATGGCTCGGAGAGTGGGTGGCGCATCGGCGGGGAATCTGCCGGAAACCGCCGGCCGCGTCAGCGCTCGATTCGCTTGATGGCCTCGCCGGCCCGGCGGCGCACGTAAGACTCTCGATGGCGGAGGAGTTTGCGAAGTTCAGGCAGGGCGGGGCCGGCGTCCCTGCCCATGGAGGCGAGCGCATTGATGGCATAGGCCTGCACACCGGGGGAGTCGTGAGTCAGGGTGTTGGTCAGCAGGTCAAGTTCCCGAACGCGCAAGGCCTGCAGGGTCTTGAGCGCGACCGCGAGATCCTTGGTGTCGTCGAGTTCGTTTAGCAGGGCGAAGAGGGCTTTGACCATTTCCTTGGAGGCAATGTTCCTGCGCCCGGCTGCCTCGGCGGCGATGAGGCGAACGCGACGGTCTTTGTCGTCCAGGGCGCTGAGCAGCGCCGCCTGCAGTTGTTCCGGGTTGGTTTCGATGCGGGAGTAGGCGAGGAGGGCGTTGGCGCGGATTTCGGCGTTTTCATCGGGCAGGGCGCCGCGGACAATGGGCAAGGCGGCGGCGGCTCTTTCGCCGAAGGAAGCCAGGCTAGCCAGGGAGGCCGCTCTGATTTCCGGCGGGCCGTCTTTCGCGAAGTCAGAGAGTTTTCCCGTGGCGGATTCGGCGGCTGCGGCTCCGATGGCGCCAAGCGAACGAATGAGGTCGAGCCGGAGCGGGCCGTTGGCGTCGTCGAGCATTGCGCCCAGCTTCGGCGCGGCGGCGCCAGCGTCGGGTCCGATCGCGCCGATCGCCAGGATGGCGTTGCGGCGAACGCCGGAATCGGAGTCGGTCAGAGCTCGTGTCAGCGCCTCGGCGGAGGGGCGGGCTTCCTCGCCGAGAGCAATCATGGGCGTGGATGCCGCCAAGCGGACTTCGACGGCGGGGTCGGTGAGGCCTTTTTCGAGGACGGGAAGCAACTCGTTGGCCGGCAGGCCCAGGGCGTGCAGTGCGAGAGTGGATTGCGCGCGGGTCCGGGGTTCAGGGTCGTTGATCAGGCGGCGGATCTGAGGCAGGGCATCCTTCGCGGAGGCGCCGATGCCACGCAGCGCCATCAACGAGCCGAGGCGAGCGGCAGGGCTTTCGTGGCGCAGGGCGCTGCGCAGGCGATCGACCGCGCTCAGACCGAGGCGCCGCAGGAGCGCGACGGCCCAGTCGTCCTCGGATAGTTCGGAGGCCTTGCGGTGGGCAAGCTCATTCAAGAGCGGGTTGACCGCCGGCTGGCCGATTCCGGCGAGGGCGTCGATATAGACGCTCCGAGAGTTCTCGTCCGCATCCCGGGCGAGGGAGACAAGCTTGGGCACGGCAGCGGCGGCCGGTTCGCCAAGCCGTCCGAGGATGTAGACGGCGCGGTCGCGGACGCCTGTCTCCTTGTCGGAGAGGCGGGCGATCAGCGGGGGCACGGATGAGGATTCCGCCGGACGCAGGCGAAGCAGGGCGTTGACGAGCGTGTCGTAGGCGCCCTCATCCTCGGCGCCGAGCAGCCCCGAGTAAAGGGAACCAAGCTGCTTGGGATCGTGGTTGATTCGCGCGGCCGCGTGCATGGCCTCCTTCCGCAATTTCGGCGAGGGCGAGGATTTGACGATCTCGACCAGTTTGTCGCCGGCCGCGCTCGCGTCGGGGCCGATTTCTCCGAGGGTGTAGATGGCGTTCCATTGGACGGTTTCGCTGTCGGATTCAAGGGCCTTCAACAGGGGCTCGACAGCGGGTTTGCCGATGCGGCCGACGGTTTCGGCAGCGGCGTCCTGGACGGAGGAGCGTTCGTCGCTGAAGAGGGCGATGAGTTTGGGCAGGGCGGGAACCGCGTCGGCTTCGAGCCAGCCGAGCGCCTTCGCGGCGCCGGCGCGGATGCGGGAATCCGAGTCGGACAGGGCCTCGATCAGGGCGGGCAGGGCGGGTTTGCCGATTTTGCCCAAGGCGAAGGCGGCGCGGTAGCTGCGCTGCTCGCTGTAGCGGCCGTCGCCGCGAAGGCCGCGGATCAGGACCGGAATGGCCTCCCTGGCGTCTGGGCCGATGTAGGCGAGGGCGGTGATGGAGTTGAACCAGACCTGATCGTCACGGTCCTGGAGGCCTCGGATGAGCGCGGGAACGGCCGGCGCGGCCTCGGGGCCGAGCTGGCTCAGGGCGAGAGAGGCTTTGCGGCGGACCACGTTGTCGCCGGAGCTGAGGTCCGAGATGAGGGCGGGGACGTCGGGCGGAGTGTTCTGCGCGAGGGACGTCCAAGGGAATGCGGCGGCCAGGAGGAGCAAAGCGGGAAGGACGCTGCGCGCCAGAAATCGGGCGCCCGCTTTCGGGGCCTGGCTGTGATGGAGGCCGGCGGAGCTCCGCAGACAGCGCCGTTCGGAATGAGCGGTTTCATCCCGCACAGCGGGACTGCTACAATACGTGTAGGGCATCCTGGGATCAGCCCCTGAGGCCGCGGAGTTTTCCGGTGCTGTCGCCGAAGCGCTCGGCCTGGCCGCCCATGCGTTCGATCATGGAGAGGAACAGGTTGTTCATGGGCGTCTCGTTGGGAACGCGCAGGTGGCGGCCGGTGAGGATGGAGCCGCCGCCCTGGCCGGCAACGAGGATGGGGAGGTTCTCGTTGTTGTGCTTGTTGCCGTCGCTGATGGCGCTGCCGTAGACGATCATCGAGTTTTCCAGGAGGGAGGAGCCTCCTTCGCGGATGGATTTGAGCTTCTGCAGGAGGTAGCTGAGCTGGTCGACGTGGAAGCGGTTGATGCGGCTGATCTTGTCGAGCTTCTCGGGGTTGCTCTGGTGGTGGGAAAGTTCGTGGTGTCCCTCGCGGACGCCGACGTCCGGGTAATTCTTGTTGCTGCCGGCGCGGGCCATCATGAAGGTTGCGATACGGGTGGTGTCGGTCTGGAAGGCGAGGGCGATCATGTCGCCGAGGAGGCGGATGTGTTCGCCGTAGTCGGAGGGCGTTCCGGCGGGACGAAGGCGGGACGAGACCTTCTTTGCGTCGGTTCCGTTCTCGGCGCGCTCGATGCGCTGCTCGATGTCCCGGACGGCGGTGAGGTATTCGTCGAGCTTCTGTTTGTCGTCGTGTCCGACGCGTCCACTGAGGCGTTTGGCGTCGTCCAGGACAAAGTCGAGGATGCTCTTGCGGTGGTTCAGGCGGCGGGTCTGGCTTTCGGACATCTCCTTGGAAACCTGGTTTCCGAACAGACGTTCGAATACAAGGCGGGGATCGACCTCGGCGGGCAGCGGGGTGGAGGAATCGCGCCAGGAGATGTTGTTAGAGTAGGCGCAACTGTAGCCGGAATCGCACTTGCCGGAGGAACGGCCGCCCTCGGCGGCGAGTTCGAGCGAGGCGAAGCGAGTGTCGCCGCCGACCTGCCGGGCCATGAGCTGGTCGATGGAAACGCCGGCGCGGATCTCCGAGCCTTCGCTTTTCAGCGGTTGCGCGCCGGTGAGGAAGACGCCGGCGCTGCGGGCGTGGTCGCCGGGGCCGTCGTCGTTGGCGCGCCCCTTGTCATGGGTGAGGCCGCTGAGGACGAGGAGGTCGTTCTTGACGGGCGCGAGGGGCTCCAGGATGCGGGGCAGGTCGAAATTCACGCCGGTCGAGCCCGGGGTCCATTCGTCCAGATGCACGCCGTTGGGCACGAAGATGAAGGCGGCGCGGACGGGAGGCTTGGCTGCGGCCTTGGCGGCGCCGAGGGCGCGGCCGGGTATCATGGCGTCCAGCATGGGCAGGGCCATGGCCGTGCCGATGCCCTTCAGGAAGGAACGTCTGGGAAGCGGGTTGCTGCTCATTCTGTTTCGCGTTGCCGCATCTGGCGAAGGAAGGGATCGCTGGTCACGATCCCGGCCACCAGGGCGGTGAATTTATAGTCTTGGGATTTCAAAAGTTTGCAAGCGTCATCCACGGCGCATTTGTCGTAGTACTCCAGCCCGCGGCCGAGGGCGTAGGTCAGCATTTTTTTGGCGAGGGAGCGGGTGAAATCCTCGCGATGCTTGAGGATGTTCTTCAGATCGACGGTGCCGGAAAACTTCTCGCCGGTGGGCAGCACGCCCGCCGAATCTATGGGGAAGCGGCCATCGAGATCGCGCCAGGCGCCAATCCCATCGTAGTTCTCCAGCGCGAAACCCAGCGGGTCGAGCTTGTTGTGGCAGACGGCGCAGTCGGGGTTGGCGCGGTGCTGTTCGAGGCGTGTGCGCAGAGAGGCTGTGGCGTCAACCGCCTTCTGCTCCTCCAGCAACGGGACGCCGGGCGGGGGGATGGGCGGAGGCGCGCCGAGGATCTGTTCCATGATCCACTTCCCGCGAACGACCGGGGAGGTGCGGGTGGGGTGCGATGTGATGGTCAGGACGCTGGCGTGGGTGAGGACACCGCCGCGATTGTGCTCGGGTTTGAGGGACACGCGCTGGAACTTCTCGCCCTTGATTCCGTCGATGCCGTAGTGCCGGGCGAGACGCTCGTTCAGGAAGGTGAAGTTTGAATCGAGCAGTTCGAGGACGCTGCGGTCCTCTCGCATGACCGCCTCGAAGAAAAGCTCGGTCTCGCGCTTCATGGCGGCGCGGAGTTCATCGTCGAATTCCGGGAAGCTCTGCGGGTCGGGCGTCATTTCGGCGAGGTTGCGGATCTGCAGCCATTGGCCGGCGAAGTTCTCGACGAAGGCGGCGGCCTTGGGGGCCTTGAGCATGCGGCTGACCTGCGCGGCGACGACGTTCTTGTCGGTGAGTCTTCCCTCGCCGGCCAGGCGGGTAAGTTCCTCGTCCGGCATGCTGCTCCAGAGAAAGTAGGACAGGCGGGAGGCGATCTGGTGACCACTGAGGTTGCGGATCTCATCCTTGCCGGCGGGGGTGGGATCGAGTTCCCAGCGGAACAGGAAATGCGGCGAGGTCAGCGCGGCCTGCACGGCGAGCTGGATGCCCTCGTTGAAATTGCCGCCTTCGGATCGCACCAGATCGGCAAAGCGGACCAGCGCGGCGACCTCGGCGTCCGTCGCGGGACGGCGGTAGGCGCGGGACGCGAAGCGACGCAGGATCTCGTGGGCAGCCTTGCGTTCCTCGCCGCGTTTGGGTTGGTGCGGAATGATCAACGCGTGCGACGCGGACGGCGGCGGGGGCGCGAGGTTCAAGGGGCCGATCACGTCCACATAATCCGCGAAGAGGTTGCGATCTCCCCGCATGCGGGGATCGGGGTGGTTTTGGACGACGTAGTTGTTCAGGTAGGCAATGGAGAGCTCGTGATTTCCGGGTTCCAGCGGGATGACCACGGAGAAGGCGCGCGGCTTGTCGCGGTGGTTTTCGACGACAAAAGTCTTCACGCCCTTGCCATCGATCTGGAGACCGAGTTTCGGCGGTTCAGGGCCGGCCTGATCGCCAGCGGCGCGGACAGAGATGCGGTAATCATCCTTCTTCTCGATGACGAATTCCGCCTTGCCGCCGCCTTCCCGATACATGCCCAGCAGGTTGCCCTCGGGGCGGATGGAGTCGTCACCGAAGCGCTTCATCCGTTCGGCCTCGATGCGGCGGCGTTTGGGACTGGGCGGATAATTGACGTCGATGGCCCGGCTGGCGATCTCCTCGGCGGCGGCCAGGTATTTCTCCATCAGGATGGGGGAAAGGGAGAGGACATCGCCGATGTTGTCGAAGCCGTAGCCCACCTCGTCGGCGGGGAAATCTGCGGCGGGCTGGAAATCGACGCCGGTGAGGTCGCGGATGGTGTTGTTGTATTCGGCGCGGTTGAGCCGGCGTAGAGTGACGCGGCCAGGGAGGACCTTGTCGTCGCATCGAAAGCTTGCGAGGCGGGAGTCGATGTAGTCGATCAGCTTCTGCCGGGTTTCCTCGGTGGGTTGGGGTTTGCCCTCGGGGGGCATCTCGCGGGACTGGAGCATGTCGCGCGTCTGTTCCCACATCTCGCGATCCTCGATCCTAGGCGGTTCCTTGGTGTAATCCTCCAGGTTCAGATGGCCCTTTTTTTTGTCGGGGTTGTGGCAGGCGGAGCAGAATTCGTTCAGCAAGGGCTTGATGTCCTGCTGGAACAGTCTTGAGGCGTCCGCGGCTTCGTCTGCAGCCCGCAGCGGAGCGCAGGGAACGAGGGCAAGCAACGTGAGGGCCGCCAGGGCGAGGCGACGCACGCAGCTTGTTCTGTCGAGAGGTTTGTTCAAAATGACGTTTTCTGAGCCTATTTACGCGCGTCCGACCGACGAAATTCAATTTTACGATGCGAACCGGAATGTCCGGCTCTGCGGCAAAGACGCGGAAATTCGGGAGGAGGTTACTCCTCGCGAGGGTTGAAGTGGGTCTTTTTGGCCAGTTCCTTCCACAGCGCGTATTCCTCCTTGGTCATGCGCGTGGGAATCCTCACGTGGGCGACGATGTTGAGATCGCCGTGCTCGCCCACTTGGTTGACAACGCCGTGCCCGGGGAGGCGGAGGCGGGCTTCTGACTGGATGCCCGAGGGGATCTTGATGCGGACGCGGCCACGCGGCGAAGCGATCTCAACCTCTGTGCCGAGCACCGCTTCGGCGGGGGTGAGATTGAGGTCGTAGATCAATTCGCCGTCATCCATCCGCAGATCGGGGTCGCCCGCGAGTTTGACGGTGAGATAGAGGTCACCGGCGAGCCCCCCGTGGGGGCCTTTGTAACCCTTCCCGCGCAGGCGGAGGCGCTGGCCCTCCTTGACCCCGGGAGGGATCCTGACCTGGTGATGCACGGACTTGACGACATGTCCTTGCCCCTTGCAGACAAGGCAGCGATCACCCTCTCCGTTGCAGGCGCTGCAGGGCAGCTTGAGGCGGACGGTGATCGGGCGGGCGGCGCCGTGGATGGCCTCCTCAATCGTGACCATGAGGTCCGCTTCGACATCGTTTTCGTTGAGGCCTCCGGTGTTTTGCGAGGGGGAATCCTCTTTTTTGGGGGCGGCGCCGGCGGGAGTCCCCGAGGCTGGGGCGGCGCCTGTGCGTGGAGAAGCCCCCCCGGAGCCGGCCTTCTTTTCCCGTTCCTCGGCGGCAAAGAAGCGCTCAAAGAAATCGCTGAAGCCGGTCCCTGCAAATTGGAATTCGAAATCCTCCCCGTCCCCGGAGAAGGGGGTGAATGGCTCATGTTTCTCCCAGTCGGCGCCGAGTTTGTCGTATTTGCGGCGTTTGTCCGGATCCCCCAACACGGCGTTGGCCTCGTTGATCTCCTTGAAACGCTCCTCGGCCTTGGGATCGTTGTGGGCGACGTCGGGGTGGTATTTCCGGGCCAGGGACCGGAAGGCCCTCCGCACGACCGCCTGGTCGGAATCGCGGGAGATGCCGAGAATCTTGTAGTAGTCTTTGAATTCGATGGCCATGTCCGGCTGTAAAAGGCGCGCAGGTTAATCGCGGTAGGCGGGGAGGCAAAGCGAATCCTTCGGCCGGAATGGCGGCGGGAAGAAGCGGACCGCGGCCGCCTCATGTGTTCTGCAGCCCTGCCGTTGGTTGGCGGCGGCGACCTTGGCTCCTTTTCTAATTGTTCGCCGTGTCCTGTCCGTGTTCACGGGCCCATTCAAGGACGGTGTCTAGTTTCGGATAGTTGTCCCGGTCGCTGTCGTAAAACTCGGCGAGCCCCCACGCCCCATGGTTGCTCCATTGGCTGATGGAGGAGAATACGGCGAAGGTCCCGCCGCCGATTGCCTCCCAATGGTCGAAGTAGCGCCGATACAGTTCGCCCATGCGGGGATCGCGGTTGGCCTGTTGCATGGTCCCGGTGAGACGCTCGACCAGGTCGCGGTCCCTGACGAAGGCCGCCATGTGCTGGCCGCCCTCATACGCGATCAGCGTCAGGCCGTATTTGTCGGCGACGGCCTTGTCCTTGTCCATCCGCTCGAGACTCCCCTTGAACGCGGTTTCCTCGAAATGGTCGAGCAATTGAGCGACGCTCCAGTTCCGCATCTTCTCGCCGAGGTCCTTGTTCCTGCCTCGACCGACGCTGTAGGACATATAGGGCGCCCCGGCCAGGGCGTCTGCGTGTTTCGCGGCGTCGCGGAATCCGAGAATGCCCTCGGAGACGCCGGTGTTGCCGGACTGCGTCGGCAGAACGCGCACGAATCGTACGTGGCCGCCGAAGACATCCTCCCAGATTCGGAAGATTTCCAGGGACCGCATCGCGGTGTAATGCCAGCCGGCTTCCCACGGTTTTTCCTTCGGTCCGAGTCCGAGCTCCACGCCGCGTCTGCCGGCAAATCGGCTTTGTTCGAACTGGCCGTTCCAGACTTCATTCGAATACTCGATGTAGATCTTGAGGGAGGGATCGAGGTTTTCCTTCACCATCGAGGCGAAACGGCGGATGAATTCGTCTTCCGCGAGGTGCGGCATGCAGAACCACGGATCGACATGGGCGCGATTGCACAAGTCGATCATCCATTCCAAGGCCACGCCGCGCTTGGAGAAGGTTGCGTGGCGCCGCGTCGGCCGGTCTGTCCAGCTTTTGATCTCGGACCCGTTGGTGTGCATCCAGTCCATGAAGCGGAAACAGCTCATGCCTTGCCAGCGCTTCAGGAACGCGGAGTGAAACGGGTCCTCCCGCCAGGTCTTTTCGAAACCCGGCATGATCATGTGGATGTTGCGGACAGGGTTCTCAGGATTGGTCTTCCTGATCTGAAGCGAGAAACCGCCGCGCGAGGAATCGACCTCGACGCGAATGCGCCCCGGAGTCGTGTCGATGATCCGCGGTCCCAGCCCAAACGCGATTTCGCCTTCACCTTCATAAAAGACCGTGTAGGCGCCTGACGGATAATGGCCGCCTCGGATCGTGCAGAGCATGGTCTCGGCGTAGCAGCCGGGCTGGAGTTCCTGGACCCAGCCAAGTTCATTGATGGCAAGTTCCGGGCCCTTGCCCCAAGCCTCCCCCTTCCGCTGGCTGATCCAGGGTCGCGACATGCGGAAGACGTCCACGAAGGGCAGTTCCGTCGCCCAGTCAGCCGGGCCGGCCAGGTTGATGCCGAGACGCGGGGAGACTGGCGGGGTGCGGCGCTGGTCCTGAGCCATGCTGAGGAGCAAGGGGCACAAGGCGAGCGTCAGCGACAGGAGTCGCCGAATGGGAGGCTGCGATCTCGTTTTCATGGGAGTGTTGTGTTCCGGCTTCGCGACCAACGAAGGAGCGATCGTTCAGCGACTGGTTGACGGAATCAATGGGAGGGCGGGCGGCGGGTTGCGAGGAGCCTGTTCAATTCAGCGGCGATATCGGCATGTTGATCCGCAATGTTCCGCGTTTCTTCTGGGTCGTTGTCGTGGTCGTACAATTCTCGGGCCCCGTCACTCCATACGATGTAACGCCAGCGGTCGACGCGGACGCTGTCGCCGCGGCCGTTGGCGCCGCGGGAGACCACGGTAAAGGCGGCCGACTTGCCGTTGGATTCCGGGTTTTCCAGGAACGGACGCAGGCTCCGGCCCGCGAGCCCCTGCGGCGGAGTGACTCCACAGTAGTCCGCGATGGTGGGGAACAGGTCGACAAACTCGACAATGCCCCGCGCAACGCCCGGCTTCGCGCCGGGGGCGACGACGATGAGCGGAGTCCGGCAGCTACGCTCGAACAGCGTGTTCTTGTTCCACCAGTTGCGTTCGCCAAGGTGGTAGCCGTGATCGCCAATGAAGATGACAAGCGTGCGATCCCACAGGTCTGCTCGATCCAGTTCGTCCAGCAATCTGCCCACCTGAGTGTCCATGAAAGAGCCGCAGGCGAGGTAGGCCTGCAGGAATTCAATCCGTTCCCGGTCGGTGAACCTGGAGAAAGCCCGGCCGAAAGCCCCGAACCCGACGGCAAGCGGCGGCGCCGGCGTCATGTCGGCCGGATCGCGATGGAGCTTCAGTGACCCCGGGGGATGGAGGTCGAAGTATCTGGCCGGCGCGACGAAGGGATCGTGCGGCTTCATGAAACCGGCGCCGACAAGCCAGGGCTTGTCGCCCTGCGCCCGAATGGCGGCGATGGCCGCGCTGGCGATCTGGCCGTCGGGTTGGTCGTCGTCGCCGCCGTCGGCCTTGGCCCAGCGGCACCATGACAAGTCTCCATCGGTGAGATTGCGGCCGGCGAGTTGGCGTTTTCCGATGTCGGTGAGTTGATAATCGAGGGCTTCATGCCAGGAGACGCCGGCATCGACAAAGCGCGCGCGGGTTCCGGCGTTTCGGTTGCCTCCGAGGTGGAAAATCTTCCCGTAGGCGGCGGTGTGCCAACCGTGTTCCTTCAGGAGTTGCGGAAAGGTGACGACGTTCGGTCGCTTGTCCCGGAGGATGGTCCGATTGTCGAGCACGCCGGTCTGATCAGGATGCAGCCCGGAGAGGAATGAGGAACGGCTCGGGTTGCACACCGGATACTGGACGTAGGCCCGGTCGAAACGCACGCCGCGCGCCGCCAACCGGTCGATGTTCGGCGTCTTCGCCAACGGATGTCCGTAGCAGCCCAAGGTGTCGCGTAGATCGTCGGCGACGATGAAAAGAACGTTGAGCTTGGAAGTGGGCGAGGGTTGGTCTGCGGCCGGTGATGGGAAGGCCGAGAGAATCGTGCACAAGGCGGGCAGGAGTCGCGAAACCCGAAACGCGGTGGTCATGGAGCGAAGATACGAGAACGGGCGGCGGATGTCAGGAGAGATACGCTCCGTTGAGTCTGGTTCGGAGGCGGCCGTGAAGTCATTCGCCGATCGACCTTGCTCGTTTGAAGCCTTTCGCCAATCCTCCTTTGCCTCCCAAATATAAGATGACGCAACACTCTCGTTCTCAGGAAGACAGATGTTCCCGCGGGCGCCTCGGATTGGCTCTCCTGTCGGCGGCGCTAGTTGCGTTGTCCGCTCTTCAAGCATCGGCCGAGGACAGCGCCGACGTGTCGTTGAGTTCCCGGTCAGGCCACTGGCGGGAAAAGGCGGTGGACTACGCGCGGATCATGTCCCGCGTGAAATGGACGCCGGTCGCCGAGGGCATGCCCAAACGCGGAGGTTCCTTCGTTGCGGGAAAGGATTACACGGGCGTTCCCTATTCGAGCGTCAAGTCCGAGGGCCGCTACATCGGTTTCGACATTTTCCTCAAGACCTTCCTTGCCGCGGTGGAGAATCCAAAGAGCGTTCTCTACACCGAGAACCTGAAAGGAAGGGTGACGAACGCCGAATGCTACTATGGCAAGGTGTGCTCCTCCTATACCAGCTATGCGCTGCAGTGCGGCATCTGGTATGTCAGTCGGTTGCATGGTCCGGAACACCGGGACGGAATTGTGGAGGCGGAACTGCAGTCGGCGCAGGGCGCGCGGGCGGGCGATGTCATCTTCACGCCGCCGGCGACGAAGGGCGGAGGGTCGCACATAGAGTTGGTGACCGAAGTCGCCCGTGACAAGGCTGGCCGGGTGACGCGCGTCCGCGTCGAGGAGAGTTATCCGCAGACCACCCGCAACACAGACCGCAGCGCGAAGGCGTTTGATGCCCATCTTGGGGCGCGGAACCGGAAGCTGTATCGCATTACGGACCTGGACGCCTGGCGCGGGGATAACCGGGCGGAGTCGTTCCTCTTTCCGAACTACGCGGAGGATTCCGCGACGCCGCAAGTCAACCGCGTCCTCCTGCTCGACCGCGGCGACTGGGTTCCTTACTTCAAGGGGCAGGCGGTGAAGTTCAACGTGATGGACAGGGATTCACGGGGCGTGAAGGCCCTGGTGATCGAACGGGAAGAGACGGTGGTGGAATCGATCCCGGTGAACGGCCGGGGGGAGGTGGAACGGGCGTTTGAAGTCTGCGCCGACTACACCGCGCATTGCGTGATGAGGGACGGTTCCCTGAGCGAGGCCTGCGAATTTGCCGTGTGCGACCTGGATTTCAGAGCGCCTGAGAAGCCCGTTCCGCTCGGGGAATCCTGGGAGCTTGGTCTTCGCTCCGACAACATGAAGCCGATCATCGCCTACCTGAACGACGGGCATAATGGTTACGGGCACCGTAATGTGTTCATCACCGACGAGGACCGGAGCAAGGGCAGGGTTGTCATTCCGGCCGGGCTGGTCCGGGAAAAGGCGAAGGTGCAGATCTGGCTGATCGGGGAGAATCGCTACGGGAGGTTGAAGAAGCGGCGGGACGTGGTGATCGGGAGGTAGAGTCCGCCCGCTGGAAGCGCTTCGCTGGAATCAGTTTGCACAACAACGCCCCGGATGAATTCACGAACACTCAAATCGTCTGTCGGCGCCTGCATGATTCTCATGGCGGCGGTCGCCTGGAGCGCCGCTCCGGTTGGGTTTGCCGCGTCGGAGCGACATCATTCGGACCAGTGGGAACAGAAAGGGAAGGCGGTCAGGATCACAGATCTGACGCGAGCGAAGCCTGCCATCGCGCTTTCCAATCGGCGGCGCATGGGCTGTTGGAAGGTCTTCGAATATGAGACCGCGGATGGGGCGGGAAAGTGCCTCTCGGTCGGGCCGGAATCCTCAGCGCCGGATATCACGGTTCCGCTTGGGTTGCAGGGGTGGCACGCGGTGTATCTTGGGCTGAGCACGATAACGGATCTGGTTCGGCCGGCTCCGAACGAGATTGAAGCCCGCTTTTCCACGGACCGGCTTTACACGCGTCTGGCGAACCGGTTGCCGTTGGGCAAGCCACGGCGAGATCAACTGCAGGAAGTGTTCCTCGGAGCGGCCGATCTGACGGGGAATGACGTCGTCCTCTCGCGGGTCCACGAACGCCCCGCGCGGATTCACTACCTTCGGGCCATCCCATTGACCGAAGCGGAGGTGGAATCGATCAAGCGCGAACGCGCGCGGAAGGACACGCGCCGGTTGGTGGCAACCATCGAC
This sequence comes from Verrucomicrobiales bacterium, assembly GCA_038126235.1. Lineage (GTDB taxonomy): Bacteria > Verrucomicrobiota > Verrucomicrobiia > Limisphaerales > JAYPEY01 > JAYPEY01. The sequence continues at coordinate 47,044 of JAYPFK010000003.1, forward strand.
GGCTTCACCTGGATTCACACCTACCGCCCAACGACGGCGGAGGAACTGGCGTCCGCGCTGGAGCCCTTCCGTCACAGCGACTTCGGGACCTGGTGGTTCCAACCCGGCGGCGCCGACCTGGTGATGTATCCAACCGAGGTCGGCTCGATGATGGGCGCGCGGTTGGACACCTTTCCGCGGTCCGCCGATCGCGATTACACGGAATCGGTTCGTTTGCTCCATGCAAAAGGCATCGATCCGCTGGCGGTTGCCGTCGATGAGGCGAACCGGCAGGGCGCGGAACTGCTGGTATGCCTGCGCGCGCAGGGCTGGAAGGCCGCGCCGCCATGGGAGGAGTTTTTTCTCAGTGAATTCTACGAGGAGCATCCGGAGTGGCGCTGCGAGGACAGGGACGGGACGCCCACGATGCACATGAGCTACGCCGCCGACGAAGTGCAGGATCATCTGATTGAAGTCTATCGCGAAGCCTTGCGGCGCGGCGTTCACGGGGCGGGGTTCCTGTTTCATCGCGGCCTGCCCTTGATGCTGTGGGAACCGCCGTTCCGGAAGAAGTTCGAAGCGCGACATGGCGTGGATCCTCGGCGACTTCCTGAGAACGATCCGCGCATCCCGGAGCTGCGACGCGAGATCCTGTCGGGTTTCATCCGGAAGATCCGCGGGGTATTGGATGAGGAACAGCGGCGACGGAATTCGCAGGTTCGCCTGCCCTTGGCCGTGTCAGCCTTCGCAAGCGCGGCGGACAACGCGAAGTTCGGGCTGGATGTCGAACGCTGGGTGAAGGAGGGCTGGATCAACCAGATCGGGATTGCATGGTTTGCCTTTTACACCAGCGGTCTCAGCAGGGGCGCGGGTGACACCCGTTACTACGCGGGCATCACCGAGGGGACGGACGTGAAGGCGTTCCCGTTCTACGTCGGATGGAAGATGCCCGATGCTCCCGAACTCCTGAAGCGGGTCGCGGCGGACTATCGCGCCGGGGCGGACGGAATCGCGGTGTGGGATCCCCATCAATTCCGGGGCTGGCCGAAGGGCGACCAGGACTATTGGCCGCTCGTAAGGAACCTGGGACACAAGGATCGACTGGAAGACGGCTCGCTCCTGTTCGAAGCGCGCATCGATCCTCTCACCCGCCTCGGGCAGAATCACTTCAGCCGCTGGTTCCCCAATACAGGGTTTTGAAACCCGGGGTGTTCAGCTCTTGGTCCAATCCCGGGCTTCGCGGCTGCGCAGGGCGTTCGCATCGTGGTCGTTGACGAAGGCCTCCTTCGCGGGATCCCATTGCAGATTGCGGTTGAGTTCCATGGCGATGGAGCCGAGGTGCAGCGTCGAACTCAGACGGTGGAGGTCCTCGGCGGTGTAGGTCGTCGGCTTGCGGGATTTGACGGAGTCGAGGAAGTTGCGGTGTTCGTACGGGGGCAGGGGCCAGATGCGGTCCGGTTTGCGCTTCGTTGCAAACAACTTCGGATCGTGGGCCTTGGGTTCGGCGCGCCAGCCTTCGTTGCCGCACCAGCCCTCCTCGCCCTCGAAACGCAGCTTCACGCCGCCGGATTTCACGCGCAGGGTGACGCCGTTCCCGAAACGATAATGGACGTCGAAGGTCTGCTTGGCGGTGTTCATCACGCCTTCAGGAATCGCGCCCTTGCCAGAGACTTCGACCGGGCCGGTTTTTTCCGAAAAGTTGGCCACCAGGGCGGAATCGACGAGGTGAGCGCCCCAGTCGGTGAGGATGCCGCCGGAGTAGTCCCGCATCATGCGCCAGCCCATTCGATCGACGCGCTGGGGGGAATAATCCGCCCAGGGCGCCGGTCCGAGCCACATGTTCCAATCGAGATCCGCGGGCGGAGCCTGTTTCTCCTCGCGGTAGACGTTCTTGTGCACCGGCAACTCGACCTCGATGTGCTTCAGCCTCCCAATGGCTCCGTTGCGCACGACCTGGCAGAGGCGGTGGTATTGCGGAACGGCCCGGTCTTCCAAGCCGGTCTGAAACACGGCCTGGTGTTTCTTCACCGTTTTCACCAGTTCACGTCCTTGCGCGATGGTGAGCGTCGGTTTTTCGCAGAAGACGTCCTTGCCCGCCCGCAGGCCAGCCAGGGAAAGCGGCACATGCCAGTGGTCCGGAGTGGAGATGACGACGGCGTCGATGTCTTTGCGCGCGATCAACTCCCGGAAGTCGTCGTGGCCGCGGCAGTCGTCGTTGCCATAGTCGCGGTTGACGATCTCCATGGCGGCCTCCTTTCGGCTCTTGAAAACGTCACAGACAGCGATGGCGCGGCAGTCCTTTTCTTTCAGGAAGGAGCGGAGATTGCGACTGACCCCGTGTCCGCCCACGCCGATGAATCCCAGCGTGATCATCGAGGATGGCGCCGCCGAAAGGCGAGAAACCCAAGGCGCGGAAAGGGCGACGGCAGAGGCGGCGAGAAACCGGCGGCGGGGGAGCTTCTTCATGGCGAAAGATTAGCAGATGGCGGCGGGGCGTAAACCCCCTGGCGGGGCGCGGAATTCATTCCGCTTCAACTTTCGCTGATCCAAGGGTTGAGAGTGTTTCAAAGCGCGGTTTCAACCAAGATTGAAGCGGAATTTATTCGCGCTCCGCTGCGTTCTTGCCGGCCTCATGTGGAGATTCCTTTGCGCATGCGCGGGACGGGTCACAGCGGGCGCACCCAGATGTTCCGGAAACGCACGGGGCAATGATGGCCGCCGAGACGAAGCGGCCCCTTGTCCGCCTTCTTCGCATACCTAGGCAGGATGCGGTGTCCGGTTTCGCCGTGGATTTCGACGTTGGAGTGCGCCAGGATCCCGTTGTGGAACATTGTCACGCGCGCGGGCTGCTTCAATTTGCCGTCGGCGAACACGGGGGCGGAGAACACGATGTCGAAGCTTTGCCATTCCCCGGGCGGACGGCAGGCGTTCACACGGGGCGGGGTCTGGCCGTAGATCGCCGCCGCCTGACCGTCCGGATAGATCTTCTCGGACCAGGAATCGAAGACCTGTATCTCATAGATTCCCATCAGGTAGACCCCATTGTTTCCGTGATTGAACATTGGCCCCTTGAAATCGACGGGCGTCATCCATTCGAGATGGATCTGGCAGTCGCCGAAGCTTCTTTTGCTGATGAGATCGCCTTCCGCCACGATGGAGCCGTTTTCGACCTTGCATTGGGACGGAAGCCACTGGGAGAGGTCTCTGCCATCGAAGAGGACAATGGCGTCAGCCGGCTTCGGAGCCGGCGCGGGCGCGGGTCCAGGATGGACGCGTTTGGGCTCTGGACGGTCCGGGTCGTGGACCCGGAAGCCGGACCACGGTTGCAACGGGGTGTCCTTGTAGCCGCAGACACCAGAGCCGTTCTTCGCGTGGACGAGTTCCGCGGCCCGGGCGGGAGCGGCTGCCAGTAATGCGGATAGAACCAGGATGAAGCCGGCAGGGGCAAGGGTGGGGGAGTTGTTCATGGGTGCTTGGGTGAAAGGTGGCGCTTTGATTCTCGGCGTCGGAAGCAGGAGAGCAGAAAGTCTCCAAGCCTGTAGCAGCGGATGACGACGCGCGAAGGCGGGGGAGGAACCCGCTTTTGCGAAGCAGCGTCGCGCCGTTCGTCCACTGCTACAGGTCCGGGGAGAACTCAGTATTCGCGGTTCTTCTTCACGCCCGGCTCGGGCACGGGATACCTGCCGTTCGCGTCAGCCTGCAACGGGGCCGGACCGTCCATGGTGAAGTCGGCCACACCTGGCGCGAACTCATGGTCGTGGTTGAGCATTTCGTCGAAGGTGACCTCCTGGCCGGTGTGCGCCGCGAAGCGCCCCATGGATGTGACGAGGCTGGCTTCGACGCCCCGCTTGACCTCGTTGTAGGGCTGGTCGTGACGGATGGCTTCGATGAGGTCCTCCCATTCCAGATCGTAGGGATTCAGCTCGGGCTGAGGGTGCGCCCAGATCAGGTCGTCGCGCTTGACGTGATGCCCCTTGAAGGTCTTGACCTTGCCGGGAGTGTGAGCGGCGGTGGAGATGATCGCCGACCCCTTCGTGCCGTGGGCATAACTGGCGAACTCGTCGTGGCACCCGGTCTGATGCCGGCCGTTGAAGGTCATCTTTGTGCCGTCGGGGAAGGTGTATTCGACCGCGTAGACGTCGAAGTTCTGGTCCACGTAGTCCTCGCGGAAATGGCGGCCGCCCATGCCGCGCGCTTTCACCGGCCAGCTTCCCTTCATCCAGCTGCACTCGTCAATCTGGTGAATGTTGTAATCGCTGAAGAGTCCGCCGCTGGACCAGAGGAAGCTGTGGAAACGGCGTATCTGGAACATGAGTTCGTTCATCTTGCCGTTGTTGGCCTTGGCGGCCGCGGCCCGACCGCCCAGGCGGTAGGCGCGCATATAGATGATGTCGCCGATCTCTCCGTCTTCGATCCGCTTCTTGAGTTCCTGCCGGCCGCGGCAGTGCCTTACCATCAGTCCGACGCCGACCTTGAGGTTCTTCTTGTTGGCCTCGTCATAGAGCTTGAGCATGCGTCGCGCGCTCGGGCCATCGGCGATGACGGGCTTCTCCATGAACACATTGAGGCCCTTCTTGATGGCGTATTCGAACATGATGCCGCGGAATGCCAGCGGCGTCGTCAGGATCGCCACATCGCCCGGTTTCAGCAGGTCCATGGCGTTCTTGTAGCCGTCGAAACCGATGAACTTGCGTTCCGGGGGAACGTCAACCTGCTCCTTGAAATTCCGGTTCAGGGCGTCGTAGCAGCGGCGCATCTTGTCCTCGAACACATCCACCATGGCGACCAGTTTCGGAGGTCCGGTGCAGGTGAAGGCATTGGCAACCGCGCCGGTGCCGCGGCCTCCGCAGCCGATCAGGGCCAGGCGGAGTTGGTCGCTTCCCGCGGCGTGGACGTGGGGGAGGGCGACTCCGGAAAGCGCCGAAACGGCGGCGATCTGACCGGTGTTCTTGAGGAATGCTCGACGGGTGGAGGGATTGGTTGGGTTCGTTTTCATGACCGCTTTCTCATGTTGCCGGCGCCGGGCGCCGAGGATGAGAACGAGCCTATGACGACCCCATGCGCACGATCCTTGACCCCGATCAAGGAACCGGGCAGGGCGGCGGGGGGGGGGGGGGGGGGGGGCCCCCCCCCCCCCCCCCCGCCCCGGGGGGGGGGGGGGGGCCCCCCGGAAAACCCCCCCACCCACCCCCAA
>JAYPFK010000003.1:52226-146440 GCA_038126235.1 Verrucomicrobiales bacterium
TAATTCACTCCTTCTTCCCCACCCATTCGCACGACTATTCACCCCTTACCATTTAGGGGGTGGGGGGGGGGGTCCCGCGCCGGAATCCCAACACGCGCCCGCCGCGGATCCGTGGTTGATTCCCGAGTCCCAGGAATCTCAGCCCAGAATCACAGACAAAGCAGATACGCCACGAGGTCCTCCTTCTCCTGTTTCGTGAGGTTCAGTTCCAGCACGAGGTTGAAGAACTCAACCGTGTCGTGAAGCGTGGGCAGGCGTCCGTCATGGAGGTAGGGAGGGGAGTCCTTGATCCCACGCAGGGGAAAGGTCTTGATCGGACCTTCGGGACGATTTAGCAGGTGAACAACCGGGTGCGACAGGTCAACGGGAGGTTCTCTTACGCCTTTGCTGCACGCCCGCTTTTCCTGGGTGCGACTCTGACAACGCATCGGACGTTGATCTGACGGCTGCGGCCATCGTAGCGTCAGCCTCACGCGATGGGCGGCGGCGCTATCAAAGACGATGTTCGAATTCCGGAACTGGATGGCGTCCGGGGCTGGGCTATTTTGAGCGTCATCGTCTTTCACTACGCGACGGTCGGAAGAAGTCCCGCTGAGACCGCGCCCTGGTTTCTGGCGCCGGTCTGGATTCTGTGGAGCGGCGTTGACTTGTTCTTCGTCCTGTCGGGCTTCCTCATCGGTGGCATCCTCTTGGACCGGCGTGATTCGCCCAACTATTTCAAGGTGTTCTATCTCCGCAGGACGCTGCGGATATTCCCCCTCTATTATGCGGTCATCGTGTTGTCCATCGTGTGTTCCGCGACCCCATGGTTGCGCGATGGACCGGCGGGAACTTTTCTATGCGAGAACAACCATTCGCACTGGTGGTATGTCGTGTTTCAGCAGAATCACGTCGAGTTGTTCACCGGCGAGCGGGCGGTTCCTGCGGCGTTTCTTGGCCCGATGTGGTCGCTTGCGATCGAGGAACATTTCTATCTGGCGTTGCCCTTCATCGTGCACTTCTTTCCGCGTCGTTGGATTCCTTACATTTGCTGCCTGGGAATCGTGGCGGGGCCGGTCGGTCGCTTGCTGGCGGAAGGACGAGGCGCGTATTTCTACACGTGGTGTCGCATGGACGCTTTATGTCTCGGGGTGTTGATTGCCACGGTTCTCCGCGAACCTGTGATTTGCGCCGCTGTTCGTCGACATGCCGGATGGTTGCTCGCCGGCATGTCGGCGATCGTCGCCGGAACGATCTGGTATGCTTTCACCCATACCTGGGTTCCTGGGGTCGGCTTCGGTTCCGTTGTGGGACATACCTGCCTCGCCTGTTTTTATGGTCTGCTCGTGACGGTCTGCGTTGTGCGGTCGAACACGAAAATGACAGCCGTGTTTCGGTCACGATTTCTGCGAGGGCTGGGAACGGTTTCCTATGGCATGTATCTTTTGCACATGCCCGTGCTTGGCTTTACGCATTTGGTTCTTCGGGCGCAATCGCCGTCGTTGAATGAGATTGGCGATCTCCTGGCGCATGCGTTGGCCGCCGCGCTATGTTGGGCGGTAGCGTGTTTCTCCTACCGGCGTTTCGAAAGCCGATTGATCGGTTGGGGGCGACGTTTCCGCTATAGCACGGGGCAATCGCCATGATCCGGCGGTGCGTTCCAATACCCGGACAGCGTCAATGCGGGAAGAAGCGTCCACGCGGGTGGACCTATTCCCCAATGATCTTCACCAAGACACGCTTCCTGCGGTTTCCGTCGAACTCGCCGTAGAAGATCTGCTCCCAGGGGCCAAAGTGGAGCCGGCCCTTGGTGATGGCGACGACGACCTCGCGGCCCATGATCTGGCGTTTCATGTGCGCATCGGCGTTGTCCTCGCCGGTGTTATTGTGGAGATACTGGCCGATGGGTTCGTGGGGCGCGATCTTCTCCAGCCAGACGTCGTAGTCCCGGTGCAGGCCGCGTTCGTCGTCGTTGATGAAGACGCTGGCGGTGATGTGCATGGCGTTCACGAGGCAGAGGCCCTCCTGGACGCCGCTTTCGCGCACGAGCTTTTCAATCGTGGGGGTGATGTTGATGAAGCCCCGGCGGGAGGGGATTTCAAACCAGAGTTCTTCGGTGTGAGATTTCATTGCGGGGTCTTCAGGGGGTATAGGGGGAGTGTGGATGTCATGGCGCCTCGATCGTCGGTGACTGAATAGAGCGAGGCAACCACGCCCTCCGGCGCGTCTGCGATGATGATGCGGTTGTTTTCGACCGCTACGGGTCGGCTTTGCCATGCCCGTTTGGATTGAAGCCCGTCGTCGAGGGTGAAGTGGAACTGGGCGGATTGGATGGGGCGGGCGCTCTTTATCCTGATTCCCGACTTTTCAACCAGACTGTCAACATACCCAGGGAAATCGAATTCAGGAAGCGGATCGCCCCCCTTGCAGTGACTGTCGATGAACAGTCCGATTTCCTTGGGAGCCCAGCCATGGGGATGACTGTGGCGCATGTTGGGTTCGATGCGCATGAGCTTTGGCGCGTGTTTGATCAGCTTGTAGCTGCGGGAGTAGCTGACGAGCGGGTAGTGGATGTCCTTGGCTCCATTCACGAAAAAGATGGGAACGCGGCAGGCCGGGAGACTGCTGGAGGGGTCGTAGAGCTTCTTCCACTTCGCGGCGAGTTCGGGGCCGAGTTTCTCGATGGCGGGGCGTTGAACGGATTCTCCGTCGGCGAGGAAGCCGCAGCCGTATACGGGGACGGCGGCCTTGAAGCGGTTGTCGAGCGAGGCGACGATGCAGGTGGTGTAGCCGCCCCAACTGATGCCGGTGACGGCGGTGCGCTCCTGATCCACCTCCGGAAAGGAGCGGATCAGTGAATGGGCGCGGATGGCGTTGGCCACGGCGTGGTAGGGCCAGTGGTCGAGTGCCGGACCGCTGATGCTGTTGAACTTCGTGTCGTGGCCCTGATCGGGACCGCCGTTTTCCATGGGGCGCCGGACGATCTGACGGTGGTTTCGGATGACGGCGAGTTCTCCGGTCTTGGGATCGAAAGACGGAGGATCGAGGCGTTTTCCGGCGAGGTCCATGGCGATGGCGGCGTAGCCGCGCTTGGCCCAGAGATTCACCCATTCGGCAAAGGCGGTTCCGCCGCCGCCGTGGATGAGCACGACCGCAGGGAGATTCTTGTCCTTCGACGGATCGCCCGCGAGGGTTCCGGGTGTCGCGTAGTAGGCGAAGACCTCCGTTGGATGGCCCTTGTATGGGTCACCGGTGTAAAGCAGCGAGCGGATCGGGCTCCTGGAATCCAGCCAGCGGAACTCTGGAGGCTGGCTGAGCTGCTTGAGATCCCACGGCGAGGATTCGGACAGTTCCGGCGCGGGTTCGATCAGGGTGATGGATTTGGCCGCGAACCCGTTCAGCGCGAGGGTGAGGAGCGGCAGCATTGCGAGGCGACTTTTCAGCATGACGGGGGGAGTCTATTCGGAGGAGCGACGGGAGAAAGCGAAAAGGGCGGGGCGCGTTGAGGGATTGCGCGCAGAGCGATGCGGCGGCAGAGTTCCCTCGTGCACGAGGGACGACAACACACGCGCGGCGGATCGTTTGATTCGTGTTTTCCACGGCATGCCTTGAAACTGATCTCTGCCGGGCTTTGTATTCTGGCTGCGACGGCCGGTTGGGGCGCGGTTGAAACAAACGCAGTCCCGTCTTGGGAGCGGGGCAAGGTCTCTTTGATCGCGGACGGGAGCCTGGTCGAGTGGCGTGACCTGCGGAGAGAGGATCTGGCTGCGAAGTCGCTGCATGGAATTCCTTACCGGGCGCCTTCGTGGGTTTTGAAGGACGGCGTCTTGCGCGCGCCGGATCAAGGCGGCGAACTCATGACGCGCCGGCAGTTTGGGAACTACCAACTGCATTTCGAATGCCGGTTGCCCGAGGGAGCGGCCGGCTCGGGGCGGATCTTCCTCGATGGCAGATATGCCGTCGATCTGACGTTGCCGGATCCCGGCGGTTGGGCGCCGGTCGATATCGCCTTAACCCACCTGCCGGGGCAGACACCAAAGTCGTCGGTTTGGTTTGCCGGCAAACAGGCGGCGAAAGACCGCGAATGGAAGGAGGCGAGCCCCGGCGCTTTGCGATTTGATCTCAGCCAAGGCAGCCTGGCCAAGACGCTTGACGAGGCCCAGACGGGAAAGGGCGTCTACGAAGCCGTCGACGAGCGGAACGCGCTGCTGTCCATGGGCGACAGCGACTTCACGATCCGGACCCGATTCAAGACAACGGAGGCGAGGGGCGGAACGCTGGCGGCAAAGTGTCCTCCGACAGGCGACTGGGCGCGGAATGCGAAGGCTCTGTTCCTACGCGGCGGAAAGCTGTGTTACGACATCGGCTGGGTCGGGGTCATGACGTCGAAGCGAAGTTTTAACGATGGAAAATGGCACACGGCGGTCCTGAGTGTGCAGGGTGGCGCGGCACTATTATGTGTGGACGGGAAGGTGGAAGCGAGCCGGCAGGGATTCAGCCGCCCTGACGAACCGGGACATATCTTCAAGATCGGCGCGGCGAACCGTGATTTCGCCTTCGATTTCATCGGAAGCCTGGGCGAGGTCGAGTATGCGAAAGGCGGGCTTCCCCGAAAAGGGGCGCAGGCATTGAGCAAGGGGGGCGAGGCCTCGTTCGTTCCGGTGTTCACGTGGCGTCCGGGGGACCAGAGACCGGGGCAACCGCCCCTGCCTGAACTGGCATTCCCGAGTCTGGAGGGGCCCGTCGGACCGATCCGGTTGAGCGTGACTGGCGGCGCATGGGAGTTTCGCAACCTCTGGATCCGCCCCCTGGACGTGATCGACCACGCGGACGCCATCGCGGCCTGGGACGACGCAGGATTTGCGCGAGGGGAGAGTATCTACGCGGGGCTGTGTGTGAACTGCCATGGCGCGGACGGCGTCACGCCGTCACTGCCGCAGTCACGCGCTTTTGGGACTGGCGAGATGAAGTTCGGTTCGGATCCGTTGGCGATGTATCTGACGCTGACCCACGGCAACGGCCTGATGGGCCCCCAGACCTGGATGGAGCCGCGCGAGCGTTACGACGTGATCCAGTTCATCCGTAAGAAGTTCATGGAGCCAATGCGAACGGACCTGACGCCGATCGACCGGACCTACCTTGCCGGACTGCCGAAGGGGATTTCGGGTGAATGGATCCCCGGCGGCTCCGAGAACGAGCGCGACTTTGGGCCTGCGCTGGCGTCGCAGTTGCAGAAGCGCGTGGTGAGCGCGCTCACCGTCAAGTTGGGAGGGAACGTGACTGCCTCCTACAACCTGCACGACCTCAGCCTCGCCGGCGCCTGGAAGGGCGGCTTCCTCGACCTCAGCCAGACGCAACATGAACGCCTCCGAGGTGAGGGACAGCCCCAACCTGTCGGCAAGCCGCTGGAGCGACTGCAGACGTGGTTCTGGGGACACGATGGAACGCTGGATTACCCGAAGGAAGACCTGCTTCCGCGCGGGCCTTTGCCTCGGCGCTGGCTGGATTACCGGGGGCATTACATCCACGGCGACGAGCTTGTGTTGTCTTATGCGATCGATGGCCGCGATGTGTTGGAACTGCCGGGGGCGCAGAAGGGCTTCGACGCCTTGACGCACACCCTGCGGATCGGACCGGGCGACAAGCCGCTGAGGCTCTGCGTCGGTCAGGCGGAACAGTATGAGGAGGACATCGTTGGCCTGATGCGGTTCGACAGCCCGGAGGTGAAGATCGCCCGGCGTTCCGGCTCGGCGAACGGGCACGCGCTGCTCGGCGGACGGAATCTCGACGGCGTCCTGGGAGAATTCAATGCCGCCGCGATGTTGGGGGATGTGAAGGGACTGACGCTTTCGGTGGACAGCCGCTATCGGATGGTTCTGGACATTCCAGCGGACACCCGCGCGCGGACGATCGTGGTGGCCTGCTATGCCGGGCGGGGGGCGCCGCGATTGCAGTCTTTCCTGGGGATGGTGCGCCATCGTCAGGCGAAGGACGGGGCGCCGGACCTTCTCACCTTGACCAAGGGGGGCGAGGCGAACTGGCCCGAGGTCCTGGGCAGTTCCGGCGAGCTTGGCTCAGAGGCAAGGGCCTACACCATCGACACCCTGACCCTGCCGGATTCGAACCCCTGGAACGCCTGGCTGCGAACGGCGGCTTTGGATTTTTTTCCGGATGGGCGGATGGTTGTCACGACGCACGGGGGCGACGTGTGGATTGTTTCGGGAATCGACAAGGACCTGGGCGATCTCCATTGGAAACGTTTTGCCGCCGGACTCTACGAACCCTTTGGGGTCAAGGTGGTGGATGATCTGATCTACGTGACCTGCAAGGACCGGATTGTCCGGTTGCACGATTTGAACGGCGACGACGAGGCTGACTTCTACGAGAGCTTCAGCGCGGACACGGACGTTTCAATCTTCTTTCACGCCTTCAACTTCGACCTGCAGACCGACAACGACGGGAATTTCTATTACGCCAAGGCCGGACAATATACGGATCACACGTTGCCCGGAGCGGTCATCAAGGTTTCTCCCAATGGCCGGCAGCGCGAAGTGTTCTGCACTGGGTTCCGCACACCGAACGGCATGGGCATGCTGCCCGACGGACGGCCGACCGTCAGCGACAACCAGGGCAACTGGATTCCCGCGTCGAAGGTCAGCATCGTGCGGAAAGGCGGTTTCTACGGCTATGTGAACAATCTCAAGAATCCCAACTGGGCGCCGGATGGCGGGCGGATCGATGTTTCAAAGGTGGTTCCGCCGGAGACCTTCGACCCGCCGATCATCTGGATGCCCCAGGAGTTCGACAATTCGAGCGGCGGACAACTCTACATCGAGCATCCCCGGTGGGGGCCGCTCTCGGGGCGGTTGCTGCACACGAGCTTCGGCAAGGGCTGGCTTTACTATTTCATGCTGCAGGACGTCGGCGACGTCACCCAGGCGGCGATCGTGAAACTGCCGCTGGATTTCGTGACCGGCATTCACCGCGCGCGGGTGAACCCGAAGGATGGACAGGTCTATACGGTCGGCCTCAACGGTTGGAACGGGGGCGGGCGCCCCGGGTTGATCGAGGGCGGCATTCAGCGCGCGCGCTACACCGGCGCCCCGGTCAACCTGGTGACCGACGTCAAGGTCCGGTCGGGAGGAATCGAAATCGCCTTCAATTTCAAATTGGACGCGGCGGCGGCGGCGAGGCCGGCCGCCTATGAAATGGAGCAATGGAACTATCGGTGGCTGCAGCGCTACGGTTCGGATCAATGGTCCGTGGAGAATCCCGACCAACAGGGCCACGATCGGGTCGCCATCGACAAGGTCCGTGTTGCTCCGGGCGGCGACCGCGTGTTCCTTTCAATACCGAACATCCGTCCCGTGAACCAGATCTTCGCCAGGCTGCATTTGAAAACGGCTTCCGGAGCCGCCTTTGAGGAGGAGTTCTACCTGACAATCAACCGTGTGCCGGAGGACTGAGCGATGCCTTACAACCAGACTCATGAAGCGCTGCGGATCGGAGTTGTTGGCTACAGCGGCCGGAAGTTCGATGAGGACATTGCGCGCGCCAGGTTGAAGCGGATCCTCGCGGATCAACTTGAAAACCGGGAACTCGATCCAGCAAGGGTGGAGGTGGTGAGCGGCCTGACGAACATCGGCGTGCCCCGCATCGCGTACGAACTTGCGGAGGAACAGGGGATGAAGACGGTAGGGATCTCCGCGAGTCGCGCCTTGACGTCCTGTGCGGGGACCTGGCCCGTGGACAAGCAGATCATCATTGGGCGGAATTACGGCGATGAATCGGAGGAGTTTGTTGGCTATATCGACATTTTGATCAGGATAGGCGGCGGCGCGCAGAGCCTGGCGGAGGCGGAAATGTTCCGGAAACGCTTTGACCATGATGCCGCGAGTCTGGCGAACTGCCTGATCGAGGTGGAACTGCCGGAACTGAAGGAATAGCGGGGGATGGCGAGTTTCGCGCGGGTAGAGAGCCTCTGTCCCCTGAAAAAGAGCGTTGTGCGGGAGGGGGAGGTCGGCGAAGAATCCCGCCGATGAAGGCATTGCTTCTTGAGGAATACAAGCGACTGACCGTGACCGACATGCCGGAACCGGAATTCGCGGACGATGAGGTCCTGATCCGGGTGAAGGCCTGCGGCATCTGCGGCAGCGACATTCATGGGTTCGATGGCAGCAGCGGCCGGCGGGTTCCGCCGTTGATCATGGGACACGAGGCGGCGGGCGAAGTGGAGCGCATCGGAGGCGCTGTCGAAGATGTGCAGCCCGGCGCGCGGGTCACCTTCAACCCCATGCTTTCGTGCGGACAGTGCGACTATTGCCGTCGAGGCGAAACCAATCTCTGCGGCAGCCGCAAGGTGCTGGGGGTTTCGTGCGATGAGTTTCGGAGGCACGGAGCCTTCGCCGAGTTTGTCGCCGTCCCGGCGAGGAATCTCTACACGGTGCCGGACGAGGTGTCGTTTGACCATGCCGCGATGACCGAACCGACCACCGTCGCCGTGCATGCGGTGCGCCGGACGCCGATTCAGGGGGGCGAGACCGCCGTGGTGGTCGGGACCGGGATGATCGGGTTGTTGACTGTTCAGGCGTTGAAGGTCGCCGGTTGCGGGAAGGTCGTGGCAATCGATCTCGCGGACGAGAAGCTGGAACTGGCGAGGAGCCTCGGGGCGGATGTCGCGTTGAATCCGAAGACCGACAACGTTCTCGACGCGGTGAAGGATCTTACGGACGGAAATGGCGCGGACATTGCGATGGAAGTGGTGGGCGCAACCCCGACAGTGAAGACCTCGGTGGAGGTCGTGCGACGCGGTGGTTTCATCACCTTCGTCGGCAATCTGGCCCCGACGGTGGAACTGCCCATGCAGGCTGTAGTGACGCGCGAACTCACCATCTTTGGCAGTTGCGCATCGAACTCGGAGTTCCCTGATTCGCTGAGGATGCTGGCGGAAGGCAAGATCGCGGTGGAGCCCTTCATTTCCGCGCGCGCCACATTGGAGGACACGCCCAACTGGTTCGATCGCCTCTATGCGGCCGAGGCCGGACTGATGAAGGTGATTGTGAAGCCTTCAGGGGAATAGTTCGCGCGGATCAGGGCAGGGAAACCTGCACGCGGTAGAATCGCAGGCCGGTGGGTGATGTATCGGTGTGCGAGCGCATGTTGCCCTCGTTCTCAATGATGCCGCCGGTTAGCGGCATGTAGTTGTTCGAACCGAATCCATCGGTGAACTGAACCTCGTAGGTCCGGCCTTCGACGATTGGGCCGAAGGTGATCTTCCACAGGGGCGGTTGTCCGGGAACCAGGGATTGGGTGAAGGTGAAATTTGCTCCCTCCGCGGCCGAAGTCGGATCCAGGCCGGCAACAAATTCAAAGAAGTTGCTGTCGCCGTCACCGTCGGGATCCGCGTTGTCGCCCCAAATGGTGCTTTCCTTGGCGGGGTCGGCGAGATCCTCAATGCTGAAATTGGCCATCCGGTAGTCCTCGATCGGACTTCCAATGCGAAACGTGTAGACCGCGCCAGCCTCAGTGACGGTGGTCGTTGTCGTGGGGGCTCCGACCGCGATGCTGTTCCGGTCGGAGGAGACGGCGAAACCGAACTGTTGGTTTTGCGAGGCATCTGTCGCGAGCAGCTTGGCGACCTGTCCCCAGGCATTCGGGCCGTTCTGGTGGCGCGAGAACTGATAGGCGGAACCGGACGAGGAGCCTGCATCATCATTGCGATGGGCGCCTACGATGGCGTTGTCGCCGTCGATTGTCACGGAATGCCCGAAGAAGTCTCCCTGTTCCGCATCTGCTGGCGTCAGTTGTTTTGCCAACCCCCAATTGCCCGGGCCGCCTTCATTGCGATCGAAGATCGTGGCGGAACCCGAATCCGCGGCGCGGTCGTCAGCGCGATAAGCCCCGACGACGGCAATTCCGCCGGAAATGTCCACGGACCAGCCGAACCAGTCGTCGGCGGCCGGAGAGCCGGAGAGGAGTTTCTTCAATTGGCCCCATTGGTTGGAACCGTCCTGGTTCCGGCTGAACAGATAGGCCGAACCGGAGCGAATTCCACCGTGACTGTCGGTGGGCGCGCCGACCAACACGAGATCGCCGCTGATCGCCACCGCCGCGCCAAACAGATCTTCGGCGGCGCCGTCGGGAGCCACCAGTTTCCGGGTCTGGCCCCAGGCGTTGGGTCCGTTTTGGTTGCGTTCGAAGAGGTAGGCGGCCCCGGCGTCCTTGCGCCCGGAGGCGTCGTCGTGATAGGCGCCGACGACCGCGGTGTCCCCGTTCAACGCCACGGACCAACCAAATCTGGAGCCAGGGGAGGCATCGGCTGCCGTCAGCTTGGCGACCAGCCCCCAGTTCCGGGGACCGCCATGATCGCGTTGGAAGACGTAGGCGGCGCCCGCCGCGGAATTGTCGCCATCCGTTCCGACGATGATGGTGTCGCCCTGGATGGCCACGGCGCGACCGAAGGCGTCGTCCGCGGCCCCGCCGGCAGCGTGAAGTGTGGCCTCCCACTTCCAGTCGTCATCCCGACCAGGCTCGCGATGGAAGATCTGGACCGAGCCGGAATCAGCCCCGACATCGTCGTCGCGCCAGGCTCCGGCGACCATGAGATCTCCGTGAATGTCGACGCTGTAACCGAGCCAGTCGGCCTGTCCGGGAGCGTCAGCCTCCGATCTGGATTGCTGAAGCTCGCGCACGGTGACGCGGAAGGTTGTCTCCACAGCAGCGCTCCCCGTATCCGTCACGCGGACGGTCACGAGCGAAATGCCAGTGGCATCGACGGCATAATTGAGCGTGAGGGTTCCGCCCATGGCGTCGATCGGCGTCGACTGGAAGAGGCTGGGGTTGGTGTTGGCAAGGACGGTGTAGGTCAGTTGCGGATCTTCATCCTCCACATCCGCGAACGCGGCGAAGAGATCGATGACGGAGCCCAATGAGTTTTCCGTGACCAGCACATCCGGAATCCCGACGGTGGTCGGCGGGTCGTTTTCCGAAGTGATGTTAATCGTGACGTCGCGGTTGTCGGTCAACGGTCCGCCCGTGCCGCTCTGGCCTTGGTCTGCCGTCTGTATGGCGAGGATATCCATGCCGTTGAAATCCGCGGAAGGGTGGTAGACCACGCCGGCGGCGAATGCCGCGTTCAGCGCCGACTGTGGCGCGTGGAAGGCGAGCGAGCCGTCTGAACCGTCCCCGTCTGTCAGCGTCAACCCGGTGACGTCGCCCAGGGAAAGGCTTCCCATGAGGACCGCCAAGTTCACGAATACAGGTTCCTCTCCCGCATCGGGGTCGGCGACGGATATGTCTGCGATTGAGAGAGCCAAATCCTCCGGACCCCCAACACTGGCGGGGGCATCGATGGCCGGCGGTTCGTTCACATTCGTGAGGTTGATCGCGATGGTGGCGAGGGCGGAAAGGTTGCCGACTCCGTCGTCAGTGACGGCGACCTGCAGATTGAAGACCGGGGTGGTCTCGAAATCGACGGAATCCGGAGTAAGCACGGAAATGACGCCGGTCTGCGCATCGATGGCAAAGGCGTTGCGGGTGTTTCCTCCCACGATGGCATAAGTGAGGTTGTCGGTCTCTCCGCCGCTGATAATGACGCGGTCGGATTCTCCCTGGTCATTGCCGGTTACAATATCGGGATGCGCATCGCCGTTCAGGAACCCGAACGCGACGGACCGGGTGGAGGAGGCGAGCGGGTTCACGTTGAAGCCCGATTCTGAGAAGAGCGCGTCGCCGCCGTTGTTCAGGAAGATGCGATCCGGTTGGGAGTGGTTTCCGAACAGCAGGTCGTTGTCCATGTCGCCATCGACATCCGCGACCGCGATGGAGGTGGAATTGTCGGCGTCCGAAGAAACGTTCACGCCGGCGACCCCGTTGAAAGGCTGCGTTGTGCCGTTGTTGAGATACAGCCGGTTCGGTTGGCCGAAATTCGCGACGATGACATCGGGTTTTTCATCGCCGTTAACATCCGCCAGCGCAACTGCCCGGGTGTCCTGGGCGTCTGCAGTGAGGTCGATGCCCGCGACGCCGAGGAAGGGTTGGGAGGTTCCGTTGTTCAGGTAGATCCGGTTGCGTTGGGCTCCCGAGTTTCCGGCCACCAGGTCGAGGTCGCCATCCCCGTCGAGGTCTCCGAACGCGAGGGACTCCGTGTTGTGGGCGTCGTTTGCCACCTGTGTTCCAATGACGCCGGCAAACGGGGAAGGGGTTCCATTGTTGACGTAGAGGTAGTTCTTTTGCCCGCCTCCATTCCCGACAACGAGATCAGGCCTGCCGTCGCCGGTGAAGTCGGCGAGCGCGAGAGCGCGGGTGTTTCGCGCGTCGGAAGCGACGTCGATGACCGGGACCCCCTGGAACGGATTGTCCGTGCCGTTGTTGATCAGGAACTGGTTGGGTTCACCGTGGTTTCCGAACACCACGTCCGGCCGCAGGTCGCCGTCGATGTCCGCGACTGCCACGGCGCGGGTGTCCGAGGCTCCGCCAAGGGCGATGCCCGTGGAGCGGCCGAAAGGATCGACCCCGCCCGAATTGAGATGCAGGCGATTGGCAGCGCCGGGCTTGGCGGTCACGACATCGGGGAAGGTGTCGCCATTGACGTCGATGACAACGACTTGGCGGGTGTCCAGGGCATCGTCTCCGAGCGGGGTTGCCCCGATGCCGTTGAAGGGTTGGGATTCCGGATCCGAACCCACGGCCTCGCCCGCGATGGCGCCCGTCGGTGAATTCTCCGCGAGACTGAACGAATCGTTCGGGAGCGAGGGAGGGTCATTGACGGATGTGATGGCGACGATGAGATCTTCCGAGGCCGTCAGCGGGCCGCCTTCGCCGCTGTTGCCCAGGTCATCGACGGCGATTGTCAGGACAAGTTCGCCGTGGAAATCATGCACCGGGGTGAAGTTGACGCCGGATTGGAAGGCTGCGGCGAGAGCCGCCTCGGAGCCGAAGAATTCGAGGGTTCCGTCGCTGCCGTCAAAATCGTTGAAGGCGATGCCGCCGGCGAGGTTGAGGGAGAGGGAACCGTTCCGGATGGAGAGATTCACCAGCAGGGAATCGGCGCCGGAATCGACGTCATTGATCGAAACGCCGGTGATGGTGAGAGCCTGGTCCTCCGGTCCGGTCGGAGTTGCCGGCGGGACCGAGATTTCCGGAGCGTCGTTGACCGCGTTGATGACGAGTGTGGCGGGCAGGGCGGGGGAGGTGTCGTCGCCGCCGCCGTTGTCCCGCACCGCCACGTTGAACGCCACCGTGCCGTTCGCGTTGGCGGCCGGTGTGAAGACAAGCGTTCCGTCGTTGAGGACCGTTGGCCCCTCTGAGAACATGGCGGGGTTGGTCACGCCCGTGATAAGGAAGGCGTCGACCGCTTGCCCCGCCTCGGACTCGGAACCAGGATCGAATTCTGCAAATCCGGGAATCGCCTGCTGCCCGGAGTCCTCCATGAAATCGCCGGGATCGTTCAGACTGAGGGTCGGTCGGTCGTTCACGGGGTTGACGACGATGGTGAACGTCTGCAGCGCGGATTCGTCTTCACCGCTGTTGTCGGTTCCGCCGTCGTCCATCACCTTGACCTGGAAGGTCGCTGAGCCGTTGACATCCTGTCCGGTCGCATAAGTCAGGTCGCCGGCGGGCGAAACGGAAGGGAGAGCGGTGAAAAAGGTCTCATTGCTGATGTTCTCGACAACGTAGACGGGAGTCTGCGCCGCTTCCTCATCGGCCGGCCCCGCATCGAATTTTGTAACCCAACCCGTGACAGTCTGAGGGCCTGCGTCCTCGTTGATGACCGGAGGATTGGAGGCGACGAACGAGGGGCGATCATTGACCGCGGCGACCGTGATCGTGACGGTGAGGGCATCCGAGGTGTCAATGCCGCCGTTGTCGGTTCCACCGTTGTCCTGGACGGCGACGGAGAAGGTCGTCGTGCCGTTGGCGTCGTCGGCTACGGTGTAGGTGAGCCGGCCGTCATTATCGACGTCCGGCGCGACAGCGAAGAAGGCGTTGTCGACGCCGCTGATGAGATAGTCCTGGACCATCTGTCCGGCTTCCCCGGGGGCGCCGGCGTCGAATGCCGCCCAATTGGCGATGGCCTGGGGGCCAGCATCTTCAAGGATGGCGGGCGGATCCGATGCGGCGATGGAGGGTTTGTCGTTCACTCCGTTGACCGCCAGTGTGAAGACCTGTTGTGGCGAAGTGTCAGAGCCTCCGTCGTCAGAGCCTCCATTGTCGCGCACGGTCACGCCAAAAGTGGCCACGCCGTTGGCCCCTTCCGCGATGGTGAAGGAGAGATCCCCGTTGTCGGCCACGGCGGGAGGAACGGCAAAAAGGGAGGGATTGCTAATGACGCTGACCGCGTAGCCGCCGCCGGCGACGGTCTGGGAGGACTCGTTGTCGGGTCCGGGCGTGAACGCCGTGACCCAACCGGCCTGGGTGACGGCTCCGCCGTCTTCGTTTACCGGGGTCGGAACCGAGGCGGTGAAGGAAGGCGCGTCATTCACTGCGGTGACGATGATGCTGAAGGTCTGGGCAGCCGAGGTCTCAACGCCGGCGTTGTCCGCGCCCCCGTTGTCGGTCACCGTGACAGAGATGGTTGCAGCGCCGTTGGCATCGTCAGCCGGGGTGTAGGTGAGTGTTCCGGAGGCGTCGATTGCGGGCGGAGTCTGGAACAGGGCTGCTCCGGCGGTCACCGAGACCTCGTATCGATCCACCACCTGCGCGGATTCGAACGCATTCCCGGGATCCAGGGTTGCCCAGTTCATGATCGTGACGCTTCCGGCATCCTCCAGTGTCGCGGGCAAAGTGGTCGGGGCGACGGAGAACGAGGGCTGATCGTTGATGTCGGTCACCGTGAGCGTGTAGGTCTGCGGGGCCGAGAGATTGGAGCCGCCATTGGAATTATCGCCGGAATCCTGCGCGACGACATCAAACGTCACCGCGCCCGAGGCGTCGCTTGCCAGCGTGTAGGTCAGGTTGCCGCCGACGCTGACGGTGGGCGGAACGGTGAAGAAGGCCGGCTCGCTGATGTTTGAGACGGAATAGCCGACGATCGTCTGGATGGATTCGAAGGCGTTGCCGGGATCGCTGGCGGAAACCCAACCGCTGACGGACTGTGCGCCGGAGCCTTCCAGGACGGTCGGCGGATTTGCGGCGGTGAAGGAGGGGCTGTCGTTCACCGGGGTCACGAGAATGGTGAAGATGCGGGGGTCCGAGGTGTCTTGACCGCCGAAATCGACCCCGCCGTCGTCCTTGACCCGGACGGTGAAGGTCGAACTGCCATGGGCATCCGCCGCGACTTGATAGCTGAGGTCGCCTGCCGCATTGACGGTCGGAAGTTGGGAGAAGATGCCCGTATTGCTGACGTCCGAGACGAGATAAGACACAACCGCCTGCGAGTTTTCGTCAACGGGGCCGGAATTGAAGGCCGCCCAACCGGCAATGATCCGCACGGCGAGCGTGTCCTCCAGAATCGCGTCGGGATTGACGGCGGCGAACGAAGGCTTGTCGTTGACGGGAGTGACGCTGATGTCGAGTTGGACAGTGGTTTGAGCCCGTCCTCCCGGGCCCGCATCGTCCTGGTCGTCGGCGGTCACCGTGAGTTGGTCGGCCGTGTTGTAATCCGGCGTCGGGGTGTATTCGACGCTTGAGGCCAGAGCCGCCGTGATGTCCGCCTGGGAGCCGGAAAACTGCAGTGTTCCGTCGCTGCCATCGTTGTCGATGAGCATGAGGTTCGCCGTGCTGGTCAGGACGAGGGAGCCGTGCGCCACGGAGAGGTCGATCAACAACGGCGCCATTCCGTTTTCGACATCGCTCACGGAGATGCCGCTGATGACCGTGGTCTGGTCCTCCAACAGGACGACCGGGGAGGGAAGCGTCACGGTTGGCGGGTCGTTCTGATCCATCAGGGTGATGGTCACTGATTCCATGTCCGAGAAGCCGGATCCGTTCAGGTCGGTCACCGTGACTGTCTCCATGAACACGGGCGTCATCTCGAAATCAAGCAGGCTGGAGTCGGCGACCGTGATGTTGCCCGATCCGTCGATGGCGAAAGCCGGGGACGTGATGCTGAAGACCAGCGTGTCCATGAGATCCGGTTCGGTGAAGGTGAGCGTCCCGACAGGCATGCCGTCGGCCAAATTCTCCGGGATGGTAAAGCTTTGGGCGGGATCGAGGTCGGGCGCCTCATTGACATTGGTGACGTCGATTCGGATCACGGACATGGCGTTGGCGCTGGGGGTTCCATTGTCGGAAACCATGACGGTGACGTTGAAGAAGAAGTTCGGGGCCAGCGGTTCGTAGTCGAGGCTGCCCGGGGTGGCGACGGTGATCGCGCCGGACATCGGGTCGATCGCGAACGGGGTGACGCCGACGAGGGCGTAGGTGTAGATCTCGCCGCCTTCCACCTGGTTGGCGGTCACCATGCCGACGGGGGCGTTCATCATGGCGGTTTCGGCGATGGAGAAGGTCTGGCCGGCGGGGATGGCGGGCGGCTCGTTCACGTTCTTGACGGTTATCGTGATCTGCTTCGAATCGCTGAGGTTGCCATCGCCGCTGTCGGTGACGGTCACCGTGGGCGTGAAGACGGTCGTGGGAGCTTCTGCGTCGAGCTGCGCGACATCCTTGACCCTGATCTCGCCGGTCATGCCGTCGATTTCAAAGGCTCCCGTGTCATCGGCCGTGAAGGCGAAGGTGTGGGTGTCGGCGGGCATATTGGCAAGGTCGTCGTCACTGAAGGCCACGGTTCCCACCGGCGTCCCATTCTCCGTGTTCTCATCGACATCGAACATCTGTGCGGCAGCGAGGGCCGGCGCCTCATTCAGGTTGTTGAGATCGATGGTGACCAGGATGCTGGTCGTTTCGGGCGCGGGGTTCATGCCATCGTCGGTGATGTCGACGGTGACCGTGAACTGCGGGGTGGTCTCATGATCGAGCAGAGCCATGTCCTTGACCGTGATTGCGCCGGTCATGGGGTCGATCTGAAAGGCGTTGTCCGTGAGCATTTCCGCGGCGTTCTGCGGATTGAAGGCAAAGCTGAAGTTGTTCATGTCCTCATCGCTCGCCTGAACGACTCCGGGGCCCATGGACGGGGTCGTTACCGGGGATCCGTTCATGCTGTTCTCATCGATCATGAAATTCTGGGCCGTTGCCGTAGGTGGATCGTTGATGTCCTTGACGGTGACCGTGACGACGGCGGTGTCGGACAAGCGGTTGTTGAGGTAGAGGCGGTTGCGCTGGTTCTGATTGCCGACCACGATGTCGGTCTGCCCGTCGCCGTTGACGTCGCCCACGGCGATTCCCGTGGTCGCGTGTGAATCGGACGTCAGATCGACGCCGACGGTGAAGTAGGGAGCCATGCCGGTGTTGAGGTAGATGCGGTTCACCTCGCCGGCGCCGGCGGTCCCCCAATTGCCCACGACCAGGTCAAGCCGCCCATCCTGGTCCAGGTCGGCCAGGGCGATGGCGTAGGACTCGTTGATGTCCGCGCCAATCGGAGTTCCCGGCACGCCGAAGAAGGGATCGGCGCCGGGCCCCGCGTTGTTGTTGAGGAAGAGCATGTTGATTTGGCCGCCGGCGTTGTCCGCCGTGGCGACGACGAGGTCGGGCGCCAGATCGCCGTTGACGTCGCCCACGGCCAAGGCCCGCGTCCTGAGCGGGAAAATGCCGATCGCATCAGGGGAGACCATCTCGAAGGGATTGCCGCCCATGGAGCCGTCGTTGCGGAAGAGTCGGGGAGTGGCGGAGTCGGAGCCCTCGATGACATCGACATGGCCGTCTCCATCCATGTCGGCGAGCGCCACAGCGCGGGTGTCCAGACCATCCATTTCCACGAAGAAGGGGGAGACGCCGACGAAGGGTTCGTTGCCGCCCTTGTTGGGATGGAAGCGGTTGTTTCCGAAACTGTCGCCGATGAACGCGTCGGCGAGTCCATCTCCATTGAGGTCGGCGGCGGCGACGGCGAGGGTGGTCAGGGTTTCGTTGCCGAGGTTGCCGCCATTGGCTCCGTCGAAGGGGACAAGGGCTCCCGTGTTGAGAACGATGCGATTCCGTCCGGAGTCGTTGCCGAAGATGACGTCCGGGCCGTTCCTGGCGTCAAAATCAGCGATGGCCAGGGAACGGGTGGTATTGAGGTCCCCGCTGACTTGGACGGGGAGGACCCCCATGAACGGCGAAGCCGTCCCGTTGTTGACCACGATGAGGTTGTGCTGGAGGTAGTTGCCGGTCACGACATCGAGCAGGCTGTCGTCATTCATGTCGTGGAGGGCGATGGCCTGGGTGTCGTTGGCGTCTGAGGTGAGGTCGGACGCGAGCCGTGGCACAAAAAGGGAGCCTCCGCCGTTGTCGGTCACCTGGACGGTGAGTTCATAGCTGGTCGTGGGGCCTTCCGCGTTCAGTTGGGCGACGTCCTTGACGGTGATCTCACCGGTCGTGGGGTTGATCTCAAAAGCTCCAGTGTCGCCGCCGGTGAAGGCGAAGGTGTGGGTGTCGGGCGGCATTTTGGCCAGGTCGTCGTCACCGAAGGCCACGAAACCAACCGACATCCCGTTGGGCGTGTTTTCGTTCACATCGAAGGCCTGGTCCGCAACGGTTGGCGCATCGTTGGCTTCCTCCAGGTCGATGGTGATGATGGCGCTGT
Source organism: Verrucomicrobiales bacterium (assembly GCA_038126235.1). GTDB lineage: Bacteria > Verrucomicrobiota > Verrucomicrobiia > Limisphaerales > JAYPEY01 > JAYPEY01. The sequence goes on from JAYPFK010000003.1 coordinate 70,822, forward strand.
TGGTGAGCAGGGACATGCGGTCATTCAGATAGAGCTGGGCGGGGGCTCCGGTGTTCCCGAGCAGGATGTCGAGATCGCCGTCGCCGTCGACATCGCCAAGGGCAAGGGAACGCGAATCCGCGGGAAAGGCCGCGTTCAAGGGGCGCGGGAGGACGCCATTGAATGGGGCGAACAGACCGGTGTTCTCGTAGAACACGGAAGTTGAGGAGCCTTGGCCTTCGGCAAAGACGATGTCGAGGTCGCCGTCGTTGTCGATGTCTCCGATGGCGACCGCCTCCGAATCGGAGGGGGAGCCCGCAAGGTCGGTTCCGGCTATGCCATTGAAGGGCTGCACTGTGCCGTCGCCGAGATGGAATCGATTGAGGGCTCCACGATTGGCGAAGATCAGGTCAAGCCGGTTGTCCGCGTTCAGGTCGGCGATGGCCACGTCGGCCGAAACGTCGAATTCCGTCCCGATGAAGCGCATGTTGGGGCCAGGGAAGGGAGCCGATGTGCCCCCATCGTTCAGAAACATGTAGTTGCCCAGGGATCCGCCGCCATCAACAGCGATGGCAAAATCCGGTCGGGGATTGAGATCGAGCGTCCCGATGGCGAAGGCCGCGATGTCACGGAAGCCGGATGCGATGTAATACGGAATGGCGTTGTCGAACGGGTCGCCGGCGCCGTCGTTGAAGTAGAGGTTGATGCCCTCCGCGGACCCGTTGCCCACAAGGACGTCGAGTCGGCCGTCACCGTTGACGTCGATGAGCGCGATGGAGAGGGAGTCACGGATGTCCGGGGAAATGTCGGTCCCTGAAACGCCGTTGAAAGGGTCCATTCCGGGTCCGGCTCCATTATTCAGGTAAAGGCGGTTGGCCTGCCCAAAGTTGGCGACAACGATATCCGGACCATTGACGCCATCGACATCCCCGATGGCAATGGCCCGTGTATCGTGCGAATCCATGGAGATCGGCGTCCCCGCCACCGCATTAAACGGATCGGTTGTGCCGTTGTTGAGGAGGATGCTGTTGATTTCCCCGCCGAGGCCGCCATTCAGGTTTCCGGCAAGGATGGCGTCGGGTTTGCCGTCGCCATCGAGGTCATGAAGTTTGACGGTGACGTCGGTAAAGAGGCTGGAACCAACGGAGGCTGGAGAGACCGCGGAGAATGCCGGTCCGATCGGGCCGACACCGTAAGTCTCCACCATGAGCATGTGGGTGGGAGCGGTTTCATGGTCGGGCATTCCCCCGGGAGCCACGGTGATTTCCCCGGTGTCCTCGTTTATGGCGAAGATGTTGGAGTCGTTGCCGGAGACAATGCGGTATTTGAGCGTCTGACCGGCGTCCGGTTCGCTGGCGGCGACGGTTCCGACGACGTGTCCGTCCCGGGCCGCCTCGGTGACGCTTAACATCTGCGCGGAGATCAACGGAGGATCGTCCACATTGATGATACCGACGGTCACGGTCACGGTCACCGCGTTCACCGGCGGCGCCGGCGCGGCGCCGGTGTCGGAGACCTGGACGCTGAGTGTGAGGCCGGTGACTTGCTCGTAGTCGAGCTTGCTGGAATCGTTTACCCGGATTTCGCCATTGGCCATGCCAACGCTGAGGATTCCCTGCGGGTCCCCGGAAAGCACGGTGAAGGTCAGGCTGTCGCCGGTGTCCGGATCGCTGGCCGCGATGGTTCCGATGAGAGTCGTATCCGGGCTGTTCTCAGGGATGCTGAAGGCTTGGTCGGTGACGTCGGGGGGTTCGGGCAGGTCGTTGAGCGTGACGGTGATCGTCGCCGTGGCGGACTCGGCCTGGGGGACGGTTCCGTCATCCAGGACCTGCACGGTGAAGACGAATTGCATTCCGGGGACGGTTTCGTAGTCCAGGGCCGCCTGATCCGAGACCGACAATTCACCGGTGGCCGGATCAATGGCAAAGGGGGTTCCCGGCGTGAGGATGGTGTAGGTCAGCGTGTTCAAGATGTCCGGATCCGTGGCGATGACGGTCGCAAAGATGGTCCCGTTCCCGGTGTTCTCATCGAGGGCGAACATCTGGTCCATGATGACCGGAGTCCCATTGGCGGGGATCCGCTCAATAAGCAAAGAGTCAAGCAGCGGGGTGAGGGCTCCGGAGGATGAATTCAATCGGACGCGCCAGCGGAGATCGGTGAGTGGATCCGGGAAGGTGGCCGGCGGGAAGACGAAGGGGCGCCCCGGGATGACATTCACATATTCGTCCCCTCCGTTGTTGCTTGCAAGATAGTCGATGGAGGTGTTGGGCGGCAGGGTGGCCGTCGGGGTGATCCGGATGATCTCGACGGGCGTCGCGGTCTGGTTCACGTTCCCTGACCACGCGAGGTTTGGCGCGTGGTTGAAGCGGAGAGGCTCAGGGCGGAAATAGTGGCGGCTGCCGTTTCGTCCCGCGATCAGCAGGTCGATTGTGACGTTCCGGTCCAAGTCTCCGGAACCGATGCCGGTCACCTCAAGGTTGTCCGTCGAGACAGGGATGCCGGTTCCAATGCCGTCGAACGGGTTTCCCAGGCTGAGAATCGGGCCGAACGGCCCCTCGATGATGTCCAACGCCCCGTCGTTGATGTAGATCTTCGATGGCTGCCCGGCGTCGTTGCCGACGACCAGGTCGAGATCGGCGTCCAAGTCGATGTCGACCAGGTGGCCCCGGGTGGAGTCGTCGGTATCCTCGGTGATGAGAATGGGCACAACACCGTTGAACGGATTGGCTGAGCCGTTGTTGGTGTAAAGAAGGTTGTATTCGCCGTGGTTGATGACCACGAGGTCCAGCCGACCGTCGCGGTTCACATCCCCGGCGAGCAGGTCGCGGGTGTCATCCGTGCGCGAGGAAAAGAGGCTGCCGTTGCCCATCGCGCCGCCGCCCCCGTTCCGGTGGTAGCGATTGACCTCGTTCTGGTTTCCGACAACGACATCGACCAGGCCGTCGCCGTCGAAGTCCGCCGCGACCAAGGCGAGGGTGGTTTCACGATTCGTCCCAAGGATGTTGGCAGTCACCCCGGCGAACGGGGTCGCCGTCTGGTTGTTGGTGAAGACAAGGTTCGTGGCGAATGTCCCTCCGCCGTTCTGGGAGAGGATCGCGTCCAGGAAGCCGTCCCCACTGAGGTCCGCCAGGACAATGTCTGATCCGGTTCGGAAGCCTGCGCCTATGTTCTGGGGCGCGCTGGAGAAAGGGGTTGCGGGGTTGCCGCTGCCAAGCGCGATCTGAGGGGTCCCGAAACCACCGAAGGCGACGTCGAGTATTCCGTCGTCATCGATGTCGCCGAGAGCAAGACTTGTGGGTGTCAGGGAAAGGGTGCGGAGAGTGACGTCGGCGTCGAGGGGGTCGTTGGGGAAGGCGTTCCCGTTGTTCAGGTTCCCGATCAGCGCGTTGTTCACGAGGCGGACGGCATCCGGTAGTTTGTCGCCGTTGACATCCGCAACGAGCATGCCGTTGTTCTGCCCGCCGCCAGTCTGGACGTCGGTGGCGTCGATGGGGTTGAAGGGGACGGGACCGAAGGGATTGACCACCAGCACGTCTTCCTGGGCGTCGTCGCCCAAAGCGATGTCGACCACGCCGTCTCCTGTGAAATCGGCGACCGCCACCGCGTAGGCCGAGGAAGCCATGATCGAGGAGTTTCCGGGACTGTCAAAGAAGGGAGAAACGCCGTCGTTCATATAGGCGACCGAGTTGAAGCCGTTCCTTGCGACGACGACATCCAGTCTGCCGTCCCGGTTGAAATCCGCGACCTTGAGGGCGAAGGAGGGACCGGCCGAGGAGGAGATATCCTCAGCGGCGGCGAAACTGCCGTCGCCGTTTCCACGGTAGAGTCTATCCTTCTGACCGTCATTGGCCACGAGCACGTCAAGGTTGCCGTCGCCGTCGATGTCGGCCACGGCAACGCCTTCAGTGGCGTCGGTTTCAGTTCCGATGTCCGAGGATGAGGAGAATGTGCCGTCTCCAACGCCAAGGTGGATCTGGTTGCGCGCGCCGCGGATGCCTTCGATGAGGTCAAGTTTCCCGTCCTTGTTGAGGTCCGCCAACGCAACGGCCCTCGTCGCGGCAACCGCGCCGACCGCCGCGCCGGCGCCGGCGGTCGGAAACGGGGCGGTGGGACTTCCTGTATTGAGATACACCCGGTTCTCGACGGACCCGCTGTCAATGCCCGCCACCAGATCGAGGCTGCCGTCGCCATCAAGGTCGCCCAAGGCGAGAGCCGTGACCGGGTTGCTCTCGGCCGTCACGTTCGCGCCCGCGGAAAACGTTCCGGCGCCGGTTCCCAGGTAGCGGCGGATCGGTTCCGCCATGCCGGTGTTTCCCGCAACGACATCCAGATTGCCATCCCCGTTGATGTCCCCGAGGACGATGGCGTCCGTCCGGTCGGCATCGGTGGTGATATCGGCCGGCGTCACACCGTTGAACGGATTTGGGGTGCCATTGTTGAGCAGGACGTGGTTCGGTGGGTCGGTCATGCCGGTCAGGGTGTGCGCGATAACCAGATCGATATCGCCGTCGTTGTCGACGTCGCCGGCGGCCATGTCCCGGGTGTCGAATGTGGCGGTCGTAACCTTGGTTGGCTCCACATTGAAGAACACGGCCCTCTCCGTGTTGACAATATTCAGGTAGACTTCGTTCGCCGTATCTCGATTCGCCATCAAGACATCCAGGGCGCCGTCCTGATCCAGGTCGGCAAACTTGACGTCCGAACTTCCGAAGGCCATGGCATTCAGGTCCAGGGCCTCGGTGTTCATAAACGGAGCGAGCCCTCCATTGTTGCGATGATACTGCGTTTCGTGGGAGGAATTGGCCACGGCGACATCGAACATTCCGTCGTTGTCCACGTCCCCTGCGGCGACAGCGGTGGAACTCAAGGTGGCTTCACCCGCGTTTTGGCCAAAAACCCCGGTGAAGGGATTGGCCGTCCCGTTGTTGAAGTAGACGCGGTTCAATTGGAAGTTATTGGCGGCGTAGACATCCAGGAATCCGTCGCCGTTGAAGTCGGCGAGGGCGACGCCCTCGGTGAGGTCGGAATCGCCGGTGATCTCGATGGCGCTGACCCCGGCGAAGGGATCGGAAGTGCCGTTATTCAGGTAGAGGGTGTTGGGGGAATTGCGATTGCCGGCGACGACGTCGGGGAAGCCGTCGTGATTCAGGTCGCCCACGGCGATTGATGTGGTGCCGGCCACGTCCGATGAGATCGGAGTCGGCGTCACGCCGTCAAAGGGGGCGGCGCCGCCCTGGTTCAGGTAGAGAAGATTGGGTTGATTGTCGTTGCCGACGATGATGTCGGGAAAGCCGTCTCCGTTGAGGTCCGCTATCGCCACGGCCAAGGTGTTGTCGGCTTCGGCGCCAAGATTGGAGGGAGCGCCGTCGAATGGATTCAGGGTGAAGTGGGAGTTCTTGCCGTTGTGGAGGTAGATGCGGTTGACCTGACGGCTGTAGTTGCCGATGACCAGATCGAGATTGCCGTCGCCATTGAGATCGCCCAAGGCGGCCGCGCGTGAATCTTCGATTTCGGCGCCAATGTCGTAACCGTATTGGTCGAGAAATTGGCCGGCTTCGTTGTTGAAATAGACGCGGTTGATCTGGTTTCGGTTCGCGGCGACGACATCCGGGTAGGTGTCGGCGTCCAGATCGCCGACGGCGAGAGCGAACGTCTCGTGATCATCGGAGGAGATGTTCTCGCGGAAGACGGGACTGGAACTGGGGCGGAAGGCTCCGAATGTGCGTTCGGCCTGCTTGAGGTGAAGCAGAGACAGTGAGGTGTCCCACTCGGCGTTCGCCGAACCCAGGGCGGTTGTGCTGAAGTTCTCCGTAAAAGGCAGTCCCGCGCCCTGTGGCCAGGCCTGGACCTCAGAAATAAAGTCGCCGGCGCCGAGGGCGTCGCCGAAATCGAGCAGGATCGCCTGGGTTCCGGCCGGGGCGGAGACGCTGAAAGTGTAGTAGCGGAGGTTGGCGCGTCCCGTGACCGCGGTCGCGATCGGGATGAATCCGAGACTCTGAAAATCGGGAAAACTGCCTGCGACATCATCATAGTCTCCGACAACGAGAGAGGTTCCGGCAGCGGCCTTGTAATGAACGGTCAAGGATTGGATGAGCCGATCCGGAACGGTCTGATGCTCGGTGAAGATCCGGATGGTCGTGATCGAGGAGTTGAAGCCCGCGATGGACAATCGCTGGCTGCCGTCGGCGTCGTCGAACATGAGGCCGTTGTTTTCGGCTGCATTGCCGATGAGGCCATCCCCTGCGGCCGCGGCGGCAGCTCCGGCTCCGAAGGCCTGCGAGCTCGAAGAGGCGTAAGTGAGGCCATTGTTGATGATGTCATTATCGAGAACCCCGGACACGGCAGTGACCGGGTCGCCAGGGAAGCCGATGCCTGCAACCGGGAAGACGGCTCCGGCGACGGCGCTGAATCCGATGCAGAGCGACTTGAGCAGCCTGCCGCATGGTTCGAGCCGGAGCCGGGTCGGAGTGGTGTTTCGCCTGGATCTGGCGCGAAGAAGGGAAGGGATTTTCGCCATGTGATAAACAGCAGGTTTCGCAGTCCGCTCCCACCATTGCCCGACGGGGCAGGCGGGGAGGGGAAAGTTCGGCGACAAAGTAGGCGCCCGGGGTCCGAATTCTCAAGGAAAATTCATGAATACGGAATCGTTCTGAGCGTCGGAACGGGGTCTCACCATGCGCGCGCTAACCGCTGGTTTATCAGGCGGTTGGATGGTGGGGGCGGTGACCGGAAGCCGGTTCGGGGAACGAAGGAAGGCCGGTCCGCCGGTGGGCGGGTGACCGTTGCTCGGGAAAGTGTTTGATCGGCGCCCGAACAAGCCCCACGATTCGCTCTCGCTAATTTGGATCCCTCATGGAATTCGTCGATCTGATCCTCAACTTTTGCGCGCTGCTGCTTTGGCTCACTTGGCGGTCGCTCGGTTTTGTCCGGGCGCGCCCCTCGATCGCGACGCATTCCCTTATGGCGGGGTTGCGGGCGCCGGACCTCCATGGGGGAGGGAGTCGCTGGCCGTATCTCATCGCCTTGATCGCCCTGTTGGGATTGCGGAGTTTCTTTTATCACTCGGTTGGCCCAGCCGTGCAGTGGACGCCGGCTCTGGACTTCGGCCCCATCGGCATCGCCTTCCGTTCGGACTTCTATTGGCGAGTGGCGTTATACTCGGCTCTGAGTTTTGGCAAGTTTCTGGCAGTGTGCTACTTATGGGTTTTGGCATTGTCTGCGATCAACGCCAAGGCTCCAGAATATGATTCGATCCACTCCTGGGTCCGCATGCAGTTGGGAGTGTTTGACCGGGTTCCGCTGGGGATGAAATTGGCGGGCCCCTTGGTTTTTGGTTCCGTGGCGTGGGCCACGCTTTCCTGGTTTTTTGCCCGGGATGGGATGGCTCCGCCTCAGGAGAGCGGGCCTCAGTTCGTTAAAGAGGCTTTCTTCATGGGCATTTACGCGTATTTGCCGCTGAAGATCCCGTTGTTGGTGATTCTTGTCTGTCACGCGATCAACAGCTACGTCTATCTCGGGAACCATGAGTGGCTGCATTACCTCGATAAAACCGCCAAGAATCTGCTTATCCCGTTGCGTTGGTTGAGGTTGGGTAAATTTGATCTGGCGCCGCTGGCTGGAATCGCCTTGCTGATCGGGGTTGAATCCTACGGGCGTGCGAAATTGGCCGCCGAGTTCGGCGTCGATTCCCGCGCGGACGACCCCATCGAAGAGACGTTCGGCGTCGATCTGCAACGGAAGGCGGACGGGGATGATGCCGTGGAACTCAGTCAGCCAGGGGAACCTCGTTCTGGAGCAACTGATCGAGGGTCTGACGCCGGCGAATGAGGTTGAGGTCGCCGTTTTCGCGAATCATGACCTCGGGGGCTTCGGGAAACGAGTTATAGTTTTTTGCCGGCATGGACGCGCAATAGGCGCCGGTTCCGTCAATGACGATCAGGTCGCCTGTTCGGATCACGGGCAACCGCCGGGGAGCCAAGGCCTCCGGATCGTCAGGCGAAGGGGTGAGAAGGTCGCCCGATTCGCAGCAGTGTCCCACGATCACGTAGTCCTTGGATTCGTCCGGCGCAACGCCGGATTGGGGCACCACATGGAAGGGGTGCTGTGCGGCATAAAGTGAGGGGCGGAGGATCTCGGTCATCCCCGCGTCCAACTTGAGGAAGGCATATCCGCCATCGCCGGTATCGGTCTGGTCCTGCACGGAGGTCACCATGGAACCCGCGTTGGCGAGCAACCAGGTGCCGGGTTCGATTTCGAGGTGGATCTTGCGGCCGGTTTCAGACGCGAGTTTCTCGAAGGCCTCCTTGACTGGGGCGCCGACGACCTGCAGGTCCGTGGTCTGCTCCTCCGGCATGCGCCCGACCTTGTAACCACCGCCCAGGTTGAGGCGCGTGGCGGTGGGGAACTCGCGGACCATGTCCAGGCTCAAACGCGAGGTCCGCTGCCAGACCTCGGGATCGCTGCCGGAGCCGATGTGCGTGTGGATGCGGAAGATGTTGAGTCCATGGCGCGCAACCAACTCCTTCACCTCGTCGAGTTTCTCGTGCCAGATGCCGAAACTGGAAGACGGGCCGCCGACATTCGTCTTGCCGGTTCCACCGGAACCGACGCCTGGGTTGAACCGCAGGCCGAGGTCTCCGCCGGGAAAGGCCTCGCCGAAGAGTTCGATCTGGCGCAGTGAACACGCGTTGATGGAAACGCCCTTCTTGTGGAACTCGGCGAAATCCTGGGGGAACTGCTGGGTGCTGAGACTGATCTTCCCGGGGGCGATCCCGGCGCGGAGGGCGCGTTCGATCTCGTGGCCTGAGCTGGCGTCAATGTGCAGGCCGGCGCGATCGAAGATCTGCAGGATGGCCCCATTGGAGGCCGCCTTCATTGCGTAACGGGCGGTGAGACCGTAGGCGTTGGGGAAGCCCAACACGGCCGCGGCATTCTGCTTCAGCGTCCGCTCGTCGTACACGTAGGCGGGAGTGCCAAAATTCTCGCGGATTTCGCGGGCTGACTCGGGCGTAATGAATCGAGGGGTGCTCATGATTTGAGCGGTGTTGGATAACGGGGCGGGAATCGTGACGCCAGAAAATTCGAAACCGGTTGCCGGACTGCGTTATTCGGGACGCTGATCCGGGCGATTCCAGTCGGAGGGGGGCAATGCTGCGCGCTCAGACCCGCGCCAGGTCCAACCCGCTGAGCGTTCCCGTACTCGAACTGAACCTGTCCACTTCAATGCCGCTCGCCTGCAGCATGCTGACATAGAGGTTGCAGAGCGGCGGCGGATTGACCGTGTCAAAACCCAGGTGCTGGCCGTGCCTGAAGGAGCCGCCGGCGACAAAGACGGGGAGGTTCTTCGTGGAGTGGCTGCTGGCATCGCCCAGGTTGCTGCCCAGATAGATGATCGTGCGGTCGAGCAGGTTGGCCTCGCCCTCATTGGACTGGCGAAGTTTGGCGAGCAACTCTCGCACGGTCTTCATCGTCTCTATCTCGACGATCTTCAACTGCGCCAGTTTGCCGGGATCCCTCCCGTGATGCGACAGGTCGTGGTGCCCCAACGAGACGCCCTCGATCAAGGGCGAGGCGGTCATGCCCGCGAGCATGATGGTAATGAGTCGCGTGGAATCAGTCTTGATCGCCAGATGCGTGAGGTCGAACAAAAGGCGCGTGCGACCGATCAGGTCGGCGGGATTGGCGATGTCCTCGGGGGCGGGCGCATCGACGTTCGGCTTGGGTTTGAGAGCCCAAGCCTGGTCGTTCGCCATCTGCGCTTCCAATTCGCGAATGCTGGTGAGGTATTCCTCCAGTTTGTGACGGTCATTGGCGCTGAGACCCGCCTGCAGGGACTTCGCCTGGGCGCGCACGTCGTCGAGAATGCTGCGTCCGTCGGCGATGTGGCGCATCCGCTCACGTTTTTGCGCGGTTGTGCCCTCGAGGAAAAGTCGCGCGAAGACCTTGGCGGGGGAATCGTCCGCCGGAATCAACGCTCCGGTCCTCGTCCAACTGAGTCCGCCCGCGCCTCGTCCGGCCAGGGCCAGGCTAGGGAAGCGGGTCTGGGCCCCGATGTGGCTTGCGGCAAACTGGTCCAGCGAAATGGCATTTCGAAATCCGGGGCGGCCCGCTCCGGGAATGCCGGTGAGGAAACTCGCGGAGGCCTGGTGCCCGAATCCGGAACTCATGCCTGCGTGCTCCAATCCGGAAACCACAGTGAACTGGTCGCGAAATTCCTTCAGAATCTCGAGGTAGGGCGAGAGTTCGTAGTCGCGGCCGGTCTGCTTCGGGAAGAAGTAATCCGAGTGTATTCCCAAGGGCGCACAGATGCAGATCATGCGTCGCGGGGGGCGTCCAGATCCGGCAGAGGCGAACGACTCAAGCCAGGGGACCGCGAGTGAAATGCCGGCGGCGCGAAGGAAATGGCGGCGGGGGAGTTTCATCGTTCTCTTCATTTCATCTGGAAAAGCGGGCTTTGCACGACTTCGTGGATCAGCGAACGGAACCCGTAATTCTTGTTGCGGACCCGGTCGACAATCGCTTCGACTTCGGGATTGTCGAGAGCCGCAGTCTCTGCGCCGGTCGCATAGGCGAGGAGCTTTTCCGCGAGATTTCGGGCCAACTGGTCCTTGTCCTCCAGCAGCAGGCGCTTGTAGCCGCGAATGTCCTTGAATCGCCTTCCGTCCGGCAGCGTATCGGCTGGATCGACAGTCGCTCCCTGTTGGTATCGCACCCAACCGCCGTCTTTCCTTGCTCGCGGCCCAAGGATTCTGTAGCGGTCGCGCCAACCGCCGATCACATCGAAGCTTTCGAGCGCGAATCCCGGCGGGTCGATCTTCACATGGCATCTTGCGCAGCTTTCCGTCTCGCGATGCTTGGAGAGTTGGTCGCGGATGGTCGTGGCGCCGCGAATGTCCGGTTCCAGCGCCTCGACGTCCGGCGGCGGGTTGGCTGGACGTGTTCCGAGAATCCGGTCGAGCAACCAGACTCCGCGCAGCACGGGTGATGTCGTCGTGCCATTGGCGGTCACCTTCAGCACGGCGGCCATGGTCAGGAATCCACCGCGAACACTGTCGCCCGGGAGTTCCACCCGGCGCATCCCTGCGCCTTCCACCCCCGGGATCCCGTAGTGCTCGGCCAACCGGGCGTTGAGAAAAGTGAAATCGGAGGCGACGAAGTTTGTGAGGCTCAAGTTGTTCCGGAGAACCTCGTCGAAAAACAACGCGGGTTCCTTCAGCGACGCGTCCTTCAGCACGTCGTCGTATTCCGGATAGAGGTAGCGATCCGGCGACGTGTCGTCGATCGCGCGCAGGCTGAGCCACTGGCCGGTGAAGTTTCTGGTGAACGCCGTCGCTTTGGGGTCGTTCAGCATGCGCTCGACCTGCTTGCGCAACTCGGCGGGCTCGCGGAGCGATCCCTCCGCGGCCAGACGCATCAATTCCTCATCGGGCATGGAACTCCAGAGAAAGTAGGACATGCGGCTGGCCAGCGCAGCTTCGGACAACCGCCCGTCCCCGACCGTCTCACGCAGGAACAGAAAGTCCGGCGACACCAGGATGCCCTTGAGTCCGACCCTCACGGCGCTTTCGAACGAGTATCCCTGTTCCAACCTCTCGCGCACGCGAGTGAGATAAGGCTGTATGTCCGGGCCGCTCACCTCCCGTCGAAATGCGCGCCGGGCGAAGTTGCGCAGAATGTGTTCGGCGTCGGCCTCCGGTTGGGAGGAAACCACTTCGAAGCGCTCGGAACCGGTCGGTGCATCAACGCGATCGCGCGGCAGGTCGCCGAAGATGGACCGATGACTCGGTGGCGGCCAGGAATCGACGATCGGTCCGAAGATATCCACCCATTGAATCACCAAGCCCGGGCCCTGGTAATTCTCGGCTCCCACCTTCTCCACCTGAGGTGGCAGCGCGGGAAGGTTGTCGGCAATGATCCGCAGCCGATTCTGCGGTTCCAAGTGGGTCGTGAATTCAAGCACGCTGGGTTCGTCAGGGGGGAACGAAAAGTAGTCGATGAGATGTTCCTCGGTCACCTCCTTGAATGTGCCGGCATTGACGTGAAAATCGACCGGTTTCCCCCCGCTCTGATAACCGTAACCGGAAATCCTGATGCGGTACTTGCCGCGAAAGCGGGTGTTGAAGTTCCACATGGTGACACGAATGTTGGCTGACTCCCACACGGCGAAGATCGCCACCCCGTCGTCCACGTGCCGATAGACGCTGCCGGTCTTCGCCACGGATCTTTCCTTTTTAAGATCGTAGCGCCGGTCGATCTGCCAGGGGCGGCGTCCATTGGCGATGGCCGCGTCGAGCGCCCGATCAGCCGCGGCAAGGTAATTTCGCAGCAGGAACGAGGACATGTGCATCGCCGCCGCATCGTTGTCGAAGCCGTTGACCGACGTGTCCGGCGGCAGCAGGTCTGAAAAATCGGCTTCGACATGGAGCAGGTCGCGGATTGTGTTCACATACTCGGCCTGGTTGAGGCGTCGCAGCACGACACGGCCTTCTCGGGAGCGCAGCGCGATCTCGGCGGTCCGCGCCTGGCTCCTGATCCATTGCGAGACTTGCTTCGCCGCTTCCGAGTCCGGTCGCGGTTCCTTTTTTGGCGGCATGTCGCCCGCGTCCAGGACTTCCGCCACGGCAAGCCATTTACCACGCATTCGTTCGTCCTCGAAGTCTCGCGTCATTCGTTCGATGAGAAAGTCCCCCTTGTGCTTGTCTCCGGAATGGCACTTCTGGCAGCTCTTCTTGAAGAGGTCTTGGACAACTGCCCCCCCGTGGGTGTCGTCCGACGCTGGAACTTCGCGGGGAGCGAAGACCACGCCGGACGCCGCGGCTCCGATGACAACCCCGCGCGCGAGTCCGCGCCGGAGACATTCGGCCACGTCAGAAAAAAGCGGGAGCAACGGCATTCCTTAACTGAAAGGTCTTCCGGGCGCTTCGTCAACTCAGGGTCGCCCGAGGAGTGCGTCATCGGTCCGAGACAACGGAAAAACCGCTCCGGGGCGGCGACGGTCTGTAATCGGCGCAGCCCGCCTCGTCGGCGTTTTCTTTACTTTGATTTTGCCGGGGAGGCTGGTCTACTCCGTGAATTCACCATGCCTTTAAGTCGTCGGACAGAATTTATGCGTAAATTGAACGCCATTCTCGCAGTTGGAGTGGCGGCCGTGTTGTTGGCGGTCGGGTGCCGCAGCGTTCCCGAGAAGGCTCCGGAGGTCGACGGGGAAGCCGCTGTCGGAGCTCCAATGAAGGATCTCGACGCCGAGATCGACGCGGTGTTGTCGCTGGCGCGGGAGGACCAGTGGGAACTGGCGACCCTAAGGGCGGAAGAACTGGCGCAGCGTCGACCTGGGGATGACGAGGCGCAGCGGTTGCTGAAATGGGCGACCGGGAACCGGGACGCGCGCCGCTCCCTGGATGACGACACCAAGGAGAGGCTTGTTTCCGAGGCGCCGCAACCAATGACTGACGCCGAGTCCAAGACCGGCAAGCAGGCGGTTGCGGGGGCGAGGGGCGGGAAGTCGGCGGGAAAGCCGATGAAGCAGGACCCGACGATCAAGTATTCGGACAAATATGACACCGAGATCAGGGAAGCGCTCGATCTCGCCAGCAGGGGCAAATGGGAGGAAGCGGAAAAGAAGGCCGCAGAGTTGGTGGAGATGGCTCCGGAGGAAGTGGCGGTGGAACGGCTTCACAGCTGGGTCTCCAAACAACGGGAATTGCAGCGCTCCCAGGCCTTGGAGGACCGCATTCGTGAAATCGACGCCAAGAACTCGCCCTTCAATCCGTCTGTGATGGACCTCCTCAACGAGCAGAAGGACCGGGGGTTGCCGCCGCGCAAGGATCTGCGGGACGCCATTCAGGCCTTGGAATCGGCCCCGTTGGTCCCCGAGACTTTCGGTCGAAAGGTCGTCCGGGAAGGGCCGATGTTTCCCGTCGATTCGGAAAAAGGACGGATGGCAAAGGTGCTGGACAAGCGCGTGTCGCTGGTGCTGGACGACGTCTCCCTCGAATCGATCATCTTCGATATCGGGGAGGCCGAAGGGGTGAATTTCATCGCGGACAAGAAGTTGCCGGCTTTCGCCGAGAAGATCAGCGTGAACATGAAGGAGGCGCGATTGGATGAATTCCTGAAATACGTCTCGCGAAACATGAATGTCCATTTTCAGGTGAGCGACGACCTGGTGTGGGTGATCGATGGAGCCAAGACCAACCTGTTGGAGGAGACGCGTTTCTTCCGGTTGCGGCAGGGGTTCGTGGTTCCCGCGCAGTTTGGCGTAAGCGAGGTTGATCGCACCTCGGTGACGGCCAAGGGAGTGACGACAGTCACGGAGAAGGAGAAAATCGAAAAATTCGTGCAGGATGGCGCCCCGGACGAGCCGGCCATCGAGGAGGCCATCAAGCAGTTCTTCAAGGGCTCGGAGTACATGATCGATTACGAGCGCAACCTGATTGTGGCGCGGGGCACTCCCGAGGATCTGGACGTGATGGCGAAACTGATCGAGGAATTCGACAAGCCGGTGCAGCAGGTCTTCATCGAAGCGCGTTTCGTGACGGTGACGGAGGCGATCTTCCAGCAATTGGGAGCCTCCTGGGAGACGGGCCGCGGCCCGGGGCGATCCCAGGTGAAGGATTTCACAGAACTGCTCGATCCTGAAGCGGCCGTGGGACTCGGCCTGGAGGAGTCCTTCACGGGTATCCTGGGGCGTGACAACCTGTCCCTGACCCTGACCGCGCTGGAGCAGAGCGGCGAAAGCCAGACCTTGAGCGCGCCGCGCTTGACGTTGATCAACAACCGCCCCGCGCGGATCAGCGACGGCAAGGTGCAGTATTACTACGAGGAATACTCCGTCAGTCAGCAGGTGACCGAGCGCTCGACCGCATCGTCCCTGGTGCCCACGGGCAAGCCGGTGTCGGTGACTGCCGGCGTGGCCCTGGACGTGGTGGCCAGCATCGGCGGCGACGGGGAGAGCATCATGTTGGCCCTGCATCCCGAGGTGAACCAAGAGGTCAAGTTGGTGACTTTCGCGACGGTCACCGACCGTGATGTCGCCGGCAACGTGATTAGCTCCTTCGACATCCGCCTGCCGGAGTCACGGACCCAGGAAATCTCGACCCGCGTGGTGGTGAAGTCCGGACAGACCGTGGTGATGGGCGGCGTGCTGGAGCGGGACCAGTTGACCTTTGTGGAATCAGTTCCTGTGCTGGGCAATATCCCGATCATCGGGGCCGCCTTCCGCAAGCGCACCGAGGTCGACAAGCCCAGGTACCTGTTGATCTTCGTCACGGCCACACTGCTTTCGGACACGGGGGAATTCATCGTCTACGGCGACCAACCGACAACGGAAGGGCGGTAAGGTGGAGAACTCACCTCCCATCCCCGGCGGAGCGGCGTGCGCCATGGGGCGCGGCGGGCGTTTTGTGGCGCTCGATCCCGGCGTCCATGGCGTGAAAGCGCTGTTGGGCCGCCGGACGGCCGACGGGATCGAGGCCTTGGAGTGCCGGCGGATTTCCGCGCGCGATGAGGAGAACAGGCTGACCCCGGCCGAGATACGGGAGGCGTTGGCCGGATTGCTGGAGAAGTGGGGCGAGGAGCCGGTCAGCCTTTGTATTCCCCAACGCCTGGCCTTGTCGCAGGCGGTCGATCTCACCGGGGCCGACCGGGCTGAGATCCGGCGGCAGATCGAGTCCGAGATCGGGAAGGTGAGCGGCTTGAACGAAAGTCCGGTGGTTTTCGATTACGCTCCGCTCCGGTCATTCGGAAGGCATGGGGCGCCCTACTGGGTGACCTTCTGCCAGGAGGATGAACTCCGGGGACAGGTGACGACCCTGGGGTTGGAACTGGACGATCTCTGCGAGGTGACGACCTCCGGCAACGCCCTGCTGGCCGCCCATCTGACCGCCCATCCAGACACGGAAAACGCGGCTCTGGTGGCCCTGGGAGGCGGCGGAGCCACGGTGACGCTCGTGTATCGAGGGCAGGGGGTCTACGCCGGCGCCATTCCCATCGGCGAGGACGCATTCACGGATATCGTGGCATCCGTGACGGGGTGTTCCCTCGCGGCCGCCAATTCGGACAGAACGGAGAGGAACCTGTTGGGAGGGGGCGAGGCTCTGCCAGCCCTTCAGTCGGCCTTCGACGAATGGCGGGGGGAGATTGAACGCATCGTGAGCGAGTGGCGGCAGGAGCAGGGTTGCCCTGACGAGCCGTTTCCGGTGTATGTCTATGCCGGGCCCAGGCCGATGCCCGGGATGATCGAGCGCCTGAACGAGACGAGTCCGTTTTCGTGGTCGCTTGCAGCCCCTCCGGCGATGGGGGTTGCGCCGGGATTTGAGATCGCGTTTGGCACGGGGCTGATCGGCGCGGGGTTGGGCGGACACGGAGCCTCGCTGGTTCCGAAGGAAGCCCGCGCGGTATGGAGACGCGCCTGGGACCTGCGCAGGTTTCAAGTCGTCAATTTCATCGCCTTGTTCGCCGTGGCGGTGTTTCTGGCGTATGGGACGTGGCTGGAGAAGAAGGGCATCAGGGAGCGCAAGGCGGGACTTGTGGAGTTGGAATCCTCCCTGGAGCGCACCCGCGAGGCGAGGAGCCTGGAGCGCGCGACCGTGGATCTTTACAACAGTCTCCGCCCCGCGCTGGAAAGACAGCGTCGATCGCTGGACACCCTGGAGACCTTGGCTGAACTGGAAGCTTCAGCCGTTGACAAGGGGGTGTGGTATGCCCTGTTCGCGGACCGCAACACCTATGTCTCCATGCCGGAGATCGTCGTGACCAATGCCGCCTCCGCGACCAATGCCGAGCCGGTTGTCCCTCAGCCGTCCGTTCCCGCGGAACCCGGGGCGGAGGTTCTTGAGGAGGGCGAGGGGTTCATCGCGGTGGCGACCGTTCCCGGTGAAAGGGATGTGGCCCTCGACACGGTCGGCCGCCTGGTGGAGGACATGAACCGCGACGCGCTTTTTGCTCACGTGGATCTGCTTTCTTCGGATCGGCGAAGGTTGTTGGTGGATCCCGCGGTCGTCGTGCCAGACCGGCATTTTGTCTTGGCGATCCGCCTGCCGGAGAACGTCTTCCGGACGCCTCTCCGGGGCGCGCCGAAACCCACATCCGGTCGGGCTGGGGACGGGGAGCCTGTCCAAGTCACGGATTCTCTGCCTTGGGGACGCCGGACGCCGGACGCCGGAGAGGAGGCGGAACGATGAAGCGCTTCGGGCGGCAACTGCGAATGATCCGGTGGGCGCTGATCGTGGGCGGCGCGATCGCCGCGTTTTACTATGTTCTGGTCTACCGCGCCCTGGCCCGGGAGAGGGCGGCTCTGGACCTCCGGTTGGAGGGGGTTGCCAGCGAGCTTTTTCGGGAGGCCCCGCTGGATTCCGATGAGAGGATTGCCGCTGCGCGGCGTTCCGCGGAGGCCGTGTCAGAGATGCAGCGCAAGATCCGGTCGCGCACAGAGCTCAACCCTGTCTTTGAGCACGGTCTGAACGGACCGTTTCAGTTGGTCGATTTCGAGATAGAGCGGGAGACCCTGAACGACGAACTGATCCAGTTGGCCAAGTCGCGCAAGGCGGGGATTCCGGCGATCCCCTTTGAACATCTGCCGGAATACACCGAGGAAATGTCTTCGCCGCACCAACTGTGGGGCCAGTTGGGCGTCGCCTACCACGCGATCGTCTCGGCTCTTGAGGCGGGCGTCGGGACGATCGAATCGGTGGACGGGTTTGAATTCCGGCAGGGCGGCGAAGGGGAAATGGACCCACTGTTGGATGAGGTCGTCTTCGAGCTTACCTTGACCGGTTCGATGTCCAAGGTCGCGGTGTTCCTGAAGACGCTTCCGATGGATCGGGGAGAGATGGAACGGCACGGCTTCAAGACGGGCCAACTCGCCAAACCCGCCCTGTTCATCGACGGCCTGATGTTGCGGAAACGGCCGGGGGAGAATCTCGACGACGTCCGTCTCGACCTGCGCGTCGGCGGTTTCATCCGGAGGAGGCTGGAATGAAGCGGGAGCTCACGGAGAACAAGATCGCCGAGGGAATCGTGTTCCTGTGCCTGCTTGCGCTG
Source organism: Verrucomicrobiales bacterium (assembly GCA_038126235.1). GTDB lineage: Bacteria > Verrucomicrobiota > Verrucomicrobiia > Limisphaerales > JAYPEY01 > JAYPEY01. Next base: position 88,840 of record JAYPFK010000003.1, read on the forward strand.
GCCACGGTGGTGTTCATGGATATAGGCGGCGACCTGCCGGAGCGGCCCGAGCCGCCGAAGGGCGCCTCGCTGGCGTCCGCGGAACTGCCGCTCAAGGCCGCGCAAACGCTGTTTGACATGGAGTCCTACGGCGAACTGGTCGTGACCACGAACAGCTCCAACCCGTTCTACACGGAGTATTTTGTCCCGGTGAAGCCGCCGCCCCCGGCGCCGCCCCTCACGCGCAAGGTCTCGGTGCTCTATCAGGGGTTCTACGCAACGCAGGACGGCCGGAAGAAGGCGTTCCTGACAATCGACGGGGCTCCCGTGAAGATGTCGCTCGGCGAGACGAGCAAGGACGGTCTGATGCTCGGAGTCATTGAGCGCAAGGAGGTCCACTTCGTGGATGCCTCCACAAAGGAGCATATAGTGAAGTTCAAGGAGCCCGCGCTGATCGAGGTTCCCAACAAGTAGGATGGCCGCCGTGGGAAAACGCGAGGTTGGAGATCTGCTCTTTGAGCGGGGGTTGCTTGACCGCCGGCAATTGGAGCAGGCGCGGCGTCGGCAGGCTCGCCTGAAGATCCCCCAGCATCGCGCGATCGTGGAGCTGAACCACGCCTCGGAGGAGGACACCTACCAGGCGCTGGCGGAGATCGAGGGGCTCGACTTTGTGGACCTTGACAAGTTGGAAATTGAGCAGTCCGTGTTGGAACAGGCTCCGCTGAAGCTGATCCTCCACTACCACATGCTCCCGATCGCGTTGGAGGGGGAGGCGTTGACGATCGCCTTCAGTGAACTGCCCAGCCAGATGGAGCAGGGCAACCTGCGCCTGCGTCTCGGCAAGCGCATCCGCGGCGTGCTTACCACCCCAAGCCATGTGCATGCGGTGATCAAGAAGCGGTTCGGGCTCGGGGCTGACAGCGTGCAGAAACTGCGCGAAGAGAGGAGCTTCGACGACACGGACGGCGAGATAGTCTTCGATGTGGAGGCTGAAACCGACGAAGCGGCCGACGTGACCATTTCGGCGTTCGTCGACCAGGTGCTGATGGAGGCCCTGCGACTCCAGGCGACGGACATCCATCTGGAGCCTTACGCGGCGGGGATTGCGTTGCGCTACCGGATTGACGGACTGCTGCAGAAAGTGCCGGTGCCCGACGATCTCCGGCGGCTGTACCCGGCGATCGTCTCGCGGTTGAAGATCATGGCGAGCCTGAACATCGCCGAAAAGCGTCTGCCGCAGGACGGGCGGATCGCGATGAAGGCGGACGATGAGGACTATGATCTCCGCGTCTCCACCGTGCCCACGAAACACGGCGAGGCCGTGTGCCTTAGAATCCTGGGGCGCCAGAGCCTGTTTCTTGACTTGGGACAACTGGGCATGGAGACGGCGCACGAGGCTCTCTATTCGGAACTGACGCGCCTTCCCCAAGGTTTGGTGCTGGTCACCGGACCAACGGGCAGCGGCAAGACTACCACGCTCTACGCCGGGTTGGCCCACGCCAACGACGAGGTTCGCAAGACGATCACGATCGAGGACCCGATCGAGTATCACCTTCCAGGCATCACCCAGATCCAGGTGAAGCCCGAGATCGGGTTGACGTTCGCCGGAGGGCTGCGGTCGATCCTTCGACACGATCCCGATGTCGTGCTTATTGGCGAGATCCGGGATGTCGAGACTGCGGAGATTTCCATGCGCGCCGCGCAGACCGGGCACCTGGTCTTTTCAACGTTGCACACGAATGACAGCGTGAGCGCGGTTGCCCGCCTGCTGGAGATGAAGATCGATCCGTTCCTCGTCGCGAACTCCCTGATCTGCAGCCTGGCCCAGCGGCTCGCCCGCCGGATCTGCCGGAACTGCCGGGAGCCCCTGCCGGTGATTCCCGAGGGCTTTCGGAGGGAGATGGTGGCGGCGTTGTCCCTCCCGGAGGAGGAAGTCCGCGCCTGGCAGGGCAGGGGATGCGTCGAGTGCAACTCCATGGGCGCGCGCGGCCGGACGGCAATCTACGAGTTCTTCCTGATGAACGATGTATTGGCCGACGCGATCGTTCCGGGCGTCAAGACGGGCCGCCTGCGCGAACTTGCAAGGCGCGACGGTTGGCGGAGCCTGCGCGAGAATGGACTGGCGAAGGTGCAGGAGGGCGTCGTCTCGCCGGAGGAGATCGACCGTATCACGCGGAGGATTGACATGCGGATTTTGAAACCGGACGATTCCGGACGAACTGACTGACCGACGACCCCAGCCCTTCTTCCCATGCCGAACGACGCCATCTCCCTCGATTTTGAACACTACAAGATCTATTACATCACCTCCGCCACGAAGCCCTTTCCGGCGGTGATTTCCTGCTTCCACAACGGAGCCGAGGTGGGGGTGCTGCGCTTCATCACGGCGGGGCAAAAACTGACCAACCCGACCTACGACGGAAACAAGATCACGCTGGATTACCCGATTGAGCGATTTCACGATGTTCACTCGATCCTGCTGCACGAGAAGCCGCTCTCGCTCTATCTCGCGCCGGAACGCCATTGGGGCGGTGTGACCACCAGTCAACTGGAAGCGACGGGGGAGATGGAGACCGGCACGGAGTTTTTCACCCGCGTGTCCGACGGCGTCCTGCGGGCGTTGAAGGAAATGGACGCGATCCAGCAGCGCAAGGTGGTCGAGGAGCGGACAACAACGTCGTTGCCGGAGGATCTGCGGTAGGCCCTGGCGGGATGTCTTTTCGCGAAGCGGCGCCGGTCTTGGGAGTCCAAAGCCGCAGTTCGATGCCGTCACATGAAATCGACTCTCCCGATTGCAACGTTTGTCTTTCTACTGGCCGTCTCCACGGCTGCGGCCGCCCCCGGAATCCGAGTCTTCGAACTGCCAGATCCAGCCGGTTCGGGCGTCGGTTTCTCCGCTTTGGATCCCGCGAAGACCGGCCTGTCCGGGCCGCGCAAGGCCTTGGTGGATATCGACACCCAGGATCAGTCGGCCAATTCGGGGCTTTCGGCCGGTGATGTGGACGGTGACGGTCTGTGCGATCTCTTTCTCTGCGGGCTGGAGGGCGAGAACTTCCTTTATCGGAACCTGGGAGGCTGGAGGTTCCGTGACGTCACGGCGGAGTCCGGGCTCAGTCTCGCCGGACGCGTCATCAAAGGTTCGACCCTGGCGGACATCGACGGCGACGACGATCTGGATCTGCTGGTTTTCTCCCTGGAAGAAAGGAATGCGATCTTCCTGAACGACGGAAAAGGGGGCTTCAGCGAATCCCGCAACACACCCTGGATTCGCGACGAGGTTTCGTCGGATGTCTCCGGCGCCCTGGCGGACATCGACGGCGACGGCGATCTCGATCTCTATGTCACCAAGTACGGGGGCGCGCGGGTGGAACACACGGCCCGCGCCGAGGAGCATCGGAAGCAATCCGCGATCCAGATGGAGCGGTTTCATGCCGGACTCCCTGTCGATCCCAAGTTTGCCGAGGAGTTTGAAATTCTCGCGTTCCCGAACGGCGACGAGATCGAGTACGAGGTCGAACAGCGAGGCTATCGCGACGTTCTGTTCCTGAATGACGGCTACGGGAATTTCAGCAAGACAACGGTCGCCGACGGCAGGTTTCGCGACGAGTCAGGGAAAGCTGTCCAGCTGGGAAAGGACTGGGGGCTGGCCGCTCAATTCCGCGATGTGGACAACGACGGCGATCCCGATCTCTACGTCTGCAACGACTTCTATTCGCCTGACCGATTCTGGATCAACGACGGGCGCGGGAGTTTTCGGCCGGTTGGCCGGCTGGCTGTCCGCCGGACCTCGGTCTTCTCCATGTCGGTGGATTTCGCGGACATCAATCGAGATGGTCAGCCGGACTTCTTCACCGTCGACATGCTGAGCCGCGACCACACCCTTCGAAAGACACAAATGGGCCCGATGAAACCCACGCCCATCCGCATCGGTGAAATCGACAACCGACCACAGATCATGCAGAACACGCTGCACTTGAACCGCGGCGACGGAACCTGGGCGGAGATTGCGCAGTTCGCCGGGGTCAAGGCCTCGGAATGGTCCTGGGGCAGCCTGTTCCTGGATGTCGACCTCGATGGCTACGAGGACCTGCTGGTCGTGTCCGGCATGGTGCGCGATTACATGGACGCCGATATCAACGCCCAGATCAAAGGGACGACTTTGGACACCGAAGAGGCGTTAAGGTCGGTTCGAACGCTGTTTCCCTCGCTGCCGACGCAGAACTTCGTCTTCCACAACCAGGGGAATCTGCGCTTTGCCGACCGCAGCCTGGAATGGGGGCTCGGCAGGAAGGCCGTTTCCGGCGGGATCGTTGCGGCGGACTTTGACAACGATGGCGATCTCGACGTCGCGATCAACAACATGGATGGTCCGCCGGAAATCTATCGCAACGAAACGACCTCCCCGCGCGTCGCCGTGAGACTGCGCGGCAAGGCTCCGAACACCCGTGCCATCGGAGCTCGGTTGCGTCTTGCAGGTGGGATTGTGGAGCAGACCCACGAAGTGACCGCCGGGGGGCATTTCGCCTCCAGCAGCGACACCTTGCGTGTGTTTTCCGCGAAGGGCGGGGAGACGGGAATGCGGTTGGAAATCCTGTGGCGGGGAGGAGGCCGCACGGTGATTGAAGATGTTCGGCCAAACCGCCTCTATGAAATCGACGAATCGACGGCCTCGCCGTTCGTCGAGTCGCCGGCCTTGTTGGTGAAGCCATGGTTCGAGGATGTCAGCGCTCGTCTGAACCATGTTCACCATGAGGCCCCATTCGATGATTTCCTCAGACAATCGCTTCTGCCCAACCGGTTGAGCCAATTGGGCCCAGGACTCGCCTGGCACGACCTCGATGGGGACGGCGACGAGGACCTCGCGGTCGGCGCGGGCGCCGGAGGGAGCATGAGCGCCTTCCTCAATGACGGGCGCGGCCAATTCGCGCGCTCGGACGCTCCTCCGATCCCGGTGGACCAGACGGGTCTCGCCGCCTGGGGGAGGGAGCTCCTCGTCGGCATGTCGAACTTTGAGACCGGGGCGACGAACCACTTTTCCGGCGGGGCTTTGAGTTTGAACGTCGCGGGGCAATGGCGTTTCGGACAGGGCCTTGCCGGTGATCGTTGCAGCGCCGGCCCCTTGGCGACGGCCGATGTGGACGGCGACGGCGATCTGGACCTGTTCGTCGGCGGGCGCACGGTTCCGGGACGGCATCCGGAGACGGCGGATTCCAGGCTGTTTTTGAACCAGGGCGGTGTATTGATTCCCGATCCAAACAATGGGGCGGTGTTCCGGCGCGCGGGCCTCGTCAGCGGGGCCGTCTTTGGCGACCTTGACGGCGACGCGGACCCCGATCTTGTGCTTGCCTGTGAATGGGGGCCTCCCCGGGTTTTTCGCAACGAAGGAGGCGCGTTTACCGAGTCGACCCGAGAATTGGGCCTCGGTTCCTACCCCGGTTGGTGGAACGGCGTCAGCCTGGGAGATTTTGACAATGACGGCCGCCTCGACATCGTCGCCTCCAATTGGGGACGCAACAGCAAGTACGAGGGCTCCTACTCCGCTTTGAAGCCCCTGGAGATCTACCATGGAGATTTCGACAACAACGGGACGCTCGACATTGTGGAGGCGCACTTCGACAAGGGGATGAACTGCGTCGTGCCCGAGCGCGGGTATTCCTGCTCGTCGCACGCAATGCCATTCATCCGGGCAGAGTTGGGCAGCTATCGAGCGTTCGGCGTAAGTCCGTTGACGGGAATCTACGGGAATCGTCTGGACAATGCCGAAGTTGTGCGCGCCAGCGCCTTGTCGCACATGGTCTTCCTGAATCGAGGAAAGCGTTTCGAGGGCAGGGAATTGCCGCCTTGGTCGCAACTGGCTCCGGCCCTTGGGGTCAACGTGGCCGACTTCGATGGCGACGGCAACGAGGACGTCTTTCTCAGCCAGAACTTCTTCTCCGTCCAGGTTGAGACCCCGCGCAACGACGGAGGGCGCGGTCTCTGGCTCAAGGGCGACGGCAAGGGCAGCTTTGTCGCGGTCAAGGGGCAGGAAAGCGGTGTGCTGATCTATGGTGAACAGCGGGGCAGCGCGCTCTGCGATTTTGACGGTGATGGCCGCGTGGACCTGGCGGTCGCGCAGAACGGAGCCGCGACCCGCCTCTTCCGCAATGTCCGCTCCAAGCTCGGGCTGAGAGTCCGCTTGCGCGGCCCCAGGGGAAATCCCCGCGGCGTGGGCGCAGTGATCCGGCTTGAGTATGAGAACGGGAGGCGCGGCCCGGCGCGGCCCGTCATGGCCGGGTCGGGGTATTGGTCACAGGATTCCCTGACTCAGGTGATGGGGCAGGCGGGCGTGGCGAGCGCTCTCCACGTCAGGTGGCCGGATGGCAGTGAGACAAGGACGCCGGTCAATGCGGGAGTCCGGGAGGCAGTCGTCGATTGGGCAGGGGAGGGAGGCTCCTCCGACAAATCACGTGAAGGCCGGTAAAATCCGTTGCACGGAACGCGGGCATGCTGTATTGAATCCGCTCCCCGGCGGAAGGGTGGCTGAGTTGGTTGAAGGCGCCCGATTCGAAATCGGGTGATCGGTTGATAGCCGGTCCGGGGGTTCGAATCCCTCCCCTTCCGCCAGTTAAATTCTTGGAGGTCAACGAGTTAGAGTGTTAATAACCCGTCGTATCCTGCGTCTTGCTTGCATTCGTCAATCTTCGCGGCTATGAGTGGAGCCACGTGAGACAGTTCCGCCACACAGCTTGGTTTTTGGCCTTCATGGTGACGGCTTACTCCATGTTGGGCGGCACGGCGCACTTGATCTGCGTTGGTTGCGACCGCTCAGAGATCCGACTTGATTCCTGCTGCTGTGACGACGAGGAAAACAGCCAAGGTGACCATGGGAACGAACGCGACAGTGATCCTGCTTCACCCCAACCGATCGGAGGGAGCAACTGCTGCTCCGAATTGGTCTTTCGTCTGGAAGAAACGCCGGTGGAGAAGAACACGATCGAACCGGCTCCTGTCGTCATTGTTTACAACGTCCAGCTTTTGGAGTTGAAGCCCAGCGTTGTTTCGCCCGCAACTTGGAACTGTTTCCTCTATCCGTCGGACTCCAGTCCCCCTCTGTGGTTTGCCCGAACCGTCCGCCTTCTGATCTGATTGCCAGATTTCCTTCCTGGTCGTGAACGCGCTCTTGCGCGAGTTCGTTCATTTCCATTTCCCCGCATTCCGACGCCCGCGTTTTGGGATGCCGATCCTGGCAATCAATCAAAGTGAAATCATCGAAACAACATTGGCTGACACCGGACAAAGAAAGTTCCGGGAACGAATCTGCGTCTTCGCGTAAATCTCACCAGCATCGCAAACCGGTGTGGGTCTTGATGCTGCCCGTGCTATTCCTGATCGGCGTTGTTGTCGTCTTCGGCTACGCCTTTCGGGACCGCCTCTTGCCCGGCATTCCGGTTGAATTCGTTCCAGCCATGGCCACCCCCAACGGGGAGCAGGATGAAGCAGCACACGCGCCCGCGTCCGCAAACGCCAGCGGCCAATTGCTCTTTCAGGCAACGGGCTGGATCGAGCCGGACCCGCTGCCTATCCGGGTCACTCCGCTCTACAGCGGCGTCGCTCGCGAAGTGCATGTGCTGGAGGGGCAGACAGTAACCAACGGGCAATTGCTCGTCACGCTGATCGACGACGACGCGAAACTCGGCCTGCGTCGCGCTGAGGCGGAACTGGCCCAAGCCAGGGCCATGGAACAATCGCTCCAAGCCCGATTGAAGTTGGCGCAAACGAGACAGGTAACGGCCGCGCGTCAGCACGAAAGTGAATCCGCGCAACTGGCGGAGCGAGCGGACGCCGCAAAGAGGCTGCGCTCGCTGAAACCGGGCACGCTGCCGGAGCAAGAGCGCGTGCAGGCTGATCTTCGGGAGCAGAGCCAATCCGCCAAGGTTGCCGCCGCCGCCGCCGCCGTTGAAGAGTGGAAAGCGGAGTCGAGGTTGGTCGATCAGCAGATTGAAGTTCAACGCCAACAGATCGCCGCCGCTGAGGTCGCGCGCGACGAAGCCAAGCTCGCCCTTGGTCGCACGCTGGTTCGTTCACCGGTTGATGGCGTTGTGCTTCGACTTCTGGCCACGTCGGGCAAGCGGCTAATGCTGAATATGGACCATCCCGACGCGTCGACGGCGGCCATCCTGTATGAGCCGGACAAGCTCCAGGCGCGCGTTGATGTGCCGCTCGCGGACGCCGGGAAACTGGGGGTGGGCCAGAGGGTCCAAGTGACGTGCAGTCTTCTCCCGGAGAAGAGATTCAAAGCCGTGGTGACGCGCATTGTTGGCGAGGCCGACATGCAGCGAAACACCCTTCAGGCCAAGGTGCGCATTGATAGCCCAGATTCCCGTCTACGGCCGGAGATGCTGTGTCGCGCCGAGTTTTATGGCTTGTCGCAAGGCGGTTCTTCCGAGGGCGCATCCACGACGGCGGCGGGGCCATTGACCGTCTACGTGCCGTTCGCAGCCATCGTGGATCGCAACGGCCAAGAGGCCGGCGTCTGGGTCTTATCAGCGGACGGACGTCACGTTGAACGTCGCGATGTAAGGCTCGGCTCAAAGGATCACGACGGCGATCTGTCAGTTCAAGAGGGCGTCCGCCCCGGCGAACGCGTCGTCATCAACCCGCCTTCAACGCTGAAGGACGGCGCGCGCATAAAGCCACTCGAAGCCCCGGAAACACTTTCCCGTTAGTCTCATGACAAAATCGTTCATCGAATGCCGGAAGCTCACCAAGCGATATCGCAAGGGCGCCATCGACGTGACGCCACTGGAGGCGCTGGACCTCGATGTCGCCCCGACAGAATTCCTGGCCTTGATGGGACCGTCCGGCAGCGGCAAGACGACCTTGTTGAACCTTTTGGCCGGCGTGGACTCCCCGACCGAAGGCGAACTGCGAATTGGCGAAACGGACCTCACCAGGCTTACCCGGTCGCAGCTTACACGTTGGCGCGCTGGGCATGTCGGCTACATCTTCCAGCTTTACCACCTCATGCCGGTCCTGACGGCTTTTGAGAACGTCGAGTTGCCCCTGCTGTTGCGTCCGTTCACGCGCAAGGAGCGCATTCATCGAGTCGAGGCCGTCCTCGACCTCGTTGGGCTGGGGGATCGCATGGATCACCGGCCCAACGAATTGTCCGGGGGACAGGAGCAGCGTGTCGCCATCGCTCGCGCCCTGGTAGCCGATCCGCCGCTGTTGGTGGCGGACGAGCCCACCGGCGACCTGGATCGCGAGTCCGCGACCGCCATTCTTGATTTGTTGCAGAGCCTTGCTCGCCATCACGGGAAGACAATCGTGATGGTCACCCATGATCCGCGCGCGGCCGACGCGGCGGATCGGCAGTTGCATCTTGAAAAGGGCCGTTTGGTCCACAACGGGGAGGCGGTTGTGGCATGATCCTCCGCTATGCGCTCAATTTGTTGGGATTGGCCGGAAAGCAGCTGGCGAGGCATCGCACGCGCACCTTTTTGACCCTGGCGGGTGTCACGACGGGTATGTTTCTGTTTGCGACTGTCGAGACGCTCCAGTCTTCGCTTCGTCGCGCTACCGAATCCAGCGTCGCCGAGACGACGTTGGTCGTTTACCGTGAGAATCGCTTTTGCCCGGCTACCAGCCGGTTGCCCGAACATTACTTTGAACCGATTCGGCAAATGGACGGTGTGGCCGAGGTGATCCCGATTCAAATCGTCGTCAACAACTGCGGAGCCAGTCTCGATATCGTCGCGTTTCGCGGCGTGCCGCCGGACGACTTGTTGCGCTTTGCGCCGGAGATCAAGGTTTCGGAGGGTTCCGTCGATCTTTGGCGGGAGCGATCCGACGCGGCGTTGATCGGGCGCAACCTCGCTCGGCGACGCGGCTTGCAGGTCGGCGACCGATTCGACGCGGCGGGCGTGACAGTCTACATCGCTGGCGTGATCCGATCGGGCGGGCCACAGGATGAAAACGTGGCCTACGTGCATCTGCCTTTCCTGCAACAAGCGTCGCGGATCGGCCTCGGAGTCGTGACCCAGTTCAATGTGAAGGTCGAATCAGCCGACAAACTCGATGCGGTGGCCGCAGAGATCGACCGTCGCTTCGCGACCGACTCCCATCCAACGGACACTCGGCCGGAGAAAGCCTTTTTCGCCCAGACCGCCAGCGAATTGGTCGAGTTGATCGGCTTTACCCGCTGGCTCGGACTGGCCGCCGTGTTGGCGGTCATGGGCTTGGTCGCCAATACGATTCTCTTGACCGTGCGGTCGCGGGTTTCCGACCAGGCCGTGATGATGACGCTGGGGTATCCGGACGCGGCAATTGGTTGGCTGGTGTTGGCAGAGGGGCTTCTGATCGGCCTGATTGGCGGCGCGATTGGCATCGGCTTGGCCGGTGGCTTTCTCCAGTGGCAGAGCATCACTGTGGGGAACGAGGGGCTGACCATGGCGTTCGTGCCCGATGCCCAAGTCCTGCTGCGCGGGATTCTGGTCGCGCTGACGCTCGGGCTGGCCTCAGGCTTGTATCCTGCGTGGATAGCGACTCGCCAATCGATAGTTGCGAGCCTTCGCGACGGATGACGTTACCGCCACACAGGCCAATTTCAACATGCTGCCCTTCACCTACGCACTGAGAAACCTGATGCGCCGTCCCGGCCGCTGCGCCCAGTTGATCGTGGGCAGCGCGCTGGTGGCTTTACTGTTGATGCTGGCGGCCACATTGAATCGCGGCATGGCGCGCGTCCTCATCGCGTCAGGTTCCACACAAAACGTGATACTGCTGGGCGCGGGCAGCGAGGAAAGCATCGAGCGCAGCGAGGCGCCGCCGAGCACGGCGGAAATCGCGGCGGCGGCTGTTCCGGGACTGAGGAAGGTCTACGGTCAACCGGCGGTGTCCGGCGAGGCGCACTATAACGGATTGGTGCAACTTGACGACGGCCAAACCAGCCAAGCTCTCCTGCGAGGCGTTTCCCATCATGCCTTATGGGTGCACCGGGGGGTGAGAATTCTCGAAGGCCATTTCCCGCGTCCGGGAGAAGTCATGGTCGGTCGCTTTGCCCACCACAAGCTGGAAACGGACGCCTCCCAACTCGGGATTGGCCGGACGATCCGGTTCAATGGGGCCGAACTTACCATCACCGGAATCTTCGACGCGCCCGGCACGGTCATGGAGGCCGAATTATGGATGAATGTCGGTGACGTGTTGACCCTGACCCAACGCGACAGCCTTTCCTGCGTGGTCCTCGCGCTCGACCGCGCCGAACTTGAAGACGTGGATGTCTTTACCAAGCAACGGCTCGATCTTGAACTCGTCGCGATGCGAGAGTCTGACTACTACGGCAAACTTGCCCGCTTCTACGCCCCAGTCCGCTGGATGGCCTGGGTTTGCGCCGCTCTGATCGCCGCTGGAGCGGTCTTCGGCGGATTGAACACTCTGTATGCCGCCTTCGCGTCGCGCATTCGTGAATTCGGAGCCCTTCAGGCCGTTGGTTTCAAACGGCGCGCGCTCTTGCTGAGCCTCATGCAGGAGTCCGCTGCCGCAACGACAGCCGGTTCGCTGCTGGCGGCGACCGTCGGCCTTCTCTGGCTCGACGGCCTGACAATACCGTTCTCCATCGGCGCGTTCTCATTGCAATTCGATCCCGCTGTCCTGGCCCTTGGCATGGGTGTCGGCTTGGGGCTGGGTATCGTAGGAACACTCCCGCCTGCGTGGTATTGCCTTCGTCCGGACTTGACCGTGACGCTCCGCGCCGCCTGAGATTTGAATCCGAAACAGAACTGAAACCCCAAAAAAGCGAAAATGACACGCATCAACAAAGTTCATATCACGACCGCCGCAGCCCTTCTCGCCACATTGATTGTTGGCTGTGGGGAACAGACATCAACTCCTGCGCCTTCGCCGGAAGCGCAACCACAAGCGGAAGCCCCGGCCGCCTCCCTGCCGGAAGGCTTGCTGGCGACCGCCCCCTTGACTGACGCCGTCGGCGTCGTGGAAGCCCGCAAAGATGTGAAGCCGGGCTCCGACATCATCATCACCGGCTATATCGGCGGTCGCGAAGAGCCGCTGGTTGAAGGGCGCGCCATATTTGCCCTCGCCGACGCCGAGGTCATGACGCGCTGCGACGCGACGCCCGGAGACGCGTGCGAGACGCCGTGGGACGCTTGCTGCGTGAGCCCCGAGATCAAGAAGACGGCCATGGCGTCGGTCCAGGTCGTAGACGCGGATGGCATGGTGTTGAAACACACGCTAACGGGATTGGGCGGCATCAAGCCCGGCTCCACGGTAACCGTCCTGGGCAAGATCGCGCCCGGCTCATCCGACTCGGCGTTGGTCGTCAACGCTGAGAAGATTCATGTGTCAAGATAGCCGTGAAGCGCGTCATCGTTCCCATTGCGATCAGTCTGTTGCTGGGCGGGTGCGCCGCCATACCGCCACGTGATCGACAGACGCCAGCTTTCGCGACTCCGGCGACTTGGTCGGCTCAGCCTACGGATGCCGCCGGCGTCGTTGGGGAGACTTGGTGGGAGCAGTTCAACGATCCGGAACTGACGCGTCTGATCCAAGAGGCCCTGCAATCCAACGCCGACTTGGCGACACTCGCGGAGCGAGTGAATTTAGCTCGCGCTGAAGGTCGCTTCGCCATCGCGAACGCCGGGCCTTCAGTTTCCGGAACGACAGGAATCCGCGCCGGGAAGGAACATACAAGGGAGTCTGGATTTCAGACGGTCAGCGTGCAGCCTTGGACAGCCGGAGGATCCTTCGGCTGGGAGTTGGACTGGCTCGGCAAGTGGCGTGAAAGAGAAACCGCCGCCGATCAACGCGTGATTGCGAGCGAGGCCGATTTGAATGTAGGCCGACTGTTGCTCACAGCGGAGACGGCGTCGGCGTGGTTTCGGCTGAAACGCTATCGGGCCGAAGTTGAGATCCTGGAGGCGTCCCTGAGGCGACAACGCGAGATTCTCGCGATCTACCGCGACCGTTTTCAAGCCGGAATCCTGGAAGCATCGGTCGTGGAACGCCAAGAGGCAGAGGCGGCCGATCTGATGCGACAGCAGGTTCGCTCAACGAGGCTCGCTGAAACGCAGGACCGCTTGCTCGATCGCCTGCGCGGCGGCGTCGCCGGGGAACGGGAGTATCGGCTGAAGGAATCGAAGCCGCGCGCCGCAGTTCCGACGCTGCCTGCCTCTCTTACAGGGGATACCCTCCGGCGGCGGCCGGATCTTGTCGCCGCCGAGGCGAGGCTACAGGAGGCATTCTCATTGGAACGCGCCGCCCGTCTGGATCTCTTTCCTTCGCTAAGCTTGCGGCTCACCGGGACCACCGCGTCAGGTTCACTGACCGATCCCTTTCAAAACTGGATCAGCAATGTCGGTCCACGACTTGACCTGCCGATCTGGGATCCGGAACGATTGGCTCAATCGAAGATTCACACCGCCCGCGCCAAAGTCGCCGCTGCTGATTATCGGGCCGTTGCGCTACGCGCCGTGGAGGAAGTGGAAGCTGCGCTCGTTCGATTCCATCATCGCCAGACCGAATCGGAACTTGCCGGGGAGATCGTGAGCAAAGCCCGAAATGTTCGGGATCAGACTGACGACAAACGGCGCGCCGGGATAGTTTCCCAACTGGAAGTCCTCGAAGACGAGCGGCGCGCGCTCGCAGCTGAGTTGAGTGAACTCCTAATCCACACCCAATTGCTGACGGACGCAGTTGCCGTCTTCCGTGCTATGGCAATTCAGGGGTAAGCAAAGCTGAGACGGGAGGAGATTGAACGGGTTGGAGCTTGGCAGTGTGATGCGCCTGAGCTGAGAGGTCTGAGCTGTGGAAACCTGTCGATGGCAACCGAACTTCAGTCGAGGAAAGTCTGGATTACAGGTTGGAATCTCGGGCTGACCGGCAGTGTGTTCGCCTCCCACTTCTTGAGCGTTCCGAGGCTTGCGCCAATCAGTCGAGCGGCGTCCGTTCTGGTCAGATTGAGGGCTAAACGGCGGGTGCGAATTCTGTCGCCGAGGCTGCGGATCTCTTGGGGCGGAACGTTCCGCCCCCTCGTAATTCTTCGTTTTTCGCCTATTTCCAATAGGCAAAAGGGGTGCAAAACCCTCCCCTTCCGCCATTCTTCCCTTTGCTTCCTTTCGAGGGCTTTGCCGGGCAGTCGCTCCCTTCGAGCAGAAACGACACTGTCTCCTTTTGCCTTCCAAGACGGGCGCGAGTTCGCTAGGAAATGCGCGTGTATCTTGAGTTTTACGGATTGAACGAGCCGCCGTTCTCGATCACGCCGAGCCCGCGTTTCCTTTTCTATAGTGCGAAGCACCGGGAGGCGTTCAATCACCTGCTGTACGGGATCCGTGAGCGCAAGGGTTTCGTGCAGATCACCGGCGAGGTGGGCGCCGGCAAGACCACCATCTGCAGGGCCATGCTCGAGCAGTTGGGGGAGGACTACGAGACCGCATTGATTCTGAATCCGGTCCTCGATCCCGACGGCCTGATGAAGGCGATTGCCATGGAGTTCGGCATCGATGTCGCGGGCAAGGACCGTTTGGAAACCCTCGCGGCGATCAATGAGTTCCTCCTGGGATTGGTGGAGCATGGCAAGGATGCCGTCCTGATCATCGATGAGTCGCAGGACCTGACGGACGAACTGCTGGAACAGGTGCGCCTGCTTTCGAACCTGGAGACGGACGATCAGAAACTCCTGCAGATCGTGCTGATGGGGCAACCGGAGCTGCGGGCGCGATTGAATGCGCATCATCTCCGCCAACTTCGCCAGCGCATCACTGTGCGTTATCACCTCGGCCCCTTGACGCGCGACGAGATGCTGAATTACATCCAGCATCGCATCCATGTTTCCGGCGGCAACGGCGCGCCCTATTTCAGCAAGGGCGCCATCTGGCGGGTGCACCGTTACACCAAGGGGATTCCGCGGTTGATCAACGCCCTCTGCGACAAGTGCCTGCTGGCCGGATTCGTCAACCAGACAGAACAGATCGATTACCAGCTTGCGGGGAGGGCAATCCGCGAACTGGAGGGGAAGGTCGCCTGATGAGCCTGATCAACGACGCCCTCCGCAAGGCCAATCGCGCCCAGAAGAAGCGTCCTCCCCGGGGACCGCTTGGGGCTCCGGTTCAGACGGTGGAGTCATTGAAACGACCGGGGGCTCCGGTGGCGGCGATCGTGGGAGGAGCGGTGGGTATGACCTGCTTGGTTGTGGCAGTCTGGGCTTTTGCCGTCTGGTGGAAAGGGCGCAACCAACTCGAGTTGGGGCAGGCTGGAAAGGCCGCTGAACCGATGGTCCTGGCCTCTGCGCCCGAAGCCGCGCCCCAGCCAGACCTTCCTACGCCCGAAGCCCCGGCCCCGAAACCGCCGCCGAAACCTTCGCCGGCGGCGGCTACGTCAGTTTCAACTCCCGCCGCAGGGCGCCCCACAGCGGCTCCGCCCGAGCTCGAGACCGCCTTCAGGGCTCCGCCTCCGCGCGCGATCCCGGCCAGCGCCGTCATGTCGACGTCCCGTTCCCTGCCCGCCGAACCATTGAATGAGCCGCTGAGGCCGGATGGAGCTATGACGCTCTCCGATCTTTCGCCCGGCGCTCCCACGATCGCGGCGAAGCGACCGGAGCGTCCAACTGATCCTGTTCCGCCTCCGACATCCCATGCGGACAAACCGCAGGCTTCAGCGCACTCAATCCCTTACTCCATGCCGACCCCGGCTCCCAAGCCAACCGGAGCCGACGCAGGAGCCGGGCAGGGGGGCGCAACGGGTCGCGAGATTGATTTTGTGAAGCTCGAGAAAGCCGGCCCAACGAGGTCGGAGCCTGAGTCCGGATTTCCCGAGCTGAATCTGCAGGGTATCTTCTACCGGCTGAAGAACCCGTCGGTGATGATCAATCGCCGGGCGCTGTATGTCGGCGACGAAATCGCGGGCGCGAAAGTGGTCGAGATCCAGCGGCGTGCGGTGATCATGGAAAAGGATGGCCGGCGGAAGACGCTCTCGATGGGAGGCTTTTGATTCGGCATGCCGATCGTGAAAGGCCTCCGCGAGCAACTGCGTTCCCAGCCGGGTTGGACGCGCGCGCTGCCTTTCCTGCTCTTCCTGGGATTGACCTTCTGCCAGACTGCGCCGGGGGAATGGACGCGATTCAGTGTTTATGCCGGCAAGACGGTGTTCGGCGCGTGGGCCATATGGCTGGTGAGGCCTCTGCTTCCGGAGTTGCGGTGGGCGTTCAGTTGGGAAGCCGTCTTGGTGGGCGTGGGTGTGTTCCTTATCTGGGTCGGGCTGGAACCTTGGTATCCCAAGCTGCAGGAGTTGGGCGTCGCTTGGAATCCATTTGAAGCGGACGGCATGCCCGCATTTGCCGCCTGGTCCTTCGTGATCGTGCGCCTCGCCGGTTCGACCTTGGTTGTGCCCGCGCTGGAGGAGGTGTTCTACCGTTCATTCCTCTATCGCTGGATCGTGCGCCCGGATTTCGAATCCGTCCCGCCGGACCTGTTTGCCTGGAAGCCGTTCCTGGCGACCTCGATCGTGTTCGGGCTGGGGCACAGGGAGTGGCTTGCTGGCGTCATTTGCGGCATGGCCTACCAGTGGCTTGTCATCCGGAAGGGACGGTTGGGCGACGCGATGCTGGCCCACGCGCTCACGAATCTTGCTCTGGGTCTCTGGGTGGCAGTGAGAGGGGAGTGGGTTTTCTGGTCGTGAAGGGAACAGGAGGGCTGATGGACAGCGGCGAGAAACTGGTGCAAGCGATCGGAGAGCGGTTGACGTCGTTCGATGCCGCCCGGACATCCGCGCATCGCGTCATTCACGGAGCCGCGGAAGGCTGGCCTGATTGGTATGTCGACCGGTATGGCGGCTGGCTGCTGTCCCAGTCGGAAGCGGACCTCGGTGGGGCGAAACGGCGTCTTTTGGAGGATGCTGTCCGGCAGAACGCATCACTGCGCGGCGTCTACCACAAACAACTGGACAGGCAGGTGCGTACGAAAACGCCGGAGGATGCGTCGCCGGTTCTCGTCACCGGCGAGTCGGCGCCGGAAGCGTTCGAGGCGCAGGAACTTGGCGTGCGCTACGAGATCCGATTCGGCGAGGGCTACTCTGTGGGCTTGTTCCTCGATCAGCGGGACAATCGGGGGCGCCTGTTGGGGCGGGGGAAATCCGGCGCCTGGGACCTGGGCCAACTTCTTTCCGGCCGCGCGGAGATCCTGAACACTTTCGCCTACACCTGCGCCTTTTCCGTGTGCGCGGCGTTGGCCGGCGCGAGGGCCACGAGTCTGGACCTTTCCCGGAAATACCTGGATTGGGGACGTCGCAACTTCGCGTTGAACGGGCTGGATCCGGACGAGCATGATTTCATCTACGGCGACGCCTTCGACTGGATGAAGCGCCTGGCCAACAAGGGACGACGGTTCGATCTGGTGATCCTCGACCCTCCCACCTTCTCAAAGTCCAGGAAACGCGGAGTGTTCCAAACCGCGAAGGATTTCGGCGAATTGACGGCTCTGGCATTGCGATTGTTGAAGCCGCGGGGCGTCCTGCTCGCAAGCTGCAACACCGCCCGGCTTCAGGCTTCGCGTTTCGATGACATGGTCCGCGGGGCGGTCGCGGCCGAAGGCAGAAGAGTCATCGCCGCGGAGTCTCCCTCGCAACCTCGTGATTTTCCGGTCTCACGCGCAGCTCCGGCCTACCTGAAGCAGCTCTGGCTGCGCGTCTCATGACCGCGGATAGCTCGGCCGCGTTTGGAGAGCCGCCCAGGAAAGCAGGGGCGCCTGAGGCTCCGCCCGATCGACTCCGGGCGCCGACTCAGAGCTTCTCCCAGTAGGCGATCGTGTCCTGAAGGTAGGATTCGATCCAGGTCATCACGATGTCGATGGCGTGCGCTTGCAGGACCCGCTCCTGTCCGCTGGCCGCGATCCGGCGCCGGTAATCCGGGTAGGACTGCAGGGTCAGGATCTTCTCGGCAAGGTCGGTCTCGTCGCCGGAGAGGAAGGTCACTGCGTTGTCGTCGTTGAAGAGGAACGAACCGATGCCTCCGCGAAGCGTGGAAACGACCGGGAGGCCGCAGGCCATCGCCTCCAGGGGAACAGTGCTCAGCGAATCATCGCCTTCGTTCGGGTGCACATAGATGTCATACTGGGGGAAGATGCGGGGCATTTCGCGCATGGGATCGGACACCGGATGCACCTCCATCGGTATTGCGTGCTGGACGGCGAACGACTTCAGCCTGGCGACATACTGGGACTCTCCGTCGCCGTAGATATCGATGCGCGTGTTCTTGTTGGTTTCCCGAACCTGTGCCAGGGCCTTGAGGGCGGTCAGCGCGCCGGATCCCTCGTTCAGGTTGGCGAACATGAGCAACCGCTCGGCGGGGGCGGTTTCAGGTTTGACCTCCCCCTTGAACAGGTCGGTCTGGATGAGCGGTTGGATCACGTCCGCATGGTCGAGCGCATAGCCGGCCTGCAGGGCGTGCTCCTTCATGGCGAGGGAGCAAAAGTAGATCCGTTTGAAGGAGAAGGTGTGGATGGAGGAAGGCTCAGGCGGCGCGGCGGAGCGGCCGCCAGTGTAGAGGTAGGGCATTCGCTTGACGCTCTTGTCGAAGCGGGTGGGCGCCTTCTCATCCCACGAATCCCGTTGGCCCGACACCTCCAGGCTGGCCCGCAACGCGCCTTCTTTGAAGGGGAGCTTCTCGCAATTCCAGAAATCCAGCCAGGGATCCGTCCGCAGTTCATTGACCACCCAGTCATCCGCAACATCGTAGACGATCGGGACGTTCAACTTTTCCAACGTGAAAATCAGGGATTTCGACAACCCCAACAGACTCCAGACGAAGACGAGCTGGGGCTCAAATTCCTCGACCGCCTCGCGCAGGGCGGCGTTGTTGGCGAACTCGAGTTCCTTCAACTCTGAGAAGGCGGCTGTTCTTGCGGCTCCAAACTGGCCGTTAAGATACAATTCCCTGCGGACTTCCCGTCCGCGTTGCGGCCCTTGGAGGCCTTGGAGCGAGGTCAGCACGTGAACGTCGTGTCCCCGGGATCTGAGGTCGTCGCAGACGATCTGGCAACGGTAGTCGTAGGTTCCCGCGTGATGTGGCGGGTAGAGGTTGGTGAGGACCAGGATTTTCACTTGGGCGCAGCGGATGGCGTCGTCTCCGGACAAGCCTTAGGCGGGCGGGATTTTGCCGGACCCAGGGCGGCTTGGCGAGTGGATTCCCGAGGCCCGGTCTTGCCCTCGGTGGGGGCGCTCCTATAATCCGCGCATGTTCGATCTGAAATACATCCGGGAGAACCTTGACGAGGTTCGGGGGCGACTGAATTCGCGCCGGGGCGGGGACGGCGACAAGCTGGCGGAAGCCTTGGATCTTGACGAAAAGAGGCGCAAGGCGATCACCGAGACAGAGGCCCTGAAGTCCCGGGTAAAGAAGGCGTCGAAAGAGATTGGCGCGTTGATGGGACAGGGGAAGAAGGAGGAGGCCGAGGCCAGGAAGAGTGAAGTCCGCGAGGTGAATGAACAGATCGCGGAATTAGATCGGCAGGTGAAGGAGACCGAGGAGGCCCGCAACGACATCCTCATCCGCCTCCCGAATCCGCCGCACGCCAGTGTGCCGGATGGAGCCGACGCTGCGGACAATCCTGAGATCCGGGTCTGGGGGCAAAAACGGGACTTCGATTTTGAGCCCAGGCCGCACGTGGATCTGTGCGAGAGTCTCGGGTTGGTCGATTTTGCGAGGGCGGCAAAACTGTCGGGCAGCGGTTTCGCACTGTATACGGGCTGGGGGGCGCGGTTGGAACGCGCGCTCATCCAGTTCATGCTCGATCTCCACACCAACACCCATGGCTACACGGAGATCTCGCCGCCATTCATGGTCAGCAGCGACTGCATGGTCGGAGTCGGGCAATTGCCCAAATTCAGCGACCAAGCCTATGCGGTGCGGGAGGGGGAAGACCCGGAATCTCTGGGGCGAAATTACCTGATCCCGACCGCTGAGGCTCCTGTGGCGAACATTCACCGCGAGGAGATCCTTGAGGCGGAAGCCCTGCCGATCCGCTACTGCGCCTACAGCCCCTGCTTCCGGGCGGAAGCAGGAGCCGCCGGCGTCAACACCCGCGGCCTGATCCGGATGCACCAGTTCGACAAGGTGGAATTGATCAAGCTGGTGAGGCCGGAGGACAGCTACGACGAACTGGAATCCATGACCGCGAACGCCGAAGCAGTCCTTCAGGCGCTCGGCCTGCACTATCGCGTGGTTTTGCTTTGCACCGGCGACATGGGATTCGCCTCCGCCAAGACCTACGACATCGAGGTCTGGGCGCCGGGGCAGGGCGCTTACCTGGAGGTTTCCAGCGTGTCAAACTGCGAGGACTTCCAGGCGCGTCGAATGAACACGCGTTTCCGTGACGGGAAGGGCGTCTCGCACCCCCACATGCTCAACGGCAGCGGAACGGCCCTGGCCCGCATCTTCGTCGCGCTGTTGGAGACCTGTCAGCAGGCCGACGGCTCCATCGAGATTCCGGAGAAACTGCGCCCCTTCATGGGGGCGGATCGTATTCCTGCCTGAACAGCAGCGCATCGCGCCATGAAGATTCTCCAAGCCGCGAGTGAGGTTTTCCCATATTCGAAGACCGGAGGCCTTGCCGACACGGTCGCCGGTCTCGCGAAAGCCCTTGCCGCGGGTGGAACGACGGTTGACGTCGTGACCCCGTTGTATCGCGGGATCCGGGAGCGCTTTCCGGAGATGGCGGACTGGGGCAGTCTGGAGATTCCGTTGGATTGGCGGATCCGCACCGCCACGATCTGGAGGTTGGAAGTCCGCCCGAATCTGGCGATGTATTTCGTGGATGAGCCCGGTTACTTCGACCGTGACGGAATCTACAACGAGCACGGGACGGATTTCAGTGACAACGCCGAGCGTTACATTTTCTTCTCCAAGGCGGTGACGGCATTGGCGGAGCGGCTGAATCCGGATGTCGTTCATCTCCACGACTGGCAGACGGGGTTGGTGCCGGCGATGATCCAGCAGCGGGCTGGGGGAGGGCTTTGGGAGAAAGCCCCGAAAACGTGCTTCAGCGTGCACAATCTCGTCTACCAGGGAGTCTTTCCCTATTCGGATTTCCGAAAGACCGGGCTCCCGGATCATTGCTTCCACTTTGCCCGTTTGGAGTACTTCGGGCAGATGAACTGCCTCAAGGGAGGCATCGCGCTGGCGGATTGGGTCAGCACGGTGAGCCCGACCTACGCGCAGGAAATCACGGAGCCTGAATTCGGCGCCAGCTTGGACGATGTGCTTCGAAATCGCGGCGAGCGGTTGACCGGCATTTTGAACGGGGTCGATTACGAGGAGTGGAAGACCCGCGGCAATCCTCACGTGAAACACGGCTACGATCTGGAGAACCTCCGTGGCAAAGGGTTTCAGAAACGCGGCCTGCAAAAGGAAATGGGGCTGCCGCAGGATGCCAAGATCCCGTTGTTCGGCACGGTCACGCGGTTGGACCCGAACCAGAAGGGCATCGATATCCTCTTGGATGCGGTGCGGTCGAATCTGGATCGTGGGCTTCAGTTCGTGTTGTTGGGCAGCGGCGATAAACACTACGAAGCCTCATTCTCAGAACTGGCCGGTGAATACCCCGATCAAGTATCGGTGAGGATCGGTTATGACCACGCGTTGGCTCATCGGATTGAGGCGGGTTGTGATTTCTTCCTGATGCCGTCCCGCTACGAACCCTGTGGCTTGAATCAATTGTATAGCCTTCGATACGGAACGCTGCCGATCGTCCGCGCTGTCGGCGGGCTTGAAGACACCGTCATTGACCTGGAACAGGATCCTGACCGGGCGAACGGTTTCAAGTTCCGGGAATACTCGGCTGAGGCTCTTGGAAAGTGTATCCGGCAGGCTTTGGTCTTCTTCGAAAATCCAGAGTTGATGAAGCGGCTTCGTGTCGCCGGCATGAGCGCAGACCATTCCTGGGACCGGGTCGCGGCGGAGTACTTGGCGCTATACGGCCGGATTATGGAAGTGTGAGACGAGAACTGTTCCGATAGTGAGGAAGGGTGGAATCTCCTTGTTTCTGGTTGTTTTCGCCTGAAAACACGCACATATAATAAACCTAACAAACATTGTGCGTAATATGAATGCGGGATAATTGGATGCTGTTGATCTTACCGATCCATTGAATCAGCCACAGGGATCCCCACTTTGAAACTACGCATCCCTCACCGATGGCTCCACCCGAAACGTTTGTTGAACGGCCAGTAAACAAACGCGGATTTGCCGATGACATTCTCCCGCGGAAAATCTCCCCATTGCCGTGAGTCCAACGAGTTCATCGTGTTGTCGCCAAAAACCATGTATCGGTTTGCGCCGACCACAAACTCCGAATCATCGCCATAGAACAACGGCGAGAGATTCTGTCCCTTGAGGGCAATGCTGACGCGTCCATTGACATGTCCGAAATGCACATGCCCGACATCGCTCCATTCCTGCGGGTCGAAGGTGTAGACATTCTCAAATCGTGACGTCGCCGCGTCCAGGCGTTCCCCATTGATCCGCACATGGTGGTCGTCTCCGATGCGCACACGTTCTCCGCCGAGCGCGACCAGGCGTTTGATGTAAAAAAGATCCTGTTGCAGTCCGGGAATTCCAGCCGTCTTGAACACAATGATCTCCCCGCGTTCGGGCCGGCGGAAATTGTAGGTGAACCGGTCCACGAACAAATGGTCGCCCTTGATCACCCTCATGTTGATGATGTCCTCGCCTTCGGAAAACCGCTGACCAATATAGAGTCGGGACCGTTCGAACAACTTATCCGGGATGAAATGAATCGTCCGCGGCTCGGACTCGTTCGAGAGCTTGATCCGACGCTTCTTGAACGGACCAAACCCGGAGTCCTTCACATCGAGACTTTCAATTGAGCAATCTCCACTCGCCACGAGATGGATGTAAGATTCGCCATTGAAGCAGCTGCCCATGAACCGTTCCGCAGCCGACGGCGGTTTGAAATCCGGATCGTTGCGGTAGTCCTCATGTGTGATCCCGTACAGCGTCGGCTGCATCGAGCCTGTCGGAATCTTGAACGGTTGCAGGAAAAACGTGCGCACCCCCAGGGCCACCGCGACGGCCACCAGGATCACATCGATATTCTCGCGGATTGACGCGTTCGGATACGGGATCAACCGGCGATTCGCCGTTGTTTCTAGTCGCTGCAGGGACTCCATGAGGGCATCCTCGTCGAATTTCCTTTGCCACAACGCGTCGTTCACGCCCGCGACCGCCTGTCGGATGCAGTCGCACTGGGTTCCGGTCAGCAGGTCTTTCTGTTGGTTGAGGAACTTCTCCACCTGCTTCCGCATGTCGACCGCCTGACGGACGAGCTTCGAACCGTGCCAACGGATCACACGCAGCCATCGTGAAACCAGCGGGCCTGTCGGACGGTTGAAAAAGAGTCGGTTTCCCAAGGACTCCAACGTCGCCTCCCGTTCGCCGATGGTTCCCCAGGGCGCGTCTTCAGCAATCGCCTTGTCCAGGGACTCCTGGGCCGCCAGGAGTTTCTCCACCGCGGGCTCAGGCAACAAATCCCGCTGGTCTTCGAACGTGGTTAGAAACGCCTGGCGCGTCTCCAACGCAAACTGCAGTTTCTGGTGGTGGCCACGGTGCAGCGTCTTCTCTGCTGTCGCCTCGAGCTTGCTGAGGGGGCGAGTCAGATCCCGGCCCGCTTTGAGGTCTTCGGTCAGGGCTTGCAAAGCCTGTTCGAGGTTCTTCTTGGCGGGAGCCTTCAGGAAGTCGGCCTGCTCCTTCAATCCGCGCCGGAACCGGGTCCGGGCGCGGATTGCCCGTCCTTTGAGCGCGTCCTTTTCCTCGCGGTCGAGTTCCCTTCCGGCGATGCGGCCGAGCGATTTCGCTGCCTCGGCGCTCCCCTTCCCGCCTGGACCTCGCTGAAGCGCGCGGTCGAGTTCGACCAACCCGCGTTCGATTTCTTCCCGCACGCCGGCATCCAGCAGGTCGCCCCGATCCTCAAGATCGGCGCGGACTTTCAAGGCGAGTTCGACGCCGCGCCGGCTGGTTTTGTCGCTGCGAGATGGGAGAATCCTGCCGGCGGCTTCCCGCAGCTCGGCCAGGCGCGCGGCAAGCCCTGCCTCATCCCGCGATTGCAGTGCCCCGGTGAGTTTCTCCAGGACGGCCTCCAATTCCGACGCCCGCTCAGCCGGGATCATGCCCCGCTGCTCGTTCAACTCCTCCCTCGCCTCGCCGCGTTCGACGACAGCGTGCCGAAAGGTGTCCGAGGCCTGGGTTGGAGAATCCATGATCTAAGAGCGGTCTAGGCCTTCATCACCTTTACGAAGGCATCCTGGGGAATCTGCACGGAACCGATCGACTTCATCCGCTTTTTTCCTTCCTTCTGTTTTTCCAGAAGTTTGCGTTTCCGGGTGATGTCGCCGCCGTAGCACTTCGCGGTGACGTCCTTCCGCAGCGCGCCGAGGGTTTCGCGCGCGACGATGCGGCTGCCGACGGCCGCCTGAATCGCGATCTTGAACTGCTGTTTCGGGATGACCTCCTTCAGCTTCGCTGCCAGCGCCCGTCCCCGGAATTCCGCCTTGGAATCGTGCACGATGCAGGAGAAGGCGTCCACTGACTCGCTGTTCACCAGCAGGTCCAGCTTGACCATCTTGGAGATCATGTAGCCCGCGTGCTCGTAATCCATGGATCCATAGCCGCGCGTAATGCTTTTGATCCGGTCGTGGAAGTCGATCAGGATCTCGTTGAGCGGGATCTTGCCGGTCAGCATGACGCGCATGGAATCGATGGTCTCGGTATGGTCCACGTTGCCCCGTTTCTCGCTGATCAACGCCATGATATCGCCGATCTTGTCGTTCGGGCACATCACGAACGAAGTCACCATGGGTTCCTCGATATACTCGATCAGGCTGGGATCGGGCAGGAAGAGTGGATTGTCGATTTCAACCGTCTCCCCGTCGGTCTTGGTCACCTTGTAGACCACGCTGGGATACGTGGCGATGATATCCATGTCATATTCGCGGCGCAGCCGTTCCTGGACAATTTCCAGGTGAAGCAGGCCGAGAAAGCCGCAGCGGAAACCGAAGCCCAGGGCCACCGAGGTCTCCGACTGGTACACGAAGGCGGAGTCGTTCAACTGCAGTTTGCCCAAGCTGGTCTTGAGGCGTTCATAATCCGCGCTATTCAAGGGATAGATGCCGCTGAACACCATCGGATGAACCTCCTGAAATCCCGCCAAAGCCGGCGCGGGATTGCGGGCGTCGGTCAGGGTGTCGCCCATCTTCACGTCCTTGGGGGACTTGATGTTTGCGATGAGGTAGCCCGTCTCGCCGGCGCATAGTTTGTCGCGCTTGTAGGGGCGCGGATTGAAGCTGCCGACCTCCTTGACCTCGACGCTCTTGTGCGAGTGCAGCCACTTGACCTGCTGACCGGCCTTGAGTTCACCGTTAAAGATCCGGATGTGGGTCACCACTCCCTTGTAGGTGTCATAATAGGAATCGAATCCCAGAGCCTGCAGCGGTGTCCCTGGTTCCGCCTTCGGCCCGGGCACCCGGTCCACGATGGCGGTCAACAGTTCGTCGATCCCGATGCCTTCCTTGGCGCTGCAAAGGACGGCGGTGTCCGCCGGAATGGCCAGGATATCCTCCAGTTGCTGACGACACAGTTCGATGTTCGCCGTCGGCAGGTCGATCTTGTTGATGACCGGGATGATCTCGAGGTTGTGCTCCATGCAGAGGTGCACGTTGGCGACGGTCTGGGCTTCCACGCCCTGGGCCGCATCGACAACTAGCAGAGCTCCGTCACAGGCGCTCAGGCTGCGCGACACCTCATAGGCGAAGTCCACGTGCCCCGGCGTGTCGATCAGGTTGAACTCGTAGGTCTTCCCGTCGGAATGCCGGTAATACATCGTCACCGGGTGCGCCTTGATCGTGATGCCTCGCTCCCGTTCGAGATCCATGGAATCGAGCAGTTGATCCTGCTTCTCGCGATCGGAGATGGTTCCCGTGCGCTCAAGCAGTCGATCGGACAGCGTCGTCTTCCCATGGTCCACATGGGCGATGATGCTGAAATTGCGAATGTCGGTCAGTTCCATAGGTCGTCGCATCCAGACGAATCTCCGAGGATTCCAATTCGTTCTCGGGGTCCGTCGCCGGAAAATCGAAGGCGCAAAAGATACCGGCCATCTGCGCCAAGCCAAGGCAATTCATTGGGGGAACGCGGTTTTGAGACCGCCCCCGCCACCCTCGGGCGCAGCGGTTAAATTCCGGCCTTCGAACCCGGCCTTCCCCCGCAGGATTCGCCTTTCTCCGCCGCGCCGCCCCCTCTACACTGCGCACCCCTATGAGCGAAAAGAAACTCTCTGGAAAGGTGGCCGTCATCAGCGGCGCAAGCAAAGGACTGGGACGGGCGATGGCAGAAGCCCTGGCGGCCGAGGGCGTCCAGATTGCGCTCGTGTCCCGGAATTCCGACCTGCTCGCCGAAGTCGCTGAAGGCATTCGCAGCAAGGGCGGCGAGGCGGAATCCTTCGCCTGTGACGCCACGGATCAAGATCAGGTCCTGGCCACAGCGGAGGCAGTGACCGGGAAGTTCGGGCAGGTGGACATCCTGATCAACAATGCCGGGATGAACAATCGCAAGCATCTGACCGAGTTCACCCTGCCCGAATGGCGCGAGATCCTGGACACCAATCTCACCAGCGCCTTCCTGATGAGCCAGGCCTTTGTTCCGCACATGAAGGGCCGCGGTTACGGCCGGATCATCAACATGACGTCGATCATGAGTCATGTGGCCATTGCGGGCCGCACCGGGTATTGCACCACCAAGTTTGGTCTGCTCGGCTTCACCAAGGCGCTGTCCATGGAACTGCTTGAGGATGGCATCACCGTCAACGGCATCAGCCCCGGCCCGTTTTCCACCGAGATGAATCTCCCGCTCATCAATGACCCGGAGAAGAACGCGGAATTTCTGCGGCGAATTCCCGTCGGCCGATGGGGGCGCCCCGAAGAAATAGGCAGTCTGGCCGTCTATCTCTGTTCGCCGGAGGCCGGTTTCATCACCGGCACCGATATTGTCATCGACGGCGGATGGACCGTGCAATAGGGGCAAAACAGCGCGTTTTCGTGAAACTTCTAGAAATTTCTCGGCGGTTTGAGAAGCAGCGCGTAGGGTCCGTCCAAGTCCAACAACCTGCAACTCCCCTTTCCTCATCATGATCATCGCTGAAAAAACCGTCGTCGCCATGCATTACAAGCTCACGGACGACGCGGGTAAAACCATCGACTCCTCGGAAGGCCGCGACCCGCTGCACTACCTGCACGGAGCCGGCAACATTGTGCCCGGTCTGGAAAAGGAACTCACTGGCAAACAGGCGGGAGACAAGTTCGAGGTCAAGGTGGCGCCGGAGGAAGGCTACGGTCTCCGGAAAGAAGAGATGGTGCAGCAGGTTCCCAAGACGGCGTTCAGCGCGGATGGTGAGATCACTATCGGCATGCGCTTCCAGGCGCAGACGCCGGCCGGCGCGCAGATTTTCCAGATCACCAAGATCGAGGGAGACACTGTCACGGTGGATGGAAATCATCCGCTGGCCGGACAAACGTTGAATTTCGCCATCGAGGTGACCGAGGTGCGCGAGGCTTCCCAGGAAGAGGTCGAACACGGCCACGTGCACGGCCCCGGCGGACACCATCATCATTGAGGAGCTCCGCTGAGGGCTTCGTTCGTCGGCTTCATCCCGGAGCGCCAGATCGCAGGGCCGGTGAGGCGAATTGCGAATTGTGCCAGAGAGCCGACGTGAGCATGCCCCGGCACGGCTCACTGAGGACAGTTCATCCCGCCTTTGGAGTCCCTCTTGTCGGCGCTCCTAAACGCCGTTGCCACCCCCGCTTCACCGGACCTTCACTCTTTGCGGTCCCGTCCCTGGTTTGGCAAACGGTCCGGGGGCGGGATTCTTGGCGTCACGCGGCTTTCCGAAATAGTCGGTGTCGACGCGGATTGGCGTGTCGTCCGGCCCGACATAGGGCAACTGGGGGATTCTTGCTTTCCCCAACAGTTCGGAATCCACCAACGCCCGGCTCCCCTGCCCCATCCAGCCTTCGGGCAGGTTGAAATCCAGAAAGACCCCGTCCGGCTCACTGATCACCCTGAATCCCGGGTCCGCGTCGGGATGCAACACCGGTTCGGCCTCATGCCGGGAAGGTCGCGCGCCGGAGAAGAACAGATTGCCGGCCATCCACACCGGCATCAGGGCCTGATCATGATCGCTCAGGCTCGACCGTTGGCCGAAGAAGACATTGTTGTAGATCCGATCGTCCCCGGACGGATTGTCACTGAGGCCCACGAGTTCGGTTGAATGAGCCCGATGGTAGGGGGTGCGGCGCTTCTCGTATTTTCGGGTGAAGAAGATGCCGCCAAACAGGTTGTGCGCGTAGGCACCGCCGTGCGAGACATTCTGCACGGACTTGACGGACAGACAGATGTTGTTGTCCGCCAGAAAGGGACCGTGATTCACTTCAAAGAAGAGATCCATATCCGTGTCGTGGATCAGATTCCGGGTGACCCGGGCGCCCTGCGCCATCCAATCCAGCCAGATGCCCCGGATGGCGTGATGGATGTAATTCCGGGCGACCACCGTATCGATTGCTCCATGCAGTTTGATCCCGGCCTGTTCCGCGCCGGTGAAAAGCCGGCGGACATGAATGTCGTGGATCGTGTTGTCCGTTATTACGCTGAACGCCCCGCCCATGCTCCCGACGATTCCGGCCTGCTCGCAATGCGAGATGGCATTCCTGCGCACGATGTGTCCCCCGACCCGTTCCCGGCTCCACCCGTTCTTCAGGGCGCGATCGATGGTTTGAACGTAGCCCTCGGCGCTGTTTGCCGAGGTGTTGTCCCATTCGTCACCATACTTCCCCAACGTGATCCCGCAGCAGACCGAGTAGCTGATCGTGTTGTCTTCGATGATCCACCCCCGGCTCCAATGCGTCCCCAGCAACCCGATCTGCACGGCTGTTGGCGGGGCCCACGGCGTGGCGGCATGACGCATCGTGAAACCGCGCACCGTGATGAAATCCCTGCCCGGGCGATCCGGATGGAACACGCTCTGGCGGACATTGATTTCGACGTTTTCGCGATTCGGATCCGCCGTTCCGAATTGCGCCCAGATCGTTGTCACGTCCTCCCCTGCCACCCCAAACCAAAGCGCGTCCCCGGCATTTGACTCGAGCGCCTCCTCCAGTGATGAGGCTTCGATCAACCAATCCCCATTCAGATAGACGGCTCCTGTATGATGTTTCCTCTTCTTCGGATTGAACCAGTCGCCCTGGATGAGGTCGTTGTAGGGATTGAAATCACCGAAGAAGGAATTTGGCAGGGCCGCTTTCCAGACGCCATTATCCACCGGCTCCCAATTATCCACCCTCTCGGAGCCGCGTATCTCAACCTTCTCCCCCGGGGGCGCCCGGTAGACAATCCGTTTCTCGTTGGAAGAGCCGCCGCGTGGCGGATTCACCCGTTCGCGGTAGATTCCCTCATGAACCGTGACAACATCGCCGGGGTGAGCCCGGTCCGCCGCGCGTTGGATGGTCCGAAATGGAGCCTTTCGGGTCCCCTCCGCAGCGTCATCGCCATCGACCGCCACGTGAAACTCAGTCGCCTGACCGGAGACGAGGATCCCCGCCAGGACTAACACGCCTGGAATGAACGCCTTCATGCCCACAAGTCTCGGGCCTCCAAGGCAATTGAGCGATCCGAATCAATCGACTTCGATTGCCGCACCGCCCCCGTAGATTGGCCTAATGATCCGGTGAGCCAGCGGAACCCGGTTGCTTCCTATCACAGGCTAGGTAGGGCGAATTGTTCCCAATGAGCCGACGTGAGCATGATCTGGAGCGGCTCACTGAGGACAGTTCGCCTACCTCCCGCCTTTCCGGCCGTCGGTCGAGAAGTTGCGGGCGCGCCGTTACGGGATTACTTCATTCCTTCCAATTCCTTGGCGGTCCAAGGAGTTTCGCGGCCGGCGAAGGACTTGCGAGCCTTGGCCACCTGCTCCGGAGTGACCGGATCCGCTCCATGTTCCCACTCTCGTCTGGCGTAGGTGAGCACAGCGGCAATATGTTCATCCTCCAGCCCCTGAACCCCGGGCATGGTCATGTCGTAGACGCGGCCATGCACTTCGATCGGTCCGGTGACGCCGTGCATCACGATCCCCGCCATCCGGACGGGATTACCGAGGAGATAGGGGGAATCCAGCAACGGCGGGGCCTTGCCCTCCTCTCCGAGCCCGGTCGGTTGATGGCAGGAGGCGCAGATCCCGAGATAGAGGTCCTTGCCCAGATCGAACAGCTTCTGCTCTGCGTCGGTCAACTTGCGCGGCGGCGGCGGCGGCGCGGCGGCGGCGCCCCAGGTGATGAAATCAGTCAACGCCTCGATCTTCCTCCTCACATTCTTGTCGGCGTTCTTCGCCAATTCCGCAAATGCGAGCGGCTGCGTGCCGTAGTGCATGGGCTTGGGCTTGCGCTTCCCCTTGCCAGGGGCGGCCACGTCCGCAACTCCATCGAGGATGCTGTGCATGACCCAGGCCTGCTCCCCCCCCTGCCCTGCCGCCAACCGAAGCAACTGATCCACGCGATAGGCGTTGCGCTGCCGCGCGACACAGGAGGCAAGGGCGCGAATCACCCGACGAACGAATTTCGTGTCCTTGGCGAACTCCGCATCGGCAAGGGCGCGCGCCAAGAACTCCAATTCCCGACCGCCCAAACCCGTCAACGCGCCCTCGCTGACAACTTCGTCGCCGCCAAATCGCGCAATCAACAAACGCAGCGCAGCCGCGGCCTCCGCGCGCTTGATGCCACTCAGCGACAGGGCCAGCTGACGCATGACTCCGATTTCGGCGCCAGGCTGAATCAGGGCCTGCATGTTCTCCAGCAAGGCGGCGCGGGCATTCGACTCCTCCTCGTCCGCGATCGGTTCACTGATCAGGAATTCCGCCATGCGGACGGCGATGCCCCGGACCTCGGCGCGCTTGTCTTCCAAGGCCTTTCCGACGGTCCCGGTATCCAACGCTCCCAGACCTTCAAGTGTCCACAGGGCGTGGGCGCGGGTCGCGGGCGATTCGGCGTTGAGCGCCAATTTCCTCAATTGCGGAGCGAGAGACTTGTCGCCGGATTCCACCAGCAATCGTTGCGCCGTGTCGCGCTGCCAGCCGTTCGCGTGGCTCAACATTTTCAACAAGTCCTCCGGCTTCTTTTCCGACAGCGCCGGCTTCGCGTTGGTTGGCTTCGCGTTGTAGCGCACGCGGTAGAGGCGGCCAAGCCCGAGCGGGCGGTCCAGATGCCGCTCCAGGATCTGCTTGCGCAGGAAACTGGTCACGTAAACCCGGTGTTGCAGGATTCCACGATAGAGATCGACGATCATCAGATCGCCCTCCGGAGTGTTGTAGAGGTTGACCGGTCTGAACCGTTCGTCGGTGGAGGTCAGCCATTCGGACTTGTCGTAGGCGTTGGCCCCGGTGACTCCCCCCTTGCTGAAAGACACCTTCTGATGCCGGATCATGTTGCCCGAGGGCTCGGGGACAAACGCGTCCCCAACCGTTTCTTTCGGGAAGTTGTCGCCCCGATAGATCGTCGGGCCGCTTGCTGCAGTGAAGGTCGACAGGTGGCCGTCGCGCAGCATGTTCTCCTGGTAACCGCGGTTGATGCCCGGATTCACCCGCCCGGTCCAGACATCGCGCGACTTGAAGACCGGCTTGTTGCTGCCCGCCTTGGTCGAGAAATTCGGATTCCGGACAAGGTAATTCCCCGGAACGAGATCCACGTAGATCGGGTTTGAATTGTTGTTGTAATAGAGACGCCCGAAATCGTCCTGCGTGATGCCCCACTGACCGCGAAAGATATCCTCCTCAACGATCCACTCCCCACCCAGGAAACGCAGGCGTTTCGTGCTCTTCGCGTTGTAGAGCCAGTTGTCCATCGCCCGCAGGAGACCGTTGTCGGTGTGCTCCACCGGGCCTTGGCGCGCGTAATTGTCCATGACCGCGGTCTTTCGGTCGCATTTCAGGTCTCCGTCGAGATCCTCGCAGAACCAGAGGGTCGGAGGTTCGGCGACCAGCGCGCCGCCCTTTACCAACGCCACCGCGCGCGGCATCACAAGCTCGTTCACAAATTCGGTGCGCTTGTCCGCCCGGCCGTCGCCATCGAGGTCCTCCAGGACCGCAACCACGCCGTTGCGGATGTCTTCGCCCTTGCCGTCCACGTTCGGCATGAACCCCCGCATTTCCACGACCCAGATTCGTCCGTCCGGATCGATCGCGGCGGCTACAGGGTCTTCAACCAGCGGCTCGGCGGCGATGAGCGTGATCTCATAGCCGGGCTGCAGGGTAAAGCTCTTCAGGGCCTGTTCCGGCGTGAGCGGAACGGCCGGCGGGACGTCCATGTCGCGCCAGACTTCGGGCATCTTGACGCCCTTCTTGTCGCCGGCCTGGCCGAATGCGGAAACAGCCGCGCACAGCGCGACCACGGCAAATAGATGTGACTTCTTGAACATTTCTCTGACTTTTGAACTGGAGGCGGGTGGATAGACGAAGAACCGCGGCGGAGCAATTCAATTCCCGGATTTCAGAGGTTGAGACAGCCGTTCAATCCCTGTCCCGCAACCGCTGATAATGGAACAGCGCCGCGATCACCAGCGAGTGTCGGATCTTGCCGGCCGCAGCCAGTTCCATGGCCTCCTCCACCGGCAGAAGCCGCGTGACCAGATCTTCGCCCTGATCAAAAGCCGTCTCGTTGACCTGCCGGCAATTCTTCACGAGGACCGTGTAGGTGCGGTTGTTCATGATCGCCGGATTGGAGAACACCTCGCCGATGATCGCCGCCTCCTCGCCGACATAACCGGTCTCCTCGCTCAGTTCCCGCAAGCCTGCCTCCAAGGGAGAGTCGTCCACGGAATCAATCACGCCGCCGGGGATCTCGAGTTCGATGGTCTCCGTGCCGTGGCGAAACTGCTCCACAAGGATCAGTTCATTCTCCGGCGTCACCGCGACCACGTTCACCCAGTTGCGGCAATCCAGAACGATGAAGTCATGCTCGTCCTCCGTGCGGGGTGAGCGTCGCCGATGCTGCCACAGTCGGAACACGCGGTAGTCCCCCAGGTCCTTCGATTCGCTGGTCGGCCAAGGTCTGATCATGAAGCTGCTCAACGGGTGTCGTTCGGCCTGCAATTCCCAGTCAAAGGCCTCGCTCCTTCGCCGCCCAGCCTTGGCGCATCAGATTCAGCAGGTGGGCCATTGCGTCCGCGTAACTCCGCCCCTGCTCCGCTGAGAGTTGGCGGGTGCGCTTGTCCAACTGGGCTGCCATCTCGTCCGCTTTCTCGCGCGGACAGCCTATGGCGGCGAGGGCTTGTCCGAGTTGCGCCAGATCGGTCATGCCGTTGAATGCCGGAACGCTTCGCCCTCAGGAAAGGGAAGCCCGGTCCACGATGGTGACGCTCTGCACTCCGATGCGTGTATCCGGCAGACTGCGCTGCGGCCCTCCACAGGGCGTGTCTCCAATCGCGCCCAACGTGTCTTCACCGGAGATCAACGCGCCGAAACCGGTATATTGTCCGTCCAGATGAGGAGAGGTTCCCAGCATTACGAAGAACTGACTCCCTGCCGAATCCGGATGCCCCGAGCGCGCCATGGAAAGCACGCCGCGAACGTGCGGCCGGTCATTGAACTCCGCCTTGATCTTGTAGCCGGGGCCGCCGGTGCCCCAGAGATCTTCCTTGGAAGCGTCCTTGGTCAGCGGGTCGCCCCCTTGGATCATGAATCCTTGGATGACCCTATGAAAACACGTCCCATCGTAGAACCCCTCGCGGGCCAGTTTCTTGAAATTCTCCACGGTCTTGGGCGCGACGTCCGGCCAGAATTCGGCGATCATCTCGCCCTTGTCGGTTTTGATTACGGCTACTTCGTTGGCTTCGCTCATGTTGGTTTCGGCGCGGAACGCGCGGGTTGTTCTTCGGCGGTTATTGGTTCTTGGTGATTCTACTTGGCGTCGGCGGGGGGATTCGAGGCCTCAGCTTGCCCTGTCCCCGCAGTCTCCCGTTTCACGATGGCGATTGACTCCACCCCCATGCGGTCCACCGGCCAGCTCTTTTCGCCGCCCCCATGCGGAGGATAACTGGTCGGAGTGGTCGCAATCTTCTCGAGGACATCGTCGCCGGCAATCACTTTTCCAAAGGTGGTGTATTTGCCATCCAGACTGGAGGCAACACCGTGGCAGATGAAGAACTGGCTCCCCGCGGAATCGGGATCCGCGGAACGCGCCATGGACAAAACGCCGCGCACATGCTTGCGGTTGTTGAACTCCGCCTTGATCTTGTAACCCGGATCTCCGGTGCCCCATTCCTGCTGCAGGGCAGGGTTCTTGGTCTTGGGATCGCCGCCTTGAATCATGAAACCCTCGATTACTCGATGAAAACAGGTGCCGTCATAGAAGCCCTGTTTGGCCAACTTCTTGAAATTGGCCACGGTGTGCGGGGCGACATCCGGCCAGAATTCTGCGGTCATCTCCCCGTGCACGGTCTTGATGACGGCCACCTCAGGATCGGGCATGGCGGAACTGGCCGCGTCCCCACCCACGGAAACCGCCTCATCCGCCCCGTCAACCACGCGGATCGAAACGGGTTCCCCCTGCGGCTTGCATCCACTGATGGCGGCCAGAGCCGCTGCAAGAAAGGCGATTCCGAATGTGCGTTTCATGGTGGCCGTATGTGCCACGCGTTCCGGTCAAAGTCACGCCTGAATCCACGGGGTTTGTGGCATGATGCGCGCCGAAGTCATCCCTCGGGGTTGTCCAGGGACAGATCGGAAATTGCCCCTTTGCCCCTTTGCTCTCATGTCCCTGTGCGATTGACCGAGGACAGTCACCCCGCCTCTGCCGTGCATGGGAAGCCCTGTCTCCCCCCCTTCTTGTCATCGCTTCTTGCGGTATCCGCCCCTACCCTCCCTGCGTGCCCAAGCCGACCGCCAAGGAAATCCGCGCCGCCCTGCGCTCACTGGCCGACCCGGGGATTGCCGAGCATTCCCAACGTTTCTTCAAGACCGGCCCCGGAGAATACGGCGAGGGGGACCGCTTTCTCGGATTGCGCGTGCCTGAAGTCCGCCGGATCGCCCGGCAATTCCGCGAGGCAAGCCTGCCAACCTGTCTCCAGTTGCTCCGTTCGCCCTTTCACGAGGAACGCCTGTGGGCGGTCATCTTCCTGACCGAAGCCTTCAAACGCGCGGATGCCGGAGCGCGC
The DNA here is from genome assembly GCA_038126235.1 of Verrucomicrobiales bacterium. Taxonomy (GTDB): domain Bacteria; phylum Verrucomicrobiota; class Verrucomicrobiia; order Limisphaerales; family JAYPEY01; genus JAYPEY01. Next base: position 124,064 of record JAYPFK010000003.1, read on the forward strand.
GAACAGATCTATCACGCTTACAGCAACAACCTCTCCCACGTGAACAACTGGGATATCGTGGACATCTCCGCGCCTCATATCGCCGGCGGTTGGCTCCAGGACAAGGATCGGTCGCCGCTTCATCGCTGGGCTCGTTCCGCAAACCTATGGGAGCGCCGCATCGCGATCATCGCCACCCACCATTTTATCCGGCGCAACGATTTCTGCGACACCTTCGCCCTCGGCGACATGTTGCTTCACGATCGCGAAGACCTGATTCATAAGGCCGTTGGCTGGATGCTGCGCGAAGTCGGCAATCGTGACCGGGGAGCCGAGGAGGAGTTTCTGCAGCCGAGGTATCGACACATGCCCCGGATCATGCTGCGCTATGCCATCGAGAAGTTTCCCGAAGACCGGCGGCGCGCATTCCTCCAGGGAAAAGCCTGAGCAAGTTCGGGCGGGAACTTCGTGATTCCACCGCGCCGAGCCGGCTTTGCATGGCAAAAATGCATTGGCGCCGTTTGAATCATCCACAATCTTTCCCGTCCATTTTGGAGCGGCCTTTTCCGCCCCGGAATCAAGTCAGCAACCCGAACGTCAATTCCATGAACAGACCCCCGATCAAAACCACCCTCCTCGCGGCCGCCCTTTTCGGCGCCGCCTCCGCGCAGGCCGACGTCAGTCTGCCCAACATCTTTGGCGACCACATGGTGCTCCAACGCGACCAGCTGAACCCCGTCTGGGGTTGGGCCGACAAGGGAGAGAAGGTCACCGTGACCATAGCCGGCCAGTCCCACACCGCCACAGCCGACGCGAACGGCGATTGGCGCGTCAAGCTCGCCCCCATGAAGGTCGGCAAGCCGCTCACGCTCACCATGAAGGGCAAGAACACCATCACGTTTCAGGATGTCCTGGTCGGCGAGGTCTGGATCTGTTCCGGCCAGTCCAACATGGGTTTTGCGCTTGCCTCCGCCTACGACTCGGACCTGGACATCATGACCGCCAAGTATCCGAACATCCGGCTCATTTCCGTGCCACAGGTCGGCACCCAGGAACCGCAGAAGAACTTCAAGGGCAAGTGGGAGCGTTGCTCGCCCCAGACCGTCGCCAGTTTCTCCGCCGTCGGCTACTACTTCGGCCGCCAGCTTCATCAGGCCCTCGACATTCCCATCGGGCTGATCGACAACGCTTGGGGTGGATCCTCCGCCGAGGCCTGGGTCCGGCGCGACGTGCTGGCCGCGGACAAACGTTACTCGGAGATGCTCGCCAGCTGGGATCAAACCGCCAAGACCTACAACCATGAGAAGGCCGTCGCCGCCTGGAAGGCCCGGGTGAAGAAATGGGAGGAAGGCGGAAAGAAAGGCGGCAAACCCCGCGCCCCGCGCGATCCGCTCACGGGCAACCATCGTCCCGCCAATATCTACAACGGCGTGCTGCTTCCCACCATCGGCTACGGCATCCGCGGGGCCATCTGGTATCAAGGGGAATCCAACGCTGGTCGCGCCTATCAGTATCGGCACCTTTTCCCGCTCATGATCCAACACTGGCGCGACGAGTGGAAACAGGGCGACTTCCCGTTCTATTGGGTGCAGCTTGCCGACTTCCGCTCTGAGGCAGACCAACCTGGAGACAGTTCCTGGGGAGAACTCCGCGAGGCCCAGACCATGACCCTCTCCAAGCTCAAGAACACCGGGCAGGCTGTCATCATCGACGTCGGCGAAGGTCGCGACATCCACCCGCGCAACAAGCTCACCGTGGGTAAACGTCTTGCCCGCTGGGCGCTCGCCAAGGATTACGGCATCAAGATTCCGTATCAAAGCCCGACCTACAAATCGATGGAGGTCAAGGGCGGCAAAGCCACGATCACCTTCGACCATGTCGGCAAGGGGCTTTACGCTTTTGATGTGACCAACCCGGTCGGCTTCGCCATCGCCGGCAAAGACCAAAAATTCGTCTGGGCCGACGCCAAGATCGTAGGCTCCGACAAGGTCCAGGTCTGGAGCGACAAGGTGAAGGAGCCTGTTGCCGTGCGTTACGGCTGGGCCGAAAACCCGGTCGTGAATCTCTACAGCCGCGAAGGCCTGCCCGCCACGCCCTTCCGCACGGACGATTGGAAAGGGATCACGCAGGGCGTGAACAAGTAAGAACTTCCCAACTCACGAAGCCCGCCGGCCAAGCGCCCGGCGGGCTTTTTTGTCGCCTCAATTCCGACCGGGCAGCCAACCGACCGCCCCGGGAACCCCGCACCCGATGCAACCGCCGGTAACCGCCGGCAGCGCGCTGATTCCCCCCGGGGAGGACTCCCAGAAGAACGGTTTCCGCTTTATTCGTCCTTTCCGCGTCAGTTCGTCCATTGTCTTGGCGTCGAACACGCGCCCGTTCGCGATCACGTACTGCACGTGTTCGGAATGCCGGATATCCTTCGTGGGATCGAAGCCCTTCTCGATGACGACCAGGTCCGCCAGTTTGCCCGATTCCAGGGAACCGATATCGCCGTCCAACCCGATGTATTTGGCGCCGAAAAGCGTGCCGCAGCGCAAAGCTTCTATCGGCGTCATGCCGCCCTGCACCATCGACCACATCTCCCAGTGTGTGTCGAGTCCCTGCAACTGCCCGTGACCGCCGGCCTGGACGAGCCCGCCGTTGTCCACGACGCGCTTGGCGATGCCGGCCTCACGGATGTGGTTGTAGTCCTCCAGCGGCGCTTTCATACGCCGCCGCGCACGAGGGTTGATCACGTGCGGCGGGATGAAGCTGGTGACCCGCTTGTGCTTCCAAAGGTCCTCGATGTCGTACCAGTAGTTTTCCCCCCAGATGCCGCCGTAGGCCACGCAGAGTGTTGGGGTGTAACCGACGCCCGTGCCGCTCCAAAGGTCCAGCACGTCGTCGTAGACCGCCTCCACCGGGAGGGTGTGCTCGATGCCGGTGTGACCGTCCACGATCATGGTCAGGTTGTGCATGAAGGTGGAACCGCCCTCGGGCACAACCATCATCTTCAACTGCCTCGCGGCCTCGATCACCTGCTGCCGTTGGTCCCGCCTCGGTTGGTTGTAGCTCTTTACACTGAACGCCCCGACCGCCTTCATCCGCCGCAGATGAAACAGGGCGTCCTCCAGGCTCCCGATTTCCGCCTTGTACGAACCCTCGGCGCCATACAGAATCGTTCCGGTGGAAAACAGCCGCGGTCCACGGACGAGTCCCGCCTTGATCAATTCGCTGGCCGAAAACACATCGCGCGTGCTGTTGGAGGGATCGTGCATGGTCGTCACGCCGAAGGCCAACCGCGCCAGGTCCACCCAGTTTTGCTGCGGCGTGATCGCGTCCTCCGCCTGCGCCCCATGAGCGTGTGTGTCAATGAACCCCGGCAGAACCACCTGCCCGGAAACATCGATTTCTCTGGCCTTCGCCGGGATCTCCACCTCCCCGCGCGCCCCGATCGAGGTGATTCGGTTCCCCGATATCACGACCACGCCATCCTCGATCACCTCGTCGCCCTTCATCGTCACGATGCGTCCGCCAACCAGCGCCGTGGTCCCGCGCGGTCGGTCGTGCGCGGTCTTGAAACCGATGCCCACCCCGGATGTCTCCGGCTCCGGCAGCTTGTCCGGCGCGCCTTCCAGGAAGGCAAAGGTGTCCTTCAGTTCCCGCGTATACAGCGTTGGCCCCAATGACCAGTGCAACCGACTGCTGTCGCCCGAGAAATGTATCCACTCCCCCGCTTCGCCGCTGGCCTTCTTCAGCGGGAAGGCTTTCGCGCCGGGCCCGACCGTGATCGGCTGACCGGTCTTCACGAACGGCGCGATGTAGGCATTGAACCGCTCGACAAACGCCACCCACTTCCCATTAGGCGAGAGCGCAAACTCCCCGCCCCACCGGCTGGTGAAATGAACCCTCTCATCATTGCCGGAAAGATCGATCGAGTAGAACTGCAGGTTGTCACCGCCGGTATCGGCCTTTCGGCGCGTGAGGTAGATGCGATCTCCAGCTGCGCCGAACTGCGCGGCCGCCGTGGTCTTGGCGATGCGCCCAGGTTTCCCGCCCTTGGCCGGGATCCGGTAGAGGCCCTGTTCGCGCGACCACAACGGGGTCCGCAGCCAGCCGCCGCCCAGTTTGGAAAACACGATGTTCTTCCCATCCGGGGAGAAGACGGGATGGGCGTAATGCCCGGGCTGCTTCACAACGACCGTTTCCTTCCCCTCGTCTGCGCCCGCGATCGTTCGGATGCGAATCGAGCCCAGCTTCTCGTCATTCCAGGTTGTGTAGACGATCTGCCTCCCGTCGCGGGAGAAGTCCGGGAAGAACTCGAAGTGGTCGTCCTGTTCCGTGAGCCGCTTTGGCTCCCCCTCGGGAAGGTCGCGCAGATAGATGTGCCCCAGGGCCTGATAGGCAACCCGGTCGCCCGCCGGCGAGACACGGACGTTCTTGAGCATCTTCACGTCAAACCGCTTCGGCGCGACCTTCTGCGCAAAGCGGACCGCCTCGACCACCGTCCGATTGTCCTTCACGTGAAAGAGCACATCCCTGGCCTTTCCGGTAGCCGTATCCACCCGAAGGATCTTCCCTCGCGCCCACAGCACGATCGATTTTCCATCCGGCGTCCAGGCAAACGACGGATACACTCCGTGAATCGCCCAGGTTTCCTGCATGTCGCGCTCCAAGCCCGCATAAATCAACCGAACGGCGCCGGACGCGATATCAAACAGATGCAACGCGGACTTCCCGTCCACACGCCGCACAAACGCCACAGACTTCCCGTCCGGCGAGGGCGTCGGACGACAAGCCCCCCCGGGTCCGCTGATGAGCCGCTCCGTTTCCCCTGTCTCCAGATCCACGCGATAGATGACGTAGATCTGCCCGGTGGAGTCCTTGCTGTATTCAAACGTGTTCCCCGGCGACGCGTCCTCGGAATAGTAAAGATACCTGCCGTCCGGGGAGAAGACCGGTTCGTTGCTGTCCTTCTGCTCGGTCTTCTTCTTGGTCAACTGCAGGCCCGCCGTGCCTCCGTCCTTGTGATATAGCCACATTTCGCCGGCTCCCAGGGACCGACGACTGACGAAGTGTTTCCGCGCGACAATGTATTCGCCGTCGGGGCGCCAAGCGGGACCGTTGGCCAGGCGGTAGGATTCCGCAGTGATCTGCTTCAGTTCCTTGCCATCGCGCGAAACCGTCCAGATGTTGTCGCCGCCCAGATCTCCCTGTCCTGTTCGATCGCTGGTGAACGCGATCGTCTTCCCATCCGGGCTGAAGCGCGGCTGCATGTCCCACGAAAGTCCCGAAGTGATCCGCTCGGGCTTCTCCGATCCACTGATCGGCATCACGTAGAGATCTCCCAGAAGGTCGAACACGATCTCCTTCCCGTCCGGACTCACGTCGAGGTTGATCCACGTGCCCTCCGTAACGTCAATGGCCTGTTCGGCGGTGAGCTTTGAGGGGCTGTCGACATTCCACTTCGCCGCCGCCGCCGGTTTCTTTTTTTTCTTCTTCTTCTTGGCGGCCTCCGGCGCGTCGGCGGCAAGACCGGACATGAGTGACAGGAGGACAACAAAGAAAGCAGCGGCACGGAGTGAGGAAGTTCTCATGACGACATTGGGAATGGGACGAACCATGCCACGGACTCTAGGAAACCGGCGTCCAACCGCCAACGGATTTCGGCAGGGCCTTCGCATGAGTTGGATTCACGCCTCGTTGGAGTTCACGCTTTAGCGTGTTTCTGGGAGAATGCGCGCTAAAGCGTGAACTCCAACCCCGAGCGCCGACTGGCAAGCTCTTGAAACTGCATTGATTTTGGCGTTCATGTGTAAGCCCTGCGGATTCCGGTTGGTCGCGGCGCTTCGGCACGCCAAGGGATGGCTTGAGAATTGTCCGCGACCCCAAGGCGGCGTCGAGTCGGGACCGGCGGAGCGGAGTGTGCTCAATGAGCCGACAGGCGCCTGCGCCGGAGCGTTTCACCGCGGACAGTTCCCCCCACCCTTGTCTCCAATCCGGCGTATTCGCGCGCCCCCTTCCGCGACGCTTGAAAGAAGGCGGTTCATGACGATAATCCGCCCTTGTGGAAAGAACCGGAATACAGGTTGCTGTCGCGCGTCGTTCCAGAGACGAGACTGCCGGCAGGTCGCCCCTCTTCTTCCTGTTGATCCATGCGGTTCTTGCGTTCTCCTGCCAAGGAGCCCACTGGGCATTCGAAACGCCTGTTCGCCATGAACCGCCACGCATACATGCCACGGACGAAATCGCCAATCCGATTGACGCCTTCGTGCTGGCGCGACTGGAGGCGGAGAAAATCGCCCCTTCGCCACCGGCCTCTCCCGCTACCTTGCTGCGTCGCTTGTCCCTGGACCTGAGCGGACTCCCCCCCTCAACAGATGAAGCCGCGGCTTTCGCCCGGGACGCCACGCCGAAGACCTACGCGGCCGCCGTAGAGCGCTTGTTGGCCTCGCCGCATTTCGGCGAGCGCTTCGGGAAACACTGGCTCGATCTGGCGCGCTACTCGGACACGGACGGCTACTCCGGTGAGAGATACCGGGAACACGCGTGGCGATTCCGGGACTGGGTCATCGACGCCGTGAATTCGGACCTGCCGTTCGACCGTTTCACAATGGCGCAGCTGGCCGGTGATCTTCTGCCGGGGGGCGCGGCGGAGAACGTCATTGCGGCTGGCTTCCACAGGCACACCCTGACCAACCGGGAGACAGGCACAGACCAGGAGGAGTTCCGGGTGCGGCAGGTCGTGGACCGGGTCAACACCACCGGAACGGCCTGGCTCGGCCTTACCTTGGGCTGTGCGCATTGTCATTCGCACAAGTACGACCCTATCTCGCAAACAGAGTATTTCGGGCTTTACGCCTTCTTCAACAACCTGACGGAGGTAGACCTGGAGATCGGTTCCGGGGCGAAGGCGCAGACGTTGGCGGAACTCGACGGGACAGCAAGGCGGGATACCCGGGTCCATGTCCGCGGTGACTTCCTGCGCGCCGGGGAGCAGGTCAAGCCACACACGCCAGCGGCGCTGTCCGCATTCCGCCCGGATGAGATGGCGGCAACACGACTGGATCTGGCGCGATGGCTCACGGATGGGCGTCACCCCCTCACTGCCAGGGTCGCGGTGAACCGCTGGTGGCAGGCCTTGTTCGGAGCCGGACTCGTGCGGACTCCGGAGGACTTCGGGAAACAGGGCGAACGGCCGACTCATCCTCATTTGCTGGACTGGCTGGCGACGGAACTCGTCCGAAGCGGTTGGAGCCGCAAGCACATCGTCCGGTTGATCGTCATGTCCCGCGCCTACCGGCAGGCCTCGGCGCCGCGCGCGGACCTGCTTGAGCTCGATCCCGGGAACCGCCTGCTGGCCCGTCAAAACCGGTTTCGAGTGGAAGCTGAAACCGTGCGGGATCTGACCTTTGCCGCAGGCAGCTTGCTGGATCGCCGTGTCGGCGGCCCCAGCTTTCGACCGGCCGTCCCCAAGGGATCTGGTGAGTCGGTTGAATCGTATTGGCCGGACACGAAGACGCCGGACGAGCGACGCCGCGGGCTTTACATCGCGATCCAGCGCACCTCGCCATTCCCGATGTTGGCGGCCTTCGACGCGCCTGACTCCAACATTGCCTGCGCGCGGAGGCTGCGTTCCAACACGCCATTGCAGGCCCTGACCCTGCTCAACACGCCGGCTTTTGTCGAATGCGCCCGGACCCTCGGCCGTCGACTCGACAACACGTTCACGCAGACAGGTTCAATCGGGCGAACCATACGGTTGGCATGCCGGATCTGCCTTGCCCGTGAGCCTGACCCGGACGAACTCCGCCGGATCGAGTCACTCTGGCGCGCGTTGAAGAACCGGTTCACCGGGAAAGAAGAGTCCCTGGCCCAATGGGTCGGAGACCAACTCCCGGGGGGCGCCACGCCAACCCCGGAAACGGCCGCCTGGATCGGAGTCGCGCGCGTTCTCCTCAACACGGACGAATTTGTGACGCGTGAATGAAGCCATGATCTCGGCACCACCAACCAGACGGAGGTTCCTCTCGGACATGGCCGGGGGAGCGGGACTGGCCGCGTTGGCCTCCCTGCTTCAGGACGACGGCCTGCTTGCAGCGGAGGCGGCTTTCGCCGATTCCATGACGCCGCGCCGTCCTCACTTCGCCCCGCGGGCGAAGAACTGTATTTTCATCTTCCTCTTCGGTGGGCCAAGTCAGATGGACCTGTTTGATCCAAAGCCCCTGTTGAACAAGATGGACGGGCAGCCTCTGCCGGAGTCGATGACGAAGAACATCCGCTTCGCTTTCCTTGAGAAGGACACCGCAACCATCGTGGGCAGCCCTCGGAAATTTCAAAAACACGGAAAATGCGGACACGATTTCTCCGAACTCCTGCCGCACCTGGCCGGCTGCGCCGACGACATCGCAATGATCCGTTCGCTGCACACCGAGGCCTTCAATCACGGGCCGGGAATGCTGCAGATGAATTCCGGAGTCCCCCTGCAAGGCCACCCCTGCATGGGCTCATGGATGACCTACGGCCTGGGGAGCCCGTCAAGAAACCTGCCAGGCTTCGTCGTGCTCACGGCAGGCGGCCGGGCGCCTCAGAACAAGGCGCAGAACTGGACCAGCGGGTTCCTGCCGCCCTCTCATCAAGGAGTGCAATTCCGCAATCAGGGCGAACCCATCCTCAATCTCAACAACCCCGCGGGCATCGACCCAGGCATTCAACGCGCCCAGATCGATGCCATACTCGACCTCAACCGGCATCGCGGTTCGCTCGTCCCAGACCCGGAAATCGCCGCGCGGATCTCAAGCTACGAACTGGCGTTCCGCATGCAGTCGGCGGCGCCGGAGCTTGTCGACCTGTCCGGAGAAACGAGCGCGACCCTTTCCGCCTACGGAATCGACCGCACGGAACGCGCTGAACAACTGAAGCACAAACGTCGTTGCGGCGGCCCTGGAGTAAAGCGGGCGTTTTCCACCAACTGCCTGCTGGCAAGGCGACTGGTGGAACGCGGTGTCCGTTTCGTGAACCTCTACCATGGAAGCTGGGACCAGCATGATCAGCTGGATCCTGAGCTGGCCTATAATTGCGACATCGTTGATCAACCGATCGCCGCCTTGCTGAAAGACCTGAAGCAGCGGGGATTGCTGGACGAAACGCTGGTGGTTTGGGCTTCGGAATTCGGCCGTACGCCTCTGGGGGAAAACCGCAAGGGCTGGGACCGGGTGACGGGGCGCGATCATCACCCGTTTGCCTTCACGGTCTGGATGGCCGGCGGGGGCGTCCGGGCCGGTGCGGCAGTCGGAAGGACTGATGAATTCGGCTGGGGCATTGAGGAGGCTCCAGTGCACGTGAATGACTTCCACGCGACGATCCTGCATCTGTTCGGCCTGGATCACGAGCGCCTGACCTACCGCTTTCAGGGGCTGGACCACCGCCTGACCAACGTCGGCGGGCGGGTGGTAACTCCGGCGCTGGGATAGCCCCCAGATTGCTCAGACAGCCTGACGCCGGGCGCACAACCTCGCGCGCAGTTTGTCCAAAGCGTTGGCGGCATCCCGCCGCGCCTCCAGGGACGGCGCCGCGGCGGCGGCCGTACGCAACGGATCGATGGCGCTCTCATCGCCGATCTCCCCCAGACCACGCGCCGCAGCTGCGCGAACCTCCGGTGTCTCAGCCTCGGCAAGGGTGCGGGCGAATTCCGGCCGTGCAGCAACGGCGGCTTCCGACTCCGTCCACTCCGGGTCGATCATGGATAGCGCTGTCACGGCATGTTTCTGAAGGAAGGCCCCTTCGTTCAACAACAGCGCAATCAGGGGACTCACTGCGCGTGGATCTCCGATGGCTCCCAGGGCCTTGATCAATCCGGCTTCCGGTTTGACCTCAAGGCGATCCAGCAGCGCCTTGGCGGCGGGGCGACCGCCAATCTCTGCGAGCAGGCTTTGGGCGTCCCGCCGCACCTCCTCGTTCGGGTGATCGAGCGCGCCAATGGCGACGGGGACAGCAAGACGGGATAGCTTGTCATTCTTCCAATCCGGAGCGAGCCGCTCCAGGCAGGCGGAGGCCTCCCGCCGGATGCGCCGGTTCTCGTCCACAAGCGCGCGGGCAAAATGCGGCGCGATCGACTTCGATCCCAGCCGGCCCAAGGTCAACAATGCGGAATACCGAACGGATGGATCAGTCGATGCGAGGAGCCCGACGCAGGTCTTCGCGACCTCGACTGCTTCCGGGCGTGACGTCCACCCGGGATCAATCGCATCCAGAGCCGCCTCGGCGACGTTTCGCGCGTGCCCCTCGTTGGAAAGGGCGTGGATCAGATGCTTGATTGCGTCGCTGCCGCCAATCTCCTTGAGGATCTCGGCGGAACAACTGCGAATCGCGGGATCTGGATCGTTCAGATCCTCCGCAATCCTGCTGACAGAACCGCGGACTGCTTCGGACTCGCCCCAGAAAGGGGCGATGAGCCTGAGGGTTTCGAGAGCGAGCTTCCGGCGCGGGGCTTCCGCCGAAGTCAGCAGTCGGACAAGAGAAATCGGTCCCTCCGCCACTCCCCTTCGTTCCAAGGCCAGGGCGACGCCTTCAGCCCCTCTTTCGATTATCGCCGCGCGAAGACGCTTGAGCGTGTCGGGGTCGCCCGGGCGGTTCGCGACATTGACGGCCGCGCTGTTGAGCGGCGATTCCTCCCTTTGCAAATCGGCAAGGAAACCCTCGATGACCCCATCCGCGACAGCTGATTTCTCCCACTTCTCGTCCAGCTTGAGGAGAGCCTCGTCGACCGCATCGCGAAACCAGTCCCGCTCGTCCGCGAGCGAGAGCATCAGCGGGCCGACTGCCTCGCTTCCACCCACTGTCGCAAGCGCATCAATGGCAGCCAGGCAGACTTCGCGATCATTGTCCCGCAGCATCCGCGTGAGATCAGGAATCCGGTCCTTCGCCCGCGTGGCGGCGATCTCCCTGACAGCCTGCCGGCGCGCTTTGGGGTTCGGTGAATCGAGAGTGACAAGTGAGTTCATGACGCCTTTCACCGGCCCAGATAGGTCAGCGCCTTCGCGACCGGGTGAGTGAAGAAGCAGATCTCCCCTACCCCCGTGTCGCTGGCCGCCGTCTGCATCGCTTTCCTGACGACGTCCTTCGTCTTTGCCGGCAGCACAGTCTTGATGATGGTCCGCTCCTTGTTCAACCGGACCCCCTGCCCTGTCCGCTCGGCGTCGGAGGTCATGAATCGTCCTTCACTGACGATGACTCCCGGCGCGCCCGCGGACAACGCCGCATCCGTCAGCGTATCAGCGGCGGTCCGCTTCGCGACACACGTCAGCATTGTATGATCGGTGAGAAAGCCCCTCCGCGCCGCCATGCCCGTTCCGCGATTCGAGACGGCGGGTTCGACTGCGCTCTGGTCCCGCCATTCGCGCCCCCCCTTGAGTTCGTCGATCGCGGCAATGATCTGTTGAAAGCTGGCTGAATGCCGGGTCACCCCGAAAACGCTGCCGATGTTGTTCACGCCCTTGTCGATGGGAACCTGATAAATGAACCCCCGTCCGGGTTCGTCGATGCGGCCGGCGTTGGCCATCGCATTGAACACGGGCTCGGCATCGCAGTTGTCGACGACAGTCCGGATGAATTCCTTTTCCGCGGGTTTGGCAATTCGCAGCAGCAACATCCGATCGCGAAGGCCGCGCCCGACGCAATAGTTGATCGTTGGCCCCGGGGCGCCCGCGTCGACGGCAGCCCGGGAAATGGTCTCTGCCATCCGGCCCTCGGCGATGCAGAAGATCCCGGCAAGCTCCTTCTTGAATCCGGTGGAGGACGGTTTGGCGACCTCTTCGTTCTCGGAGGAGTCCTCCCAAAGCGGGTAGTCCCGCCCCGGATAGACCTTGTCGCACCGCACGCTGTAGATCGTTCCCGCACCCGCCAGCTTCAGCCGCCCGACCGAAACCACATCACGCATCACGTGATCGACCTCGGTGTCCGGAGCCAGGAATTGGATCACCTCCTGCTCGGGGTTCATGACCGGCACGAACGACTGATACCAGCGGTCCTTGATCAACGTGCCCCGGGCGTTAAGCGCCAGGAGACTGCGCCCGCCCTCCGCCAGGACCGCCTCGATCACCGCTGAACTGTTGTTCCGCGGAAGCACCGCAGTCACGAGCGAACGGCCGGAGATTTCGCGAAACTCATTCATCCCGCCCCTCCCCCGACTCGTCCATGGATTTGTCACCGCCGCTTGTGGCCCGGACAATGAGCCCTACGGAAAGCACGGTGATGACCGGCCCGACCGAGGCCAGAGCCAGAATGCCGAAGCCGTCGATCACGCCGGGCACATTCCCGCCAATGCCCAACCCCGTGGCGAGGACCAGGGGAACCGTGATCGGACCGGTTGTCACCCCTGCGCTATCCCATCCGAAATTCACGAACTCCTCGGTGGATGCCAGCGTCAGCGCGATCAGCGCCGCGTAGGGCGGCAACAGGACATAGGACAACGGGATGTTATAGGCGATCTTGAACACCCCCGCCGCTATTCCCGCCGCGACCCCCAAGGCCACGGATTGCATGAGGAGCGACTTCTTGAAGGCTCCAACCGTGATCTTCTCAACCGTGGAGCCAAGGGCGTTCAGGGCCGGCTCGGCGAGGGTGGCTCCGTAGCCGAGAAAAAAGCCGAAGGCGATCGCCACCAGTTTCCCGCCGATTCCCTCTCCGAAAAGGGGCCCGACCGATCCGCCTTCCATCCGCCACGGAGTAATCTCGGCAAAGGCCGCAGGGATGTTGAAGCCGAGCTGCCCTCCCAGCGGCGTCAGTCCCAACGAAATGCCGAGTCCGAAGAGCGTCATACCGATAACCGCGAAGGTCAGCCCCACGGAAATCTCATCCGCCTGTCGCACGCGTTCCCGCAGCGCCACGCGAAGAGTCAGGAAGAGAAAGAGGCAAAGCGGGACGATCGCCCTCAACGCGCCGACAAATCCCTCAACCAGACCATCCATCAGACTTGTCGCCGGATCCCACCTGTCCTTGTTTGGAGCCATCTTGCCCTCATGTCCGGCTCGCCGTAGCACGATCACGGCGTTGGTGTGAACAATCCGGCCCTGGTCATCGAGCGAAGCGTCACCGCCGATGAAGGACAACTCGTAATTGCCAGGCAGACGTCCGTCGGCGAGGTAGCGCTCCAGATCGACCGCCGAATAGACGCCGTTCCTTTGCTTGATCGACGCCGGAATGGAGGGCTTCGCCCGGGCGGCCTCCAAGACCGCCTCCGCATTGGCCTGAAAACGTTCCGGATGATTGGGGCGCCCGTAGTAATCATCGGCGACATGGTGAAAAACCCCCAGGAGCAGCGCTGCAAGAACGGGAAAAAGCGAGGCGAGCGTGACGATGCCAAAGCCTGCGTTCCGGGTGTCCTCGCCGCCCACGATACGGCAGACGCCGATCCCCAGAGCGAGCACCAAAGGCACGGTCACCGGACCGGTGGTGACCGCGCCGCAATCCCAAGCGAGCCCGATGATTGCGCCCAGCGGAGCGGTCATCTGAGCCCAAAGCGTAAGCCCCGAAAGAGCCACAATGCTGGGGATGATCAGGATCTTGAGCGACCAACCGCGGAAAAAGCGGAGAACCCCCAACGCGACGGCCACGCCGACCCCGGCTCCGACACTGGCCACCAATTGCCCCGGGTAGTCGTTGAGCAGACTGTAAAGCAACGGAGCCTCATCTGGCATCACCCCGGCGCCGGCCGCCTTCAAAACCGATATGGCCGGCTCCGCAAACGTCGCCCCGATGCCCAGAATGAAAGCGAAGGCGAGAATGGTCGCCAACCCGGATTTCCGGGGAAGCACGGCCCCGATGATCTCACCAAAGGGCATGAGCCCCAGACGCAGTCCCTCCATGAAGAATGCCAACCCCAGAGCCACGATGAAGATCCCCACGCCGATCATGCCGGAGTAGACGACCGGCAGCTTCAGCACGACGATCTGGAAGACGCAGAGGTAGAAGATGATGAACCAGACACTCCTGACCTGTTCCCCGAATTTTTCCCGCGCGTAGGGCCAAAGCACGTTGAACGTGCCCCGAAAACCGAGACGCGGCGCATCGTTCGCTCTGGCCTGTTCGTCGCTCATGAAGGGTCGCGACGGGATAGTGCCGGAGTATCCGGGAGGCGGCAATGTCGCAACGATGCCCCGCTTCAGCGGCCTGCCTTCAGGCTGTCGCGGATAAAGGCGGGACGATCCGTGGTGATGGAATCGAAGCCCAAATCCCTGAATCTCACCGCCAATTTGGGATCGTTCACCGTCCAGCAGTGCAATTCCATCCCCGCCTCCCGCACACGCCGCACGAACTCTTCATTCACCGCGCGCGGTTCGGCCCTGCAGTCCACCCCGTCCGCCTTGATTCGCTTCAAGGTCGCGATAACCGAATCGACCGATGGCGTCCACGCCTGTTCCTTCTTGTCGGGTTTGAAGGATGTGAGCCAACAAGCCTTGATCTCCGGCATCTCGCGCTTGCTGGCGGCGATGACTTGTTCATCGAACGCGATCACCACGACCTGGCCGGGTTTCAGCCCGGAGTCGGCGAGCGCGGCCTTAAGCTTGGGGGTGATTTCCGGGCCGCATTTGACTTCGATGAAGATCTTTCTCCCTTCCGGAACAACCGCGAGAGCCTCCGCCAGGGTGGGGATCGGCTCCCCTTTCCAACGCGCGTCCTTCCAGCCTCCATATTCCGCCTCGCGCAACTCGGCCAAGGTCGAATCGGCGACCTTGCGGTCGACGCCGCCCGTGCGTTTCGTCGTCTTGTCATGAATGCAGACGACATGACCGTCCTTGGTCAGCATGAAATCGCCCTCCACCGCATCGGCTCCCTTCCGCCACGCCAGTTTGAAGGCGGACAGGGTGTTTTCCGGCGCATCGTAGGAAGCCCCGCGATGAGCGACAATGAGCTGAGCCCGGGAGGAAAACGACATGGCGAGCAGAATGATGAGAGGCAGCAGTTTCTGTTTCATGGGAGCGACCTTTTCGGCTGGATCACAACTTGAAAGGGCAGGTCCGAAAACCTGCCCTTTCAAAACTGGCGGTGGTTGGAACGCCTAGTCCTCGAGAACCCGGTAGAATTTGGCGGGCATCCGGGGGTCGATGGCGTCCTCAAGCTGGATTGCCCCATTGCTCCAAGCCAATGCCAGGCCGGTGTCAAACCAGGACTCCAGATCGTAACTGGCCTGAACCTTGAAGCGGGATTCGGCGCCGTAGGAAAGAGGCGTCCCCAGCGAATCCCCGAAGGTGATGCGGACATTGCCGTTGGCAAGCAGTTCCGGCGCCGCGATCCGCTGCAGCGCCCGCACGATAAGCAGCGCCTCCTGACTGTAGGCCGAACCGCCCGTGCCGCTGACGAGAACCGTATAAGCTCCCGCGTTCTCGCTGGAGACCCCGCTCAGGTCGAGCGTCGCGCCGTTGGCCCCGGCAATCGCCTGCCCATTGAAATACCACTGGTAGTTGTCAACGCCACCGGCGGAAACCGAGAAGCTGACATCGCTGCCCGGAATCACGGTCCGGGTCTGCGGCTGAGAGGTGATGACAGGCGCCGAGCCGGTGACGGCAAGACTGTGTGCGCCGCCCGCCGATGCAAGAGACACCCCGGAGCCGGACGGGAGGTTGCGCTGCCCTGCGGAATTGTCGCCCGTTGAAACAACCGTCCCCGACACCGTGACGGCGACCGTATGATAGTCGCCCGCAGAAATGGCGACCGCGCCCGAAATCCCGGAGACATTCACCTGCCCCTCCGAACCTCGTCCCCAAGCGACCACGGATCCGTCCGACTTGAGCGCGACACTGTGACTGAGGCCCGCCGACACCGCGACAACCCCTGTCAGACCGGCCGGGACATCGCACTGGCCATGCTCGTTCACACCCCAGGCGACCACCGTGCCATCGTTCTTCACGGCAAGGCTGTGACTGCCCCCGGCGGCGATGCCAACCACACCGGCCAGATCGAACGGAGCGACCGCCCTCCCGCCGGCATTGGAACCCCAACCAATAACGGATCCGTCCGCCTTCAGAGCAAGGCTGTGGTAGTCGCCCGCCGCAACGGCCAAGACGCGGGAGGAACCCTCCGTCAACTGCGACGGCACATTGAGCAACCCGGAGCCACCGAAGCCCCAGGCTGCGACACGCCCGTTCGAATCGATGGCGAGCGTGTGATAGGCTCCAGCATCGACCGCAACGGCGCGGAGACCGGCCGGCACGTTGGTGCGGTTGTCCTTGGTCTCGCCCCAGGCGCGAACACTCCCATCGGCAAGCAACGCCACGCTATGACGTTTGCCGGCAGAAACCTCCATCACGCTCGCGCTGGCGACATCGGAGGGAACGGAAGCCTGCCCCTCGGCGTTGCGGCCGGCTGATACGACGCCTGCCTGAACTGACAGGGAGGCTCCGGCAAGCGCAAGAGCCGCAGCGGCCACGAATTTGGAAATCGTCATTCTGCTGGATGTATTCGGGGGGCTCATCGTGTGGGCTGGGGCTGGGGCTGGGGCTGGGTATGAAGGTGGGAAACCGGGAGCCTCGTCTGCTGCATGAAAACGCCTGAACCTCAGATTGGCTCCCTGGCAAAAACCGGCGGAGCGTTCTTGTGAATGCTGTAGACCACCACCGCAGGAACAACCGCCTTCTTGGCGACGCCAGTGAGGAATTTCCTGCGCGACTTCAGGTTCTCGACCCTCAACTTTTTCATATGCCGGCGGCGAGGTTCGTATCCATCCCCGCAATATTCTTACACAGTCTGTGATCTGGGAGTTTTCGGGCTTTCACACTACATTGTCAAGCCTTGGGACAAACGCAGGCCAATTGACACGGCTCATGCCGCAGGCTACCTATCTCGCCGCGCCCGAACACGACTCCACGCTTCAACGCTGACTCCCCGGCGCGTTCTTTGCAGTGAGTGACACAGCCCTCGAACTCAGGAACATCGACAAACTCTACGGCGACTTTCATGCCGTAAAGGACGTGAGCCTTTCCGTTCCCGCCGGTTCAATCTACGGCTTTCTCGGCCCCAACGGCGCGGGCAAGACCACCATCATCCGGATGATCCTGGAGATCATCCGTCCCACAAACGGCCAGATCACGATTCTGGGGGAATCCTCGGCCTTGAAGGTCCGCAACCGCATCGGCTACCTGCCCGAGGAGAAGGGCCTCTACAAGAAGATGAAGGCATGGAACGTCATCGCCTACTTCGCCTCGCTGAAAGGCATGCCCCGCAACAAGGCCCGCGAACGCGCTTTTGAACTGCTGGAGAAATACGGGCTGAAGGACTTTGCGAACGCCAAGACCGATGCGCTTTCCAAGGGAATGGGACAGAAGGTGCAACTGCTTGCCTCCATCGCGCACGACCCTGAGTTTGTCATCCTCGACGAACCCTTCTCGGGGCTCGATCCGGTCAACCAGGAGGTCATGGAGGAGATCATCCGCGACATGGCGGAACGTCGCAGGACGGTCATCTTCTCCACCCATGTCATGCAACACGCCGAGCGGATCTGCGATCGCATCCTGCTGATCGCCGGCGGGCGGAAGATCTTCGATGGAACCATCCCCGAGGCAAGGCGCGCCTTGCCCCGCCGAGTGCGGATCCAGTCGAACGCCCCTGCGTCCCGGTTGGCGGAATTGCCTGATGTCGAGGGGGTGGAGGCATTGAAGGACGGCGAGAAGGAACGATGGGAGCTTCGGATTGCTGAGCGCGCGGACCCTCAGTCAATCCTTCAGGAGTGTTTTGCCCGCGGGATACCGCTGCGTAGTTTCGAGTTGGCCGATCCGAGCCTGCATGAGGTCTTTGTGCAGATGGTCGGATCCGAGGCGAGGGAGGCGTCGTTCCGATGAGAAACGCATTTCTGGTGGCGTGGCGCGACTTCGCGGAAAGCGCTAAGACCAAAGGGTTCTGGCTCGGGATTCTCCTGTTCCCGGTCATCATCTCCGCCTTTGTGGAGGCCCCGAGGTTTCTGGAGAAGAGAGGCACGCCTCAGCGCTTCTTTGTCCTGATCGACCAGTCCGGAGAATTCGAGACCATCATCGCCGAAGGTCTCGAGCGAGCCCATCAGAGAAGGGTTCTGAAATCATTGCTCGACTATGGCCGGCAAAACGCGTCGATCGAAAAGGCCGGCCGCGCTTCCGGCAGGGAATTGGATCTGGAATCCATGCCGGCTCCGGAGATGTCCGAGGCGGAGCGATTTCTTGATGAATTTGCCGATTCGAATCCTGAAGCCCTCGAGCAGTTTCTGGAGCGAGGCGGCAGGGATTTCATGCTGGCGCGGATGAAACCCTACCTGCGGGACGACTCGAAGCCCTACAAGGAACCGAAGCGCAGGTATGTTAGGGTGGGCCTTCCCGCAGGCGTCGATCCCGGGGCCGGCACGGCCGTTCTGTCCGAGGCCTTGAGACCCTTCCTGCGCGGTTCGAGGAAGATCCTTGTCGAGGGGGCGGAGCGGAAGCTCTACGCGGCGATCCTGATTCCCAAGGACATCGAGAGTCTGGTTTCGCAGCCCGGACAGCCGCCGATCGCACTCATGAGCGGGCGACATGGCGTGGAATACTGGTCCCCCAATCTCGCCGACCTCGACCTACACAACAACGTTCGCAACGTCATGAATGCTGAGATCCGCAGAAAGGCCTACCTGGCCGTCGGCGTCGACATAGAGGCGGTGCGCAAGATCGAGAAGACGCGCGTTCCCTTCGCGACCCTCAATCCGAAGAAGGCCAAGGGGAAGGAGAAGGTCAGCATGGCCGACTTTCTCCGGCAATGGGCTCCGAGCGCGTTTGTCTACCTCTTGTGGATTTCGATCTTCACGGTCAGCCAGATGCTTCTGAGCAACACGATCGAGGAAAAATCCAATCGCATCATCGAGGTGTTGCTTTCCTCCGTGACGCCCGGCGAGTTGATGATGGGAAAACTGGCGGGTATCGCAGCGATCGGGCTGACCATGATTGGGACTTGGATCCTCTCTCTGGTCGGGATTCTGGCGTGGCGGGCGGGCCCGGAAATGGAGATCGCCCAGCACGTCTTTGACGTTCTGAAGAATTCACATCTGTTGCCCGCCTTCTTCTTCTACTTCACGCTGGGCTACCTCCTATATGCGGGAGTGATTCTCACCATCGGCAGCCTCTGCAATACCCTAAAGGACGCGCAGAACTACATGGGTGTTGTCACCGTGATCATGATGGTCCCGATGTTGACCATGCTCTTCATCCCGAAGGATCCCAACGGCACGCTCGCGACCGTCCTGTCGTGGATCCCCATCTACACGCCTTTTGCCATGATGAACCGCGCCGCAGCCGACCCGCCCCTTTTCGATCTCATCGGCACCACGATTCTGCTTATCCTCAGCACGGTTGTCGTGCTCTGGCTGTCGGGCAAGATTTTCCGGATCGGCATTCTCCGAACCGGGCAACCGCCAAAGCTCCTGGAGCTGATCCGCTGGGTAAGGGACGGAGCAAAGGGCAGGCGCTGACCTGCAGCCATAACCGCGACTGGGTCCAAGGGAAGCGTGTCACTCATCGCGCGATCTGTCGGAGCCATCGCTCCTCGCCGAATTCGTCAGTGCCGCGTCGATCTTGGCGCGCAGCGTTTCCGCCTGGAACGGCTTCCGGATGAACCCCGCAAGCCCCAAACCCGCGAACCGGTTGATCGCCTCCTGCTCGTTGAACCCGCTCATCAACAGCGCCGGGACATCCGGACGCAGTTTGCGAATCACGCGAAAGGCCTCTTCACCGTCCATGTTGGGCATGGTCAGGTCGAGCAACACCAGGCGCACGCGGTCGCCGATTTCACGGAACCTCTGCACGCCTTCCAGTCCGTCAGACGCGGTTTCCGCGGAGAAACCGTATACCCGCAGAATTTCGACCGTGACCATCCTTACGGCCTCCTCATCGTCGACCACCAGCACAAGTCCCCCGGCTTCGCCGGACGACGGCGGAGGCTCCTGAGGAAGGCTCTTCTCCGCCTCCCCCTCGGCAAACGGGAGGAACAGTTTGAACGTCGTCCCCTCACCCGGTTCACTGTCGACGTGAATGGCTCCGCCGTGCCCCCGCACAATTCCCAGCACAGCCGCCAAACCCAGTCCCCGCCCCGTGAACTTTGTCGTAAAGAAGGGGTCGAACACCTTTCCCCTGGTCGCTTCGTCCATTCCACAACCGGTGTCGCACACTTCAAGAGTCACGTAGTCGCCCTCGCGGAAATCTTCATCAAATCCACTCAGCTTCAAAAAACCTGAATCGACCTGCTGCATTCCGGTCCTCAAGGTGATGGAGCCGCCCCTGTCACCGAGCGCCTCAGAGGCGTTGATGACCAGGTTCATCACGATCTGGCGCATCTGCGTCGCGTCCGCCATCACGGCCGGAAGGCGCTCTGCCAGTTCAAATTTCGTCGTCGCCTTCTTGCTCACCGAAAGTTCCAGGAGATGAGTGGTCTCGCGCAGGAGTTCATTCAGGTCGAGCTTCCGCACGACAAACCGCCCCTTGCCGGAATAAGCCAGCATCTGCGAGCAGAGGTCGGCCGCGCGCGTCGACGCCTCCTCGATGCGATCCACGAACTGCCGGACCGTTGAATCCGCGCGCAACTGCATGCGGGCCAGACTCGCATTGCCCAGGATGCCCGTGAGCAGATTGTTGAAATCGTGCGCGATGCCGCCTGCGAGGATGCCTAGACTTTCCAATTTCTGGGTCTCCTGCAGTTTCCTCTCCATCCTTTCCTTCTCGGCTGCCGCCTCACGGAGATTGGTCACATCCGCGACCAGCGATGCGACCCCCACCACCTTTCCGGCGGCCGTCACCAGCGGCGTGTTGTGCCACTCGCATTGGATGATCTTCCCGGATCGGTGGAGGTTTGCGTTGGAACTTCGGAACCCGCCCCTCTCCTTCAGCAAGCCAGCCCAGACCTTGTCCACATGTTTCCTGGCCTCCTCCGGCACGATGAAGGCGGCGTGCCGGCCCAATGCCTCTTCCCTGCTGTGCGCGAAAATCTTCTCCGCCGCCGGATTCCACTCGGCCACCCTGAAATCCAGATCCCATTCGATCACCGCCAGCGGTGTCTGCCGGAAATGCAGTTCCTGCCGCTGACGCGCCTGCCGCAATGCCTCATCCGCCTCCCGCAGCCGGGTGATGTCGATCGCCACTCCCAGCGTCGCCTTCCGTCCGCCGGGCAACTCAAACGGGATCTTCGTCGTCTGCAGCACAACGCGATTGCCCTCCGAATCGACAAACGTCTCCTCCGGAATCTGCTTCATCCTGCCTGACTCGATCACCTCCCGATCATCCGCCAGCATCGCCGCGGCCTCCCTTGGATCCGGATGAACCTCGGAATGCAGTTTCCCCACCAATTCCTCCGGCGTCATGGCGTAGGCCGTGGCCGCGGCCCGGTTGGCCAGCAGGAAACGCCCGTCGCTATCCTTCATGAAGATCATGTGCGGCACGACATCGACAATCTCCCGCAGCTCGCGCTCCCGCTGCGCCAGTCTTTCCTCCGCGAGCTTCTTCTCGGTGATGTCCCAGAAAATGCCCTGCATTCCGATCGTCCGCCCGTCGGGATCGCGGACGGGCGACTTGAGCGTCTGCACGAAAGACCTCTCTCCCGAGGAACTTTCAAACTGCTCGATCAGTTCAATGGTCTCGCCGCGCTCCACCACGCGCTGGTCGTCGCCCCGGTATTTCTCCGCGAGTTCCTTGGGGAACAGATCAAAGTCCGTCTTCCCTAGGACTTCCCCCTCCTTCGCCCCGAGTTTCTCCAGGTAGCGGGGGCTCAGGAAGGTGATCCGCCCCCGGAGGTCCTTCCGGAAGACGTTCATCGGAATCGAATTCACCAACGAAGAAAAGAAAGCCTGTGAATCCCTCAACTGTTGGACGGCCTCAACCCGATCGGTGATTTCGAAGGCCATCCCTCCCGTCCACGTGCGGCCTTCCTCCCCCGCAAACGGGAATTTTTTTACCAGCCAGTGACGCAGGACGCCGTCCGCGCCGGGAACCTGCTCCACCACCTCGGCCGCATCGCCGCTGGCGAGCACGGCCGCATCATTTGCCCGCGTCTGGTCTGCCACCTCCTCGGGCATCAGGTCGTGATCCCTGCGCCCCAACACCTCGTCGGCCTTCAATTGAAACAACTCCTCGTAGGCCCGGTTGATGTAGCGATAGCGGAATTCGTGATCCTTGATCCATGCCACGGCGGGACTGTTGTCCATGAACGCGGCAAACCGCGGATCCGCCTCCAGGCGGTCCGGTTTCGCTGTTCCGGAATCTCCTTTCTCGTGGCTCACGACTGTCTTTCCTCCAAGACCGCCTCCCCCACGATGTCGGCTCTGGATCTGCTCCAGCTCATTGGACGGCGACTATGGCGGCTGTCGTCCCCGAGATCAACCCCGCTTCCCTCACCCCAGCAACCCGGTTTCCCTCACCCCAGCAACCCGGTTTCCCTCAC
>JAYPFK010000003.1:146540-275746 GCA_038126235.1 Verrucomicrobiales bacterium
TTCCCTCACCCCAGCAACCCGGTTTCCCTCACCCCAGCAACCCGGTTTCCCTCACAATCTCAATCGATCTTTCCGGGGAGACGTGCAGGTGGGAGTTCCAACCGTGCGCCGTCCCTGCCTCGACGTTCTCAGCGCGATCATCCAGATAAAGCAGCGAACGCCCCCCGCAGCCAGCAGCCCGTTCAACCGCCTCGTAAAGCCGGGACTCCGGCTTCATGGAATGATGCTCGAACGAATACACGTACCCGTCGAACTCGGCGAAGAACGGAAACTGCCGCCTCACATGCCGGACAGCCAGCTCATTGGTGTTGGAGAAGATAAAGGTCGGCACCCCGCGTTCATATAGCCGGGCGTGGAGTTCGATCATCGGCTGGACCGGGCTGAAGATGTCCGCGAAGGCGGTCACAAACTCTTCTTCCCGCCCCTCAAAGCCCGCGCGCTCAATTGCCTCCCCGACAAACTCATCCGTCGAGATCAACCCTTTCTCATAGCGAAGCAACAAGGGCGACTGGTCGATGATCCTCTGCAGTTCCTCCGGACCCACGCAGCTTTTCTCCAGGATCCGCCGCGCGGTAATTCCGTAGTCGAAGTCCAACAGGACCTTCCCGAGATCGAAAACAACCGCCTTTGGCATATCCATGAGACAATCCCCCTTTCACGTCATCCGTTCACGCGATCGGCCGTCTCCCCTCCAAAGCCCGACTGAGCGTCAATTCATCGGCGAACTCCAACCCGCTTCCGGCTGGCAGACCGTGGGCAAGTCGTGTGACCTCCACCCCCCTGTCCGCCAGTCGCCCAGCAAGATAATGGCTCGTCGCGTCGCCTTCCACATCCGTGCTCAGGGCCAGCACGACCTCCTTCACCGATTCCGTCTGGATACGCGCCTCCAGTTCGACGATCCGCAGATCCTCGGGTTCCACGCCATCCAAGGGGGAGATCCGCCCGCCCAAGACATGGTATCGCCCGCGAAAAGACCCCGCCTTCTCCAGGCTCAGGATATCTGTCGCCCGCTCCACCAGGCAGACCAGCGAACCTTCGCGCCGCGGATCGTCGCAGATCGCGCAGGGGTCCTTTTCGGCCAGTCCGCCGCACCGGGCGCAAATCACCACCGCCTCGCGGGAGCGTATCAGCGTCTCCGCCAGGCCCCGGACAGCGGCAACGTCTGTCTGCGCCAGATGCAGGGCCAATCGTTCGGCCGAACGCGGACCTATCCCCGGCAACGTCCCCAAGGCCGCGCTCAGCTCCACGATAGGCCTAGGCAGCGACTGCATTCCGGTCTCCTTCCGGTTGTCAGAACCCGGGAAATCCGCCGCCGCCGAGTCCGGGAAGATTCAGCCCTGACGTCACCTTCCCCATCTCCTCCGCGCTGACCGAGTCCGCCTTCTCCAAGGCCTCATTCACCGCCGTCTTGATCAGGTCCTGCAGGAACTCGCGGTCTTCCGGATCGATGGCCTCCGGCTTGATCTCCACCGACTGAACGACCTTGGCGCAGGTTGCCACGACCTTGACCATGTCGCCGCCGGCGGCGGCCTCCACGGTTCGCGAGGCCAATTCCTCCTGGGTGCGGGCCATGTCTTCCTGCATTTTCTGCTGCATCTGCGCAGCCTGTTTCATCAGTTTGTTGAGATTCGCCATTTTGATTGAGTTGAGGGTTGAATTGAATTGAATTGAGAGTCGAGCGAGCGCTTCGGGGTGGATTATCCGCGCGCCCGGTTGGCGTCGCTAGGAACGCACATCGATGATCTGTCCGCGAAATGTCTCCAGCGCCTTCTTGATCAACGGATCGTTCTTGAACTCGTTCATGTCGAGCGGCGCGACCTGATCCGGGGACATCGGTTCGGGAGAGGGCTCCGGCGGCGGAGAAACGGCCGCCGCTTCCTTCGTGGCCGGCGGCTCCGATACTGTGGGCTCGCCGGAAGCCGCCGGCGCGGAGTCTTCAAACGACGGTTCCGGCTCCGGTGCGGGCCGCCGCCAGCGTTCCGGAGCTTCCGCCTCCACAAACTTCACCTGCGCGTCGTGGTGGCCCAACTCCTTGAGCTTCGTCTGGAACAGCGTCTGGTTGCGCGGATTGCCGACCAGCGCGAGATGCCCCGCGAACTCGGGGTCGAATCCTATCGTCAGCACGCCCTTTGCGAACGAAACCGGATGCGCCTCGGGCAGATACGTGCGCAGGAAAGGACTCGCGCGCCCGACGGCTTCCACGATCTTCGGCCAGAGAGCCTCCACATCCACCTCCGTTGCGCTGCCGGACGCAGCCGGAGGCGCTGGAGCAGGCTTGGGAACGGGCCGGGGCGTTGGCGTGGGCGCGAGGGGGGCGGCAGCCGGGGCACGCGACGGAGACGCAGCTTGAGCGGGCGGTTCCTCGGGCGGCAGTGCGGCCGAAGGTTGCCCGGCGGGCTTCGGCTCCGGCCTGGCAGTCCCGGCATTCTCCCGCATCGCGGAAAAGCCGCCTGCGTTCGTCGGCGCGGAACCTCCGCCTCCCTGCCCCCGCAATCCCTGGAGTTGCTGCAAAACGGTATCAATGCTCATGGCCTGCCGGGCCTGAATCGCCTTCATCAACGCCACCTCCAGCAGGATTTTCTTCGAAGTGGCGTCCCGGAATCTCCCTTCGCTGTCCGAAAGCACCTCCATCACCCTCGTCAGCGCGTCAGGAGCCACGCTGCCGGCCTGCTCCTTCAACACCTCCGCCTCCGCCTCCGAAACCTCCAGCAACCGCAGATCGCCCCGCGACACGGTGTAGACCAGGAGATTTCGGAAATGAGCCAGCAGGTCCGAAAGCAGTCGACTGAGGTCCTTGCCGTTTCGCGCCAGTTCGTCCAGCAGGGCCAGCGCGCCCGCCACATCGCCCCCAAGGACCGCCGTCGCCATGTCGACAATCTGGCCCCGCGCGGTGAGCCCAAACACTGACAGCACGTCCGATTCCTGAATTTCATTGCCGCAGAAGCTGATCAACTGGTCCAGCGTCGATTCCGCGTCCCTCATCCCCCCGTCGGCCCCTCGCGCAATCGCATAAAGGGCCGCATCGTCGATGGAGACGCCCTCCTGCTTGGCGATCATGGCCAGGTGATCCACGATCAGCCCGGCTGGTATCCGCCGCAGATCGAACCGTTGGCAGCGCGAGAGAATGGTCGGCAGCACCTTTTCCGGGTCGGTCGTCGCAAACATGAACTTCACGTGCGCCGGCGGTTCTTCCAGGGTCTTGAGCAGCGCGTTGAACGCCGCGGTGGAGAGCATGTGAACCTCGTCAATGATGTAGATCTTGAAGGGCGCGTTCGCGGGCGCGTACTGGCAGGTCTCCCGCAACTCCCGCACCTGATCCACGCCGTTGTTGCTGGCTCCATCAATCTCGTAAACGTCCAGCGACCTCCCTTCGACGATTTCCGCGCAGCGCGGGTCGTCCTCCGCAAACTCCACCTTGGGGCCTTCCGTGCAGTTGAGACACTTGGCAAAAATGCGCGCAATCGTCGTCTTGCCGGTGCCTCTCGGCCCGGAAAAAAGGTAGGCGTGGGCAATGCGGTTCTGCGTGATCGCATTGCCCAACGTGCGGGTGACGTGTTCCTGCCCCACCACATCGACGAATCGCTGCGGACGGTATTTTCGGGCTATGACCTGGTATGACATCTTGCGGGAAATCCGGTTTTTCGATCGAAACGAGCGCGATTATGGAGGCCGCGCCCGACGCGCGCAACCGGCAATCCCTTTCCCGGCGAGAAACAGCCGGCTTCGGGGGTGCTCCTTGCCCATCCGAATGCGAACCACGCACTTGCTTCTCCCGGACGTGAACGCTTGCGCGGGCTTCGAGCGTGCCGTAACTTCCGCGCGTTTCGCCAACGCGCCTGTAGCTCAGTTGGATAGAGCAACGGTCTTCTAAACGGAATCGGGGGATTTTCCTAAAAATCGGCAGCGCAACGACTTGCGTCGAAATCTTCATTTCACCCCTGAAAACATTGATCAAAACGAGTGTTCACAGGCAGTCACTCGCGGTCACAAGTGGTCGTGCGCGTTGCAGAAAATTGCCCCTAATGTAGGGACGGTGTAGGGACGGAGTATGAACGCCGGAAGTCCAATCAGGCACCCGATAGAGCAACGGTCCTCTGGGCCGTGGATCTATCCGCCGCCCGTTCGAGCAACGGTCTTCTGGACCGTGGATCCATCCGTCGCCCATTCGAGCAACGGTCTTCTCCACCGTGGGTGCATCCGGCTTGTTGGGGCTTTCAGTTCAGTTCCATTCCACCTCACACGCCAAGTACTCAGCGATCACCATTCGCACCAGAACTGTGCCATGCTGATCAACTGCGTATCGGTACCGATTCTCTTGAACGCATATCCAAGGTCCGTTCTGGTCTACGTACGGGCGGGCACCGCAGGCGCGAAGAAAAGCCCGGCTCCCGACCTCAGGCCAACCACGAAGTTCGCCAGATCCGGCGCGCTCAAACTCCGCACGCTCGACCTGTGTCATGCAGGCAAACGGAACCGCCTGTGTGTGGATGGGGGCCTCCAGTTGCGGTAGACTGAGCTCAAACGCGGCGTGACCTCGGGCGAGCTTCAGCAAGACGTTCCGAACCCTCGCTTCATTCGGCATCCAGACAGTGGTGCCATTTTCGGTCGTCTTCCGGCATTCGTCCAACAAGGCGGCAAAGGCTGGCTTCTCCGCGAGGATGCGTTTCACCTTGGCATGCTGATGAGCTTCCGGTGCCGTGCTTCCGTGAAGCGCGCATTCGACCATACAGGCTACGTATTCCTCATCCAGCGAGAAACTGTGGTTGCACTCCTCGCAGGCTTCGACAACGGGGAGATTCGTAGGCGCGGGGTCCGAGAGGAACACGCGTGAAGGGACGTGGTCACGCGTATCGGGCTGACCTCCGCAGTAGGCACACATCCCGGTCAGTCTTCTGTCAACGCATAGCTGTCTTGGATCCATGGTTCAATCTCATTGCATGGAAGCCTGATGACTCATCTTGTAGGTTCAGTCGATGCGCGAGCGGCTGTGGCGCGTACGCGTATGCGCATACACTTGCTCGATCCACGAAATGAAGTCGTCTTCCTCCATCTCGCGTTTCGCGTAGTTGCACAAAGGGCAGCACGGCACGACATTGGATTCGATATACCCGACAGAGTTCTTCATCCGGTCGATCCCGTTGTATGTGAACTCGGATCGCCCACTTTTGCTCTTGCAGACCTGAGAGGGCGGGGCTCCACAGTAGTAGCATGCACCGGAGAAGAGCTTCCGCAAAGAGTCCTGATCCAGCGCAAACTCAAGTTCTCGCTTATCGGCGTTATTCCTGTACCAGTCGCAAAGCCTTCGAAAAGCTGCCTCGTCGCCGTCGAGGCTACGAGTATTCCCGCCCTTGGCGGCCGCAGCTGAAAGGGAACATGCCGCACAAGCTCTGACTTGGCCATGGATCAATCTTGTTGCTCTGACTTCCCTGCGGTCGCCGCAGGTGCACACGCATTCCCAATGGGCGTGGCGGGTTGGTTTGCCCTTGTATCCAGCAAAGGCAGCCACAGTGAGTTGACCGAACGTCTTGCCTGAGAGGTCTCTCGTCCACTTATGCATGCCGCTGCTCGGCGTCTTGTAGCCTCTGGTCATTGCTTAGTGCCCCAACGTCAGAGCACACCGACCGCCTGACGGCAGCCGCGCGTTGACTGTGGATTGAGGTTCGAAGTCACGGGAGAATTTCGACTCGGAGCGGGTCAGGCGGTTCCGGTGCTGCGCCTTGTTCGGCTTTGATTTCGTGCCGCGCCATCCAATCTGGGAAGCCGTCACGCTGGTTCCACTTTATCTGGGTGGTTGTCCCACCATCTCCCCCAATTCCGTGCTGCGGCCAAAGAACCTCCTTCGGGATGTCAGCCTTGGGCACATTGAATGCTCTCACGTTGTCGGGGTAGATCGCAACGAAGCAGAGGTGGGTATAAGGATCGTTCGGGCGAACCTGATTCCAGGTCCAAACATTCGATTGAGTGAAGCTCAATGTGGATGTCTTCACCTCGATTTTCATCCCTCCAGACTCCACGTCGTAGCCGGTGCTGTTGTCGGTGTGATGAGTGCCGCCAATGATCCCATGGACGAGCTTCTCCCCGACATAACCCACCTTTTTATTTGGGAGCATTCGAATCCAACCATTCTTGGAATCGGCCCAGTGAGCCTGTATCAGATCGTCCGCGTTCTTAAGGGCATCGAGATTCGTCTGTAAGCTCATGATTCTTGCCGAACAAGTTATTATGCAGGTCTGCACTATCCCGCGGAAGTGGGGGGCTTTCAAGGCAATTGGGCCATTGTGGCGCACGGGGTGGCGCTTGAGGGGTGAATTTCGGCCGTTTTGGCCCATGCAGCAGTCGGCTATCACTCTTTTTGGAGTGATATGCAGACCTGTCTATCACTCCAGATTCGGCGGATTGCGCCGCTCGGGCGCCACGCTCACCTCTGATCCGCCGGGACCAAGGAACCGTCGTTGACGAGTTGGAGGCCGATTTCGGCCATTAGGCGGATGGGGTAGCCGGGGTTCGCGTCGTCGTCGTATTCCTCGATGTCGGTGACACACTCCCTCCGAGCCAGACGCGCATGCACTCGAAATCGACCTTCTGAAGCTGTTGAGCACTTCACGCCAGCGTTCTGTCGGCTGCGTGTCACTTTTCTCCTTGAGTCCAATCATAGCTTGAACGACTTTTCGGTCTTGGTTGGCGAACGAATTTCCACTCAAAAACGGGTTGAGAGTGAAGTCTTCGCACCGTCGGAGTAGGGACAAGTGTAGGGACAACGACAACACTTTAGGTGACATCTTTAAAAAAGTGCGTTTTTATTGGGGTTTTTGACACGCGCCTGTAGCTCAGTCGGATAGAGCAACGGTCTTCTAAACCGTGGGTCGCTGGTTCGAGTCCAGCCTGGCGCGCCATTTTTCAGATTTCTTCCCAATCATGCTCTCGCTCCGACAGCTCGCCGACATTCATGATCAGCACAAGACCTTGGCGAGCCTGCCTGTGCGCGAGTTCTCCATAAACGGCCGCGATTTCCCTTTCAATGAACGTCCTGCGATCATGGGCGTGATCAACCTTTCGCCGGATTCCTGGTATCGAGAAAGCGTCTGTCTCTCCGCCGAATCTGCGGTTCGCCGGGGGCTGACCCTGTCCGCACAAGGCGCGGACATCATCGATCTGGGCGCCGAATCTACGCTGCTTGACGCTGAACGCATCGATGATTCAACCCAGACGGGGAAACTGCTACCCGTCCTCAAGGAACTTCACGCAGCGGGCGTCCTCGTGTCCGTCGAGACCTATTACTCCTCCGTCGCCCGGGTGTGCCTCGACGCAGGAGCCAGCGTTCTCAATCTCACCGGCCAGCCGGAGAGTCCGGACATCTACCAAATGGCCGCCGCAGCCGGCGCCGCTGTCATCGTCTGTTACGTCCAGGGCGAGAATGTGCGGGAGGTCGATGACTTTACGTTCGGCGACGACACCGTCGCCGACATGCGCGACTATTTCGCCCGACAGTTGGATCTCGCCTCGAAGGCCGGGCTTGAGCAGATCTTCATCGACCCGGGGATGGGTTTCTACTACCGGAACCTCGCGGACAGTGAAGGCCGTGTCAGGCATCAGATTGATGTGTTTCTCAACACCTTTCGATTGCGCGAACTGGGTGTCCCCATCTGTCATGCGTTGCCCCACTCGTTCGAGACATTCGGCGAAGAAGTTCGTATCGCCGAACCCTTCTTCGCGGTGTTGGCGGCGCTCGGCGGGACGAATCTCTTTCGCACCCACGAGGTCTCCAAGACCAAGGCTGTGCTGGATACCATGAGACTCGTTTGAACTGCGCGTTGTCCCTCTTCAGAATACGCTGTCGCGAGCGGGATGACAGCGGCGCAAACAATCCAACTCCTTTGGCGCGCCTGAACGAGCCTCCTTCCATCCCAGGCTTCACATACAACGGGCTCCCGCGGGATCTCCGAAGGCAGGACCACAAGCGCTGCGCGGAAAGTCCCTGACTCCCCCACCCTCGCCGGCTAAGATGCCTCCCTTCAAACCAGCCCGCCTGAACATGGACGCCGCCAAGACCCACACCCTCCTCGATTTCAAGCACGGCAGCCCGTTGATCTCCTGCCGTTTCGACCCCTCGGGACGCCACGTCTTCTTTGGCGCTGAGGACTATCGCGTCTGGCGTTACACGATCGGGGACAAATCCAAAACCGAGATCAACGTCGATGCCTGGGTGCGGGGAATCGCCTTCACAGACGGCGGGAAAACCGTTGTCTCAGGCGGTTACGACGGACGCCTTGTCTGGGCGCCGGTCGAGGGAGCCAAGTTGGAACCTCTCCGCACGATCGAGGCGCACCAGGGCTGGGTGCGGGCTGTCGCGTCGAGTCCCGACGGGAAGATCATCGCCTCGGTCGGCAACGACCTGGTTGTCAAACTGTGGAACGCCGCCGATGGAAAACTGCTGCGCGAGATGCGCGGGCATGATTCCCACGTCTATAATGTCGTTTTTCATCCGGACGGAACCCGACTCGTCACGGGCGATCTCCACTGCAACCTGATCGACTGGGAGGTCGCAAGCTGGAGGAAGGTCCGGGAGTTCAAGGCCGAGAGTCTTTCGAAATACGACAAGGGCTTCCTGGCCCAGATCGGCGGGGTTCGGAGCATGGCCTTCGGGCCGCAGGGAAAACGCCTGGTCTGCAGCGGCATCACCAATGTCAGCAACGCCTTTGCCGGTGTCGGCAATCCCTCGGTGGTGGAACTCGACTGGGACAAGGGGGCTCCGACGGTCGAGCATCTTTCCAAAGGCAAGTTGCGCGGCGTGGCCTGGGGCGCGGCTGTCCATCCGGATGGGACGGTCATCGCCTGCGTCGGAGGCAGCGGCGGGCACCTGCTCTTCTGGAAATCCGATGGCGCCGAGGAGTTTCACCACATGAAACTCCCGTCTTCGGCCCGGGATCTCGATCTGGCTCCGGACGGGTTAACCCTCGCCACGGGGCATTCCAACGGCCACCTGCTGCTGCACCGGATGGAGGCGAAGGCCTAGCCGAATCGCCGCGGTCACAGACTCGCGCTGCAACGCGTCGCGGCCCCAGCAGCAAACCAGCCCTATTTCTTCCGCCAACCGGTGGCGTCGATGCGCTTGAGTTCGCCATCGATATCGGCGCCCTCATAAAACGACAGCCAGCCCTTGAGGCGTCGGGTTTCGCCGGGCGGCACATCCGGGAATTGCGGGTCTGAATGGAGGCAGGGGCACTTGGCATTGGCCCAAGGCCGAACACAGGGCTCCCAGGCCGTGATCACCCAGCGATCGGCGTCCCGCGAGCGGACGGCCGCGTAGGGATTGGTCAGGGTTTTGTTGGCGTTGTCGCGGTCCTCGAAACCCTTCGCGCCCTTCAGCATGACGCAGTTCTGGACGCGCAATCCGGTGAGCGTGCCGTCCGTCCCATTCTTCAGCCACTGCTCCATTTCCACGTGATCCGGGAAGGCTTCGGCGCGCGCGCCGAAGGTGACGCCATTCGGCAGCCGGCGCTCCATTTTCCAGGCGTTCTCGCCGTCGCGCGCCCATTCCAAAGGCTCCAGGTCGATGCCCCGCAGAGACCAATGGGTGGGAACATGCGTGTGGGCGAGGTAGAGGAGTTCGCGTCCGCCGCGAGCCTTGGTCTCCGGAGCCGCGCGGTTCCACCAGATCGCCTCGGGAATGTCCGCCACGACATAGCTTTCCTGGTCCCAGGGCGCAAATACGCTCAGCTTGGTCTCACGCTGCGGCGCAACAGCTCCATCAAGAAACCCGATCCGGGGATGCCGGCCGCCGGGATATGGCAGGACCAGCAAGGGCGCGCTCTTTCCAGCGGAGCGAAACGTCGTAGGTTGGAGAGCCTTTCGCGCCGAGCGAACCTCCTGAAGTGAGAATCCCGTCGCCGCGCGGACCTCCTCGTCGGAATATCGGTGCGGGCCCATCATGATCGACAGCCAGAAACGTGTTTCCGCCTCGCTCTGAGGCCGACGCGCCTCGCTGAGATCGTCAGGCGTCACCTTGACTTCCGTCATCAGGCTGAAGAGCTTTCCTCCCCGTCCCTTCAGCACAACCTCACCCAAGTGCGCCCGGTATGCGGGCCGCCCTCGCTCAAGATCCAGCGTCAGGCTCATCCCGTCTGCGCCGACCGCCGTCTCCTGATTGATCCACTGTCCCGATCGGAAATCCCGTTTCTCCGCGTCAGCGTTCCAATGGCGAGCAGCGACGATTGGTTCGCTGGTTGAGACCTTCATCTTCAACCCGTCGTGTCCCGCCTCATAATTCCAACTGAGCGCGGGCAATTGCTCCCCGTCCGCAATCCGCTGAAAAAACATGGAGAGCGTTGGGATCGCCGCCTTGCCACCGTTGAGTCCGTGACCGGCGTTCGGTGTCTGGTGGATCAGCTTGGGCTCCGGCAGCTCCGCCCAGTAGTGCCTTAGGGAGTCGACCACCCAGTAGGGATCGTTCGTCCCCAGCAGGATGAGCTTGGGCATGGTGAAACGAGCGCGATAGCTGTAAGGATCGACCGATGCGCGCAGCTTGATCATTCCGGGTTGGTCCATCCGTTCGTGCAGCTTCAATTCCGTGTAATCGTGGATGCTGGAGCTCTGCGCGCCCCAGGCCCGCTGCGCCCAATCCAGCTGGCGTTTCATGTTGGGCATGTCGATGACCATCGGCGCAATGCCCTTCACCCGCGGATCGACCGCGCCGGCGAGCCACGTGGTCCAACCGCGTTTCGACGCTCCGGAAACGACAAACCGCTTCACCTCCCGTTTCCGGGCATCCCTTTCGAACGCCTGCAGGGCGTCCATCGCCCGAACCGCGCTCTTGGCCATGGGGAACAGCAACGGCCAGCTCTCATCCCCCGTCTCCAGGTATTTCTTGAACGTGTGGGCGATCAGGGCGTCCTCCTTCCGTCCGTCGTAGAGCGGCTGGTTGGGCATGCGATTCAGCGCCGCCGCGACCGCCCCGGCTTCGCCGCTCAGCCTTCGGAGCAGATCCGCGTATTTCGCGGGATCGCCGTCGCCGGTGATGAGAAGGAAGGCGATGTCCGTGTTTCGAGGTTCCGCTGGTTCGACAACCAGCAACTCGTGGGTCCAACGATGGTCCCTCCATGTCTGCGAAGTCAACGAGATGGCTGTCTCAATAAAGCGACCGTGCTCTTGAGAAGCCTTCTTCTCCCAGGCGAAGCTGGAATCGGAGCGGTGGACATACTCATCCAATGCCCCCGCAACCAGGGTTTCAGGCGTCGCAAGAAAGGCTGCGGCGCCCAGCGCAAACAAACGAAAAATCGGGCTTTTCATGAGCTTTTTGAAGGCGGGAATCGGCATGCGGATGGATTGACACGTTCCAGGGCGCTTACGTCAAGCGTCAAGGCCTCAAGCACGGTTTTGAGGCATTTATGAAACTTCATTGGACTGCCAATGCGATCGGCAACGTTCATGCTATGAGCAACTGCATGAGAATTGCTGTATTTCTGGAGCGGGACGGGGTCTTGAACAACGCGAATGGCGAAGCGGCGCCAAGATCGTTGGATCATTTCAAAATCAACCGGGCGGCAATCGAACCGCTGGAACTGCTCAAGGAGGCTGGCTTTCTTCTCTTGGCGACCACCAACCAACCCGGCCTGAGCCTGGGCGAGGTGGCGCGCCGTGATCTGGATCTGATGCACGAAATGCTGATGCGCCAACTCCCTCTCGACGACATCCTGGTCTGCCCGCACGAAGAATCCGACGCCTGTCCCTGCCGGAAACCCCGTCCCGGCCTGCTAAAGGAGGCCTCCTTCAAGTGGCATGTCGAACTCGACCGCTCCTACGTCATCAGTGACAAGTGGCAGGATTCAGAGGCCGCGCGACAGGTGGGCTGTGTTTCCTTGTTGATCGATTCGCCGCGAAATGGAACCGGCCACCACGATTACGTCATCGAGGACATAGAAGAGGCGGCTGAGCGAATCGTGCACATCGAACAGAGACGGCCGGCGCCGGTTGCAACGACAACGGGTTTTGGCGCCTGAAGCCAGGTAATCAGCAACCCGAACTCCCGCTCCCGCACAAACTCACTGCCGCTGATTGCGTCCCAACCAAGCCGCGCGAGAACTCAATCTCCAGAGCCGCCATCAGCCGATTTCAGCGTCAGCTTCCCTGTCTCTCCCTTCCCTTGCCCCGGGGCGGGCGGAGGGGGCACTACCGTGGGAGGTTTTCCTTCCGAGGGCGTTTGCGCCGGCTTGCTTTCAAGCTTCGGAACATCGGAAGCCACGTAACGCCGTTGCCCTCCCTTCACCCGGACCAGTCCGTCGGAATCCGAGACGAGCTCAGGCCGTGAAAAGTCCGCATTGTGGGTCTGCCGGATGATCAGGCGGCCATCCGCTCCGAAAACCGAGTAGTTGTAATCGCGCGCAATCGCCCGAGGCGTCTGCAACAGCACGTGCAGGTTGTTGTACTTGTCGAGGCGCGCCTCCTTGCGGCTGAAGTTCATCATCAGGTCGATCGGAATCACGCGATGGACCTTCGACTCGTCGGCGCTGGTGACCCGGACATACATCTTCATCCGGTTGTTCATCAGGTTCGCCTTCTGGAGGACGTACTTGCGGATCTCCGGCGCGCTCCCGGGCGCGGAGCCCACCACGCCAAATTCCTGCTGCCAGACGGTCGTGCCGCGGACGATGTCCACGGTCAACGGATTGCTGGCCAGACTTTCACTCCATCCCGGCTCGCGGATATGCACGGTTGCGGTGACGAAGTAGCGCCCGCTCCGGGTCATGTCGAACCACGGCGCAATGTTGAAAGGTCGAACCGCCCGCATCGGGGAATCGATGACGAATGGACCGGTAACTTCAGGATCCTTCATCACGCCCACGTGCTTGCCATCCAGCGCCTCGACCTGGAACGACAACCAGACGTTGTCGCGGCCGAAGTGCAGCTTGCGTCCTGACTTGTTGGCGATCCTCACGCCCACCATCAGGTCCTCGTTCGGCAGATACTCCTCCTGCTGGGTGACCAGATCGACCTGAACCACCTGGGCCTGGACGCAGCAGGCGACGGCCAACAGCGCGGATGTCACGACTTTCTTCATAAGAGCGGTAATGTAGGCGGCATCGGCGCCGGCGCAAGCGTCAATCAGGAGCCTGATCCAGCCTGGTTCCAGCGCAATTCAACCTCCTTGAAGACCCGCTCCGGTGTCAGATTCGTCAGACACTCCATCGGATTTTCGCGGCGGCAGACGGACTTGCGGCACGGGATGCATGCCGGCTCAACCAGCTGGACCGCCCGATCAATCTGCCCATAGGGGCCGGTCTGTCGCGGATCGGTCGGACCGAACAAGCCAACAACCGGGACCCTGAGGGCGGCTCCGACGTGCATGGGGCCGGTGTCATTCGTGATGAGCATCCGCGACCTCCGAATCCACTCGATCATTCCCAGCAGCGAGGTTCGACCAGTCAAATCGATGCACCGCCCCGGGTGAGCCCGATGCAGGGCGGCTCCCAGTTCGTGGTCGCCGGAACCGCCAATGACAGCAAACCGGACGGCCGGATCGAACTCCTTCATGAGACCCGCCAATCGCGCGAAGGATTCCACCGGCCAGCGCTTGCTTGGCCAGCGCGCGCCCGGACACAGGGTCACCACCGGCCCGGCCTCATCGCCGAGTTCCTGATCCACCCATTTCACCGCGCCCAGACGCGCGGGCAACCAGTCGAAATCCCAGTGAACGGGAACGCCCATGACATCAAGGGCCCTGAGATACCAATCCACCGCATGAGCGTCCGGCGCCGGGCGCGGAATGGCGATGTCATACATGGCGCTGGCGCCCTCCCGCGCGCTGTCCAACCCCAGGGTCATCCGGCCGTTTGCCAGCCAGGCGAAAATGGCGCTGCGAGCCAGGGCCTGCAGATCGATCACCCAGTCGAACCCTTCCCGGCGAATCTCCGACACCACCCGCGCGATGGAGCCCCAGTGACGCGGCGCAGCCCATTCACGCCTGGAGAACGGAATGGCCCGATGAAGATCCGGGTCGCCGTCGAATAGGGAGATGAGACTGTTGGAAATCCACCACGAAACCTCCGCTTCGGGGTGGCATGACTTGATCAACCGCAGCAACGGGATCGCCTGCACCACATCTCCGAGGGAGCTTGGCTTGAGGATGAGGACCTTCACCCGCGTATCACGAGGCAGACCGGACGTCCGGCTCCGGCATCATCGCCGCCCAGGCCTCATTTCCCGTAGTCCAGCCGCTCAGCCAGCCGCGCGGGCAGACCGGCGTCCAAGATCTTCTGCTTGGTGGTCTCCTTGTCGTATTCAAGCCGACGCAACTCGATGGTGCCCTCGTCCATGTCGTAGATGACATAGGCGCAGCGCCAGTCCCCGTCGCGCGGTTGCCCGATGCTGCCGACATTGACGAAGTACTTCTTGCCGGCATCGACCTTGAACTTGGAGTAGGTCCCGCCGTGCACCTTGCTGTCCCGGATGAAGGCGACCGGCACGTGGGTGTGACCGAAGAAGCAGACACTGGTGTTCTGATAGGTGAAGCTCGCGGCCGCATCGAGCTTGTTGAAGACATAGCCCCATTTTCGCGGCACATCGAGGGTGGCGTGCACAAGCGTGAAATTGGAAACCAGGCGCAGGTACTTGAGGCTCGAAAGCCACTTGCGGTCCTCCTCCGTCAGTTGCTGGCGGGTCCAGAGAACCGCTTCGGCTGCGGCCGGATTGAAGCCGGACAGGTCCATGTCCTGTCCGATGAACTCGTCGTGGTTGCCCTTCACCACCGGCATCCCCGACTCCTTGATGCAATCGAGGCACTCCTTCGGATTGGCTCCATATCCCACCACATCGCCCAGGCAGGCGTAGTGGGTGCATTGGTTGGCCTCCGCGTCTTCCAACACGGTGCGCAGTCCTTCGAGGTTCCCGTGGATATCCGCCAGAATTGCGTACTTCATTTCAAACGATTGCTATCTGATTATTTCAAACCCGCGAAACTCCGACGTCGCCTCGCTCCAGTCCACATCTTCGTGCCTGATCAATCTGCCCATGCCCTCGTCACGGATCGCCTGGCGGAACTCTTCCAGTTCTTCCTGCTCACCCTCGACGATGAGCTCGACCCGGCCATCGGCCAGATTCCGGACCGTGCCCGTCACGTCGAACCCCATCGAGACGCTTCTGCAGGTGTAGCGAAAGCCAACACCCTGCACTCGTCCCGCATAAAAAATTCTCAACCTGCGAAGACCCATCTGGCAAAGACCATTCTCGCCGTCCCGCCTGTCAATCGATCATCGGGATCGACCGCGTCCCAAAATGACACAAATTGACGGATTCGACGCGCCGATGAAGCCATAAGATGTCGACCCAGCGCAACGATATTCTCCCCGTTGAGCATGCCGTTCTCGTCGGACGTTTCTGTCCGAGTGATTCAGCGACGTTTCTTGCGGGCTCGACGCTTGGCCGCAAGGAGGCGATCCGTCGCCCCCTGATCCTCGGGACCCTCCCCATCGACCGGCTCATCCCCGCCCTTTTCCTCAGCGGGAGAAGCTGCCGATTGCGCCGGAAGGTCCACCTTCATCACTGCTTCTTCCCTCGCCGGTTGGAACAGGTCGCTCCGGGGACTTGGAGCCGTCTTCTTCTCCCTCACCCGGTCCCGGCGGGCCAACAGGGCAGAAAGTGATTCGTCCGCCTCCGCGTCCTTCTTCGTCGGCCGCCAGAAGAAAAGCGCCCGCCGCAGCGTCCGGGTCGCCCTGAGCCACTCCTCCCGGTCGATCTGGATCCGGCGGACAGCCACATCGAGCGGGAACAGGATTACGGCGAGTTTCAGCAGCCACTCCCACAGGTCGCGCGGCTGAAAGGTCTTTTTCCGGTCATGTTTGAACGGATTCTTCCCTTGGTCGCCGGGATCCAGCTCAATGCCTCCTCCCGCCTCAGCGAGGCGTTTCAGACGATTCAGATTGGGTTCACTGTCGTTGAACTCCGGAGAGTAGTCGACACTGGTTCCCAAGGCTTGAGAGCCAACCGGCCTCCCTTCCCGCATCTCCATCAGGTTGAGCATGTAGGAGCCCACCTCCGTTGTGGGGAAACGCGCCTCGTAACGGCCTGGCCCCGTCTGCTCAAGATGCACGACCTCCTTGTCGCCGGTCGGCCCCACCACGGCCGTCTGCAACTTCAGGAAATTCCGGTAATCCCCCTTCTCATCGACGGCCTCCACCGAGATCACGCCCTCGCCGTTCTCGATCGCCACCTCGGTGGTAAAATCCGCGTTCTCCAGTCGGCGCAGGCTCCAGTTCGCGATCTGGGTCCAAAACTGCCGATAATTGGCCCAGCCCAACCAGTTCTTCGCCCACTTGGCCTTGGCGTCCGAAGTGAAGGCCACCGCGCGCCCCAACCCGTACTGCCAATGCGCCAGGATCGGGTCGCCCTTGTCCGAAATCAGCGGGGTCTCGGCCCGGGCCTTTTCAGTGGTCGCCACATAGCCCTGCAGAACGGGATAGCCCCCCATGCCCCCCGTCAGTTCACTAGAGGCCGCAACCTGCGGCGTGAACGGCTCCTCAAAAATCGCCGACTTCAGAATGACCGCCGTCTCCTTGATGAAAATCTGCGGCAACTGCCCCGCATTGCGGACATCGTAGAACCGGCCGCCGCCTTTGTTCGCGATGTCGATCATCGTCTGCGGTCCCGCGTGGCCGGCGATCAGCACCGTGCTGATGGTGATCTTTGCGGCGCGCATCTTCGCCAACAATTCATCGGTCGGCGCGCCGGGGTCGCCATCGCTGAAGACAATCATGTGCTTGAGGTTGGCGTTGGATTCCTTCAAGCCCGCGTAGCCCTTCTCCATCAGGCCTTGAAAACTTGGCAGGTCGCCCTGGTTCATGCCCATGATCTTCTTCCCCACCTCGCGCTTGTCGCCGACTTCCTGGAGTTCAAACAGCCACTGATCAGTTCCGTCCCAAAGCAGCACGCCCAGTTCGTCCTGCGGCCCCAGGGCTTGCAACGCGCCAAAGGCGATGTCGCGGGCAACCTGGTTGCCGTTGTTGAACTCCATGCCATGCATCACGAGCGCCAGAGCTCCCTTCGGCAGGACCTTCTTGCTGTCCAGTTCCATGCTCACGGGCAGGGTCGATTCCAGCGGCGTGCCACGATACGCGCCGGCGGCGAAGGATTGATCGCCGCCGATTGCCACCAACCCCACGCCAAAGTCACGCACCGCCGCCTCCAGCAGTTTCATCAGGTCCTCGCCCAATTCGCCGGCGGCAATGTTGCTCAGGAAGATCGTGTCGTAGCTCTGCATCTCCGCCAACGATTCCGGCATGACCTCCAGGCCTCCGGCCGTCACATCCAGCTTCGCGGAGCGAAGCGCGTCCGCCAACGCGGCGTCCTGCTCCGGTTGGCTGGACACCAGCAGCAATCGCGGATCGCCCTGCACGTTCACGAAGGCGGACGCCTTGTTGTTCTGCGGGAGGAAATCCCCCTCCGCGTCCAGTTCCACGCGATACCCGTAGAATCCCGGCTCCGCCAACGTCTGCGGAAAGGTGAACAGGTTCTTGCCCGGCGAAAGCTCGACCGTCTGCTCGCCCAGGTATTGCTCGTTGCGGAACAGGCGCACCGTTGAGGTCTGCTGCTTGTCCGCGCTCACGAAGATCTTCGCGTCAAAGGTCTGCCCCTCCTTCAACTTGTTGGGAATGCCGATGCGCTGCACCGTCACGTCGTTTCCACGCCGGGCTCCCAGCGGCAACACGTCGATCGTCACGCCCATCGGCCGCGCCGTTCGCGCCTCGGCGATCACATCGCCGAGGTTCTCATTGCCGTCGGACATCACGACGAGCCGCTTTTGCCCCGTCTCGGGGAAGGCCGCCGTCCCCAAACGGACCGCCCCGGCCAGATCACTGCGGTCGCTCTCGATGACGGCCTGGATCTTCTCCACGTTCACGATCGGCCCCGGCGCAAACTCGATCGCAGCCTCTGTCCCGAAGACGATCACGCCCGCCTTGTCTGCCTTCTCCATCTCCTTCGCGTAACGGTTGACGTATTCCAGCGCCGCCTCCCGCTGCTCCGAGGGGATGCTTTCCGAGCGATCCAGCACGAAATAGACGTTCATCCCCTCCTGGGGAATCCGCCGCTGCAATCCGGCGATCGCCAGAACCGCCAGGATCACGATGATCGTCCGCAGAACAAGAGCCGTCCACCGCCGCCAGGGACTGATCTGCACGTGCGTCTTCAACGCAAACCAACCCGTGATCCCCAACGCTGGAATCAACAGCAACAGCCAGATCGGATGGGTGAACTGGAAACTCATCGAGCGCCCCTCCAGCGCGGAAATTCCAAGTTCCAGGTTCCAAGCGCCAACCCCGCGAATGCACGCCCAGCCTCGGACGAGCAGCCCGATTCAACAGCCGCCAAATTGAGATTTGAGATTTGAGACTTCCTTGAGATTTGGAGCTTGGAACTTGAGGCTTTCTGCCCCCCCGCCCTTCCCACCTGCACTCGCGCCTCCCCCCACGTTCCCCCCCGCCGCAACAACTTCTGCACCCGATGATTCGCGGAATCGGCGACGTAGAGATTGCCCTTCGAATCGAAGGCGATCGACCAGGGGTTCGCGAACTGGCCCAATTCCGCTCCCGCGCCTCCGATGATCTCAATCGAATGGTCGGCGGCGTCGAAGATCTGCAACCGGCTGTTCCCGAACTCGCAGACATACTGAATGCCGGCGCCATCGACACGGATGTCATAGGGGTAGCTGAATTCCCCGGAACCCGAGCCCGCATGGCCGTAGGTCCGCAGGAACTTCCCGTCCGGCAAAAAGACCTGGATGCGGTGGTTGCAGGAATCAGCGACATAGAGGCGGTCTTCCGAATCGATCCCCAGCCCTTCGGCGCGATTGAACTCGCCGGGACCGCTGCCCGCCTTGCCGAAGCAAAGCTGCAACTCCGCCCCGGCGGCGGAGAATCGTTGCACCCGCTCGACGATCTGAAATTCACTCAAATACAATTCCCCCCGCGAATTCCGCGTCACCGCGCGGGGAAAAGCCAGTTGCCCCGGTTCCTCGCCGCGCATCCCCCATTGCGCCACAAGCGTCCCGTCCGGGCCATGATGGTTGATCCGGGCGTAATGCGGCTCGACCACGATGACATTGCCTTCCCCATCCGTGTACATGCCCTTGGGTCGACCGCGTTCCATCTCGGGCATCTGCCACTGCAGGAGGAACTCCCCGTCTTCCGAGAACTTCTGCACCCGCCCCGTCATATCCACGACGTAGAGGTTGTCCTCCGCGTCCACGGCCAGCGACCTCGGCTTGTTGAACTGCCCCGGCCCGATACCCCGTTCCCCGACCAGCTTCACACCCTCGAAAAACTTGCTGTCCAAGGAAACCACGGCGCCGACACCGCCGGATTCACCCGCGACCGGCCCGCCGCCGCACCCGGTCAACACCAACCCCACCCCGCTCACACCGACCATGACCGCCGTCTGGGCGAGACCAGTCCGCCCGATCAACGTCCGCATCGTCAGCCAAACCAGCAACGGAGCCAGCCCCAGCAGCAGCAGGATCAGGCACAGCGCGTTGACCTGGGAATTGTGGCCGTAGTGCAACAGGTTGAACACCTGCATCGGCAACGTCTGCATTCCCGGCGGAGCCACGAGCAACACCGCGTCCACGTCCCAGAGGCACAGCAGGAAGGCCGCATACCAGACCCCCAAGATCGCTCCGCCGGCCTGCGGCCAGACCCCGTGCCGGAACCGCTCCCACCGCGATGCCCCGCACATCGTCGCGAACTCCGCGCCGCCCGGATCGATCGATCCCATCACCATTCGCGCCCCCGCCCACCCGATCGCCAGATACCTGAACGTGAGCGCGATCAGCGCAATGCCCACGCCACGGTAGATCCAGTCCAGGCCCGGCCGGTTGAAGATCGGGATCAACGCCGCGCTCAGCAACGCGCCCGGAACGAAGAAGGCAAACCAGCTGGCGCCGACCATCCTCCGCCGCCACAGCCACCCGCCCAAGGCCACGACCGCACTCGCCGCCGTCGCCGCCAGCAGAAAGGAATGCGCCGCGTTCGCGCGATTCGCCGACCACGCCCCGCCGAAATCCGACCACGTCCGAGCGCTCGCCAACAGCAACGTCACCGGCAGGACCATCGACAACGCCATCACCGCCAGAGCCACGCCGCCAACCGTCCACGACAACCCGCCCCCCAACCTACCCCTGAACAACGCCGCGGCGGCCCCGCCCGCAACATGCGGCAGCCGGAATTGCCTATGCCGCAACGCCAACAGCAGAACTGCCGGCGCCAGCAGCAAAGGCCACCCCACCACAAACGCGCCTTGGACATCGTTCGCCGTGTTGAAGCGCAGCCAGATCTCCGCCGGGTAGGTCTTCACCTGGAGGATCGAGGGAACCGCGAAGTTGCCGAGCGTCAGCACGAGCATCAAAGCCGCCGCGATCCGCAGGGCCGGTGCCGCGATCGGCAGGAGCAGATCACGTAGCAAAGCCGCCCCCCGCAGCATCGGATCGACCTCCAATTGCGCCGCCTCAATCCGCCGCCAGGCGAGCCACGCCGCCGCCGCCGCGACCGGCCAGTGCATCAGCCCCAGTATCCACGCGCAGCCGGGCAGCGAATAGACATCGAACGGAACCCAGTCCCGCAGCCGTCCCGCATTCCCCAACAGATCCAGCCAGATCCCGGTCACGAGAAATGCCGGCAGCGCGAAACCGGCGACCGCGCAACCCAGAGCAACCGCCCTCGCCCGCCGCCCCAGCGTCAACAGCCACACGGCGACCACCAGCCCCATGATCAGCGCGACCGCCGTCGCCAGCGCGCCCACCATCAGACTGTTCTTGAGCAGGACCCAGTTCATCACTCGCTACCGGAGAAAAACCTCGCTCAATTCCTTCGTCCCCGTTTCCAGATCGCGAAGGACGCCATCCCAATCGGGGAAACCCGGTCTGCCGCCCGCGACGACATCGCCCTCCAAGGCATTCGCCGCGACCAGGCGGTCCACTGTCGCCGGGGAAGCCAGATAGTCCATCAACCGCCGGGCCGACTCCTCGTTTCTCGATCCTTTGACCAGCGCGACGGTGTTCGGGATGAACAACGTCTCCTCGATCTCGACCGCCGCGATCGGCAGGCCCTCGCGCTGCCCCGCGCGAATGTCGTCGAAGTCCGTCAAGCCGATCTCCGCCTCGCCCTTCCCCACGAGCCGCACGACCACGGAATTGCCGTCCACGATCTTGGCCTCGTTCGACTGGATCTGCTCACACCACGCGCGCCACTTCTCCGCGCCCCACAACTGCCGCAGCGCCAGCATGTGCGTCGAGGTCGTGCCGAACATCGGGTAGGCCATCACGAACCGCCCCCGCCACTTCGCGTTCGCCAGCTCCTTCAGGCTGCGCGGCGCGTCCGCCAGTGAAACCTCGTTCGTGTTTACCCCCAGCTTTCTTGACCGGTAGCCGAACGATTTCCACTTTACGGTTTCGTCGAACACACCCTCTTCCGCGAGTTGGCGTGTCCGCAATTCCTCGTTGCTCCACCAGACATCGCACTGCGGATTCGACCGCTCGGCCAGCAACCGGTTCGCCAGACCCACCGTCTTCACCGCCTCGCTGTCGTAGACGGCATTGACGAGAATTCCGGTTTCTTCCCGGAACCT
Source organism: Verrucomicrobiales bacterium (assembly GCA_038126235.1). Taxonomy (GTDB): domain Bacteria; phylum Verrucomicrobiota; class Verrucomicrobiia; order Limisphaerales; family JAYPEY01; genus JAYPEY01. The sequence continues at coordinate 168,147 of JAYPFK010000003.1, forward strand.
CTCGAAAATCTCCTGCGCATAAACCTGATCCTGCGAAGTGTAAACGATGACGTGACGAAGTCCCGGCCCAGAATTGACGTAAGGCGCCAACGCCAAACCAACCAAGAAAGACACAACAGCGATCACGATCAGCAACTGCTTGAGCGTCATTCCTCGGACTCCCGAAGTCTTGCCTTTCGTCGCGTCCCTCATGATTCCGCTTCGACAAAAGCGCCCTCGGAATGCGGGTCTATGCCCCTGAGCAACGGGAGCAAACAACAATGCAAGGTCAATTCCGCGCCTGTTCGGAATGCTCTCTCGCAGGTCTGGGAGGCGCCATCTGGAAGGACGGTCCAGCCGCCCTTGTCCCGGAGGGACATCCGAGAATAGCCCGGCGATTCATCGCCGGGATTCCAACGCGAAACGATCGAGCCCCGAAAGGGGTGGCTGGAATCGTGGACGGGCCGAGACGCCGGGGATGTCAGCCGTCCCTTCGGGACTCGCTGCTGCTCCGAGTTTTCCCGGCGATGAATCGCCGGGCTATTCTCAGTCGTCCCGCCGAGACGAGCAAAGCCGCGCCGGGTCGGCCCGACGGCCAACCGCATTCGCCCGCTCCCCGCAAACGCCGCCTCTTGTCTGAGTTCATCCTTCATCGCTCATCCCTCATCCCTCCCTTCACGCCGTCCTCCGGTGATAGAACCACCACTCGAACAGCAGCACGCCCAGCCCGGCCATCGCGATCCAGCGCCAGATCTCGACGTTGGCCTTCTTCGAGCCCGTCGCCGCGACCGTCCCGTATTTCCCGAACTCCAGCGTCTCCCGCGGCTTGATCGCGCTTTCGACCGAGTCCAGCAGGTTCACGCAGAACGGCGTCGAGTTCGTCCCGGCGGTCATCCGGTAGACGCCCAGCCGCGCGGTGTCGCCGAACAGAATCTCCATCGCGCCCTCCTCCAACGTCAGTTCCCTCGTCGTGCCATCCGGCAATTCGACCGACGCGCCCGGCACGGGCTCCGTCAGCGGCAACCGGAAGGGCTCGCCCGACCGCACGGTCAGCTCCGCCGCGTTCGCCAGCGCTGGATTCAGCCACTCCACCGCGTTCTGCATGAAGATCGGATACGCGATCCGCAGGGGCCAGGTGCTCTCCAACGTGTCGAACCCCACCCACACCACGCTCTGCCGGTCGAACTCGCCGGCCAGGACCAGCGGCGTCTGCTGCGACTCAACGATCGGCAGGGCCCAACTCGGGGTCTTCACCTGGAGGCTCTTGGCAATGTCCACCGTGTCGAAATTCACGAAGCGCAGCAGCGCGTGCGTCGCCTTCACATCCACGATCGCCGGATACTCAACCTGCCCCACCGCGTCGAACCAGCCGGACCGCGCGACGTTGATCGCCAGCACGTTCGCCTTGGGCCACACCGCCGGAACCACGCCGTCCAGAACCACGACGTCATACTCCGCCGCGTCCCCGACCGGCGAGGAAACCACGTTCAACTCGATGTGGGGAATCGACTTCAGCGATTTCTCCAGGAAACGGTTCCCAGCCGTGGCCAGCAGGACCTTCACCGGACGCGGCATCAGGCTGACCGCCGAGGCCTGGTTGTCCACCGGGAGGTCGTCCTCGGCGGCGAGGGTCACGGTGAAGACGCCGTCCTCGGTCTGCGGAACCGTGAAGACCTCCTGCGCATTCGTGCCGCCGGGGACGTTCAGTGTCCGCGAGGCTAGCATGCGGTTGTTGAAGCGCAACTCCAGTTGCGCCCGCCGCGTCTGCTCCGAGTAATTCCCCACGCTGGCGAAGACGGCCTTGCGCGTCGGGTCGTCCGGGTGCGCCTTCACGTCAAGCTGCACGACGCCGAGGTTGTCGCCCCGTTCGCCGATCTTGTGGAAGACCACCGGGATGTCCGCGATCTGTAAGCCCTCGATCTCATCGACCGCGCCGTCGCTGAACAGATGCACCTCCGCGAACGAGCGGTTCTGGACCAACGTCCGCGCCAGCTTCAACGCCTCTACCAGGCGCGTCGGCGAATCGCTGGGCTCGCAGGCGTCGATGGCCCGCCGCAACGCGCTCTTCTCCGCCGTGCCGGACTGCAGCACATGGGTGTTGGCGGCGGCCCGCAATACGATCATCTGATCGCGGTCTTTCATGGACGAGACCAGGTCGCGCGCCTCTTCCCGCGCCGCCTCGAAGCGCGACGGAGCCACGTCGATCGCCTGCATCGAAGCCGATGCGTCGAGGATCGCCACGTAGAGCGCGCCCTCCTTGCGGTCTCCGGAAAAAAAGGGCCTCGTCAGCGCCAACACGACCAGGGCCAGCATCAGGATCTGCAGGATCAACAGCCAGTTGTGCCGCAACCGCTGGAACGGCGCGCTCGCCTGCGTCTCCGCCAGGAACTTCTGCCAGAGCAGCGAACTTGAAACCAGCCGAACCACCCGCTTCCGCTTCAGCAGATAAAACACGATCACCACCGGAATCGCGGCGGCAAAGGCGAACGCGGCTGGAGACAAAAAGCTCATCTCCATATTTCCGCTTTTCTCAACTGCTTCAACAACACCTCCTCCAGATCGGTGGCGGAGGAGGCGGTGAAGAAGGCGACGCCGCGGGATTTGCAGAATTCGCCGAGTTTGCCGCAGAAGTTCGCGACCATGCGCTGGTAAATGTCGAGGCGGTAGCGGCCGAAGGTGACCTCGGTCTGCGCGCCCGTCTCGGAGTCGATCAACCGAAGATCGCCGTAGGTCTCGGGCTCCAATTCCTCCGGCGCGAGGATCTGGATGGCGCTTACCTGGAAGCCGCGCCCGACCAGCGTGTTCAGCCCCTCCTCGAAACCGGCCGGATCAAGGAAGTCGCTCAGCACGATCGCCGCCCCGACCTGCCGGGCCTCCAACGCTCCTCGACGCAGCGTCTCGTTGAAATCCGCCATGCCCGACGCCGTGAGCCGCGTAATGTTCTGGAAGAATCGCAGCGCCGACTTCCGCCCCCGCACCGAGCGCATCGCCGAACGGATCGCGCTCTCCTCCTCGTTGTCCGGAAAGGCGCGAATGGAGACTCGGTCGAAGCCGCACAGGGCCACGTAGCCAATCGCCGCCGCCAACTGCCGCGCGAAATCGAATTTGCGCGGCGTCCCGAAGGCCATCGATTCGCTGGCGTCAAGGAACACCGTCATCGGCAACTCCCGCTCCTCCTCGTAGAGCTTGAGGAACAGGCGGTCCAAGCGGCCGAAGAGGTTCCAGTCGAGGTAGCGAAGGTCGTCGCCGTGCGTGTAGTTCCGATGATCGGCAAACTCGACCGACTGCCCCCGCGCCCGGCTCGTGCGTTCGCCCTTTGCCGAGGACTTCGACCGCCGCCGCGCCAGCAGTTGAAACTGCTCCAAACGCTTCAACAGGTCGGAGGTTAGCAGGGGGGAGGACATCGCGGGCGTTTGAAGGTTCCTAGCGGACTTGGAAACCCTGGGGCCTGAAATCTGAAACAAATCCGAATGTTCCAAGGATCCAAACGTAATGCTGCGCGCGCAAGTCCCCAAGGCGCCCGAGCATGAGGTTTCGAATTTCTGTCATTCGGGCTTCGGGCTTGTTTCGGATTTCGCTTTTCGAATCTCGGATTTCCGGCTCCGCCGCCATCACCCCGCCGCCTGCTCCACCACCGCGTCTCTCGGCACGGCGTTCAGGATCTCGGCGACGATATGATCGGTCGTGATTCCCTCGGCCTCCGCCTCGAAATTCAGGATAAGCCGGTGCCGCATGGCCGGATGCGCCACGGCCTGAATGTCGTCGAAGCTCACGTTGAAGCGCCCCTGTGTCAGGGCCCTGACCTTGCCCCCCAGAACGAGCGTCTGCAGGCCGCGCGGGCTGCTGCCGAAGCGGAGATACTGGTTCGCCACAGGGGCAGCCGTATCCGTGCCCGGATGGGACGCCTGGATCAACCGCACCGCGTAGTCCTTCACGTGGCTCGCGACCGGCACCTCGACCACCAGCTTCTGCAACTCGATGAACTCGTCCTTGGCGATAACCTTGTTCAAGTCCGCCGTGTGACCTTCGGTCGTGCGGTTCAGGATTTCAGTCAGTTCGTCACCGCTGGGATAGCCGACCAGCAGCTTGAAGAAGAAACGGTCCAACTGAGCCTCGGGCAACGGATAGGTGCCCTCCTGGTCAATTGGATTCTGCGTCGCCAGCACGAAGAACGGCTTGTCCAGCCGACGGATGGCGCCGCCGGCGGTGACGCTCTTCTCCTGCATCGCCTCCAGCATCGCGGACTGCGTCTTCGGCGTGGCGCGGTTGATCTCATCCGCAAGGATGATGTGCGCGAAGATCGGCCCGTGCTGAAACTCGAACTTCCGTCCGCCGCCCTCGCTGTCCACGACCAGGTTCGTGCCGAGGATGTCGGCGGGCATCAGGTCGGGCGTGAACTGGATGCGGTTGAACGACAGGTCCATCGCCTGGCTCAACGTCCGCACCAGCAGCGTCTTGCCCAGGCCCGGCACGCCCTCCAGCAGCACGTGCCCCCCGCCAAGCAGCGCGATCAACGTGCCGTCCACGATCTCGTCGTGCCCGACGATCATCTTCCCGATTTCCGCGCGCAGGGCTCCAAAGCTCTCGCGAAACGACTGGATTCTCTCTTCAACACTCATAAGCGTGGTCTGCTGTCCTGGTTGGCTTGTCTGTCAATTGAATGTCGCTACGCCTTCCTTCCGAGAACCGTGCCTGCGGATCTGAACCCGCCTTGCCCCAAGGCGCTGGCGGACTCACGTCCGCTGCAACCACATGTTTTCGGCGGCGCAAACGCACCGCTCCACCCGCGCCTACTTCAAATCGTCAAAGTAGTCCCGAACAGCGCCCTGGTAGGCGCGCGGCACGCGCTCCTGGCTGAGCGCGCTCTGGGCGTCGCTCTGGGCGGCGGCGACGGCCTCTTCATATTGCACGGAGCTCTTCCCCTTGATGCTGACGCCTTTGAGCGTGATGCTCGGCATCTGGCCGCCGGGGCCCATCTGGCCCTTCACTTTCGTGGGCAGGAAACCGTCGACCAACTCCCCCTCGCCGCGGTCTGCAATCCCCTTGCCCTCCATATCGGGGCGGACAATCCCGGAATTGTCCCAGGCATCATAGACGTCAGGGAGATCCATCATCATGCTGTCGTCAGCCCAGGTCCCGACTCCCTTCCCGGGCCTGCCGCCGTTTCCGGCGCGGGGCGGGGCGGAGCATTGCCCCCAACCCTGGCAGTTGCCGATACACATGGAGGCGGTCTGCAAGGCGCGCAACGCCGCCATCATCCCCTCGCAATCGGCGCATTGTTTGAGCATTTCCTCGAGTTCCTTCGCGGCCGCCTCCAGGGCTTGCGCCGCCCCTTGGCGATCACCCTTGTCGGCCAATTGCGCCGCCGACTGTATGTGGTCGGCGACCTTGCCGTATTCCATGGCGGGATCCACCGACCGACGCACCTCGTCATTGGTTTCCTTCAACTCCGCATCGGTCGTCTTGTCCGACTTCAACTGACGCGCCAACTTCTGCAACCGGGCGATCGCCGGGATCCCTTGCGCCTTTTCCAGTCGCTCGGGCAGATCCTTGCCGATGTCGGCGAGTTGCTTCTTCAGTTCGCTCATCTTCTTCGCCATCTGCTTCAGTGTGTCGAGATTCAGGAGCGCCACGTCCATATCCTTGAGGAACTTGTCGATCTCCCCCTGATTCAGGGCTTCGGCGGCGTCCTCGAGGGAACTGGAGTCCAGGCCGAGGTCCTTCGCCTGTTGCATCAACTCATCCAGGGCTTCGGACATCTCCTGCGCCGCCTTCCCATCCGACTGAGAGCCCTCCTGGCCCATGCTTTCGGCGGCCTTCTTCAAATCCTCCAAGGCCTTCTCCAGTTTCTCCATTTCCTTCGCCTTGCCCTCGAAGTCCTTGTCGGCCATCTCGCGCCGCATCGTGTCGATCTGCTTCTGGATCGATTCCGCCGAAGCGCCCATCTCGCCGCCGGTCTGCCGCGCGGCCTTCTGCAGCTTCCGGATTCCGGCTTTCTTGCTCAGCTCATCGGTCTGATCCTTGATCTTGTCCTGAACCTTGGAAAGTTCGGCGAGGGCCTGGTTGCGTGTGAGCTTCTTCTTCTGCAGCTCCTGGCCAAACTCCGCGACCTCCTGCATCACCTTCTCGGTCTGCGGCAACACCGGCTTGCGCTTCTGCAACTCCCTCTTGGCAATGTTCTCCAACTGCCTGCCGGTGTCCTTGATGTTCTGGGCCTCGCGCTGCTTCTGCAGGTAATCGTCGCTTCGTCGCTCGGGAACGAAACCCAACCCCGCGCCCACGGCCAACGCGACCAGCGCCCAGCGACTCGCCCTGGGCAGTTGAAACGGCAGCAGCTTCCTCGGATCCACCTCGCCGGCATGCGCGGCGGCATCCGCCACGACCAGCGCGCTCCAGGGGTCGTCCTTCTTCTCCCGGGAAATCTCCAGGGCCGTGCTCAGCCGCTCCTTCAGCGCCACCTTGCCGTCCATCCAACGCGCCGTCTCCATCCGCGAGGGGGCGCGCAGCCAACCGGCGATCACCCCCGCCAACGCTGCGACGCAGGCCAGAACCGCGCCGACCGTCAATGTCTCCAACGGCACGGGGAAAAGCTTGTAGACAGCCAAGGCCACCAACCACACGACCGATCCGGCGAAGATCCCCGACCAGAATCCCCCCCACGTCTGATGCCAGCGCCGTCGTCGCCCCGCACGATCGACGGCCGTTTCAATGATCTGAAGTTCGCTCATGATGTCTCCTGGTTTGACGGTGTTTTCGGTCGACCGCCTATCCCCCAACACCCCGGCGGTCGGTTGCTTCAGAGGTTCATTGCCGCTCGTATTCTCCCTTGCTCGTCTTTTTCAACACTGTGAACCCCGCTTTCTTGGCGTCCACGATGGACAGCGGCTTGGTGATGGAGGGCGTGGAAAAGGCGGAAATCATCTTCCGTACGGGCTTCTTGCAGGCCGGACACTTCGTGAGCGGTTCCGCGTCAAGGGGACGTCTCAGTGAGAACGTGCCGCCGCAGATCTTGCAGCCCCCCTCACACACTTCATATTCGTAAATCGGCATGATCCCAGCAGGTCGTTGTCGAGGATTTCGGCGGAATCTAGCCCCTCCCGCCCGTTCGCACAAACATTCATCTTCGGTTCCATCCCTTTACTCGGGGAAGCCCCCCGCTTCAAAAGCGGAACGTGTGAATGCTGCGCCCTCACTCGCTCACCGTCCCAGATTCTGTCATGTCTACAGTTTAAATCAACGTACGTTACAAAAACATGCAACCTTCGTGCCGCTTCCCGGGGGGGGAGGCCGCGGCGCCTCGCCCGCTTGGTCGAATTCCCATTTGCCATGCGGGCGACGAGCGCCTTCACTATCGCCATGAGAGCCTTCCCTGCCGTCCTCCTGGCCGCCCTTTTTACGCCGGCGGCCTTCGCGTCCGCCGCCCGGCCGAACGTCCTGTTCATCGCGGCGGATGACATGCGGCCGCAGCTCGGTTGCTACGGCAATGACCGGATGATCACGCCGAACCTCGACGCCTTGGCAAAGCGCGGCATGCTGTTCGAGCGCGCCTACTGCCAGGCCGCGGTCTGCCGGGCAAGCCGCGCCTCGCTGCTGACGGGCCGCCGCCCCGACACCACCGGCATTCACACCAACGGCGGCGTCCTGTTTCGCAAGCGCCATCCTGACTGGGTCACCTTGCCGCAGCATTTCAAGAACAACGGCTACCATAGCCGCTCGCTCGGGAAGATTTTCCACGGCGCCTTCAAGATCCGCAGCCAATGGAACGACCGGGCGTCCTGGAGCGAACCCGAGTGGTGGCCCGGGCCGAGATACTATTATACTCCCGAAGGGGTCGCCGCCGCCAAGAAGGTCTTTGCCCGAAGCAAGGCGGGAAAAGGAAAGCCCGTAGACGACTGGGTGAACCACTTCGTGCTCGGCCCCTCTTGGGAAGCCCCCGACGTCCCGGACAACACGCTCTACGATGGGCAGGTCGCTGACAAGGCGATCGAGTCGCTCGGGGAACTGCGCGACCGGCCCTTCTTTCTCGCCCTCGGCTTCATGAAACCGCACCTCCCCTTCATCGCCCCAAAGAAATACTGGGACATGTATCCGGACGACGAGGTTGTCGTCGCCGACAACCAGCATGCGCCGAAGGACGGCCCGAAGATCGCGCAGACCAACTGGGGCCACCCTCGCAGCTATTCCGACGTCCCGAACAAGGGCCCCATGCCGAAGAAACTCACCCACACGCTTACGCGCGGCTACGGCGCCTGCGTCACCTTCGTCGATGCCCAGATCGGACGTGTGTTGGCCGAACTCGACCGCCTTGGACTGCGCGACAACACCATCGTCGTCTTCTGGGGCGACCACGGATTCCACCTCGGCGAGAACGACATCTGGGGCAAGGCGACCAACTTCGAACTCTCCACCCGTGTGCCCCTCATCATCAGCGCGCCCGACATGGCGGGCAACGGCGAGCAAACCCGCGCCCTCGTCGAACTTGTGGATCTCTACCCCACCCTCGCCGAATTGGCCGCTCTCCCCGCTCGAAAGGAATTGGAAGGGCGCAGCCTCGCCCCCCTCCTCCGTTCGGCCGACGCGGAATGGGACCAAGTCGCCTTCAGCCAGTTTCCCCACAACGGCGTCATGGGAAGATCGCTGCGCACCGACCGGTGGCGCTTCACGCAGTGGAACAAGGGAGGCAAGACCGTCGCCGAGGAACTCTACGACCACGAGAACGACCCGAAGGAAAACGTCAACCTCGCAGGCCGCGAGGAGCATGCCGGGATCGTCGCCAAGCTCAGGAAGCATTTGAAGGACGAGTGGCCGAAAGCGCGGTGAAGCCGGGGGTATGAGGGTTTGGGAGCATGAGGGTTTGGGTGGCGTGTTCCGGGTATGGGCAATACATCGGTAACACATTTGGTTCAGAAAATGGGTGACAGATTGTTCATTGGGACCGTGGGACAATGAGCGCGAGTGACACTCCGGGCGCCCGAGCCGCGCAAACGCGGAATTCGAAACACTTGACTTCCCGACCGCAATCACGCCCGTCGAATCCGCAAGGGCAGCGGAGACGTTGCACACTCCACGGCCAACACCTGATACCCTTACACGCCCATGCCCCAACCCAATACCCTCCAGCGTTTCCCCTCCTTGCCCAGCCGCCGGATTTACGCTACACCCCCCCACATGAGCGCGCCCCTTTCCATTCAATCGGTCAATCACATCAGCCACGTCTGCAACGACGTCGAAGCCAGCGTCGCCTTTTATCGGGATGTTCTGGGCTTCCAACAGATCTGTCGGCCCAACTTCTCCTTTCCCGGCGCCTGGCTCCACGCCTACGGCGTCCAGATCCACCTGATCGGAACCCGCCCCGACGCCGCCGAGCTTGGGGAGATCTCCTCCCGCGCCGACCACGTTGCCTTTCATGTGGACGATATCGAGGCTGCCGAGCGCTCTCTCAACGACCGCGGCATCCCCTTCCAGAAGAACTTCGTGGCGGACACCGGCGTCACGCAGATCTTCTTCCACGATCCGGACGGCAACCACATCGAAATTGGAACCTATCCGCCGACGCCTGCGCCGCTCGACGCCTGAGCGGCAAAGCGGAGCGCGAAACGAAGAATTCCGCTTTGGCGTCCGACGCGCGACTCTGCCCGCTGCGCGGGCACGGCGACAGGAATGTCGCCGCTCCTTGGGGGACGCCCACCGCAACAGGGCCTTCCCTCCGGCTGGCAAAGCCCCCCTTTCCCTGATCAAGAATACGGTCCATGGATAATGCTGGAAATCGCCCGGCTATATAGCGGAGTCGATCTGCGATCTCAAGGCAGATTGCACCCAATTCAGGCCGCATTTCCAATAGTTTCATCAATTCAGGTTGCCCCAGTATTGCGCCCGTGAAGCGCAGGAGCGCCACAGGCGCCGCTGATCGTGACGCCGGCCCACAATTCCGCCATGTGTCCCAAGCATTCCGCGTGGACTCCGGCGCCAGGGGCGGCGGCGGTCGATTCGGGAGCGCGGCTGTGTCGAAGACCAGCCGCAGCAACCCCGACCGCGGTCTCAGCCTTGGCCGGCATGGCACACTCAGCATCGACTCGTTTCGCATTCATGGCGGATCAGGCGGTCTGGAGTTCGCGGACAACGGACTCGAAGGAACGGGTCGGCGTCCCATCCCCGGCCAGGAAGGCCGTCAAGAGCTTCAGGCTGTGGGCATGCAGCCGCAGATTGCGCATGAACTCGGACGACGGCTGGAAAGGACGCACGGTCGGGATGTGGGATTGACGGCGGGCCGAACGATCGGTCGCCCCGGCGAGTGGGTGGGTCTGGCAAGCATTCATATACCCGTTACGAACGAGCGGACGGAACTTGCAGAATTTTTTTTTGGGGAATGGGGGGTGTGGGGGTGCGGGGGTCCGGTCTCGGTTCGTCCTCGTTCTCCTCCTCGTCCTCGAATCCGAATCGAGGAGGAGAACGAGGAGAACGAGGAGAAATATAGCCCGGGGAGGATCGCTTCAGCTCCTGCGCAACCTGTTGAGCAGGAGTCGGTTGAAAAGCGCCAGAGAGCCGCCAGCGGAGAACTGGGTGGGGCGAATTCTCCCGAATGAGCCGCCCTGAGCATGTCCCAAAGCGGCTCGCCGAGTCGTCCCATTTCAGATCCCCTCGCGAGGCAACATCGCGCGCAATGCCGCAGGCGGCGCCTACATTCCACGGCGCTTCAAAATGGGTCGCTTCGGCGAAACGACCCTCCCAACCTTGGTAAGGATGGCACGCCGAGCCGTCCCACTTCAGATCCACCTACTTCTTCACCTTCACGCCGGTCTTCTTCGCCCAGGCGTTCCAATCCTCGGTGAGTTGGGTCACTCGGTCCGGGTGTGTAGCCGCGAGGTCATGGGCCTCGGTGCGGTCGACGGAGAGATCGTAGAGCTCCCAGGCCTTCTCGTGCGTGTCCCAGACGAGTTTCCAGTCGCCCTTGCGCACGGCGCGGTTTCCGGACCAATGCCAGAACAACTGGTCGTGCGGCTTCCTCGTTCCGCCCCGGAAGACCGAGCCGAGGCTCAGACCTTCCAGCGGGATCGTCTTCTTGCCAAAGGCCGGATGCTTCGCCGGATAACCGGCGCCGGCCAAGTCGAGGAACGTCGGCAGGAAATCGATGATGTGCCCGACCTGGTCAGCGCGCGTGCCCGGCTTGATTGTTTTCGGCCAGCGCGCCAGCAACGGCGTCGAGATCCCGCCCTCGTGGCAATAGGACTTGTAGCGGCGAAACGGCGTGTTCGACGCGGTCGCCCAGCCGGGCCCGACGTGCGAGTAGAACTCGCGGGGTCCGGGAACCTGCTTCGGGTCGTTGCCGCCAGGCATTTCCGCGCAACCGCCATTGTCGGCGAGGAAGAGGATCAGCGTGTTGTCGGCGACGCCGAGCGCGTCCAGCGTCTTGAGCAGTCGGCCGATGTTCTGGTCCACGCAGTCGATCATCGCCGCGTAGACCTCCATGCGGAGCTGCTGCCATTCGGGATCGAGCGCCTTTGCCTTCTCCCAGGGCTCGGCGCGGTCGTCGCGGTCGATCACCTTCCACTTCGGGTCGACCAGGCCGAGTTCCTTCTGCCGGGCCAGGCGTTGTTGCCGCAGAACGTCCCAGCCCTGCGCGTATTTGCCCTTGTACTTCGCGATGTCCTCCGGCTTGGCGTGAAGCGGATAGTGCGGCGCGGTATAGGGAAGGTAGTGAAAGAACGGCTTCCCCGAGGCGGCCTGCGCCTTGATGGTCGCAATCGCGTGATCGGTGAAGGCGTCCGTGGTGTAGTAATCCTCCGGGAAGTCATCGTATTCGAGGAACTTGTCGTTGTGACCGAAGGGACGCACACGACCGCCCTTGAACTCGGGATCGCGGATCTTGGGATTGAAGAAGTTGCAGCAGCCATCCCAAAGCCCGTAGGCCTCATCGAATCCGCGGTCGTAGGGGCGGGTTCCGGGAGTGCGGCCGTTGTGCCACTTGCCGGACATCCCGGTCGCGTAACCGGCATGGCGCATCGCCTCACCGAGTGTGAGCATCTGCTTCGTGATCAGGTCCGCCTGGCCGCGCCCCCCGTTGCGGGGATAAAGCCCGGTGAGCAGCGAGGCGCGGGTCGTGGTGCACTTGGCGTTGTTGTAGAACTGCGTAAAGAGCAACCCGTCCTTCGCCAGCGAATCGATGTTCGGCGTGTCAATCTCGGAGCCGTAGCAACCGATGTCCGACCAGCCCATGTCGTCCACCATGATGAGGATGATATTGGGGCGACTGGTCGCGTCGGGGCCTTCAGCGGAGACGGGGGAGATTGCGAACGATGCGAGGAAAAGGGAGGCGAGCAGGCGGGCGGACTTCTTCATGGCTGGCGGCGAGTCTCGGGGAAGCGGGAGGGATTGTCGATCCCTCGCGAGCGACCATAGGACTTGAAATGGGACCTTTCGGCGAAAGGTCCCTCCCGCCCCAGGTGGGGACGCCACGCCGAAGGCGTCCCACTTCAAATCCCGACGGGACGGAACGAAAACGCCGCCGAGAAGAATCTGGAGCGATCCTGGCAAACTCCCGATACTTGCCTGCCTGATCGCCCGTCATCCGATGAAACCAATCAAAAGCCTCCTGGCCGTCCTAGGGATCGCCTCCGCCGCGAGCCCGTCGTTCGCGGCGGACACTGGCGACGCCTTCCTTGCCCCCTACTCCGGCCCGTCGAAGCCCGGCGTCGACGCCTCCACGCTCACGGGCAAGGTCATGTGCGGCTACCAGGGCTGGTTCAACTGCCCGGAAGACGGCATGGGCCTGGGTTGGACGCATTGGGCGCGCAGCGGACGCCTCCCCTTCGGTCCCGGCAACGTCACCATCGACCTCTGGCCCGACGTATCCGAACTCGATCCGGACGAACGGTATGCCACGGAGTTTAGGCTTCCTGACGGCTCCCCCGCCGAGGTCTTCAGCAGCGCCAATCGCAAGACGGTCCTTCGTCACTTCCAATGGATGCAAGAATATGGCATCGACGGGGCCTTCGTGCAGCGTTTCGCGAACGGGCTGCCGAACGACCGCCTTGCCCGCCACAAGAACGCCGTCCTTGCCCATGCGCGCGAGGGGGCCAACCTCCACGGCCGCGCGTATGCCGTGATGTACGATCTCAGCGGCTTGGGGAACGGCCAGACGACGCTCGTCTCGGACGACTGGCTAAAACTCCGCAAGCAGATGCAGATCACCCGGGATCCAGCCTACCTGCATCACGACGGCAAACCGGTGGTCTCCGTCTGGGGAATCGGTTTCAGCGACAACCGCTCCTACACGCTTGAGGAATGTCGCGATCTCGTCCGCTTCCTGAAGGCCGACGGCTGCACGGTGATGATCGGCGTCCCCTCCTGGTGGCGTGAAGGAAAACGCGATGCCGTGAGCGATCCCCTGCTCCGTGAAATCGTCGCGTTGGCGGACATCGTCAGCCCGTGGACGGTGGGCCGTTATGGCAATCCCGATCAGGCCCGCCGTCACGCGCAACAGGTCTGGGCGCCCGACCTCGCCTGGTGCCGCGAGCGGAAACTGGATTTTCTCCCGGTCGTCTTCCCCGGTTTCAGCTGGCACAATCTCAAGGGGGACAAACTGGACAAGATCCCCCGCCGCAAGGGCGAATTCCTCTGGTCCCAGGCCTCCGCCGCGAAGGAGATCGGTTGCGAAATGATCTACGTCGCGATGTTCGACGAGGTCGACGAAGGAACGGCGATCTTCAAGTGTTCCAACAATCCTCCCACCGGCGAGGGCGCGGCCTTCCTGGAGCATGAGGGGTTGCCGTCCGATCATTACCTCCGCCTGACCGGCAAAATCGGCCGCTTGCTTCGCGGCGAATAGCGAAGACTGGACGCGGGGCTCCGCGTGAACTTCAGAACCTGCGAAGACCATCACATTCCAGCGTGAGCCTTGGCGGCTCATCGAATCTCAGGCGTGAAAGCGGGTCGCCTCATGGCTCGCGGGGCCGTCGCCAAAACTGCGACGCCGCAGGATCGTCCCTCTTACGCAAATCCTGAAACTGACGCCCTGACGACTTGACGGATGTCTCGAAACCCTTCATCTGTTCCGCTTCAGTACGTCGGGTGCGCAGACCTGAACGAAAAGAACAACGCCATGCCTGAATCGATCGCACACGACAAGAACGACGACAGCCTCAAGCGGATGGAGGACCCCAATTCGCTGGCCCATATCCGTCACACCCTCCATACCCCGCTGAACCAGATCCTGGGTTACGCCGAGATGATCCAGGAGGAGCATGGCAACACCCTGCCTGGGGGCATCAAGGACGAGCTGAAGAAGATCCACACCGCCGGGAGCCAACTGCTCGCCATGATCCAGGACGGCCTCGCCGCCTGGAAGCTCGAGATGGGCAAGGTCGATCTGAACGGCATGAAACTCGAGGCGCAAACGCCGCTGAGCCTCATCGTCGGATTCAGCGAAGTCAGCGAGGAAATCGCCGGGGGATCCGGGCTGGACGCCGTGCTGGCCGACCTGAAGAAGATCACCGGTGCGGCGAAGAACCTCCAGGCCCTGTTTGACAGCATCAGTTTTCCGGATTCCATCGAGGTCCAGCAGAAGATCGCGAGAGAGCCCCCCCCACCACCACCTTTCTCGATCGCGCCGCCGCCGGAACGGAACTGGAACAGCTGTCCGGGTCTATCCTGATCGTTGACGACAACGAGATGAACCGGGACATGCTCGGTCGTCGGTTGGAACTGCAGGGCTTCACGGTCGACGAGGCGGAAAATGGCCAACAGGCGATCGAGAAACTCAAGGCAGCCGCGTATGACCTTGTGCTCCTGGACGTGTTGATGCCCGGAATCAACGGCTACGAAACGTTGAAGCTGATCAAGGGGGATTTACGGACACGGCACATCCCCGTCATCATGATCTCCGCGATCGATGAGGTGGACAACGCCGTGAAGTGCATCGAAATCGGGGCTGAGGATTTCGTCCCCAAGCCGTTCAACCCGGTGCTGTTGCGCGCGCGAATCAGTTCCTCCCTGGCCAAGAAGCGCGCCCACGACCAGGACCAGCATCTCATGACGGCGCTGCGGATCGAACGGGAGAAATACGAGCGCCTGCTGATCAACATCCTCCCCAAGACCGTCGTTGAACGGGTCCGCACGGGCGAAGCCAACATCGCCAACGACTTCGACGCGGTCAGCGTAATCGTGGTCTACCCCGACCTCGCCGACTCCGGTTCCGATTCGATGCCGACCGTCGAGTTCGTCCGCCTGATCAACGACCTTTACTCCGGATTTGACTGGCTCGCCGATCATTACGGCCTGGAACGGATCCGCAGCGAAAACGACCACTACATGGCCGTCGCCGGCGCGCCCGACGCCGCGCCTGATCATGCCGAGCGGGCAGCCAAGATGGCCTTGGAACTGACGAAGGTCATCGGTCGCTTCAATCAGAGCGGCAACGTCCGTGTCGGATTCCGCGCGTTCATCAATTCAGGGCCCTGCAGCGGCGGCATCATCGGCCGCAAGCAGTTCATGTACTACATATGGGGAGACACGGTGGACACCGCCAAGCGACTGAAATCGATCGGCGGAACCCAAACCATCGTGGTCGGCGAAACGACCGCCGCATTGCTCCTGGGAAGTTGCGACATGGAACCGATCGCGGCTCCCGACGGCTCCCCGGCGGCGTATCATCTCAAGGGGCTCAAGACGGGAGAAACCGCCTGATGGAAGCCTCATCCGGCATCGATAGCGTGGTGTCCGTCGTGCACTGCGACATCACCACAATGGACACGGACGCGATCGTGAACGCGGCCAACAGTTCGCTCCTCGGCGGCGGCGGCGTCGATGGCGCCATTCACCAGGCGGCCGGCCCGGGGCTCTACGAGGAATGTCGTCATCTGGGCGGTTGCGCCACCAGCGAAGCCAAATTCACGGCCGGCCACAATCTCAAGGCGCGCCACGTCATCCATACCGTCGGCCCTATCTGGCGGCACGGTCGACGCGGAGAAGAGGACAAGCTCCGTCTCTGCTACAGCAACTGCCTGAAATTGGCGGAGGAGCATCAGTTGAAATCGATCGCCTTCCCCGCGATCAGCACCGGCGCCTACGGTTTTCCGGTCGAACGGGCCTCAACCATTGCGGTGTCCGCGATCCGGGAACACCTCCGCAACGGAAGCGGCCTCAAGAGTATCGTGTTGGTGTGCTACAATCCGGCCGCTTTTGACGCCTACACGCAAGCAGTCAAGGAAGCGTCGAAAGATCAGGGCGCGCCTTGATGCGCCTCAGCCGGCCCGCGTCGTCTCAACCAGCGCGTCCCGACCGCCCGGGGTTTCGACTTTCACCCTTCGTCCGCCGGAGACCACACCCGACTGCCTCGGCGGCCCGCCCGGCAACGCCCGCTGGACCACTCTACACGGTCCCCGAAAACCGCGCAGATCCAACTCCACCGGGCCGCCCCCGGGCTGATACGCCAGGATCTTCCGCTCCCCCGCGAGGCAAAACCCACTGGAGGCGAGTTCGGGAACCGGAGTCAACATCGCCAGATCGATCTCCTCGCTCAGCGCGCGCGCGGAGCCCATCGCCCGCCGGATTGGCTCCCATTCCTTGTCCTTGCGATCGACCAGATCCCAATCGAGAACCAGGACGTGATTTCCCCGCATGAAATTCTTCCAGACAAAGGCGGGACTGCGGTGGTCGGGTTTGATGTGGTCCGTGTCGTGAATCACGATCTTTCGTCCATCGGCGGCGGGGGGATTGTTGAGATACGCCCGCTTCCCGATGCCCGATAGACCAACCGCCTCCGCCGAACTTCCCAGGAGTTCAGCGTTGGTCAGGCCGTCCCCGCAACCGCTGAGAAAGATCGGGTGCGTCCGCCCTTTTCGCGCCTCATGGTCCCGGATCACCCGGACCATCTGCTCATGCCATGCCAACGAACCGAGGCTTTCATTCGAAATCTCGTAGAGCAGGTTGTCCAGATCCCCCACGGTATCCGCAACCTTGCGGACGTAGGCTTCCAGGATCTCCAGCAGCCGCGAATCCCCCAGCGTGTGAACGTTCCTCGCCGGCCCGCCGCGCGCGCCGTCGATACTGTTGATGTTGTTGGCGGCGTTGTAGACATTGCCGAACCAGGGATCGTGCGGATACTTCCGGCTCACGCGGTGACTCCACCCTTGGAACAGCATGACGGCAACGACGATGCCCCGCCCCCCCGCCGCAACCGTCCTTTCACGGAGACGCCGGAAATAGCCTTCATCAAACCGGTTCAGATCGAACTTCGGGCGGCCATCCTGGGCATTTCCGGGACCCGTGCGAACGAAGGGCATGGGGAACGCGAAAGTGGACGCCGTCGGATCATCCGTCCGGGTATGCTCCACGTTCCACAAGCGGACCAGGTTATGGCCATGCCGCGTCAGCAGGTCGAGATAGCCGGTGAAATCGAAGGTGCATTGTTTATCCCAGGCGTCGTCCTGCAATTCCCATCCCAGGTGCGGCCCGGCCAGCCAGATGGCGCGACCGGAATCATCGGTGAAATACCGGCCGTTGGCGGGATGCGGTCGCAGTGGACCGCGGATCTTGGGAAGCCTGCCCTTGCGCTCGGCTGCCGCTGCTTGATCGCTGCCGCCCGCCAACGCGACACCGGCCAGGGCGTGTTTCAGGAACTCACGTCGATGGATCCGGTCACTCATCGGCATCGGAAAATATCCGGACGCATGGCGGCTCCGCAACCTCTGAGGTCAAGCGAAGCCTTGAACAGGCGCGATGGAACACCCAGCACACGGTCGGGCTGCGTTGCGTCGCAGCCCATTTCATTCCAAGCCCCGAAGGCGGCGACCCAACAGCCGCCGTGAGCGTGCAGCCCGGGCGGAGATCTCGGTCGCCCTTTCAGGACTTCAGTATGGGCCGCGATGCAACACGGCCCTACCGGAGAAGAAACGCCGCCCCCCCCCATTTCCCGACAACCTGATGCTGACGCGCCGCCCCTTTTCCCCTACGTTTCCCGAATTCCCAATCAGCAACCAACGTCTGAACCAGCGCTCATGAAACGAATCGCCGCTCTCTTCATCGTCCTCCTCGCCCTGGCCGCGCAAGCCGCGTCCGCCTTCGCCGCGCAGGATCGCCCCAACATCGTGTGGCTCACCAGCGAGGACAACAGCTACCACTGGATCGGCTGCTACGGCAACAAGTCCGCCAAGACGCCGAACATCGACAAGCTGGCCGCCACGGGCATCCGCTACACCCATGCCTACTCGAACGGCTCGGTCTGCGCGGTCGCCCGCAACACCCTGATCCTCGGCCGCTATGCCCCCTCCATGGGCACGCAGAACATGCGCAGCCGCTACCCCATCCCGCCGCAGTTCAAGACCTACGTCTCCTACCTGCGCGAGGCCGGCTACTACTGCACCAACCATTCCAAGACAGACTACAACTTCAAGGGCGACGACAAGTCCTATTGGGATGAATGCAGCCCCCGGGCCCACTGGCGGAACCGCAAGGAAGGCCAGCCTTTCTTCGCCGTCTTCAACACCACCACCAGCCATGAAAGCAGCCTCTTCGCCAAGAAGACCGAGAGCTTCCGCAAGGCTGGCAAGATTCCCGCGACGCCCAGCCGTGATCCAAAGTCGTTCACCCTCCCTCCCTTCCTCCCCGACACCCCGGAGATCCGGCAGGACTGGGTGACCTACATGGACATCATCACCGCGATGGACGCCGAAATCGGCGCCTGGCTCAAGGAACTTGAAGACGACGGCGTTCGGGAAAACACCATTGTCTTCTACTACTCCGATCACGGCGGCATCGTCCCCCGCCATAAGCGCTACATCAACGACACCGGCACCCACGTCCCGCTCGTCGTCAACTTTCCCAAGAAGTGGCGCCACCTCGCCCCCGCCGACGCCGGGACCGTCAGCGACCGCGTCGTCGCCTTCATCGACCTGCCGCCCACCCTGCTCAGCCTCGCCGGCGTCAAGGTTCCCGATGCCTTCCATGGCCGCGCCATCGCGGGCAAGGGCGCGCGCGATCCTGAGCCCTACGCCTTCCTCTACGGCCAGCGCTTCGACTCCCGCATGCTGCGCAATGTCCGCGCCGTCACCGATGGCAGATACCGCTACATCCGCAACTTCCACCCGCACCGCCACCGCGGCATCTTCGCGGGCTACCCGCATGGCCAGATCGGCTGGAACTCCTTCCTCAAGACGCGCCAGGAGGGCCAGACGACCACCGAGCAGAACGCCTTCTGGGAAAGCCGCCAACCCGTCGAGGAGTTTTACGACATCGCGAACGATCCCTGGGAGGTCAACAACCTCGCCAACGACCCCGAGTTCGCGAAGCGCCGCGACAAGATGCGCTCCGCCCTGCTGAACAAGATGCGCGAGATCGGCGACACCGGCATCGTCCCGGAATCCATGTACGAGGAGATCTCCAAGGACAGCACCGTCTACGACTACGTGCACAACCAGGAATTCCCCTACAGCGAGGTCCTGAACGCTGCGCTCACGGCCGGCGACGGAGGCCCCGGAATCCTGAAGAAACTCCGCGCCGCCATGAACAGCAAGAACCCCGTCATCCGCTACTGGGGCGCCACCGGCTGCACGATCAATGCGAAGGATGCCGGCAAGGCCAAAGGCCAGCTCAAGAAGCTTCTTTCCGACGAGGAGCCCTCGGTCCGGCTGGCCGCCGCCGAAGCCCTGCATGTCCTCGGCGACAAGCAGACCGGCTTCAACGCCATCCTCGACATCCTGAAGACCACCGACGATCCAATCGTCTCACTGGAAGCTCTCAACCGCACCCAGGCCCTCGAAGTGATGAAGGATGTTCCTGAGGACGTCTGGGCCCGCGCCTGCAAGGTCGGCTCCTACTCCAAGCGCATGGTTGACGATCAGACAGAGTTCCCGTTCCGGACGAAGTAACCGCCCTTCCCCTCCCCAACGCGAGCCGGGCCGAAGCCAGGCCGCCTGCTTCACAGGACGGCCGGAGTTCCAGATTCATCGTCCGGGCAGCGGGCGAGCCTAGCAGCGCGAGGCCATGACTTGGGAGGCGCCCCCAGTCCGGCGAAGGCTATTAGAGCA
Source organism: Verrucomicrobiales bacterium (assembly GCA_038126235.1). Lineage (GTDB taxonomy): Bacteria > Verrucomicrobiota > Verrucomicrobiia > Limisphaerales > JAYPEY01 > JAYPEY01. The sequence continues at coordinate 188,147 of JAYPFK010000003.1, forward strand.
GCGGCGCGATCACCACCGTGACAGCCAATTTATCGGCTACGCCCCCCCGGCCTCTCTCCCAGCGAATACCGTCAACAACGCTGAACCGGGCCGACGGCGCCCCGAACTTTGAGAGCAACATCCCGACAGGTCGCGCAAGACCGCGGGCGACAGCCCTGGCATCCTGCCGTAATCTGTCGCCACTATGGAAATACTACGCAATGGCTCTCAGCCTTCCACCCCGGGCCCGGAGGACTGGTTCACCGGCAACGTGCGCCTCGATTCACCTTTCAAGGGAAGCGGCCCCGCCCGGGTAAGCGGCGCAACCGTCACCTTCGAACCCGGGGCCCGCACAGCCCGGCACACCCATCCGCTGGGGCAGACCATCATCGTGACCTCGGGCTGTGGACGGGCGCAGCGTAAAGCCGGTCCGGTCCAGGAGATTCACCCCGGCGACATCGTCTGGTTTGCACCGGGCGAGAAACACTGGCATGGAGCCTCGCCGACCACGGCCATGACGCATATCGCGATCGCGGAGGCGCTCGACGGCAAGGTCGTCGAGTGGCTGGAGAAGGTCTCCGATGAGGAATACCAGGCCGGGGCGGAGGATCGGTGAACCGTCCCGCGATCATCTGGTCTGGGTGTTGCGCCGACGGGAACCGGCGGAAACCGGCGGGATCGCGCGCGCGTGGTTGCTGCCGCCGCTGTCCCGTCGCCCGCCAACCCGATCCGGAACCCGCGACGGTTTGGCGCAATATCGAGATAGTTTGAGCAAGACCGTGTGCGACAGCTTTGAAAGCCCGGCGCATGGTGGCTTCCGTTTGAGAACAGAGATCAAAACCATGAACACAACCCAAGCCCAAGCCTATGCCGCGCAAAGCGCGACCGCCCCCCTGGCCTCCGCCACGATTCCGCGGCGCGAACCGACAGCGCAAGACGTGAAGATTGAGATTCTCTTCTGCGGCATTTGCCACTCCGACCTGCACTATGCGCGCAACGAATGGAGCAGCCTGCTGCAGACCGTCTACCCATGCGTGCCGGGACACGAGATCGTCGGCCGAGTCACCGAGGTGGGATCCGACGTCACTCGATACCAACCCGGCGATCTCGTCGGGGTCGGCTGTCTTGTGGACGCCGACCTCTCCTGTCCGCATTGCCGCGCCGGCAATGAGCAGTTCTCCCCCACCCAGGTCTGGACCTACGGAGGATTGGACAAACATCTCAATCTTCCCACCTACGGAGGCTATTCGGAATGCATCGTCGTGGACGAACGCTTCGTTCTTCGAGCGCCGGACAAGCTCCCACTCGCCGGAGTCGCCCCCCTGCTCTGCGCGGGCATCACGACCTATTCCCCGTTGCGTCACTGGCAGGTGGGCCCGGGGAAGAAGGTCGGCATCGTCGGCTTGGGCGGGCTCGGTCACATGGGGGTCAAGTTCGCCCGGGCATTCGGCGCCCACGTCGTGGTCTTCACCACGTCGCCCTCCAAGAGGGACGACGCGATCCGCTTGGGCGCGCATGAGGTGGTCCTTTCCCGGAATGCCGATGAAATGAGCAGACACGCCGGCAGCCTGGACTTCATTCTCGATGCCGTTGCGGCCCCGCACGATGTCAACGCGTTCCTCAACCTCCTGAAGGTGGACGGCAACCTCACGCTCGTCGGAGCCCCGGAAAAACCGCACGAGATCTCCGCGTTCTCCCTGATCCTCGGACGCCGCAGCCTTTCCGGTTCCCCGATTGGCGGCATCGCCGAAACGCAGGAGATGCTCGATTTCTGCGCCGCCAACAACATCACCGCCGACGTGGAGACCATCCCCATCCAGAAAGTCAACGAAGCCTATGAACGGATGGCCAAGGGAGACGTGAAATTCCGGTTCTCGATCGATATGGCCTCGCTCAGATCGGAATGACAGGCGCCCCCTTGCAAAGGACGCCAGCAAAGAAAACGCCACGTCGCGGATTCCGCTCCAGACAGCGCGCTCCCCGGGTCAACTGCAAAAGCGCGACGGAAGCTGAACAGCCGTTGAACCGGCCCCGGCAGACCGGAACCGCCATCGCCCGGACAGTGGATCGCGCCGCCGATCAGAGCAACGGCGCGATGACCAGGGCGACGACGGACATCAGCTTGAGCAGGATGTTCAGCGAGGGACCGGAAGTGTCCTTGAGCGGATCGCCCACGGTATCGCCGACGACGGCAGCCTTGTGGGGCTCGGAGCCCTTGCGGTATTCAACGCCGTCGATGGTCATGCCCTCTTCGAACATCTTCTTGCCGTTGTCCCAGGCGCCGCCGGCGTTGGACTGAAACAGGGCCATCAGCACGCCGCAGACCGTCACGCCGGCCAGCAAGCCGCCCAGCGCCTGCGCCGCAATCTCGCCGCCCTGCCACATCTTGAATCCGAAGGCCACAACCACCGGGCTCGCCACCGCCAGGATGCCGGGGATGACCATCTCCTTGATCGCCGATTGGGTGGAGATCTCCACGCACTTGCCGTATTCGGCCGCGCCGTCGGCAGCGTCAAAGATCTTCCGGTCCTCTTCGGACCATTCATCCACGGGCTTCTCGCCGTTGCGGCGCATGGCTTCCAGCGCGTTCTTCAGGGCGGGAATGTCGGCAAACTGCCGCCGCACCTCCTGGATCATCGCCATGGCCGCGCGACCGACCGCATTCATGGCCAGGGCCGAGAACAGGAAGGGCAGCATGCCGCCGACAAACAGGCAGGCGATCACGTAGGGCTTGGAGAGGTCGATGCCGGTGTCGGTGATGCCGGCAGCCGACATGTAGGCCGCGAACAGCGCCAGCGCCGTCAGCGCCGCGGACCCAATCGCGAAGCCCTTGCCGATGGCCGCCGTGGTGTTGCCGACCGCATCCAGCCGGTCCGTGCGCTGCCGGACCTCCTTGGGCAGCTGCGACATTTCCGCGATGCCGCCCGCGTTGTCCGAAATCGGCCCGTAGGCGTCCACCGCCAACTGCACGCCGGTGTTGGCAAGCATGCCCACCGCCGCGATGGCGATGCCGTAAAGCCCGGCTAGTTCATAGGAACCAATGATGGCCACGGCGATGAAGAGAATCGGCCAGGCCGTGGACATCATGCCGATGCCGAGGCCCGAAATGATGTTCGTCGCGGCGCCAGTCACCGACTGCCGCGCGATCTCAACCACCGGCTTCTTGTGGATGCCGGTGTAATATTCCGTCACGAAACCGATCGCCAGGCCGCAGACCATGCCCAGGATCGTCGACAGGAACACCCCCAGCCAGAATGGCGTAGGCGCATCGGCCGAGTGCCGAAACTCCGCCGGCAGGATGGCCTTGATTGCAAGAAAGGACCCGATCAGCATCAGCACGGCCGCGGTCAATTCGCCTTTCGTCAGCCCCTTCTTCGGGTCGCCGCCCTCCTCCACCTTCACGAAAAAGGCGCCAATGATCGAAGCCACGATCCCGATGCTCGCGAGGAACAATGGCAAGAGCGCCGCTGACAGGCCCCCAAAGTTGTCGGTGTAGCCCGCCGTCCCGATCAGTGTGGCGCCCAGCACCATCGCGCCGATCATGGATCCGACATACGACTCGAACAGGTCGGCTCCCATGCCCGCGACGTCGCCCACGTTGTCGCCCACGTTGTCCGCGATGGTCGCCGGGTTCAGGGGATGATCCTCAGGAATGCCGGCCTCGACCTTGCCCACCAGGTCGGCGCCGACATCGGCGGCCTTGGTGTAGATGCCGCCGCCCACGCGGGCGAACAGCGCGATCGACGAGGCTCCGAACGAAAAGCCGGTCAACACGGTGATGACTTTCATGGCGGCCGCCTGGTCGCCCGCGCCAAACATCTTGGCGTAGATCAGGAACAATCCGCTCAAGCCGAGCACGCCGAGCCCGACCACGCCCATGCCCATCACCGAACCGCCTGTGAAGGCGACGTTCAACGCCTTGTTCAGACCTTCGCGCGCGGCATTGGTCGTGCGGACATTGGCCTTGGTCGCCACCCGCATGCCGATGAAACCGGCCAGGGCCGAGCACAATGCGCCACACACGAAGGACAACGCCACCAACGGCGACGAATTCGCCGCCATTTGGCCCTGGATGCCCAGCAGCACGGCAACGCAGACAACGAAGATCGCGAGCCGGCTGTATTCCGCCTTCAGGAATGCCATGGCCCCCTCGTAGATGTAGCCGCCGATGCGCTCCATGCGCTCTGTGCCAACTTCCTGTTTCGCGACCCAGTTCGACCGCATCCAGGTGAAGAAAAGGGCGACCAGTCCGACAACGGGAACGACGTAGACTAGATTAGACATGCTGCTGATGTTTCAGGTTGGGGGTTAAGGAAATCAAGCCGGCGAAAGAAATGCCTCGAAGGGTCAGGGCGAACCCGGGAAGAGCGGATAAGGGGCTTTCATCTGCCGGCATAAAGGAACGAACGCTAATGCCCGCCAGCCGGGGCGTCAAAGAATTCAGCGATAAGAGTTGTTTTCTCGTCTATTAGCAAACCTGTTCCCTTTTCAGGCAAGCCGAATGCCCCGCGGAAGCAAGCCCGCAGCTCTCCTGGTTGCGCACCACATCTGCGCCTGCCCAAGGAGCGGCGACATTCTTGTCGCCGTGGCCGCAAAGCGGCCAGAAGGGCGCGCAGGGAACGATCGCAACTCGGCAAGACAGCAAGGCGTTGGCGACACAGCGACCGTCTTTGTGCCGGCTTGGCCGGCGGGGCGACAAGAATGCCGACCCTCATTGGCCAGACAATCCCGCGTCCCCTCAACCACGCTTTCACAAGCGCGACTACCGCGCCCGCAAATACGGGCTGGAAACCGTGAACGGCAGACCCTTTTCGACATGGGTGTGCGTTGTCACGATATCCAATCGCTTGGGCGGGACCTTGAACACGACATCCGCGACGTAGACACCGGATCGCAACCGCTTCATGGCCTTGGAATCCCAGCGATCGTACTCGAAGAACAACGTGAATGGCTCGCTCTTGTCGATGGACCACCAGAGCTCATTTTCGCCCGGAGCGATCCCGTCAGGAAAAGCCGCCTCGACGTGCAGCGTCAGGCCGTCATCCGACCAGCTCTGGGTGACACGCGGCGCGGGGATGAGATCGCGTGTTCCATGAAAATGATGCAGCGCGAAGGTCAGGAAGTTCTGCTTCGCCTCCGGCAGCAGCGGCGTGCGGCGGGTGAAGCCGGCTGTCGCCGGTCCGCCGTGCTGCCCGCCGGGAACGATGTGGATCGGGAAGTCCGGATAACGCCGCCCCAATTCCAGCAATCCCGGCGAAACGCTGTCGTTCGCCCCAACCTCGTAGAAATATTCCACCCCGCGAGCCTTGAGGCTCGGCAGGAAGTCCACGATGCGACAGGCGTCCCAGCATCGGCCGGTCAGCGCCCGGATCTCGGCATCGCTCCATGCGGCGGCCTTCACCTCCTCCAGGGTTACCCGTTGCGCCGCGCGCCGGCCCGAGCGCTCGTCCAAGGCCTGCTTGATTCCCGGATCCAGCCCCAGCCGCCCGGCCGCCAGTTCGGCGAAGAAACGCTGGTCCGCCGCGACCTGCGTCCGCGGCTCCGTCCCGATCACCATCGCCCCGCCCGGATTCCCCAGCGGGGGCGCCACGACCGGCAGGATCGCGGTGAAGCGATCATCATGGATGCCCGCCACAGCGGTGGCCACTCCGCGCTTCGAGCCGCCGGTTGCCAGAACCTTCTCCGGGCGAAACACGGCCGTTTCCGCCAGGGCCGCCGTCAACGCGCGCATCTGGCTCATGCCCCAGATCCAGGCCGGCGTGTAGCGAACATCCTTCGTCTTGAGCAGATGCTTCTTCATACCCAGGTGCAGCTTCCCTGCCGGCTTCATCGCATCGATGGTCCCCATGCCGATGAGGACCACGCCCACTCCGTGTTTCTTCAGGAGTTCAAGCTGTTCGCCGCGCGGCGTCGCCGGTTTCAGGCCCAGCCCCATGTTCGCAACCAGCAGGTTGCGGCAGACCCCGCCCTTGGCGGGCGCGTTCAAGGTCACCGGCAGTCGCACCTTCCGCCCCGGCCACCAGTCGCACACCGTGATCTCGATCAGCTTCTGCCGGATCGTCGGGTCCTTCGCGACCGGCTTCCAGTCCTGGATCACCGTCGTCTCCAAGGTGGCGGGGTCCCGGATGGCGGGAAGGTCGAAGAGGCGGGCGGAGCCATTCGCGGCCAGGGCCGAAGACAAGCAGGCTGACGCCGAGACGGAAACGCACAGAGACAGGGCGAGATTCGTTTTCATGGAGTTTTCTTGGGACGTCAGACCGAAACATGACCAACGGGAATCGTCACGTTCTCTATCTTCCCCACCAACCCCTTCCTCACCAACCCCTTCCTCACCGGATTCTCCATCACGTAACGCCACTTATCCGAATAGTTCTCAGCACTCCGCAAGCAATGATGCCATCCACGACTTTGGAAACTCCAATCCTCATGGTCATGCAGCCGCTTGAAAGCGCGCTTCCAGAACGTAATCCAATCCTCGATTCCTATCTCCCTGTCTCCCGGCACACAGAACAGATGGAGATGATCCGGCATCAGGACGTAGTCGCCGACGCGCCAGGCCGCGGCATCGCGCCATGTCCGATGGAGGAGTGCATGCGCAGCCCCGTTTGCCAGCCAACGGCCTTGTTTCAGCGTCCGGACCGTTAGAAAGACAATCGTCGGCCGCCCTGAATAGACATGGACTCCAGTCGCCGGATTTCTGCGCCCGGGTTCGGCAAACGGCCGCCGGGCATGATCGTGCTTCTCCTTCATGTACGTCTGTTTAGCCCCTTCGGGGTTTGGGAATGGGCTCGACGGAGTCTCTCCCCACCGCCTTCACGATTCGCTGCCGCTGTCTCCCTGCCTTCTCTTTTCATGCTGGAATAACATCCCACCCCCGTCGCTGACTGAGCCTCCGTCAACCGGATGGCGCGTAAGCCCGGTGGGAAGAGACTCCGTCGAGCCCACTTCAAAGCCCTCTCAGGGCGTCACGAAAACCGCGGCTCCCCCGTTCACTTCTTCTTCGCGCCGCCTATCGTAATTTTCAGCGCCTCCACTTTGCCCTTCCATCGTTCTGTTGGAGCCTCGGGATCCACCGGATTCCGGCTGTCATGTCCAACACTGAAATCCTCCTGCGGTTGCCTTCCCAGCAAACCGCCCCCCTTGCCTTCGACACGCTCCCTCCCGACGGACAACGCCAAGGTTCCGTCCTTCCGCAACTCCGCCGAGACCGGCAGCGGCCCGTCAAGCGCCACTTGCAGCTTCACGCGGTCAACCCGCTGCGACGTGGTCCGCACGGCGAAAACCAGTCCGCCGTCCTTCAGATAAAGCGCATACCCCACCGCCGTGCCGCCGTGCGCCACAACCACGCCATTGTCGCCTTTTGCGTCAACCTTGCAGGACAGGGTGAAGGGCAATCCCGCAATGGCCGGAGCTGAAGCGGCCGGAACAACGTCGCCGACCTTGAGAGCGTTCCAATTCACCGGCTTGCGCGGACGCCCCGTCTTCCCGGCCTTGGCGCGCGGCTTGGCATCCGAGGGATACAGCATCACAGGATTCTCGACCGTCCCCGCCGGGCGAACGCCCGGACCGGCCTTGCCGTCCCCGATGTCCGCCCGCGCCGCCTCCGCCAACGCGGACAGTCGTTTCACGATTGCGGGATTCCGGTCGGCGACGTTGGTCACTTCGCCGATTTCCTCATCCAGGTTGTAGAGCCTGAGCCCCTTCGCCTTGAGATCCGCCGGAGTGTCCCGCAAGCCCATTCCCGGGCTTTGCGGACCGAGCGCAAGCTTCCAGGGCCCCGAGCGCACCGCCTTCAACTGCGTGCCGCGGTAATAGAACCAGGCCTTGTGCGGCGACTCTTTCGTCCGGCCGAGCAACAGCGGCGAAATGTCGCGACCATCGAGTTTCGGCTCGGCGGGAACCTCGCCCCCCGCCAACGAAACGAAGGTCGGCAGGAAATCAATGTTGCCGGCCACCGCGTCGCAACGACTGCCCGCCGCGATCCGGCCCGGCCAACGGGCGATGGTTGGCTCACGCACGCCGCCCTCCAAGGTGCCGCCCTTGCCGCCCCGCAAGGGCGTGGCCACGCCGCCGTCCGAACCCTTCGACAGCCACGGCCCGTTGTCGCTTGTGAACATCACCAAGGTCTTGTCGTCCACACCCGACACTTTTAATGCCTTCAGCACCTCGCCAACACTCCAGTCGATTTCCTCCACCCAGTCGCCGTAGCGGCCGTTCCTTGATTTCCCCTGGAAGCGTTTGCCCGGGTGGATCGGCACATGGACGGCAGTATGGGGAAAAAAGAGGAAGAACGGGCCGTCGCGCTTCTCGCGGATGAACTTCACCGCCTCCTCCGTGTATTGCTCAGTCACCGCGTCCTGCCCCGGACCGTCAAGCAACGCGACCACCTTCTCGTCGCGCAGCAAGGGGCAGACGTTGCGTCCGTCGGCCTTCGACGTCTTGTTCATGTCGTTGGAATAGGGAATGCCGAAGTAGTGATCGAAGCCCTGCCGGGTCGGGAGGAATTCCGGTTGGTCGCCGAGGTGCCACTTGCCCACGCACATCGTCGCATACCCCTCCTTCCTCAAGAGTTCCGCCACCGTGTTCTCCTTCGGATTCAACCCCTTCGGCCCCGCTGGGAAGAACACGCCGGGCACGGAGACGCGCGGAGCGTAACTGCCCGTCATCACCTGCGACCGCGACGCGGAACACACCGGCGCCGCGTAGAAACTGGTCAGCAGCATCCCCTCCGCCGCCATGCGGTCCAGGTTCGGCGTGCGGTTCAGTTTGGAGCCGTAGGGACCGATGTCGCCGTAGCCCATGTCATCGATGAAGATCAGGACGAAATTGGGACGGGCGCTCGCAGCGCTCACTGACGGCGCGGAAAGAACGACCGGGATCAGAAGCAGAGGGGTGAGAATCGGGGCCAATCGACGTGTGTTCATGATCGCCACAGCACGCCTGAACTCGGCGCAAAACTCAAGTTGAGATGAAACCACGTGATTCCCTATCGAAACGCCTCTCGACTTCGCCGCTGTCAACGCTCCCGAAAACGGTCGGCCCTGAAACGGTCGGGAGAGACTCTGTCGAGCCCACTTCCAAGCCCTCGCAAGAGCGAAACCCGCCCCCGACTCAATGGAGCAACTTTGAAGCCCTCAACGCAACGCCGCTGATCTTCATGTTCAACGGGCCGAATTCATGGGAACCGCCGCGCAACGCCTTTCGCGCCGCGTTGGTCAGAAGAACCTCCCCATGGCCGGCGATATCCTCCCCGAGTTTCGACGCCAAATTCACCTCGTCCCCAAAGAAATCGTCCTCCGCCAACAGGATCGGTCCGTAGCCGATGCCGATGGCCACCTCGATCTGATCTTCACTCCCGGCTGAGTCATTCCGCTCCCGCACCAACTGGTTTACGCCGACCGCCGCCTTCACCGCGGCGTCCACTCCGGCAAATGTCACAAAGGCGTTGTCCGCTTCAAACTTCACGACGCGCCCCCGACAACGCCGGGTCACCTCCTCCACCGCCACCCGCATCCGATGGATCTTGGCCAGATGGTGGATGATGCCATGCTGCTGGACGGAAATCGAAAATCCCGCCATATCGAGGATAAACACCGCGCGTGTGCGCTCAAAGCGGCGACGAATCTCCCGGTCGATCCGATCCTTCCTGGCGGGATTGGCGTTCCGATCTTCCAGCAGACGTTCCAATTCCTCCACCGCCGCAAGTTTCATTGAGGAACTCATGGCTTGTTCCTCTATTCTCCTTGCCGCTCGTTGCCAACTCTTTTCGGCCGTTTCGTAAACCTCCGTCGCGCCTCCCCGGCCCCGTCTTCACAGGAACCGCCGCTGCCGCCATGTCCCCGAGTGACGCCTCCAATCGGATTGAAGTCCGTCGAATCCTGCGTGCTGCACCCCGGGGGTGGATTTTCGCGGCGATTTCAATTCAGGGGAAATAAACCCCAAGATCCTGCCGTCTCTCCTCGGACAGAGCCGCCATCTTTTTGCGGTGACCGGGAGTCCCCTTGGCCCCCGCGACAATGCAGTAGTCGGCCGGCAAGGCTCGGGATGTCAGGAAGCCGGCCGCGGTTTAACGGGACAGCCTATGAGAACTCAAACAATCCTCCTCGTTCTCACCTTGACCTTTCCGGCTCCGGCCTTTCACGCCGCCGAACAAGCCCAACCGGCGGCCAAGCCGCCCGTCCCTCAAGAATCCCCGGCCGAAAAGGAGGCAAAGGCCAAGACGGTCTACGACGTCGCCGAGAAAACCGCCCGCGAGGCGGAAGCCGCGGTTGGCCCGTTGCGGGACGCCATGAAAGCGGCCGACATCGCCTACGCCAAGGCGCGCAAGGAAGCCGACGAAAAACGCCGCAAGGCCACCGAAACAAGAAACCTCGCCGGAGAATCCGGGGCCAATGATCTCAAGCGAGCCGAAGCCAATGTCCCCGCCGCCGCCAAGGCCCTCGCCGACGCCACCGCCGCCAAACCTCCCCTCGACAAGGCCCTGGCCGAGGCCAAGACCGCCGCCGCTCCGCTTCAGAAGACCTATGACGCCGCGGAGAAAGAGGCCCGGGCAGCCGAGGCCAAGGCCAAGGCCGCCGCCAGCGCCGCCAATCTCCTCGCCACTGAGGCGCGGCGCACCGCCACTCAGGCGACGGCCAAACAAAGGGTGGCGGACACCGCCAAGGCCGCCCTCGCCCGCGCCCTGCAAAGCGAACAAAACCTGCATAAATCCGCCAAAGCCGCGCCCGCGGCGCTCGCCGAGGCCGAAGCCCTTAAGAAGGCCGCCGACGCGGCGCTCGCCGCCGCCGAGAAACGGGTCGCCGAAACAACGGCTGCAACGAACACGGCGGAACAGGCCGCCAACGCCGCGGAAGCCGAAGCCAAACCCGTATCACAAGCCCAGAAGCAACAGGCCGCCGCCACGGCAAACGCCAAACGGAAAGCCGCCAACGACGCGAAAGCCGCCCTCACCCAGGCGACCGAGAAGCAGGCCGCCGCCAAAGCCCGGGCGACTGCTGTCGCCCATGCCCTGGCCCAGGCCCCTGCCCGCAAGAAGGCCGCTGAAATGGAGACCTCCACCACGAAGAAACGACTGGCCGACGCCGGCGCGGCATCCACGGCCGCCGCCAAGGCTGCGCAAAGCGCGGAGGCCGAAGCAAAGCGGATCGCCGCAGACGCCGGCCGGTCCAGCGCCGAAAAGGCCCAGGCGGCAGCCGAAGCCGCCGCTTGGCGGAAGGCCGCCGATGATGCCAAGGCCGCCTTGACCGAAACACAGAAAACCGAGAAGGCCGCCGTGGCCAACCTCGCCGCCATCGCAAAGATCCTCACCGAAGCGCCCGCGCAAAAGAAGGCAGCCGACGCGGCTCTCGCTGCCGCCGACAAGCAGCTTGCCGCAGCGAACGCCTCCCTCAATTCGGCCGAACAGGCAGCCCGTCAGGCGGAGGCCGCAGCCAAGACACTCGCTGAGCGCGCCGACCGAACCACGGAGCAACTCGCCGGACTCGCCGCGGCCGCCGCCGCCAAGCGCAAGACCGCGGAGGCCGCCAAAGTCGCTTTGGCCGAAGCGCAGGCCGCACTCCTGATGCCGCAGAGCCAGGCCGCAACCGCCGCGCAAAAGCATGCCAGGGCAACCGCCCAGCAGAAACTTGCCGACGCGCAACTCGCCAACGTCAAGAAGCAGGTGGCCTCCGCCGTCGCCGCCCTGGCCGCAGCCGAAAAGGCGGCAACCGACTTCGCAAAAGCCGCGGCGGACAAGCAAAAGGCGGCGGACGCCGCCGCCGCCAAACGCAAGGCCGCGAAGGATGCCGCAACCGCCCTGAGCCAGACCCAGCAGGCCGGCCAGAAGGCTCAGACCGACGCGACCAACGCCGCCAGGTCCTTGACGGCGGCAACGGCCGCCAAGCAGAAAACCGACGCCTCCCTCGCCGCCTTGAACAAGCAAATCGCCAACGCGGAAACCGCGGCTACCTCCGCCGGGAAAACCGCGACCGACGCGGCGGCTAAGGCGAAGGCGGTCACTGCCGACGCGACCAAGTCCGAAGCCGAGAAGAAGAAGGCCGCCGACGAAGCCGCCGCCAAACAAAAGGCCGTCGAAACAGCCAAGGCGGCCCTTGCCAAACTTCGGCAAGATCAGAAGACGGCGCAGACACAAACCGCCGCCACGGCGAAGAATCTGACCGACGCGCAGAATGCCAAGAAGGTCGCCGATCAGGCCTTGGCGGCAGCCAATGCAAAGATCGCTGCCGCAACGGAAGCCAACACGGCGGCGCAAAACGCCGCCAAGGATCTCCTCGCCCTCGACGCGACCGCCCGTGAAACCGCGGCCGACGCCGCCGCCAAACGCAAGACCGCCAACGCAGCCAAGGCCGTCCTCGCCCCCAAGGCGAAAATCCTGGAGCAGGCCAACGTCAAGGCCGCCAACGCCAAGCGGACGCTGGATCGCGCCGACGCCAGGAAGAAATCCGCCGACGCCGCCTTGGCGAACCTGAAGACGCGCATCGCCTCGGCAAAGCAGACCCACATGGCCGACGAAAAGGCCGCCCAAGCCGCTGAAGCCGCCGCCGTTCCATTGAAACAGAAGGCCGACAAGACCCGGGCGGACTATCTCGCCGCGCGCAACGTCGCCGACGACAAGCGCGCCCTCGCCGAAAAGGCCAAGGTCGCCCTCTACCGCCTCATCGCGGCCCGGCAGGTTGAGGACCTGATGGAATCCCCCGCCGCCCCGAAACCCGCAAACAAGATCGACGAGATCGTTTTCGCGAGCCTGAAGTCGCTTGAGATTGAACCCGCCCTTTGCTCTGACGCGGTGTTCATCCGCCGCGCCCACCTCGACCTCACGGGCAAACTCCCCGGGGCCGACGAAGCCCGCGCCTTCATCCAGAGCAAGGACGCGAACAAACGCGCCGCCCTGATCGACCAACTGCTCGACCGCGCCGCCCATTACGACTACTGGGCAATGAAGTGGAGCGACATCCTTCGCATCAAGGCGGAGTATCCCGTCAAGGTCTGGCCCAACGCCGCGCAGGCCTACCACCGCTGGGTCTGGGAATCGATCGCGCGCAACAAGCCCTACGACCGGTTCGCCCGCGAGTTGCTGACGTCCAGCGGAAGCAATTTCCGCGTCGGCCCGGTGAACTTCTACCGCGCGATCCAGGATACCACGCCGGAGAGCATCGCCTCCTCCGTGGGACTCGCCCTCATGGGCGCCCGGACCGCCTTCTGGCCGGAGCCGAAACAAGCCAATCTGGCCGTGTTCTTTTCCCAGGTCGGCTACAAACCCACCAGCGAGTGGAAGGAGGAGGTTGTCTTCTGGGATCCGCTCCAGTCCACCAAGACAGCCGGCAGTGTGGCCCCCGGCACGCCTGCCGTCGCCACCGCGGTGAAACTGAGCAACAAGATTCCGGGGGCGTTGGAGAAGCCGCTGCCGCCGAACAGGCCGACCGCCGCCGTCTTCCCGGACGGATCGAAGGTCGCCATCCCGCCCGACCGTGATCCTCGCGAGGTCTTTGCCGACTGGCTGATCCGGCCGGAGAACCCTTGGTTTGCGAAGGCCATCGTCAACCGCACCTGGGCCTGGGCGATGGGACGCGGCATCATCCACGAACCGGACGACATCCGGGAAAACAACCCGCCCAGCAATCCGGAACTGCTCGCCTTCCTTGAAAAGGAACTGGTTTCCAGCGGCTACGATGTCAAACACCTCAAACGCCTGATCTTCACCTCGACCTCCTACCAGTTCTCCTCGATTCCCCGATTCAAGGACGAGAAGGCCCGCGCCAACTTTGCCAGCTACCTCCTGCGGCGCGTGGAGGCCGAGGTGTTGATTGACGCGCTCAACGAGATCACCGGCGCCGCCGACCTCTACACCAGCGCCGTCCCCGAACCCTTCACCTACATTCCCCAGGACATGTCCGCCGTGGCCCTTGCCGACGGCAGCGTCACCAGTTCCTTCCTCACCCTGTTCGGCCGTTCCTCCCGGTCCACGGGCATGGAGGGCGAACGCGTGAACGAACTCGGCTCCACCCAGTGGCTGCACATGCTCAACTCCGCCGACATCCAGAGCAAGCTTCAGTCCGGCCCCAAGCTTGCCTCCCTGATCTCCTCCGGCGGCGATCCCAAGAAGATCGCCGAGAACCTCTACCTCACCATCTTGTCCCGTTTCCCGACCGAGGCCGATGTCAAGGCAGCCGAAGCCCACGCCAAAACAGGTGTAGCGAAGGGCAAGGACGTCTGGGTGGATCTAGCATGGGCCTTGATAAACAGCCCGGAGTTTCTGCTGCGGCATTGATCCGCGCCGACAGGCGTGGCGGCCGCACTCAGGTTCGTTTTTTGACATGACGCATCGTTCCGAACCCCCAACCCAGGACAGATATTCATGAGCGCAAACCACGATTCCAGCAAACCGCAGCAGGTCACCCGACGCGAGGCCATGCAACGCAGCGCCTTGGGGGCCGGCATGATCGCCGCCGGAGGCCTGAATCCCAACGTCTTCGCCGCCGAGCCCAACAAGACGCCCGAGCAGAAGGCCGCCGAGGAAAAGGCTGCGCGCGACGCCGCCGCCACGGCCAAGGCGAAGAACAAGAAGGGCGTGAAGTCCGTCATCCAGATTTTTCTCTGGGGCGGCATGTCCCACAACGACTCCTGGGACCCGAAACCCGGCTCCGGCTACGAATACCTTGGCGAATTTGACAAGGCGATTCCCACCAATGTGGACGGCGTCCAACTCGGCGCGCTGTTCCCGCAGCTCGCCAAGCAGGCCGACAAGTATTCCCTCATCCGCAGCATGACCCACGGCATCAACGGCCACGAGACCGCCGCCTACCTCATGCAGACCGGCCACAAACCCGGCGGACGGCTCGCCTTCCCCAGTGTTGGAGCCATCTTCGCCTGGTCGAAACGCAACGCATACAAGGGACTGCTGCCGCCCTACATCGTCATGACCCGCGCCGCCGGCCGCTTCTCCGAGGAAGGATTCCTCGGCCCCGGCTACAAACCCTTTGCCACCGGCGGCGACCCCAACGCCGCCCGCTTCGAGGTGCAGGGCATCGTCAACCGCGGCATTGACGACCGGCGGCAACGAGCGCGCCGCGAATTGGTCGACAAGGTCAACCTCATGGGCTACGGACTCTCCAGTTCCCCGGAAATGGCCGCCGCACAGGAAGCCAAGGATCGGGCCTACGGCCTCATCCTCGGCAAGGGCCGTGAGGTGTTCAACCTCGACAACGAACCCACCGCCCTGCGCGACCGGTATGGCCGGAACACCTTCGGTCAGGAATGTCTTGCCGCGCGCCGGATGGTGGAGGCGGGCGTCCCCTATGTCACCATCAGCTTCCCCGGCGGCTGGGACACGCACGGCAACCACTTCGCAACCATGAAGCGTCAATGCCCGTCCCTGGACCAGGGCCTCGCCACCTTGCTCGCCGATCTCAAGGAACGCGGCCTGCTCGACACCACCCTCGTCTGGTGCACCGGGGAGTTCGGCCGCACCCCGAAAGTCTCCTGGGAACCGCCATGGAACGGCGGACGCCATCACTTCGGAAACGTTTTCTCCGCGCTTGTCGCTGGCGGCGGTTTCAAGGGCGGCAAGGTCATCGGCTCCTCCGATGACAAGGGCGAGAAGGTCCAGGAACGCGCTGTCTATCCCGCCGACCTGCTGGGCAGCTTCTATCTGCTCGCCGGCATCGACCCGACCTCCAAGCTCCCCCATCCCCTCGGTTTCGACGCCCGCATTCTCGACGCGAAGAACGAGGGCATGAAGTCAACCGGACTGCTCGAGGAAATCATGTAGCCTCCCGACCGGACCAAACCCGCGCAGGAACCATGGCCGTTGTTCGATGAACACACACCGAAGCCAGGCCCGGCAAAATGGGCCCCCTTCCATCGGAAGGCCTCGCTTGATTCCGGAAGCCCACGGCGCTCCGTCGCAGCCTCCGCGGAAAACGCACAACCACTGAATCGTGCCCATGAAAAGCCTCAAAGGCAGATACATCCTGGGGGCGGCCCTGCTGGCCGTCCTGATCGCCCCGGCCCACGGCCAGAACCAGTACATCGGCTACGTCTATCCCGCGGGAGGACAGCAGGGAACCACCTTCCCCATCCGTCTCGGTGGGCAGGCCCTTGCCTACGCCTCCGGTCTCACAGTGACCGGAGAGGGTGTCTCCGTGCGTCTGGTCGACTACTACCGGGTCATGAACAACCAGGAGCTTGCCCTGCTTCGCAGCCAGCTTCGCGAACTCCAGAAAAAGGACTCCTCAGTCGGCGACGTGATGGCGGCTAAGATGGCCTGGTTTGAATTTCCCGGCCGCATCGGCCCCGCCGAGCCGATCAAGGCCGCGCCCGCAGGCAAGGACGCCCCCGAACCGTCGGAAAAGGACGTCGCGAAGAAGAACCTCATCGAGCGGCTCCAACGCCTGTTCAAGGAGGACCAACGCAATCCCGCCGTCCGCGCCCACACCGAGCTCGTCTTCGCCGAGGTCACCGTGGAACCGGACGCGAAACCCGGGCGTCGCGAGATCCGGGTGATCACCAAGCGCGGCGTTTCCAACGCCCTCCCGTTCTACGTCGGCCAGGTCCCCGAGGTCGCCCGCGAACCAATGACCACCGCCCAGAAACCCGTTCTCGGCAAGGAATACATGGCCCAGCGCAAACGTCCGGCCAACGAGGCCGAGATGACCGTCAACATCCCCTGCGCCATGAACGGCCAGGTCGGCCCTGGCGAAATCAACAGCTACCGCTTCAATGCCCGCAAGGGCCAGAAGCTCGTCATCTCCGCCAAGGCCCGCGACCTCATCCCCTACGTGGCCGACGGCGTCCCCGGCTGGTTCCAGGCCGTGCTGCGCCTCCACGACGCCAGCGGGAAGGAAATCGCCTACAACGACGACTTCCGCTTCCACCCCGATCCCGTCCTCCTCGTCGAGATTCCCGCCGACGGCGAATACGTGCTTGCGATCAATGAAGCGATTTTCCGCGGACGCGAGAGCTTCGTGTATCGCATCGAGATCGGCGAACTGCCCTACCTCACCAGCATCTTCCCCCTCGGAGGGCGCGCGGGCGAACCGGTCAAACTCGAGATGGAGGGTTGGAATCTCGAGCAGGCCAAGCTCGCGCCGCCCTCGAAGGACGCCGCGCCCGGCCGTCACATGATCGCCGCCGCCAACGACAAGTTCGTCTCCAACCACGTGCCCTTCGCCCTCGACACGCTGCCCGAGGCTTTTGACAAGGAACCCAACAACGACGTTGCCAAGGCGCAGAAGGTGACCCTCCCCGTCATTATCAATGGTCGCGCCGATCAGCCCGGCGACTGGGATGTCTTCGAGGTAAACGGGAAGGCCGGCGAGACGATTGTCATGGAGGTCCGGGCCCGCCGCTTGGAATCGCCCTTCGACTCCTTCCTCAAGGTCACCGACGCTTCCGGCAAGGTCCTCGCGCTGAACGACGACTATTTCGATGCGGCCTCGGGCCTGAACACCGACCACGCGGACTCCTACCTGATGCTAAAACTGCCGGCCGATGGGAAGTATTTCGTCCACCTCGGGGAAACCCGCCGCCACGGCGGGAAAGCCTACGCCTACCGCCTCCGCATCAGCCAGCCTCGTCCCGACTTCGAACTGCGCGTCGTCCCCTCGCGCTTTGTCCTGCGCAGCAAGAGCGCCGTCACCGCCACCGTCTACGCCATCCGACGCGACGGCTTCACCGGCCCGATCAAGCTCGCCTTCAAGGACCTGCCCAAGGGCATCGAGTCCGCGGGAGCGACCCTGCCGGCCAACCAGGACGTCGTGAAATTTGCGGTCAAGACCACCCTGACTGAGACGGAGGAACCCGTCGATCTCACCCTGATCGGCAGCGCCAAGGTCGGCGACAAGGAAATCGTGAACCAGGCCGTGCCGGCCGAAGACCAGATGCAGGCGTTCCTCTGGCGCCACCTCATGCCCGCCGAAAAGCTCCCGGCCTTGGTCTACAATCCCTCCTACCAACCGCCCGCTGATCGCGTGCGTCCTCCGATCCTCGACAAGGACCGCCCCAAGAACGTGACGCGCAACCTGCGCCAGTCCTCGGTCGATGGCTACATGCGCCAGATCGAAGGCCTGTATCAGGACTGGTTGTTCACCGACGAGTTCGCCAACAAAGAGATCGCCGGGATCGAAGCCCGGTTGATCCGGTAGCGCCCCCTTGCCCTGCGTCGGGCCGGCATCCAGGCCGCTGCCGTCCGACACGTCGCGCCGGCTTCGGAACTGCGCACGGAAGCCGCAACCGCCCCCACGCAAGGCAATTCCCCTCCAGTGAGTTTGCGCCACCCCGCGCCTTCAGTGGCCGTTGTCAGGATTATCCGTGCCATTCGCGCCATCCCCGGTTAATCGTCTTCGCTCCCCATGAAGACCATCGGAATCATCGGCGGCATGAGCTGGCACTCGACGGCGACCTACCATCGCCTCATCAACGAGGAGGCAAACCGTCGCCTCGGCGGGTTGCATTCGGCGCGTTTGTTGATCCGCAGCCTGGACTTCGCCGAGATCGTCCCACTGCAACGCGCCGGCAACTGGAACCGCCTTGGCGAGCTGCTCGCCGAGGCCTCGGTTTCTCTGGAACGCGGCGGAGCTGACTTCTTCCTGATCGCCTGCAATACCGTGCACCAGGTATTCGACCAAGCCACCGCCGCGGTTGCCATTCCAGCCCTGCACATCGGCGACGCGTTGGGGCGCAAACTCCAGGAAGACCGCGTCGCCAAGGTCGGAATGATCGGCACACGCCACACCATGGAAGGCGATTTCCTGTGCGGGCGACTCAGGGATCGGTTCGGGATCGAGCCGGTCATTCCAGAGGAGTCCCGGCGCGAGACGCTTCATCGGATCGTCTACAACGAACTGGCGCTGGGGATCGTGAAACAAACGTCGCGGGAGGAAACCTATGCCGCGATTGAAGCGCTCGGAAACGAGGGAGCCGAAGCGGTTGTCCTGGGTTGCACGGAGTTCTCCCTGCTCGTTCAGCCTGACGAAGCAACCCTCCCGCTTTTCGACACGACCGAAATTCACGCGCTGGCGGCGGTCGATCTGGCGCTCGCCTGAACTGAGAACCGAGGACATGCCCCGATTGCAGCGGAGAGCCCTCCTCACGCGTGAACGTCGGGCAGCCGACCAAAGGTAGGGCGAATTGTCTCCAATGAGCCGACGTGAGTCTTTCCAAGGCGCGACTCACTGAGCGCAGTTGCCCCACCCTCCGCCGCCTCACGCCCTCGGATGCGCGCTGTCGTAGGCCCGTTTCAGGCGATCCGTGGTGAGGTGGGTGTAGACCTGTGTCGTCACCAGGTGCGCGTGTCCCAACAACTCCTGAACGCTGCGCAGGTCCGCCCCGGCGTCAAGGATGTGGGTGGCATAGCTGTGGCGCAGCTTGTGCGGGGTCAGGCCGGGATCCAACCCCGCCACCTCCAACCATTTTTTCAGGCGCAACTGCACCAGACGCGGATACATCGCCTTCCGCTTCGCGTCATTCGCGAGAAAAACCGCCTGGTCCCCGAGCGGTGGATACGACAAAGACGCCCAGTATGTTTCGATCGCCTGCAAGGCCGGTTCACCGATCGGGACGAGCCGCTCCTTCTTGCCCTTGCCGCGCACGCTCAGCAGTTGCTCCGCCCAGTTGAGGTCGTCCGTCAACAAGCCGCACAATTCGCTGACGCGCAGCCCGCAGGAATAGATCGTCTCCAGGATCGCCACATCGCGCAGCCAGGGACTGACATCCTCGATCTTGCGCTCCCCCTTCTGTTGCTCCTGCAGGTCCTTCAACGGAGCCCTGAGGAGATCCAGCATCTGTTCCACCGTCAGGAACTTGGGCAGGCGCTTCTCCTGCTTGGGCAGCGAGATGTCCTTGATGGGAGAGGCCTCGATCTCTCCCCGGCGGATCAGGAACTTGTAAAAGGTGCGGAAGGCCGAAAAGCGAAGCTGGATCGCCGCCTTGCTCAGGCCTCGTCGGCCGAGAACACGCAGGTAGGATCGAAAATCGTAACGCTTCAAACGCTTCCAATCCGGCGCGCTTTCGCGTTCCTTGACGTGCCAATCGAAGAACTCGGTCAGAGCCTGCCGGTAGTTGCGCTGCGTGTAGACCGAGGCTCCTCGATCTGTCGCCAGATGTTGCAGGAAATCCGCGATCAGGCGGTCGTCTTCACTGCTCAATCCTCCCATTCATCCTCCAAATCGAAGGCGGGGATCGGCACATTGAGGATCTTGAGCTTTCCCACTGCCCGGTGCCGACAGCCGGGCTTGATGAAAATCGCCGTCTGCGGCTTCAACGGAAACAACTCCCCGTCCAGCTCGATGTGGCCCTCGCCTTCAAGGACGAAGTAAATTTCCGTCATCTTCTTGTGGTAGTGCGTCCGCGAATCCTCCTCGATCTGCACGACGTGCATCGTGGCCAGGTCATTGCCCGGCTCCGCGAAGGCCCGCTTCGCCCAACCACAGGGACAACGCACCGGATCGATGTCCGCAAAATCGGCGATCATGTAATTCGACATGAAGGCAGGCTAGAGCCCGCGAGCTCCGGCAGTCAACCCCGTGCAGGCAGGATGAGTCTCCAACGCCCGACCGCCAAATGCGCGCCCCCCGAGAAAAGACGCCGCTTCCCCGTCCGCTATGCGGCGAGGAGCTTCTTTGCCGCGCTCCGCAGTTTCTTCAGCCGGGCCTCGCTCTTGGCCTCGATATAACAGCGGAAGACAGGTTCCGTGCCGCTGGCGCGGAAGGCGACCCACTCGTTCTGCGGAAGGACAAATTTCCAGCCGTCGGTCATGATGAACTTCTCGACCCTGCTGGAGCCGATTTTCTCGAAGCCCTTGGTCAGACGCGCGATCAGGGCGGCCTTGCTTGCCTCGGCGACCGCCACGTTGATCCGCTCGGTGTAGAATGCCTCGCCCGTCTCCCTCTCGATCTGCTTCATGATCGCGCCGAGAGACTTCTTCTCGGTGGCCACGAGTTCCGCCATCAGCAGGCAGGCCAAAATCCCGTCCTTCTCAGGCACGTGCCCCTTCACGCTCAGACCGCCCGATTCCTCGCCGCCAACGATGATCGGCCCGCTTTCCATCAGGGCTCCGATGTATTTGAAACCAACCGGGGTCTCGTGAAGCTTCACGCCGAGCAGTTCCGCCACGCCGTCCACCTGGTGGCTCGTCGGAATGGTTCGCACGACCGCGCCGGTCCATCCCCGGTTCTTCTTCAGGTGATACAGGGCCAGGGCGAGAACCTGGTTGGGCGTGATCCATGTCCCATCCGAATCCACGATGCCGAAGCGGTCGGCGTCGCCGTCAAGTCCCAGTCCGATCCTGGCCTTGCCGACCTTCACGAACTCGCTGACCGCCTCCATGCCGTGCGCGTCAGGCTCGGGGTACTGCCCGCCGAAATTGGGATCCGGCGTCTCATGAAATCGTCCGGTGATCTTCACGCCGGCCTCCTCCAACAACGTGTCCAGGTATTCGCGACCGGTGCCGTACATGAACTCCACCGCAACCTTGAGCTTCCCCTTCCGGATGGCGTCGAGATCCACGATCTTGCGCATCTGCTTGAAGTAGGCCGGCCGGGGATCGATGGTCTTGAAGGCCTGCTTTTCACCGGAGGATTTGAACGACCAGTTCTTCGCAATCAACTTCTCGATGTTCGCCTCGATTCTCGCGGTGACCTCGGGCGGCGCGGCCGCGCCGTTGTAAGGGGAAAATTTCAGTCCCTGATAAGGAGCGGGGTTGTGGCTGGCGGTCATATTGATGCCGCCGATGGCCTTGAGATTGCGAATGGTGTGCGCGATGACCGGCGTCGGCGCGTCGCGTTCGCAGATGACCGGAATGAGCCCGTTGGCAGCCAACACCTCGGCGACCGCTTCGCAGAAACGCCGCCCCATGAAACGCGTGTCATGCCCCATCACCACCACGGGCCTGCGGCCGAAAATCGGCGACTTCCTGCGCTTCAATTCCGACTTCAGGTAGAGCGCGATGCCCTGAGCGGCGAGTCGGACGTTCGTGTAGGTGAAGTTGTCGGCGATGATACCGCGCCAACCGGAGGTGCCGAATTTGATGGGGGATTTCATGCGGTTTAAGGGAAAAGACCCCGCGCGTCCGACGGGGTCCGGATTCGATCTCAAATTGTTTGAAAAGGGCTCGCGCCTATTCCTTCCATTCGAAGGCCGCCTTCTTGACCGCGTAGAGCCAGCCGACAAACAGCACTCCGAGGAAGGTGAGCATCGAGAAGAAGACAACGGTCAGGCCGCCGGCGAGCATGTTCTTGTAAACCGCCGCCCACGGATAAAGGAACACCGCCTCGATGTCGAACAACACGAAAAGCAACGCCACCAGATAGAATTTCACGGACAGGCGCGCATTCGCGTGTCCCGTCGGCAGCATGCCGCATTCGTAGGGCGTGTCCTTGATCGGCAGCCTGGAGGACTTCCGGTTCCGGTTGGCCAGCTTGCCCACGAAAATCGACGCCCCGATCGATCCCAGGGCAAAGGCCGTCGCGGCCAACGCCAGGATCACCACGCCAATGTATTCCGAAAGTTGTGTTTCCATGCCCCGCCAAGTTAGAAAGCCCGCATTTCCGTGGCAAGAGCAAAGGGGGCGCGAAACGGAATCCGGGCAGAAATTGGCAAGGTTGGTGACTGGATACTGGGGCTTGGATGCTGGTGACAGGATGCTGGATGCTGGGGGTTGGCGGAAAGCAGTGGGTCTCGTTTTGCAATTGGCAATCTGCCATTTGCGATTCCCAGACCGGCCTCGCCGCTCCTCCCTTTCGTCATTCCCCCGCCGCCACCCTTCGCGCGATCGCCTCCGCGGCCGCAACCGTGTCCAAAGCCCCGCCCACGTCACGGGTGGACTCGCGGGCAGCCAAGGCGCCCTCCACCGCCGTCCGGATGGCCCCGGCCGCCGCGACCTCTCCCAACCACTCCAGCATCATCGCCCCGCTCAACACGGCGGCCACGGGATTTGCGCCCCCCCGCCCCGCAATGTCCGGAGCCGATCCGTGGACCGGTTCAAACAAGGAGGGAAACCGTCGCGACGGATCGAGATTCGCCGAGGGGTTGAGCCCCAGGCTCCCCGTGATCGCGCCAGACAGATCAGACAGAATGTCGCCGAACAGGTTTGAAGCGACCACGACATCGAAGAAGCCCGGGCGACGAACGAAGTTCATCGCAGCCGCGTCCACATGCTGCTTGTCGACCTCCACATCGGAAAACTCCGCCCGGACCTCCTCAAGAATCTCATCCCACATCACGAAACTGTGTTTCTGAGCGTTGGACTTGGTGATCATGGTCAGACGGTTGCGGCGAGTCCGCGCGAGTTCGAAGCCGAAGCGCAGGATCCTCTCCACCCCGGCGCGGGTGTGCAATGCGGTCTGGATCGCCGACTCCTCCGGTTGCCCCACCCGGAACCGACCGCCATTGTTCACGTATTCGCCCTCGGAATTCTCCCGAACCACGACCATGTCGATCTTCTCCCCGCCGGCCAACGCCCCGGGCACGCCTTCAAACGTCCGGGCCGGCCGCATACAGGCATAGAGGTCGAACGCCTGCCGCATCTTGATCAACGGTTCCAAGGTCACATGATCCGGCAACCGCTCCGGATACCCGACCGCCCCGAGGTAGATCGCATCGAAGGGGCGCACGATATCGAGCAGTTCCGGCGGGGCGACAACCCCGTGCTTCGCATGATACTCCACGCCCCAGTCGAAACGGGTGAAATCCAGATCAAACCCACCGTCCGCCCCGGCGGCCGCCCGCAGAACCGTGACCGCCGCCTCGGTGACATCCACTCCGATCCCGTCACCGGGATAAAGCGCTATCTTGTAAGTCTTCATTCCCGCCAGCATTCGGATGAAACCCCGGGAACGGAAGCGCAAACTGTGGCGGCCCCGAAGGAAACCGGATCGGCTGCCGACTCAGCGACGGCGAAAGTCCCGGAGGGACGGCTGCCGTCGCCCGATAACATGTCGCATGTCAGCCGTCCCTCCGGGACTCGGTCTGCTTCCGCACAAGACCCGGGGATGAATCGCCGGGCTACTTTCAAGTGTCCCTACGGGACAAACCGGAACGCGCGCTCTGGATCGCCCCCCGCCCGTCATAGCTCCCCGCCATCGTCCTGGAAAAACAACTGGTGCGCTCGTCCGAAATCCGCCTCGTCCACCAGCACCCGCGTTTCGCGGTTGAACTCGTCCTCAAACTCCCGCAGGTCCTCGCTTACAAACTCCTCAACTGCGTCGATCCCGTGTTTCTCCAGCAGGACGACCAGAAGCTCGGTCTTGCAGGCTTCCCCGGTGAACAAGGTCTTCTTCATGGGCGGTTCAAAGCTGCCTCCGCCTCATTCGGCGGAGGGAATTGCATTCAACGTGTAGTAGAACGTGTCGTTCCAAAGGGTGTCGCCTTCGGCATTCTCCACGTCGTAGGGACGGATCATGGTGACATAACGCGGCTTCCAACCTTTCAACCGGAGACGCACCTTGAGCCCGTCCCCGGAAACCTCCGCCTTCGTGACATCGATTGCGGTGGCGCTGTCCTCCTTGCCGTCATGATCGTATTCCTTGGAGCCATACGCCTGGTGGTAATCGTAGTTGTACTGCGCCACATCGTAGGCCTCCGGATCTGAGGCGAGTCCCTTGTCCACCGGTTGGGTAAAGGTCAACTCGAAGCCGTCCGGTTTTGCCTGAACAGCTTTGACCTCGAAGGGCGTCTTTCCTGTCCAGCTCACGCGGTCGAGCGACGACTCATACGGCCCGAGCGCCGCCCACGCCCGGTTCTTGCAGCCGCCGACGTAGAGCTGTCCGTCGTCCGCGAAGGCGAAGCGGTTTACGCCCGACCAGAATCCCTTGGCCATCGGCCAGACACACCCCTGCCACTCGCCAGCCACCTTTTCCAACTGGACGCGCATGATGTTCGCGTTCTTCCAGTCACCAACCATCAACTGCCCCTTGAACGGTCCGAAGCGGTCATCCTTGATCTCCTTGATGTCGCTGGTGGAAGGGGAGAGTTTGTAGGGAAACCAGATGGCGGGATCGTCGCGTTTCTTGGGTGACTCAAACTGTTCCCGCGGCGCGGGCCACGTCGACGGAAACCCGTAGAACCTCCCCTTCTTGACGTGGCTCAGCGAGCAGACTCCCTGGTAGTTGCCCTGGTTGTCGGCCATGAACAGATCACCCTGGTAGACGCCGAAGCCGTTGGGTGAACGGAACCCGCTGCACACCGGCTCCAGTTCCTTCCCGTCCGGGCTGATTTTCAAGGCCCAACCCATATACGGAACCTCGTAGATGCCGCGGTTGCCATTGCGATACACATAAAAATTGCCGGCTCCGTCCACCAGCGGTCCGAAGGCAAAGTCGTGATAATTGCCCGTCGCCCCCCAATCCTGGTTAAGGCATTCAAACAGGTCCGCCTCGCCGTCGCCATCGGTGTCGGTGATCCGCGTCAACTCGACCTTCTGCACGACATGGATCACGCCGTCGATGACCTTGAGCCCGCCGGGTTCACACAGACCTCGAGCGAAGCGTTGATAGGCGGCCTTGGTCGGGTCGCCTGTCGGGTTCCGCACGATCCAGATCTCGCCTTGCCAGGTGCAGATCGCCAAGTCGCCGCCCGGCAGGACGTCCAGACCGGTCACCTGCAGCGCGACCTCGTCCGGAATGCGAAAATGCTCCACCCGGTAGAACTCGTTTCCATCCACGCGGCCGGCGGGTTTCTTCGGGGAAGGGACAATCAAGGGCTTTGCCATACTCTTGGTTCTGGCGCGCGCCGCTTTCATGTTCGGGGGCGTCACCCTGGACCCTGTCAATCCGCCATCGCCGTCCACGTGGCTCGCCACCTCGACCGCGACCGCTCCTGCGTGCGCGGGAATCCTCAACCATGCCCGCGCGAGATCCCCGGACCGCCGGACCGTCTTTCGGGCGCTGTCGTTCTTGTTCGCCGCCCAGGCCACCTCGTCGAACTCGGCGGGCTCGATCCGGGCGTCCCATTCCAGTCCCGCGACGCCGCGCGCGACCACCGTCACCCCCGCCCCCTTCACGCGTTTGAATCCAACCGAACCTTCAGCCGCGCGCCCGACTCGGGAACCGAATTCCGCGTGCGCCAGAAACCAAAGGTCGACCGGACTCGCCCCGATTTCAAATCGCCGCACGATCGCTCCCGATTCCGCGACTCTCGGGGTTTCATGAACGGAAACCACGCCCCCGTCGGGCAAAGCCAACTCGTAAAGCAAGGTCGTTGCGCCTCCCTTGGAGCTGAGACCGCGATAGCGGCTGCCTTTCAACGGCTTCGTGGAAAACCCCGTCGGATTCGCCCCGACCGCCCACGGAAACACCGCCGGATTCGTCCACAACTCCGCGCCGTCAAAAGTGCAATAGAACGGGACCTTCTCCGCGCGATAGGGCGAACCATACAGGTTCAAGCCGGGACCATTCCAGGCAAGGTGGGTCCGCAAAAGTTCGGTGTCGAAGGCAATGTGCCGGTCGGACGCCAGCGGAATCGCCACCGTGCGCGGCGCGACTGACATGGGAGCCAATCGGAACGGCTGCCCCGCAGGGTCGCGCAAGGGCGGAACCGGCGCGGGTTTCACCTTCTTTGGGCTGGCTTCCGCGGCAAAGGATGGCGCTCCGGAAACAGCCAGCAGGGCCGCCAATGCCACCCCGGACAGGCAGAATCGAATCCTGATCATAGGCTGCGGACCATAGGCGTCCCGCCTGCGGGCAAGCGAGGGAAAACTCATCTTCCCGGACATCCGATTGACGAACGATTCCGAATTCCCCAATGTCCGCCCATGCTCCGCAACCTACTCGCGTTCTTTCTGGCCGGACTGCTGCCCGCCGGCTCCCTCGCGGCCGGCTCCGAATCACGTCCCACACGCGACCTTTCGCTCGATGACTGCATCCGCCTGGCGTTGGAACGCAACTTCAGCGTGCAAATCCAGCGCTTCGCTCCACAAATCGGCCGCTTCAATCTGGACGCGGCTAGGGGAAGCTATGATCCGTCCCTCAGCGTTTCCGGCACGGAGAGCTTCAGCAAATCGGACGTGCAGATCGACCCGCAGTTCAACCTCCCCATCGGCGGCGCCGAAACCACCGTGGAGTCGGCGCAGAGCAGTCTCGGCGGGACCACGCCCATCGGCCTCAACTACAGTCTGTTCACTTCGGCCAACCGCCGGTCCGGCAACCGCTTCCTCGGCTCCCAGTATGACATGAACGCGGGAGTCCAACTCACCCAACCCCTCTTGAAGAACTTGTGGATCGACGCCCCCCGACTCTCCGTGCGCACCGGGCGCCTGGATTTGAACATCTCCCGTCACCGCCTGCGCGACACACTGATCCAGACCGTCACCGCGGTCGAGAACGCCTACTTTGACCTGATCTTCGCCGCCAAGAACGTCGAAGTGCAACGGAAGTCCCTCGAACTTGCGGAACAACTCCTCGAGGACAACCGCAAACGGGTCAAGGTCGGGGCCATGGCTCCGCTGGAGGAAAAGCAGGCCGAATCCCAGGTCGCCGCCCGGAAGGCCGACCTCATCTCCGCGCTCCAGAATCTGGGCACCCGCCAGAACACCCTGAAGAATCTCCTGACCGACGACTACCTCGCCTGGAGTGACATCGAGATCATGCCGACCGAGACCCTGGTTGCGGTGGAGGCGCCGTTCGACCGGCAGGTCAGCTGGCGACGCGGAATCGCCACCCGCCCGGATCTGCTGGAACTGCGGGAGGAACTCGAACGGCAGCGGATCACCGTGCGCTACCGGCACAACCAGCTGTTCCCCGCCCTTGATCTGACCGCGACCTACAACCAGATCGGCCTGGATTCCAATCCCGGTGACACCATCGGAGAAGCCATCAGCGGCAACAATCCCAACTACTCGATCGGAGCCCGGCTCACCATCCCGCTCGGCAACCGCGCCGCCCGCAACCGCTACCACGCCAGCAAAGCCGCCAAGATGCAGGCCGTGCTGCGTCTCAAGCAGTCCGAGCAGAATGTCCTCGTCGAGATCGACAATGCGATCCGCAACGCCGAGTCCAGCTATCGGCAGGTCGAGGCGACGCGCGACGCGCGCGATTACGCGGAGGCCGCCCTGGAAGCCGAGCAGAAGAAGCTGGCCAACGGCGCCAGCACGAGCTTCGTGGTGTTGCAGCTCCAGCGCGATCTCACCAACGCCCGTTCCGCCGAAATTCGCGCCTTGGCCGACTACAACAAGTCGCTCGCGGAACTGGCCGGACGCGAAGGATCGACCCTGGAGAGAAGGAAGGTCGAGCTGGAGTTTGAGTGAGGAGTCGCGCCCCCGGAAATCAGGGATGGTGATCCGGGTGGGAGCAGGTGGGGGGCTTTGCAACTGTTCCGATCGTATACTGCCCGCCCGAAGGGCAAACGGGCTGGTTCGCGAGGCGCCCAAAAAGATCCTTTGCCTCGGGAGTGGCGTCCGTCCCCTTCTTGAATAGGTTCGCCCACCTTCGCTTGGCCTCTTCAATCTGCTTCAGTTTGGCGACGCACTGCTGCTTCTCCTCGGTGGCGACCTGGTCGAGTTTTGACTGCCGGATCACGGACTCGAATTCCATCTCACGCTTTCGAAACTCCGTCGATTGGGCCTGCGCCTGCGCCAACTTCGACCGCAGCAATGCCACCTCGCCCTCCAGTTTCCGGTTGTCCGACTTCAACCGCTCCAACTCCCCCGCTCCCGCGCGGAGTTGATGAATTTCCTCCACCTCGCGTCGCAGACGTTTCATTTCCCCCAGTTGCGCCGACACCGTCTCCAATTCCGCGGCCTGGTCCGCGATTTGCTGGGACAGCTCGACGTTGTTCCGCTCCGTGGCGCGGATCCTGCGCTCATAATCCGCCTTCGAAGCAACATGCAGAACCAGCAGCGCGAAAAACCCCGCGCAACAGCAGATGGCGGCCGACTTCAACAAGGTCGAGCCGGATCGGTGTGAGGCGGTCAGGATTCTCATGACGGACAGGAAGTTCGATTCGGACGCAATTGAGGAAACATCTCCTACGTCTAGGCCGTTCATTCGTCCAGTTCCAAACCCGCGCCAGCCCGCGCTTGCTTGTCCCTGTCGCAATCACTAGATTTCGCGGCTCGTTCTCCGATGAAACCCAGACCCGCCGCCAGCCTGATCCTTGCCGCGCTTCCGCTCCTCCTTGCCGGCGGCTGCAAGACCGACTCCGCCGACCGTTCCCACATGGCCCCGGTTGAAACGCCGGAAACCTATTCCACCACCGCGCCCCGGGGAGCAGTCCCGGATACCGGATGGCTGGCGGATTTTGACGATCCCAAGCTCGCGGAACTCGTCGCCGAAGCGCAGCGAAACAACCCCAACCTGCGCGCCGCCGCCGCGAGGATGGAAGCCGTCGCCGCCAACGCCCGCGCCGCCGGAGCCGGGCTGCTCCCCTCGGCCAACGCCAACTCGAGCGCCTCGCGCAACAAGCGTTCTGGAGCCGCCGGCTTCCGCCTCACCAACCCCGTCAACGACAGCTTCAACCTCAACGCCGGCATCGCCTGGGAACTCGACCTCTGGGGCAAGATCCGCAATCGGGCCAAAGCCGCCTCCGCCGACCACGAAGCCTCGCTGGCAGACTACCAGGCCGCACGGCTCTCGCTGGCCGCCAACACGGTCGCCGGCTGGTTCAACACGCTCGAAGCCCAGTTGCAGGTCCGGCTCAGCGAACAGACCCTGAAGAGCTTCCAGACCAATCTGACAGTGATCGAGCAGGGCTTCGACCGCGGCGTCAACGGCGCGCTCGACGTGCGGCTTTCCCGGGCCAATGTCGCCAACGCACGCGCCAACCTGCGTCAGCGCGAGCAACAACGCGACGCCGCCGTCCGCGCGCTGGAGACCCTGCTCGGCCGCTACCCCGCCAACCGCATCGCCGCGGCCGACAACCTCCCCGCTTTGACCAAGGACATCCCCGTCGGCCTGCCCTCGGAACTGCTCCGGCGCCGCCCGGACATCCTCGCTGCCGAACGCCGGCTCGCAGCGTCCGACGAACGCTTTCAGGCCGCGCGCAAGGACATGCTTCCAACCATCAGCCTCAGCGCCAATGGCGGGACGCAATCCAGCGAACTCAAGGACATTCTCGACCCCGATTCCAACGTCTGGGGCTTCGCGGCCAACCTCGCCCAACCCGTCTTCCAAGGCGGCCGTCTCCGCGCCCTCGCCAAGGCCGGACAGGCCAACGTCGAGGCCTCCATCGCCAACTACAAGCAGACGGCGTTGACCGCCTTTCGCGAAGTCGAGACCTCCCTCGCCGCCGCCTCCTACCTGCGTGAACGCGAGGCGGCTCTCCGGACTGCCACCGAGGAGTCCTCCGCCGCCGAGAAGCTCGCCTGGAGCGCCTACCAGCGCGGCATCGTCGATATTGTGACCGTTCTGGAATCCGAGCGGCGTTCCTTCAACGCCCGCAGTTCCCTCATCCAGATCTCCAATCTCCGCCTTCAGAACCGCCTCAACCTCCACCTTGCCCTCGGGGGCGATTTCGAACCCGCGCCGGTCGTCGTCGCGCACGACCGGGCCGACACAGAGGCCCGCTCCGCTTCCGCTCCATGAAACCGTTTCGCATCATTCTGCCGCTCATCGTCCTGCTCGCCTGTGGCTGGGTCGCCAACTACCTCGTGACTCACCAACCGGAGGCGCGTCGTTGGAACGCGCCGGCAGCCCAGCTCAATGTCGAGGCGGCCCGCGTCGCCAAGACCTCCTACGATGTCATCGTGGAATCCCAGGGCGTCGTCCGCGCCCGCACCGAAAGCACGTTGATCCCGGAGATCGCAGGGCGAATCGTCCGCGTCTCCCCCGAGTTCCTCGACGGCGGCTTCTTTGAGAAGGGCGACATCCTGGTCGAAATCGACCCCAGCGACTACCAGACTGCCGTTGTCGTCGCCAAGGCGTCCCTGGCCCAGGCCGAATCCGCGCTGCAACAGGAAGTGGCGATGGCGGCCCAGGCCCTCGAGAACTGGAAGTCCCTCGGCAACGATGCCAAGAAGGCCTCGCCCCTCGCGCTTCGCGAACCGCAACTCGCCCAGGCGCGCGCCAATGTCGAATCCGCCCGCGCCCGGATCGAGGAGGCCGAGCGCGACCTCGTCCGCACCACGATCAAGGCCCCCTACGCCGGCCGCATCCTCCAGAAGCTGGTTGATATCGGACAATACGTTTCGCCGGGCACGGTCATGGCGCGCATCTATGCGATCGACTATGCGGAAGTCCGACTGCCCCTGTCCGACGAGCAACTGGCCTTCGTTGATGTGCAGGAGCGCTATCGCGGCGAGAAGGCCGCCCCGACCAAGGAAGGCCCCAAAGTCACCCTGCGCGGTCGGGTCGGCCTCGGCGAAGCCGTCTGGGAAGGGCGGGTCGTCCGCACGGAGGGCGCCTTTGACGCCAGCAGCCGACAGCTGTTTGTCATCGCCCAGATCGACGACCCCTACGGCCGCAAGCGCAAGGACTCCCCGCCCCTCAAGGTCGGCCAGTTCGTCGAGGCGGAGATCGCCGGAGAGCGACTCCAGGACGTCTTCGTCATCCCCCGCTCCGCCCTGCGAGGCTCCGGCGAGGTCCTGATCATCGACGAGGCAAACAAGTTTCACCGCAACCAACTCGATATTGTCTGGAGCGACGAGCATAACGCCGTCGCCCGCGAGGGACTGAGGGAACGCGACCTTCTCTGCCTCACCCAGGTGCCTTTTGCCGCGGATGGAGCCCTCTGCATCCCCGACATTGAGGGCGAGGGCAAACGCGTCCTCGAAGGCCAGGGCGGCGGCAAGGGCAAGGGCAAGGGCAAGGGCAAGGGCGGCAAGGGCGCGCCCGGTGGCAAGGGAGGCAAAAGCGCGGCAAAGGGCGCCCCCGGCAAGGCCGCGAAGGGAGACTCCCAATGAAGGGCGTGATCGCATGGTTCTGCCGCAACGGCGTCGCGGCCAACCTCCTGATGGTGTCCATCCTGGTCGCCGGATTCTGGGCGTCCCGTATGAGCATCCCCACGGAGGTGTTCCCCGAATTTGAACTGGACATCGTGCAGATCGGCGTTGTCTACCGCGGCGCCACCCCGGCCGAGGTCGAGGAGTCGATCGTCGTCAAGATCGAAGAGGCCATCCAGGACCTCGAGGGCATCAAGGAGATCACCTCCTCCTCCGCCGAGGGAGCCGGGGCCGTCACCGTCGAGGTGGAAAAGGGCTATGCCGTCCGCGAGATGCTCGACGACATCAAGAACCGCGTCGACGCGATCAACACCTTTCCCGAACTCGCCGAGAAACCGATTGTCCGCGTTTCCCAGCGCACCAGCGCCGTGATCACCGTGGTCCTGTCCGCCGACATGGATGAAACCTCGCTCCGCAAGCTGGGCGAACTCGTCCGCGACGAGATCGCCGGTCTGCCCCAGATCTCCCAGGTTTCCCTCAGCGCGGTGAGGCCGTATGAGATCGCGATCGAGGTCCCGGAAGAAACCCTGCAACGCTACGGCCTGACCCTGGCCGCCGTCGCCCGCGCCGTCGCCCAATCATCAATCGACCTCCCGGCCGGCGCGATCAAGACGCGGGCCGGAGAGATCCTGCTCCGCACCAAGGGCCAGGCCTACGTCGGGAAAGACTTCGCGGACATTGTCCTTATCACGCGGCAGGACGGCTCCCGGATCACTCTCGGCGAGATCGCCCAGATCCGCGACGATTTTCAAGAGGACCCGCTCTTCGCCACCTTCAATGGCAAACCCTGCGTGCTGGTCAACGTCGCGCGCGTCGGCGACCAGAACGCCATCGAGTTGGCGGAGATCGTGAAGTCCTACATGACCGACCGCGAAGCCAGCCTCCCGTCGGGAACCCACGTCGATTTCTGGAACGATCGTTCCCGCATCGTCAAGGGCCGCCTGGAGACGCTGCTGAACAGCGCCAAGTTCGGCGCCTGCCTGGTGCTTCTTTCGCTGGCGCTCTTCCTGCGTCCGATGGTCGCGCTCTGGGTATTTCTCGGCGTGCCCATCTCCTTCGCTGGCGCGATCGCGCTCATGCCGGCGATCGGGGTCACCTTCAACATCTTCAGCCTGTTCGCCTTCATCCTCGTGCTCGGCATCGTGGTGGACGACGCCATCGTCACTGGAGAAAACGTGTTCACCCACCTCCAGAACGCGGAGGAAGGCACCCACGCCGCGATCAAGGGCACCCAGGAGGTGGCCGTGCCCGTCATCTTCGGCGTGCTGACCACGGTGGTCGCCTTCACGCCGCTCCTGATGATCGAGGGCACGCGAGGCAAGATCTTCGCCCAGATCTCCCTCGTCATCATTCCCGTGCTGCTGTTTTCGCTCGTAGAGTCCAAATTGATCCTTCCGGCCCACCTCAAGCACCTTTCCGTCGGCCGGAAGGAGTCGCACGAACTCAACCTCATTTCGCGTTTCCAGCGTTTCTTCGCCGACGGGTTGGAGAGCTTCGTCTTCAAGTTCTACCGCCCGGTTCTGGCCGCCGCCTCCAGTCACCGCTACCTGACGCTGTCCATCTTCCTCGGCGCGGCGGCGATCGTTTTCTCGCTCGTCTGGGGAACCCACGTGCGGTTCGTCTATTTCCCGCGTGTGGAAAGCGAGACCGCGACCGCCACGCTTTCCATGCCTCTGGGCACGCCCGCGGAAATCACCCAGAAACACGTGGAGCGCATCCGGGAGGCCGCCGTGACCCTTCAGGAAAAATACCGCGATGAGGACGGCACGAGCGCCATCCTCCACATCATGTCCGTCATGGGCGGCCAAGGCGTGAGCCGCGGCGGCGGCCCTCGCAGCGGCGAGCCCTCCAGCGGTCAGTCACACGCCGGCGAAGTCTCCTTCCGCGTCACCGCGCCCGAGGAACGGAATTCCGACATCGGCAGCGCCGCCCTGGTCAATGAATGGCGGCAGCTCATCGGAGCCATCCCGGGGGCCAAGGAACTGAACTTCCGCGCCGAGATCGGGCGAGGCGGTTCGCCCATCGACATCCAGCTTGCCGGCCCGAGCTTCGACGACATGGCCGACGCCTCCGCCAAGATCAAGGAACGCCTCAAGACCTACGCCGGCGTCTTCGACGTGACCGACACCTACCAGGACGGCAAGGAGGAGGTGAAGCTCCGGATCAAACCCGAGGCGGAAATGCTCGGCTTGTCCATGACCTCGCTGGCCCAACAGACCCGCCAGGCGTTCTTCGGTCAGGAGGCCCAGCGCATCCAGCGCGGACGCGAGGAGATCCGCGTCATGGTGCGCTACCCCGAGGCCGAACGCCGCTCCCTCGCCAACCTGGAATCCATGCGCATCCGCACACCGGAGGGCACCGAGGTCCCCTTCTCCGCCGTCGCCGACGCCGAGATGGGCCGCAGCTTCTCAACCATCCGCCGAGTCGACCGCAACCGCACCATCAGCGTCACCGCCGACGCGGACAAGGAGACCGTGAACATGGCCCAGATCGAGGCCGACATGGGCGAGTTCCTGGCTGAGCTCGTTCCGCAATATCACGGCATGTCCTACTCCTTCGAAGGCGAGGCACGCGAGCGCGCGGACTCGTTCGGCAGCCTTATCGGCGGAGGCGCGTTGGTCTTCTTCGCGCTCTATTGTCTCCTGGCCATCCCCTTCCGCTCCTACGTGCAGCCCTTGATCGTCATGTCGGTCATTCCCTTCGGTCTGATGGGCGCCGTCCTCGGCCATCTGATCATGGGCAAGACGCTCAGCATCATGAGCATTTTCGGCATGCTCGCCCTGGCGGGTGTCGTGGTGAACGACAGTCTCGTGCTGGTCGACTTCATCAACCAGCGCCGGCGCGAAGGCATGCCGACTGAGGAAGCCGTCCGCATCGCCGGCGTCCGCCGCTTCCGGGCCATCATGCTCACCTCCCTCACGACCTTCGTCGGTCTCATGCCGCTGCTGTTTGAGAAGAGCACCCAGGCGCAATTCCTGATCCCGATGGCCATTTCGCTTGGCTTCGGCATCCTCTTTGCCACCCTGATCACCCTCTTCCTCGTCCCGATCAACTACCTGGTTCTGGAAGATATCCGGCGTGGTTTCAGGTGGCTTTGGAATTTGGAGATTGGCGGCAAGCGCGAGGCCAAGGCCGGGGAGGCCTGAACGATCAATTTCGCCAGACTTTCGCTTGCCAAGCCCGTTTTTCGCCCGCAATACTCCGCCCATCTAACGTACCAAAACCGACAACCAACGACCCAGAGAAAGAGATCTTATGGCCCACGTAGTTACCGAGAATTGTGTGAAATGCAGGTTTACCGACTGCGTTGACGTTTGCCCGGTGGCGTGCTTCTACGTCCTCGACGACCGCCTGGTCATCCACCCGGACGACTGCATCGACTGCACCGCCTGTGTCCCCGAGTGCCCCGTTGAGGCGATCTTCGCCGAGGACGATGTCCCCGAGGATCAGCAGCAGGCCATCGAATACAACCGCTCCGAGGCGGAGCGCCTGCAGAATGAAGGCCAGGAAGCCATCACTGAGCGTATGGACCCGCTGCCCGGCGCCGACGAGCGCAAGGCCGAACTCGGCTTCTGATACGCATCCCCGATTTCGCAAAGAACCGACAGGCCGCCCTGTCGGTTCTTTTTTTGTGCCCGGATTCAACCGTTACAGATTGGGAACAAACCTCGCGTGCGCCAGGAGCGTTCAATCCCCGCAAGCACGCACACAACCGAAGCCCCGAGCCATGATCCGCACAGTTCTTCTCCTCCTCGTCCTTTCCTTCGGCCTCACCGCCAGCGCCCAGAACGACAAGCTCCGCGGAGGCGGGCGCGGCAACCGTTTCCAGCCGACCGACGTCGCCTATGAAAGCCGGTATAGCGAGACGATCGAGGACGGCTACCGCGTGATCCGGGCCAACGGCATTCCCGACCACCAGACCGGCCAGTTTCCCAATCGCGGGAATCCGCATTCCATCCAGCCCCAGAGCTATGAATTTCGGGTCCCCGCCAAGCCGACCGTCTCGCGCACGGCCACGCCGCTGGGCATGCATCCTTTCGGCGTCGCCTTGAACGGCGTTGTCTTCGACCCCCGCGCCGCCGAATGGTGGAACGGCGCCCGGGGCTCCGTCTGGCAATACGAACCGCTCAGTTCCAACCTGACGTTGGGAGCGGACATGAACGATGCGCATGTCCAACCGACCGGAGCCTACCACTATCATGGAGTGCCCGCGGCTCTCCTGCGGAAGAACTCCGGCGGCGCGTCCAAGATGACGCTTCTCGGATGGGCCGCCGACGGTTTCCCGATCTACGGCCCCCACGGACTCAACAATCCCAGGGACTCCGCCAGCGGGACGCGTCGCATGAAATCCAGCTACCAACTTCGAAAGGGAACGCGTCCGAGCGGTTCCCATGGTCCCGGAGGCGCCTACGACGGCTCCTTCACCGCTGACTGGGTCTACGTGAAGGGCTCCGGCGACCTGGACGAATGCAACGGACGTTTTGGCGTCACCCCGGAATACCCACAAGGCATCTACCACTATTACCTGACCGAAGAATTTCCCTTTGTCCCCCGTTGCTTCCGTGGAACCCCGAGTGAGAGCTTCATGCGCCGTGGAGGCCCTGGCGGAAGAGGGCGACGAGGCAGACCGGGCGGAGGTGATCGGCGAGATCGCCCCGGGGGACCGCCACGCTGAGTTCGCGTTTCAAGCGAGCCGAACGCGGCTCCAATGAGAGAGGCGCCCTTCCTGTCGCCCAGCCTGCGCGGCAGACACATCGGCGCGCGGCATATCTCCGATGCCAAGGACACACGCCAGCGCCTTCCCGGCCCTTTCAGGGCCACGGCGGCAAGAATGTCGCCGCTCCTTGATTTGCATCCCTCCTACTTCCGCTTCTTCGACTTCCCGTAACTGACCTTTCCTCCCGGAGCAATGATGGCCGCCTTGGCCGTGCCTTCGGCCGAGCGTTTCAACTCCTGGATCTGATCCCGCAACAGGGCTGCCTTCTCGAATTCCAGGTTGTCCGCCGCCTTCAACATCTCCTCCTCCAACTCCCGAATGGTCTCGGTCACATCGAAATTCGCCTCCGCGTCCCTCAGCACCGCCGCCGCCTTTTCATTCACCGAGGTCTGTCCCGCCAGGCTTTCGTCCACGGCGCGACTCACGCTGCGCGGGGTGATGCCATGTTCCTCGTTGTAGGCCAGTTGCTTGGCGCGGCGATGATTCGTCGTGGCCAGGAACTGCTGGATGCTCTTCGTCTTCACGTCCGCGTACAGGATCACCTCGCCATGCAGATGCCGCGCCGCCCTTCCCGCGGTTTGCATCAGGCTCGTGGTGGAACGCAGATACCCCTCCTTGTCCGCGTCCAGGATCGCCACCAGCGAAACCTCGGGCAGATCCAATCCCTCGCGCAAAAGGTTGATTCCGACCAGCACGTCGAACTCGCCCTTGCGCAGGGCCCGCAGGATCTCCACCCGCTCAATCGCGTCGATCTCGCTGTGCAGGTAACGCACATTGATCCCGATATCGCGCAGGTAGTCTGTCAGTTCCTCCGCCGTGCGCTTCGTCAACGTCGTGACCAGCACACGCTCCTGCTTTTCCACCCGGACGCGCGCCTCCTCGATCAGGTCGTCGATCTGCCCCTTCAACGGCTTCAGGGTCACGCCCGGATCGACCAACCCCGTCGGCCGCACGATCAATTCCACGACCTTCCTCTTTGACCAATCCAGCTCCTTCGGCCCCGGCGTGGCGCTGACATAGATGGACTGCCCTTTCAGTTCCTCAAATTCCCGGAAGGCCAACGGCCGGTTGTCCAGGGCGCTGGGCAAGCGGAAGCCGTGCTCCACCAACGTCGTCTTGCGGGAACGATCGCCCTCGTACATTCCGCCGACCTGCGGCACCGTCGCGTGCGATTCATCGATGATCGTCAGGAAGTCCTCCGGAAAAAAGTCAATG
The DNA here is from genome assembly GCA_038126235.1 of Verrucomicrobiales bacterium. Taxonomy (GTDB): domain Bacteria; phylum Verrucomicrobiota; class Verrucomicrobiia; order Limisphaerales; family JAYPEY01; genus JAYPEY01. Next base: position 225,922 of record JAYPFK010000003.1, read on the forward strand.
ATCGTGCTCGGGCGCGAGCCTTTCGGCCTGCCGGCGATGTGCCGTGAGTAGTTCTCAATCCCGGAGCAGAAGCCCATCTCCTCCATCATTTCCAGGTCGTATTCAGTGCGCATCTTGATCCGCTGGGCCTCCAACAGCTTACCCTCCTTCTCGAACCACGCGATCCGCTCCCCCAGTTCTTCGCGGATCGTCAGGATCGCCCGCTTCAGCTTTTCGCCCGGCGTCACGAACTGCTTGCCCGGATAGACCGTCACCGCCGGAAGTTGATCGTAGGTCTCCCCCGTGAGCGGATCGAAGCGGGAGATGCGGTCGATCTCCTCGCCGAACCACTCGATGCGCAGCCCTTCCAGCGCGTAGGACGGATACACCTCCACGGTGTCGCCGCGCACCCGGAACTGCCCGCGCTCGAAGGCCACATCGTTGCGGTCGTATTGAATGTCGACCAACCGCGACAAGAAGATGTCGCGCGACATCTCGTCGCCCACCTTGATCGGGATGACCATCGCCTCGTAATCCTCCCTGCTGCCGATGCCATAGATGCACGACACGCTGGCCACCACGACCACGTCCCGCCGCGCAAAGAGCGAGCTCATTGTCGAGAGCCGCAGACGCTCGATCTCCTCGTTCACACTCGAGTCCTTCTCAATGAACGTGTCCGTCCGCGGGATGTAGGCCTCGGGTTGGTAGTAGTCGAAGTAGCTGACGAAATATTCCACCGCGTTGCGCGGGAAGAAGCCCTTGAACTCGGAGTAAAGCTGCGCCGCCAGGGTCTTGTTGTGGGAGATGATCAGCGTGGGCCGGTTCACGTTGCGAATGACATTCGCAATCGTGAACGTCTTGCCCGATCCGGTGACGCCCAACAGCGTCTGATGCTTCACGCCCGACTCCAGCCCCTTCGTCAACGCCTCGATCGCCGCAGGCTGGTCGCCTGCGGCCGCAAATGGGGCCTCAAGTTCAAACATCGCGCGGGACGTTAATTGCCGGCCGATTTCTTGAACAGGAGATAACGGCGGATCGCTGTTCCACCCGCGGACTTTCCGCCGATTCAGCAAGACGAGTTAAGCAATGAAGGTGGAACGAACAGTCCCCAGTGAGCCACCGTGAGCATCTCCTGGCCCAGCAGACTCCAGACAACTCGCCCCGCCTTTCCGCCGAGACAAGTTCCCCACGGAAGCCCCTTCCCTTTTCAGCTGTCCTTCCCGTGTTGATTCTGGCTGAATTCCGGTCTGAATTCCAACCGCCCAACGCCAGTCTGACAGACATGAAACTGAACAAGCTCCTCCTCACCCTCGCCGCCATCATCGCGCTTTCCTTCACCTTCCGGGCCGACGACGCCAAGTGGGTTAATCTCTTCAACGGCAAGGACGTGGACAACTGGCACAACCCCTACGACTGGGGCGACGTCAAGATCGTCGGCAACGAGATCCACCTCACGGCCAACAAGAAGTTCTTCCTCGTCACCAACAAGAAATATCGCGACTTCGTTTTCGAGGGGGAGATCAACCTGCCCGAAGGCAAGGCCAACTCCGGCTTCATGTTCCGCTGCCACGCTGAGAAAAACAAGGTCTACGGCTATCAGGCCGAGGTCGATGGCTCCGACCGACGCTGGTCCGGCGGCATCTATGACGAAGGCCGCCGCCGCTGGCTCTGGCCGGCCAAGGAGGGCAACACCAAGGACGAGGCCGCGCTCGCCCGGATCAAGGAATCCACCGCCCACTTCAAGAAGCCCGAGGTTCGAGACGCCTTCAAGCGCACGGGCTGGAACCAATATCGGATCACCTGCAAGGGCGACAGTCTCAAGATCGAGGTCAACGGCGTCGTCACCAGCGACTACCACGACGGTATGGACGCGGAGGGCTACATCGCCATCCAGCACCACGGCGAAAAGGGCCAGACCTACAAGTTCCGCAATCTGCGAATCAGGGAGTTGAAGTAGCGGGCAAGCCGACGACAGGCATCGGCGAAAGAGGTAGGGCGAACTGTCCTCAGTGAGCCGCGCGGGGGACATACTCGCGTCGGCTCATTGAGGACAATTCGCCCCACCCGCCCTTTGACCTTCGCGTATTGATGGCGTCGCCACAACTCATCCCCGCGAGCCCTGGCCTTTCCGTTGACGCGCGCGCTGCGTTATGCGAAGCAATCCGACGTCCCGGAATCCTGTTTTGCCGCGCATGCACGAGAATCTGAACAATTCGAACAACCCCACCCGACGCGCCTTCCTCGCCGACACCGGCATGGGATGCACCGGACTCGCCCTCGGCGGAATGCTCTTCAAGGATGGCGTCGCCCGCGCGGCCAACGACGGCTCCGGTTGGCGCGCCCCCGACGGCATCACCCACGCGCAGCCCAAGGCAAAGTCCGTCATCTGGATCTTCCTCATCGGCGGAGCCAGTCACCTGGAGAGCTTCGACGTCAAACCGATCCTGAACAAACACGCGGGCAAGACCTTTGATGAGGCCGGTTACGCGGAACTCGTCAACCCGGACCTGGTGAACCGCAATCTCGGCGCCGCGCAGTCCCAGAAGCGCGACATCTACAAGAGCATCTTTCCTCTCGCAACCGGCTACCAGACCTACGGCCAGAGCGGGCTTGTCGTCAGCGACTGGTTCCCGCACCTCGGGCGTTGCGCCGACGATATTGCGGTGGTCCGCTCCATGTGGACGCAGGACAACAACCATGGGGCGCAGCTCACCTTCCACACCGGACGCAACATTCGCGAAGGGGCCTTTCCCACGGTCGGCTCCTGGGTCAGCTACGGCCTGGGCTCCGCCAATGAGAACCTTCCGCAATTCGTCGTCCTCGGGGAACCCAGCGCCGACTGCTGCGGAGCCGCCTGGACGCACGGTTCCGCCTACCTGGGCCCCCAGCATGCGGGCGTGAAACTGAAGGTCGACCCCAAGAATCCCCTGCCCTTCGTCCGACCGGCCGATTCCTCCATGACGCTGGAGGAACAGGCCCAGAACTTCGGTCTCCTGGGAAGCCTGAATCGCCTCGCCGGCGTCGAGTATCCCGACGACAAGGAACTCCAGGCCCGCATCAAGTCCTACGAACTTGCCTTCAAGATGCAGACCGCCGTGCCCGGAGTCGTGAACTTTCAGAAGGAAGGCAAGACGACCCTGGCGAACTACGGGATCGATGAGAAGGAGACCCAGGATTTCGGAAGCAAGTGCCTTGCGGCGCGGAGGCTGGTCGAGCGCGGCGTGCGTTTCATCCAGTTGTTCCACGGCTACACCGGCAGCGCCGGAGCCTGGGATTCCCACACCAACATCAAGACCAATCACAGCCGGCTCTGCAAACAGATCGACAAACCGATCGCCGGCCTCATCGCAGACCTCAAGCAACGCGGCATGCTGGACGAAACCCTGATCCTCTGGGGCACCGAGTTCGGCCGCACACCCGGCGCGGATCTGCTCGGCCGCAAGACCGGCACCGGGCGCGACCACCATCCGCACGGCTTCAGCGTCTTCTTCGCCGGCGGCGGAACCAAGCCCGGCATCGTCCACGGCGCCACCGACGAAATCGGATTCCATGCCGTCGAGGACCGCCACTACGTCACCGATCTCCACGCCACCGTGCTCCATCAGATGGGCCTCGACTCCCAAAAGCTCGAAGTCCCGGGACGCAAGCGCCTCGACATCGAGCACGGAACCCCGATTCGCCAAATCCTCGCCTGAGGGGAACAGCCCAAGCAGCATGAACCCCCGCACCCCCGTCCTCCTTCTCGTCCTCCTTCTCGTCCTCGGCTCATCGCATTCCACCTCCGCCCAGGACGCCGCCACGTTCACCCGCGTCGAGGACATCATCTACGGCCGCAAATTCGGCATGGCCCTGACGATGGATATGCTGCGCCCCGCCGAACCGAACGGCCGCGGTGTCATCTTCATCGTCAGCGGCGGTTGGTTCTCCGCCAAACGCGCGATCAATCCCGCGTTTCTTTCCGCCTTCATCGATCGCGGCTACACGGTCTTCGCGGTCGTGCACGGCTCTCAACCGAAGTATCAGATCGCCGAGATCGAAAAGGACATCCACCGAGCCGTGCGCTTCATCCGGCACAACGCGAAGAAATTCGGCGTCGATCCCGATCGTCTCGGCGTCTCCGGCGCCAGCGCTGGAGGACATCTCTCCCTCATGATCGGAACCCGCGGCGCGCCGGGATCGCCCGATGCCATGGATCCCATCGATCGCGAATCCAGCGCCGTCCAGGCGGTCGCCTGCTTCTTCCCTCCGACCGATTTTCTGAACTACGGCAAGGAGGGCGAGGACGCCGTCGGCGTGGGCATGCTGGCCGATTACAACCCCGCCTTTGGTCCCATGATCCGCACCGCGCAGGGACGCAAACTCCTCGGCCGCGCCATCTCCCCGATCAACTTCGTGACCGAGAAGACCCCGCCCATCCTGATCGTCCACGGCGATGCCGACCCGCTCGTCCCCTTTCAACAGGCCGAGTCCTTCCTGAAGCAGTGCGAGGGCAGATCCGTGCCCACCATGCTCATCCGCCGCGAAGGCAAAGGCCATGGTTGGCCGGGAATGGAAAAAGAAATGCCCGCCCTTGCCGCCTGGTTCGACCAGCACCTGAAGGCCAAGGGGAACGAGACGAAGTAGAGCCATCGCCGACATTGCATCGCGCGTTCGGGGCAATTATCTTCCGCTCATGCCCATTTACGAATTTCACTGCAAGTCCTGCGAGAAGGACTCCGAACTGCTCGTCCGCAGCACCGACTGGAAAGGAACCCGCTGCCCCCATTGCAAGTCCTCGAAGCTGGAGAAGAAGCTCTCCGTCTTCGCCGCCAGCGGCGGCGGGGGACAGCCCGAAATGCCGCCCATGTGCAGCGGCAATCCCAACGCGTGTGGCCGTTGCGGAGACAACTGAGCGGACGAAGCGGTCGCCTTGAGACGCCACCGCCACCCATTCGCAAGCGCAGCTACGGCCTCGTCCCGTCCACAACTGGATTCTCCGACAACAGAAACGCCGCCCCGGCACAGGGCGGCGTTCTTGCTTGCTGAGAATATCGAGGCTGACTCCAGGTCACTTCGCCTGGGCCACACGGGCGGACTTCCCAATGCAGAACAACTTCCAATTGTTCCGGATGAACAACTGTCCCTGCGACACCACAATGGTGGAGCGGGTGTTGTTGTCGCCCTCTTTGCCCATGGCGATGTCGCCCAGCAACTTCCCATTCGAGGCGTTGACCACAGCGACGTTGCCGCCGTGGTCCATGCAGTAGACCTTGCCGTCAGCGACCGTCGGCGAGGCGCGCCACAGCTTGCGGTGGGCAGGCAGCGTCAACGACCACTTGACCTTGCCGGTTTTCGGCTCCACCCGCGAAAGCGACTGATCCCGCAGGGCGTCGGAGAGGATGAAGAAATCCCCGTCGGCAAAGGAAGGCGAGCAGACATCGGAGGTCAGTTCCTTCGGGTCGGAAGTCCAGGCCAGCGCAGAATCCTTGTGCGTTCCGGAGAGCCCCGCCTTGACGGCGTAGATGGGCCCGCGTTTCGGCGCGCAGGCCAGGATCACCCCGCCGCCGACGCCGGGCGAAGGAACCAGACGCCAGTGACCGATCCGCTGATGGTTCCACGTTCCCCAACGCCAGAGTTCCTTGCCAGTCTTCGGATCGTGTCCGGTGAGGCAATCGCCGCCGACGATCACCAGTTCGTCGCGCCCGTTATTTTTGAAGGGAACAGGCGTGCTGAACGCCTCCAGCGACTCGGCGTTCGCCTTGCCAAACTCCGGATGCGCGAAGCTCGGCCGCACATGCCGCCACTTCGTCTTGCCGGTCATCGGGTCCATGGCAAGCAGGTAGGACTCCCCGTTCTGCTTGCCCGCGCCGTGCACCGGCGTGTCACGCTGCAGCACCTGCTGGTAAAGCGTTCCGTCGTGCAGAATCGGACTGGCGGAGAAGGTCCACTGGAAGGCGAAGTCGCCGTAGTCCTTCTGGATGTTGCGCCGCCAGAGTTCCCGCCCCGAAAAGTCGAAACCCACCAGGTCGCCATTGCCATAGAAAAACACCGCAACCTTGCCGTCGGTGACCGGCGAATTGGAGGCATAGTTGCTGCGGTTGTCGCGGCTGAGGCCTTCCCCCACCGCACGGTTCCACAGGACCTTGCCGCCGCGGCGGTCGAGGGCCATGGCATTGAGCGTCCCCTTCCCCTCGTCGGCTGTGGAGATGAAGATGTGGTCGCCCCAGACAATCGGCGTTGCCGCAGCCATGCCGGGCAGGTCTGTGGACCACGCAACATTCTTGGTCTGACTGAACTCCGACGGCAGGTTCTTTTCGTCGGAGGAGCCGTTGTGGTTCGGGCCGCGCCACTGGGGCCAGTTCTCGGCGGAGGCCGACAGCGAAACGGACAGCGCCAACGCCGCCAGGGGCAATTGCTTCATCTTCATGATCGGTAGGGTCTCGAAGTGTGGGTTTCGGTTTTGGACCGGATTATTTTCAAATCGCTTCAAGGCAAAAGGAAAAAAGCGCGGCGCATTCAGCCAAGGAGGGGCGACGTTCTTGTCGCCCTGCCTGCAAAGCAGGCGCTCAGACGCGCGGCGACTCCCCAAGGCCAAGCGGAAACTCTCACCGTCCGCCCCCCAAAGCGCACCTCTGGCCCTTTCAGAGCCACGGCGACAAGCCGTGTCGCCGCTCCTTGATCCCCGGTCACGTCCCGCGTTCCAACCGCGCCGCCAGCGCAGCCTCCACCTCGGGCCATTCCGAATCCAGGATGCTGAACACAATGGTGTCGCGGACGAACCCGTCCCAAAGCTGCCGGTTCCGTCGCAACGTCCCCTCCCGCCGCGCGCCGATTCGTTCGATGGCCGCCTGCGACTGCTCGTTGCGGCCGTCCGTCTTCAACTGCACCCGCAGCGCGCACAGATCCTCAAACGCGTGGCGCAACAGCAGCAGCTTGGCCTCCGTATTGACCGCCGTCCGTTGCCAGGGCCTCCCTATCCACGTCCAGCCTATCTCCATCGCGCGGTTCTCGCGCTGGATGTCCAGGTAGCGTGTCGATCCCACGGCCCGCCGCTCCGCAACGGACACAATCGCGAACGGAATCTGCGCCCCCACGTCGCGCTCCCTCAACGCCTCATCCACGATCGCCTCCATTTCAGCCGGCTTCGTTGGCGCCGGACAGGGCAGGTATCGCCAGACCGCCTCGTCGCTTCCCGCATCCAGCAGTTCCGCCGCGTGCCCCAAACCCAGGGGCTCCAATCGGACGCGCCTACCCGTCAAGGTCGTGGGCCTGGGATCGAAGGCATCTTGCATCCGCCGATCCTGCCTGTTTCGACCTAGAGCGCACAAGAGGCGACTCCGCCCCACCTCCCTCCATATCCCCCGCAATTCCAGGAAACAAACCCCCACACGCTCGTTCGCGTCTTTCAGCGTTGAGCCACGGCCGATCATCGGCCAAAACCTCCGCATGAACTTCGAATTTGCCACCGCCGGCCGCATCCTCTTTGGAGCCGGGCAGGTCGAAAAACTCGCCGACCTCGCCGCTTCCCTCGGAAGTCGCGCGCTCTTCGTCACCGGAAAAACCACCGAACGCGCGCTGCCCCTAGCCCGACAACTCGGGGACCGCGGAATTGAATCCGACGTCTTCGCAATCGACGGCGAACCCGCCATCGCCGCGGTCCAGGCGGGTGTCGCGGCGGCGAAAGGTCTCGGCGCGGATCTGATTGTCGGCTTTGGCGGCGGCAGCGCCATCGACGCGGGAAAAGCCATCGCCGCCCTCGCCACCAATCCGGGCGAACCGCTCGACTATCTCGAAGTCATTGGCCACGGCCGCCCGCTCACCGAGAAACCGCTCCCGAGCATCGCCGTCCCCACCACCTCCGGCACGGGCGCCGAGGTCACCAAGAACGCCGTGCTCGCCTCGCCGGACCATCGCGTCAAGGTCAGCCTCCGCCACCCGCTCATGCTTCCCGACTTCGCCATCGTCGATCCAACGCTCACACATTCGCTGCCGCCCGAAGTCACGGCGACCACGGGGATGGACGCGCTGACGCAGTTGATCGAACCCTTCACCTGCTGCCGAACCAACCCGCTCACCGACGGTCTATGCCGCGAAGGCATCCGCCGCGCGGCCCGCTCCCTCCGTCGAGCCTTCCATGACGGCTCAGACGCCGAGGCCCGGGAGGACATGGCCGTCGCCAGTCTCTTCGGCGGCCTGGCCCTCGCCAACGCAGGACTCGGAGCTGTCCATGGTTTCGCCGGTCCGATCGGCGGCATGTTTCCCGCCCCCCATGGCGCAGTCTGCGCCGCCTTGTTGCCCCACGTGGTCAGAACCAACATCGCGGCCCTGACGGAACGCGCAACACTCAGACCGACCCTCGACCGCTACCGGGAGGTCGCCGCGCTGCTCGTCGGCGATCCCGGGGCGACGCTTGAGCAAGCCATCGAGTGGCTCGAGGCTCTTCGCTCGGACCTCAACATCCCCGCCCTTTCCTCCTTCGGCGTCATGTCCGATGACTTCGACATCATCGCTGAGAAATCGGCCCGCGCCAGCAGCATGAAGGCAAACCCCCTTGAACTCACCCACGACGAACTGCGGGGGATTCTCTCGGCAGCGGTGTGAGGCATGGCTCCACGTAGGACAGTCCTTCCTGGCTTTTCCACATTTCCCGGCCCAACGGGCCTTTCATTTGTCTGCCAAAAACGCGCCTACCGCTTTCCTCCCGCAGTCACGGCTTGAACGCCCTTCGCCAAACCCCATACTCCCGCCCGATGAAACACCCCCTCGCCTCCCGCCTTCCCTTGTTCCTCGCCCTCGCTGTGTTGGCAACCGCCGCGTTCGGAGCCTCCCGCCCGAACATCATCGTCATCATGTCCGACGACATGGGCTACTCGGACATCGGCTGCTACGGCAGTGAGATCGCCACGCCGAACCTCAACAGCCTCGCGGCAAACGGCGTCCGCTTCACCCACTTCTACAACACCGCCCGCTGCTGCCCCACCCGCGCCAGTCTGATGAGCGGGCTCTACCCCCACCAGGCCGGCGTCGGCTGGATGATGAACGACAACGGTTACGAGGGTTATCGCGGCGATCTGAACCGCAACTGCGTCACCATCGCCGAAGCCGTGAAGCCCGCCGGTTACTCCACCTACCTCGCCGGCAAGTGGCACGTCACCAAGCATGTCGCGCCCGAAGGCCCCAAGCACAACTGGCCGCTCCAGCGAGGCTTCGACCGCTTCTACGGCACCATCCATGGCGCCGGAAGCTTTTACGACCCCAACTCCCTCACCCGGGACAACACCCAGATCTCCCCCTTCGCCGATCCCGAATACCAGCCGAAGCGCTACTACTACACCGACGCCATCGCCGACAACGCCGCCCGCTTCATCACCGACCACAAGAAGCAGACGCCCGACAAACCCTTCTTCATGTATGTCGCCTTCACCGCCGCCCACTGGCCCATGCACGCGCTGGAGGAGGACATCAAAAAGTATCGAGGCAATTACGACGTCGGCTACGAAGCCATCCGCAAGGCCCGCCACGCGCGAATGAAGCAACTCGGGGTCGTCGACGCCAACCAACCCCTGCCCGCCGGCGTCGCCGAATGGTGGAAGGTCGAAAACAAGCAGTGGGAGGCCGCCTGCATGGAAGTCTACGCCGCCATGGTCGATCGCATGGACCAGGGCGTGGGCCGCATCGTCAAGGCGCTCAAGGCCAACGGTCAGTTCGACAACACCCTGATCCTGTTCTTCCAGGACAACGGCGGCTGCGCCGAAGGACTCGGCCGCACACCGCGCAACGAATGGACAAAACGCCCCGAAAAGGCCCCCTTCCCGCCCATGGCCAAGGACGAGCTTCAGTTCGACATGATCCCCAAGCAGACCCGCGACGGTTTCCCCACCATCACCGGTCAGGGCGCGATGCCCGGTCCCGACGGAACCTACATCGCCTACGGCGAGGCCTGGGCCAACGTCTCCAACACTCCCTTCCGGGAATACAAGCACTGGGTTCACGAAGGCGGCATCTCCACCCCACTCATCGCCCATTGGCCCGTGGGCATCAAGCGTCGAAACGCGATCGAACAGCAGTCCGGCCACCTGATCGACATCATGGCCACCTGCGTCGACGCAGCCGGCGCGACCTACCCCGAATGGCGCTCCGGGCAGAAGATCAAGCCCATGGAGGGCAAGAGCCTGCTTGGAGCCTTCAATGGCGGGAAGATCGACCGCGAGGCCATCTATTGGGAGCACGAAGGCAACCGCGCCGTCCGTAAAGGCAAATGGAAACTCGTCGCCAAGGGAGCCAACGGCCCCTGGGAACTCTACAACATTGAGACCGACCGCTCCGAGCAGGCGGACCTCTCCAAGATCCGCCCGGGCAAGGCCGATGAACTACAGAAGCTCTGGGAAGCCTACGCCGCCCGCGCCGACGTCTATCCGCTCACGCCCTACTACAAGAACCGGAACCAGAAGAAGTCCTTCAGCAAGAAGAAGAAATTCAGCCTGAAGGCCGGCGACGACCTGCCCGCTGAGAAGGCGCCGTTCGTCGAGAAGAAAGCCTTCCAGTTCTACGCCGCCGTGACGCCGGCCAAGTCCGCCGACGGAGTCCTACTCGCCCAAGGCGGCACGGCCCACGGCTGGGCGGTCTACGTGAAGGGCGGAAAGCTCAACTTAGCCACCCGTCACGGCGGCAAGCTCACCGTCATCGCCGCAAAATCCCCGGCCCCGACCAAGCCCTTCAAACTCGAAGGCCAACTCGCCAAGAACGGCGCCGTCACACTCCGCATCGACGGCAAACCCGTCGCCCAAGGCTCCACTCCCGGCCCGCTTTCCAGCATGCCCCTCGACGGCCTCCAGGTCGGCCGCGACCTCAAAGGCGCCGTCGGCGAATACGACGAACCCTTCGCCTACCCCGGCAAGCTCACCGCGACGCTGGAAATTACGAAATAAAATGATCCTGTCCCAATGATCCTGTCCTCTTGTCTCGAAACAAAATGATTAAGGACAGGATCATTCAGGAGACCAGACGGTTTGCTGAATTGGCTGAACTCGTAAGAACGGCTAAGGCAATCGCGTAATAGGGACGCTTCAATTTGATGCCAGTATGAGAACGGAAGAGCTCATGCAAACGAACATCGGCATCCTCAAAATGCCGTTCACGTTGTGTGTGGTGTTTTGCGCGGGGCTTTCGAATGCTCACGCATCCGATCTAAGTGGCGTAACAGACGAACTCCTTTTGCTGCTGCTTATCTCGTTGATACTATCAGCAGCAATAGCAATCCCGATAGATCACGCTCTTGCCAAGAAGACGAAAAAGACCAACAGCACCAAAAGAAGAATCTGGTCATGTCTCATGTTTCCTATTCTTGCCTTCCTTCTATGCGGACTGCTACTGGCGATCCTGATTTGGATTTTCTAAAATGCGGAATCCTCTCGCTGATCCCATCTTGGCAGAACCAGCCATGAAGCTGACACCCGCCCGCCCCCTCGCACTTGCCCTCCTGCTGTTCTGCGCCACCCTCTCCCCCGCCGCGCCGCGCTATGACGTCATCGATCTCGGGACGCTGCCCGGCTGCTTCTTCAGCCGAGGCACGGACCTGAACGACAAGGGGCAGGTCGTCGGCTGGGCCGACACGACCAACCACGTCTCCCGCGCTTTTCTCTGGGATCGCGGCGCGATGACTGAACTCAGGATCGCCGGCGCCGACGAAGCCCTGGCCCGCTCGATCAACAACCGGGGTGAGATCACCGGCGCCTTCGTCACGGGCGGAGCCCGACGAAATTTCCTCTGGCGGCACAACCGGGTCCATGATCTTGGGAAGATAGACGATTCCCCGATGCTGGGTCTCGCCTTCTACCCCAACTCAACTCACGTCGGCAATTTTCTCGCCGGCGGCGCCATCAACGACCGCTCCCAGGTTGTCCTCCGCTTGGAAGGACCACGCGGCGCCGCCATCGCCCTTTGGGAGAACGGCGCCACGATCATGGTCGAGACAACCACCCGCAACACGACCATCAGCGGCTTCACCATCAACATTCACAACGAGATCGCCGGCCAATTCCTCGATTTCAATACGTCGCCTACCAGCTCCCACGGGTTCCTGTGGCGCGCCGGGGAAATGATCGACGCGGGGACCTTGGGCGGCCTTCGGGCCGGCGCCACGAGAGTCAACGACCACGGCATCATCGCCGGTTGGGCCGCTCCGCCGGGCGAAGACCTCGCGGGCGTCCACGCCTACACCTGGAAAGACGGGAAGACGAAAGACCTGGGGACCTTGGGCGGCAAGGCCAGCCGCGCCTACGGCCTGAACAACGCGGGCGATGTCGTAGGCTACAGCCATACCGCGGAAAACCGCGCCGCCGCCTTCCTCTTCCAGAACGACGGCGACCGGATGCTCGATCTCAACGCCTGCATCGACCGTGACTCAGGCTGGAGCCTCTCGAGCGCCGACGGAATCAACAACCACGGCCAGGTCCTCGCCAACGGCCGAAAGGACGGCAGAACCCGCGCCGTCCTGCTGAACCCCGTCGATTTCGAATTCGCGCTGCGCGCCCCTGCAACCGCCGTTTCCTCGGAACCCGAAGCCCGCCCACTCGCCCCCACGCCATTCCTCCCCGGCTTCTCATCCATCGAACGCGAAGCAGACGGCTCAATCCGGCTCGCGATCCCCGCCGATGACTCATCGGCGGACTACCTCGTCGAATACTCGACCGATCTCCGCGCCTGGATCCCGCTCGGCCGCCCCGTCCGTCAGGGAACGCGCCTGCAATTTCACGACCCCGAAGCCGCGCAATCCCCGATCCGGTTTTACCGGGTCGTCAGCGCGTCCGGCACGGAGCGTTGAGTGTTTCGGAAGGAGCTTGCCCGAGGATGCCGGATCTACTCGGAGAGGCGGAGTGAAGATAGAGCGATTCCGGAACAACTGAAGCCGGCGACCGTCCCTTCAGCAACTTTGAAATGGGTCCTTTCAGCGAAAGGTCCCTACCCACGCTGGTAGGGGCGTCTCGCCGAAGGCGCCCCACTTCAAAGCCCCAACGGGGCGACACACCTCCGGCTAAGACATTGGTTGAACCACTCCGAACCCACGCAGGTTCATCAGGAAGAATCCGCCTGCGCCGCTTCGTCTTTCCACATCGCCGAAATCTCCTCCGCCATCTTCTTCACGCGCGCTGAATGTCCTCCGCCTTCCCCCGGCTCTGCTCCGACAGCCTCCCGCAACAAAGCCGATCCACGCGGCCCCATGTTTTCGACGACACGCCGGAGATCCTGAAACGGCGCGTTGGGGAGATCGTTGTGGGACCGCTCCATATCCGACAATTCCGTGAGAATCTGCCTGATGGCAATGGGGCCGACATCCGTCAACTCCTCGACCCATGATGCCAGCTTCGAATCGAAACGTTTGAGGTGGATCTTGTTGATCAGGGTGGCAATCTGCGCCGGCCCGAGCTTCCGGCTCCCGCAGACCTCGCAGCGGTCCCTCCTCCAGAAATGGCGCTCCCCCGAACAGGTTCGCGTCTTGCCGCAGCGCTTGCAGGCTCCGCCGTCCCATTGATGCCAACCGAGCGCGCAGATCATGCGGCCTCCCTCAATCGATCACCCCGCGCTGCCGCAGCATGGCGTCCATGGCCTTCTCCATCATAAGGTCCGCCAGCGGCAGCGTGGCCTCGTCCAATTGTCCGACGGCGGCCTTCAACTTCCGGGCATCACCGACGCCGTCCTCCCCGCCCGCTTCCTCCAGCAGGCCCCGGACCGCGGCGACGGCGGATTCGACGCGTCCCCGTGATTCCTCGTCCAGATCATCCCCCACATCGGCCAGTCCGGACTCCGTCGCGCTCAGGGTCTCCTCGGCGCGCAGCTTCGCCTCAATCCACTGTCGAACGGCCAGATCCTCGAACGCGTGCTCCACCGATTCCTCGACCATGCGGGTCACATCGGCGTCGTCCACATCGACGGCCGAACGCAGGTCCACCACCTTTTCCTTCCCGGTCAGGGTGTCGCGGGCGAGTACGTGCAGGATCCCGTCGGCGTCGATCTCGAACTGCACACCCACGCGCGCCACGCCTTTCGCCGCCTTTTCGAATTCGATTGTGAATTTCCCCAGGCTCCAGTTGTCGGCCGCCTTCTCGCGTTCGCCCTGCAGCACATGGATCAGCATGCTCTTCTGGAAGTCCATCGCGGTGGTGAACATTTCCCCCGCCTTGACCGGGATGGTCGAGTTTCGGGGAATGATCACGTTCATCAGGCCGCCAAAGGTCTCCAGGCCCAGCGAAAGCGGCGTGACATCGAGCAGCAACAGGTCCTTGAAGCCGCCCATCAGGATCTCCGCCTGGATCGCCGCGCCTCGGGCGATGGCCTCATCGGGATTCTGCGAGGTGTTCAACTCCGGTCCGGAAGCGCGATGATAGTCTTCACCCAGGCGAAGATCCCCGCGGGTCTCGTCGAATTCCGCGCACTCAAACCACTTCGCCGCCAACCGCCTTACCAACGGCATGCGGGTCTGCCCGCCCACCAGGATCACCTGGTCGAGGTCCTGTGGCTTCAGGCCCGCGTCGGCCAGAGAACGGAGACAATGCTCCCGCGTGCGCTCAACGATCGGGCGCGCCAAGCGCTCCAAATCGTCGCGCGTCAGTTTCTCTGCGAAGCTGAAACCGTCCTTGAGAAACGGAAGCGAGATCTCCACCTCGCTCTCGGAGGAAAGCTCGATCTTGCAGCGTTCCGCCTCCTCCCGGATCCGGGCCAGCAGCAGGACGTCGTCTGCCGCCTCCGGTCCGCCAACCGCAACAATCCTCCCGGCGATGTGCTCCACCAGGCGCCGGTCGATGTCGTCACCGCCAAGCCGCGTGTTGCCGTTCGTCGCGAGCGTCTGAAACACCCCCTCCTTCAGTTCCAGGATCGAAAGATCGAAAGTCCCGCCGCCGAAGTCGTAAACCGCGATCTTCGCCGACTCCTTCAGCCGGTCCAGCCCGTAGGCCAGCGCGGCGGCGGTGGGCTCGTTCACAATGCGTTCCACCTTCAGCCCCGCCAATTCACCAGCGCGCTTGGTCGCATTGCGCTGACCGTCGTTGAAATAGGCGGGGACAGTGATCACCGCGCCCGAAACCTCGGTTTCCAAGGCCGCTTCAGCCGCGCGTTTCAAGGTCGCAAGGATCTCCGCGGAAACCTCCTCCGGGCTGACGCTCCGCCCGCCAACGTCCAACCGAACTCCGCCGTCTTCACCTGTCGACAGTCCGACACCGGTATCGCGATCATCGTCTTCAAGTTCCTGGGATCGCCGTCCCATGAACCGCTTGACCGACGCGACGGTCTGCGCCGGCCGCGCCGCCCTCCCCCTTGCCGCCGAGCGGCCGACCGTGGGTTCACCGCCGTCTTCCGGGTAATAGACAACTGACGGCGTGATCCTCCGGCCTTCCTCGTCCGCCAGGACGATCGGGATGCCGGAATCCACCGCCGCGACGAGCGAATTCGTCGTGCCCAGATCAATGCCTACAACTTTGCCCATGTCGCTATCTGCAAAAGAAGGCGCCGTCCGAAAGGACGGCGCCGCCGCGTTTACGAAATCTACTTTGCCGGATTTTTCCGCCGGCGCAACCCGTCGCGCCGTGAAACCTCGTCCTACTATGAAGGTTCGCCGATGCTCCCGGCCGCGCCGCCGAAGTTCATCGCATCCTTCCACTTCTTGTTCAGTTGGCGAATGCGCGCGGAGAAGGTCCGGCAGATCGCAATCAGGAGGGGAGGCGCCAGCTCGGGCGCCTCGTTCAGGAGGGTTTCCAGGGAGTCGGCGCTGATCTTGATCAGGGTGCAATCGGAGTTGGCCACCACGTCAGCCGACCGGGGGCCATGATCGAAGAGCGTCATCTCGCCAAAGAACTCGCCTGCCGGCAGAGTCGCCAGGATCTTCTCCTTGGAGCCAAGCATCATACGGACCCGCACCTCGCCTTCCAGGACAAGAAACATGGAATCGCCGTGATCGCCGGCCTTCACCACCTCGGTGAACTGCCGCTTCTGCTGGACCTCCATGTATTTGAGGAAGCGTCCCAGTTGCTGGTCGTCAAACTCGGAGAGAATCTTCACCCGGCGCAGCATGCCCGGCTTGATGCCGGCAATCAGGGGCGCCGCTTCTTTCGGGCCTCCGCCTCCGCCTCCCGGTGCGCGTTTGCGGAAGAACATCCCGAAATCCGGAATTTTCCCCGCCTGCTGCCATTTGCCCTCGTGTTCGATGTAGATCCAGGTGTCCGATTCAACACGCTCGTCCTGGATCCATTCGACCAACTGCGGCAGCTCAACCGGACCGTACACCACATCGTCCGCGGCCCAGATCCGATATCCTGGAATGTCGTCGTCGCTCACAGGGGGCATTGATCTAGAGTCGTCGCGATTTTTAAAGGAAAAAAATGCGCCTTTCGGCGCGTGGCGGAGACGGTAGGACGAACTATCCCCGGAGCGCCGCCCTGAGCATACCCCACCGCGCGTTGACAGCCGCCAAGTCCCCAGCCGATCATCCGCCCATGTTCAAACGCCCTGTCCTTTCCCTCATCGTCGCCCTTGCTGTCCTCCCCGTAACCGCCCACGCCGACCAGTTCACCCTCTTCGACAAGGTGTTTAATTTCTCCATCGAGGAGGCCATCCCGACCAAGTCCCATCTCTTCGTGAAGGCTGCCGAATTCGGCAAAGGCTGCCCCAAGGACTGGACGACGCCCGTCGATTACCGCCGCGGCTCCGTGCACATCCGGATGGAGGTTCTCCAGAAACCCATCGGCGAAGCGCCCACCAACTGGAGCCTCTGCTACATTCCCAACAAGGGACAAAAAAACGGCTACGGCTGCACCGGTTCGCCGACCTACACCAAACCGGGAGTCTACGAGAAGGACGTCAAGATGACTGAATTCTGGAACAACGACTCCATTGTCTGGACCAAGGGCGTCAAACAGATGGCCCTCGTGATCAAGGACACCAGCGGCGGCCAGGGACACGCCCACAAACGCAAGGATCATGAGAAGTATTTTCCCACCCGCATCCGGATCACCATGATCCAGGTCTCCGCCGGGGCGAAATACGATCCGGCAAGAGCGCCCAAATTCGATCGACCGCCGGCCCCTTGAACCGCCACGGCAATCGCATTGCCGGCCACAGATCAACCTCCATGTAGTCGCCCTGAACAAGCCCATCCGCTCATGAACACCGACCGTCGTTCCTTTGTCCGCCAGGGTGCGCTCGCCGCCGCCGGCCTGACCACTTTCCCCGACGCCGCGCGTTCCGCGACACGCCCCGCCCAAACCGCCAACCCCATCGCCTTCTTTGAGAAGACCTTTCAGGCTCTCAGCGCCAACGAACTCGCCGACGCGCTGGCCGACATCGGCTTCGACGGCGTGGAGGCGACCGTCCGCCCCGGCGGCCGCATCGAACCCGCGCGCGCCGCGGACGAACTGCCCGGCTACGTCGCCGCCCTGGCCCGGCGCAGTCTCAAGATCCTCGTCATGGCCACCGGCATCGACCGCGTCGATCAACCGCACGCTGAGGCCACCCTGCGCGCCGCCGCGAAACTCGGCGTCCGGCTCTACCGCCTCGGCGGGCTGTCCTACGATCTCAAGCGCCCCATCCGCCCGCAGTTGGAGGCATTCAAGCCGCAACTCCTTGAACTCGCCGCGCTCAACCGCGAACTCGGCCTTACCGCCGTCTACCAGAACCACGCAGGAGCGGCTCACGTGGGCGGCCCCATCTGGGACCTGGAGATGCTGCTGGAGGAATTCGATCCCAGGGAGATTGCCGTCGCCTACGACATCCGCCACGCGATGGTCGAGGGCTCCTCCGCCTGGCCGGTGAGCTTCCAATTGATCCGTCCCCGAATCCAAGCGGTCTACGTGAAGGACTTCGTCTTCGAGATCGGCAGGGCGAAGAACGTCCCCATGGGCGAGGGCCACGTTGGCGACAAGTTCTACAAGACGCTCAAGCAGAGCGGCTACACCGGCCCCATCTCCATCCACTCGCCCTACGTCCGCGCCAAGACCCGCGAGGAAGCTCTCGCCGCCCGCGACGCCGTCAACCGCGACTTCGAGCATCTGAAGCGGCAGTTGTAGCCGCCCGCGCCGCTCCGGTTCGATTCGTAGCAGACGAGGTGACGAGGCTCATTTGTCTTTCAACGACCTGCAAATGAGAATGAGCCTCCTCACGTCGGCTGCTACCCCATTTCAAGCATTCACTTGCGGGTGCGGTTACTTCCGACGCTGGAACTTCCTTCTCCAATCTGCCTTACTCTCCGCCATGAATCGTTCCGCGTTCACAGCGCTTGCCTTCACCCTGTTCCTCCTCCTCGTTTCCGCTCTCTACACGAAGGCCGCCGTCCCCGCAGAACTTCGCCCCTGGCTTGATTCCCCCCAGGAATGGCGCCGCGACACCGACGGCCCTATCCTCTCCCTCGGCGAGCCCGGCTCCTTCGACGACACCCACATCTTCGCGCCGATGGTCGCCCGCGACGACGATGGTTTCCAGCTCTGGCACTGCGGCTCCACCGGCGACGTCGCCAACCGCGTCTTCCGCCTCGGCCTCTCCACCAGCCGCGATGGACGCGTCCACACACGCCATCCGACCAACCCGGTCTTCGAATTCGGGACCGCCACGAATTCCATCCTCACGCCCACCCTGCTCCGTTCCCCCGACGGCGCGACGCTCCGGGAGAACGGCCGCCTGCGGATCTGGTTCAGCTCGACCTCCTTCGAGGACAAGACCCGACTCCACACGCTGCACGAAGCCACCAGCGAGGACGGCGTCCACTGGTCCAAGCCCTCGCCCGCGTTGCTGAAGGGCGTCTACGCGCCGACCGTCATCAAGACCGGCCGCTTTTACCAAATGTGGTTCACCGATGTTTCTGCTGAACCATGGATCATCCGACACGCCTCCAGCGAGGACGGGACCCGCTGGCGCGTCACGCCCGATCCGGTCGTAGGGCTCGATCAAGCTTGGGAGAAGGGAAACCTCTTCTACCCGACTGTGCTCAAGATCGATGGCGCCTACCTGATGTGGTACGGCAGTTACTGGACCGGGCGCCGAAGCACGACGGCACTGGGCTTCGCCGCCAGTCTCGACGGCTTGAACTGGCACAAACACCCGGACAACCCCGTCTTCCGTCCCGATCCTGAACGCCCCTGGGAATCCCACTACACGACCAGCCAGTCGATCATGCGACTGCCGGACGGCTCCCTTCGAGTGTGGTACGCCAGTCGTAAGGAACCGCCCTTCAAGAACAAGTATTTCGCGATCAACACGGCCGTCTGGAAGCGCCCGCAACCAATCGCGAAAACCGCCAACCCGACATCTCAAGTCATAGATCTCAAATCTCAGATCGCCGCGACGCCCGAGGCATTCCGCAAATGGCAGGCCAAGAGCCGCGCCCAACTCCGCGACATGCTGGACATTCCCAAAAATCGCGTCCCCCTCGCCGCAGAGAAGCGAGGGCAGGTCGAATGGGACGGGATCGTGATCGAGAAATGGGTCTTCACCAGCGAGCCCGGATCGCGCATTCCCGCCGTCCTTTATCGCCCCAAGAACCCACCCGCCAAGATGCCGGCCATCGTTTTCACCTTCGGCCACGGCGGCAGCAAGAGCCAGTGGCAGTATAACTTCGGCGGCCAGCTTTACGCCCGAATGGGGATCGCCTGCCTCGCCATGGATCCCATCGGCGAGGAAGAACGCCACGCCAAGGGCCGCCTCGGAACCCGCGCCCACGATCCCAAGGCCGTCAGCGACCGCGCGGACAAGGCCGGCCGCCTCATCATGGGCAAGCTGGTCTTCGACACCATGCGCGGCATCGATTTCCTGATGGAGCGCGACGACATCGACCACGACCGCATCGGCGTCGCGGGCAATTCCCTCGGCGGGGCCAAGGCCGGTTGGATGGCAGCGGTGGAACCCCGCATCAAGATGGCCCTCGTCTGCGGCTGGGCCTACGACGACATCGCCCTCCGCACCAAATACTGCACCACGCTTCCCGCCCGCCGCATGCGCGAGCAGCTCACCTGGGCCGAATACGCGGCCCTTCCCGCCCCCGACTGCGCCGTCAAGATCATGAACGGCGACGCCGACTGGGTCATCGACCGCGAGGACGACGGCAGCGCCTGGAAAAACATGGACAAGGCCGTCGCTGCGGCCGCTTCGGTCTACTCCCTTCTCGGCCCCGGCGGAAACGTCGAGACCTGGTGTGAACCCGCCGGCGGCCACCGCCCCTACTTCGCCTACAAGGAGGCCTTGGAATGGGTCCACCGCCACCTCGGCGCCCCCGCCATGACGCTCGAACAGATCCGCGCCCTGCCCACGCTCAACTCCGGCAACTACTGCGACCAACACGGCATCAAGCTCGAACGCCTCTACGGCACGCCCCTCCACCAACGCGGAGCCACCCTCCCTGATCTTGGCATCCGCCCCACGCCCCGCGAAGTCCTCGCCGTCCTCCGCCCCGAGGAACTCGGCGCCGACGAGTTCACCATCGAAGGCTGGCTCAAGGCCTTGGAACAGACCGTTGAAAAATAGAGGAACGCTGGGCAAATCGAAGCGACGACCACCAACCCGCGGGGCGCGGTCTTCAGGCCGCTGATGCCCTGAATGCCAGTCAGGTCGGGCAACCAACCAAAGCGCTTCTCCGGTCCAACACCCAGCGGCGTAAACGCCGCGCTCCGTTCCCTACCACGACGCCCCGCACATCAAATCGCCCCATGGCGCGCCTCTCTTGAAGCTTGGAATCCCCGGCTATCCCCGCTGTAATCCGCCACCAAACCAACGGCCGCAACCAACCACCAAGACCACCATGCAACTCGAAGGAAAAGTCTGTCTCGTCACCGGAGGAACCAAGGGAATCGGCGCCGCCGCCGCGCTTGAACTCGCCCGCCAAGGCGCCGACGTTGCCATCAACGGCCGCTACGACGATGACGAGGCCCAGGCCGTCAAGACTGAGATCGAGGAACTCGGCCGCAAGTGCGCCATCGTCGTTGCCGACGTCTCCCTGCCCGCCGACGCGAAGCGCGCTGTCGAGGAAACCGTCGCGCAACTCGGCTCCGTCGATGTGCTGGTGCACTCGGCCGGAGGACTGGTCGCCGGCGGGTTGTTCGACCTGACGGAGATGGAATGGCAGGCCGGCTTCGACGTCCACGTTCACGCGATCTTCCACCTCTGCCGCGCCGCCATTCCGCACATGCGCGAACGCGGCGAGGGCGCGATCGTCCTCATCTCCTCCACCGCCGGCAAACTGGCCGCCGCGGCCCACATCGCCTACCAGGTCGTCAAGGGAGCCATCCCGCAGTTCACCCGCGCCCTCGCCCGTGAGTTCGCCGACGACAATATCCGCGTCAACTGCGTCGCGCACGGCGTGATTCGCACCCGCTTCCACAAGGACATGCCGGAGGAGATGAAGCAGAACAACCTGGACAACCGCATCCCGCTCCATCGCGAGGGCACGAGTGAACAGGTCGCCACCTTGATCGCTGAGCTGGTAAAGAACGACTACATCACCGGCGACACGGTCACCATCGACGGCGGCCTCACCATGCGGATCGCCTGAAGCCGACAACAATGACATTTTCCATCGCGGCCCCATTTTTCTGCGCGCTGGGCACGTTGCTTCTACTGTGGCTCTCCAGCGACATCGAATTTCGAGAGCGCCGCTGGCCGAAGATCTTGGTTTCCCAGCCTATCCTGCTCGCTCTGGCCGCCTTCTTTACGGTATTGGGCAAGGCTCCTGCTACCCCGTTTTTCCTCGGGATCGGCGTCATGAGCCTCTGGCTGATCTGGCGAGAGGAACTGGCTCACCACGTGGGGCAACCCGTGATGGGAGTTCTTTATGGCGGCGGCCGCGCCGGCGGGAGCGTTGTCCCGACGTTCAGCTTCGCCCAAAAGCTCATCAACGATGACGAACTCAAGGACGCTGAGAAGGAGATCATCGAACAACTTGCGAAGGACCCGCACAATTTCGAAGGGCGCCGCATGCTCGCCGCAATCTACCAGGAATGGAAGCAACCCGACAAGGCGATCGCCCAACTCGACCAGGCCCTGCTACGGCCGGACATCCCTGAGAGTCACGTCGAATTCATCACTGAGGCGAAGGAGCAACTGCTTGAGATGAAGCGTCAGACGACTGAAGGAAACACAGGTTGAGCCCGGCGCTCGAATATGACCTGAGTCTCCCCCCCCATGAAACGCGAAGGTTGCAGGGCGGGTAGGGCGAAATATCCTCACTGAGCCTACCTGAGCATGACCAGCGCCGCTCACTGGGGACACTTCACGCCACCACTGATGCAAACTGAATGACTCCTCCCCAAACCCCGCCCGAGTCCTTTCAACGTGAGAAAGCGAGCGGTTGCTCCACAGGTTCAGCCTGGAACAAGTCCTTCATCACAACCGCCCGATAATCGAAGATCCGCCGCAATTGCCGGCGCACCAACAGGCGGTCGCTGAACGCCCCAAACGGGGTCGCGTATTCAACCCGGTCTCCCATCAAGGTCCCCTCCGACGTCTCCTCGAACGTGTGCTCATGTCGCCAATACCGATAGGGCCCGCGGACCTGTTCGTCCACGAAACGAAACGGCGGCTCCCAGAGCGTGATCAGCGTCCGCCATTTCATCGGCAGCCCATGCAGGGAAATCCGGTAGTCGATCACCGCCCCTTCCCGCATCTCGATCGGCGATGGCGTGACGATGCTGAACTTCAACCAGTCCGGTGTCAGCCGCGCAAGGTTGGCGGCGTCCGCAAAGAACGGGAAGACTTCATCCCTCGCCCGCGTCGTCAACATCCTGCGCTCGACCACTCCCGTCAATTTGGTCGGCCTCGAACGCGGCTTGGTTTCCATCGGAGATTCTGTGCGCATGGCCGAAATCTTCCACCCTTTCGGAAAAAGGAAACCCCGCTGCATCAAGTCTCTGCAAGGCCTGAACGGGGATCGACCACACCTGCCAACTCCCCCAAAAGGGACCGCCGAACGCGCCCAACCCGATCCTGCGCGGCCACTGTTTCCGGGAAACAAAAAACCGGCGCCCGTCGCGAAGACGGACGCCGGTGTGATTGTATCAATCGGACTCGGAGCCGATCAGCCCTCCAGCGCGGCCTGGGCCGCGGCGAGGCGGGCGACCGGCACGCGGAACGGCGAGCAGCTGACGTAGTTCAGTCCCACGCGGTGGCAGAACTTGACGCTGTCCGGATCGCCGCCGTGTTCGCCGCAGATGCCGAGCTTGATGTTCTTGCGGGTCTTGCGGCCCTTGGCCACCGCAGTCTCGATCAACTGGCCGACGCCGGTCTGGTCGAGCGTCGCAAACGGGTTCTTCTTGTAGATCTCGTTCTCGGTGTAGGGGACCATGAAGTTGCCCATGTCGTCGCGGGAGACGCCGAGCGCGGTCTGGGTGAGGTCGTTGGTGCCGAAGCTGAAGAACTGCGCCGTTTCGGCGATCTCGTCGGCGGTCAGGGCGCCGCGCGGCACCTCGATCATCGTGCCGACCAGGTATTCGAACTTCACTTTCTTCTCCGCCATGACCTCGGCGGCCACACGGTTCACGATCTCAACCTGCAGCTCCAGCTCCTTCTGGAAGCCGACCAGCGGGATCATGACCTCGGGTTTGACCGCGATCTTCTTCTTCGCGACGTCGGCCGCGGCTTCGAAGATGGCGCGGGCCTGCATCTCGGTGATCTCCGGATACGCGATGCCGAGACGGCAGCCGCGGTGACCGAGCATCGGGTTGAACTCATGCAACTCCTCGACTCGCTTGGCGACCTTGGCGGCGGAGATCCCCAGCTTCTTGCCGAGGTCCTTCTGCTGCGCCTTGGTGTGCGGCAGGAATTCGTGCAGGGGCGGGTCGAGCAGGCGGATCGTCGCCGGGAAGCCCTTCAGGGTCTTGAAGATCCCGGTGAAGTCCTCGCGCTGGAACGGCAACAGCTTGGCCAGGGCCTTCCTGCGGTCCGCCTCGTTGTCCGCGAGGATCATCTCGCGCATGGCGTCGATGCGGTCGCCCTCGAAGAACATGTGCTCCGTGCGGGTGAGGCCGATGCCCGTGGCGCCGAACGCGATGGCGTTGGCGGTCTGCTCCGGGTTGTCGGCGTTGGTGCGGACCTCCATGCGGGTCACCTTCGAGCACCATTCCATGAGCTTCGCAAAGCTCTTGTACTTCTCCGTGCGGCGGGCGGCCTTGTCGCCCTGCAGCAGTCCGGTGATGATTTCCGAAGGCGCGGTCTTGAGCTGACCGCCATAGACCGTGCCGCTGGTGCCGTCGATGGAGAGGTAATCGCCCTCCTTGAAGGTCTTGCCGGCGACGCTGACCGTCTTCTTGCCGTAGTCGATCGACAGGGCCGAGGCGCCGCAGATGCAGACCTTGCCCATCTGGCGGGCGACGAGCGCCGCGTGCGAGGAAACGCCGCCCTTGGCGGTCAGGATGCCCTCAGCGGCGATCATCCCGCGCAGATCCTCCGGGGAGGTCTCGGTGCGGACGAGCAGGACCTTTTCGCCCTTCGCCTCTGCGGCGGCGGCGCGGTCCGCGTTCAGGTAGATCTTGCCGGAGGCCGCGCCCGGTCCGGCGGGCAGGCCTGTGGCCAGAGCCTTGGCCTTCTTCAGGTCGTCGACGTCAAACACCGGCGCCAGCAACTGGTCGAGCTGGTCGGCCGGGTTGCGCAGGATCGCAGTCTTCCAGTCGATGAGCTTCTCCTTGACCATGTCCATGGAGAACTTCAGCGCGGCCATCGCGGTGCGCTTGCCGTTGCGGGTCTGGAGCATGAAGAGCTTGCCCTCCTGGATGGTGAACTCGACGTCCTGCACATCCTTGAAATGCTTCTCCAGCGTCTTGCGGACCTTGAGCAGCTCAGCGTAGGCCTTGGGCATCTCCTTCTTGAGCTGAAGGACAGGCTCCGGCGTGCGCACGCCGGCAACCACGTCCTCGCCCTGCGCGTTGATCAGGAACTCGCCGTAGAACTCGTTCTTGCCGTTGGCCGGGTTGCGGGTGAAGGCCACGCCGGAGCCGGACTCGGTCCCGGTGTTGCCGAAGACCATCGCCTGCACGTTCACCGCCGTGCCCCATTCGGCCGGGATTCCGTATTTGCGGCGGTAGACGATCGCGCGATCATTCATCCAGGAACCGAACACCGCGCCGGCGGCGCCGCGCAACTGATCCCACGGATCACTCGGGAACGAGTGGCCCGTGCGATCCTTGACCAGCTTCTTGAAGCGTTTGACCAACTCCTGCTGATCCTCGGCGCTCAGGTCGCTGTCGATGATGTCCTTGCCGTATTTCTCGTGCTTGAACTCATGGATGACCTCCTCGAAGGGCTCGTGGTCCTCGCCCTCGCGCTTCTGCACGCCGAGCACGACGTCGCCGTACATCTGGACGAAGCGACGGTAGCAGTCCCAGGCAAAACGCGGATTCTTGGTGGCGTTCTCCAGGGCCTGCACCGTCTCGTCGTTGAGGCCGAGGTTGAGAATGGTGTCCATCATGCCGGGCATGGAGTCGCGGGCGCCGGAGCGCACGGCCACCAGCAACGGGAACCCCTTGGAGTCGCCGAACTTGCAACCCATGATCTTCTCCATGTTGCGGATGCCCTTCTCCATCTGTCCCTGAAGCTCGGTCGGGTACTTCCGCTTGTGGTCATAGAAATACGTGCAGACCTCCGTGGTGACGGTGAACCCGGGAGGCACAGGGAGACCGATGCGGGTCATCTCGGCGAGGTTGGCTCCCTTGCCGCCGAGCAACGGCTTCATCGTGCCGTTGCCGTCCGCCTTGCCGGCGCCCCAGGTGTAAACGTATTTGATGGATTTGCCGCTCTTCTTGGCGGACTTTGCTGTTTTGGCCATGTGTTGTCTGTTTGGTTTTGGGTTAGAAATCCGGGTGTGTTTTGGCCGTTGCCGGGCAAAATGAGCGGAGAAAATACCAGCCGCGATTTGGGTGTCAACGGGTTTCGCCGGCTCGTTTTCCGCGAATCTCGCGTCGCGAGTGATTGTTCTTCACAACGCGGCGCCCGCAGACGCAGGTCTTGTCGTTCCCCGCAAGACGTGAACTGCCCTGATAAGGAGGGACGAACTGTCCACAGTGAGCCGCTCCGGGACAGGCTCACGTTGGCTCCCTGAGGACAGCTCCCGCCACCCGATTGCGCGAACTGCAAGCCTCGCCTCGCGGAGGACGCCATTGACGCGCAGGGATTCCACCGCCACATTCCGATCCAATCCGTTTCCCATGAAAAACGCTCCCCGAGTCAACATCGATCGGAACGCTTCCTGGAACCGCCGGCGGTTTCTCGCCGCCATGGCCGGAACCGCCGCGGGGTCGTCGCTATCCCCACTCGTGTTTTCCGCGGCTTCGGACAAGCCCTCCCCCGCGCCGGATAAACCAAGAACGGTTGCCATCCTCGCCACCAAGGTCGCCAAGTATTCCCACGCACAGCATTTCATCGACCGCTTCCTGGAGGGCTACGGCTGGCATGGCGCGCACCACAAACCCTCCCTCCAGCTCGCGTCGCTTTACGTGGACCAGTTCCCCGAGAACGATCTCGCCCGGGAACGCTCCAAGCGACACAACGTCCCCATCTGTCCCAGCATCGCCGAGGCGCTGACCCTCGGCGGCTCCAGGCTCGCGGTCGACGGCGTCCTCATCATCGCCGAACACGGCGATTATCCGAAGAACAAGAAGGGGCAGACGCTTTACCCGCGCTACAAGTTCTTCAAGGAAACGGTCAAGGTCTTCGAGGACAGCGGCCGCGCCGTGCCGGTCTTCAATGACAAGCACCTTTCGACCGACTGGAAGGAATGCGTCGAGATGGTGCAGGATTCCCGGCGCCTCGGTTTCGCCTTCCTGGCCGGCTCCTCCTTGCCAGTCACCTGGCGAATTCCCTCGGTCGAACTGCCTGTGGAAGCGGAGTTGGAGGAAAGCGTGGCCGTCTGCTACGGCGGCGTGGATTCCTACGACTTCCACGGCTACGAGACGGCGCAATGCATGTCCGAACGGCGCGCAGGCGGCGAATCCGGGATCAGCTCCATCCAGGCGCTCCGGGGGGACGAACTCTGGAAGCGCGTGGAATCCGACGCCGGAACAAAGGAGCTTCTCTTCGCCGCCTTGGCGCGCAGCCACAGCCTCAAGGCCCCTGAAGGCTACACCGTCTGGCTCCCCACGGTGGACTGGATCCGTGAATGCAGTCCCGAGGCCACCGGCTTCTTCGTCAAACATCGCGACGGTTTCCGCACGACCCTATTCCTCCTGAACGGCTACCTCCGGGATTTCAACTACGCCGGCCGCAAGAAGGGCGGCGAGATTGTCTCCTGCCAGATGCAGCTCCCCATGCCGCCGAGCAACACGACCCTCGCCGACTTCTTCAATCCGCTCGTTAACAACATCGAACAGACGATCATGACCGGCAAAGCCGCCTATCCCGTCGAGCGGACTCTGCTGACGTCCGGCATGACCCTCGCCGGCGTCGATTCCCTGATCGAAGATGGAGCCTTGCGCGAAACGCCGGAGATGAACATCGCCTACCGCCCCCAGAACGAGTCCGTCTATTGGAGGGCCTGAACGGAACATGGCAGAACTCAGGAAAATCGCGTTTGTCCTCGAACGTTTCAAGCCGGACTCCGCCGCGCAACACCTGCTCGACCGCTTCCTCATCGGCTACGCCAAGGACGGCCGCTTCCTCAAGTCCGAAGACAAACTGGTCACGGTGTTCATCCCCGAGGACGCCTGGAACGCCGACCTGGACAAGCGAGTCAAGGACTTGAAGCTCCGCAGGACAAACGACCTGTTGGAGGCGATTGAGGGAGCGGACGGAGTCATCGTGATCGGCGGCGGGCCCGCCGGCCGACCGCACGACGAGACCAAGACGGAGTTTGTCGTTTCGCGCGTTCCGGAGGGCTGCCCGGTGTTCATTCATGGCGCTCCCGGACGAACTCCGCAATTCATCAACAAGCTCAATGGCATCGCCCGGGACCGGAAGACGCCCCTCACCGCCGGCAGCGTCATTGCCGCCGCCGGACGCCTCCCGGAATGGGGCCTCAAGCCCGGAACGAAGATCCGGAAGGCGATGGCAATCGTTCACGGGGATTTCCCCACCGCGGAATATCACGGCCTTGAGATCCTCATCCCCTTTTCCCAGATCAGACACGTGGACACGATGAAGCGGGAGGTCCGGGGGGAGATCCGCGTGACGGAACGCCGCTGGATGTTCACCGGCGTCGCCTCCCGCAATACGACCAGCGATGTCGTGATGCGTCTGAAGGAGGACGGCTGGGACAAGCTCTATGCGGCCGCCGTCTCCCGCTCCGACTCCCCCCGAGGCATGTCCGTCAAGGACGGTCGCACCCAGGACCTTTCCGACCCTGACATGTTCGCGAAGCTCGCGACCGACGCCCGCCTCGCCGAATTCTCGGAAATCGACAACTACCATTTCATGGTCGTGGTGGCCAACGGTGTCGTCGGCGACTTCACGGTCGCCGTCGAGGAGGCCGATGGCACGATCCACTCAACCCAGATTTACCAGCCACCCGCGCCCGCCCGGGCCGGCTACGATCGGCTCGCCGCCGCAATCGACCAGATGTTCGAGACGGGGAAGGCGCCCTGGCCTTTTTTCCATAAGTACAACGAGACCTTCCTCCTCGACATCGTCCAATTCCAGGCCGAGTCGCAGAAACAGGCGGCCAATCAAGCGGCCCAGCCTCCGTTCATTGGCCCGGCGGCGCCCCCAGGCTCTCCCAAGCCAGCCCGTTGATCCCGCCACGACCGGAATCCCGCCGTGACGCCGCCCGCCAACATCGCGTTCCTCTTGGACGCCTTCGAACCGGCCTCCCCCGCCCGACACCTGCTCGATCGCTTTCTCATTGGCCACCCCGATGACGGCCATTGGAGGCCCCGGGGCAACCGGGCGATTGTCGCCGTGCCACAACCCGGAGCCGTTGTCGACACCAACGCCTTGGACCGCCGGAGCGCCGACCTCGGACTGCGCCGTGCAGCCAACCCCGAGGTCGCTCTGCGTGACGCGGACGCAGCCGTCGTCATCCCCCAAGGCGCCGGCATCGCGGCGAACATGTCCGCCATCGAGGCCGCCATCGCCGGCCTTCGCGCCGGGAAGCCCCTGTTCGTCTATGGCGCGCTCGGGAACGATCTCGCCGAAGCCCGCCGACTCGTCGCCGAAGCCGCCAAGAAGAACATCCCGCTCGCCGTTGGGTCCGCCCTTTCCGCGGCGGATCGCCTGCCCGCCACTGACATTCCGCTGGATTCCCCCATGAAGGAGGCACTGGTCGTCGTGCAGGGAAGTTTCGGCGCCGGGGAGTTCGCGGGATTGGAATGCCTTCTTCCCCTGATCGAACGCCGCTGGGGAGGCGAGGCCGGGATCAACCGTGTTCATCGTTACCAGGACGGCATCCTCTGGGGTGTCGCCCGCGCCGGCCGATGGCCGCGCCACCTGCTCGCGCCCGCCCTGTCACGCTCCCACTCCCCGCAGGGCGCCCCTGTCCGGGACGGTCGCACCCAGGATCTTGTCGGCCTGAACCTCGTCGAAAAACTCGCCGCCTCCCCCCGCGGCTGGGTCATCGAACACAAGGACGGTTTCCGCTCCACCATCCTGGTCCTCGACGGCGTTGTGGCCGATTTCAACTTTGCGATCGAGATGAAGGACGGCTCCGTCCTGTCCGCGCAGATCCACCAACCACCGCGCCCCAACGAGGAAAACTACAGCCGCCTCGCCGCCGAAATTGAAGATTTCTTCACAACCGGCAAACCTCCTTGGAACGCGCAACGCGCCGTCTTGTCGGCTCATCTGCGCCATCTGTTTCTCAACTTGTCGCTGCTGGGCGGAACTGTTACCGATGTCAGCGCCTTGAGGCCGCCTGTCGCCTACCGGATACGGCGTTGAGCAGGCCAACCGCAGGAATCCGCCGACCGCATTCTCCGAATGAACGAACCAAACGACGTTCCCGAAAACGAATCCTTCGACCCGGTCTACCTGCATACGAAGCGGGAGACCTACTTCATCATCGGCTCCTGGATTTTCTTCTGCCTCTGGGTCGTCGGCGTTTCCTTGCTGACTGGTTACGATGTCGATCCGGACAACATGAAACTCGTCGCCGGGATGCCCGCCTGGATCTTCTGGGGAGACGCCCTGCCCTGGTTTGCCTCCAACGTCTTCATCATCTGGTTCTGCCTGAAATACATGGCGGACGACCCGCTCGGCGAAGACGACGACCCGCCACTGGAAAACGCGTCCCAGAACGGGGAGGTCGGCCATGAATGAGACCGGCGCGCTGCAGGCCGCGGCGCTGACCTCGACCTCCTCCAATGCCGCGCTCGTCAGCTTCGCGCTCTACCTCGTCGGCGTCTTCGTGCTCGCTTGGCTCTCCGGCCAGGTGATGAAGAAGCGTCAGTTCGTGAACGAGTATTTCCTGGGCAGCCGCAACCTGGGCGTCTGGGCATTCGCGCTCACCTTTGCCGCCACCAACGCCTCAGGCGGCAGCTTCATGGGCTTCCCCTCGCTCATCTACACCCACGGCTGGGTCCTCGCGTTGTGGATCGCGAGCTACATGATCGTGCCCCTGGTCACCACCGGCCTGCTGGCCAAACGACTCAACCAGATTGCGCGCAAGGCCAATGCGGTCACGGTGCCCGAGGTCCTCCGCGAGCGTTTCGCCAGCAACAATGTGGGGGCCGTCGCAACCGCCGTGCTGCTGTTCTTCCTGTTCTTCTACCTCGTCGCCCAGTTCAAGGCCGGCAGCAGCATCCTCGCGATCCTCTTCCGCGACGTCGAAGTCTACCAGTCGGCCGTGAGCGCCGTCGCAGGCGTCTCCTCCAACATTCCTTGGGTCAACAACGCCGCGCCCGATTACCTGCTCAGCCTGGTCATCTTCGCCGTGGCGGTCGTGGTCTACACGACCTACGGGGGGTTCCGCGCCGTCGTCTGGACCGACGTCATGCAGGGACTCGTCATGGTCGTCGGCGTCATCATCATGCTCTTCCTAGTCCTCGGGCAGGTCGGCGGGCTCGGGAACGCCACAAGGAAGCTCGCCGAAATGACCCCGCCTGAAAAAGGCAGGGCAGTGATCCGGCTCGCCGAACCGTTGGACCGGGACCTCGAACTGCGCCGGGACGTCTGGCTTGCGACCACGGACGAATCCGGAGCCAAGACCGGCATCGTCCGAACCGGGGAAATCGCGATCATCCCCAAGGGGGAAACCGCCAGCGCCCCGTTCGAGATCCTCAAGATCACCACCCCCTCCGAAATCGAAAGCATCGAACCGGACTCGCTCGCCGTGTCCCTCAAGGTCGAGATCACCGAGACCACGCCCTACGCGTCCGGGGCGGGCAAGCGGGGCGTTTACACCAGCGCGCCCGGTCCTGACGCGGACGAGAGCGCCGGCTTCCTCGCCATGGGCATGGCCTTCAGCTTCTACGTCTTCTGGGCCTTCGGCGGAGCCGGCCAGCCCAGCAACATGGTCCGCCAGATGGCCTTCAAGAATTCGCAGACCCTGCGCAAGTCCATCGTCACCGTTGCGATCTACTACTCCATCATCTACTTCGCGCTGGTGGTGATCTTCGTCTGCGCCCGCATCTTCCTGCCCGGACGCGAACTCGCCTCGGACCGGATCATGCCCGAGGCGGCGACCTACCTCACCGCCGCCGCCGGGGTCCCCTGGTTGGCCGGACTGCTGGTCGCCGCGCCCTTCGCCGCCGTCATGTCCAGCGTGGACAGCTTCCTCCTGATGCTGAGCTCCGGCGTCGTCCGCGACATCTACCAGCGTTACATCAATCCCGATGCGCCCGAGAAATCCATCCGGAAACTCACCTACACCTCGACCGCCGTCATCGGCGTGGTGGCGACCCTGGCGGCGGTGAATCCGCCGGAGTTCCTCCAGACCCTGATCGTCTTCGCCACCGGAGGACTCGCGGTGAGCTTTCTCATTCCGATGGCGCTGACGATCTACTGGCCGCGCATGAACGCCGGCGGCGTCATCGGCGGCATGATCGGCGGCTGCGGCATCCTCCTCGCCCTCTACTTCTACGGTTTCCTCCAGACCGGCAGTTTCGGCCCCTACAACCTGTTCGGATTCCACCCCTTCATCTGGAGTTTCCTGGGTTCCGCCGTTGGCGCGATTGTGGGAGCCAAAACCGGAAAGCCCACCGATCCCGCGCTGGTGAAGAAATATTTTGGCCGCGCCTGACACGGATGTGAAGTGATGGCCTGTTGGAAAACTGATGCCTTGTCGGCAAAGTCAGGCGAACCCTCCCCTGTGAGTTGGTGTAAGCTTGGCCGGGCGCGGTTCAGAGAGGACAGTCCGCCCCAACCCGAGCCGAGCGAAAAAAGAAGTCCGGGCGGGGGAAACGCAGGAGGAGGGATGGCGTTGCGTTGCGTTGGCGATTCCGCCCGCCCGGTTGATGGGCTTGTCTCTTGGAACATCCCAACCGGCATTTCGTTGCAAATTTCTTTGGAGTTTTTTTCTTTCCCCCTCTGACCATGCCGCGTCCCCACACCACGGACAACGGACCACTGCCGAACACTCAATGACCCGCCGCAACCTCCTCATCCTGATGTCCGACCAGCACAGCCGCGATGCGATGGGCTGCGCCGGGCATCCGGTCGTCCGCACGCCGAACCTCGACTGCCTGGCGGCGCGCGGGACGCGCTTCACCTCCGCCTACACCCCCTGCCCCATCTGCGTGCCGGCGCGCGCCAGCTTCGCCACAGGCCAGTATGTCCACCGTATCCGTTACTGGGACAACGCCCACCCCTACGAAGGCCGGATCGAAGGCTGGGGACACCGACTGATCGAAGCCGGACACCGCGTCGAGTCCATCGGCAAGCTGCATCACCGCTTCGACGAGGACACCGATGGCTACGCGAAACACCACATCCCTCTTAACGTCGTCGATGGCGTCGGCGATGTGATGTCCAGCCTGCGCCGGGACATCCCCGTCCGCTCCAGCAATCGCGAGGCCAT
Organism: Verrucomicrobiales bacterium; assembly: GCA_038126235.1. GTDB lineage: Bacteria > Verrucomicrobiota > Verrucomicrobiia > Limisphaerales > JAYPEY01 > JAYPEY01. The sequence continues at coordinate 258,782 of JAYPFK010000003.1, forward strand.
CAAGAGCGCTCGCGGCGGCGAGTCCACCTATCTCGACTACGACCGCCGCATCGCCGACTCCGCCGGCCACTGGCTATCCGACGCGGCCAACCGCAAGGCGGCCGGAGACGACGAGCCCTGGGCGCTCTTCGTCTCCTTCGTCTGCCCGCACCCGCCCTACATCTGCCCGCCCGATCTCTTTGACGGGTATCTCGCCGCCGACCTGCCCCTGCCCACGCAGGGACGACGCGAGGACTGGCCCGATCATCCAGCGTTGAACGAGTTCCGCCGCGTCATGCAATGCGACGAACCGTTCACCGAGGAGGAAATCCGTCGTGTCATGGCAGCCTACTTTGGCGCGACCACCTGGATGGACCGCCAACTCGGCCGCGTCCTGGACGCGCTGGAAGCCAACGGCCTCGCGGAGGACACCCTGGTCGCCTACACCTCGGACCACGGCGAAAGTCTTGGTCGCCGGGGACTCTTCGGGAAGTTCACCATGTACGAAGAATCCGCCGGCGTCCCGCTGATCCTCTCCGGCCCCGACATTCCCGCAGGCAACATCTGCCACACGCCCGCGAATCTCGTGGACTTCCACCAGACCGCGCTGGACTGCGTCGGTTTGAATGCGCAAGAGCGGGACGTGGACCTTCCCGGCAAGTCTCTTGTTCAGATCGCCAACGAACCGAACACCCCGGACCGCATCGCATTCAGCGAGTATCACGCAGTCGCCTCCACCAGCGCGCAGTTCATGCTGCGCAAAGGCCGGCACAAACTGATCCATTACCACGGTCAGCCTTCCCAGTTGTTCGACCTCCAAGCCGATCCCGACGAAATCAACGACCTCGCCTCGGCCCCGGATTGCGAGGCGGTTCTTCAGGACCTGGAATCCGAACTCAGGAAAATCATCGCGCCGGAGAAGGCTGACGCCGAAGCCAAGGCCGACCAGGCCGCGCTGATCGAGAAGCACGACGGACGCGAAGCCGTCCTCAGTCGCGGCACCTTCATCAATTCCCCCGCCCCCGGCGAGAAGCCGGCGTTTGTGAATTCCGATTCCGCTAATCAGGGATAAACATGGGCGATTGCCCCATTGGAGGAAATGCCAACCAACGCAAACCTACACTCGTCATGACCCCGCCCCCCTCCGACCGCGATGCCCGCCAGGCCCGTCACTTTGCGCAGTGCGTGAGGGAAGCGAAGTTCTGCGCCGCCGTCTGGATCGCGGCGTGGGTGGTTTGCGCGACCATCGCGTTGAAGTTTGGCTACCTTCCCCCGGAACAGCGTCCCGACGAGCCTTGGCTGATTCTCGGCATGCCGGGCTGGGTGTTTTTCGGCGTGATCATCCCCTGGCTGATCCTGATCGGACTGACCGTCTGGTTCGCCGCCGCCTACATCAAGGACGACGAACCTTGCGATCCTTTTCCGGAGTCAAAGGCGGACACCGCCGCGCCAACCAAGGAGGCCGCCCATGACTGAGCCCGCGCCCGCCTGGTGGCATATCGGCCAGAACGATCCCTACATCATCGTTCCCTTCATCGGCTATACGATCGCGGTCTTCGTCATTGCGATCCTCTCGCACCGCCACCTGACCAAGGCCAACTTTGAGACCGAATATTACGTGGGCAGCCGTTCCTTCGGTGCCTGGGTGCTGGCGTTCTCGTGGGTCGCGACCCTGGCCAGCGGCGGGACCTTTCTGGGCTACCCTTCGCTGGTCTACTCCTACGGTTGGTCGGTCGCCTTTTGGGTCGCCGGTTCAATGATCACCGCCATCGTCGGGCTCGGCATGGTCGGCAAGCGCATCAACCGCCTCGCCCGCCAGACCGGCGCGCTCACCCTCGTCGATCTCCTGCGCGACCGCTACAACAGCCGCGCCGTCGGCGTCATCTACGCCGTCCTGATTGTGCTGGTAACCTCGGTCTATCTCATCGCGCAGTTCGTCGCCGGCGCGCGCATCCTGGAAAGCATGCTGGAGACAAGCTACGAAATGGGCCTGATCGTCTTCGCCGTCAGCGTCGTCGCCTACACCACCTACGGTGGCTTCCGGGCCGTGGCCTGGACCGACACCATGCAGGGCGTGATCATGATCATCGGCATCGTGCTGCTGGTTCCCCTCGCGCTCAACCGCGTCGGAGGACTCGAGAACGCCACGAAACACCTCATGTCCCGCAACGATCCGGTCGCGGTGGAAAAGGGACTGCCGCCGGTGAAACACGCCTACCTTTACGGCCCCGGGCCCGAGAAAATCAGCAAGAAGACTGCCGCGGATGACAAGCCCCTCACTGACGAACCGCCCGAGCAACTCCCCCCGGCCAAACCCAATCCCTGGCTGCCCTTCGGCGTCGGCATGTCCCTGTTCATGCTGCGCTCCATCGGAGGCATCGTCATGCCCACGACCGTGCCGCGCATGCTCGCCTTCAAGGACACGAAAGCGCTGCGGCGCGCGCTGATGCTGCTGGCTCCCTACTTCATACTCATGTATGGCAGCAGTCTCATCACCATGAACTGCGCCCACGCCATCGGCCTGGACCTGCCCCCGGGGGACTCCGACCGCGCCGTGCCGGAACTGGCCAAGATCATTGCCCCTCCCGTCCTCGCCGGCCTGCTCATCGCCGCGCCCTTTGCCGCCGTCATGTCCACGGTCGATTCCGCCCTGCTGGTGATCAGCGGTTCGGTCGTTCGGGACATCGTGCATCGGACCTTCATCCCGGATCTTTCCCAAAGATCCATGAAACGCCTGATCTTCTGCGTCACGGGGGCCGCGGGGTTCTGCGTGTTTCTCGCGGCCCTGATGATCGAACCCGCGCACCTGCAACCGCTGGTGATCCACTATGTCGGAGCCTCCGCCTCCGCGCTGTTCTGGCCAGGCATGGCGACCTTCTACTGGCGCCGGACCACCGGCCACGGCGTCACCGCCGGACTGGCGGGCGGACTCGTTGTCTATCTCCTGGCCGTCGTGTTCAGACCCTTTGGCTCCGTCTTTCCCATGCATCCGTTCATCTACGGCTTCGTCGGCTCCTTCGCGCTGGTCATCCTCGGCAGCCTCGCCACTCCGAAACAGCCGGAGGAGCGTCTACGACTCTACTTCGGCGCGAGCCGATCGGAGCGCGGACTTTAGTCCGCTTCAACGTTAGTCCATCCAAGGTCGCAGGTTCCTCCCAGACATCGGAATATCGAAGGTTGAAGCGGAATGAATTCCGCGCTCCGCCTTCGTTACTGGTGGCGCTCCACCAGTCCCTCAATGAACCTTCCGGTTTACGCGCGTCGCTCCACCCGCTATCAAATCTCCCATGAAACGCCTCCATCCCCTCGTCCTCGGGTCGTTCCTCTTCACGCTCACCTCCTTCGCTTCCGCCGCCGACAAACCCAACGTCATCGTCATCTTCACCGACGACCAGGGCTGGGCGGACCTCGGTTGCTACGGCTCGCCCAACATTGAGACGCCCAACATCGACCGCATGGCCCGCGAGGGCATCCGCTTCACCAGCTTCTACGCCGCGCCCTTCTGCGGACCGTCGCGCTCCCAGATGATGACCGGCAGCTACCACGCGCGCGTCAGCCATTCCCACAACGAAGGCCCCGGCGCGAAAACGGGACTGCACCCCGACGAGATCACCGTCGCCGAACTGCTCAAGCCCCGGGGCTACGCCACCATGCACATCGGCAAATGGCACCTTGGCGACGCTCCGCAATTCCTCCCCACGCGTCAGGGATTTGACCGCTTCTTCGGCATCCCCTTCTCCAACGACATGTGGCCCTACCATCCCATGATGCCGCCGCGCGAAAACGAGGACGCCCTCATGAAACAAATGCGGGAACGCGCCGCCTACACCGGTTACGCCGGCCAAGGACGCTACTACAAGCCCGGCGGAGGCTTCCCCAAACCGCTCCCCCTCATGAGCGACGAGAAGATCATCGAACAAAACCCGGACCAGACCCGACTCACCACCCGCTACACCGAGACCGCGCTCGAATTCATCGAAACGAACAAGGACCGTCCCTTCTTCCTCTACCTCGCGCACGCCATGCCGCACGTGCCCCTGTTCGTCAGCGACAACCACGCGGGCAAGTCCAGTCGCGGACTCTACGGCGACGTCATGATGGAGATCGACTGGAGCTGCGGGCAGATCGTCGCGAAGCTCAAAGACCTCGGGCTCGATGAGAACACGCTCGTCGTCTACACCTCCGACAACGGCCCCTGGCTGGGCTACGGCATCGACGGCGGCTCCGCCGGTCCTTTCCGCGAGGGCAAGGGCTCCACCTGGGAGGGCGGCATGCGCGTGCCCGGCATCTTCTGGTGGCCCGGCAAGATCCCCGGGGGCCGCCGCACCGAAGCCGTCGCGGGCAACATCGACATCCTTCCCACCGTCGCGGGCCTGAGCGGGGCCAAACTCCCGATGGACCGCATCCTCGACGGCCGCGATCTCTGGCCGCTGCTGTCCGGCAAAACGAACACAAGCCCGCACAAGTTCTTCCACTACTTTGGCGGCGGAAGGGTCGGCGGCGCCGCCAACTATCGGGGCATCCGCGACGCACGCTGGAAGCTTCTCGTCAAACCCGCCGGTCAGGGTCGCGTGGCTCCCAAGGAACTCTACGACCTCGGAGCCGACCCCTCGGAGAAATTCGACCGCTTGAAGCACCATCCCGACGTTGCCGAGCGGCTGATGAACGAGGTCGAACGCTTCCGCGACGAATTCGCCAAAACCCGCCGCCCCCTCGGCATGGTCGCGGCCGCCGACAAATGACGACCGTCTCGATCACAACCACGGAACACACTGAATACACAGAACCTGGGCAGGAAGGGTCTCGAGGGTAGTCCGAACACGATTTCGAGAAGCGCGCCCCGCATCACTTCTTCTGCGTGTTCAGTGTCTTCTGTGGTTCCCCTCACATCACCGAACGGGCGACCGGTGTAACGTTGAGCGAGTAACGTTCGTTGGAGCGCTTCAACCTGACCGGTGAATCAAACGCCGCGCTGAGGGTTCGGGAATTCAATGTCGCCGCCTTCTCACCTGAGGCCAGCACGCCGCCGTCCTTGAGGACCAACGCGTGGGTGAAGACCGGCATGATCTCCTCCACATGGTGAGTCACCAAGGCCAGCGTTGGCGCATTGCGTTGGCGTCCCAGTCTTTCCACGAATTGCAGGAAGTGCTCGCGCGCCGCCGGATCCAATCCCGCGCAGGGCTCGTCCAGGATCAGCAGTCTTGGTTTCGCCATCAGCGCGCGGCCGATCAGCACCCGCTGACGCTCCCCTTGTGAAAGGTAGGCCCAGGGCCGTTCCGCCAGATGGGCGCATTCAATCTGCCTCAGAATCCGCATCCCGGCCTTCCGATCCTCGGGTGAAACCTCGCCCCAATGATCGACCATCGCATACCTGCCCGTGACCACCGCCTCCAAGGCAGGCTCCGAATCCGCCATCAATTCCCGAACCGCCGAGCTGACCATCCCGATCTGCTTCCGCAATTCGCGCCAATCCGAATCACCGTAGACCTCCCCAAGCAGGCGGATTTCACCCTCCGTCGGCATGAGATAACCGGTCAACGCCCGCAGCAACGAGGTCTTGCCCGAACCGTTCGCTCCCAGCACGACCCAGTGCTCGCCCGCTCGAACGCGCCAGGCGATGTCATGAATCAGCGTGGTTACGCCGCGCTCAATCCTGAGATCGCTGACCTCAAGCACGAATCGGTCGGGGTTGGGGGAACGCTTGGCCATAAATGGGCGCGAAGAGTCGCGTGAGGGGCGTCGGACGTCAACCCGTCAGAGAACGGCGGTCCAACATTGGCCGGCTCTGGAGGAGTGAGTGAATCCCAGATCAAAGTCCGGCGATCCAGCGCTGAACGCTGAACAGGGATTACCAAAGACCGGGAGCAGCCCGGCCAGTCTCCCGGACCTCAAGAGCCTCATTCCGGCAGGCGTTTCCCCTTCGCGGAACGGGCCTCCACTTCCAGCGAGTCCAGCCCCGAATACTTGATGATCGCGGCGCCGACAATCGTTCCCAATATCGGGGTGGGCACCGCCGTCACCACGCCGGCAAAAAAGGCCTTCGCAATCGACGCGCCGAGCCCGTCGCGATCGAGGAATATCTGCGAAAGAAACACCCCGAACGAGGTCAACACAAACGCCGCCGCCATCACCCAAGGCGTGGCCAGGCCGACGGTCAATGCATTCGCCCCCCAGCAGATGAAGTCGATCAACAACATCAACCCGCCGCTGTAGGGATGCATCCGCAGGCTGCGCGCGCGCCGACGCTGCGCCACGCCGACCGGATCCTCGATCCGCGGCGGGCGACGGTCTTCGATCACCGGCGGCAATTTCACGGCCTTGCTCACGGCGGCAAACGTAGGACAGCCCCCGCAATCTGTCCAGCCGCCGACCGAACGCTTGACCGCGTACCGGCCTGTCACGCAGTTCGGGCCTTCCCTAATGCCGTTCGTGCGATCGCGCGGGAGCTTCGACGAGAGCCGTGCCCATTGCCGCATTGCGCCCGAGCCCCGATTTGGCAACATGCGCCCATGAACGCGGAACTGACACTGACGGCCCTTGCGACGCTGCTCGCTTGCGCCTGCGTAATCATCGCCGCACGGCCCTGCAAATCGCGCAACCTGACGCTCGCAGCCATTCTCATCGCCTCCGGCATGAGCGGTTGGCTCTGGTCCGGGCAGTTCCGGACCACGACCAAGACGGACCGCAGTGCGCCCGGCGAATTCCGCCCCGTCGAGATTCCCAAGGACGGTTACCTTTCCTCCGATTCCTGCCGTTCCTGCCACCCCGGTGAATACGATTCCTGGCGCTCCTCCTACCATCGGACCATGACCGGCGTCGCTTCGGCTGACACTGTGAAGGGCGACTTCCACGGACGACCTGTCATCCTCGCCGGGCGGACCTACATTCCCGGCTCCGCCGACGGCCGATTCTGGATTGAGATGGACGATCCCAACGCCCCGAAGGACGCGATGGCCCCGCCGCGCGTCCGCAAGGATGTGGTCATGACCACCGGCTCCCATCACATGCAGGTTTACTGGTTCGCCAGCGGCGAAACCCGGATCCTCGAACAGGCGCCCATCGTCTGGTGGATCGACCAGGGTCGCTGGCTGCCCAGAGGCTCCTCCTTCCTATCCCCTCCCGGACACGAGGCGCCGGTCCCCCCTGGCGAATGGAATCAGAACTGCAGCCGCTGCCACGCCACGCACAGCCAACCGGAGGTCGCCACCCCCCGGGAAATGTACACCACGGTCGGTCAATTCGGCATCGCCTGTGAGGCCTGCCACAAGCCAGGCGAGGAACATGCCCGGCTGAATCGCAACCCCCTCCAACGTTACCGCAGCCATCTCGGCGAAACCGATGAAACCGGGTCGGTCGTCGATCCCTCCCGCCTCGATCCGGATACCGCGTCGCACGCCTGCGCACAGTGCCACAGCTTCTGGGTCGAACCCTTCCACAAGCTGCGCGACTGGCTCGTCTCCGGCGACGCCTTCCGCCCCGGCGACGATCTCAACCGCTTCCGCGTGTTGATCGCCTCATCCGACACAAACCAGGCCGCCCGGCTCGCGGCCCAGCATCCGGACTACAGGCAGGAGCGCTTCTGGCCGGACGGCGTCGTGCGCATCACCGGTCGCGAATTCACCGGCATGATGGAGTCGCCCTGTTTCAAGACCGGGGACAAGAAGCGACGGATCAGCTGCTTCAGCTGCCATGTCATGCATCCTGAGCATTCGGACCCAGCCGAACGCGCCCGTTGGACAAACGACCAACTGAAACACGATCCGGCCTCCGATCAGGACTGCCTGCAATGCCACCCCGCCATCGGTGAGAAGCCCGAGGCCCACACCCGCCACAAGCCGGAATCTCCCGGCAGCCGCTGCGTGAATTGTCACATGCCTCATACCACCTACGGCCTGATGACAGCCATCCGCAGCCACCAGATCACCTCCCCGGAGATCCATCCCGGCCCGGGCGGACGCCCCAATGCCTGCAATCAATGCCACCTCGACAAACCCCTCGCCTGGTCCGCCGCGCATCTTCGGGACTGGTACGGCAAGACCGCCCCGGAACTCTCCGAGCCCCTCCGCGACACCGCTGCCTCCGTCGTCTGGATGCTCCAGGGAGACGCCGTCCAACGCGCCATAACCGCCTGGACGCTTGGTTGGCCGGTCGCCCGCCAGACCTCCGGATCAGACTGGCAACCGCCCCACCTCGTCGAACTCATGGGCGACCCCTACGACGTGGTCCGTTGGATCGCCTGGTCCAGTCTCAAATCCCTCAGCCCGGAATACGCCGCCTTGGAGTTCGATTTTGTCGCCGAGCAACCGGAACGAGACGCCGTCCGCCGCAAGGCCCTGGAGATCTCGAGCCGGCGTCAGGACGCCTCCGTCCGCCCCCGCCCCGAACTTCTCCTCGACGCCGACAACGCCCTGCAACGCGACCGGGTCGAGGAATTCATCCAACGGCGCGACAACACCCCGATCACCCTGCAGGAGTAGCTTGCGCGTCGTCTCCCCTTCCCTTCAAATGGTTCACGCCACAACTGCCGCCTTATGAAATCCAGGCTCACCCCATTCCTCGTATCCGCGCTTGCCACGACCATTCCGCTCCAGGCGGCCGACAATCCACTCAAGCAGACACTCACCGACCTCAACGCCTACTACGCCGACCACTGGATCTACAACGACCTCGACGCGGCGAAAGCGGAGGCGCGCCGCTCCGGCAAGCCCATTTTCGTCACCTTCCGTTGCGTCCCCTGCAAGAGCTGCAAGAGTTTCGACGCCGAGGTCGCCAACGGCAGCGAAGTCATCAAGAAGCTCGCCCAAGAGAAATTTGTCTCCCTGCGCCAGGTTGAAATGAAGGGTGTGGACCTGAACCTCTTCCAGTTTGATCACGACCTCAACTGGGCCGCCATGTTCATCAATGCCGACGGCGTCATCTACGGCCGCTACGGCACACAGTCGGCCGCGGGGCCCGACGCATTCAACTCCATTGAGTCGCTGGAGAAAGCAATGCGACGCGTCCTCGCCCTGCATCAGGATTACCCGGCCAACAAGGCCTCGCTCGCTGGAAAGCGCGGCGCCAACCGCCCCTATTCCACGGCTCTCGAAATGCCCGGCATGGAAAACAAGGACAAGCTTCGCGGCCCCACCCAGCGGAGCAACTGCATCCACTGCCACATGATCCACGACGCACAGAACCTCGAGGCCTGGCGCAAGGGGACCTACAACGAAGAACTGCTGTGGCGCTACCCTTACCCGGACAACCTCGGCATTTCCATCGATCCCGACGACGGCCGCGTGATCGAATCCGTCCAGCCAAACAGCCCGGCGGCGAAGGCCGGACTCAAGCGCGGTGACGCCATCCGTTCGGTAAACGGCCAACCGATCGTCTCCATCGCCGACTTCCAGTGGGTTCTCCACAACCTTCCGAATACGGCGACCGACATCACCCTTGTCGCGCTGCCTCGCCTCGGCGGAAACCCGGTCGAATACAGGCTGCGCGCCCAAGCCGGCTGGAAGAAGACCGACATCTCCTGGCGCGGCTCCCTCTGGGGCATGCCGCCACGCCTGCGTATCTGGTTCCCCTCGATGACGCCGGCTGAACTGAAGAAAGCCGGCCTGCCCGAGGATCTCCGCGCCTCGCAGGCCCGCTGGATCAACAACAAGTTTGAAGCCGGCCGCGCCGCGCAGAAAGCCGGCCTCCGCCTCAACGACGTCATCGTCGAACTCGACGGCAAACCCGTCCCCGAGGATTCCCAGCATTTTTCCCTCTACGTCAAACTCAACTTCAAACCCGGCGAGACGCTCCCCCTGACCGTCCTGCGCGACGGCAGGCGCATACAGCTCAAGCTCCCCTTGTTTGAATGAGCGCGGCGTCATCCCGGAAAGCATGCGACCCACACAATCAACTCCCGGGGGCTGCCTGATCGGCGCCGTCGGTTTCTTTGCCTGCCTCTATGCCGGCGTCTGTCTCTTCGTGGGCTCGCGGCTCCAGGAAGAGGAACTCTCCGAAGCGGAGCGCGAGTATGCGGCGTCCCTGGGCTGGCATTCCGGGATCGGATTCGTGGTCGGCATCGCGCTTCTATGGTTCGGCTACAAGCTGGCGATCAGAGTTGAAGAATACGATTCCCGCGATCCGAAGGAACCCATGTTGAAATTCTGATCATGAAGAAAACCCAATCCATCCGGAGAAACCTCATCCTGGGGACCCTGTTATGTGCGGCCTCGGGCGTCCAATCGCTAGCGGCCACGCCGCCGACCAAGGACGAAGCCTCCGCCGCCCTGCGCAAGGCCGTTGACTTCTTCCAGGAGAAGGCCGGCTACCGCGGCGCCTACCTCTACAAGTACAGCGCAGACCTTAAGAAGCAGGAGGGCGAAGGCAGGGCCTTAAGGACCACCGGCTGGACCCAACCGCCCGGAACCCCCACCGTCGGCAGGGCCTATCTCGAAGCCTATCAGGCCATCGGCGCCCCATACCTGCTCGACGCAGCCAGGCAGGCCGCCTACGCGCTGGTCGCCTCGCAGCTCCGCTCCGGCGGCTGGGATTCACGGTTCGAACTCGGAACAGAAGAACGTAAAAGGCACGCCTACCGGACCGAACCCGACTCCGGCAAACGCCGCAATCACACCACCCTCGACGACAACAAGTCCCAGTCCTGCCTCATGTTCCTCATGCGTCTCGACGAGGAACTCCAGTTCAAGGACCCGCGCATCCACGAAGCGCTCGAATATGCCTTCGACCGATTCCTCGCGGCCCAGTATCCGAACGGCGCCTGGCCCCAGCAGTTCGACGCGGCGCCCGATCCTGCGAAGTTCCCCGTCCGCAAGGCGCGTTATCCAGACGAATGGTCGCGGACCTACGTAAAGCAGGACTATCGCGGCCACTACACCTTCAACGACAACTCCATCGCCGACATGATCGATGTCCTCTTCGAAGCGCGCCGCATCTACGGCGAGCAGCGTTTCTTCGACGCCGCCACCAGGACCGGCGACTTTCTCCTCCTCGCACAGATGCCGGAACCGCAACCCGGCTGGGCCCAACAGTACAATGCCGCCATGGAGCCCGCCTGGGCGCGAAAGTTCGAACCGCCGGCAATCACCGGCGGGGAGTCCCAGGGCGTCATGCGCACCCTGATGCAACTCTATCGCAAAACCGGCGACCTCCGATACCTCGAGCCCATCCCTCGCGCCCTCGCCTACTACCAACGCAGTGTCCGCCCCGACGGCAAATTGGCGCGCTTCTACGAACTCAAGACCAACAGGCCGCTCTACTTCACGAAAGACTACCGCCTCACCTACAGCGACGCTGACATGCCGACGCACTACGCCTTCGTCGTCGGCTCAAAACTGGAGAGCATCGAGCGGGAGTTCCTGAAGGTCCGCTCGACGCCGAAAGAGAAGCTCGATCCGCCGCGCGCGCAACCCGCTTACAAAATGAATTCCAGCCTCGCGAAGAAGGCCCGCGCCGCCATCGACTCCCTCGACGGCCGCGGCGCCTGGGTGGAGAAAGGGAAACTCGACTACCACGGCTCCGACGACGACACCCGCGAAATCATCGCCTCCAGGACCTTCGCCGCCAACCTTCGAGCCCTTTCACAGTTCATCGCGGCGACGAAATAGGCTTCGGTATTTCATTGCATTGAGCGCCCCGAGAACTATTCCTTGAATCATGAAAAAGCGTCTCCTTTCGACCGTGATCATCCTGGCGTCACTGACCGCCTCTCAGGCCCTCCCCCAGGCACAGGACGAACCGAAGAAGAAAAGCTGGTTCCGCCGCATCTTTCAGCGCAGCGAGGAATCCCCCTCCCCGGAACGCCAAACCGTCCCCAAAGATACGAGCGTCAAACCCAAGTCCGAGCCCCGGAAACCGGCCGCCACCGATGACAGGAAGCGCGAGACCAAGGAACGCGCCGAAGGAAAAACGCATGACAACAAGTGGACAGAGCAGGAACGCCGGGCCTTGGAGGAATACCTGAAACGCAAGAACAAGGACCGCGAAGACGATGATGATGACCGCGGCGATTACGAAGACCACGGCGGCGGCAAGAACAAGAAGGACAAGAAGAACAAAGGCGGAGGCAAGGGGCGAGGCAAAGGCCCGGGTTGGAAGAACCAGGGCGGACTTCCTCCCGGACTTCAGAAGAAGCTGGACCGGGGCGGAGAGTTGCCCCCGGGTTGGCAGAAGAAACTGGCCGCCGGTCAGGTGATGGAAAAGACGGTCTACGAACAGGCCGCCCCCCTGCCCAAGAACGTCTTCATGACCTTGCCCCCACAGCCGCACGACACCGAGATCGTCACCATTGAAGACAAGGTTGTCAGAGTCATGAAGGACACGCGCCAGATTCTCGATGTCTTCGGCCTCGGCGATGTTCTTTCCGGCAAACCAAAGCCCCCGACCACGAACAAGTGATCCCTGTCCGACTTCCCGGACGTGTCATTCCCGGAAGCCGCATTCCAGTCAATTGCCTGTGTTCAACCGCACGCGATAGTAGCGGTTGCCATGGTCCTTCGCATCCGCGTCCATCAACTGAAACATGCCGTTCATCGAAGTTGCGGTCGCGACCTGCGTCCAGGACTTGAAATCCGCGCTAGCTTCCAAGGCCACCGAAATCCCGGCGGACGCGTTCTCCGGACCGATCAGTGTCACCTTGAACGAGCCATCCGGCTGCAATCCCGAATCCCCCAGGAATCGTAGGGGGTTGTCGACGATCAACAAGGCGCTGGAACTGGCGGAGCCAAGGGGATTGCTGGCCACCAATGTGTAGATGCCGGCGTCGGCCGGTTCCACGTTCACGAGGGTAAGGGACGACTCCGCGGCCCCCTCGATCGTCACCCCGTCCAACTGCCACGCAAACGTGGGTGCGGGCGTGCCGGTCGCAGTGACGGACAACGTCACGGTCTCAAGCCGGTTTGCCTGCATATCAACCGGCCCGACCGTAATCGAGGGTGGATCGCCGAGCAGCCAGTTCAACTCGATGACGCCGGTCGCGCCCCCCACGCCGTCCACGGCGATGATGTAGGTGACATCCTTGCTCGCGGCAAACGAAACCTGGCTGCTGACGCCGTCCGGCGCGCCGTCGTTATCCTGGGCGACCAGCGCAAGTGTCGCCAGGCTGGAACCGGTATAAACCGCCATGGTTGTGTCAATCTCGCTGCCGACGGTGTCCACCAGCATGGTCCCATCCGTCGAGGCTGTCACCTCGAACCACCGCGAACTGCCGCCGATCGCGTTGCCGTGGTTCGGTTCGCCGGGCTCGGTGACGGATCGCGCATTGTTGAACACCTGGCTTCCGAGGGCTCCGGCCGTCACCACGAGATTGTGTCGCCCGCCCCCGAACTGCGGAGTCGGTCCCGCCGCCGGGTTCTCGAACTTGGAACGTGAAATGACGGCTGGATCCGAACCCACGTCGATGTGCGCGGGACGACTCCGGACGCTGCCTCCCTCGTTGCTGACGACGACGAGGTATTGCCCCAGGTCTTCGGCCGCAATTCCAGCCACCGTCAAAGTCGCCTGGTTCGCGCCGACGATGTCGACGCCATTGTGCCGCCACTGATAAACCAGCGGGGCGCTTCCGGTCGCCGTCACGCTCAGCGTGGCGCTGCCGCCGAATCCGGCGCTGAGACTCTCGGGCTGGACCGAAATGATCGGAGCCTCCACCGCCGTGGCCTCGAAGGACCAATTGACGACCAGGACCCCAAAGCCTCCTTCCACGCCTTCGACCAGAATGGAATAGACCATGCCGGAAACAACGTTGAACGTGACCTCACTGGTGAGGAACCCTCCCGAATCATCATCGGAGGCAATGCGTTGAAGCCCCCCAAGAGTCCCGCCGGAATACACGGTGATGCGGGTGTCGTAGCCGCTTCCCTTGGTGTCAAACTTCGCTATGCCCGTCCCCGGCGCCTGCCAGCGCATGAAGTAGCCCGAACCGTCGGGAATCACGACGCTCTTGGAAGCTCCGGCTTCCGTTTGCGCAAGGGCCTGATCCGGACTCAAGGCCACTGCCAGCGCCGGCAGGGCGACTGACAGGTCCGCAGGATCGCTCGTCACCGCGCCAACGCCGTTCTGAACGATCACGGTGTAGCGCCCGAGATTGCCGGCCTGCACATTGTTGACGCTCAGCGACGAGGATGTCGCCCCGGGAATATTCTGTCCATTGAACCGCCACTGGTACTGCAGCGTGGGCGACCCAGAAGCGCTCACGGAAAACATCACATTGGCGCCGAAAGCGACCGCCTGCCCCTGAGGCTGTGTGTCGATCGATGGGGGCGTCAATACATTCACGGATGCCCCGGAACTGGTCACGGAACCCGCGTCATTGCTCACGACAACCGTGAAGATCCCGGATTCCGCGACGGACGCGGAGGGAACGGTCAACATTGCCCCAACCGCAGCGGGAATGGGGACACCGTTCCGGCGCCACTGATATTGCAGGGGATTCGATCCAATGGCGGAGACCGACAACGTGAAGCTGTTCCCAGCGGCGACGGTGAGACCGACCGGTTGCCGAACGATCACCGGGGCCGTTTCGATGATGATCCGGATCGACGGCGCGACCACTCCCCGCACGCTCGCTTCGCCCGCCCCGGCGCGGAGCGTCATGGTTTCCAACACGCCCCCGGCATCCCCAAAGGCGTTGCCCCCAAGCATGATATCGCCTGCGCCATTCCCGGTGTTTACAACAACATGCGCGTTCTCAATCACGTGGACATCGCCAAAACTGACGGAACTGTCCATGGTCGCCAACTCGCAGGTCTCATCGAAATAAACGGCGCCGCCAAAAAACTGCCCGCCCACGGTCTTCACCAAGGGCGACGCAATGGTCAGTTCTCCGCTTCCGGCAAGGTAGTCCAACGGAGCCGTTCCTCCAACCGCCCCTACGAATAGAAAGGAGCTTCCCGGCGGCGCAAAATAGGATGCCCCTCTCGCCGTCGCGTCACTGTCCAGCGTGGATTGAAAAACAACATCACCCGCCCCCAACTGCTGGATGTTGACCTCCTGCAACAACGTCACCGGGTCCAGAAAGACCGTCGGCCCGCCCAGGCCGACAAATGCAGTGTCGATCGTCGTCGAGCCCGATGCGTCGGTCGTCAGAACGCCCAGCGGAACCTGCGCCCCGATGTCACCGAAATGCGTAACGCCACCCGTGTTGATGGTCAGGTTCTGCCCGGACGCCTGGTGGCCTTCCACACCTCCTGAAAGACTGATGTTCCCATTGTTGAGACTGCTGAGGGTGGCATGAACAAGCAGTTTCACGGGATTCTGGTAAAGCTGTGGGCCAGACGTCGTTACCGTGGTGGGATCGTTCATCTGGTTGGCGCTCAATAGCGTCGCGCCCCCTGGCCCCACCGAGATTTCCGCCAGAGGATTCAATCCCCCCACTGAACCGCCGAAATACACCTGTCCCATCGCCGAAAGAGCGATCGTGATCGACTCGGCTCCCAGGGAGGAATCCAGCGTGGTTGCAAAATAGACAAAGTCGCCGGCAAACAAGGTGGCGGTGTTGCCTGCGCCGCTGGTCCCCAGAATAACCGCATCGCCGTAAGTTTGTTGCCCCGTCGTTGTGACGCTGGCGGAATTGATCAGGGTCTGCCCATCAGCGTTGGTCGTCAGGGAATTCAAGGCGCCGATCGCCCCCACTTCGTCATCGCCGACAGCGTCTCCGAAAAGGGTCATTCCACCTGAAGAACTGTTGACGACCAGGCTATGCACGCCGGCGGAAGCGGCGTTCACCGTTCCATGAAAAATGATGTCCCTGCCATTCAGCGTCGTGACCGGGTTCCCCGAGCCGCTGGTGGCAAGCGCGAGCGCGCCGAAATACTCCTGATTGCCGGCCGAGGAGACACTGGCCGCGTTGATGACGATCTGACTGTCGGGGTGACAGGCAAGATCCATCAACTCCCCCACGGCCCCGACGGCGTCATCTCCCACTCCGTCGCCGAAGGTGATCACCCCGCCGGCCGTTGTGGAAACGATCAACCCCGCATTACCCGAGACTGCCGCATCGACGGTCGAGTTGAAGGAAACGTTCCCGGCGGTAATCGGCCAACTGTTCTCCAACAAGACCGCGTCGTTGAAGGTGACGTTGTTCGCCACGGTCACTCCGTTGGCCATGGGACCAAACACGGTCACGCCGACTGGATCCGTCGTCAAGTTTCCCAGTGGTTGCCCCGCGCCGACCGCCCCCATGAACGAGGTTGTCGCCGCGTTGACGGCCAGGTCGAAGTTCCCTCCTGGATCCGATTCCAAGGGGGACGCAAAACTGACGGAGGAACCGGAAAGAACGACATTTGCGCCCAGCACCACCAAATCACCAAAGGTCTGCGCGCCGGTCGTCACCAGAATGCTTGCGTTGATCCTGGTCGTCCCCGGGCCGTCCGTAGTCAAGACCGACAGAGCTTCCATCCCGCCGACGGCTCCGTTGAATTCCGTCGTCACATACGTGTTGACCGTCAGGCTGTTGTTCTCCCCGGCGGCGCTGTCGACAGTCGAGTTGAAGACGATGTTGTCGCCAAACTCCGACGACAGGACGACGTCCGCTTCCAACACGACCGCGTCGTTGTAGGTCTGCGAAAAATCCGCAATCACATCGCCGCCAATCACCGTGGATCCGGACGCATCGGTGGTCAGCGAACTCAATGCCCTGACAGACCCCACGTTCATCAGGAACTCCGTCTTCCCCGCGGCGTTGATGACGATGCTCCGGCTGCCGCCGCCGCTGAAACTGTCCAACAATCCCGCGAACCGAATGTCATCCCCGGTGAAGACAAAACCATCCATGCCCACCTCGACATCGTCGTTGTACTCCTGCAAACCGCCGCCAGCAGTCGTGACGGAGCTCCCGTTGAAGAATGTCTGCATCCCCGCGTCGGTGGTGATGTTGCGCAAGGGCACGACCGAACCGATGGATCCGTTGAATGTTGTCGTGGGACTGTTGACCGCCAGGCTTTGCCCCCCGGAGCTGGAACCGTCAATCGTGCTGGCAAAGGTGACGCTGATATCCCC
>JAYPFK010000004.1:0-239959 GCA_038126235.1 Verrucomicrobiales bacterium
TACTCGCGCGCGGTCCCGGGCCCCGCTGTAGTGGGGTGTTTGCTCGCGCGGGGTCCCCCCCCCCCGCCCCCCCCGGGGGTGGGGGGGGGGGCCCCCCCCCCCGCCGCATTTCGGGGTTTCCGGCTGGAGCTTCCTCCTGAGCGGATTCCCTGCGCTCCTTCGCCCAGCTTTAATCAACCGCATTCAGCCGGATGACGCGCAACATGCCCGGTTCGGGCAGGGGCGGTTGGCGGGGGCGGTCGTTGTTCGCGCCGAGGGTTTCCCACTGGAGGATATAGCGCGTGTTTTCGTCGCCGGAGTCGCCCAGGTCAAGAGCCCGACGGACGCTCATGCCCTTGAACCCGCTGTTCACCCGGTCCAGTTCAGCCGGGTATTCCCGGCGCAGGGAGGTCTTCCGATCCAGCGGCCGCAATGACTTCTCATCGATGAACAACCTGCCTCCGCCGAGGTCGCGATGTCGGTAGCTCAGCGTGAGGACGCCCGGTTCCACCGGAGTCAGGCCGCTGATGTGAATCCCAATGAACCCCATGCTTCCGCCGCCGCCGAACTTGATCGGCGTTTTCCAATCCGTCAGCGCGTGCGATGTCCACTTGCCTGCCTCGGGACGGGCGACCCAGACCTGCATGTTCCCGGCGGTATCGGACTTGTGATACGAGATGAGGGGGCGATTCTCTGAATCGAAGGCGAGTTTCTCGCAGCCGTTGATGATGCCGCCGCCGCTCGGAACGGCGTCCACCCAGAGGCTCTTCTTGTCGAGCGTCATCGGCAGATCGACCTTGTCGCCGAAGAGGGACTCCCAATGAACCATGTCCCGGCTGCGGGCGTGGGAAAGGTGGTGGTTCGTTGCGCAATCCGGGGTGTCGCGCCAGACCCAGACCACGTGGAACCAGCCATCCGCTCCCTGAATGGGCCCGAGGGGGTAGGCGTTTCGCGCATTCTCCCCGTCGAGGAGCGGCTTTTCCAACAAGCGCGACCAGGTCCGGGTAGCCCGGTCATAACGGTTGAAGATCCGTTTGCCGTTGCCGGACCGGCCGCTGCGGTAGTGGAAGATCAACTCCCCCTCGCGGTCGGCCAGGAAGTGCGGGTAGGTGACCCGGGTTTCCTCCGCTCCGGTCATCGCGTGTTGCGTCAGTGTCGAAATATTCCCGGGGACCGCCGTGCGAAAGTAGTTCAACGGCACGCAGTGCATGTTCCCCGACACGTGGAGGCGACCGTCCCGATCGACCGCCAGGGTGATGTAGTTGTGGCTGTCCCAGCCGATCCGCGAGGGCAGGGCCTGGCGTTGCCAGTCGCTGGAATCCAGGCGTCGCGACGCCACGGTCATCCGGCGTTCCTTGTCGAAGTAGCCGACGTATTGCCGTTGGCCTTGCGTCAGCAGGGAGAACCTCACAGGAAAACCCGCCGGGACCTCGGCGATGTCCAGCGACTCCGCGACCTGCCAGCGTGGCGCGTCAGCCGCCGGCAGGAGTGCGCCTCCCACGTGCCCGATCCACAAACCCAAGACCGCTGTAGCCGTGCGTTTCATCCGGTTGGCTTCGATCATGCCGAAGCGTCGGATGCCCTGCGATAACCGGCCCAACCTGTCGTGGCCAAAAAGCCCCCCATGCTGCGCGGCGAGGATGGGATTTGGAGCGCGGACAACCCCCAAGGAGCGGCGACATTCTTGTCGCCGTGGCCCCGAAAGGGGCCAGGCCGGCGCGTCGGCAACCAGTTCTACTTGCGTGTTTTTAGTGCAATGCGTCATGTCCTCGTCCATGTGCCTGCGGCGCCGTCAGGGCGACAAGAATGTCGCCCCTCCTTGGCGGCGCGCCTTTCCGCTTGGCGACGGCGTGGTGGGATCTATCCTTCCCTCATGAACCGCAGACGTTTCCTCCGCCAATCCGCGACCGTCGCCGCCGCAACTGCCGCCTCCCTTGCTTCCGGCGTTTCCGTCGCGCAATCTGCTGAACCCCGCCCCGCGTTCACCCTGAACTACGCGCCGCACTTCGGCATGTTCCGCAAGTCCGTGCCCGGCGGTCTGCTTGACGAACTCCAGTTTGCCTACGAGCAGGGCTTCCGCGCCTGGGAGGACAATGGCATGGGCGCACGGCCGCTTGAGGACCAGAAGGCCGTTGCGGCGAAGATGGAGAAGCTCGGCATGCGCATGGGTGTCATCTCCGCCAAGACCGGAATCGGCGAATTGAACTTCGCCTCGCGCGACAAAAAGGCCCACGAAACCGTGCTCAAGCTCGTCAAGGAGGCGGTCGAGGTCGCGAAGCGCGTAAACGCCGGCTTCATGACGCTCGTCTCCGGACAAGTCGACCCGCGCTGGCCGCGCGAGATCCAGTTCGCCAACTGCGTCGATCTCCTGCGTCGCGCGGTGGAGATCGTGGAACCGCACAACATCACGATGGTGATGGAGCCCCTCAACCGCTTCAAGAACCACCCCGGCTCCTTCCTTCAGACCGTGACCGAGGGCTACCTCGTCTGCCATGCCGTCGACCACCCCAACTGCAAGGTCCTTTACGACATGTATCACCAACAGATTGCCGGTGGAAACCTCATCCCGCTCTTCGACCTCTGCCGCGACCAGATCGGCTACCTGCAGGTCGGCGACAACCCGGGCCGCAAGGAACCCGGCACCGGCGAGATCAACTACGCAAAGGTCTTTCAGCACGTCCACGCCAGCGGCTTCGACGGCATCGTCGGCATGGAACACGGCAACGCCGGCAAGGGCATCGAGGGCGAACGGGCTGTCATCGAGGCGTATCGGAAGGTGGACCCGAAGCGGGTAGGGTAGGGGGACGGAGATCCGCCGAAATTCCAGGGTTCAGACCGGGCCGCATTCACCCCGTTGGGGTTTTGAAGTGGGCTCGACGGAGTCTCTCCCCGCCAACTCTTTGGATTCGCTACCGCTGTTCTAGGGCAGTTTGTTTCACGCCGAATTCACCGCTGCTTTCGGAGTCTTCAGAGTTTCCATCAACCGGATGATTCGAAAAGCCGGTGGGGAGAGACTCCGTCGAGCCCACTTCAATGCCTTGGAGGCGGCGGAAGCCCGGGGTGTGGTTCCTGCCCGGTTGCGACGTGCGGTTTCACGTAGGACAGGCATCCTTGCCTGTTCCTGTCGTTGCAAGCCCGTCTTCGATTGCGGACCGCGCTATTGCGCGCCGGGCAGTCACACCCCTATCCGCCCATACCCTCATACCCCGGCTTTCCTACGCAACGCCGGGCATCCGGAAAAACCTCTGCGCGTTTTCCGTGGTCGTCGTGGCCAGTTCCTCGAAATCGACCTCCACGTATTGCGCGATGCGGCGGGCGATGTGGGGGAGGTGGACAGGTTCGTTGCGTCGGTCCTTGGGCTTGGGACGGATGTCGCGCGGCAGCAGGTAGGGGGCGTCCGTCTCGATCAGCAGGCGTTCCAGCGGGATGTGCCGGACAAGTTCCTGAAGTTCGCCGCCGCGGCGCTCGTCGCAGATCCAGCCGGTCACGCCGATGTGACAGCCAAGCGAGACGTAATGCTCCATCGCCGCACGGCTGCCGGTGAAGCAGTGGACCACCGCGTCGGGCAGGCGGTCGATGTGGTTGCGGAGGATGGCGGCGAAGCGCTCGTGCGCGTCGCGTTCGTGGAGGAAGACCGGCATCTGGAGATCAACCGCAAGTTGGAGCTGCGCTTCGAACCACCGTTCCTGTGTTTCCGGCGGCGAGTAGTTGCGGAAGAAGTCGAGTCCGCATTCGCCGACCGCAACGACCTCCGGTTCAGCCGCGATTTCGCGCAGCTCGGCGATGGTGGAATCGTCGCAATCGACAGCATGGTGCGGATGCACGCCGGACGTGCTGAAAAGCAGCCCGGGCCGGCTGCGCGCGAGTTCGAGGGCGCGTCGGCTGCAATCGACCTTGCTGCCGGTGATGACGGCCGCGACCATGCCGGCGTCAGTCGCGCGCTGCAGGACCTCGTCGCGATCCTTGTCGAAGGAGTCGTGGGTGAGGTTGAGGCCAATGTCTATCAGAGGTGGCATAGGGGGCGGTTTAGGCGGCAGGGATGCGAGGGAGGAAGGGGGGAGGATTCAAAATCCCAAGCTCCAAGCTCCAAATCGCGCGGAGTGACCGGGGCGCGCCAAACGGCTCAGGACGGCGCTCCCGTGTGCCGCGTCTGGCAAGGGCGGTTTTAAGGCTGGGTGGAGTCACGATGCTTTGGATCATGGCTGAATCTTCCTGGCCCCTTCAGGGCCACGGCGACAGGAATGTCGCCGCTCCTTGGGCGTCGGAAGTTTGGGACTTGGAGCTTTCCTACCTTCCCTTTTTCCTCAACGCCTCATCCACGTAATCGAATGTGGAAAGCACATCCGGCTTGCCGTCGACGATGGCGACGTTGTGCTCGAAGTGGGCGGAGGGTTTGCCGTCGGCGGTGACGACGGTCCAGTGGTCCTTGTGGATCATCTCCTTCACGCCCAGGTTGATCATCGGCTCGATGGCGAGGACCATGCCGTCGACGATCTCGTCGTAGTCGCCCTTGCGGCCGTAGTTGGGGATCTGGGGCGCCTCGTGCATGTCGCGGCCGAGCCCGTGGCCGACGAATTCGCGGACGACGCCGTAGCCGTAGCTCTCGGCGTGGGTCTGGATGGCGTCGGCGATGTGGCCGATGGTGTTGCCGGCGAGAGCCTGGGCGACGCCGAGGTCGAGGCACTTGCGCGTGACGCGGAGGAGTTTCTCGACCTTGGGCTCGATCCGACCAACGGCGAAGGTGAAGGCGTGGTCGCCGTAGAAGCCGTTCTTCAACACGCCGCAATCCACCGAGATGATGTCGCCCTCGACCAGCGGTTTGTCGGTGGGGACGCCATGGATGATGGCTTCGTTGACGGAAATGCAGAGGGAGTTGGGGAAATCGTAGAGGCCCAGGAAGCCGGGCACGGCGTCCTGGCTGCGGATGTAGTCCTCGGCCAACTTGTCGAGCTGCAGGGGCGTCACGCCCGGCTCGATCGCCTCGGCGACGATGCCCAGGGCGCGGGAGACGATCTGCGCGCTCTCGCGCATGAGCTCGATTTCCTCGCGGGTCTTGAGGACGACGGGGCGCTCGTCTTCCTCCTCCTCGTCAAATTCCTCTTCGGTGTCGGGGTCGATTTCGTAGGTCATGGGAAGGTCGGTTTCAGCCGAGGGTCAGGCCGACAGGGCAGTGATCGGAGCCGAGTTGTTCGGGCAGGATGAAGGCCTCCTTGAGCCGCGGGCGGAGTTCCTGGGAGATGCAGCAGTAGTCGATGCGCCACCCGACATTGCGGGCGCGGGCGCCGGCCCGGTAGCTCCACCAGGAATAGTGGTCCGGCCCGGTTTCGAACTCGCGGAAGGTGTCGATGAAGCCGGCGTCGAGCAGTTCCGTGAAGCGTTCGCGCTCCTCGATGGTGAAACCGGCGTTGCGGAGGTTGGACTTGGGGTTCTTCAGGTCGATCTCCTTGTGCGCGACGTTCAGGTCGCCGCAGAAGATGACCGGCTTCTTCTGCGCCAGCTTCACCACGTGTTTGCGGAAGGCGATGTCCCACTGGTTGGTGCGGTAGTCGAGGCGGCGGAGTTCGTTCTGGGAGTTGGGCGTGTAGACGTTGACGACGTGGAAGTCTTTGTATTCCGCGGCGATGACTCGGCCCTCGGTGTCGTGCTCAGGCAGGCCCATGCCGCGGATGACCTTCAGGGGCTCCGTGCGGGTGAAGATCGCGGTGCCGGAGTAGCCCTTCTTCTCGGCGGGGTTCCAGTGGATCTGGAAATGCGCGGGGAATTCGACGTGCGGGATCTGCTCGGGCAGGACCTTGCATTCCTGCAGGCAGACAACGTCCGCGTCCGTGGCGGACAGCAGGTCCATCAGGCCCTTTTCGAGGGAGGCGCGGACGCCGTTGACGTTCCACGAAAGCAGTTTGAATTTCTTGTTCTTCGACATGGCCCGCGGGGTGTATTCCGTTGAGGGCTTGCTTTCATATACGAACCACCAACAATAACCAAGCCCATGAGTCACACCCTTGTCGCGCGCCTGGAACAGTTCCCCGTCGGCCACAGCCGGATCGTCGATGTGGCCGGCAAATTCGTCGCCGTCTTTCACACGCAGGCCGGCCTGTTCGCCGTGCAGAACGAGTGTCCGCATGCTTGGGCGCCCTTGGGCGGCGCGAGCGTGGATGACTGCGTGGTGACCTGCCCGATGCACGGCTGGTCCTTCGATGTCCGGGACGGCTCGCCGGTCTCCGCGCCGCCGAGCGCCACGCTGCGCTGCTACGACGTGACGGTCGTGGAGGGCGAGGTCCGGGTGGCGGCCCGGGCGGGGGAGGGCGGCGAAGCGGAGCCGGCCACGTGATCGCGCGCGAGGCGAACATCACGGTTGTCGATTTCGAGACGACGGGCGTTGTGGAGGGCCTGGCGTCGGAGCCGTGGCAGATCGGGATGGTCCGGTTCTTCGGGGGGGCGGTGGACGCGACGCGGATCTTCGAAAGCCTGTTGCGGGTGGGCGACCGGCCGTTCAATCCCAAGGCCCCCGGCGATCATCACAAGCGGCGCGACGAGATCGCGGCGGCGCCGACCATGGGCGATCTTTGGCCGGAGTTGCAGGACTGGTGGCTGGGCGGCCCGCTGGCGGCGCACAACGTCTCCGTGGAGAAGAACATCATCCGCGCGGCCGCGCCGATGCACCGGCCGGGTCCGTGGATCGACACCCTGAAGCTGGCGCGCGTGGCCTATCCCAAACTGGAGTCGCACGCCCTGGGGGATCTGCTGACGCGGCTGAAACTGATGGAACGGACGCGCGAGCTTTGCCCGGACGGGGAGCCGCACGACGCGCTCTTCGACGCGGTCGGCTGCGGCGTGTTGCTGGAACACCTGCTCGGTCTGGACGGCTGGGGCGGCGTGACAGTGGAACAGTTGGAGACGGTGCAGCCCGAGGCCTATCACCGGAGTGTTGCGAGGCGGGGCGGGTGAGGGGCGGTCGTTCCAAGCCGAAGGCTTGAGAGCCATTAGCCCGGGGTTGAATCCGCGATAGCGGGTGACACCCCGGGATCAATGCCCCACAAAACACCGCATCCCAACGGGATGCCAGCATTGCAGGAAGGCGGAGCGGAACGTCGGATTCTCCATCTGCTTCGTGCGAATCCCAAACCCGCTGGCATCCTTTCAGGATGCAGACCGGTTCTTTCTGGCGTCCGGTCGTATCGTTCGTTACTCGCTTCAACCACCGGCTAATGGCTGTCATGCCTTCGGCATAAAGGGGCTGCGGTTTCGAAGCTCTTGGAAGAATTGATCCGCTGGCGCTTGTCCAGGCTGAACCTGATTCTAGAAGCGTCTGCCATCAAAGGATCAAGTAATGCCGCCATCCATCAGGCGTTCCATGCCAATGTGTCCGCACTCTGGGCAGCGGATTTCAAGCGTGGCGTTCCCGTGCCACGGCAAGCCTACATGCTGTTCGCCATCGGCGGCAAAGCTTTGGAACACTTTCCCGACTACTTCCGCATCCTCGTTCTCCTCGAACTTGACGCCCCTTCGCTCCAGTTCCTCCATCGGGACTTCTCGGAGCGCATAGCTTCTGTTGTGACGGGACACGAACAACGTAAGGTAGGTTTGTTCGTGGATATTGTAGCCATGACAGTAACTGGGCGATTCATAGCTACAGTTGGGACAATTCAGAATTGACGTGAACATGGCTCGGTCAATCGTCTCAAATCGCCGCGCCCGTTGTTCACTCCTTATCGCCACTCAATTCCCTCACCAGCGCCTGCACGGCGAAGTCGATGTGTTCCGTTCCGCTTTCCTCGCGTTGGCCGGGAGGCTCCTTGCCGCCGAAGAGGGCGGAGAGCGCGCGGATCAGATTCGATCCCGGCGGGGGGAGGTCGTCCACGTTCCAGTAGCGGAGCTTGCCCTGCTTCGCCAAGTGCCGGGGGATCTGGCCGAAGCGGGTGAGGAACAGGCCCTCGTGTTCGGATCGGCTGAGCCCGACAATCAGGTCGAAGCTCTCAAGGTCGTCGAAGCGGATGGAGCGGGGATTGCGTGCCTCCGCGAGGAGCGCGCCGAGTTGGCGTTCCTCCAGGTAGCGGACGGCGCTGGGGGAGAGACCCTGCTGGCCGATCTTGTCGAGCAGGCCGCGCGATTCGGCGCGCCAGTCCAGCCCGTCCCTTTCGGCGTAATGGTTGAACAACAGCTCCGCCAGGCGGCTGCGGTAGAAATTCCCCGTGCAGACGAAGAGGAGTTTCTTTGGGTTGGCGTCGGGCATTGGATCGGACTGTCGAGAGCGCGGGTTTTAGCCGGGGACGCCCCGTAAGTTCAACGGTTTATGACCGTTCTTTATGGAAAAGTTCTCTTCAACTAAGTCAGCAGCGGCTGATTATTAGGAGAATTTCGCGCCCTGATTACGTTTCAGCGGATAGCGGCCTCGGTGGCCGGGTCGAACAGGGCTGCTTGCTCCATGTCCGCTTTGACTTGGACGGGGAAGCCTTCCGCAAAGATCTCGCCGACGACGATTTTGGCAGTCATTCCCGATTCCAGCGTGACGAAGCAGGCGTCGCCGGCGAATTCCACGAAGCGGACGATGTCTTTGAATGAACCGGGGCTGGCGGGAGCGCTCTGTTCATCGGCGGGGGAGAGCGCCAAGCGCTCGGGGCGGAGGCCGAGGATTACGGGTTTGGCCAGATGCTCCAGGCTGGCCTTGGTCGCCGGCACGGGGAGCGTCGCGGTGGCGTTGCCGATGGAGCCTTTGAACACGACCTTGTCGCCCTCGGCGGCCAATTCTCCGGCGAGCAGGTTCATGGGGCGCGTTCCGATGAAGCGGGCGACGAAGAGGTTCGCCGGCTGCTGGTAGATCTCCTCGGGGCGGCCGATCTGCTGGATGGCTCCGGCGTTCATCACCGCGATGCGGTCGCCCAGTGACAGGGCTTCGGCCTGGTCGTGGGTGACGTGGATAAGCGTGGTTCCGGAGGCGCGGTTGAGGTTTCGAATCTCGGTCTTGAGCGCGCCGCGCAGTCCGGCGTCAAGGTGGGCGAGGGGCTCGTCGAGGAGGAACAGGCGGGGGTGAAGGACGGCGGAACGACCGAGGGCGACCCGTTGGCGTTCGCCGCCGGACAGGGACTCGGGGAGGCGATCGAGGCAGTGGTCCAGCTTGAGGCTGCGGGCGATGGCGTCGACCCGGTCGGCGGCTTCGACGCGGGGGACGTTTCTCCACTTGAGGCCGCTGGCCAGGTTTTCCCGGACAGTCAGGTGGGGATAGAGGGCGTGGTTCTGGAAGACCATCGCGACGTCCCGGCGCTCGGGGGGGAGCGGGTCGAGGCGTTCATCGTCGAGCAGGATGGAGCCGGAGTCGGGCGTCTCCAACCCGGCGATGAGACGAAGCAGGGTGGTCTTGCCGCAGCCCGAGGGCCCTACGATGGCGAGCAGTTCGCCGGGGGCGGCGGTCAGGGAGAGGTTGTGGAGCGCGGTGACGGGGGTTCCGCGCCCGGTCGGGAAGCTCTTGGAAAGGTTCTCGATGGAAAGGCCGGCCATGCGGGAAGACGGTTTCTGCGGCGGATGCGAGGAGCCGGGCGGAAGAGGTTCCAGCCGCGAGGAAGGGGTCAGGATTGCGGCGGCGGATTCTCCCTCGGCAGCCTGGTCGTGGTGTCCAGATAGCCGTCCAGGACCTGGGAAGCGCAGGCGGGGCAGTAGCCGTGGGTGAAGTCGGCGTCGGAGTGCTGGCGGATGTAGTTCTCGACATCGTTCCAGTAGCCGTTGTCGTCGCGGATCTTCTTGCAGGAGGCGCAGATGGGCAGCAGGCCGTTGAGCGCCTTGACAGTGGAGAGGGCTTCCTTGAGTTCAGCAACCAGGCGGTCGCGCTCCTTTTCCATCCGGTGCTTGTAGAGCGCCATTTCGATATTCGTGCGCAATTCGCGCTCTTCGAAGGGCTTGAGCAGGTAGCCGAAGGGTTCGGTGATCTTGGCGCGTTGGAAGGTCGCGTCGTCGGAGTAGGCGGTCAGGTAGATGACGGGGATGCCGAACTGCTTGCGGACCTGGGCGGCGGTTTCCACCCCGTCCATGTCGCCCTGTATCATGATGTCCATGAGGACGAGATCCGGCTCCGTCTCGGCGATCTTGGCGAGCGCCTCGGCGCCGCTGGAACAGGTCGCGGTCACCTGGTAGCCCAGGTTTCGCAGCCGGTCCTCGATGTCGGCGGCGACGATGCCCTCGTCCTCGGTCACGAGTATTTTCGCGCTCATAGGGTCCGGGAAGCCGCGCCTTCGTTTTCGTTGTCCTGAAACATGATCTTGAACTCGGTTTCCTTGTCGCTGCGGAACTCGAGCGTTCCGCCGATCTGCTTGGTCAGGATCCGGACGAGCCGCAGGCCGAGCGAGTTGGAGGTGTCGACATCGAAGTCGGCCGGAACGCCGACGCCGTTGTCGCGGATGGAGAGAGTGTAGTCGTCCTTGGAGCGTGGTTCAAGGTCGATGAAGATGGTGCCCGGGCCGCCGGTGGGGAAGGCGTGTTTCAGGGAGTTGGAGACCAGTTCGTTGAGCATCAGGCCGACGGGCACGGCGGTGTCGATATCGAGGAAGACGGGTTCCACGCGGGCCTTGAGTTCGATTGTCCCGCGGCTTGAGCGGTAGGACTGGAACAGCATCTGGGTGAGGCTGCGGACGTATTCGGAGAAGTCGATGCGGGCGAGGTCGGTGGACTTGTAGAGCTTCTCGTGGATGAGGGCCATGGATTTCACCCGGTCCTGGCTCTCGCGGAAGAGTTGCTTGACGCGTTCGTCCTTGATGTAGCCGGACTGGAGGTTCAGCAGGCTGGAGATGACCTGGAGGTTGTTCTTCACGCGATGGTGGATCTCCTGCAGGAGGACCTCCTTCTCACGCAGGGAGTTCTTGATTCGTTCGTCGGCGCGCTTGCGCTCGGTGATGTCGTAGATGATCCAGACGACGCAGGGTTCGCCGCTCAGTTCGATGAGTTCGGCGCTGATCAGGGCGTCGCGCTCGTCGCCGTCCTTGGTGCAGAAGGTCTTCTCGACGCCCACGATCGCGCGTTCGGCGGACAGACGTCCGGCGATCTCCTCGCGGTCGGAGTGGTTGCTCCAGAGAGAGAGGGTCAGGGTGGTGTGGCCGATGGCCTCGTGGCGTTGGTAGCCCAGCCAGTTGAGGCAGGAATCGTTCATGTCGAGGACGATGCCGGTGTCGAGGGCGCTGATGAAGATGGCCGCCGGGCTGGAGCGGAAGATCTTGGCGAAGCGCTCCTCGGACTGCCGCAGCGCCTCCTCGGTGCGTTTGCGTTCGGTGATGTCCTCCTGCACGGAGATCCAGAAGGTGGAGCCGGAGACGTCGAGTTTGGAGATGCTGGCCAGGGTTGTGAAGATGCGGCCGTCCTTGTGCCGGTTGCTCATCTCGCCGCGCCAGGCGCCCTTCTTCTTCAACTGAGCCGCCTGCTCGGCGACCAGGCGGTCGTGCTCCTCGGTGGCGTAGGTGTTGAGCAGGGAGGAGTGTTGGCCGGTCAGTTCGCCGCGGGCGTAACCGAACATCTCCTCCATGGCCGGGTTGGTGAAGCGGATCACGCCGTCCTTGTCCGTCAGGATCACGCCTTCGGCGAGGCTGCGCAGCGCCTGGGACTGCACCTCGAGGGCCTCGTCGGAGCGCTTGCGTTCCGTGATGTTGCTGAACACCGTCACGCCGCCATGCACCTCGCCTTCGGCGTCCCGGAGCGGCATGGCGCTGGCGCGGATGAGGACGGTTTCCCCGGAATCCCGGCGTTTCACACTGATCTCGGCCCCGCGGACGCTTTCGCCGCGGATGGCCCGGGCGAGAGGGAGTTGTTCGACCGGATAGAGAGCGGCTCCATCCGGATAGAAGAACCCGAAGAGGAGGTTCCAGCTTTCCGGGTTGGGATGGATGAGGTCGCTGCCCAGCATGTCGTAGGCCGCGGGATTGTAGAGCATGACCCTGCCGTCCGCGTCGGCCACGATGACGCCGTCGATCATGGAATCCAGGATGGACTGGACGAGATCGTTCGCGCCGGGGCGGGACTTCTCCTTGCGGGCGGGGAAGGAATGGAATTCTGCCAGGATCCCGGCGGGCATGCCGTCCGTGTCGGCGGGCTTGGTCAGGGCGATGCGACAATGGAACGTCGAGCCGTTCCGGGTCCGGCAGCGTCGCTCCCAGATGATCGGGCCGTTCTGTTCGTCCACCAGCGCGCGGAGGCGGCTCAGGGCGCTGCTGCGGTGTTCGGTGGGAAACAGGTCCCGGAAGCTCATTTCCGAAAAATCGTCGATCCGGTAGCCGAACAGACCGCAGAGCCCCTTGTTTACCTGGATGAAATTGCCGCCGGGGGAGATGAAGGCCATGGCCGTGGAGGCCAGATCGAACGCCGCGTGGCGGAGCCTGTCGGCCTCATTTTCGTTCCTGGCGGGCATGGTTTGGTCGGCTTGTGTGCTCCAGATGGGTGTGCATCGAGGGGGAGGCGCCTTCCCAGTCGCGAGCATCGCCAAGAACAATACAACCGTTCCGGGAATTAAAGTTTTTTTGTCGGCCGGCTTCCTTTAAAAGACCGGCCATGCAAAAGGCGAAACAGCGGCAGGCGGGCGTTGGGGAGGGTCGCTCATGAAGGCGGTGATCCTGGCGGCGGGAAAGGGGACGCGGATGAAGGAACTGACGCGCGAAGTCCCGAAACCCATGCTCGAAGTGGAGGGGAAACCCATCCTGCAGCATATCGTCGAGGGCATTGCCGCGGCGGGAGTGCGGGAGTTCTGCATCATCACCGGGTGGCGGGCTGAGATCGTCGAGGAGCATTTTGGCGATGGCTCCGCGCTCGGGTTGCAGATCGGCTACGCGCGCCAGACGGTCCAGGACGGCACAGGCAAGGCGCCTGAGCTGGCGAAAGAGTTTGTGGGCGGCGACGATTTCCTGCTGACCTACGGGGATATCCTGGTCCGTCCGGAAACCTACGCCGCGTTGCGCGACAAGTTTGCGGACGGTGCGTTCGACGGGTTGCTCACGGTCACCGGCAGCGAAGATGTCACGCAGGGGGGACTGATATTCTTCGATGATGATTTCATCCTCACCCGCCTGGTGGAGAAACCCTCGGCGGAACAGGTGGAGGGGTTGAGGAAGGATGGCTGGCTGAAACCGGGGAGCCCGGTCTGGTACAACGCCGGCATCTACCTCTTCCGGCCGGAACTGTTCGATTTCACCGCCCGGCTGGAGAAATCTCCGCGCGGGGAGTACGAGCTGACCGACGCTCTCAGCGCGATGATCGGGGCGGGGCGGAGAATCGCGGGGCTGGAGATCGCCGGCCGCTGGGTGGATGTCCGTGATCCCGAAACGCTGGCGTCGCTTCACGGACAAGGGCTGGACTGACGGGCGGGATTCTCCCGGCTCGATTCCGGGCGCCTGCCCGGCTGATCACCCAGACGATTCTCAGTCCGCCTTCAAGGTCGCGATGAACTGCTTGATGGCGGGGGAGAGCACCTTCTTCTTCTTGTGGATGGCGGCGAGGGGGCGGGTCAGGCCCGTGTCATCCAGCCGGATCTCGACCAGTGTCTTCTTGGCGACCTCCTGGACAATGGTGTTGTGAGGCACGATGGAGATGCCGGCGTCGATCTCGACGGCCCGTTTGACCGTCTCGATGTTGTCGAACTCCATCACGTGCTTCACCTCGATCTTCTGGTCCTTGAGCTTCTTGTCGATGGCGCGTCGGGTGGGGATGTCCGACTCGAAGGCGATGAACTTGTGGCCCATCAGGTCCTTCAGCCGGGCGCGCTTCTCGCCGGCGAGTGCGTGCTTGGGATGGCAGATCAGGACGAGGCGGTCCTTGCGCAGCGGCACAATCTCCAGGCGCGGGTCCTTGACGGGGTAGGCGACGAGGCCGAGATCCACGACATTGCCGAGGACATCCTCATAGACCTGGTTTGAACGGCTGTACTCCACGTGCACGTTGACGGTCGGGTAGTCCTTCATGAACCGCTTGATGTAGGGCGGCAGGTCGTGGAGGCCGATGGAGTAGATCGTGGCGACGCGGACGGTTCCGGAGACGATGTTCTTGATCTCCTGGATCTGGTTGTGCAGCTCCTCGTAGAGCTGGACGATCTGCTTGCTGTAGTCGTAGAGGACGCCGCCCTCGCGGGTGAGGCGGAACTTCTTCTTGCTCCGCTCGATGAGCATGGAGCTGAGATTCTTCTCCAGGGACCCGATCTGCTGGCTCACCGCGGACTGGGTGATGTTGTTGATCTGGGCGGCCTTGGTGAAGCTCTCGGTTTCCGCCAGATCGCTGAACACCTTCAACGTTTCAATCTGCATGCGCGGATTGGAACATCTCCTGTGGATTAAGTCAACTTATCAAGTCTTGGTGGCTGGCCCGCGCTTTCGGAGGTTTGGTTGCCTTGATTTGTGGCGGTGATCGTGAATGTGATTAATGAAACTAATCAATTTTCGGGCAATGCGGCTCACATCGGGGCGATGCGGCGGGAGCCGACATCCGTGGTGAGGAGGACGTGGGAATCGAAGCTGGCGTGGAGAAGTTCGTGTTTCAGGGACTCGCTGCCGGGATCGTCCCAGAGGTTGTTGAATTCCCAGGGATCGTCCTCCAGGTCGTAGAGCTCGCCCGCATTGTGGCCGTGATAGACCGAGAGCTTGTAACGGTCGTTGCGGTGCATCGTCGCGAAGGTCCCGGTCCCTCCGGTAAAGTGGGAATCCAGCGCGTCGAAATATTCACAGCGGACGGAGTCGCGGAAGTGGTTCGCGGGGGCGGCGCCGGTGAGGATGGGCGTCAGGCTGCGGCCCTGCATGTAATCGGGCTGCTCGAGGCCGCAGAGCTCGACGACGGTGGCGGTGAGGTCGAGCAGTTCGACGAGGCCGTCCGCGCGGAGGTCCTTTTGGAACCGCCCCGGCCAGGAGAAGATCAACGGCACGCGGGTGAGACCCTCGTAGAAACGGCAGCCTTTGAACATGAGACCGTGGTCGCCGAGAGCCTCGCCGTGATCGCTGGTGAAGATGATGACGGTGTTGTCGCGTTGGCCGGTCCGGTCAAGCGTTTCGAGGATGCGGGCGAACTGGTCGTCGATCTGCTCGATCATCGCGTAGTAGCGCGCCTGCGCGGCATGGGCGTCATGCCCCTCGGGCGTCTTCGCCTCGCCCTGGAAATCGACGGCGGCAAGCTTCGCCTGCTGCGCGAGGTCGCTTTCCCGAAAATACGGTCCCGGCAGCGATGCGGGATCGTAGCGGTCGGCATAGGACTTCGGCGGAACGAAGGGCGGGTGCGGATCGTAGGGGTTGAGCGTCAGCAGCCAGGGCTGATCGCCGCGGTCCTGCGTGATGAAGTCGATCGCCATCTCCGAGGTCCAGGTGGTCTGGTGGAGTTCGGTGGGCACGCGGTCGGGGCTTTGGCGGAGGGCGTCGAGATCGCCGCCCTGGGCGCGCACCCATTCGGCGTAGTCGTGTCCGGTCGGCCAGTCGTCCCGGGGCGCGTGGCTGAAGCGCCAGTAGCGGTAGCCGTCATCGAGGCGCGGTTCGGTGCGGTGGCCGGAGCTTTGCAGGTGGAACTTGCCGACGTTGCCGCAGTCGTAGCCGGCGTCGGCGATCAGTTTCGTGATCAGCGGCGGATGGGCGGGGAAGGATTCGTTGCCGTTGCGCGTGTTGTGGACGCGCGCCGGATACATCCCGGTGAGGAAGCTGGAGCGGCTGGGGGTGCAGATCGGGCTCTGGCAGTAGGCGCGGGTGAAGGCCACGCCCTCGCCGACGAGCTTGTCGATGTTGGGCGTGCGGACGTGCGGGTTGCCGAGCGCGCCGATGGTGTCGAAGCGCTGCTGGTCGGTGCAGTACCAGAGGATGTTGGGGCGGGAGTTGGGCATGGGGTGGATGGCAGATGGCAGATGGCAGATTTCAAATCCCGAATCAGGAGTCGCGAACTTCCCCTTTCCGCCGGCGGATCGTCGGCGCGAACAACAGCGCGACAGCGAACATAAGGAACAGCAGCGAGACGGGTCGAGTGAACATCGGGGCGTAGCTGCCGCCGCTGGCCATGAGGCCGGAGAGGAGGTTCTTCTCGGCGATGGGCGCGAGGACGAAACCGATCACGAAGGGCGCAAGCGAGATCTTGAGCTTCTCCATGCCGAAGCCGAGCGCGCCGAACGCGAGCATGACCCAGACATCGAACATGCGGTTGGCGAGGGCGAAGGAGCCAATGACGCAGAAGGTGAGGACGACCGGGATGAGGAAGGAGCGGCGCAGCGTGGCCAGCCGTGAAAGCGCGCCGGCGGCGAGAAGCATGAAGCCAAACATGTAGATGTTGGCCAGCAGGGCCGCGCCGATGACGGTGTGCGCGACCTCGGGGTTCTGCTCGAACAGCAGCGGCCCCGGCTGGATGCGGTGGATGACCAGCGCCCCGAGCAGGACGGCGTCGATCACGCTGCCCGGGATGCCCATGGCGATCAGCGGGATGAGCGCGCCGCAGACGGTGGCGTTGTTCGCGGATTCCGAGGCGACGATGCCTTCCTCCGAGCCGTGGCCGAATTTCTCAGGCTCCTTGGACAGGCCCTTGGCGGCGGTGTAGGCCATGACGGAGCCGATGTTGGCCCCGATGCCGGGCAGGATGCCGACCCAGGTTCCGATCACCGAGGAGCGGAGGAGGTTTCCGGCCTGCGCCTTCCATTCCGCGAGCGTGAGGAACAGGCCCTTGCGGTCGGGGACGACGCGTTCCATGGGCGCGCCGAGGTTGAGGATCTCGCGCACGGCCTGGTTCACCGCGAACAGCCCGATCAGGACGGGCAGGAGGTTGAAGCCGTCGTTGAAGGCGGAGAAGCCGAAGGTGAGGCGGATCTCGCCGGTGGCCGGCGAGGTTCCGGGCATCGAGAGCAGGATTCCGAGGAAACCCGCGAACGCGCCCCTCAGCAACGAGTCGCCGCTGACCGAGGCGATCAGGACCAGCGCCATCAGCGTCAGCGAGAAGAACTCAAAGAAGCCGAACTTCGTGGACAGCGTCGCGGCGGGTTTGGCCAGCAGGAGGAGAAACAGCCACGAGACGAGACCGCCGACAAAGGACGCGCCGATCCCGAGGCCCAGGGCGCGGCCGGGGCGGCCGGATTTCGCCAGCGGATAGCCGTCGAGCGTGGTCATGATCGAGGCGGGCGTGCCGGGCATCCGCAGCAGGGTCGCGGTGATCAGGCCGCCGCTGACGGCGCCGACATACATGGAGACGAGCAGCGTCAGGGCGTTGCCGGCGTCCATGCCGAAGGTCAACGGCAGGGTCAACGCGATCAGCATCGCGCCCGTGAGTCCCGGAACCGCCCCGACCACGATGCCGAGGCTGGTTCCGAGCGCCATCCAGGCGAGCGGCGCCGGCGAGAGCAGATGTTGGAAGGCCTGGAGCATGTTGGGCGGGAGACTCAGGGCAGATCGACGGTCAACACGCGGGTGAACAGCGCGTGGCTGCCAAACCCGACGATCAGGGCGAGCGCCGCGAGCGCCGCCGCGTGGCGCGCGTCGGAATGGGAAGGTTCGCTCGTGTCCGAGGTCGCCCGGGTTTCAGCACGCTCAAGCCGCCAACCGGTCGTGAAGATGAACAAAGCCGTCAGGATGGGAAAGGGGAGCAGTCGCAGGTTCAGCGCCGCGACGTAAGCGAGGACCAGAGCGACGCACGCGATGGCGTTCGACTTCGGCGCGGAGTGCGGGCCGCCTGCCGCCGCGAGCGGGGTGGTGGATCGTTTCCTGCGTTTCCATTCGCTCCAGGACACGGCGGCCGCCAGGATGGCGACAAGCGCCGCGACGCTGGCGGGCAGGTCCGGCAGCGAATCGAGCTTGCGGACGCCGACCTTGGCGGTGTCGAGTTCGCGCTCGGCGATTGCGCGACGGAGGCTTTCGCCGCGAAGGACGACGGGTTCGACGCTCATGGCCGCGAGTTTTTCGCGGACGAACGGCGTGTTCATCGCCTGCTCGAGGGCATCGGCGAGGACCTTGATCCGGTCGGCCGGCGTTCCCTTCGGAGCCCACCAGAACTGCAGGTTGCTGGTGACGACGTCGAAGCCCTGCTCCCGGGCGGTCGGGGTTTCCGGAAGCGCCGGATGGCGTTTCGGCCCGAGAAAGGCGAGCGCGCGGACGCCGCCGGAACGGAATCGGAGATACTCGGCGACGGAGAAGGTGGTCATGCCGATATGGCCGCCGGTGAGGTCCGCGAAGCGCGTGGCTCCGCCGCCGGTCTGCACGAAGCGGAAGCGCGCGCCGGGTTTGGCATGCTCCAGCAGCAACGCGGAGAAGTGGCTGGGCGCGCCGAGATTGGCCCCGTAGGCGAGGGTGTCGGGTCTGGCGGCGGCCTCGTCGAGGAGGTCCTTGAGGGAGCGAAAGGACGAATCATCCGCGACGGCCAGGAGCATGGCGTCCTCGCCGGTGGCGGTGATCGGCTCAAAGGCCTCAGGACCATGATCGACCTTGCCGGAATACTTGGCGGTGAGGATGCCCTGGTGAAGATTCAGGATTGTGTAGCCGTCCGGCGCGGCATTGGTCGCCTCCTGGCTGCCGATCGTGCCGCCGGCGCCCGGGCGGTTGATGACGACCAGCGGCTGCGGCAGCAGGTTCTCGTCCTTGACCGCCTGTTGGATGACCCGCACGAAGGTGTCGCTCCCGC
This sequence comes from Verrucomicrobiales bacterium, assembly GCA_038126235.1. GTDB lineage: Bacteria > Verrucomicrobiota > Verrucomicrobiia > Limisphaerales > JAYPEY01 > JAYPEY01. Next base: position 18,559 of record JAYPFK010000004.1, read on the forward strand.
CGCCTGCCGCAAAGGGCACGATGACCTTGATCGGACGGGAGGGAAAGGGCCCGGGGTCCTCCTCCGCCGACAAGACGGAGACAGCGACCCTGAGTGGGAGAATGACCGTCAATAAAAGGCGCGCAATGAACTGGGGCGGACGGAACACGGCGTGATCGTAGCGGAATCGCCGGGCGAGGGAACGTTTGTTTGGGGCTTTGGCGTCTTCCGGGGGAGGCGATCAGGAGTGACGCCGCCAAAACGAGAAAGGCGGCTCCCGTTGCCGGGAGCCGCCTCTGAGATTTCGGCAGTCAGGCTGTCAGCCCTCGCCCGGGCCGCCGGCCCCGCCGGTGAGTTTTTCCGGGTCGATGGTTTCCGGCTTGTAGCCGCCGATGCTCTTGAAATAGAGCATGAGCAGGAGGTAGATCCCCGCCATGGTCATGGGAATCAGGGAGTCGGTCTTGAGGGTCCTGCGGTCGCCGCGGATGTCGGCTTCGATGGCGTCCTGCTGTTCCTGGGTGGCGCTGCCGGCCGCCTTGGCGTCCTTGGCCTCGCCCATCTTCGACCCGTCCGGACCGTTCACTTCGGCGAAGAACAGGAAGGAGCTGGGGGTCGCGGACTTGTAGGAGTTGTAGAGCGCGGAATCATACTTCTGAAGTTCCTCCGCCGCGTAACGGTCCTTGAAATAGCCGAGTCCGGGGGAGCCGATCAGGCCGGCGGACATCATGCCGATGCCGCCCATGATGCTGATGGCGACCGCGCCCGTGCGCGGGAAACGGTCCGAAGCGACCGCCAGCATGGTGGGCCAGAAGAAGGTCTTGCCCACGCCGTAGATCGTGAGGGCGACCATGGCTCCCGCGAAGGCGGTGACGCCGGCCGCCATGTTGAGTCCGGCCACGGCCAAGACGGCGCAGACAAACAGCAGGCCGATCGGGGAGAGCTTGAGATTCTTCTCGATCCAGTGGGCGCAGAAGCGCAACGCGAACATCACCGAGGAGGTCCAGACAAACAGGATCTTGCCCTGCTCGGAGGTGAGAATGTTGCCGGTGATGTTCTGGATCCAGCCGTCCGTGCCGAGTTCGACGGCTCCCACCAGCGCGTGGGTGAAGAACAGCACGAACAGCAGCACTGACCCCGCAGCGAAGCGCGTGAGCCCCCCGATGCCCGCGAGCAGGACCGCCCCGATGGCGACAGCGGCCGCCATCGGGAGCTCGAACGTCGTCTTGAAGAACAGCGCCAGCAGGAAGCAGACGACCACGCCGCCCATCAGGCCGACATCCTGGAACATCTCGCCCAGGCTGAGACCCTTTTCAGAGGCCTCCGAGCGGGGGTATTTCTGGCCCCAGAACATGATCCCGTAAGCGACCGTCGGAATGAGATAGAGGGAAAGCTGCAGTTTCCAGCCGAGCTCCATCTTGTCGTCGAGAATCCAGCCCAGCGCGCCGCCGATGATGAGGCCGGCCGGCCAGCTGGCGTGGAGGATGTTGAGGTAATGGGTCCGGTTGTCCGGGAACAACGTGGCGACCAGCGGATTGGCCACGGCTTCCAGGGTGCCGTTGGCGTAGGCGAAGATGAACATTCCCCAGAACAGGGCGTTGTAGGCGCCGTCGCCCGCCGCCGCGAAGGTGACAAAGGCCGAGAGAACGTGGCAGGCGAAGGCGACGACGACCAGCTTGCCATAGCCGATCTTGTCACAGAGGACGCCGCCGATGATGATGCCGAAGCAGAACCCGGAAAAGCCCGCGCCGCCGATCGCGCCGAGTTGCGCGCCGGTGAAGCCGTACTCGCTTCCCCAGTTGTCAAAAATGCCTCCGCGAATGGCGAAGCCGACGCCGGCTGCCAGGATGGCCATGAATCCGGCCCAAAGCAGCCGCATGGCGTTTTCGGGGCGTTTGATTGTGTTGCTGTTTTCTGTGCTCATGTTGGTTCTGGTTCGGTGAGGTGGGGGAGGTCCGGTTCAAGCCAGCGTGAACTCGGGCAGGTTGACGATCTTGCCGCCCTGTTCGGCGGACTGGTGGGCGCAGATGCCGACGCAGGTCCAGTTGGCGGAGGTGGTGGCGTTGGGCCAGGGATCGCGATCCTCAACCAGCGAGCTGAGGAATTCGTTGATCATGTGCGGATGGCTGCCGCCGTGGCCGCCGCCCTGCACGAAGGACAGGTGATCCGCATCCTCGATCGATTTGGTGAACTTCCGGATTGGTTCCGGCAGCAGGTGCGCGTAGTCCGGCACCTCGACCTTTTCCGGGATCTCCTTCTCCGGCCGCTTGGCGACGTGGAGAATCATCGGCTCGTCCTCGACCAGCGTCCATTCGAAGCTCTTCTTGGTGCCGTAGACGTCGATGCTCTCGCGGTATTGCCGGGCGACGTCGTAGAGGAAACGCCAGATGTGGGCGGAGAGATCGCTGTCCTTGATCTTGATGTGGCAGGTCTCGACTGCAAACTTGTTGCCGCTTTTCTCGGCGATGTCGTCGCGGACCGTGCCGCTGCCGAAGCAGCTGACATATTCGGCGCGACCGTTGACCATGCCGAGGCAGGGGCTGACGACGTGGGTCGCGTAGTGCATGGGGATCATCCTCTCCCAGTAGGAGGGCCAGCCGTCCATGTCCTGCGGGTGCGAGGCGGCCAGGTACTGGATCTTGCCGAGTTCGCCCTTGTCGTAGAGCTCCTTGATGAAGAGGAACTCGCGGCTGTAGACGACGGTCTCGGCCATCATGTACTTCAGGCCGGTTTCCTCGACGACCTTGCAGATCTCCTCGCACTCCTCGATCGTGGTCGCCATCGGAACGGTGCACATGACGTGCTTGCCGGCGCGGAGGGCCTTGAGGGACTGCGGGGCGTGGTCGGGGATCGGGGAGTTGATGTGGACCGCGTCGATCTCGGGGTCCTTGAGCAGTTCGTCGTAGTTCGTATAGCGCTTGGGGATGCCGAACTGGTCGGCGACCTTGTTCATCTCCGCCTCGTTGCGGCGGCAGACGGCGATGACATTGCCGTTGGGATGGGCCTGGTGGATGGGGATCATCTCGGCTCCGAATCCAAGTCCGATGACGGCAATGTTGAACTGCTTTTCGCTCATGACGGGGCGTTCTTCTTTCTGTTTCTGTTTGAGATTGTGGATATCCGGGCACGCACTGCTCCTGTCGGAGGGGAAACCCGGTGTTGACGACAGCGCGAGATGACACCGGCGGGGCGGGGAACTGTCAACGGTAAATTTGGGGCGAAATCGGCGCGTAATAGGGGTGTTTTTGCGTTTTTTTTCGTCGGGCGGGAATTCCGGTTTGCCAGTCGGGGCGGGGGGGCTTAGTAGTCGGTTCATGTTCGGACAGGATCGAGTCAATCTTACGCGCGACGTCGAGGCGTCGATGGTGCCGGTCGGCGACAAGGTCACCCTCCTCAAGGGGGAGGAGGCCCTGATCACGCAGTCGCTGGGCGGGACCTTCACGGTGATCGTCAACGGCAACATGTTCAGCATCGCTGGCCGCGAGGCCGACGCCTTGGGCAGGGAGATCCTGCTGACGCCGGCGGAGCAGGCCGGAAAGGCGGAGACCAAGGAGGAGTTGGAAAAGCAGATCTGGGATCAGATGAAGACGGTCTACGATCCGGAGATCCCGGTGAACGTCGTGGACCTGGGGTTGATCTATAAATGTGAGATTGAGGACCTGCCCGACGGCGGCGGCAGGAAGGTGGATGTGGCGATGACCCTCACCGCGCCCGGATGCGGCATGGGACCGACCCTGCAGCAGGACCTGCAGAACAAGATCCTTTATGTGGAGGGCGTGGACGAGGTGAATGTCGAGCTTGTCTGGGACCCGCCATGGGACCGCGAAATGATGACCGAGGCGGCGAAGCTGCAGTTGGGGATGTATTGAGCGTGATGGGTGATGGGTGATGGGTGACTCGTCCTCCTCCTCGTCCTCGTCCTCGAATCGTCAGTCTCGAGGACGAGGACGAGGACGAGGACGAGGAGGAGGACGAGGAGGATCTGCCGGGACGGATCAAAGCCCGGACGGGTGATCCAGGAACGTCCAGGTCAGCCGGTATTTCTTGGCGAGGTGGGCGGCGAGGGCTTTGACGCCGAAGGTCTCGGTCGCGTAGTGGCCTCCGTAGAACACATTGATTCCCGCATCCTCCGCCATGCCGAAGGTGTGGTGGGGGCCCTCGCCGGTGATGAAGGTGTCCACGCCTTCCCGGGCGGCGGTCAGGAGTTCCGCTCCGGCGCCGCCGGTGACCACGCCGACCTTGCGGCTTTGCGTCGGGCCGCCGGGCAGGAGGGTCGGCGGCGCGCCGAGGACCTTCCCCAGTTTCCTGGCCAGCGAGTCGCGTGACATCCTGGTTTCAGCCATGAAGCCCAAGTGCATGCCGCGGTCGAAGAAGAACGGCGCGAGCTTCTTGAAGCCCAGGGCGGCGCAGAGACCCGCGTTGTTGCCAAGCTTCGGATGGGCGTCCAGGGGCAGGTGTGAGCTGTAGACAGCGAGGTGGTTGTCGAGGAGCGTCTTGAGCAGTTCCCGTCGCTTGCCGGTCCATGGGTGTGACGGTCCCCAGAACAGGCCATGATGCACGAGGAGGAGGTCGGCGCCGGCATCCACGGCCATCCGCACGGTCGCGAGCGAGCCGTCGACCGCCGCGGCGATGCGCGTCACGGAACCCTCATTCTCGACCTGCAGGCCGTTGGCGGCGCCCTTGTAGTCTTCGATGTCGGCGGTCTTGAGGATGCGGTCGCAATAGCGGACGAGGGTCTGGAGGGAAACGGTGGCCATGCGCGGAGTTAACCAGAGGGAGGCGCGGAGCTGAATTCAATTCGTGGGGTATGGGATTGCCCGTATCCCGGTGCGCATCTACGTTGCTCTGCCATGGCTGCGACAATCCGCTTGGCTTTTCGGTCGGTTTTGCGGTTACACTGCTCCGAGTTGGCGTCGGTGGCTGCGGGGGCGGCTTCCGGCGCCTGAGTTGAGAAAGCGCGAAGAACGATGAACGGAATCAAACGCAATTGCGCCGGCGTGGCCCGGCGGGACTTCATTCGGCTGGGCTTGGGCGGCGCGGCGGGCCTGGGCTTTTCGGACCTGCTGCGGTTGCGCGCGAATGCCGCCGCCGCGAAGGGGCAGGCCGGTCCGGGCAACGTCAACTGCATCCTCGTCTGGCTCGACGGCGGCCCCTCGCATTACGAGACCTTTGATCCCAAGCCCGACGCGCCGGATGGCGTGCGTGGAGAGCTGAAGCCCATCAAGACCAGCGTGCCGGGCGTCCATTTCTGTGAGACCGTGCCGCAGTTGGCGAAGATTGCGGACAAGTTCACGGTTGTCCGTTCGATCGCGCACAAGGATCCGAACCATGGCGGCGGCAACCACTACATGATGACCGGGGCGCCGACGCCTGTCCCGGTGGGGTGCGGATCGTTCGTGACCTTCCACCCGTCGTTCGGCTCCGCGGTTTCCTATCATCGGGGGGTGAACAACGGGCTCCCCGCCTACATGACGCTGGATCGGGTGTCGCGTTCGGGCGGACCGAATTTCCTCGGGGCGCAGCACGCGCCCTTCGTGATTGGCGGCGATCCGAACCGCGAGAACTTCCAGGTGCGCGACGTCGTCCTCCCGCGGGAGATCGCGGAGGGGCGCGCGGAGAACCGCCGGGCGTTGCGCTCGGCCCTGGACCAGATGGAGCGGATTCATCACAAGGCGGCCGCGGATCCGGCGGTGGGGTTTGACAGTTTCTACCAGCAGGGCGTGGACCTGGTCACTTCGCGCGAGGCGCAGGCGGCGTTCGACATCTCCAAGGAAGATTCCAAGGTGCGCGAGAAGTACGGCCGCAACAGCCTGGGGCAGCGATTGCTCATGGCGCGGAGGCTGGCGGAGGTCGGCGTTTCCTTCACGACCATCTACTACGGCGGTTGGGATCACCACACGAAGATCTTCAAGTCCCTGCCCAAGCACATCGCTCCGTTGGACCAGGGCGTCGCCGCGTTGATCGACGATCTCCAGGAGCGCGGCATGCTGGACAACACGATGGTGATCGTGCTCGGCGAGTTCGGCCGCACGCCCAAGGTGAACAAGGACGCGGGCCGCGACCATTGGCCGCACGCCATGTCCGTCCTGATGGCGGGCGCGGGCATCCCGGGCGGGCAGATCGTCGGCGCGACGGACGTGAAGGGCTACCATGCCTCGGAGAACATCTATTCGCCGGAGGACTTCGCCTTCTCGCTCTACACCAAGATGGGCGTCGATCCGACGACGGTGTTGCACAAGAACACCGGCCGTCCGGTTCAGCTTGTCAATGGCGGCGCGCCGATCAAGGAGCTGTTCGTCTGAGATGAGTCCCGATGGGGCAGCATCTCGTAGGACAGGCATCCTGCCTGTCCCCGGCATGGCCAATACGCCGTCGTTTCTTTTAAGAACGTTGCTGTACAGCGGTATCGGCCCGGCCGGTTTCAATCGCCCTTTTCGGTCGAAAACGCTTCGCCCTGCCGGGGACAGGCAGCCGACTTCGCTCCGCTTCGGCGAGCGAAGGGATGCCTGTCCTACGTTTGGGCCACGCCGCATCTTAAATCGCGTCTCGATCGCATGCCTGCTCGTGGCTGACGTCGCGGTCGCCGCCGCCGCGGTTCCCAGCTTGAGCTACTTCTACCCGGCCGGGGGAAGGGCGGGCACGACGGTGGAGGTGACGGCCGGTTTCAAGTGTGATGCCTGGCCGCCCCAGGTCTGGGTGGATCACGCCGGTTTGAAGTTCACGCCCGATCCCAAGGCAAAGGGGAAGTTCAAGGTGGAGATCGGCGCGGCGGTTCCGACGGGGCCGCATTTGGCGCGTATCTTCGACAAGAATGGCGCTTCGCCGCCGCGGGTCTTCGTGGTGTCGGCGCATCCGGAAATCGAGGAGAAGGAGCCAAACAACGGTTTCGAGTCGGCGCAACCGATCGAGGGCGCGGCGGTCGTGGTGAACGGGAAATGGGGCGCGCGCGAGGACGCGGACTCCTTTGCGTTCGATCTGAAGCGCGGCCAGTGGTTGACCGCGTCGGTGGAGGGCTATTCCCTGCATTCGCCGACGGATCCGATCCTGCACCTGCTTGATCCGGACGGCGTGCGCGCGGGCTTCAATCACGACCGCTTTGAGAATCTCGATCCCCGCCTGGAGTTTCGCGCGGCGCGGGACGGGAAGCATGTGATCCAGATCGCGGCGTTCGAGCATCCGCCCAAGGCGGACGTGCGCTATTTCGGCAGCGCTTCAGCGATCTACCGGTTGACGCTGACCGTGGGTTCCGAACCGGCTCCCCGCGATCTTTACGGTCTGGCGAGGGAGTCGGCGTCCGAAGCCGTGGCGGAAGCAGAGCCGAACGACGATGCGAGTCAGGCGCAGGCGATCAAGCTCCCCGCGGTTGTCGAGGGCGCGATCACGCGGGACGGCGATGCCGACCGCTTCGCGTTCGCGGCGAAAAAGGGGGAGAAAACCCAGTTCGAGATCTTTTCAAATCGGCTGGGCTTCGGGTTGGATTCCCATCTGGAGATCACCGACATGGCCGGCAAGCGTTTGGCGGAGAACGACGACCGCGAGCGGGACAAGCCGGATTCGAACTTGATCTGGACCGCGCCGGCGGATGGCGATTACGCGGCGGCCGTTCGCGACATTCGCGGCCGGGGTGACGAGGCGTTCAGGTATCGCCTCGTCGCGGGCGCGCCGCGGGTCGGTTTCGAAGGGACGGTTGACAAGAACGCCGTCGAGGTGACGCCGGGAAAGAGCGTGGAATTGAAGGTGAAGGTGACACGCGTGGGCGGACACAAGGCGGAATTGAAGATTGAAGCGCTCGATCTTCCGGCGGGCGTGGAGGCGACTTCGGACAAGGTTCCGGCGAAGACCGGCGACGTGAAGCTGACCCTGAAGGCGGCCGACGGGGCAGCCCCGGCCAACGGGCCGATCCGGATCCGGGTGGCCGAGGCCGCCGAAGGAGGCGAAACGGTCCGTGTGGCTGCCGACCTGAACGGCGATCCCAAGGGAGACCGGCTGGTCAACGAGACGGATTCGATCTGGCTCACCGTGACGCCTGCCCCGGAAAAGAAGCCCGCTGCCGAGGCGAAGAAGTGAGGTGGAGAGGGCGCTCCGGGCGGCGTTCCAATCAGGCGCCCCGAGTGGTGACGCTGGCGATGATTGAACGCCTCCGCCCGATCCGGCGTCCATAGCCGGTAGTACAATGCCGCCCTTGACCAACCGAATGTGAAAACCCATTGTCCCGCCGTGCCAAAACGAACCCTTTCCTTCGTTCTCCTCCTGGCGATCGCCCATTTTGCCTTTGCGGCCGAGCCGGAAAAATCTGTCGTCCAGATCACGAATTACGGGCAGACGCCGGACTGGGCGCAGCCTTGGAAGTTCAATTCGGTGCGCGCGGGAAGCGGCACGGGTTTCCTGATCGGGGGGCGGAAGATCATGACCAACGCCCATGTCGTCAGCTGGGGGCGGGAGATCCAGATCAAGCGGTATCAGGACCCGAAACCGTGGCGGGCGCAGGTGAAATACATTTCCCATGAGGCGGACCTGGCCATCCTCGAAGTCGAGGATGAGCGGTTCTTTGAGGGGATGGAGCCGTTGACGATCGGGGACCTGCCCTACGTCCGCTCCACTGTGACCACCTACGGTTATCCGGCCGGCGGCCAGCAGATCTCCTACACGCAGGGCGTGGTTTCCCGGATCGAGATGCACAGCTACGTGCACCCCGGCAACCGGGCCTTCCTGACGGTCCAGACCGACGCCGCGATCAATCCCGGCAACAGCGGCGGGCCGGTGATCCAGGACGGCCAGGTCGTGGGCGTCGCCTTCCAGGGCATTCCCGGATTGGAGAATGCCGGCTTCTTCATTCCTCCCTCGGTCATCAACCACTTCCTCGAGGACATCGGCGACGGCAAGTACGATGGATTTCCCCTGGCGGGCATCCAGATCCAGCCGCTGCAGAACCCCGCCTATCGGAAGATGCTCAAGCTGGACAACGACACCTCCGGCGCGCGGATCGACAGCCTGTTGAACATCGCCTCGACCACGCAACTGCTGAAGGAGGACGACGTGCTGCTGAAGGTGAAGGACTACGAGGTCGGCTCCGACGGCACGGTGATCTATCGCGGCAACCGACTCGGCGTTTCCGTGATCTTCCAGGAGGCGCAGGACGGCGAGGCGATTCCGGTGACCGTCTGGCGCGACGGCAAGGAACTGAAGCTGGACGTGCCGATGAGTGTGATTCACGAGGACGACCGCGAGGGCAATCAGTATGACGTCCTGCCCCGCTATTTTGTCCATGGAGGCCTGGTCTTCACTCCGCTCAGCCTCGACTATCTCCGTTCCAACCGGGGATCAAGCGACGAACTCATCTACGAGTTGAACTACCGTCGGCGCGAGAAGCCCGAATCCCTGCGTCCCGAGCCGATCGTGCTCTCGACCGTCCTTTCACATGAGGTCAACGCCAACATGGGCGTCCGCGGGGGCCTCATGGTCAACAAGATCAACGGGGTGAAGATCAACCGCCTGGAGGATGTCGTGAAGGCGTTCGACGAGGCGAAGGGGAAGAAGCATCTCATCGAGTTCATGGGCGAGGGTTCCTTCGAGTGCCTGGACCGCCAGGCCGCCGCCAAAGCCCAACCTGAAATCCTCGCCACCTACGGCATCAGCGAAGACCGCCGCCTATGAAAAAGTCCTTACTCTTCCTTTCCGCCCTGCTGCTCGCGTCCGCGTTGGACGCATTTGCGCAAGGGCGGTCCAACGGCGACCGGTGGGAGGGCTCGGTGGTCGACATCGAGGTCACCGGCAAGGCCTACGACTATATCCAGCCCTGGGCCAAGTCCACGCGCACGGCGCGAAAGATCGGCACGGTGGTCGGCCCGCGCGAGATTCTCACCACGGCGCTGGCCTTGAATGATCACATCCTGATCCGCCTGCAGAAGGGCGGCCGGGGCCGCTGGTTCAACGGCGAGGTCAAGTGGCTGGACTATCACGCCAACCTCGCGTTGATCACCTCGGATTCCGACTCCTTCTGGGACGGGCTCAAGCCGGTCGAACTCGCGGGCGACGATTTCAATCAGGAGGGCCTGCAGATCGCCCGTTGGCGCGGCGGCAAGATGGAGACCCGCAAGGCGGAGTTCTACGAGTGGCGCGACCGCCTCACCCAGATGAGTTTCGTGAGCTGCCTGCATCTGGGCGCGAACACCGAGGCCGACGGCCTGGGCGCCGCGGAGCCGATGCTCGACGGCGAGAAGCTCGTCGGGCTTGTCACCGGCAAGGGCGGGGACACCGCTTCCGTGCTGCCGTATCCCTTCATCCGGCCCGTTCTTGACGCCGTCCACGCCGGAGGCTCCCCCAAGCTGGGCATCTTTGACTTCACCTGGCAGCCCACCCGCAACCCCGACACGCTGGAATACCTCGGCCTCAAGGGCGAGCCGCGCGGCGTGACGGTCATCAAGGTTCCCAAAAAGAAGAACCGCAAGTCCGTGCTGAAGGTGCGCGACCTGATCCTCGAGGTGGACGGCCACACGATCGACAACGAGGGCGAATACAAGGATCCCAAGTACGGCCACCTGACCATTGAGAACCTGACCACGGCCGGCGGTCGCCGGGCGGGCGACAAGGTGAAGATCAAGATTCTCCGCAAGGGCAAGGAGATGGAGGTCACCTACACCATGCCCGCCGCGGACTACGAACTGGACCTTGTGCCGGACCATGTGTTTGACCAGGAGCCGGAATACCTCATGACGGGCGGCCTGGTGTTCCAGCCGTTGACGGAGGATTTCCTGCGCCGCTGGGGCTCGTCCTGGGCGACCCGCGCTCCCTTCCGACTGCGCTACTTCCGTTCCCAGGAATCCACCGAGAAGACGCCCAGTCTGGTCGTGCTCACCATTGTGATTCCGGACCCCATCAACCTCGGCTACGAGCAGATTCGCTTCCAGGTCGTGGACAAGGTGAACGACAAACCGATCCACACGCTGAAGGATCTCACCGAGGCCTTCGCCGCGCCGAAGGACGGCTTCCATGTCGTGGAGTTCATGAACGGCAGCATGGCGCAACGGCTCGTCCTCGACGCCGCCACGCTCGACGATTCCACCCAGCGCGTCCTCTCCCGCTACGGCATCCCGAAGGATCACTACTTCAAGGGCGAGCCGACCGGAGCCGGCCCGCGGGGACGGCGGGCCGGGCGATAGGAGAGGGGCGGGAGGCTTCCGCCCGAGTCAAGTCGAAGCCTTCAAAACACGACGATCGCCGGTCTGGCGGGCGGATTGTCCCCGATGAGTCGACATGAGCGCGGCCCTGTGCGGCGCACTGAGAACATTTCTCTCCACCTCTTGGGCTGCGTCAGCGTCGACGCTTAGAGCGATTTAAGAACAGTCATGGCCGGAGTTGTGCAACCCTTTTCGGGTTTTGAAGTGGGGCGCCTGCGGCGAGGCGCCCCTACCGCGGTTGGTGGGGAAGGCTCGCCGAGCCGTCCCATTTCAAAGTCCTGAAGGGACGCAAGACGGCTGCAGTTTTTCAGAAACCGCTCCAGCCTCGTGTCAGTCCGGGACCGGGACATCGGTTTCTTGTGTTTGGGACTCACTTCCGCCAGATTCGGCGCGCTTCACCGACATGTCGCAGCCCGCCCAACATCCCATTCCCTCGAAAGCGGAAGAGTTTGCCCGCGCGCTCGCGCTGGAGATTTCGCCGGAGGAGTTCGCGCGGGAGGTGGAGGCTTTCTCCTCGCTCAACGTGCTGGTTGTCGGCGACACGATCTTTGACCGGTATTCCTACCTCACAGTCCAGGGCCTGACCTCAAAGAATCGCATCATCTCCGGGCGTTTCCTGAACGAGGAGACCCAGTGTGGGGGAGCATTGGCTGTGTATCGCCACGTCAGGCAGTTCACGCCCAAGGCGCGGTTCATCAGCCTGGTTGGCGGCGAGGACTGGGTGGAGGAGGCCTTGGAAGGCGAGTTGTCCGGCGGGGGCGACCGCACGCTGCGCGATCCGGATTTCACCACCGTCATCAAGCAACGCTTTGTCGAACCCCTGGCCGAGGGCAAGGAGATGAGCAAGCTGTTCTCCGTGAATTTCCTGGATGGCGATCCGCCCTCTGAGGCCACGGTCGGGCGGTTGGTCGAACGCATTCGGGCCGAGGCGGGCTGGGCGGATGCCGTGTTGGCGGCGGACTTCGGGCATGGGCTTTTTCAACAGCCGGTGCGGGACGCGATCCAGGAAACGGCGCCGTTGCTCGCGTTGAACTGCCAGACCAACAGCAACAATCACGGTTTCAACATCATCTCGCGACAGTATCGTCGGGCGGACGTCTTTTCCCTGGACCAGCAGGAGCTGATGCTGTCGGCCGGGCATCGCCACCTGGATTTTCAGGTTGCGCTGGAGGAACTGCGAGTGCATCTGGGCTCGAAATACGCGTGGCTGACGCGCGGTCCGGTCGAGACCATCGGGCTCCACGAGTCAGGCGAAGTGAGTTTGTGCCCTCCGTTGGAGGTGGACGTGGTGGACACCATCGGCGCCGGCGACGCCTTCTTCTCCGTGGTGGCGTTGGCGGTCGCGCGGGAATTGCCGGTCGGATTGTCGACCTTCCTCGGGCAGCTTGCCGGGGCGCAGGCGGTGCGGGTCGTGGGCAACGCCGAATCGATCTCCAAACAACGCCTGCTCGACGAGGGGGCGGAGTTGTTGCGCTTCTCGGCGGCGGGTTGACGGCCGCGCATCGGCGATCATGAACGCGAATCCCAATTTCCTCCCCGACCAGTACGACCGCGACCGCGAACTCTCGATCAACCACAACTACCTGGTCGAGCAGTTCGCCGACAGCGCTGAAATCCTCAAGAAAATCGCGGAGTTGGTGGAACGCTGCGACTACACGCTCGGTCGCGAGGTGGACAAGTTTGAGCGGCGCATCTGCGGACTCATCGGCGCGCGCCATTGCGTCGGCGTGGGCAGCGGCACGGACGCGCTCATGCTCAGCCTGAAGGCCCTGGGCGTCGGTCCGGGCGACGAGGTCATCACCACGCCCTACACCTTCTTCGCAACGGTCGGAGCGATCGTCACCGCCGGCGCGCGACCGGTCTTCGCGGACATCGGCGACGACTACAACCTCGATCCCGACCAGATCGAGGCGGCGATCACCGAACGCACGAAGGCCATCCTGCCGGTGCATTGGGCGGGCCTGCCCTGCGACATGGAGCGCATCACGGAAATCGCGCGCCATCGCGGGCTCAAGGTGGTGGAGGACGCCTGCCACGCGATTCTCGCCCGGCGGCACGACACCTTTGCCGGACGTTTCGGAGACACCGGCTGCTTCAGCCTGCACCCCTTGAAGAACCTCAATGTCTGGGGCGATGGCGGCTACCTGGTGACGGATTCCGACGAGCTGCATGAGAAGCTCGCCCTGATGCGAAACCACGGCCTGCTCAACCGCGACCAGACCGCGGTCTTCGCCTACAATTCCCGACTCGACACCCTGCAGGCGATCGTGGCGAACCACCTGCTCGACAAGCTGCCGCACATCACCGATTCGCGCATTGCCCACGCCGCGTGGTTCGACGGCGCGCTGGCGGAGGTCGACGAGATCGCAGTTCCGAAGCGGCCCGTAAACACGAAGCAGGTCTACCACCTCTACGTGATCCGGGCGGAGCGTCGCGATGAGCTGCAGGCTTTTCTGCAGGATCGAAAGATCGACGCCAAGGTCCATTACCCGATCCCCATGCACCTGCAGCCGGCGGCGGCGGAATTCGGGTATGAGCGGGGTGATTTCCCCAAGACCGAGGCGGTCTGCGACTCGGTCCTGTCCCTTCCGGTGCATGAATTTGTCACGCGCGAACAGCAGGAATACGTGGTCGCCCGGATCAAGGAGTTTTATGCGGGTTAGATTTGTCGATCTGGGCCGGCAGTATCTGGAACTCCGCGAGGAGATCCTGGCGGAGTTTGACGAGGTTTCGTCCGGCGGTTGGTTTGTGCTCGGCCCCAAGCTGCAACGGTTTGAGGAGGAATTCGCGGCGTTCTGCGGTGTTAGACACGCCGTCGGCGTGGCCAACGGCTCGGACGCCCTGCTGCTTTCGCTGCTGGCGTTGGGGTTGGGTCCCGGCGACGAGGCAATCACCGCGCCCAATTCCTTCATCGCCTCCGCCTGGGCCATTGCGCGGACCGGCGCGCGACTGCGGTTCTGCGATGTGGGGGAGGACATGAACCTCGATCCCGACAAGTTGCGCGATGCGATCACGGACCGCACGAAGGCGATCATGCCGGTGCACCTGACCGGGCGCGTGGCGCGGATGGAGGAAATCGGCGCGGTGGCGGCGGAGAGCGGAATCTCGATTGTCGAGGATGCCGCGCAGGCGGTCGGCGCGAGCCGGAACGGGATCAAGGCGGGGGCTTTCGGCTCGGCCGCTGGCTTCAGTCTGCATCCCTTGAAGAACCTGTTCGTTCACGGCGATGGGGGGGTGATCACGACCAGCGACGACTCTTTGGCGGAGGAGCTTCGGCGTTACCGCAATCACGGTCTCAAGAACCGGGACGAGGCGGCCTTCTGGGGGATCAACTCCCGGCTGGACGAAATCCACGCGGCCATCGGTTCGCTGAAGCTGAAGCGCTTGGAGGCCTGGAATGCGCGACACCGCGAGGTTGCCCTGCGCTACTCGGAGGAACTGGCGGGCATTGTCGAGGTTCCGGTTGATGGGCCGGGGGAGTTCAGCGTCTACCATCGCTACATGATTCGGACGCCGCAGCGCGACGAACTGGCGCAACATCTGGAGGAACGCGGCGTGGAGACCAAGGTGAACTATCCGATTCCGCTGCACCTGCAGGAGGCGGCGAAGGACCTCGGCTACGGTCCCGGCAGTTTTCCCGTCTGCGAGAAGCTGGCGGACACAATCCTCAGCCTGCCCGTCCATGCGCACCTGACGGACGAAGAGGCGACGCATGTGATCGAGAGCGTGAAGTCGTTTCGGTTTGTGGGTGGGGTATGAGGGTGTGGGGGTATGAGCGGAAGCCCTTGCGCGCGTTTACCTTGTTGGTGCGAGCCGCCGTCGCGCATTGGTGTAGCCCCATGCGGATTTGCCATGCTTTCCGCCCTCACCCCGGCCCTCTCCCCCAGGAGAGGGAGAAGCAATGGTCACTTTCGGAATTCTCCCTGGCCAAAATGGCATCGATGACCGTCGAAGATATCCCTCTCCTGGGGGGAGAGGGACCAAGGGTGAGGGCGATCCCGCTTCGCCGGGGCGAATTGACAAACACCCGCAGCGGACCAAAGCATTGCCGGACGTGAACGACCTCGACGCCATCTCGCGCCAGATCACCTTCAAGCTGATCGAGCTTTCCCATCGGGCGCGCGCGCCGCACCTGGCTCCATCGATGAGCATCGTGGACGCGTTGGTCGCGCTGTACTGGGAGGTCTTGAACGTCGGTCCGGAGAATATCGCGGATCCGGCGCGTGATCGCTTCATCCTGAGCAAGGGGCACGCGGCGCTGGGACTCTACGGCGCGCTCGGGGTTCGCGGCATCATTTCCATGGAGCAACTCGCCACCTTCGGCCAGCCGGGCAGTGATCTGCCGGAGCAGCCCGCGCCGGGCGCCGTTCCCGGAGTGGAATGGGCGACCGGTTCGCTGGGCCATGGGCTGGGCGTCGGTCTTGGCATGGCGCTGGCGGCAAAGCGGGCGGGCAGCGGTTCCAAGGTTGCGGTCCTGATGGGCGACGGCGAATGCAACGAAGGCTCGGTCTGGGAGGCGGCGATGCTGGCCCCTCAACTGGGACTTTCGAACCTTCTCGCCCTGATCGATTTCAACAAGTGGCAGGCCACCGCGCGCAGTCGCGAGGTCATGCAACTGGACCCGCTGGCCGACAAGTGGCGCGCTTTTGGGTGGCGGGCGGAAGAGGTGGACGGTCACGATATCGGCTCCATCGCCGCGGCGGCGAAACGATGTTACGCGGGTGACGGCCCCGGCGCGATCGTCCTGAACACGATCAAGGGCAAGGGCGTGAGTTTCATGGAGGACGACAACAATTGGCATTACATCGTCCCCAACGAGGAACACGTGTCCCGCGCCCGCGAGGAACTATTGGGAACGCCATGAGGAACGCCTTCGCCCAGTGCATGACGGAAGTCGCCGGCGAGGACGGGAAGGTGTTCCTGCTCATGGCGGACATCGGCAACCGCCTGTTCAACAATTACCGCGACGCCGCGCCGGACCGCTTCCTGAACTGCGGCATCGCCGAGGCGAACATGATCAGCATGGCCTGCGGCCTGGCCGCCGGGGGCTTCAAGCCGGTCTGCTACACGATTGCCCCCTTCGTCACCGCCCGCTGCTACGAGCAGATCCGGGTGGACGTCGGTTACCACGAATCGAAGGTGGTCATCGTCGGAACGGGCTCGGGCCTGAGCTACGCTTCGCTCGGCGCGACGCACCACGGATTCGACGACCTTGCGCTCATGCGCGCGATCCCGGGCATCGACATATACGCGCCCTGCGACGCCAACGATGTCCGCGGTTGCCTGCGCGCGGCGTTGGCGGGGCCGCGGCCGGCCTACATTCGCATCGGGAAGAAGCGGGAGCCGGAGATGTTGCCGGAGGTTCCGGCGGTGGATGCCGGAAGCTACGTCGAGGTTCGCCCGGGAGACGATGTCTGTCTGCTGAGCTGTGGGACCATGTTGCCCAACTGCCTGGCGGCGGCCGAGAAGCTCGAGGCAGCCGGCGTTTCGGCGGCGGTCGTGCGCTGTCCGACGGTTCGCCCGCTGGATGCCGCCTTCTTGCGCGAGGCGTTCAGCAATTACCGGTTGGTCGCGACGGTTGAGGAGCACAGTCTCGTCGGTGGATTTGGAAGCGCCGTGGCCGAGTTTGTCATCGACGAGGGTTTGCGCGACGGAGCGGGGTTGCTTCGCTGCGGTATTCCCGACGAATTTATCCATCGGATCGGCTCGCAGGACTTCGTCCGGAAGGAATGCGGTTTGGATGCCGATTCCATCGCGGCGCGAATCAAAGAGCGGTTGGAGGGGCGGGGATGAAGTTCGCCTGTGTCATTCGAATCTGCCGAAATGCGCAGCGCGCCGGATGGTCGTTGAGAACCGGTGGGGCGAGAGACTCTCGAGCCCAGTTCAAAGTCCTGAAAGGACGAAAGAAAGCGAGGGTGTCAAAGACTCAACCAGTCCGGCGGATTCTGTTGCTCTCTCAGAGCTTCGAAGTGGGCTCGAGAGACTCTCGCCCCACCGCCTTTTCACTTCCTTCGGATGTTGAGGCCGCTGTTGTTTTCCAACGCTGTTTTCGTTTGTCTGCCTCTCTCACCCGCCACGCATGAAAACCCCCGCCGCCATCCTGACTGAACTTCAGCAGCCGTTGGAACTCGACGAGGTGGAGATTCCGGCGCTTGATGTCGGGCAGACCTTGGTGCGGATCCACGCCAGCCGGATCTGCGGTTCGCAGATCGGCGAGATCGACGGTGTCAAGGGGCCGGACAACTGGCTGCCGCACCTGCTCGGTCATGAGGCGGGCGGCGTGGTGGAGGAGGTCGGTTCTGGCGTGACGCGGGTGAAACCGGGCGACCATGTCGTGCTGCATTGGCGGCCCAGCGAGGGCATCCAGTGCCGGCCTCCCTGCTACAGGCGAGGCAACCAGACGGTGAATGCCGGGTGGATCACCACCTTCAATCACCGCGGCGTCATCTCCGAGAACCGCCTGACCAAGGTCGCCCCCGACACCGACATGGAGTTGCGCTGCCTGATGGCGGACACGCTGACGACGGGCTTCGGCATCGTAAACCGCGACGCCGGCGTGCAGCTCGGCGAGTCGGTCGCGGTGGTCGGCGCCGGCGGCATCGGGTCGGGCGTCATCCTCGGCGCGCACCTGGCCGGCGCGAATCCGTTGATCGCGGTCGATCTGTTCGACCACAAGCTGGAACACGCGCGTAAACTCGGCGCGACGCACACGATCAACGGGCGGGAAGGAGATTTCGTCGAGCAGGTCCGGGAGATTGTGGGAGCTGCGGGCGCGGATGTCGTGATCGACGGGACGGGCAATCCCGAGATCATCGCCAAGTGCTACAGCCTGACCAAGGGCTGCGGCCGTTGCGTCTTGTTCGGCGTGCCGCATCATACGAAGAACGTCTCGCTGCACACCCTGCCGCTGCATTTCGGGCGGGTTCTCACCGGTTCGGAAGGCGGGCAGAGCCTGCCGCATTCGGACATTCCGAAGTACCTCGATCTGCTGCGCGCGCGCGGCGCCGACCTTTCCGGCATGGTCACGCACCGAGGCTCGCTGGAGGACGTCAATGACCTGATCCCAAAGATGCGTTCCGGCGAGGTCATTCACGCGGTCATGCATTACCCGGCCGATTGATCCGATGAAGATCGGAATCGACTTCGACAACACCATCGTCCGCTACGACGAGGCCTTTCACAAGGCGGCCGCGGAGCGGGATTTGCTGCGGACGGGGGTCGCGGCCACCAAGGAGGCGGTGAAGCGGCATCTGCAATTGACGGACCGCGAGGAGGACTGGATCGCGTTGCAGGGGTTCGTCTATGGACCGGGCATCGCGGCGGCGCGCCTGTTTGAAGGGGTGACCGGGTTCGTGGATCGGGCGCGGAGCCAGGGGCACGAGGTGTTTGTCATCAGCCACAAGACGCGGCATCCCTTCCGCGGCCCGCAATACGACCTGCACCAGCACGCGCGAAGCTGGCTGGAGGAAAGCGGTTTCCTGGCGGGAGCGATGGCTGCGGGGCATGTCTTCTTCGAGCTCACCAAGGAGAGCAAGCTCGGCCGTGTCGCGGAACTGGGCTGCGACTGGTTCATCGACGATCTCCCGGCGATCCTCGCGCACGAGCAGTTTCCGGCCTGTGCGCGCGGCGTGTTGTTCGATCCGGGCGACGCGCATCCTGAGGAGGAACGCTGGCCGCGGGTCCGGGATTGGGCCGCTGCGGCGGATCTGATCCTCGAGGGGAAAGGCGGGGCATGAGCGGCGCGTTCGCGGAGAAGGCGGTGGCGTTCCTCCGGGAAAGTGGTTTCGATCCGGCGGCGGAACTGAAGCCCATGGCCGGCGGCGCGAACAACCGGGTCTTCCTTGTCGAAGGAGACCGCAGGCTCGTGCTGAAGCGGTTCTTCCATTCCCCGGACGACCACCGCGAACGCTTCGCCTCGGAGAAGAAGTTCTACGATCTGATCTGGAACGCCGGGGTCCGGCGCACGCCGGAGCCCCTGGCCTGGAGCGAGCCGGACAAGCTCGGGCTGTTTGAGTTTGTCGAGGGCGAGCCATTGAAGCAGGGCGGGATCGGGGCGGTGGAGATCGATCAGGCCATCGCCTTCGTTGCGGAGATCAATTCGCGGATCCCGCCCGCCGGACTGGAGGGTTGTCCCATGGCGTCCGAAGCCTGCACGCACATCGACGACTACCACGATTGCGTCGAGCGGCGGTTGCGACGTCTGGAGACGGCGGTTTGCCCCGGCGACGATGTGGACGCCGAGGCGGCGCGCTTCGTGCGGGAACGGCTGCGTCCGGCGTGGGATGAAATCGACGCCCGGATGCGCGCCGAGGCGGACCACAGTTACAGCGACAGCGAGACGGGGCTGCCGGCGAGCGAGCAGTGTCTCTCCCCGTCGGATTTCGGCTTCCACAACGCGATCCGCCGCGCGGATGGCGAGTTGCGCTTCTTCGATTTCGAGTATGCGGGCATGGACGATCCGGCCAAGCTGGTCTGCGATTTTTTCTGCCAGCCGAAGGTTCGCGCGCCGCTGGAGCATTGGGGCCGGTTTGTCGCGGGGATGCAGGAACTGCGCCGCTGGGATGAGCGGCTGGTCGAGCGCGCCCGCTTGGCGTTGCCCTCCTGCCGCGCCAAATGGATCTGCATCATGCTGAATGAATTCCTGCCCGAGGCCGGCAGGCGGCGGGACTTTGCATCGAGCGCGCGCGAGGGGGAAGAGCGGAAGATTGCCGCGCTGGAACGGGCCAGAAAGGCGTTGAGGGAATTGGCCGGCTGAGCGACAACTCGCGCCGCATGGCCTACATCGATTTCATCTCCCCGCTGCACAAGAAGACGGAGCGCGATTATCTTGCGCGGGTGACGGAGTTTCCCAAGGCGGAGGCCGCGGCCATCGCCAAGCGTTTCGACAAGGACTACTGGGACGGCGATCGCAAGGTCGGCTATGGAGGGATGCGCTATGACGGGCGCTGGCGTGTGGTCGCTGAGAACATGGCCGCCCACTACGGCCTGAAAGCCGGAGACCGCGTCCTCGACATCGGCTGCGGCAAGGGCTTCCTGCTGTATGAATTCACGCAGGCGGTTTCGGGGATCGAGATTGCCGGCCTGGACATTTCGGAATACGCGATCGAGAACGCGAAGGAGGAGACCCGGCCGTTCCTGACTGCGGGGCACGCGAACGACCTGCCCTACGAGGACAATTCCTTCGATTTCGTGTTCTCCATCATGACCCTCCACAACCTGGAGTGCTTTGATCTGGATCGCGCGCTTCGCGAGATGAGCCGGGTGTCGCGGGGGGCGAAGTACCTGGTCGTGGAGTCGTGGCGCAACGAGAGCGAGAAGGTGAACCTGCTCTACTGGCAGTTGACCTGCGAGTCCTTCCTGAGTCCGAAGGCCTGGGAATGGTGGTTCGAACGCACGGGCTACGACGGCGACCATTCGTTCCTGTATTTTGAGTAGGAGCGGGGTTTGCGCATGAGTCTCTTCGACAGGCGCAATGCGTGGCTTTTTCCCTCAAGGCGGGGCGAATTGTCCTCGATGAGCCGCGTTTGGGAATGCTCACGTCGGCTCACTGGCGCCAGTTCGTCGCGCGATACGCAAGCGATGGCCGTGGGAGGCTTGCATTGCGGGCCGCTTGCCCGAACACTCGCGGCCGTTCCGCCTGAATCGTTGTCATGAACCTCTGCAAGATCTGCCGCGCTGAAACGGCCTTCCCGCTGATCGATCTTGGTCCGCAACCGCTGACCAACCGGTATCCGGCGTCGGCGGCGGAGCCGGTGCGGACGTTCCCCATGACCATGCTGCAATGCGGGGCCTGCGGGACGGTTCAACTGGAGGATCCGGTTCCGGCGGAGATCTTGCGGCCCGAAGTCGACTGGATCTTCTACCGGGAGCAGGAAGCCCACCTGGATCAACTGGTGGAAACAGCCTGCGGTCTGGCCGCGGGGCCGCCGGAGGAACGGCTGGTCCGGGGCGTCACTTTCAAGGATGAATCCACCGTGGCCCGGTTTGCGGCGAAGGGTTTCCGCGACGGCTCGTTTCTTCGGTTGGACGCGGACTTCGGTTGCGATGATTCCCGCGCGGGGTTGGAGACGGCCCAGGCGCTGCTGACCCGGGATTGGGCTCTTGGATACGTCGCGGAGAAGGGCGCGGCGGATGTGCTGGTGGCGAGGCATGTCATCGAGCATGCGCACGACATTCATGAATTTGCCGGCGCGGCGGCCGCGTTGCTGGCTCCCGGTGGCGTGGTCGTGTTCGAGGCGCCGGACTGCGGTCGAGGTCTCACGCTGGGCGATCACACGCTGCCCTGGGAGGAGCATGTCTTCTATTTCACGCCGGAGACGTTCCGCGCAACGCTGGCAGGGCTCGGTTTCGAGATTTTGGAGTTTCACTGTTTTGAATACCCGACCGAGAACAGCCTGACCGCTGTGTGTCGTTGGCTGGGTGCGGCGGCGCCCGGCGCCGTGGAACCGGGGCCGCTCGAGCGGCAGTTGGATTTGGGGCGCGGTTTCGGGGCGGCCTTGGAATCCCGGAAGGCCGCCGCGCGGGAAGAACTGGCCGGACTCAAGGCCGCCGGCGAGACGGTCGCGTTGTTCGGGGCCGGCCACCTCAGCGCCACGTTTGTCAGCCTGCTGGAGTTGGGGGGGCTGATCGATTTCGTCGTGGACGATCACCCGAAGAAGCAGGGGTTGCTGCTGCCGGGAACGAATCTTCCCATCGTGGGCTCTTCCGCCTTGTTGGACCGGGGCGCGGCGGTCTGCCTGTTGAGCCTGAGTCCGGACAGCGAGGCCCGGGTCCGGGAGAACAACCGGGAGTTCCTCGATCGCGCCGGCCGCTTTCTCTCGATCTTTCCCGGCCGGGACAATTCGATCTGAGCGCCATGGAGATCCGCAAGGTCCAGGACGGCGTTTGGGAGACGGTGGGCGCTCTGGCGACCATCGGTCCCGGCCAGGTCGCCTTCCTGAAGGAACAGGCTTCCAACGCCCCTTTGAAACGGGCGCGGATCTGCGCGCATCGGTCGGCGGATGCGTCGATCCACGAAATGATCATCGCCCTGGATCGCGCGACCTATATCCGGCCGCACCAGCACATCGGCAAGAGCGAGTCCTTCCACCTTATCGAGGGCGACGCGGACGCCGTGTTTTTCGACGACGACGGCGAGGTGACCGAGGTTGTTCGCATGGCGGCGGGGCATACGGTCTATTATCATCTGGACGAAGCCCGCTTCCACATGCAGATCGTCCGTTCCAAACACCTGGTTTTCCACGAGGTCACCCGCGGCCCCTATCGGCGCGAGGAGACGGTGTTTGCGGAATGGTCGCCGGCGGATGATGCGGCGGCGGAGCGGGACGCGTTTCTCGCGGATGTGGAAGCGCGGGTGAAAGAATGGCGACGGGCGAACGAATCATGAAGCATCACACAGCAATCATTGGCGGAACGAAGGGCGCGGGCCGGGAACTGGCGCGCAGGCTGATCGGGCAGGGGCGGGGGGTGTCCGTTGTCGGCCGTTCACCGGTCAGGGATTCCGACATGGAATGGCTGGGCGAATCGTTCGTCCAGGCGGACGTCACGAGCGTGGACGAGCTCGACCGCGCCTTCAACGAGATGGTGGCGAAGCGCGGGCCGATCCATTCGCTGACCTTCTTCCAACGCTACAAGGGCGCGGAGGACGAGTGGGAGAACCAGCTGCGGGTAAGCCTGACCGCGACGCGCGCGACCATCGACCGGGCGGTGGAATCGTTCGCCCCCGACGAGCCCGGCTACATTGTCCTGGTGGGTTCGATCGCCTGCGACTTCGTGTCCGACACGCAGCCGGCCAGCTACCATGTGGCCAAGGCCGGGATGAACCAGCTTATGCGCTATTACGCCGTGACGCTCGGGCCGCGCGGCATCCGGGTGAACGCCGTTTCGCCGAGCGCCTTCATCAAGGAGGAGAGCCGGGAGTTCTACGAGGGCAACACCGCTTTGATGGAGCTCTACGCAAAGACGACCCCGCTGGGCCGCATGGCGAACAGTGAGGACATTGCCGGGGTTGCGGAATTCCTCTGTGGGACGGGAGCGTCCTTTGTCACCGGCCAGAACATCTTCGTCGATGGCGGCGTTTCGCTGCTTTCCCAAGAGGCCTTGGCCCGCAGTCTCACCTCGATTTAAGCCCATGAGCCATTGCCATCACCGCGAAACATGCCGGCTGTGCGAATCGTCCAACGTGGAGGTCGCCGTTCCGATCGCCGCGAGCCCGATCGCCGACGCCTATCTCCCCGAGGCCCGCAAGGGCGAATCCGTGGAGCTGTATCCCCTCGACCTTTATCTCTGCCGGGACTGCGGGCACGTCCAGTTGCTGGACGTCGTCGATCCCGAGGTCCTGTTCGGCGACTACATCTACACGACCTCGATCTCGAAGGGATTGGTCAGGCACTTCGAGGAATACGCGGGCGTGATGGTCGAGCGATTCGGATTGCCGGAAGGGGCGTTCGTCTTCGAGATCGGCAGCAACGACGGCACTTTGCTCCGCTACTTCAAGGAACGGGGCATGCGCGTCCTTGGCGTCGATCCGGCGTCGGCCATCGCCGAGACGGCCACGGCCGGCGGCATTCCGACGATCCCCGCGTTCTTTGGCCGCGACACGGCGGAGAAGATCCTCGCCGAACACGGCCGCCCGAAACTGGTCGCCGCCAACAACGTGTTTGCCCACGCCGACAATCTGGGCGAGATGGCCGCCGCGATCGCCGGGCTGTTGGATGATGACGGCGTCTTCGTCTTCGAGGTCTCCTACCTGCTGGACATCCTGGAGAACAAGCTCTTCGACACGGTCTACCACGAACACGTCTGCTACCACTCCATCCGTCCGCTCGACCTGTTCCTCCAGCGGCACGGGTTGAAGTTGTTTGATGTGGAGCGGATCGGTTCAAAGGGCGGTTCAATCCGCTGTCACGCGCAGTTGGCGGGCGGTCCGCATGAGGTGAAGCCGGTCGTGGCGGAGATGCTGGCGCATGAGGCGGCGATCGGGCTCGGCCAACCCGCGATCTTCGCGGACTACACCCGGGAATTGGAGGGCATCAAGGGGCAGTTGCACAAGTTGCTAGACGGGCTGAAAGCCGACGGTGGGCGGTTGGCGGGCTTCGGCGCCTCGACCACCGTCACAACGCTGCTCCATCACCTGGGGTTGGCCGGGTATTTCGAGTTCCTGGCGGACGACAACGAGAATCGTCACGGCCTGGTCAGCCCCGGACTGCATCTGCCGGTGGTTCATCCGAAACGCCTGATCGAGGACGGGGTGACTCATGTCGTCATCCTGGCATGGCAGTATGCGACCCCGATCATCCGCAATCATCCGGAGTTCACGGACGCGGGCGGGAAATTCATCGTGCCGCTGCCGGCCCCACAAATCGTCGAAGAACTGCCGGCCTGACATCATGAACGGGAAGGTCGCCCAACGACGCGCCGTGTTCCTGGATCGCGACGGCGTGGTTGTGCGCGACGGCGGTCTGGTCGCCACGCCGGACGAACTGGAGCTGTTTCCCGAAACTCCGGGCGCTTTGAACCGGTTGGCGGAGGCCGGTTTCCTGCTCGTGGCGGTCACGAACCAGGCGGTCGTCGCGCGGGGTCGAATCACCGAGGCGGAACTGGAGAATATTCACGAGGCTTTGCTCAACAGGATTGTCGAGGCGGGCGGGCCTCGTCTGACCGCCGTCTACGCTTGCCCCCACCATCCCAACGCCGATGTGCCGGCTTATCGAGTGGATTGCGACTGCCGGAAGCCCAGGCCTGGAATGCTCCTGCGCGCGGCGCGGGAGCACGGAATCGACCTGGGAGGCAGCTTTCTCATCGGCGACCGGATGACCGACGTGGCGGCCGGCGCGGCCGCCGGTTGTCGGACAGTCCTGGTGCAAACGGGCCGACACCTGGATGCGCCGATCGAGTCCGCGGAACCGCTGGATTCCGGATTGGAGCCCGACTGTACCTGCGGTGGCATCGCTGAGGCGGCCGAGTGGATTTTGAACCAGCCATGAGGGCGATGATCTTCAGCGCCGGCTATGGCACGCGCCTGGGCGACGCCACGCGCGAGACACCTAAGGGCATGTTGCCCGTCGGGGAGCATCCGATCCTGGCCTACATCGTCGCGCACCTTCGGTCGCAGGGTTTTGATGAGCTGGCCATCAATGTCCATTTTCAGGCGGAGACGATCCGGGGGCATTTCGGAGACGGCTCCAGCTGGGGCGTGGACCTGACCTGGTCCCACGAGAAGGAACTGCTTGGCACGGCGGGAGGCGCGAAGAAAATGGCGGATTTCCTTTCCGGTGGAGACCCGTTTCTCCTGCACTACGGAGACATCGTGACCGATCAGGATTTCCAGGCGATGGCCCGGTTTCACCGGGAACGCGATGCCTTGGCGACCCTGCTGGTCCATGAGCGGGCGAAATCGAACAGCGTGATCGTGTTGGATGAAGCCCGACGGATCACCGCGTTCTTGGAGCGGCCGGACGAGGAGGAGCGTCGCGGCATCGCTTCGCGCTGGGTGAACTCCGGCGTCTGCGTCTGCTCGCCGGAACTGTTGGATCTCATCCCTGACCGGACGCCGGCCGACCTGCCGAGGGATGTCTTCGTGCCGCTGGTCGCGACCGGGCGGTTGTTTGGCTACCCCTTGTCCGGATATCGCTGCGCCGTCGATTCGGAGGCCCGCTTGGCCGAGGCGAGGTCGGCGGTGGCGGAGGGGAGGCTTCGGTCGCCGCTGCTGCGGACGGGAGAATGACTTCGGCGCGTACGTGTCGTTCAACCCGTCTTTTTCAGGTCCCTGCGCCATGTTCGGCCGTCCCTCCGGGACATGAAAGTGGGCTCGACGGAGTCTTTCCCCACCGACTTCTGGAGTCCGCTGCCGCTGTCTTTCGGAGCCTTTGTTTCGTGTTGGACCACACCTGACTTTGCGAGTCTTCAGCGCATTCGATATCCCGGATGGTTCGTAAGGCGGTGGGGAGAGACTCCGTCGAGCCCACTTTGGAAAGCCAAGGGGTGAAAGCGACCTTGCGCATCGCCGCACGTACCGCTTGAAGAAGCGGGCGGCTGTTGGCACGGTCCCGATTCCGCTCCGCCGGCGCCCGATGAACGACGATCCCCCCGAATCCAGCCCCGCCTCCGAGGGACTTCCGACGCTGTCCGTCGTGATTCCCAACTACAACCACGCGCAGTACCTTCCCATCAATCTGCGGGCCATCCTCAGCCAGTCCCGCCTGCCTGACGAGGTCATCGTCGTGGACGACGCCTCCACGGACAACAGCCTCGAGGTGTTGGCCGCATTCGAGCGCGAGCATCCGCGGTTGCGCGTGATCCGCAACGAGGTGAACCGGGGCGCGGAATTTGCGCTCAACCGCGGCACGGACGAGGCGACCTCGGACTATGTGTTCTGGTCGGGCGCCGACGACTATGTGAAGCCGGGCTTCGTGGAGAAATCGATGAAGCTTCTGGCGCGGCATCCGCAGGCGGCGCTGTGCTGCACCGTCGGGGACTGGGTGGACGAGACGGTGGGGCTGAACCCGCACATGGGCGCCCGGATGGGGGCGAAACCCGCGTTCTTCACCCCGGATGACCTGGTGCGCCTGGAGACACAGAGCCGTTTGTTCATCTCCAGCAACAGCGTCATCTTTCGTCGCGACCTTTTGCTTGGCTCAGGCGGCATGCGGAGCGCCCTCAAGTGGCACAGCGACTGGTTCCTGATTCACGCGCTGGCTTTCCGCCACGGCATCTGCTTCGTGCCGGAGCCGCTGGCGGTCTTTGTCATCCGCGGCGACGGTTATTCCTCGCAGACGCCGGAGAAGCTGGAGGAGCACGTGCAGGTCCTCCGCAACATCATGGACCTGCTGCTCACGGACGAATTCGCGGATCTGCGGGAGAAGCTGCGGAAGAGCGGAGGGCTGTTTGTGTTCGGTTACGCAGCCTACCTGTTGACCCGGAAGGAAGCGAAGTATCGGAGCCTCTGGAGTTGGCGTTTCGCGGTCAAGAGCGTGTCCCAGGCGATCAAGATGAAGGTGCGTCGCTTCCTGCCGAAGTGGCTGGCCAACCTCTATTATCGCATGTTCGCCGGCCGCGCCCCCGACGCCGATGCCGCCGGCTGAGAATCCGGTCGGGAAAAAACTTGCCGCCCGGCGCCGTTCGCCCAGAATTCGACCCTCTTTGTCTGGGGCCATCCGGTTTTCACACGCCGCCCAGATCCGACCGAGAAACCACAAACCGAGAACATTCATGGGCAAGATCTACAACAACATCATCGAAACTGTCGGCCGCACGCCGTTGGTCCGCCTCAACCGCGTCACCGAGGGCATCGACGCCACGGTCCTGCTCAAGTGTGAATTCTTCAATCCGTTGGGCAGCGTCAAGGACCGCATCGGCATGGCCATGATCGAGGACGCCGAGAACCGGGGGCTGATCAACAAGGACACCGAGATCATCGAGCCCACCAGCGGAAACACCGGCATCGCGCTCGCTTTCGTGTGCGCGGCCAGGGGCTACAAGCTCACACTCACCATGCCTGAGACCATGTCGGTCGAACGCCGCACGCTGCTTGCGCTCCTCGGGGCGAAGGTTGTCCTCACGCCCGGGCCGAAAGGCATGAAGGGCGCCGTCGCCAAGGCTGAGGAACTTGCCGCCGAGACCGACAACGCCTGGATTCCACAGCAGTTCAACAACGGCGCCAATCCTGAGATTCACCGTCGCACCACCGCCGAGGAGCTTTGGGAGGACACGGACGGAGAGATCGACATCTTTGTGGCCGGCGTCGGCACGGGCGGCACCATCACGGGCTGCCTGGAGGTGATCAAGGCCCGCAAGGAATCCTTCCAGGCAATTGCCATGGAGCCGGCGGATTCGCCGGTCATTTCCCAGACGCTGGCGGGCGAGGAGTTGACGCCCGGACCCCACAAGATCCAGGGAACCGGCGCTGGGTTCATCCCGGAAAACCTCCACCTCAAGGACGCCGACGGCAATCCGCAGATCGTCGAATGCGTGAAGGTCTCCAACGACGACGCCTTCGCCATGGCCCGCCGCATCGCGAAGGAGGAGGGCATCCTGGTCGGCATCTCCACCGGCGCGAATGTCTGCGCCGCGCTCGAGGTCGCCCGGCGGCCTGAGAACAAGGGCAAGACCATCGTCACCGTCGCCTGCTCCACCGGCGAACGCTATTTGAGCACGCCCCTGGCCGAGGAGGCCCGCGCCGCCGTCGGAGGTTGATTCCGGGTCTGTTCCTTTCATGCCCGCGACCGGACGGTCGCGGGCTCTTTTGTTTGCTTGGGCTTTGCGGCGGCGCCTGCTATCAAGACCACGCGTGACGAACCGACAGAAACTCCGCCTCGCTGTGCTTGCCTCGGGCCGGGGCTCCAACCTTGCCGCCATGGCGGATGCCTGCTCGGCCGGCCGGGTCGACGCCACGATTGCGTTGGTCCTGAGCGACACGGAGGATTCGCGCGTTCTGACCATCGCCAGGGAACTGGGGCTTCCCCACCGCCATATCGCGCCGGGGAGATTCCGCACCAAGCTGGACGACGAGTCGGAGGCCGCCTACATCGCCGCGCTGCGCGAAGCGGAGATCGATCTGGTCGTGCTTTGCGGCTTCATGCGGATCCTGAAGGGTGAGTTTCTTCGCGCCTTCGAAAACCGCGTGGTCAACATCCACCCGTCCCTGCTGCCGTCGTTTCCCGGCCTGGAGGCTTGGAAGCAGGCCTTCGACCACGGCGTCAAGGTGACCGGCTGCACCATTCATTTCGTCGATCAGGGCATCGACACCGGTCGTATCCTCGCGCAAAAGGCCGTCGAGGTCCGCGACGACGACACCTCCGCCACGCTCTACGAGCGCATCCAGGATGCCGAGCATGAGCTTTACCCCGCCACCATCGCCCGCATCGCGCGCGGGGAGATTCCGTTTGGTTGAGGGCGAAAGATTTTCAGGAAAAAGGTGGCCAAGCCGGCGCTTCTCTGGCAAACGATGCGGCCCTTTTCGATTTCCCTTGGGGAATTGAGCGCAAGACCTTTTGGATCGGCGGTTGTCATCCGCGCGATTCCGCCAGTCTATCGATGAGCAAAAAGAAGAACATACTACGATTCGGGCTGCCGAAGGGCAGTCTGCAGGACGCTACGGTGGAGAAGATGGCGAAGGCGGGATATAACATCCGCGTCAGCAGCCGCTCCTACGTGCCGTATGTGGATGACGAGGAACTGGAGATCCGCCTGATCCGCGCCCAGGAGATCAGCCGCTATGTGGACCATGGCTACCTGGACTGCGGCATTACGGGCAAGGACTGGATCGAGGAGAACGGCTCCAAGGTCCACGAGGTGGGCGAGTTTCTCTTCAGCAAGGCGACCCGTCAGGCCGCGCGTTGGGTGCTGGCCGTCCCGGAGGAATCCAGGGTCAAGTCGGTCAAGGACCTCGCCGGCAAGCGCATCGCCACCGAGGTGGTGGGGTTGACCAAGAAGTACCTGCGCAAGCACGGCGTGAAGGCGGAGGTGGAGTTTTCCTGGGGAGCCACCGAGATCAAGGCCCGCGAACTGGTCGACGCCATCGTGGAGATCACAGAAACCGGCTCCTCGCTGCGGGCGAACAAACTGCGCATCATCGACGAGTTGATGACCTCCACTCCGCGCCTCATCGCCAACAACGACAGTTGGAAGAACAAATGGAAGCGGGAGAAGATCGAGACCATCGCCATGTTGCTCAAGGGAGCTTTGGACGCGGAGGCGAAGGTCGGGATCAAGATGAACATCGCCGAAAATAATCTGGCAAAGTTGTTGAAATCCCTCCCGGCTTTGCGTAATCCAACCGTTTCCCACCTTGGCCAGACCGGCTGGGTGGCGGTGGAAACCATCATGGACGAGCACATCGTCCGGGAAATGATCCCCCAGCTCAAGGCCGCCGGGGCCGAAGGGATCATCGAGTATCCCCTGAACAAGATTGTCTACTGAACAGTCACTGAAAACGCCTGAAAAGTTATGGGTTCGCTGAAAAAACGCAGAAAGACGAAGATCAACAAGCACAAGCGTCGCAAGCAATTGCGCGCCAACCGGCACAAGAAGCGCACCTGGCAGAAGTAGGCGCGCCTCGCGCCGGCCAGAGCTTCGCCCAACGGGTTGTATTTCGCGCCCGTTGCCTTACTGTCGTGCATGTCAGAAATGGCTGAGAGATTCGACACCTGGGTGATGCTCAAAAGAGCGACGGGATTTGTTCCCGTCGCGCTTGCGCTTTCCATCACGTCTTTGCAAGGGGCGGCCCCGGCCGCCCCTTCTCCTTCGCCAGACAAGCCGGTTGTCGGGCTTTCCTCCCCCCGGGCAGAACCCGATTTCCCGGCTGAGATCGTCCGGCAGGAGTCCGACCTGCGGCTCGATGAAGCGGGCAAGGGCCGCGCGGCGGCGAATGCCCACTTCGCGACCGGGCTGATCTATGAGCTGAAACGGGAGAGCGAGAAGGCCTTCGAGCATTTCCACAAGGCCGCGCTGGCCGATCCCTCCCGCGAGAGACTGGTTGTCACGGTGGTGGACCGGTTTGTCCGCCGCAAGCAGCCGGAAAAGGCCTTGGAGTTGCTGAAAAAGGCTGTCGCCGAGGAAGGCGCATCCGGGCGGCTGCATGGGCTGTTGGGCGTGGTCTACTCGGAACTGGGCCGGCAGGCCGAGGCGGTCGCGGAGATCAACAAGGCCATCCAGCAGGATCCGGGCGAACTGCCCCCGTATATCTTCCTCGCCAAGGCGCATCGGGAGAAGATGGAGTTTGCCGCGTCGCTGAAGACGCTGAAGGACGCCTTGGTCGCCGTTCCCGGTTCGCCGGGCAGTTTCTTCGCGCTGGCCGAGGAAGCCCTCAAGATTCCCAACCAGGACAAGGAAGTCCACGAGGAGGCGCACAAGTTTGCCATCGGGTTGTTGGACAAGGTTGAGATCGATGACGTCCGCAATCTCGCGCTGCTGGACCGTCTGGCGACCTCCTACAACCTCGCAGGCGCCGCGGACAAGGCGATCTCCGTCTATCAGGATGCGCTGAAGAAGTTCCCCGACTCGATGCGGCTGCGGCTGGGGTTGGCGGATCTCTGTCTTCGCAACGAACGTTGGGAGCTCGCGGAGGAGCAGCTCAACTACCTCATCGGACGGCGGCCCGAGGCCGCCGGGAGCATTTACGTGCAGCTCGCCCACATCGCCGTCGAACGCAAGGACTACCCGACGGCGGAGAGGCATTACGAGAAGGCGATTCTCCTGGAGCCCGACAAGGAGACCACCTACTACGAGTTGGCCCGCCTCCAGGCCTTTGAGGACCGGGAGGACCGCGCCGCCGAAACCCTAGCAAAGGCGCGCGAGAAATTTCCCCCCAGTTTCTCGATGGAATACACGGCCGCAGTGCTCCACAACCGCAAGGACCGCTTCGAGGAGGCCTCCGAGTCCTTCGTCGCCGCGGAGAAGCTGGCCAAGGCCACGGAGCCGGAGCGGCTCACCCACTTCTTCTACCATGAGATGGGGGCGACCTTCGAGCGGGGCAAGTTTTACCGCCGGGCGGAGCGGTATTTCCGGATCGTGCTGAAGCAGGAGCCGGAGTTCGCGGAGACCCTCAACTACATGGGTTACATGTGGACCGAGCTGGAGATCAATCTTCCGGAAGCGCGCGCCATGATTGAGAAGGCGCTCAGGCAGGAGCCCGAGAACGCCGCCTTCCTCGACAGCATGGCATGGGTTCTCCACAAGCAGGGCGAACCGGAGTCGGCGCTGGACTGGCAGCTCAAGGCGGTGCGGTTCGCGGAGGAGGCGGACGCCGTCCTTTACGACCACCTGGGCGACATCTATGCGGCCCTGGATCGGATGAAGGAGGCGCGCAACGCCTGGGAAAAATCGCTCGCAGCGGAGCCCGACGATGCTGTCGCGGCGAAGCTGGGCAGGACGGCGAAACCCGCGCCCGTCTCCAAAACGCCCTGATGGGACTCCGGTTCAACAAGCATTACACGCGTGAAGAGGCCCGGAAACTCCTGCCCCGGATCCTGGTCTGGCTCGATCAACTCGCCCTGCTGCGCGAACGGTTGGTGCGATTTGAGGACCCGTTGACCCGGATTGCCAACGAGGGCGCCGACAGCGGCGGAGACCGCGTTCACGGCATGGTCCGCGCGTTGGTCAACATCAAGGAGGCTCTGGGGGAATTCCAGAGCCGTGAGATCCAGATCAAGGACCTTGATCGCGGCCTGATTGATTTCCCCGCCTTCATCGGCGGCAAGGAGGTGTTTCTGTGCTGGAAGAAGGGGGAGGAGGACGTCACCTATTGGCACGACCTGGACGCGGGGTTCGCGGGCCGGGAGAAGCTCTGATTTCCGTCCTTCGCGCGGGTCGGAGGCTTTTGCCGGCTGGCGCGCTTGTTCTTCACCCACGCAACGATTTCAATGGACCCGCTGATCGAAAAGGTGGCCGGCTTCCTCGAGCGGGACGGTCTGTTCCCGGTTGGGCGGCCCGTGGTCGTGGCGGTGTCCGGAGGTCTCGACTCGATGGTTCTGCTGCGTGTGTTGCACGCGCTTCGTTCAGACTACTGCCGGGATCTGATCGTCGCCCACTTCAATCATCGGTTGCGTGGGCGGGAGAGCGACGCGGATGAGCGCCTTGTGCGTGAAACGGTTGCGGAACTGGGCGTCGAATACTGTTCGGAAAGAGCGGCTCCCGGCGCGCTCCAGCGGATCAGGAAGGAATCTGTCGAGATGGCCTCCCGGGAAGCGCGGCATCGGTTTCTGGTCCGGACGGCGAGGGAGGTCGGCGCAAAGACCGTGGCGCTGGCTCATCACGCGGACGACCAGGCGGAGCTGTTTCTGCTTCGGTTGCTCCGTGGCTCTGGAGACGGCCTTGCCGGTATGCGTCCTGCCGCCCCGTCGCCATTCGACGCGTCGATCCGGCTGATCCGGCCCTTGCTGGAGGTCTCTCGCGCCGAACTGCGGGCTTTCGTCGAACGGCGATCCATCCCGTTTCGCGAAGACGCCTCAAACCACTCGCGCGCGCCTGAGCGAAACCGCGTCCGCCATGAGTTGTTGCCGCTGCTGGATGGGATGTTCGACCGGAGGGTGAGCGAGGCGATCCTGAGGTCGCGCGAGATCATCGCGGGCGAATCGGATTGCGTGGAGGGCGTGGCGAAGTCGTGGTTGCAGGCCGGACGCCGCCGGCGGTTTGATCGCCTTCACCCGGCAGTTCAACGGCAGTGCCTGCGGCTCCGGTTGCTGGAATCGGGCATTGTCCCCGGATTCGACCTGATCGAGGCGCTGCGTCCGCAGGCGGGGCGGTGGGTGTCCGTTGCTCCGGACAAGGAGGTTGCCCGGGACGAGGACTGTCGGATCCAGGAACGCGGGGCTGGAATGCCGACTTTCACCGCGGCGGAGTGGCCCGCGACCTTGGCTGGTCCGGGGGGCGAGATTGATCTGCCCGGCCGCGCGATCCGCTGGCGGATTCGTTCGATCCGCGGCGCCCAGGGCGCGGGGCGTCCGGAGCCGGGGACAGAGATGTTTGACGCGGACCGGGTGGGAACAACAATCACGTTGCGACACTGGCGGCGCGGGGATCGCTTTCAACCGATCGGGATGGACGCCCCGGTGAAACTGCAGGACTGGTTCACCAATCTGAAGATTCCCAGGGCAGAGCGGCATCGCCTGCTGCTTGGCGTCGGCGAGGGAGGGGAGATCTTCTGGGTCGAAGGTCAGCGGATCGGCGAGCGCTTCAAACTGCGGGCTTCGACGCGTCGACGGCTCGTCTGGAGCTTTTCAGCCGCGGAAGGGCGGGAATTTCCCAAGAAATAGGGGTTTCCTTCGCGCAGAAAAGGAAATAGGGTGAAGAGCGATTGACACGCGACTCCGGGCAGTCAGGGGTAGGATGGGGGAGCGCTGTCGTCACGGATCATATATGAGCGTAAACAACATGCAGAACAACGATGGCAAGGGCGACAAGAACGCGGGAGATTACCGTCCCCCGCAGCGCCAGTATCTGATTTGGATCGCCATCTTGTGCCTGATTCCCATCCTGATCATCTTTCAGGACAACAAGGATTCCCGGATCAAGCGGCTGAACTACTCGGAATTCCAGCAGATTGTCCGGGATGGCAAGGTGCAGGACGGCGCGATCATCAAGTTCACCCCGCAGAACGACCTTCGGTTGATCGAGGGCGAGTATCAGGAAAAGGGAGCCGACGCCCCGGTTCCGTTCCAGATCGAAACGCCCATTTCCGACGAATTCCTCAGTGAGATCCTCTCCACGGGCAAGTTCCGGACCCGCACCCCCAACACGCTGATGGTGAATGTGATGTTCACCCTGTTGCCGTTCCTCCTCATCGCGCTGCTGCTCTACTTCTTCCTCTTCCGCCAGATCAAGATGGCCGGCAAGGGAGCCATGAGCTTCGGCAAGAGTCGCGCCCGCATGCTCAACAAGGAACGCAACAAGACCACCTTCAAGGACGTCGCCGGCGTGGACGAGGCCAAGGAGGAAGTCTCCGAACTGGTCGATTTTCTGAAGGATCCCAAGAAATTTCAGCGCCTGGGCGGCAAGATCCCCAAGGGCATCCTTATGATCGGCTCCCCCGGAACCGGCAAAACCCTCCTCGCCAAGGCCATCGCCGGCGAGGCCGATGCGTCCTTCTTCAGCATCAGTGGCTCGGACTTCGTGGAGATGTTTGTCGGCGTCGGGGCCAGCCGCGTCCGGGACATGTTCGAGCAGGCCCGCAAGAACACCCCCTGCCTGATCTTCATCGATGAGATCGACGCCGTCGGTCGCAGCCGCGGTCACGGTCTCGGGGGCGGCAACGACGAACGCGAGCAGACGCTCAACGCCCTGCTCGTCGAGATGGACGGCTTCGACACCCAGGAGGGCATCATCATCATCGCCGCCACGAACCGGCCGGACGTGCTCGATCCCGCGCTGCTGCGACCGGGACGCTTCGATCGCCAGATCACCGTCCAATTGCCGGATGTTCGCGGCCGCGAGGAGATCCTCAAGGTGCACGCGAAGCGCGTGAAGCTGCAATCGTCGGTGGATCTCAGCGTCATCGCCCGCGGCACCCCCGGTTTCGCCGGGGCCGAACTGGCCAACCTGCTCAACGAGGCCGCGCTTCTCGCCGCCCGCAACAACAAGAAGGCCGTCGGTATGGAGGAGCTTGAGGAGGCGCGCGACAAGGTCCGTTGGGGGCGCGAGCGCCGCAGCCTCGCCATGACCGACGAGGAGAAGAAGAACACTGCCTGGCACGAGGCCGGCCACGCCCTGGTCAATGTCGTCCTGGAGCACACCCACCCCCTGCACAAGGTGACCATCATCCCGCGCGGCCAGGCGCTGGGCGCCACAATGTATCTCCCGAAGGAGGATCTGCTCAGCCGGCGCCGGAAGGAATTGCTCGATATCGTCGCGGTCACCATGGCCGGGCGCATCGCCGAGGAAATCGTCGCCGAGGATATCTCCTCCGGGGCCACCGGCGACATCCAGCAGGCCACCCAGATCGCCCATGCCATGGTCTGCCAGTGGGGCATGAGCGACAAGCTCGGCATGGTCCAGTACGGCGACGACAGCGAATACGTCTTCATCGGACGCGACATGACCAAGGTCAAAAGCTACAGCGAGAAGACCGCCCAGGAGATCGACGCCGAAATCAAGCGCATCATCGACGAGAGTTACGCCCGCGCGAAGAAGATCATCGAGGACTACCGGGACAAGCTGCAGATCATCGCCGAGGCGCTGCTGGAGTATGAGACGCTCGATGGCGAACAGGTGGCCGACATCGTGAAGACCGGCACGTTCACCCCGCCGGATCATCCCACGGATCTCAAACCGCCCAGCGGCGCGCCGGCCGCGACCGCGGTTCCAGAGGTCTCCACCCCGGAAAAACCGGGACTGGACCCCGGCTTGGGCTCACCGGAACCGGCCGCGATCTGAGGGGCGCGGTAGTTTCAGTGATCGGTGTTCGGTATTCAGAAGTCCAATCCTTGGCTTTGAAGAACCCCCGCCAATCCCCCGCCAACCGCTGAAGACGGATCGCCGATTACGGAATACTGATCACCACATTCATGATCATCGCCCCCTCATTGTTGGCCGCCGATTTCGGCTGTTTCACCCGTGACGCGCAACGCGCTGAACGGGCCGGCGCCGACTGGCTGCACCTCGACATCATGGACGGGCATTTCGTGCCGAACATCTCCTTTGGACCCGATGTCGTGAAGACCCTCCGCGGCGAGGTGGGGCTCTTCCTGGACACCCATCTCATGTGCACGAAGCCGGAGACGTTGATCGACCGCTTCGCGGAATTCGGGTCAGACCAGATCACCGTTCATGTCGAACTGCCGCATGTGGCGGACCTGATCTGGAAGATCAAGTCCCAGGACAAGAAGGTCGGGCTCGCCATCAACCCGCCCACTCCCATGAGCGCCGTGCGAGATTTTCTCAAGGACATCGACCTGCTGTTGGTGATGACCGTGAATCCGGGTTTTGGCGGACAGTCCTTCATCGTGGAGACGCTGCCCAAGATCGCCCAGGCGCGCGCCTGGCGGGATGAACTCGGATTGGACTACCGCATCGAGGTCGATGGCGGCATCAAGTTTGACACGGCCGCCGACTGCGCAAAGGCCGGCGCGGACACCTTTGTCAGCGGCACCGGACTTTACGGGCAGGCCAGCATGAAGACCGCCGTCCGCAAGATGCGGAATCTCGTCACGGAGGCGGCGGCCAACGGCAGGGACCTCTTTGAAACCATTCAATCATGAACGATCACAAAGACACCATGGATGCGGCCTTGGACGACCTGCGCGCCCTCATGCGCGACGTCGATGAATTGTTGGACTCCTCGAAAGGGGAGCTTGACGAATCGGTCAAGAAAACCAGCGAGAAGCTCGCCGAATCGCTTGATTCCGCCAAGGCCTCGGCCAACCGCGCCCGCGATTCGGCGGCCGCGGGTCTGGAGGCCGCCCGGCGCGCGATTCACGAACATCCGGTGGAGGCGGTGGGCGTCGGCTTCGGAATCGGCCTGCTGCTGGGCATCCTGATCAACCGCAAGTAGACGGGATGTCGGACGAGCTCCCCCCATCCGAAGGACTGTTCCGCTCGCTGAAGCGTTTCCTCGACAGCGCGCTTGGCGTCGCGCAATCGCGGGTCGAGTTGTTCGCCATCGAGTTTCAGGAGGAGAAGTGGCGGCTCCAGCGGATGTTTGTCTGGGTGGCGATCGGGATCTTTGCGCTTGTGCTCGCCGCCGCCGCGCTCACCGCCGCCGTGGTGTTCTGGGTCGACAAGGAAAACCGGCTGGCGGTCCTGGCGTTGTTTGGCCTCGGCTACGCGGCGTTGACGGCATTCGCCTTTTTCAGGGCGCGCGGTCTGGCCCTGGACAAAACGCCTTTCCAGCAGAGCATCGAGGAGTTGAAGAAGGACCGGTCGTGGTTGGAGAAAGAGAACTGATCCGGCTCGCGGAGCGCAAACGCGAGATCGCGCGTGAGAACGAGGCGGCGCGGAAGCGTTTCTCGGAAGCCTGCGCCCGTGTGAAGGAGGCGGGCGGGCATGTCGATGCCGGGATTGAACGCGCCCGGAGACTCAGTCCCTGGTTGTTGCTTCTGGCTCCGGCCGTGGGCTATCTGGCCGCCCGCAAGGCGCCGAAGGCCGGTGAGTTGATCCGCCTGGCGCGTTCCGGCCTGGGGTGGTTGAACACCGCCCGCCGCGTCATCGAATGGATCGGGCGGCGCTGACCGCGCCCAAGGGGCTTGCCTGGAACATCCGGCGTAACGGCAGCCCGGCGCGGCGCGTCTTTCCTACAGGTCGGCAACTCCGGTATCCATGAAACCTCTCTTCCTCCAACGAAGCGTTTCCGCCGCGGTCTTTGCCGCGATTGTTCTTCACCTTGTCGTCGTCGTCGAGGCCCAGCAACCCAAGCGCGGCCCGGGGGCGGGTCCCGACGCGATGGTGAAAAACTGGCTCAAGAACCAGGATTCCGACCGGGATGGGAAGATCGCCGCGGGGGAAGCCAGCGGGCTGATGAAGCGGTTCTTCCAACGCAACGACGCGAACGGCGACGGGTTCCTGGACAAGGCCGAATTGAAGGCCCTTGCCGGTCGCCTGGGCCGGACGCAGGCCGCCCGGAACAAGCGCAGGCAGCCGACTCAGCGCCAACGGACCGTGTCCACCCGAGAGTTGCTCAAGAACGCGCCCGACGATGTCGTCATCGAGCCGGACATCGCCTATCGCCCCGGTGAGAGCAAGGCTTGGCGACTTGATCTGGTTCGTCCCAAGGACGCCGGCAACGCCCCGCGTCCGGGCATCGTCTTCGTTCACGGAGGAGGCTGGCGCAGCGGTGACAAGCGGACCGGGACCTTTCTGAATGGCGCGATCGATTACGCGCGGAAGGGATACGTCTGCGTCACCGTCAACTACCGTCTTACCGGCGAGGCTCCGTTTCCCGCCTGCATCGAGGATGTGAAATGCGCCGTGCGCTGGTTTCGCGCCCACGCAAGAGAATACAACCTCGATCCCGGACGGCTTGGCGGATTTGGAAACTCCGCCGGAGCCCACCTCGTGGCCGTGCTCGGCTTGGTCAGGCCGGACGCCGGACTTGAAGGCGACGGCCCTTACCAGGATCAGTCCAGCCTCCTCCAAGCCGTTTGCGCTTCCGCGACGCCGACCGATTTCAACCTCTTCGAACGCAGACGCGACGGAGACACTCGTTTCCAGAATGACAACGACAAGCGCGACCCGGAAACGCTCGCGAAGCTCTGTTCGCCCATCAACCACGTTCGGAAGGATGCCCCGCCTTTTCTCCTGATCCACGGAACCGCCGACAGGACCGTCGATGTGAAACACGCCGACCTGTTCGTGAAGGCTCTGAAGGAGGCCGGCGCGAAGGATGTGACCTACATCCGCGTGGACGGCGCGGGTCACGGCGTGTTCGGCGAGCGTTCCGCGCGGACCGGCTCCGCCATGGAGGCCTTCTTCGCCCGGACGCTTCGCGCGAAGTGATGGGGAACCTGTCTCGCGTCGGAGCAGGGCTGTGGCTGAGGCTGGCCGCGGCAACGAAGGCCGGCTCGTGATGTAACTGTCCTTTTTCTTGGGGCTCACGGGCCGCTGCGGCGGGGCCTGACGACGGGACACGATCGCGCTCCGCCGGGGCAGCCTCCCGGAATCACATGTCAAGATTCCCACCGGTTCCGGGCAAGATCGGTGGCTCCAGTCTGCCCGCTTCGAAGGAGAATGCCCGTCAT
Organism: Verrucomicrobiales bacterium; assembly: GCA_038126235.1. Classification (GTDB taxonomy): domain Bacteria; phylum Verrucomicrobiota; class Verrucomicrobiia; order Limisphaerales; family JAYPEY01; genus JAYPEY01. Next base: position 57,878 of record JAYPFK010000004.1, read on the forward strand.
GAAGCCGCACATGTCCCGCCGGGAACTCCTCAAAGTCCTCTCCGCCGCCGGACTCGGATCCGCCTTCGCCAGCCGGACCGTGGCGGACGAGGTCGGCAAGGGAGGCAAGCCTGCTCGTGAACTCCAGCCGACGCCGGTGGAGGAGCGGCCCCGGTATCCGGCTTACATCTCCGGCGGCAAGGTTATCCAGCCGGAGCGGCCCCTGCCGGTCCTGCAGGAAACGGATGTCTTGGTGGTGGGCGGCGGTCCGGCCGGATTTGCGGCCGCCGTATCGGCCGCCCGGGCCGGAGCCAAAGCGACCTTGGTCGAACGCTATGGCTACTTCGGCGGCCTGTGGACGGGCGGTCTGGTCCTGCTCGTGATCAGCACCCACTCGACCGAGAACGGTCGGTTCACCCAGGTCGTCCGGGGCATTGGCGGCGAACTGCTCGACCGCCTGGCGAAGATCGATGGCGGGATTGCCTATCGGGGGAGCTCACAACACAACCCCACCTCCGATCCCGAGGCGACCAAGTTCGTGATGGACGAGATGGTCCGCGAGGCCGGCGTGAAGACCTTCTTCCATTGCTGGGCCACCGATGTGGTGATGGACGGCGACGCGATTCGGGGCGTCGTCTTCGAGAGCAAGGCGGGACGGCAGGCGATCCTTGCCAAGACGGTCGTGGACACCACCGGCGACGGCGACATCTTCGCGGCGGCTGGCGCGGAACATGAGCAGCGTCTCCACGCCATCGGCCTCGTGCACCGCCTGGGAAACGTGGACCGCGCCGATCCCGCCCGGTTGAAGCAGTCCGGCTTCAAGACTCTGGGAGCCATCGAGCCGCAGGGCAGTGTGCGCTGGGTGAACCTGCGCGGCCCGAGCACGGATGGCCTGGACCTGAACGAATTGACCCGGCTGGAAATGGAGCATCGCCGCACGATCTGGAATCACGTGCAGTTGATGCGCCAGGCGCCCGGCGGCGAATCGCTCTACCTGCTGCAGGTCGCGCCGCAACTCGGTGTGCGCACCACGCGCCTGCTCGCCGGCGCGCATCAGTTGACCTACAAGGAATCTCGCGAGCCCAGGAAGTTCCCGGACACCATCGCGGTCGGCGGCGCGCAGAACGGGAAGCAGCCAGGCTGGCCCATTCCCTACGGGGTCCTGTTGCCGAAGAAGCTTGAGGGCCTGCTTACCGCCGGGCGCAGTTCGTCGGTGGATGAAAAGCTGGTCGAGGACATGCGGTTGATCGGTTCCTGTCTGACCACCGGTCATGCGGCCGGCGCGGCGGCGGCTCTGGCGGCGAACAAGGGCTGCCCCCCGCGCGGCGTCAGCATTCCCGCCCTGCGGAAGCTGCTCACCAGCCAAGGCGCCTGGCTCGGATGAACGCGGCGTTGTTCCAACGGGGTCCGGAGCGCGGAATTCACTCCGCTTCAGCGCCCGATTGTCCGAGGCGCAGAATTCGACGGACGCCCCGGACCAGCCAACGTCGAAGCGGGATAGATCCCGCGCTCCCATCCGCTATCCGACATTGGGACGACGGCTGAAAAGAGGGGCGATCCCATGACCCAAGCGGCTCACAAGACCAAGACCTCCTCCCGGTTGCGCGCTCCGGGACGCTGGGTTGCATTGATCGCCGCAGCCCTGCTGTCACTGCCGCTCTGGCCTGCCGGGTGGCCCTCGATTCCACTCGCTTCCTTCAGTCCGTTTGTCGCGCTCAGTTCCCTGCTGGCCACGCGAACCCTCGCGATGGTGACGCTGCTTGGCCTCCCCGCGCTCGTCCTGGCGCTGATCTGGCGACGCTGGTTCTGCCGCCAGGTCTGCCCGCTTGGGTTGCTGCTTGAACTTGTTGCCCGGCTTCGGCGCGCCGGTCCCCGGCGTTGGCGGAATTGGCCGCCGGTGGGACGTTGGCTTGCCATCCTCACCCTCGTTGGCGCGGCGGTGGGATACCCCCTGACGCTTTGGCTCGATCCGCTCGCCATCTTCAACGGCGCCTTCAGCGCCTGGCGCGCGCCCTTGACCCTTGTCTCCGTGTGCGCGGGATTGCTCCTGCCGCTCGTCCTGCTGCTGGAGGTTTGGCAGCCACAGTTCTGGTGCGCCCGGCTTTGTCCGCTCGGCGGCGTGCAGGAAACGCTTCACCGGCGTCTCCGTGGAGCTTTCCCGCGCGACCGGATTGCCGGACGACGGGGGTTCCTTGCCGCTGGCGTTGGACTGTTGGGCGGGCTCTTCGCGCGCGCCGCGTCCGCGGAGTATCCGCCCCTGAGACCGCCCGGCTCCCTGGATGAGGAGAGCTTTGCCGGCGTGTGTCTGCGTTGCGGCAATTGCACTCGAGTCTGTCCGACCCGCGTCCTGCGCCCCGATGTTTCCGCCGAACGCCTCACCGGTCTGCTGGCCCCGGTGATGGAATTCGACCGGGGCTACTGCCGGGAGAACTGCAATGAATGCGGCCAGGTCTGCCCCAGCGGGGCCATCCGACGGCTGCCCTTGGAGGAAAAACGCAGGCAGGTCGTCGGGCTGCCCGCGTTGACCCTGGACGCCTGCCAACTGGTCGATGGCGGCGAGTGCACGCTCTGCATCCGAAGCTGTCCCTACGAGGCGCTTTCCGTCTATTCCGACGGCTTCGACTCCCGCCCGAACCTGGATCCGGACAAGTGCATCGGCTGCGGAGCCTGCGAATCCGTCTGCCCCGTCCGCCCTCAACGCGCCATCCGCGTCTTCCCCAGGGCCGAAGCCGCGGGTTGAGGGAACTTCCCGGGGAAGTGCGTGCAATCGCGCGCGGGTGGCGGCCGCCTTCGCCAGAAGGTGGAGAACCGACCTTTTGCCTGCGCCGTCCACACTCTGGCGTGCGCAGCTTCGGGAACGCCCCGGGTGATGCTCGCTGCCCTTTCCAAATCACACACCCGTGGTTCCGCCCCTTATTTTGCCGTTCGACATCCGCGTTCAATCCGGTAGAAATGCTGGCCGGCATATCGATGAAACGCTGGTTTGCGACAATTCCGGTTCTCGCGGTCGCCGCCGTTGCCATGGCGGACGATTCGGGCAACGAACTTCCCTGGTCCTTCAAACCTCTGCGCGAGGTGGCGGCGCCGGTGGTTAGCGACGAGGCCTGGCCTCAGACGCGCATCGATCGCTTCATTCTCGCCGACATGGAAACGGCCGGCCTGAAGCCCGCTCCCGAGGCGGACGCGCGCACGTTGCTCCGCCGCCTGCACTTCGACCTCACCGGCCTGCCGCCCACCGCCGCCGAAGTCGCCGCTTTCTCCGAGGCGTATTCGCGCGACAAGCCGCAGGCGACACGCGCTGCCATCGACCGTCTCCTTGCCTCACCCCACTACGGCGAACGCTGGGCCCGCCACTGGCTCGACCTCGCGCGCTACACGGACAAGACGGCCTCGTGGCTGGAATCCACGGCCGCCGCCTGGCTCTATCGCGACTGGGTGGTGGAGGCTTTCAACCGCGACCTGCCCTACGACGAATTCGTCAAACGCCAACTGGCCAACGACCTGATACCCGGCGGCGACCCGAAGGACAACGCCGCCCTCGGCTTCCTCGGCCTCAGCCCGACCTATTGGAAGGAGTTGCAGCTTCCGCCCGAGATCATCAAGGGCACTGTCGCGGACGAATGGGAGGAGCACGTGGACGCGCTGGGCAAGACCTTCCTCGGCCTGACGCTCGGTTGCGCGCGCTGCCACGATCACAAGACCGACCCGATCACGGCGCGCGACTACTACGCCATTGCCGGCGTGTTTGCCTCGGTGAAATTCGCCGACCGGCCGACGATGTCTGAGGAACTCTGGGCGCCGGTTGCCAAGGCCCGCGCGAAGGTCGCGGCCCTGCAAAAGGAACTCGCCGACCTGAAAAAGAAGAAGGCCCAGGACCTCAAGGAGCAGACGGCGCGGATCAACAAGGAGATCGCCGCGATCAAGGCCGCGACGCCGCACTACAACGTCCCGACCGTCAACGGGGTGGCGGACGCGGCGTTGTTTGTCGTCAAGAATCCCACGAAGCACGGCACCGTCCTGGACTACAAGATGGGCGAAGCGCGTGACCTGCCGATGCACCAGCGCGGCGACCCGAACAAGCCCGGCGATGTCGTCCCGCGCGGTTTCATCGAGGCCTTCGCCAAAACGGGCGCCGGGCGGCGGGAGTTCAAGCAGGGCAGTGGACGGTTGGAACTGGCCGAGGGAATCGTCGAGGACGCCGCGCCGTTGGCTGCGCGGGTCATTGTGAACCGCGTCTGGGCGCATCACTTTGGCAAGGGCCTGGTCGGCACGCCGAGCGAACTGGGCCGTTCCGGCGACCGCCCCACGCACCCCGACCTGCTCGACGACCTGGCCGCCCGTTTCGTCGCCAACGGCTGGTCGATCAAGTGGCTCCATCGGGAGATGCTCCTGTCCTCGACGTGGCGGCAGGCGTCGGTCGCGCCGGATTCGGAAACGCGCGACCCGGACAACCGCCATTACGCGAGGATGAAGCGTCAGCGTCTGGATGTGGAGGCGTGGCGGGATTCCATGCTCTGGGCGACGGGCGGACTGGACTCCGCGCTCGGCGGGGCCGCGGAGGACCTGGAGCAGTCGGCCAATCGAAGACGCACGATCTACGGCTCCATCAACCGCCGCGACATGGACCAGATGCTGCGTCTGCACGATTTCCCCGATCCCGCCGCGCATTCCGGCAAACGCATCCGCACGACCACGCCGCTCCAGATGCTCTTCACGCTCAACGGTCCCTTCATGCTGCTACAGTCGGACGCGCTGGCGGAGCGGTTGCTGGGAACGGCGGGTGGATCCGTCGAGGAGCGGGTTGGCGACGCCTATGAACTGCTGTTTCAGCGGGAACCCAACAAGCGTGAATTCTCGCTGGCCGCGGCCTTCCTCAAAGGCCGCGAAAACGACAGGAAGGCCTGGGCCGAATACGCGCAGGCCCTGCTGGGCGGAAATGAGTTCCTGTATGTGGATTGAAATGAATACCAGGCATTGGCAATTCAATTGGAAGGGCGACGAAGGCTTGGGTTGGGGCTCGTCTCGTATTGGTGTGGTCCAACTCCGGGCGGACCGGATGGCAGGTAAAGCCGGTGGGGCGAGAGTCCCCTCGAGCCGATTTCAAAGTCCCGAAGGGACGCAAGCGGTTGGCGGAGACGGAGACGCAACCAGCCTTGTCGCCTCATGCGCTCTTTCAGAGCTTCGAATTGGGCTCGAGGGGACTCTCGCCCCACCGGCGGCACACTTCCTTCGGCGCTCGTTGCCGCTGTTGATTTCCGGCCGGCTCGCCTGTTTCATCCAATGAACGCCAATTTCAACTCTTCCTTATCCCGCCGCGACCTCATCGGTCGCATGGGCGCGGGCCTGGGCTCGCTTGGCCTGATCTCCGCCCTGCGCGCCGAGGGCGGCCGACTGGACGCCACCCACTTCGCTCCGCGCGCCAAGCGCGTCATCCATCTCTTCATGAATGGCGGTCCCTTCGGTCCGGACTTCCTGGATCCCAAGCCCGCCCTCACGAAGTATGCCGGCCAGCGACCGGAAGGCGCCGACTTGCGGACCGAACGCCCCACCGGCGGACTGCTCGCTCCACCCTACAAGTATTCCAACTGCGGCCAGAGCGGCCTGCCTGTCAGCGAACTGCTGCCGCACCTTTCCCAGCACGCCGACGAGCTTTGCGTCCTGCGCTCGTGCTACACGGACAACCCGAACCACGGGCCGGCCCTACTGCTGATGAACAACGGCACCATGACGCCCAAGGTCCCCAGCATGGGCGCCTGGATGTCCTACGGCCTCGGCACGGAGAACCGCAACCTGCCCGCCTACATCGTGCTTTGTCCCGGTCGGCCGGTGCGTTTTTCGATCCTCTGGAACAGCGCGTTCCTGCCGGCCAAGCACCAGGGCGTCTACATCAATCATTCCAAGCTCGATCCGAAGCAGATGATCCCCTGGCTCACGAACGCACGCCTGGACCAGGCGGAGCAGCGGAAGCAGATGGACCTTTTCGCCGCGTTGAACCGCGAGCATCTGGCGACGCGGGGCGGGGCGGACATTGCGCTGGAGGGGCGGATCGAATCCATGGAGACGGCCTATCGCATGCAGTTCGAGGCGACGGACGCCTTCGACCTGGAACGCGAACCCAAGAAGATCCGCGAAAGTTACGGCACGGGCCACTTCGCCAACGGTTGCCTGCTCGCCCGGCGCCTGACCGAGCGGGGCGTGCGCTTCGTGCAGGTCTACTACGGCAACGGCCAGCCCTGGGACACGCATCGCAACCACGACAAGTCCACGCCGACCTTGGCAAAGAACATCGACCAGCCCATCGCCGCCCTGGTTGGCGACTTGAAGCAACGCGGGTTGCTGGAGGACACGCTGATCGTCTGGGGCGGGGAGTTCGGGCGCACGCCGGTCAGCGAAAACGGCAACGGCCGCGACCACAATCCACACGGCTTCACCATGTTCCTGGCGGGCGGCGGCGTCCGCGGCGGCTACGCGCATGGCGCGACGGACGAATGGGGTTTCAAGGCGACCGAGAAGCGGATGCACAACCACGACTTCCACGCGACGATGCTGCATCTGCTGGGCATCGATCACGAGAAGCTCACCTTCCGCCACGCCGGCCGCGACTACCGCCTCACCGACGTCTACGGAAACGTGGCCGATGAAGTGCTGGGCTGAGATGCGATATCCCGACCGTAGCAGCCGACGTCAGGAGGCTCTGACTTCCCGGAGAGGAATTGAAATGAGCCTCCTCACGTCGGCTGCTACCAAGGATCGTGGAGACGGGACGTCTGCTCGCAGGCCTGAAAGGCCGGGACAACAAAGCCCGGGGCAACGCCCCGGGGAAACCGGCGCAATGAGATTGAGCCCTGAAGGGGCGGGACAAATCATCATGGCGGACCGTGTTTCCAAGGCTTGTCGCGCCCTTTCAGGGCTTCTTCCGTTGACGCCCAGAACCCGGGGCGTTGCCCTGGGCTTTGGTGTCTCGCCCCGCTGGGGCTTGGGAGTTGGCCTCTTGGCTGTTGTCTGCTCTTTGATGCTGGGATTCTCCCTTGTTGCCGCCGAAACCCCCGATCACTGGTCTTTCCAACCCCTTTCCCAACCGGAGGTTCCCGAACTCCAAACTCTCAACTCTCAACTCCTTGGCGCGTCAAAGCTTTCGGGCGACGACGGGCCGACTTCTCTCACCCCCCTCGACTCCTTCATCCGCGCCCGCCTTGCCAAATTCGGCTTGGCTCCTTCTCCCCGCGCCGACCGGCGTACGCTGATCCGTCGCCTGTATCTCGATCTGCATGGACTGCCGCCGACGATGGAGCAGATCCGGGCCTTCGAAACATCGGGTGATCCGCGCGCCTGGGAACGCCTGGTGGACGCCGCCCTGGCCAGTCCGCGCTACGGCGAACGCTGGGCGCAGTATTGGCTCGACGTGGTGCGCTACGCGGACACCCATGGCTTTGAGGTCAACACGCCGCGCGAGAACGCCTGGCCCTATCGCGATTATGTCATACGCGCCTTCAACGAGGACAAGCCCTACGACCGCTTCGTCTTCGAGCAACTCGCCGGGGATACGGTGGGCGCGGACGCGGCCACGGGGTTCATGGTCGCCGCCGCGGTTCTGCTGCCCGGCCAGATCGGCAAGGACGACGCGTCGAAGCGCGCGGCCCGACAGGACGCGTTGGATGAGATCATTGTCGGGACCGGCGAGACCTTTCTCGGCCTGACGATTGGTTGCGCGCGCTGTCACGAACACAAGTTCGATCCCATTCCGCAGGAGGATTACTACCGGCTGCAGGCTTTCTTCGCCGGCGTCGAATATGGCGACCGCAAGATGGATTCCGAAGCCTATCGTGAGCGACTGAAGCAGGTTGCGGCCTTGGAGCCGAAGCTCGATGCGCTGAAGCAAAAGGCCAACGCGCTGGAACCCGTCGCCTTCACCGGCCGGACAATCCTGATCGACGACGAGGATCCGGACCGCGTGACCCTGTTGAAGGAAACGGCGGGCCACGGCACGAACCCGGCGGGGACGAAACGCGGTTACAAGGACGACCTGGGCGACGCCCACCGCATGCCAAACCTCAGCCGCTCGCGCTACACCTGGTGGAAGCACCAGCCCGGCGAGGATGTCTTTACCTACGATCCGAAGACTGCCGGGCGGTTCCGCGTCTGGCTGTCCTGGGGCGCGCACGGCAGCGGCGTCCATACGCGCGACGCCCGCTACGTGCTGGACGCCGACGGCGATCTGAAGACCCGCGACGACCAGACGGAGATCGCGAAGGTGGATCAGTATCACTTTGCCGGCGTGGCAAAGGGCGAAATGGAGAAGAAGCCGTTGTGGAGCGGTCTGTTCGATGCGGGGGCGCATGAGTTTGGAGCCAACAGCCGCCTGATCGTCCGCGGCGGTGAAACCGGCACGGGCGTGACGGCGGATGTGGTTTTGCTGCAGGAGGAAATCCTAAAAGGCGGTAGCAGCCGACGTAAGGAGGCTCAAATTCCGACCGGCAAAGGGAGTCAGAGCCTCCTCGCGTCGGCTGCTACAGGCGGTGAAGAGACCCGTCTCCACCCCCGCCTCCGCGAGCCCGTCGATCCCGCCCGCAACGTCGAGAAGTTCGCCCCGGTCCGCGCGAAGTTCGTCCGCTTCACCTCCTTCGCCACCATCGACAACGACAAGCATCAACCCTGCATCGACGAGCTCCAGGCATTCACGACCGGCAACCATCCGGTGAACGTTGCCCTCGCGGAACGCGGCGCGAAACCGACATCCTCCGGGAACTACTCGACCACCGGCAAGCACCAGCTCAAGCACATCAACGACGGACTGTTCGGCAACAGCCGGAGCTGGATCTCCAACGAGAAGGGCAAGGGCTGGGTGCAGCTGGAATTCGCGGAGGCGGCGACGATCGACCAGATCGTCTGGGGTCGCGACCGGGAGGGGAAATTCAAGGACCGCCTGCCGGTGGACTACCGCATCGAGGTCGCCGTGCAGCCGGGCGAATGGACGACGGTCGCCGCCTCGCGCGATCGCGCGCCGCTGGGAACGCCGGTCGACAAGATTCAGTTCAAGTTCCGGAACCTCGCGGAGGGCGACAAGGGCGCGGCGAACGACGTCTTCCAGGAGCTGGATTCGCTGGAGGCCCGGATCGCGACGCTGCGCAAACCGGACATGGTCTACGGCGGCGTCTTCCATGCGCCGGGCGAGACGCGCGTGCTGATCCGCGGCGACGCGGAACAACCGAAGGACGTCGTCGCGCCGCGCAGCCTGGGCGCCTTGAAGCCGATCGAATTGAAGCGCGACGCGCCGGACCGGGAACGCCGCGTCGCCTTGGCGGAATGGATTGCCAGCCCGGACAATCCCCTGACCGCGCGGGTGATGGTCAACCGGATCTGGCAGGGGCATTTCGGGACGGGCTTCGTCGAGACGCCCAGCGATTTCGGACGCAACGGAGCCAAGCCCTCGCATCCGGAACTGCTCGACTGGCTGGCCGGCGCGTTCATCCGCGACGGCTGGTCGGTGAAGCGGCTGCACAAGCTGATCCTGATGTCCGAGACCTATCGTCAGTCCGGCCGAGTCGATCCGGCTGCGCAAGAGATCGACGCCGACAGTCGACTGCTCTGGCGCTTTCCGCCGCGTCGCCTGGAGGCCGAGGCGATCCGGGATTCCATGCTCCAAGCCACCGGCGCGCTGAACCTCAGCATGGGCGGCCCCGGCTACAGCTTCTTCAAGACGCGCGGCGGCCTGAGCGGCTTCCCGCCGATCGAGAAGTTCGGCCCGAAGGAACTGCGGCGGATGATCTACTCGCACAAGATCCGTATGGAGCGAGTGCCGGTCTTCGGCGCGTTTGACTGTCCCGACGCCGGTCAGCCCATGCCGAAGCGCGGGACGTCCACGACTGCGATCCAGGCGTTGAACCTGTTCAACAGCCCGTTTGTGCTCGAACAATCGGAACGGCTGGCGAAGCGCGTGAAGTCCGAGGCGGGCGACGGCGCCGGGGAGCAGGTCCGCCGGGTTTATGAAATCGTCCTGGGCCGCGCGCCCGAAGGGGTGGAAGCAAAGGCGGCGGTCGAGGCAGTCGGGAAGCATGGCCTGGCCACGTTGTGCCGGGCGTTGTTCAACTCAAACGAGTTTTTGTTTCTGCCGTGAAGAATGACGCGAAAGTCTTGGTGATGGCGTGCCCCAAGGAGGGGCGACATTCCTGTCGCCCTGCCGGCGCAGCCGGCACATGGGCGTTGGCGGGGATGAGCGCTGCGGCATGTTGCGGTGCGCTGGTTGCTCGGGCGTTCCTTCTTGCCCCTTCGGGGCAACGGCGACAGGAATGTCGCCGCTCCTTGGGCGCGGCTCCCGCCCGTAGGACAGGCATCCTGCCTGTCCGTGGCATGGCGCATGATTTTCAATCCAAGATGAAACGCACAAAACCGGCCTGGCCGGCGCGTTTGTACCCCGCGCTTGCGGTTGGTGCTTGGTCTTGGTGGCATGCTGTAGACACGCAGGATGCCTGTCCTACGGGGGGACGCCGTTGGGCGTCTTCGAGGAGGCAGTTCTCATGAAAGCTCCGATCCGCAGCGACCTTACCCACGCCGGTCGTCAATTCCTCGACCGCCGCGAGTTCCTCGGTCGCACCGGCATGGGCCTGGGCTCTATCGCGTTGATGGATTTGCTTACGCGCGAGGGGATGCTCACGAGCTTCGCCGAGGCTTCCAGCGTCTCGATCCGGCCGGCCGTCGACCCGGCTCGCCCGCATTGGCCGCGCAAGCCGCATTACCCGGCGAAGGCGAAGAACGTGGTGGTGATCTTCTGCGCGGGCGCGTGCAGCAACCTGGAGTCCTTCGACTACAAGCCCGAGTTGATCAAGCGCGACGGCATGGCCCTGGAGGGCGGGCCCTCGGTGACCTTCCAGGGGCCGGCCGGCAATCTCGCCAAGCCGCAGTATGAATTCCGGCCCTACGGCCAGACCGGCAAATACGTCTCCGACATGTTGCCGCAACTCGGCGCGCTGTCGGACGAGTTCGCCTTCATCCATTCGCTGACCAGCGAGTCCAACACGCACGGTCCGGCGGAGAACTTCCTGTCCACGGGTTTTGCTCTCGACGGCTTCCCCAGTATCGGCGCGTGGGTGACCTACGCGCTGGGCACGGAGAACCAGGAGCTGCCGGCCTTCGTGGCGATCCCCGATCCGCGCGGCGTGCCGCAGGCCAGCGTGAACAACTGGGGCCCCGGCTTCCTGCCTGCGGTCTTCCAGGGCACGCCGTTCAACTCCGACAACCCCATCGGCAACCTCGCGCCGCCCCCGGGCGTCGGCGAGGCGGCGGACCGCTCCGCGCGCGACCTGCTCAAGCTGATCAACGACGAGCATCTCCAGCGCAATCCCGGCGACAGCGCCCTCGCCGCCCGCATCGCGAGCTACGAACTCGCCGCGCGCATGCAGCTTTCCGTCCCGCGCATCAGCGACCTCTCCACCGAGCCTGCGCACATCCTCAAGATGTATGGCGCCGACGACACGAAGAACGAAATCAAGGCCTCCTTCGCGAAGAACGCCATCCTTGCGCGACGGTTGATCGAGAACGGCGTGCGCTTTGTGCAGCTCTTCAACGGAGCCTACGCGACCGGGGGACGGCTCAACTGGGACGGTCACCAGAAGCTCCGCGAGCAATACGACGTCCACGGCCCGATCCTCGACCAGCCGGCGGCGGCGCTGATCAAGGACCTCAAGCAGCGCGGGCTCCTGGAGGACACGCTGGTTGTCTGGTGCACGGAGTTCGGACGCATGCCGATGTTTCAGAAGGGCGCGAAGGGGAGGGACCACAATCCCGGCGGCTTTACGGCCTGGCTCTGCGGCGCGGGCGTGAAACGCGGCGTCAGCTTCGGCGCGACCGACGAGATCGGCTTCAAGGCCGTGCAGGATGTCCTCTCCGTCTACGATCTCAACGCCACGATCCTCCACCTCCTCGGTCTTGATCACGAGCGTCTGACCTTTCGCCACAATGGCCTGGACCGGCGTTTGACGAACGTGGACGGCCGGGTGTTGGATGAGGTTCTGGCGTAGGCGGGGAGCCGCGCGCGATCGGAGACGTCTCCCGGGAACCCGGAGGGTTCAAAGCCCGGTAGCCGTGGGTGGAGCGGAGCGACACCTGCGGAAGACGGTCAGGTGGCTCCGCATACAGAGGGGGATGCCGGCGAACGGAATGAATGGGGCCTTGTGTTCCGCGACAGCGTTTTGGACTGCGGCGCTGCGCGCCGCCGCAGTCCACGACGCTATCGCGAGGTCGGGGGCGCCCACAGAACCCGGAGGGTTCAAAGCCCGGTAGCCGTGGGGTGAGCGGAGCGACACCCACGGGAAAAGACCCAAACGGATTTGCATCCTGAAGGGATGCCAGCGGAGATGTGGAATGACGTTGCGCGAAGCCCGCGCCGCTGCGACCCCGTTCGGGGGCGGTTCGTTTGGGGGAGACGATCCCCGGGTGTCGCCCGCGCGGCGGGCTCAACCCGGGGCTACAGGGCTGCCAACGCTTCGCGTTGGGATTCGCTTCACCCGATCAATTCCCTCACCACGTGTCCATGAATGTCCGTGAGGCGGTAGTCGCGGCCCTGGAAGCGGTGGGTGAGTTGTTCGTGGTCGAAGCCGAGTTGGTGGAGGATCGTGGCCTGGAGGTCGTGGACGTGGACGCCCTTGTCGATGACGTAGAAGCCGAGTTCGTCGGTGGTTCCGTGGTGGTAGCCGCCCTTCATGCCGCCGCCGGCCATCCACATGGTGAAGCAGTCGGGGTAATGGTCGCGGCCGAGGACCTTGCCCTTGGATGTGCGGCCCTCGCGGAACGGCGTGCGGCCGAATTCGCCGCCCCAGACGATCAGCGTCTCGTCGAGCAGGCCGCGGGCCTTGAGGTCCTCGATCAGCGCGGCGATGGGTTTGTCCATGGTGGCGCACTTGTTGGTGAGGCCGTCGGTGATGCCGGTGCCGGCTTGGGTGCCGTGGAAGTCCCAGCCCCAGTCGAAGAGCTGCACGAAGCGGACGCCGGACTCGACGAGGCGACGGGCTAGCAGGCAGTTGTTGGCGAGGCTGGAGCCTCCGGGTTGCGCGCCATAGGCCTCGAGGATTTTCTGCGGCTCCTTGGAGATGTCCATCACCTCGGGCACGGCGGTCTGCATGCGGAAGGCGAGTTCGTACTGGGAGATGCGCGTGAGGGTCTCGGGGTGACCGAGTTCCGCGGCCTGCATCTCGTTGAGGTCGCGCAGGGCGTCGAGGCTGAGTCGGCGCAGGTCTCGGTTCATCCCGGCGGGGTCGGAGGAATAAAGGACGGGATCGCCCTTCGAGCGGCATTGCACGCCCTGGTAGACACTGGGGAGGAAACCGGAGCCGAAGGAGTTCTTGCCGCCGTTGGGCTGCACGCCGCTGGAGATCAGGACCACGAAGCCGGGCAGGTCTTCGTTCTCCGTGCCGAGGCCGTAGGTCACCCAGGAGCCCATCGACGGCCGACCGGAACGCGGGGAGCCGGTGTAGATGAGCAGTTCGGCGGGCGCGTGGTTGAACTGGTCGGTGTGCATCGAGTTGATGACGCACATCTCGTCGGCGACCCGGTGGAAGTTCGGGATCGCGTCGGACATCCAGGTCCCGTGCTTCCCGTGTTGCGACCATTTGCGCGGGGAGCCCATGAGCTTGGGCACGCCGGTGGTGAAGGCGAAGCGGCGGCCCTTGAGGAAGTCGTCGGGGCAGTCCTGGTTGTCGCGCTTCACCAGTTCGGGTTTGTAGTCGAACATGTCCAGGTTCGGCGGCGAACCGGTCATGTGCAGGTAGATCACGTGTTTGGCCTTCGCCGGGAACTGCGGCTTCTTGGGCGCGAGCGGATCGGCGGCCCTGCCGGCGGCGGAGGCGTCCTTCGCCAACATGCTCGCCAAGGCCATGCCGCCGATGCCGGCCGCGGAATCGCGCAGGAAGTGGCGGCGGGTCTGGTGTTGGATGCGTTCTAAGCGTGGGTGCATGGGAAAGTGGGGGTGTGAGGGTATGGGCGGGTGGGGGATGTGGGGGAATCGGGGTATGAGGGTATGGGAAAGAGGGGATGACGTCAGGCGGTGAGGCGTTGGAGGGCCAGTAGTAGTGTCGCGGCGATGGCGGCCATGGAGCCTCCGATGAAGCCGGTCTTCTTTTTTGCTGATTTGATCAGGCCTTGGAGGGCAGCGAAGGTCTGGTTTGTTTTCGCTTTCAGTTGTTCGAACACTTCGGAATTCAAGTAGTTCAGATCGTGGGCCAGGAGTGTGGCGTATTCGACTTCTTTCAACGATCCGAGGGAAATGAAAAGGAACCTCAGGAAGTCCTTGTCCGTTTCGCGTCCCGAGCCCTCGGCGATGTTCGCGGCGACGCTGAATGCCGCCCGTCTGATCTGGCTGGTCAGACCATACGTTTCTTCACGCGGGAAAGTCCGCGTCAGTTCGTAGACACCCAAGGTCATTTCATGCGCCCTCTGCCATGCCACAATGTTCCGATAGTTCCGTTGCCCGTTCATCGTTTCTCCTTCTGTTACGCGTTTCGTTCATACGCCCCCACACGCCTACAATTCTGTCATACCCCCAAACCCCTATACCCTCATGCCCCGGTTCTTCACCGCTTCAAAAACAGTTCATCCAAGTTCAGCAATACGTTGCCGACCACCGTCCAAGCGGCCAGGTCCGCCGGATCCATTCCTTCGGGCAATGCGCCGAGCGGTTCTTCGGCCATCATCTTGGCCTGCGCCGGATCCTTGGCGAAATTCGCTTTCGACGTTTCGTAGAGCTTCACCAACCGAGCGACTTCACCCTCGCGCGGTTCGCGGATCAGGGTGTGTCTGATGCCGAAGCGAGCCCGCTCTTCGGCCGTGTCGGCCGCCGCGACCATCCTGCGCGCCAAGGCCTGCGCGGCCTCGATGTAGACGGGGTCGTTCAGGGTGACCAGCGCCTGCAACGGGGTGTTGGTGCGCGAGCGGCGGATGGTGCAGACCTCGCGGTTCGGCGCGTCAAAGGTCGCCATGGAAGGGTAGGGGCTGGACCGACGCCAGGTGGTGTAGATGCCGCGGCGGTAGCGGTCCTCGCCGGAGCTGGTCTTCCAATCGGTGGCCGAACCAAAGGCCGCCTTCAATCCCAGCTGCGGCTGAGGCGGCTTGGCGGGCAGGCCGTACATCTTGCGACTGAGCAATCCGCTGACCGCGAGGGCCTGGTCGCGCACCATTTCGGCGGAGATGCGGAAGCGCGGGCCGCGCGCCAGCAGGCGGTTGAAGGGATCGGCCTCCAGCGAGGCGTCATTGACACGCGATTCCTGGCGATAGGTCGCGGAGGTCACCAGCAGCTTGAGGAAGTTCTTGAGGTTCCAGCCGCCGTCGCGCAGTTCGACGGCCAGCCAGTCGAGCAGTTGCGGATGCGAGGGCAGTTCGCCCTGGCTGCCGAATTCCTCGCTGGTCTCCACGATGCCCGTTCCGAAGATCTGTTCCCAATGCCGGTTGGCGATGACGCGCGGGGTGAGCGGGTTGTTGTCGTCGATCAGCCATTCCGCGAGGGCAAGTCGGTCGGCGGGGCGGTCTTGGGGCAAGGGATGAAAGGCCGCGGGCGCGCCGGCTTGAACGACCTGCGCCGTGTTCTTGAAATTGCCGCGGATCTGGACGCGGGTTTCGCGACGCTTTTCGCTGGCCAGTTCGCGCAGAATGGGAACCGTGGTGGAGGGCTTGGCCGAAGCGAGTTGCTTCTCGACTTTGGCCAGTTCGCGGCGGGCCGGCGCGAGTTCCGGCGCGATCCCGCGATGATGTGCGGCGAGGCGCTTCTCCTCGGCGGCTGTGCGCTTGTCCTTGCGCACCAGCGCGCGCACGTCCGCCGGCATGCTTGCCCAGGTGGAGACGTTGGCGTCCGAGGTCGCCGACACCGAGAGCCCGGTGACGATGTGCTTGGTGTATTTCGAGCCTTGGTTCAACCGCAGGGTCAGGACGCCGTCGTCGGTGGCCAGCGGGGTTTTCAGGATCAGGGAGAGTTCGTGCGGCTTGCCGGTCTGGCCGGCGATGGCCCAGCCCTTCTCCTTGTCCAGTTTGGCGGCTATCACGCTTTGCGCCGGGAAGCCGGACTGCTCGTAGTCCGCGAAGGCCGCGCCGAACTCCAGCGTAACCGCGCCGGACATGGCGAATTCGGTCCTGGGGTTCGGGACGTCCTTCGGCGCATTTTCGAAGACGACGGAGCGGTTCTCGTCGAGCAGCTTGACGCGATAGCCCTTGATGCGGTCGAGGATGGCCTGGCCGCCGTCGGTGCGGTTCCAGACGACGATCTTGTCGATGGGCAGCGCCTTCCCGAGATCGATCTCCAGCCAGGGGTCGGTTTGCTGGGCGGTGTGGCTGACGGAATTCTTGTAATAATCGCCGTCGGTTTTGCCGTCGTTGGCGCGGGAGGCTGCGGCGTCGTTGTATTGGGAACTGTGTTTTGCCTTGCCCTTGACCGCCACGTTTTCGCCGGCGCTGAAGGCCTGCACCTCGGCGACATGGAGGAACCGGTTCTTTCCGGGAACCTCGATTCGCACGTAACGCCCTTGCCGCGCCTGCGAACCGGACGGCTGCCAGAGCGCGGTCGCCTGGGAAATGACGAAGTTCTCTGTCTGTCCGGCGGGGATCTCCACGCGTAGTCCGGTGACGCTGCCTTTCTTCGTGGGGAAGCGCAGGGTGTAAAGGTCGTTGTCGGGCTTGTCGCCCGATGCGCTGACGGAACCATCCCCGGCGATGGCGAGGTCGGCTTTCCGGCCCTTGGCGGTCAGGGGCTTGAGGCGGGTCCACTCGGGTTCCCTGGTCAGGCCTTTCAACCACTTGTCACGGGCCGCGGCCAAGGCCGGGGTGTCGGTTGTGAGTGTCTGTTTCAATTCCGCGATCTGCGCGCGCCAGGCCGCCTTGTCCTCCTCCTGCCGGTCGGTCCAGATTTCCAGCAACGGCTGTTCGTCCTTCTTGTCGGTGTCCGCAGTCTGGTTGAGGATGGCGAACATCCGGAAGTACTCCTCCTGCGAGATGGGATCGTACTTGTGCGTGTGGCATTGCGCGCAGGCCATGGTGGTGCCCATCCAGACGGCCATGGTGGTGTTCACACGATCGACGATGGCGACGTTGCGGAACTCCTCGTCGTCGGTGCCGCCCTCGCTGTTGGTCAGGGTATTGCGGTGGAAGGCGGTGGCGACGAGTTGCTCGTCCATCGGGTTGTCCAACAGGTCCCCGGCCATCTGCTCGATGGTGAACTGGTCGAAGGGTTTGTTGTCGTTGAGCGAACGGATGACGTAGTCGCGGTAGGCCCAGATCGTGCGCGGCGGATCGTCGGCGTAACCGGCGGAATCGGCGTAACGCGCAAGGTCCAGCCAGACACGCGCCCAACGTTCCCCGTAGGCGTCCTTGGCGAGTTGGCGGTCCACGTAGCGGACGTAGGCGCCGGGGCGGGCGTCATTCACGAAATCGCGCGCCTCTTCCCAGGTGGGAGGCAGGCCGGTCAGGTCGATGGCGACGCGCCGGGCCAGGGTCCAGCGGTCGGCCTCGGGCGAGGGCGCAAGGCCCTCGCGCTCCAGGCGCGCGAGGATGAAGTAATCGATCTCATTGCGCGGCCAATCGGCCTGCTTCACCGCGGGGACGGCGGGACGGACGGGGTTCTGGTAGGACCAGTGGCCGGCGTATTCCGCGCCTTGTTCGATCCATTTCCGCAGCAGGGCGATCTCGGCCGCGTTGAAGGGTTTGCCCTTGCCTTCGGGCGGCATGAGGTCGTCGGCGTCGGTCGTGGTGATGCGGCGAATCAGTTCGCTGTCGTCGGGTTGGCCGGGAACGATGGCCGCGTGACCGCCAAGGTCCGCGAACGCGCCATCCGCGGTGTCGAGGCGCAGGTCGGCCTTGCGGGTCTTGGCGTCGGGGCCGTGGCAGGCGGCGCACCTGTTGGAGAGCAGGGGCCGGATCTGCGAATTGAAGTCGATCTTGTCGGCGGCGTGGATGGTTGACGCTGCGAAACCGAGAGCGGTCGCGAAGAGCGGCGCCAACCGGCGGCGATGCGATCGCCTCAGGGGGGATGGGTTCGGTCGAATCATGCGAAAAACTCGGGGAATCATAATCCATTCTTGCCCGGCGTCACCTGCAATTCGGGAGCGTGTCACTTCTTCTGCTTCTGCTTTTTCCCCTTCTTCTTCTTGGAATAGCTGATGGCGGGGCGGGGGACGTTCTCGGTCGGGCCGCGGAACACGTAGGGCTCCCAGAGCGCGCGGGCTTTTTCCCATTCGGCCAGGGTGCGCGTGGGATACCAGGCGGGCCAGCCGTGCTGTTGGAAGTCGATCTTGTTCTGGTTCGACTCAACCCAGGCGTTGACGGTCGACGTCGGGCAGGTGGTGGGGAAGACGCCTTCGGCCCGGAACTCCGCGCTCACGCCCCGGTCGTGGATCACGTTCCTCCGCCAGTCCTCCAACGCGGCCAGCAGTTCCGCCTCGACGCCTGCGTAGGTTGGATCGCCCGCCACGTTGTGGACCTCATGGGGATCCTTGCGCAGGTCGAACAGTTCGATGCGCGGTTTGCGGGGCGCGAAGAAAGCAGCCTGCTCCGGTGTGAGTTTCCCCTGCAGATGAAGGACGTTCATCTCCGCAAGCACGGGGTAGGAGCCTTCCTTGTAGCGGTTGTACTGAAGCCAGGGCCGCTCGGGCATCAGGTTCAGGATCAGCTTGTAGTCTTTGGAACGGATCGCCCGCATGGAGTCGTGCGTCTCGTCCATCTTGTCGCGCGCGGCGAAAATGTATTTCCGTTCCTTGATCGCCTTGCCGAACAGGCTTTGGCCGTGCAGCGGAACGGAAGGCTTGATCCCGGCGGCTTCGAGGATCGTCGCGCAGATATCGATCGAGGTCACGATATCCTCGCTCACCTGTCCCGGTTTTACCCGGCCCGGCCAGCGCATGATCATCGGGATGCGGATGCCGCCGTCGTAGAGGAACTGTTTTCCGCGGATGTGACAGCGGCCGTGGTCGCCGATGAAGAAGACAAGCGTGTCGTCCGCCAACCCCTCGTCGTCCAGGCGCTTCAGCAGGTCGCCGACCTGGCGGTCCACCAGTTGCATCTGCTCCAGGCCGTTGGCCCAGTCGCGCCGGACGAAGGGCGTGTCCACGTAGTAGGGAGGGATTTCCACATCCTTGCCGGCGATTGGCCGTTGCGGATCGCGTTTCCAGGCGCGGTGTGTGCCGGGAAAGGTGATGCGGGCGAAGAAGGGCTGCCCGGGTTTCCGCCCTTTCCAGTCCCTGCCCATGAACAACTTGTCCCGGCCGTCCGGAACGAAGTTGCAGTCCGTCTTGCCGCTCATCAGGGCGGTGTAGTAGCCGGCCTCCGCAAAGAGGTGCGGGATGGGCTTGATGCCGTGGGGCAGGGGCTGCTTGTCGTAGGTGCGGTGCTGGTTGGCTCCGATGTAATTCTGGTGGAAGCCGGTCATCATCGCCGAGCGCGACGCCGAGCAGACCGGGGCGGTCGTGAAGGCCCATTCATAACGGACGCCCTCCGCGGCGAGTTGGTCGACGTTGGGAGTCTTGATCGCCTTCGTGCCGTAGCAGGAAAGCTGCGGTCCCCAGTCCTCGATGGTGATCCAGAGGATGTTGGGGCGGCTGGTCGCGCCTTGGGCGGCGACGGTCAGGAGGAACAACAACAGGAGACGGGGGAGGGTTTTCATGGGTTTTCGGTTCCAGGTTCTCAGTTTTTGATTCGCTGTCGTCGCTGGGAATTCATACGCAGCCGGGATGTTCGCTTCCCGTCAACAATGGATACTCGGGTTTGGGAGTGTCTTGCGCGGTCCAGCGTGATGTTGCGGACATGTAGTGCACGGCCAGTCCGCGGCGGGGTTGGTCGGAGCGGTTCGGTCCGGAGCGGTGGAGCAGCAGGCTGTGGTGGAAGGAACAGCCTCCGGCGGGCAGTTCGATGGCCTCTTCTCGTTCGAGATGGAGGCGTTCCTCCGGGATCTGCTTGTCGTCCCGGTCTCCCAGTCGCCACTTCGCGTGTTCCACGAGACCTCCCTGGTGGCTTCCCGGAATTGCCCACATGCCGCCGTTGTCGACGGTGACCTCGTCCAGGGCCGTCCAGCAGGTGACCAGGGCCATGGGCTCGATAGGGAAATAGGCCGAGTCCTGATGCCAGGGCTTGGCCACGCCGCCGGGCGGCTTCATGAAGCATTGGCTGCCAAAGAGCTTGATGTCCGGTCCGATCAACGCGGCGACGATTTCGAGGATGGCCGGATCCGCAGCATGGGAGCGGAACAGGGGATCGTTCTCGGCGCAGCGGTTGATCTTCCGGACGGCGCGCGAACCGGGTTCCAGTTCGATGTCGGCGGCGGGGAAGTCCGGAACCTGCCCGTCGGCGATGGCCTGCATTCGGTTGCGGAGCTCCGCCACGCGGTTGGCCGGCAGCGCCCGGTCGCAGACGAGGTAGCCGCGTT
Source organism: Verrucomicrobiales bacterium (assembly GCA_038126235.1). Taxonomy (GTDB): domain Bacteria; phylum Verrucomicrobiota; class Verrucomicrobiia; order Limisphaerales; family JAYPEY01; genus JAYPEY01. Next base: position 78,243 of record JAYPFK010000004.1, read on the forward strand.
CCGTGTATTCGGCGGCGAGTTGTTCCGGGTTCGGGATCATCGCTTCACTTGGGTGGTTCCTGTCCCGTCTCAGGCGGTGCGGGGGGATGGACGGGACCGGGATCGGGCATTCCGAACCGGGCCGCGAGCCAAGGGACGGCGAGGTAGCCTTTGAAGTAATGGCGGGGCGCATCGACATTCGCGTGATCCAGCCATTCCATCGCGTCGAGTCCCTCCGGGATGGGCTTTCCATCGCGGCGCGCAGCGGGGGAGCTGTACTTTGGGTAGTAATGGACGGAAAGGTTTTCCGGAGCCCCGGCGATTTCGTAGGCCTTGCGCACAAGATCCAGCGAGTGGGTCGGCCCGCCCTCGGTCAGGATCAGCGGGCGCGGGGCCAAGGAGGCGACCAGGTCCGGGTAGTCGAACCACTCCCACAGGCCAGGCACGCAGTGGCCCAGCCAGTTCGCCGGCGGGCGGATGCCGCGCGCGTTGGGTTTCGTGGTCTCCCTCGCCCGTTCAATGTTGGGGCAGAGGAAGTCGTTCCACACGATGGCTTGAATTCCGGGGTCGAGGACGGCGAGCGCGAGCAGGGGTTCCGTGCCGAGGGAATGACCGCTCAGGGCGATGCGGCCGGCGTCCACGTAGGGCCGCTCGCGCAGCCAGTCGAGGATCTGCCGCTTCTGGAACACGGACAGGGAGATGTAGTCGCGACCGAAGTCTATCAGGTAACGCGCGAGGGTGTTGCGGTCGTCCATGGCGGTTCCGCGAAATCTGGCGAGATCGGAGAGTTCGCCGTTGCCGGGATGATCCACCGCCACGGCGACGAAGCCCGCCTTCGCGAACTGCAGCGCCTGCCGGTTGCGCTCGGCATGCAGCCAGCCGGCGTGACTGCGGTCGTTCGGTTTGAAGGCGGGGTGCAGCGGCGGTTCGCCGGCGAGGTTCTCCTTCGTGTCCGACGAGCCGGGCAGGCACATGATCGCGGGGGCCGGTTTGTCCGCCGTGACGCCGTGGGGGATCAGGACGAGGAAGGGGACCACACTGCCGGGTTCGGGATAGACCTCCCATTTTTGCAACGTGTGCCCTTCGCGCTTTCTGGCCCAGAGCCTTCGCGGCTGCGGTTGCGGCGGCGGTTCGGGGAATTTCAGCAGTTCCCGCATCCGGGTCCGCACCTGGACCCGCCACCGTTCCATTTCTTCCGGAGTGAAGGCGGGATTGAAGGCCAGCCTGGGGTTGGCGTTGCGCAGGAGATGTTGAAGAAAGCCCCGCGTGCTCAGGTGCCGCCCTTCGGGCCGGCCGCTTTCAATGACCTTCTCGCGTTCGATGTCCAGCTTCTGCCCGAGGGCGGGAAGGGAGAGGCTGAGAGACATTCCCAAGAGCGCAGGAAGGAGCGCGACGCGGCGGTTCTTCAGGTGTCTTGTCTTCATGTCAGTCACTGCGTCGTTGGGTGTTGCGACGGATTTGTTCCGCCGGCTGACGTGCGACTTTCACATTTTCCGGGGTGATTGAAAGGACGCATTTTGAGAGTATGGGGTGGGGCGAACGGTCCTCAGTGAGCCGCGCAGGGATATGCTCACTTCGGCTCATTGGGGACAATTCGCCCCGCCTAATTTGGCCCACCGGCGATTGATTCCCGTAAGCATGGCCAGCCCTGAACGCTCGATGGACTCGTCGGCGCGGTTTGCCTAGGATGGCGGCATGTCACGGAAATCCAGGTCCGGTCTGAGCCGGCGTTCGCTCCTGAAAGGTCTGGCCGCGGCGGGGAGTTTGGCCGCGGTTGGCGCCGAGGCCCGGCCCGGCGCGGAGAATCCCATCGTGATCGAGAACCGGCGCCGAGGCTCCCGCGACTGGCTGCTGGACAAGCCGCGCATCGATCCGGATTCGCGCTACCGGTGTCCCTGGATCGAGGGTTACGCTTCACGGAACACCGTCGGGGCCGGGGAACGGCTTTCCTTCCACGTCAGCGTTCAGCCGGCCTCTCCGTTCACGATTGAGGTTTTCCGCAGCGGGTATTACGGCGGCGACGGGGGCAGGAAAGTCATGGAATTGGGACCGTTTTCCGGGAAACCTCAACCCGTTCCCATGGCCGGATCCGAGCGGCTCAGGGAATGCCGTTGGGAGGCTTGCGCGGAGATCGAAATCCCGGAGGACTGGGTCAGCGGGGTTTACCTTGGCAAGCTCACCGCCGTGGAGGGGGGCTGGCAGAGCTACCTGATCTTCATCGTGCGGGATCGCCGGCCCGCCGACGTGCTTTTCCAATGTTCGGATCTTACCTGGCAGGCCTACAACCGCTGGCCGAAGCAGGATGCCCTGTATGATGACGGCGAGGATCCGTGGTATTGCGGCCCCGATGTCGCGGTGAGCTTTGACCGGCCCTACGGCAAGTATTGCCAGATCCTGGACGCGCCCCTGTCCACGGGATCGGGCTCCTGGTTCCTCTGGGAGTTTCCCCTGGCCTACTGGATGGAGTCGCGCGGCTACGACGTCAGCTACATCTCGAACGTGGACACCCACGCCGACGGCCCCGGCCTGCGACGCGCCAAGGGATTCCTGAGCGTGGGGCACGACGAGTATTACACGATCGACATGTTCGAGAATCTCAAGGCGGCGCGCGACGCGGGCGTGAACCTGGCGTTTCTCTCGGGCGACACCTGTTGGGGGCGTGTGGAATTGCGTTCTTCCGGATCAGGCGTTCCCAACCGCGTGTTCCCCCGGATCGACGCCTTCGGCCCCCGTCTTCCCGGAGCCGACTGGGCCGGCACGGACAAGTTTCCCTACCGCACGCCCAGTGAGTCCGAACTGGTCGGCGCGCGCAACGTTCCGCCCGTCACCGGGGGCGCGGACTGGATCTGCACGGCGTCGGAGCACTGGTTGTATGAAGGCACGGGAATGAAGCAGGGCGACCGGGTTCCCGGCCTGATCGGCTGGGAATGGCTGGGCATGCCGGCGGACATTCCCGGCCTGCGGGTGTTGGCGACCGGTCCGACGGCGAACAACAACAAGTCGGAAAAGGGGCGCGGCGTCTACTCCGCGACGATCTATCCCGGCCCCAAGGGGAACTTCGTCTTCAACGCGGCGACCTGCTGGTGGGCCGACGGGCTGTCCGAGCCTCCCGGCTACGTGCGGCCCAAGGTCTACGCTGAACCGCTGGGCCCCGATCCGCGTGTCCAACGGATGACCGTCAACCTGCTCGACCGGATGCGTTGACGGTCGGTCGACGCGCTCAGTCCTCCTTCGTTAGCTTCAGGAAACTCTCCGCGTAGAGGCGGCCGTGTTCGCTCTGGGTCGCGGTGTCGAAGTGGACGCCGTCGCCGATGGATTTGGCGAAGGCGCGGCTGTCAATGCAGCCGGCGCCTGCGACGCGCCTGGGAAGGTCGAGCAGGATCTGGTTGATGGCCCTGCGGCCCTCGGGGGCGCGGTCCTTCATCTCGCCGATCGTGCAGGCGATGAACGGCAGGTCCGGCAGTTCCAGATCCTGACGCAGATCGGCGATCATCTTGTCGAGGCGCCCGGCGTAGGCGTCGATTCTCTCCGGGGAACCTGAGTCGGCTTCGCCTTGCAGCCAGAGCGCGCCGGCGATGCGGGCCTTGCCTTTCGGCGCTTGGCTGAGCGCGAGCTTCGCGCGGCGGATGGTTTCATCGTAGAGCCGCTGGCCCTTTTGCCATTTGCCGATGGCCGTGCCGCCGACGGCGCAGGGAATGAGCAGGACGCGCGCGCCGGGGCGCGCGTCGGCGATGGCTCGCCCGAACGCCAACCCGGGGCCAACGCCGGCGTTGTCCGCGCGCGAAAAGTCGCTCGGATCGCCGACGAGGTGCAACGGATGGCGGGCGAGAAAGAAGCCGTCCGTGCGCTTGTGCATCATGAGGATCCGCGGGTCGCGCAGCGGCTTCGCCGGCATGACTCCGCGGCCTTTCATGTTCGACTGGCCCATCAGGAGGAAAATCTCCAGGCGGTCTGTTGCACCGGGGAAATCGTTGAGGTCGGCGGGGACCAACGGAGTTTGAACAAGGTCTTTTGGCGCGGCCTTCTTCTTCGCTTTTCCGCGCGCCTTGCCCTTGGCGGCCTTTGCTTTGGCAGTCGCTTTGGAGGCGCGGGGCTTGGGGGACTGAGCCGGGCCGCCGACGGCGTTGAGAACCATGGCGGCGGCAAGGGAGAGGGCGGTCAGAATGCGGAGCATCCTGCATGTGTGCCAATTCCCGCGCGTCGTTTCAAGGTTGGTGATGCCTTCGGGCAGTCCGCGCTCGACCGTGGGGGGGCGCTGGCGATAGGGTGTCCGGATGAACCTGGACACGATTGAAGCGCCATCGGGCCTGCTGACCCTGTCCAATGGGGATTGGGTCGATCCTCCTATGCTTGTTCGCTCGGCCGATGTCGGCGGCTTCATCCGGGCCAATGACGCATTTTGCGAGAGGGTGGGCTTCAACGAGGAGGAGCTTGCCGGAAAGCCTTTGATCGAATGGATTCAGGCCGAAGATCAAGCGTCTTTCGCCGCCGCGCTCAAAGCCGGCGAAGGTTGTTGCCGGGTAGGGCGCCAGACTGCCGACGGTGACGTTCTGCCGATGGAGGTTCATGTGGCCGCGAAGGATCTGCTCAGGGTGTTGGGCGAAGCCGTCGCGACGTGATGCGATCGTTTGGCCCGTCCTTTTCCGTTCGATCATGAAAGCTCCAGACAATTGTACTCGGGAGGGATACGCCGGGTTCCTCCGGCGTTCGGTAATATGTGCCATGCTCCTCGTCCTGATCCAGGCGGCCGCGGCCTTCGGGCGTCCCAACGTCCTGATGATCTGCATTGACGATCTCAACGACTGGACCGGCTTCATGGGAGGCCATCCGGAAGCTCGCACGCCGCACATGGACGCGCTGGCACGACGGGGGAGGATTTTCGCCAACGCCCATTGCGCCGTGCCGGTCTGTTCGGCCTCCCGGGTCAGCGTGATGTCGGGCCTCGCCGCGACGACCCATGGCAGTTACGAGTTGGGACCTAGTTACCAGGATCTCCCGACTCTGCGGGATGTCCCGACCCTGCACCAGTATTTCAAGGAAAACGGCTATTTCACCCTGACGGGCGGGAAGGTTCTGCACCACGGTTTCAAGGGGCGGTTGGCGGCCTCGATCGACCGGACCCTCTCCGACCGGCGCGGCGGGCCCCGGCCTAAAAAACCGATGAACCGTCCTGCCGACTGGAGCGGAGCCTGGGATTGGGGAGCCTTTCCCGAGAAGGACGCCGACATGTTCGATCTGCAACTGGCCGAGAAGGCGGCAGCAGCCGTGAAGGAGGAATTCGGGAAACCGTTCTTTATGTCGGTCGGTTTCTTTCGGCCGCACGTGCCGCTCTTCGTGCCGCCGAAGTGGTTTGATCTTTACGATGAAGGAACGCTGACGCTGCCGAACAACCCGAGGTCCGACCTGGACGATCTTCCGGGCAACTTCCTCGACATCAACGACTACGCGGTGGCGCCGACCCACGACGAGGTGGTCCGGCACGGCAAGCAACGCAGCCTGACACGGGCCTACCTGGCCGCCATCAGCTTCGCCGACCATTGTGTCGGCGTTGTCCTGGACGCCCTGGAGTCCGGTCCTCATGCCGGCAACACCCTGGTCGTTCTGTGGGGCGATCACGGATTCCACCTGGGCGAGAAGCAGCACTGGGCCAAACGCACCTTGTGGGAGGAATCCACGCGAGTTCCCTTCCTGTTTGCCGGGCCGGGAATCGAGCCCGGGCAGAAATGCCGGGAACCCGCCAGCCTGATCGACATTTACCCGACGCTGGTTGAGCTTTGCGGGTTCCCTTCAAACAGCCGCCTCGAGGGCGTCTCGTTGGTTCCCCAGTTGAACGATCCCGCCGCGCCCCGCGAGCGGCCGGCGGTCACGTCCTCCTATTTCGGCAATCACTCCATCCGCTCGCGCGATTGGCGGTTGATTGTCTACCAAGACGGGGCGGAGGAACTCTACGATCACCGGAACGACCCGGATGAATTCCGCAACCTCGCCGGCGATCCGGCGCACAAGACGACGCGGGATCGGTTGGCCCGATGGCTGCCGAAAACGGCGACGCCTGAGTTCAAGGCCAAGTCTGAACGGTCGCGCAAGCGCGCGAAGTGAGGGAACCTTCAATGGGTTCAAACGCAGCCATCCCGGCTTTGCTTCCGCCCCCAAGCGAGAATGGCATTTGAAATGAATCCAATTCGACGATCGGGCGCGTGTTTTTCCGCCGCGGTCCTGTTTCTCGGGGCGGCGTGGCCGGGGGGAGCGACGGATCGGGCGACATTCGATGAACTCAAGGCGGAGGGGATCCGGATGTCCGCGTTGAGGAATCGTGCGGCGGAAGCCCCGGCTCCGACTGCGCCGCAGCCGGCGGTGAATCAGTTTCAGAAGGAGATCGAGCCCATCCTCAAGTCGCACTGCGTTTCATGCCACGGCCCCGAGAAGGCCAAGGCGCGGCTGCGGATCGACAGGCTGGATCCCAATCTGGTCGCGGGCGGCGATGTCGATTGGTGGCTGGACACGCTGGTCGTGCTGGGCAACGGCGAGATGCCGCCGCCGGATAAATCAAAGCTGCCCGACGAGGATCGAGGCAGGGTGATGGATTGGCTGTCCGGCGAGATCCGCAAGGCGTCGACGGCCCGCCGCGCCCGGGAAGGCCATTCGTCCTTCCGGAGGATGACGCGCTACGAATACAACCACGCATTGCAGGACCTGCTGGGGCTGCCCTGGGATTTTGCCCGGGACCTGCCGCCGGAAGCCCGCTCAGAAGACGGGTTTCAAAACAGCTCTGAAACGCTCCACCTCTCCGTGTCGCAGTTGGAGACCTGCCGCCGATCGGCGCGGCAGGCGTTGCTGCGGGCGATCGGGCCCGGGGCGCGTCCTCCGGTTCTGCACTGGGGCGTTTCGATGGAGGACGCGGGCAGGGTCGATTGGGCGAAGCGGACGGCGGAATTGGACAAGGTCAGGGCCGGATTCGAGGACGATCCCGAAAAGCAGAAAACGGAATTGGACCGCCTGCAGGCGGAATTCAGGAAGCCTCACACAAGAACCTTTTTCCGGAATCAGGTGACCGGCCTGACCGCGCCCCACAACTGGAACTACGGCGGGGCCAAACATGCGATCAAGCCGACCGACACCCGCCCGGAGGCGCCCGCTGACTTCGACCGGATCGCGGTCATTCCCCGGGGGCAGAGCCTGATCGTCGAACTGGGTGACAAGCTGCCCGATGAAGGCCTGCTTCGCGTGCGGGTCCGGGCTTCCCGTTCCTCGGCGGACGCCCCGATTCCAAGCTTGCGGCTGGAGTTTGGCTGGCAGGCGAGCAACGAGGGCCGGGCCCGCCTGCGGGTGAGCGAGGCGGACGCCCCGATTACGGCCGGTCCGGACAAGCCGGAGTTCCACGAATGGCTTGTGCCCTTGGGGGAGATTTATCCCCGCAACTCGGTCCGGGGGAGTTCCTCGCTGGGGCAAATGCCCAACCCGTCGGAGTACCTCCGCCTGGTCAACAGCTCCGTTTCGCAGGGGGATATCCAAATCGACTACGTCGAAGTCGCAGCTCCCGTCTACGTCGAGTGGCCGCCGAAGTCCCGCCAACGGATCTTCCTCGAGAGCGCGAACCGCGATGACGAGCCGACCTACGCTCGGGAGATCCTGGCCGCCTTCATGTCCCGCGCCTGGCGACGTGCCGTGAGCGAGGAGGAGGTCGACCAGAAATCGCGGCTCTTTTGCGCGATGCGTCCATCCTGCGCAACCTTTGAGGAGGCCATCGTCGAGACCCTGGCCACGGTTTTGTCGTCGCCGCAGTTTCTCTACCTCACCCGGACGGACGGAGCCGGGAATGCTCCGGACCAACCGTCCGCTCCGATCCCTTTCCCGGACCACGAATTGGCAACGCGGCTTTCCATGTTTCTTTGGAGCAGCATTCCTGACCAGCGCCTGTTGGATGTGGCCGGGCGCGGCCAGTTGAGGCGTCCGGATGTCCTGACGGGCGAGGTCCGCCGCCTGCTGGTTGACGCGCGGTCCGAGCGGTTTGCGGAACATTTTGTCCATCAATGGCTGGACATGCAGGCGCTGGAGTTCAAGAAGCCGGGTCGGGGACTGGACGCGGCTCTCAAGGAGGCCATGCGACGGGAACCGGTCCTGTTTTTCCGCGAGATGCTGCGTAACAACGAAAGCGTCCTGAACTTCCTCCACGCCGATTACACCATGGCCAACGAACGGCTCGCCCGGCACTACGGTCTGTCGGGGGTCCAAGGGAACCATTTTCGCCGTGTCCAGTTGGCTGAGGGACATCGCCGCGGCGGTCTGCTGACCCAGGCGGGCCTGTTGACGATGAATTCCAGCGGCGATGAATCCAATCCGCTCAAGCGCGGCATCTGGATGCTCAAGAGCCTGCTCAACGACCCTCCGCCTCCGCCGCCCCCGGCGGTCCCGAAGATCGATCTCGCCGATCCCAGGATTGCCCAGATGACGCTGAAGGAACGCATCGAAGATCATCGCAATCAACCGGCCTGCCTGTCCTGCCACATCAAGATCGATCCGTGGGGCATCGCCTTTGAGAACTACGACGCCCTGGGCCGTTGGCGCGACCGGATCAAGGGCAGGCCCGTTGACGCCGCCAGCCTGCTGTTCAACAATGAACCCTTGAACGGCATCGACGGCGTGAAGCGTTTCCTGCTGAAGAACCGGCAGGACCAGTTCGTGCTGGCCATGGTCCACAAACTGACCGTCTACGCTCTCGGGCGCCCGCTGACCTTCGCGGACCGTGCGGGCGTCGAGGAGATCGCGCGTCGGGTCCGGCGACAGGGCGACGGGTTGGCGACCCTGATCGAATTGGTGGCGACGAGTGAATTGTTCCTGACAAAATGAAACGGAGTTCGTTGGCAGATTTGAAGCGGTTGGATCGGCGTCGTTTTCTGCGCGGAACGGGCTGGGCTTTGGCCCTGCCGCTTTTCCATTCCGCCCTCGTGGCGGAGGCCAAGACTGCCGCGCCTCCCCGGCGGTTGGGTTGTTTCTACTTTCCGGATGGCGTGCCCATGCCGCTGCCGGAGGATCCCTCCTACCGGGACTGGGCTTGGTTTCCACATGGCAAAGGGGAGGACTTTGTCTTCACCAAGTGCATGGAACCGCTGGAGCCCCTGCGGAGTGAATTGACGGTCATTTCCGGCCTTTCCCATCCCGCCGCCCGGAATGTCCATGGCCACAACAACGCGGACCAGTTCCTGACCGGGGCCGCCACCGGTTCCGGGGACACGGACTATCGGAACACCATCTCACTCGATCAGGATTATGCCGGCAGCGTTGGCGAGCGGACGCGGCTCGCTTCGCTGGTGATGTCCACTGATGGCGGGACGGGCACGGCGCGGGGCGCGCATACGATCTCATTCAACCGTCATGGACGGGCGATCCCCGCGGAGAACCGGCCTAAACGGATTTTTGACATGCTGTTCGTCAAGAGCGGCGCCGACGCCGCCCGCCGGCTCGCGCTCAGCGAAAGCGCCCTGGACGACCTGCTCGCGGACGCGCGCCGCCTGCGCGGGGAGCTTTCCGCGCAGGACGGAGAACGGCTGGAGGAATACCTGCAATCCGTCCGCGAAGCGGAGATCCGCGTGCAGAAGGCGAAACACTGGATTGACACCCCGCTTCCGAAAGTGGACGCGGGACATCTGAATCTGGAGATCACACCGGAGGAGCCGCGCCTTTATCTGCGAACGATGTTCGAGCTGATTCATCTGGCCTTCAAGACCGACTCCACCCGGGTGGCAGCCTATCAGATCGGACGGGAAAACGGCGTGGGCATCAGCGACCACCTGTCGCGCGCCATTGGTTTTCCCGCCGCCCATCAATTGTCCCATGACACCAAGCAGCCGAACGGGTGGAAGAATTTCGGCAGCTACTGTCGTTTCCTGCACGAGGAATACGGGCGCTTTATCGCGCGCTTGAAGGAGACGCCGGAGCCGGCCGGGGAAGGGACGTTGCTGGACAACACGCTCTTGCTGTTCGGCTCCGCCTCCAGCGCGTTTCATCTTTCCCGCAACTATCCTCTCATCCTGGCCGGCGGCCGGAACATGGGGCTGACGCACGGTCGTTACCTGAACCACGTCGGGGACCAGGCGCAGGCCGGAGGCTGGAAACCCGGGGATCCGGAGCCCTGGACAAAGAAGGCGACCCACGCGGACCTGCCGCTCTCAAACCTCTTCGTTTCCATGCTGCAACGTCTGGGCGTGGAAACCGACTCCTTCGCCGACAGCACGGGCGCATTGGACGGAGTCTGACGGGACTCAATCCTGCCGCAGGCGCGGCGCGGAGTGACCCTGCTTCCGTATTCTATCGAGCAAAGCCTTCAGTTCCGCGACGCGTTCGGGATTCTTCGAGGCCAGGTTGACGCGCTGGCCAATATCCGATGAGAGGTCGTAAAGTTCGACCGGGGCCATGTCGTCGGCCGGGTATTTGTGCTTGGCCTCCCACTTGGCGTTGCGGCCGCTCATGTAGCCTTGCTTGTCGGCGACGAGCAGCCAGTTGTCGTGGCGGATGGCGTAGCTGTTTGCGCGGGTGTTGTGGATGTGCGTGTCGCGGACCTTGTCGGTCTTTCCGCGCAGAAGGGGCAGCAGGTCGTGGGAGTCCTCGGCCTGATTGTCAGGCAGTCGGTAGCCGGTCACGGACGCCAGGGTTCCCATGAAATCAATCTGGGAAACGAGCGCCTCGGAAACGCGCCCGGCTTTCGCGACGCCGGGCCAGCGGATCATGAAGGGCACGTGGTGCCCGCCCTCATAGATGTCGCGCTTCACGCCGCGGAACGGGGCAGGGGACCAGTGGTCGAACTTCTCGTCGCGGGCGTAGGCGTATTTCTCCGGGCCGTTGTCGGCGGTGAAGAGAACGATGGTGTTGCCAGCCTTGCCGCTTTCCTCCAGGGCCTTGAGCAATCGGCCGATCGCGTCGTCGATTTCCACGACGAAGTCCCCGTAGGGTCCGGCCTCGCTCCGGCCGTCGTACTCATCGTTGGGGATGATGGGCGCGTGCGGGCCGGGGAAGGCGAAGTAGAGCAGGAACGGTTCGTTCTTGTTCTTCCGGGAACGAAGGTAGTCCACGCCGCGCCTCGTCAACGTGGGCAGGACGTCGTAGGGATTCCAGCCGGTGATCATCGGGCCGGGCCGGCATTCCCAACCTCCCTCCTTGATCTTCTTCCACTTGGAGGTGTCCATCATGGTGTCGGGAGCCTCGACCAGGCGGTCGTCCTCGATCCAGGCGTAGGGCGGGAAGTTGATCACGGTGTCGCCGAAGTAGTGGTCGAAGCCGTGCGCCAGCGGTCCCTCGGGGACGGGCTTGGACCAGTCGAACGCGTCCGGGCCCCAGGCTTTCCCTCGCCCCGAGCCGACCTGCTCGGCGTCGGGCTTGCGGATTGCGTCCCAGTCCCAGCCAAGGTGCCACTTGCCGACGCAGGCGGTGGCGTAGCCTTTCGCCTTCAGCATCTCCGGAAGTGTGAGTCGTTCCCGGGCGAAGACCGTCCCGCCCAGAGGGCCGACGATGCCGTGGAACTTGCGCCAATGATGCCGGCCGGTCAGCAGGGCATAGCGCGATGGCGTGCAAATCCCGGAGCTGCTGTGCCCGTCTGTGAAGCGGATGCCTTGGGACGCCAGCCGGTCGAGATTTGGCGTGGGGATCTTGGATTTTGGATTGTAGCAGCCAAGATCGCCGTAACCAAGGTCGTCGGCGTAGAGAATGAGGACGTTCGGGCGGTCAGGCGCCGCTGCGGCGGTTGTTGGGATCGACGCGGCCGCCACGAGGATGGCCGCGCACAGGAAAAGCCTTTGCGCGTTGCTGTTCATGAGTTGTGCGCGTTGTTCGCGCTGACCTCGAGGTCCCAACATCGCGGTTTTCTCACTTAGCCGGCGTCATCCAGAACAACTGCGTCGCTGCTCAGTCGGTCAACGGGGCCAAGCTGAAGGTCCTACCGGTCAGGTGGTCTCCCCAAGGTTGGCATCCTGCGTCTTGGGCATCGGCGTGGGTGTCAGGCTTTCGGACATCGATGCAGTAGGGGAATGGTTCGCCGACGCCATTTTTTTCGGGTTCGTCCGTCACCAGGAAGAAGAAGCCATTTGAATCAGTGGTCGCCGAGCCGCCGATCGTCGTGGTTACTGTGGCGCCCGACAGCGGCAGGCCTGAGCCGTTGTCAACCACGCGTCCCTGTACGGAGATTTTGTTGGGTTGTTGCACGATGACGACAGAGCCGGAGTTTTCATAGTTGTAGCTGCCGATGATCATGTTCCCACTCATGGAGCCGTTGAAGGAGCCGGACGCCATGCTGTTGACCGCGTTCAGCGAAGCCGAGACATTGCCGCCGGAGAGGTTGCCGCTCACGTTCACGATCGAGTTCCCCGGCGACCAGGTTTCATTGAAGTTGCCGAACTGGTCCACCGACAGGCTCTGGGAGACAAAGGACAGGCTGGAGCCGCCGTTGCTTTGATCCACGACCATGGCCGGGTAGAAAACGAGGTTCCAGATTTCCTGGGTCGCGCCGCCCCCGTTGTCCGGGAAATACCAGCCTTCGCGAGCCCGGTAGAACTTGAAGTCGGCCAGGGGACTGTTCGGATCGGCGAAGGTCGCGCCTCCCATAGCGTTTCCGAGTCGATCTTCGGCGGAGCTGGAGAAGGCGAAGACCCAGTTCCGGAAATCGACCGTGGATTCGATGGTGTAGGGGACCTTGTACTCGCCGTTCACGCGCAGTTGGAACCGGTTGCCGTCCGCCACGCCCACCATATCGAGTTCCGGCACGATGGGATCGCCGGTGGTGGCAATGTCCAGCGAGGTGAGGGTGGCGAATCCCGCGGAGCCCTTCACTCCCGGATAACCGGCCGTGTCGAGATCGGTGACATGGACGAAGATGAGCTCCAGACTCAGTTGCCTGCCGGGGGGCAGGGTTCCCGCGGGAATGACGAGGGACGTGCTGCCTGCCGGTATCGGGGCGGTCAGCAGGTCGCCGTCGAAAACGCGGGTGGGGGTGTCGACGATCTCATTGCCGTAGTCGTTCTCGATGAAGATGAGGATGAAATCGTTCGCTCCCTGCGGCGACATCGCGTTCCAGGTCAGGGTGAAGTTCTGCGCCGGGTCGATGGCCTGCGCGGCGGAGTGGTTCTGGACCTCCGGGGCGTTGGGGTAATTCTCCGGCGCCGCGTCGAGTGTCACCGTCGTAGGGAGGTCGTTCAGGGTATTGAACTTCAGGGTGTAGGCGCCATTGGGGAGGAAGCTGTCGAGATCGGTCTTGGAGGCGTACTCGGCTTCGACGGAGACGCCGTCGGAGTATCCCTCGACCGGCAGTTCGATGGGGGCGGGCGCTCCCGGCACGGTCAGGTGCACCGAGGTCAGGGTGTTGTAGCCGTTGAGTTCGACCTCCACGTCGCCGCCCATGATGCCGGTGTCCACCGCGGAAGCTCCATCCTGGAAGAAGGCCCGCCACTTGTACAGCTCAAAACCGATGATGTCCTTTTGACCGGTCGTGGCGGTGGCCAAGGTGGTGAACTCGCCGCTGTAGGGGCCGGCGAGATCGTTGCCGGCCAGGTCTTCCAGACGGTTGGACTGGGCGACGCCCTGCTTGGACGCTGGGGAGGCTCCTTCGTTGGCCGCGTTGGCGGGGCCGGCCAGTTCGGGATTCAGGGTCCAGCCGATCGTGGCGCCCAGCGGCAGGTCGCCGTCATAAACGCAGAGCAACCGCGATCCTTCGCGTTGCCAGGTGTAGCTGAAGTTGGCGCCGTTCACGCCGTCCCAGTGGATGGCCTGGCTAAAGTCCACGTTCCAATTCATGCGTTCGGTGAATTCGAAAAGCACGGCCGAGCGGTCGGTGACGTTGCGGGCGCCGGTGTAGGGGCTTGAGAAGGCAAGGTAAGGGGGATACTGGTCGTTCACCTGATCGGTATAGATCTCAAACACGGTCGATTTGCCCAGCACGGGCACGGCCTGGTTGTCCGGCGCGCCAAACTTGTAGAAACCCACGGTCGCCTCGTAACGTCTGCCTGGCTCCAGGGTGTTGGCGGCGATGGTGAACGTGGTGGAGGTTCCGTTCAACCCGCCCGGTTCTCCCGGGCCCGGGCTCTCAAACGAGAACGATCCCATGGCGTCATCGACGATCACATTGATGAAGTCCACCCCGGTTCCGTTGGAGAAGGGTTCCCATTCCACGGTGAAGTCGGCGGAGGCGTCCACCGATCGGGCATCCTGCCAATTGACAATCACCGGGACGTTCGGTTGGCTGATGCCCGAGAAATTCACCGTGAAGGAGGCGGAACCGTCGGTTGTTCCCACGTAGGAGAGGACGTAGTTCCCGGTATCGGGAAAATTGGCGTCAAACTCAGGTTTGTCGTCCGTCTTCGCTTCGTAGTGGAATTCGCCGTTGTCCTCGGTGAGCGTCCCATTGGCGATGGCGCCCGGACCGGTGAAGGAGGCGCTGGTGACCGAGCCGGCCGAGGCGGGCGACAAGAACATGTTGAAGACGAAGGGCGACCGGCCCTGATGGTCCGACGCCAATGACGGCACTGAAGGGTTGTCCTGGAAAAAGACCTGCTCCTTGAGCGCTGCCGCAAGTGACACATCCTGTGCATTGGTCGCGGGGACGAGGAAGCCAAGGGCGAGCGAGGCGACAACGAAGGGAATCGACGAACGGAAAACAAATGAGGTTTTCATGGCAACGATTCGGATGGTTCCTGAAGGCCATTGGAACGAACAGCCTACCGACAGGGTTGTTTTACGACGCTACGATCTTGCCCCTGCCGATTGGATTTGCAAGGGGAAACCCGATTGTCCCCTTGTCTCCGCACGGCATTTGTGTTCAATGCCGGACCATGAGAGAACAGTTGCTTATCGCAGTCCTGGCGGCCGGCTTGGTCTGGGTTCAAAGCGCGGTCGCCGGCCAAGCCCTTTCGGTCGGCGTCGCCAAGGTGGATATCACCCCGAAACCGGAGGCGCCCCTCTCCGGTCCGGTTGGCGGCGGCGGCAAGGCGACCAAGGTGTTCGATCCCCTGTATGCCCGGGCCCTGGCCATCCAGAGCGGCGACACGCGGATTGTCCTGTGCGTTTGCGATGTCACCATGATGGCGTCCGAGCTGCACGACCGGATCCGCAACCGGGTTCACGAGCGGACCGGCCTGCCCAAGGATCACCTCCTGGTCTCGGCCACGCACACGCATCGCTCGCCCCGCGCGGTCGAACTGGAACTGGGCCCGGCGCACGACGAGTTCAGGAACGGGCTGGTGGACCGCGTGGCCGGGGCGGTCGGACAGGCTCTGGCCAACCTGGAGCCCGCGAAGATCGGTTGGGCCTCGGTGGAAAAGCCGGAGCACTGCCGCAACCGCCGCTGGCTGATCAAGCCCGGTTCGCTGGGGCCGAATCCCTTCGGCGACCGCACCGACAAGGCGGCCATGTACGGCGGTCCCGGCAAGAACGCCATCCGCGTGGCCGGCCCCGTGGACCCGGAGTTCTTCGTCCTTTCGGCGCAACGGCCGGATGGCAGCCAGATCGGTCTCTACGCCAACTTCAGCATCCACTACGGCGCGGGCGGCGGCGGCGTCAGCGCGGACTACTTCGGAGTTTTCGCCCGGGCGGTGGAAAAGGACTTGGGCGCCGAAGGCGGGCCCATGGTCGCGATGATCTCCAACGGCACGAGCGGCGACATCGCGCCGGGCGGAAAGCCCGAACCTCTCGGAAACAGCCTGGCCGCCGCGGCCGTGAAGCTGGTCCGCGGCATCAAGCATCGCGCGGAACTGCCGATCTCCGTCCATGAGTCGGAGATCCCCATCAAGGTGCGCCGGCCGGACGCGGAGCGCGTGGCCTGGGCGAAGGCGGTGTTGGACGGCACGTGGAAGAAGCCCGCCCATCGCTGGAAGGACAAGTTCGCGAAGAGCGCCCTCTGGTTGAGCGAGTATCCAGAGACCCTGCCAGTGCGGCTGCAGGTGACCCGGATCGGCGACCTGGCCATCGCGGCCATGCCCTGCGAGGTCTACGCGGAGACGGGCCTGGCGATCAAGGAGGCGAGCCCGTTCGCCGCGACCTTCAACGTCAGCCTCGCCAACGGCTACAACGGCTACCTTCCCACCCCCGAACAACATGCGCTCGGCGGCTACACGACCTGGCCCGCGATCTCGAGCTGCCTGGAAATCAATGCGGAACCCCGGATTCGAACGGAAGTCATCCGGTTGCTCAGGTCGGCGGAGCGGTAGGTTTCCACCTTCGGGACACTCCTTGCTGGTTCTCTTTGTTTTTGATGTATTGACATATCGCAATGTCACGATGTATGAATATTTCAAATGACAACCAAAGCGGCCCATCTGCTGGAACTGGAATGCCTTGAAGAGGCGGCGGAATGTCTCAAGACCATCGCGCACCCGCACCGCCTGAGAATGATCCAGATGCTGTTGTCGGGCCAATACACCGTCGGGGAACTGGCCGAGGCCTGCGAGATCCCCAGCCACATGGCGTCGGAACATCTCCGGCTCATGAAACGCTGCGGATTGCTTCAGGCCGAACGGGACGGGCGGAAGACCTACTACAGCGTCGCTGAGCCCCATCTCTGCGATCTGATGACCTGCATTGAAGGCCGTTTCGGCGGGGATTGAACTAACGCGAATCGAATAACAACACAGGCTTATGAGTACGGAAAGAGCGGTTAGAATCATGGCGGGATCGATGATCCTGATCAGTGTGGCGCTGACGCATTGGATCCATCCGAACTGGGTTTGGCTGACGGTTTTTGTCGGCGCGAACCTGTTCCAATCAGGCTTTACCAGGATCTGCCCTGCCGAACACATCCTCCACCGGTTGGGCGTGGGCAAGGAAGCCTGTTGTGGAGACAAGAAATAACCGGAGCGCCAGGATGAAGATCGGCTCAACGATCAGCAACCGCTACAGCGATTTTCAATTGTTGGAGCTGAGCGCGACGACGGACCATCCGGAGAAGCGAGGCCCCTACATGGTCGCGCAGACCGGCAGCGCGCCGGGCGATCCTGAGCAACGCGAATGCACCTTCGCCCTGACCCGACGCGGGACCTGGCTGCATCACTACATCCTGTTCATGCTGCCTCCAGAGTTGCGCGACCGGATCGTGGTGTTCGAGACGGTGCCCGAGGTGATCGATCTGGCCGAAGGGCTCGTTGGAACGCCTGAAGTCGAGACCATCGAAAGCCTCGGGCAGATGCTCCACGAAAGCGGCTTCGAACCGGCGGCGGCGGACCGGACGACCGAGGTCTTGCTGGAAGAAATCCAGAGGGCAGGGAAAGGAAAACGATGATAAGCTCCAAGTCTCAGACGAGGTGCGTCGAGCGCCAAACAAGGAGCGGCGACATTCCTGTCGCCGTGGCCCTGAAGGGGCCAGAGTTTCGCCAAGGAACTTCCCAAAGCCCCGCGTCATGCCGAGCGTCCGTGTGCCTGCTTCGCAGGCAGTGCGACACGAATGTCGCCCCTCCTTGCGTGCCCCCGGAGCCCCTTGGTGTTTGGAGCTTGGAGCTTGGGATTTGGAGCGTCCTTCTCCTCTTCCTCGTCATCCTCGGCTTTCCGCCATCCGCCGCCTGCGCCGCGGAACCCGCCGCTCCGCTCACCCTCGCCTCCGCCCTTGTCGAGGTCCGGGAGAACAACCCCGACATCCGGATCGCGGAGAAAAGGATGCGGGAGGCCGAGGCGATGGTCCGGCAGGCGGATTCGGCCTTGTGGCCCAAGTTCTCCGTCCAATCGGTCTATTCGCGGACGGACAATTCCATCGGTGTCTTTGGGGCCGTGTTGAACCAGCGTTCTTTCGCGCCGACCCTCAATTTCAACGACGTGCCGGACGCCGACAATCTGCTGTTGCGCGGCGCGATCGTGGCTCCGCTCTACACCGGCGGCGCGATCCGTTCCGCGCGTCAGGCGGCGCGGGAAGGCTCGGCTGCGGCGTTGCATACGGCCAGGGCCGTGGCTGACCGGATGAGCTTGGAGACGACGCGGCTTTTCTTCGTGATCGCGCAGGCGGACGGATTCGTGCGGGCGGCCGAAGCGGCGGTTCATTCCTTCGAGGAGAACATCGCCATCGCCCGCAAACGGTTGGATTCCGGCAAGGCCCTGAAAACCGACGTGCTGGATCTTGAGGTCCGGTTGGCGCAGGCCGAGGCGGACCGGGTCGCGGCCCGCGCCGGATCGGGCATCGCGCGGCGGGCGTTGGCGAATCTGCTTGGGCGGGAGGCCGGATCGGTCGAGGTGGTTGAGCCCGGCGATTTGCTGACCGTGGCGGGGGATGCCGAGGGCGGCGAACGCGCGGAGCTTCTGGCCGTCAGCCGACAGAAGGCCGCCGCCGAATCGGGAGTGCACCAGGCGCGGGCGGGGCGGTATCCGAAGTTCAGCGCCTTTGTGAACGGCGATCACAATCGCGGCTGGAAGCTCAACGGCAGCAGTGAAAGCTACACTGCCGGGGTCATGGCCAGTTGGGATCTTTGGGACGGCCATCTCACGCGCGGCAAGCTGGAGGAGGCCAAGGCCAGGGTGGACGCCGTTTCCGAACAGGAGCGCAAGCTGCGCCTGCAGATCGATTTCGAGATCCAACAGGCGCGGTTGAATGCGACGGCGGCGGACGGACGTCTGCGGGCCGCAAACAAGGCGGTGACCCTGGCCGAGGAGAGCGTCGGGCTGACGCGGGTGAGATTTGAGCAGGGGCTGGCGTTGTCCACGCAGTTGATCGACGCGGAGACGGCCCTGACCGGCGCGCGGGTCCGACAGACGCAGGCGCGGGCGGACCGCAACATCGCCACCGCCGCGCTGCGCCACGCGCTGGGCCTGCCGCAGATTGAGGAGACGAAGGAGAAATGATGATGGAAAGCGACAAGAACACATCCTCTGGCCGGTGGGGCGAAGCTCCCGCTGAGCCGAATGACCCTGTCTGCAAGTCAGCGTCCTGTGTATCCCCAGGTCCGGCTCAGCGGGAGCTTCGCCCCACCGCGATTCTCGCGGCCGCCTGCGTCGTGGCGTTGGCTGCGACCGGCTGCCATCGCGGGGAACAAGGGACTTCCCCCGAGCCGCCAGCCTTGCCGTCGGTTTCCGCTGCCTTCGCGGAGGCCCGGGTGGAGGAGGGAACCGGCGTGGAACGCGTGGTCGGCGAGGTCCGGGCCAGGACCGTGGCCCAGATTTCCGCCAAAGTCCCCGGCCGGATCGTTTCCCTCAATGCCCGCATCGGACAACGCGTGAAGCAGGGCGACCTCTTGGCGAAGCTGGACGCCGCCGAGATCGGCGCGCGACTTGAACAGGCGGAGGCCGCTCTCGCGCAGGCGGACAAGGAATTGACGCGTTACCGGGGACTGTTGGCCCAGGGCGCGGTCACCCAGGCGGAGTTTGACGCCGTCGAATCCGGCCAACGGATCGCCGCGGCCGCTGTCAAGGAGGCCAAGGCGATGCGGGAATACACCGAGGTCGTTGCGCCCTTCGCCGGGGCTGTTGCGCGCAAGTTGGCGGAGGTCGGCGACATCGCAACGCCGGGGAGGCCGTTGCTGGAACTGGAGGGCGAGGAAGGGCTGCAGTTCGTCGCTGATGTGCCGGAGGCGCTGACCTCGGGTTTGAGTCTGGGCGACGCCCTGGAAGTCGCCGTCGAAACCGCGGGGCAACCGGTCGACGCCAGGATTGCGGAGATTGCTCCGGCGGCGAATCCCCTGAGCCGGACCCTGCAGGTGAAGCTGGACTTGCCGACTTCGCCCCATTTGCGCGCCGGACAGTTCGGCCGTCTGGCCGTTCCGGTGAAAGGCGCGGCCAACGTCCGCGTGCCGCAGGCGGCCGTGGTCCGCCGCGGGCAGTTGGAGATGGTGTTCGTCGAGGACGGCGGCAAGGCGCGGATGCGGTTGGTGCGGACAGGCAAGCGCGTCGGAGACGATCTGGAGGTTCTCGCCGGCTTGGAGGCGGGGGAGAAGGTTGTTGTATCAGAGGATATCGCCGCCCTGCGCGACGGTCAGCCCGTGAACGTTCAGTGATCATGAAACACCCGAAGCCCATGTTGTGGCGTTTCGACGGGGACGTCGTGCGTGTTTACGAACTTCGGTCGAGGGGCGGCCTGCCCTCGCCCTCGGTCCCTCTCCCACGGGAAGAGGGATGTCTTCGGAGGCAACGGTTGTCCGCATGCGAACCGGACATTTCGAAAGCAGCGGGACGAACTCCCTCTCCCGGGGGGGAGGGCGAAGCAGTTGCTCGAGGCCATGAAATTCGCCCGAGCCGAAAGCCTTTCCACGTGAGAATCATGCCTTGGACCGCATCTTCATGGCCGGTCTCGATCCGCGTTCGTCCGCGTTTATCCGCGGTTCAGAATTCCACCGCCGCATGAAGGACGAGATTCAACAACGGGGTTTTGCCGGTCGCGTCGCGGAGGCGTTCATCGATTCCAAGCTGACGCCGCTCATCGTGATTACGGCGGTGCTGTTGGGCGTCGGGGCCGTCTTCTTGCTGCCGCGCGAGGAGGAACCGCAGATCAAGGTGCCCATGATCGACGTCATGGTCGCGATGCCGGGCTTCAGCGCGAAGGAGGTCGAGGAGCGGGCGACCCGGCCGATGGAGAAGCTGCTCTGGGAGATCCCGGGCGTTGAGTACGTCTACTCCACCTCGCGGCCCGGGGAGAGTCTCGTGATCGTGCGTTTCAACGTCGGCGAGGATGTTGAGCGCAGCCTCGTGAAACTGAACCAGAAGCTGATTTCGAATCTCGACCGCATCCCGCACGGCGTCTCCCGCCCACTGATCAAGCCGAAGTCGATCGACGATGTCCCGATCATCGCGCTGACCTTCCACAGCGCGCGTTACGATCATCTGACCCTGCGCCGTCTGGTCGCGCAGGTGGACGACTCGGTTAAGCAGGCGGCCCAGGTCGCGGAGACCACGGTGATCGGCGGCGCGCGGCGTCAGATCCGCGTGCTGCTCGATCCGGTCAGGCTGGCGTCCCGGAATCTCAGCCCGGCCGGGCTGGCCCCGATGATCCAGCAGGCCAACCGCCAATACCCATCAGGCGGCGTGACTTCGGAGAACCGGGAGATCGTGGTCGAGACCGGCGCGTTCCTGTCCTCGGCCGAGGATGTCGCCAACGTGGTCGTGGGAGTCGCCGACGGGAAACCGATCTACCTGAAGGATGTTGCGGAGATCGTCGATGGCGCGGAGGAGCCGTCCAACTACGTCTTCTTCGGCAACGGGCGCGCGCGGGCGTCGGAGGGTTGGTTTGAAGAGGCGGCGGTGACCTTGAGCGTCGCCAAGCGGCCGGGCTCCAACGCGATCGCGGTCGCCGAGGACGTGCTGGCCAAGGTCGAGGCGTTGAAGGGGCGGATCATCCCGGACGACGTCACGGTCTCCATCACCCGCCACTACGGGGAAACAGCGGCGGAGAAGTCGAATGAACTGTTGTTCCACATGGGCATCGCGGTGGTCAGCGTCTCGCTGCTGATCCTGTTTGTGCTGGGGTGGCGCGAGTCGTTGATCGTGGCGATCGCGATCCCGGCCACGCTGGCCCTGACGCTTCTCGTCTTCTATCTCTACGGTTTCACGTTGAACCGCATCACGCTCTTCGCGTTGATCTTCAGCATCGGCATCCTGGTCGATGACGCCATCGTTGTGGTGGAGAATGTCGTCCGTCATTTCCGACTGCCGGACAACCGGGGCAAGAACTGGTCCACGATCGCGGTGGAGGCGGTGAGCGAGGTGGGCAACCCAACAATCCTGGCAACCTTCGCGGTGATTTTTGCGGTGCTGCCGATGGCCTTTGTCGGCGGCCTGATGGGCCCCTACATGCGTCCCATTCCCATCGGCGCCAGCGCGGCCATGGCCTTTTCGCTCGCCATCGCGTTCATCGTCACGCCCTGGGCCGCCATCCGCGTCCTCCGCTGGGGGAAGAAATACCGAAAGGCCGGAGTGATGGAGTGTGGGAGCGGTGGAGAGTCGGAGAGTCGGAGTAGTGGAGTGGATGAGCCGGCCGACATTTCAAGCGATTCTCCCGATCCAGATGCGCCCCAAGACTCCGCTGCTCCAAAACTCCAATCCTCCAAGACTCCAGAACTCCAACACTCCGACTCTCCACCACTCCACCACTCCAAGTCTTCGGCCCACGAGGAAGACGCCTTCACCCGCCTCTACCGTCGGATGATGGGGCCGCTGATCCGGAGCGCGGTCTGGCGGTGGACTTTCCTTTGCGGAATCACGGCGCTGCTGGTCGCCGCGATGGGCACGGTGGTCGGCGGTTGGGTGAAGGTCAAGATGCTGCCCTTCGACAACAAGAGCGAATTCCAGGTCGTCCTGAACATGCCCGAAGGCAGCGCGCTGGAGAAGACGGCCCAGGCCGCGCGGGAGATCGCCGCCACCGTGCGTGAGGAACCGGAGGTTACGGACTGCCAGGTCTACGTGGGCATTGCTTCGCCGTTCAACTTCAACGGGCTGGTGAGGCATTACTTTCTGCGGCGCGGGGCGAATGTCGCGGACATCCAGGTCAACCTCGCCGCCAAGCACGATCGCGCTGCGCAGAGCCACGACATCGCCAAACGCGTCCGTCCGCGCGTCGCGGAGATCGCGAAGAAGTTCAACGCCCGGATCGCCGTGGCGGAGGTTCCGCCGGGGCCGCCCGTGTTGCAGACGCTGGTCGCCGAGATCTACGGACCGGACGAGAAGTCCCGGCGCGGCCTGGCCGAGCGCGTGGTCCAGGTCTTCAAGAGCGCGGAGGGCGTGGTGGACGTCGACTGGTACAACGAGGCCGACCAGCCGAAGACGAAGTTCACGGTCGACACTGAAAAGGCCGCGTTGCATGGGATCAGCGCCGAAACCGTCGCGCGGACGCTGCGCATTGCCGTGCAGGGAGCCTCGCTGGACCTGATGCACCGGCCGGCCGAAAAGGAGGATGTCAACATCGTCCTGGAACTGCCGCGCTCGATGCGGTCCACCCCGGAGGAACTGCTCGGCCTGCGCGTGCGTTCCGGCGACGCCAACGCCCTGCCTGAACCCGGGGCGGGAGGTCGTCCGCAGGCTCCACCGTTGGTTCCGCTGCGCGAGCTTGTCCGGGTGGAGAAGACCGTCGCGGACAAGTCGATCTACCACAAGAATCTCATGCCCGTGACCTACGTGATCGGCGATGTCGCCGGCGCGGTGGAAAGCCCCGCCTACGCGATTTTTGCGATGAACAAGGCCCTGGCGGAGATCGATGCGAGGGAATTCGGCGGGTCGGCGGCAAAGCTGAAGATCCACAACGCTTCGATGCCCTTCACCGATTCCGAACCTTCGATGAAGTGGGACGGCGAATGGCACATCACCTTGGAGGTGTTCCGTGACATGGGGATCGCCTTCGCCGTGGTCTGCGTGCTGATCTATATCCTGATGGTCGGCTGGTTTCGCTCTTTCATGACGCCGGTCGTGGTGATGGCGGCGATCCCGTTTTCGCTGGTGGGCATCCTGCCCGCGCATGGAGCGATGGGAGCCTTCTTCACAGCGACCTCGATGATCGGCTTCATGGCGGGCGCGGGGATTGTGGTGCGCAACTCCATCATCCTCGTTGACTTCATCGAGTTGCGCCTGCGCGAGGGCATGCCGCTGAGTGAGGCGGTCATCGACGCCGGCGCGGTGCGCTTCCGGCCCATGCTGTTGACGGCGATGGCCGTGGTGGTCGGAGCGGGCGTGATCCTGGCGGACCCGATCTTTCAAGGTCTCGCCATCGCCCTGATGGCCGGCGAAATCGCGTCCCTGCTGATCAGCCGGATGGCGGTTCCGGTGCTTTATTACATGGCGTGGGAGCGAAGTTCGGAGCGGAGCTGAAATGGAATTCTTGAGTGACGAAAAACAACAACCAGCGTGTGGGAGAAAGACGATGAGCAAAGTTCGAATCTACGACAAGGCGATGTGCTGCTCGACGGGAGTCTGCGGGCCGCAGGTCGATCCGGAACTGGCCCGCTTTGCGGGCGACCTCGAATGGCTGAAGACGCGCGGTCATCGGGTTGAGCGCTTCAATCTCGCCCAACAACCGGAAGCATTCACGACCAACTCGGAGGTGCAACAACTGCTGCAGAGCGAGGGGGTGGACTGCCTGCCGGTGGTCATGGTCGACGATAACGTCGTCAGCCGGGCGGTTTACCCGTCCCGGGAAAACCTGGCTGAATGGACAGCCATCCGGCTCGTGCCGGGGCCGGTCCAGAAAAGCGGCGGCGGGAGCTGTTGCGACAGCGACGGCTGTTGTTGAGGTTTGGTCATGAACCTGTTGTCCGACCCGACGCGCGTGCTGTTCTTCACCGGGAAGGGCGGCGTCGGAAAGACGTCGATGGCCTGCGCGACCGCGGTCCGTTTGGCGGGGCAGGGCCGGCGGACGCTGCTGGTGTCGACGGACCCGGCCTCGAACCTGCACGATGTGCTGGCCACGGAGATCGGCAATGCGCCGACGCCGGTCAATGACGTCCCGGATCTCTTCGCGATGAACATCGATCCCGCGGCTTCCGCGCGGGAATACCGGGAACGCATGGTGGGGCCGTATCGGGGCGTCCTGCCGGACGCGGTGGTCGCCAGCATGGAGGAACAGTTTTCCGGATCCTGCACCCTTGAAATCGCGGCCTTTGACGAATTTGCCCGGCTGCTCGGCGCCGCCGAGGCGACCGCGGAGTTCGATCATGTGATCTTCGACACCGCGCCGACCGGGCACACCCTGCGTCTCCTGACGCTTCCGTCCGCGTGGTCGGGTTTCATGGATGCAAATACAACCGGCACGTCCTGTCTCGGTCCATTGGCCGGCCTGCAGGCCCAACAGAAGGTCTACCACGAGTGTGTGGAGGCGCTTTCCGATGGCGCGAGAACGACCGTGGTTCTGGTGTCGCGCCCGGAGAAGTCGGCGTTGAGTGAGGCGGCGCGGACGAGTGTCGAACTGCGGCAACTCGGTGTCGCCAATCAATGTCTCATCGTCAACGGAGTGTTTGAGGCCCGGGACGCTGAAGACGAATTTGCGCGGGCCATGGAATTGCGCTGTCGACAGGCGCTGGACTCCATCCCGGAGGAACTCGGAGGCCTGCCTCGCATCTTCGTGCCGCTGCTGGCGGCGGGGTTGATAGGGGTGGAGGCGCTGCGAGGGGTCGGGAACGAAGCTCCGGAGGCGGGGAAGAAGCCGACATCGCCGGTGTCCGTCGATCTGCCCGGAGGGCCGGCCGGCCTGGTCGAGGAAATCGCGGCGGCCGGTCGCGGAGTGGTGATGACGATGGGCAAGGGCGGCGTTGGAAAGACAACGGTCGCCGCGGCGGTCGCGGTGACGCTGGCCGAACAGGGGCACGAAGTCCTCCTTTCCACCACGGATCCTGCGGCGCATCTCGCCATGACCATGGCCGCGGACTCCCTGCCGAATCTGACCGTCGCCCGCATCGATCCGGTCCAGGAGACGGCCGACTACACCGCCGAGGTCATGCGGACGGCCGGGGCGGATCTCGACGAAGCCGGGCGCGCCCTGCTGGAGGAGGATCTGCGCTCGCCCTGCACGGAGGAGATCGCCGTGTTTCGTTCGTTTGCGCGCGCGGTTGCGGAAGGGGACGACCGCTTTGTCGTGGTTGATACGGCTCCCACGGGGCACACGATCCTGCTGCTTGATTCGGCGCTGGCGCACCATCGCGAGGTCTCGCGTCAGTCCGGTCAGATGCCTGAGTTTGTCGAGCGGCTTCTTCCCCGCCTTCGTGATCCGGACTTTGTCCGCGTCCTGATCGTCACCCTTCCCGAGGCCACGCCGGTTCACGAGGCGTCCCAGCTTCAGGACGATCTTCGGCGCGCCGAAATCGAGCCGTTTGCCTGGGTTGTCAACCAGAGCCTGCTGCCGCTTGAGGTCACGGATCCCGTGCTTTGCAGGCGTCGGCGAGGAGAATTGCCGTTCGTTGAGGAGGTCTCCGGGAAGAAGGCGGCGAGGGTCTCCCTGCTTCCCTGGCGCAAGGACCCGCCGGTGGGGATCGAGGGGTTGCGGGGGCTGTTTGCCCGTTCCGAACTGGTGGGTCGATGATCGACGAGCGCTTGAGGCGTTGCTGGCGTCCCAAGTTGAAAATTCTCGTTCGATGCGAACCCGCAGGGGCGCACGGAGCGCGTCCCGGCCGGTGGAATTCCGGTTTGATGGTGTCGCCATGAAATCGTCGCAAGCCGGGATTGGGCAAAACAGGCTATTGCCTTTCCGGGCGTTTTGCCGCTTTAGTCTCGACCGCATGTGCATTTGCAACCCAGACAGTCACGCCCCGGAATGAGTTCCCGGCTTTCATCCCTGTTTCGTGAGTTCCTGCAGAAGTGGTTCTTCTGGCTGGGGGTCTGGACGTTGGTCGCGCTGTGTTTCGGCCATCAATCTTACATCCACCTCCGCAAGGCGGGAACCGATCCCGGTTGGTGGAAGGTCATCCACTGGTCGTTGGAGGACTGGTACGTCTGGGGGCTGTTCTCCATCGGCATTTTCGAGCTGGCGCGCCGGTTTCCGTTCCAGCGCGAACGCTGGCTCTCCTTCCTTGCGCTCCACGGGGCGACAAGCATCGCGCTGGCCCCGGTTTACCAGGCCCTGCGCAGCACGGTCTGCGGCATGGACGTGATCGCCTGGAGGCAGCCGTTGCCGGATCTGCTGGTCTATTGGATCATCCTGACGGTCTGGCACGCGAACCACTGGCGGCTCATGTCCCACGAACGCGAGATGCGCGCCGCCGAACTGGAACGCCGCATGGTCGAGGCGCAGTTGCTCGCCCTGCGCATGCAACTGAACCCTCACTTCCTCTTCAACACCCTCAACGCCATTGCCACGCTGCTTCGTCGCGACCTCGACGCCGCCGAGCGCATGCTCGTCCGTCTCAGTGAACTGTTGCGCAAGGCTCTCGACACCTCGGACGAGGCGGAGGTGCCCTTGGAGCAGGAACTCGATTTTGTGGGACGCTACGTCGAGATCGAGCAGCTCCGTTTCGGCGACCGGCTGGAGTACGTCTGCGACGCTCCGCGCGAGCTGCGCGAGGCCCGGATCCCCAACCTGATCCTCCAGCCGCTTGTGGAAAACGCCATCAAGCACGGCATTGAGCCGCGCTCACGCAGGGGGCAGGTCCGCGTTCGCGCCGAGCGGCACAACGGCTCCCTCCGACTCGTGATCAGCAACGACGGCGACGCCGCGACCGCTGGCGGCTCCACCCGGCCGGGCGTCGGGATCGGTCTGGCCAACACTCGCGCCCGTCTCGAAAGCCTCTACGGCAGGAATCACCGGTTCCAACTCGATGATCGCGACGGTTTCTCCGTCTCCCTCGACATTCCCTTTCACACCGACGCCGTTCTCGATCCGGAATCGTTGAAGGCACATGCGAATTAGCGCCCTGATAGTCGATGACGAGCCGATGTCCCGCGAGCGTATCGCGGATCTTCTGCAGGCGCGGGGCGACGTGGACATCCTCGGTGAGTGCGGCAATGGGAGGGAAGCGGTGGAAGCCATCCGCGAGCGTCGTCCCGACCTCGTTTTCATGGATGTCCAGATGCCCGAGATGGGAGGGTTCGAGGCGATTGAGACGCTCGACGAGGAGGAGCTTCCCGAAATCGTCTTCACCACGGCCTACGACAAGTTTGCCCTCCGCGCCTTCGAGGTGCATGCCGTCGATTACCTGCTGAAGCCCTTCGACCGCGACCGCTTCTGTTCCGCGGTGGAGGCGGCGCGCGGCCGCATCGAAGCCCGCGCGCACAAGGCCGTTTCCAGCCAGGTCTCAACGCTGCTGGCCGAGTTGAAATCCCGCGGCTCCGGCCCCGCCAAGATCGCGGTCAAGACCGACGGGCGGATCGTTCTGGTCGAGATCGACGAGATCCAGTGGATCGAAGCGGCGAACAACTACGCGGCCCTGCACACGAAGGATAAGACCCACCTGGTGCGCGAGACCATGACCCGGCTTGGAGAACGGTTGCCCGAGGACGCCTTTGTCCGGATCAACCGCTCGGCCATCGTGAATCTCGCCGCTGTCAAGGAGCTGCGGCCGTCCTTTCACGGCGAATACACCGTGGTTCTCAAGGACGGCACGCGTCAGAAACTCAGCCGCACCCACCGCGACAAGCTCGATCGCCTGCTGGGCGAATGAGGATCCCCCCGGGGCTTGCCCGGTCGGATCGCCGTTTTTGGATTGAATCCGTGAGGGCGGGCCGCGAGGTTTCGCGCTCCGAGCCACGGTTTCTTCATGACTCCCACCGGACAGAAAAGCCGATCCTTTCCCTCGGCGCGGGCGCTTGCCACAGCGCTTGCGCTGGTGTGTTTCGCGGTCTGGTGGCCGGTGCGGCAGCACGAGTTTCTGAACTACGACGACAATCTCTACGTCACGGAAAACGACACGGTGGTGCGGGGGCTGACCTGGGAGGGGTTCGTGGAGGCCTTCGATCGCCATCATGCGCACAACTGGCATCCGCTCACGATCCTGAGCCACATGGCGGATGTTGGGTTCTTCGGCCTGAATCCGGGCGCGCATCATCTTGTAAATGTCGCCTTGCACGCGGCGAGCGCGGCCTTGCTGCTGCTTCTGCTTGATGGAGCGACGGGTTCGCCGCGGCGCAGCCTGGCGGTGGCCGCGCTGTTTGCGCTGCACCCGCTGCGTGTGGAATCCGTCGCCTGGATCGCCGAGCGGAAGGACGCGCTGTGCGTCTTGTTCTGGCTGCTGACGCTGCTGGCCTACGCGGGCTACGCCCGGCGTCCGTCGAGGTTGCGCATGGCGGGCGTCGGTATTGTGTTTGCGCTGGGCCTGATGACCAAGCCGATGATCGTCACGTTGCCCTGCGCGCTGCTGTTGCTGGACTTTTGGCCGTTGCAGCGGATTTCGTTGCCGCCGTCGCCCGGCGGGGCGGCGGATTGGGCGGTATTCCGGCGGACACTGGCGGAACTGGCGCGCGAGAAGATACCCTTGTTTGTCCTGGCGGGAGGATTGGCGGCGGCCACCTTCCTGATCCAGCAGGGCGGCGACATCGTGCAGGGCGGGAAGGGCCTTCCCTTGTCTGCCAGGTTGGGAAATGCGCTGGTCGCGTGGTGCGCCTACGTCTGGAAATCGGTCTGGCCGTCCGGTCTGGCGGTCTACCATCCACATCCAGGAGGTTGGCCCCTTGGGGTGGTGGCGGGGGCTGGGCTCGTCCTGGTTGCCGCGTCCTGGGCGGTCGTCCGCGGCGCGCGGTCGCGGCCGTGGCTGTTCACGGGGTGGTTCTGGTATCTGGGGACGCTCGTCCCGGTGATCGGCCTGATCCAGGTCGGCGGGCAGGCCATGGCCTGGCGTTACACCTACATTCCCTCGATTGGGTTGACCGTGGTTGCAGTTTGGGGAGCGGCCGGGATCTCCCGCAACTGGCCTCGCCGCGACGCATTGCTCACCGCAACCCTGACGTTGGCCTTGCTTGCCTGCGTGGTCGGGACCCGGCGCGAGCTGCGCCATTGGCGCGACAGTGTGTCATTGTTCGCGCGCGCATGGGAATTGACGGGCGACGTCGATGTCGCCGCATTGAACCTTGGCGCCGCGTTGCATGAACGAGGGCGTCTGGAGGAGGCTTTCGTCGTCTACGCGGAGGCCCTGCAGAAAGAGCCGGACAATCCTCGCGTGCGCGACAACCTGGGGTTGACCCTGGCGGCGGCCGGCCGGCCACGGGAGGCCTTGGCGCAGTTTGAGGCGGCCCTGCGTGTCGCGCCGGGCGATCCCGACATCCTGAACAACCTGGGCAACCTGTTGGCCGGCCAGGGGCGGGCGAGGGAGGCGGTCGAAGCTTTCAACCAAGCGCTCAAGGCACGGCCCGACGATCCCGAGACGCACAACAACCTGGGGTTGGCCCTCGACGTCTTGGGGGACACGGACGCAGCCGTGGCGGCATTTGAAGCCGCGCTCCGGTTACGGCCCGATTACCCCTTTGCCTTGCAAAATCTGGGGTTGACGCTGGCGGCGTCGGGCCGGCTGACTGAAGCGATCGCGAGCTACCGCGCGGCTTTGAAACTCAAACCGGATTTCCCGCAGGCCGAAACGGCGTTGGGGCTGGCTTTGGCGGAGACGGGCGATCATCGGCAGGCGATCGAACACTTTCGGGCCGCGTTGAGGCTGGAGCCGGGATTCGCCGCCGCCGAGGATGGCCTGGCGCGTTCCTCCGCGGAGCTCGCAGGGCAGGCTCCTTGAACGACAAACATGAACGAAAGACACCATTCAATCGGCGGTCCGTCTTCAACCAGCCTCCGCTTCATGAAAAGGACGCTGCCACCTTGGGGCTTTCGGCCCGTCGTCCTCGCCCTGGCGCTCGGGGTGAGCATGGGCTGCGATCGGAACGTCGCGCCGCCGCCCAAGGACGACGCCTTCGACGCGTCGGAATGGAAGGCCGTCCGGCCCGCCTCCGCGTCCGTGCCGGCCGCGGCCTCGTCGGACGAGGAACAGATGCTGCAGGAGGGGGAGGCCCTGGCGCGGGGCGCCTGCGCCACCTGCCACCTTTTTCCGGAGCCGGACGTCATGGACCGGACGACGTGGGCGCTGAAGGCCCTGCCCGCGATGGGGGAGATGCTCGGGTTTCCCATCGATCCTGAGGCCGGTCCGAGGTTTCCCGCGCGCGTGCTGGAGGCGAAGAAGTTTCCGACGGAGCCGGTGATTGCCATTGAGCAGTGGCGGGCGATCTGCAGTTGGTATCTCGCCAAGGCTCCGGTGACGGCGCCGCCTCAGGCCGAACGCCCGGAGATCAAGGTGGGCCTCCCGTTGTTCGAGATCGTAAAACCCGACCACACGCTCAACGGTCGCGCCATCATGGTGCGCATCGATGAGCCCTCGTCGCGCATTTTCGTGGGTGAATACGATGTGAACCAGCTCACCATCATGGACGGTTCCGGCCGGGTGAAGGCCCTGACCAAACTTGATTCGCCCCCGGTCTTCATCGATCCCGCCGACGGCAAGCTGACGGTGACCTTGATCGGGAGTTACATTCCATCCGAGGAACTGGAGGGCTCTGTCCTGCGCTTCGACGATCTGGGGAAGGGAGAGGGCGGCCCCGAAACGCTCCTGACCGCTCTCCCTCGCCCCACGCACACCCTGCGGCTCGATGTCGATCGTGACGGGCGGGAGGACCTGGTGGTCTGCGGTTACGGGCAATACCTGGGCGCGCTTTCCTGGCACCGGAACCTCGGGGGAGGGAAGTATGAGGCACACATCATCGCGGAACAGCCCGGAGCGATCCGCTGCGAACCGATCGATCTCGATGGCGACGGGGACATGGATCTGGTCAGCGTGTTCGCGCAGGCGTTGGAGGGGATCTACGCGCACTACAACGACGGTCAGGGCGGGTTTACGACCGAGCCGATCGTCCAGAAACACTCGGCCTGGGGGTTCTCCGGGTTTGAATTCGTCGATTTCAACGAGGACGGTTTCATGGACATCCTGGCCACCAACGGCGACAACGGGGATTTCGGGGCCATTATCCCTCCGTTCAAGAACTACCATGGCATCCGGCTCTACCCGAACAACGGCCGGAACGGCTTCTCGGAGGCCTGGTTCTTCCCGCTCAACGGAGCCTACCGCGCGTTGGCCCGTGACTTCGATCTCGACGGCGATCTGGACATTGCCGCGATCTCCTTTTTCCCGGATTACCGGCGGTCGCCGCGGGAGAGTTTCGTCTACCTGAAGAACGTCAGCCGTGAGGGCGCGGCGGAGCCGGAGTTTGAGCCGTCCTCCTTCTACGAGAGCATTGCCGCGCGTTGGTGTGTCATGGACGTCGGCGATGTCGATGGCGACGGAGACATGGATATTGTTCTCGGTGCGAACAACCACGGGCCCACCTACGTTCCCAGGCTGCTGCATGAGAAGTGGATGGAGGTGGGGAACACCGTCTTCATCCTTCGCAACACGACGCGTTGAACCCCGGGCGCGCGATGGACACCGGAAACCACCAATTCGACCTCGCTTCGCCCGGCAGCGTTGAAGTGGCGCAGGCGGTGGGGCGAACTGCCCTCAGTGAGCCGCGCCGGGGCATGCTCACGTCGGCGCATTGGGAGAATTCGTCCCATCTTGTCGGTAGCTGTCCTGGCTTGCGGGCTTCGATATGACCCATGCGCAAGCCCTGCCAGACTGACCTGGCGCCGGATGGGAAGCCGGCCGGGACCAGGCTCTCCAAGCGGATCGCCTGGGGCGTGATTCTCACTGTTGTCGCGTCGGGACTGTGCTGGAAGACGATTGTCCGGTCTCCGAACACGCCACTGTTGATTCCGGAGGGCGGGGCGGTCTGGATCAAGATGGACACCGAACCGGACATCGGGATCGGACAGAGCCGTTCGAACGTGGTGGTGTTCCGCAAGATCTTCGAACTTCCGCCCGGCGTCCGGGAAGCTCCTGCGGTCATCAAGGGGTTTCGCTCCTGCAAGGTCTTCGTCAATGGTCGGAGGCTTTCTTCCCCTGAGGTCCGGATTCCGTGGATGGATGACCCGGTTTTCGACCTTGCTGAAGAGGCGCATCCCGGCGCCAACGTCCTGCATGTGGAGGTCCTGAACGACGGCGGTCATCCCGCCATGTTGGGGCATTGCGAGGCGTTGGGGTTGCGGACCGGTCTGGATTGGGAGGTTTCCCTGGGCGGCCGGACCTGGAAGCCTGTTGCGGCGGCGGCGGAGAAACTCTCGCCGAAAATCGCCTACGAATTCCCCAACGCCTTCGCGGCCCTGGCCCGGATCTTGCCCTTCCTTCTGGCGGTTGCAGCTTTGGTTGTCTTCATCCTGACCCGGCCGCCCGAGGATCCTCGATTCCGCCCGATCCGGGAGCATTCCCTTTGGCGGCCGGAGAACTTCCGCTTGCTGGTCATGGCGGCGTGGAGCGCGCTCTGTGTCAACAACCTGGTCCGGTTGCCGCTGGTGACGGGATTCGACGCCCAACCGCACCTCGACTACATCATGCGGCTTGCGGAAGGGGGGCGGTTGCCGCTGGCCAGCGAGGGGTGGCAGTTTTTCCAGCCGCCGCTCTACTACGCAGTGGCGGCCGTGTGGCATTCCGTCGCGGCCTTTTTCTGTTCGGAGAGCGCCGCCCTGCGGGCCCTGGATCTGATCCCGCTGGGCTGCGGTCTCGCCCAGATCGAGTTTGCTTATCGCGCGTTGAAACCGTTGCGTGGAGACGACCGGCTTGTCGCAAACCTCAGTCTTCTTGCGACCGCCCTGTTGCCGCTGCACATCTATATCTCCCAGGCGGTCGGCAACGAGCCGCTTGCCGGCGCCCTGATGGCGGGGGTGATCTGTCTGCTGCTGGGGAAAGTCCGCGTCGGCGGGCCGGTTTCGCCGCGGTTCGCGGCGGGAGTGGGCGTGGTCTGCGGGTTGGCGATCCTGACCAAGATCACGCTGTTGCTCCTGCTGCCCGTGCTGTTCGGGGCGGTTCTGTTGTGCGGCCTGAAAGGCGGGCGTCGGGCGGACCGCTCGCCGGCCGTTGCCGGAGTTTTCGCAGGGGCGACAGCCTTGGTTGCCGGTTGGTTTTTTGTCCGGAATCAGCTTCATTTCGGTCGTCCGATTGTTGGCGGCTGGGAAGGGCAGAACACCTTCTGGTGGCAGGATCCCACCTTTCGAACGCCGTCGGATTTCCTGACGTTCGGGGTCTCCCTGGGACGCCCGGTGTTTGCCGCATTCCACGGATTCTGGGACGGACTCTATTCCTCGTTCTGGCTCGACGGGCACCTGAGTCTGAACGTGATCGATGAGCGGTTGAACCTGTGGAACTTCGACTGGATGCTCGCGTTGGCCCCGTTGTCGGCGCCGTTGTGCGGGATGGTTCTCTGGGGCGGGATCGTCGCGGCGCGCTCTTCGTCGGGGGATTCAAGGCGCGCCGTGTGGTTTCTGCTGGCCTGCGCCGGTTCCCTCTTTGCGGGGTTGCTGTTTCTCTATCTTCGCGTCCCGAATTTCAGCACGGTGAAGGGCACCTATCTGGTCGGGTTGCTTCCGGTGTATGCCGTTGTCTTGTCTCATGGGCTTGCGTCGGTTTCCCGCGGACGGCGGTCGCGCGCCGTGGCGGCTGGATTTGTCGCCGCCTGGTGCCTGACAGCGTATGTCGCGTTCCTTGCTTGAAGGTCTTTCCCGGCGATCCGGGTGAGCCGGGGACGGACGGCTCGTCGGGGGCTGTCATCAAAGGAGGTTTCTGGAATCTGCGGGAGGCGCGTTCGCACCCTGTTTTCACGCTTCAAGACCAAGCCTGTAGCCCGCGTCTCCACTCGGGAGTTTAAGTGGCAGACATTGGGTGGGAAACGCGCCGCGTGGGTGTGGCAGCTCCCATCCGCGGCGAGAACCCGAAACGGGAACGACGATGAAAGAACAGATCCAATCGATGAAGAAATGGGCCGCGGTCAACGCCGTCCTGGGCGTTCTCGTTTTGTGCGGTTGCGGCGGCGGGAGCGGCGGCAAGGTGGAGACGGTCAGGGCGGACTTCGACGATGTCGTCATGGACGCGTCCGGCGTCGAGCCAGCCGAGGAGGCGGCGCCCGTGCCTGTTCCCGGGGATGCCCCTCCGGCGCCCGAGGCGGCGGCGAATGGCGAGGCTGCCCTGCTCGCCACCATGACCGTGCGGGAGAAACAGGAACTTGAGGAGAAGAACCGTCCCATCATCGAGGCGGCGCAGACTGAAGCGGCCAACAACTCCATCCTGTTGAACGACGTGCAGAAGGCCGTGGAAGAGTATCATTTCGACAACCGGAAGCCGCCGGCAAGCCTCGCCGAGCTGATCAAGGGCGGCTATCTGGAGGCGGTTCCCAAGATTCCCGCGGGCAAGAAGCTCCGTATCGACGGCAAGACCCTGCGGGTGATTCTCGAATGACGTCCACAAGCGACCATCAACCTGTTCTGTGATTCCATCCATGAAAAACAACTCCCTGACTCCTTGCCCGGACCGGCAGTCCCGGCCCGGCGCCTTCACCCTGATCGAGCTGCTGGTGGTGATCGCGATCATCGCGATCCTCGCGGCAATGCTCCTGCCCGCGTTGGCCAAGGCCAAGACCAAGGCGCACATGTCCCAATGCGTCAGCAACCTCAAGCAGCAGGCGAATGCCTTCCATATGTATTTCGGCGACAACAAGGACGCGGTGCCCCTGGCCATCGTTCGCTGGCGCGGAGGCACGGCCCTTTCCTGGGATGACCTGCTCTACAACTACCTGGGTCAGGGCGGCGAGTCGATTGGCGCCCTTCACGCCTGGGAGCCGCGCGCCGGTCAGGGCGGGCGGAACCCCGACGGCACGGACGGATCCAAGTCGCTGCGTTGTCCGAGTTCCAAGTTTGAGCTGAGCGACACACGTTTTCCCCGGGCCCGGCGCAGCTACGCGATGCCGGAGCATGAGATGACCTACGACCGCACCTGGGTGCAGGATCGGTCCCATGACAACTGGCCGCCGTCGCCGGAGAACCAGTGCGGCGTGGGTTTTTACTGGCGGGCGGATTCGAACGCCAACGCCTGGAATCCCCGCGACGCGCGGAACAACGGTTCGGCTCCGCCGCCGCGTCACCAGGACGCCCTCTATCAGAATGTGGTCTTGGAACAGGTGGGGACGATTCTCGTCACGGAGCGTGACCGCCGCGAAATGATGCAGGGTTCCCTGGATTACCAGACGATCCCCCGCGCCGCGGATCACCTGATCCGCACGGTGACCAATCCGGACTTCATCGACTGGGAGCAGTTCCACATGGGGCGTTTCAACTACGCGTTCATGGACGGCCACGTCGAGACGCTGGAGCATGAGGCCACGCTTGGCAATGGAGGCGTTCCCGCCCGCAACGGCCAGCCCGCCGGGCCCAACAACGGCAGTCCCAACTGGGGGCGCCAGTCCGGGATGTGGACCATTGTCGCGGGGGATTGACCGACATTTGCGAGATAACCTTTCGCGAGACCGCGCCGACACCTGTCGGCGCGGTTTTTTTGTGACGCTTGCGCGTGAAAGGGAGAGCGCATACCTCGTGTTTTTGGACCGGGGGGTGGAAGACGAGCGTCAACGAATGAGGTGTTTTTGGAGCTATCGGGGCTGTTAGATCACCGAAAAGAAGTGGTTTGAATCGAAAAGAGACGGTCCGGGCATCGGAAAGGTTTGGATAAAACCATCGATCTGGACCGGGTTCGGTTTGGTGGCTTTAAATTTTAGTATTCCACATGGCGTTTTGGCCCTGCAACGAGTGTTTTGTTTGGCCTGTCCCAGAATATCCGCACTCGGAACCACGATGAAAAACAAACCCGGAATCTCCAATGGATGGGTCGCCGCGCTGACGGCGGCGGGCATTCTCTCTCTCAGCGGCTGCGGCGGCGGCGACGGAAAGCAGGTGGACACGGTTCAACCGGATTTCAATGACGTGGTTATGGATCAGGCCGACGCCAAGACCGCCGAGGCTGAGGCCCCGGCTTCCACTGAAATTCCCCTCGCGCCCGGCGAAGCGCCTCCCGCGCCCGAAGGCGCGGGAACTGCCGGGGACGCCGCTCTCCTTGCTGACATGACCGAACGCGAACGAAAGGAGTTCGAGGAGAAGATGAAGCCGATCAAGGAGGCGGAAGCAACAGAGTCGGCAAACAATTCCGTCCTTCTGAACGACATCCAGCAGGCGGTGGAAGAGTATCATTTCGACAACAAGAAGCCGCCTGCGGGCCTCGTTGACCTGGTCCGGGGGGGCTACCTCCAGTCCGTCCCCAAGATTCCCGCCGGCAAGAAGCTTCGCATCGACGGCAAGTCGCTTGAAGTGACCCTTGAATAGCTTTTGCAGACCTAACCTCGGAAAAATCAGCAGTTCCCTCCCATGAAAAACACCCCTCAATCCCAGTCCCTGGCCCGGCAGTCCCGGACCCGGGCGTTCACCCTGATCGAGCTGCTCGTGGTGATCGCGATCATCGCGATCCTCGCGGCGATGCTCCTGCCCGCATTGGCCAAGGCCAAGACCAAGGCTCACATGTCCCAGTGCGTCAGCAACCTCAAGCAACAGGCGAACGCCTTCCACATGTATTTCGGTGACAACAAGGACACGATTCCCTTCGCGGTCCTGCGCTGGAGGGGCGGCACGGCGATCACCTGGGACGACCTGCTCTACACGTATCTCGGCCAGGGCGGCGAGTCCATCGGCGCCCTGCGGGCTTGGGAGCCGCGTCGCGGTCAGGGCGGCCGTCCGGTTCCGAACAACACCGACGGGTCCAAGACGCTGCGCTGTCCCAGCTCCAAGTTCGAGATGAGCGACACGCGTTTCCCGTTGGCCAAGCGCAGCTACGCCATGCCGGAGCACGAAATGGACTACGATCGCACCTGGGTGCAGGACCGCAACCATGTCAACTGGCCGCTTTCGCCGGAAAACCAGTGCGGCGTGGGCTTGTATTGGCGGCGTGATCAGGGCAACCGCGGTTCGTGGAACAACCGGGACGGCACAGGCACCACGCCTCCCAAGCATCAGGCCGGCGTCGCGCAGGACTTGGCGGTGGAGCAGGTGAGCACGATTCTGGTCACCGAGCGCAACCGTCGTGAGATGATGCAGGGGTCGCTGAATTACCAGACGATTCCCCGGGCGGCCGATCACCTGATCCGAACCGTCACCCGGAACGACTTCATCGACTGGGAACAGTTCCACATGGCCCGTTTCAACTATGCCTTCATGGACGGGCACGTCGAAACGTTGGAACATGAGGCGACGCTGGGCAATGGCGGCGTTCCCGCCAGGAACGGCCAGTCCGCCGGTCCGCGTTATGGCAGCCCCAACTGGGGGCGTCAGTCCGGCATGTGGACGATCGTCGCTGGAGACTGAACCCGGCTACCATCTTGCCTTCGCGAGCCGCGTCGACCTTTGTTGGCGCGGCTTCTT
This sequence comes from Verrucomicrobiales bacterium, assembly GCA_038126235.1. Classification (GTDB taxonomy): domain Bacteria; phylum Verrucomicrobiota; class Verrucomicrobiia; order Limisphaerales; family JAYPEY01; genus JAYPEY01. The sequence continues at coordinate 115,930 of JAYPFK010000004.1, forward strand.
TCTGTCTTTTCGAGCCTGCCGGATGGTCTCGTTCGCCAAAGTGAGGGTATTTTGCGAGGAAGGCAGGGGCTCGCCCAAGGGGCGGCGGACTTCAATCACGCATGGGGTGGCAGAAGAACGAATTTGGTGGATCTGAAAACGACACCAAAAGAGCCTAGTTCGTCACTTGTTTTCCATTTTTGGAACCACTCGGCTCGACCAAATTCTGACACTGGGGCTTAAGTCGGGAGATAACCACGTCGTTATAGCCTCTTTTAAGAGTGTATTGTGTCTTGTTGAACATCGGAAAGAATCAGCTCAAACCAACATGAATACTGAAGGTGAGAACTCGCGGCTGAAGGGCGTCGTCATGGGCATTTTGATCGTGGCTTTGATGGCCTGCGGTGGCTGTGGCGGAGATGGCGGGGACAAGGTGGAGACGATCCAAGCGGATTTCGACGATGTAGTGATGGATGAGGCCGACGCCAAGGCGGCGAAGGAGGCAGCCCCTCAACCTCCGCCGGGGGAGGCCCCTCCTGCGCCTGATGGCGAGGGTGCAAATGGCGATGCGGCGCTTCTCGCGGACATGAGCGAACGTGAGCGGCAGGAATTTGAGGAGAAAATGAAGCCGATCACGGAGGCTGCGGAAATTGAATCCCAGAACCACTCCGTTCTGCTGGGGGACATCCAGCAGGCGGTGGAGGAATATCATTTTGACAATAAGAAGCCGCCTGCAGGCCTGGCTGACCTGGTGCGGGGCGGTTACCTCGATTCTGTTCCCAAGATTCCGGCAGGAAAAAAACTCCGGATCGATGGCAAGTCGCTTGAAGTCACTCTCGAATAGATTTCCTCGGAAAATCCAAAAATTCAGCAGTTCCTCCTATGAAAAAGACCATACAGCCCCGTCTTGCGCCCCGGAAATCGGGGCTTAGAGCGTTCACTCTCATCGAGTTGCTCGTGGTGATCGCCATCATTGCGATTCTCGCGGCAATGCTTCTTCCGGCATTGGCCAAGGCCAAGACCAAGGCGCACATGTCCCAGTGCGTCAGCAATCTCAAGCAGCAGGCCAACGCCTTCCACATGTATTTTGGTGACAACAAGGACACGATCCCGTTCGCAGTTCTGCGCTGGCGCGCCGGCACGGCGATCACCTGGGATGACCTGCTTTACACCTATCTGGGGCAGGGCGGCGAGTCCATCGGCGCCCTACGCGCTTGGGAGCCCCGCCGCGGCCAAGGGGGGCGGAGGCCCGATGGCACGGATGGCTCCAAGACTCTGCGTTGCGCCAGTTCCAAGTTCGAGTTGAGTGATACGCGTTTCCCAAGGGCCAAGCGCAGCTACGCCATGCCGGAGCATGAAATGGATTTCAACCGTGGCTGGGTTCAGGACCGCAGCCACGACAACTGGCCGATTTCACCGGAAAACCAGTGTGGCGTGGGATTGTACTGGCGTCGGGACTCGGGTAATCGGGGTTCCTGGAACAACCGGGACGGAACGGGAAGCACGCCTCCCAAGCATCAGGCCGGTGTCGCGCAGGATCTTGCTGTGGAGCAGGTGGGCACGATTCTGGTGGCTGAGAGAAACCGACGGGAAATGATGCAGGGTTCGCTGAACAATCAGACGATTCCGCGCGCGGCGGATCACCTGATTCGAAACGCGGGACGGAGCGACTTCATTGATTGGGAGCAGTTTCACATGGCCCGTTTCAATTACGCTTTCATGGACGGTCACGTTGAAACTCTCGAACACGAGGCCACCTTGGGCAACGGCGGCGTTCCTGCTCGCAATGGCCAGCCTGCCGGACCGCGCTATGGCAGCCCGAATTGGGGAAGGCAGTCCGGTATGTGGACGATCGTCGCTGGGGACTGAGCCTGGGGGCAATCTTTCCTTCGCGCGCCGCGCCGGCCTTTGCCGGCGCGGCTTTTTTTGTGCTTTAACTACCTTTGGGGAAAGCTGTTGCGACGATCTGTTGCGAGGTTCGGGCATGCGTCGACTCGGCTGACTCTTGTTCATCGATATCACCCAAAATGCTCATTGCGTGCGAATTTGAGATTATTCAAATTCAAAAGTAACAAGTTCATCACGAAAAATACTCATTTAGAACCTAATGAAGAGACGAATCAACTCGGCGAACCAATGGCTCCAGACTCTTGGGGTCGCACTCACCTTGGCTTTTTGCGGATGCGACGGCGATGGCGCGGGGAGCAAGGTTGATACGATCGAGGCCAATTTTGAAGACGTTGTCATGGATGAAGCCGACGCCAAGGCGGCTGAGTCGGAGGTTCCAGCGGCGCCTCCAGGGGAGGCCCCTCCGACGCCGGAGGGCGAGGGAACGGCAGGCGATGCGGCGCTGCTGGCGGATATGACCGAGCGGGAGCGAAAGGAATTCGAGGAAAAGATGAAGCCGATCACTGAGGCGGCGGAGGTCGAATCGCAAAACAACTCCGTTTTGCTCGGGGATATTCAACAAGCGGTCGAAGATTACCATTTCGACAACAACAAGCCGCCGACGGGGTTGGCGGATCTGATCAAGGGCGGCTATTTGGACTTCGTTCCGAAGATCCCGGAGGGCAGGAAGCTTCGCATCGACGGCAAATCGCTGGAAGTCACCCTTGAATAGAGTCTCTCAAGCACGATCACGCGAAAACACACAATGAAAACCATCACCACCAACCTAAATCCGAGATCTGGAGCCCGGAGCCGGGCCTTTACCCTCATCGAGTTGCTCGTCGTCATTGCGATCATTGCGATCCTCGCGGCAATGCTCCTGCCTGCATTGGCCAAGGCCAAGACCAAGGCGCATATGTCCCAATGCGTCAGCAACCTCAAACAGCAGGCCAACGCGTTCCACATGTATTTCGGCGACAACAAGGACATGGTGCCCTTCGCTGTTCTGCGTTGGCGTGCCGGAACGGCGATCACTTGGGACGACCTGCTTTACCCCTATTTGGGGCAGGGCGGAGAGTCGATTGGCGCCTTGCGGGCTTGGGAGCCTCGCCGCGGTCAGGGCGGTCGACGTCCTGACGGCACGGACGGCTCCAAGACGCTGCGTTGTCCCAGTTCCAAGTTCACGCTGAGCGACACGCGTTTCCCGCGGGCCAAGCGCAGCTACGCCATGCCAGAGCATGAGATGGAGTACAATCGCGGTTGGGTCCAGGATCGCAGCCATGACAACTGGCCACCCTCGCCGGAGAACCAGTGCGGAGTAGGCTTTTATTGGCGTGCGGACCGGAATGCTATCGCTTGGAATCCTCGTGATCGTCGTCGCGGAGGGCCGCCTCCGAAGCATCAGGCTGGCCTCCCGCAGAATCTGGCGGTGGAGCAGGTGGGAACCATCTTGGTCACCGAGCGCAATCGCCGCGAGATGATGCAGGGTTCGCTGAACTATCAGACGATTCCCCGCGCGGCTGACCATTTGATCCGTAATGCACGTCGGAACGACTTCATCGATTGGGAGCAGTTCCACATGGCCCGTTTCAACTACGCTTTCATGGACGGTCACGTCGAAACGCTCGAACATGAGGCCACGCTGGGCAACGGGGGCGTCCCCGCCCGCAACGGCCAACCGCAGGGGCCTCGCTTCGGGCGCCCTCATTGGGGCAGGCAGTCCGGTATGTGGACGATTGTCGCCGGGGACTGATCTCTCTCTCCGACCCTCTTTCAAAGCTGCGCTGGATTTCTCCGGTGCGGCTTTTTTTTTCTGGTCTCACGGCGGGGCGTTCTTCGCAGTCTTGAGACCGCATGGAGGAGGGCGGCGCCGCGTTTCAGCTGTGTGTTTGAGCTGGGCGCTCATGTCGCGGAATGAAGCGCTTGGAATCTGAGGAGAAGAGAACTCTGAACAGCTTTCCGGTGATTGTGATACTGGCACTCCGTATGCTAAAAAGTCAGTTATGGCAAATGTGCTGATTGTTGATGATGAGGAGAGTGTGCGGCAGACGCTGGGCGCTCTGATTGGAGCGGGCGGGCACACTGTCTGGCTGGCGGCCAGCGGCCACGAGGCCATGGAGCGTTTCAATGCCGCTGAGGCGCATCTGGCCATCGTGGATCTGATCATGCCGGATCTGGGGGGGCTGGAAACGATCGCCCTGCTGCGGAGGGCCAACCCCGGTCTCAAGGTGATCGCGGTTTCCGGCGCGCCGAGCCTGGGCCGGCGCCGGTTGTTGGACTGGGCAACCCGGATGGGGGCCGACCGCACCTTCGGAAAACCGTTTGTCATGTCCGAGCTTCTGGCGGCCGTCGGAGAGATCCTTCATCGCCTCGAAGCGGAACTCGCGTCGGATTGAACGGCCCGGACGGATGCGCGCGCTCCACGGGGCGGGATTCGCGCGTAAGGGGACGCTTTCTGCAGTTTGCAGGCGAAACTGCGCTCCTGCAGGCGTAAGCAATGCGCGCGTAACCCTCCATCGTTTTTCCAGTCTCCCGCTTGTCTTGATGGGCGCGCTTTAGAGCTCGGAATACTGCTTTTCCCCAGGAGGGCGTCGGGCGTCACGCATTGCGGGGCGAGCGACGGAGATCATTGCTTCTACCGCTTTGAATCGGACTGTTGAAAACGGGCGGAGAGGCGCGTTGGGGCCAGGTTGCGCTTGGGGTCTCATCGCTTGTTGGAGGCGGGTGAAAAAAAGTTTCAAAAAGAGGTTGTCGGGCGGTTTTGGTCTGATACATTCCGCGCTCCCTTTTCGCCGTGTGTGACTCTCGGTAGCGTCGGCAGCCGCCGGCTCGGAAGTCTTCCGGAGCGCGTGAAACGCGGATGAAAAGACCTGCCTCGCAAGGGTAAAGCACCTCGATGCTGGTGGGCTGGACCTCCCTCTTTGGGTCCTCCCGATGAGCATCGAAAAAAAGTTAATAATTTGATTGAACCGGGATCGTGCTTTTAGCACTATCCGCGCTCCCTTTCTCTGGAAAGGGCGGTTTTCAACACACTGATACTCGAGATTTTATGCCGACAATCAATCAATTGGTCCGTAAGGGACGCAAGAAGATCAAAGGCAAATCGACCGCGCCGGCGCTCGACGCGTCGCCGTTTCGTCGCGGGGTGTGCCTGCAGGTCATGACGCGCACGCCGAAGAAACCGAACTCGGCCATGCGGAAAGTCTGCAAGGTGCGCCTGACCAACAGTCAGGAGGTCATCGCCTACATCCCGGATGAAGGCCATAACCTGCAGGAGCACTCGATCGTGCTCGTGCGCGGCGGTCGTGTGAAGGATCTCCCGGGTGTGCGTTATCACGTCGTGCGCGGCGCGTTGGACGCCACCGGGGTCGAGAAGCGTCGGGTCAGCCGCTCCAAGTATGGAGTCAAGCGGCCGAAGGACGCGAAGAAGAACACCAAGAACTGATTTAACCGAAACCGAAGCGAATCATGGCGAGACGTCGTCGAGCAGTCAGAAGACCGGTTCAGCCGGACCCGAAGTTCCAGAGCACGCTGGTGTCGACTCTGGTCAACACGGTCATGAAGCAGGGCAAGAAGAGCCTTGCCCAACGCATCGTCTACGAGGCGATCGAGCGCATCTCCGCGAAGAATCCGGATTCGGATCCGCTGGAGATCCTCAAGCGCGCGGTGGACAACGCCAAGCCCCGGCTGGAAGTGAAGGCCCGGCGCGTTGGCGGCGCGACCTACCAGGTGCCGCTGGAGGTGTCCGGTGATCGGCAGCTTTCGCTGGCGCTGCGCTGGATGGTCCGGTTCGCCACCGCCCGCAAGGGCACGCCGGTGCAGAACGCGCTGGCCAATGAGATTATGGAAGCCTACCAGGGCCAAGGCAGCTCGATCCGCAAGCGCGACGAGGTGCACAAGATGGCGCAGGCCAACAAGGCCTTTGCGCACTTTCGTTGGTAAACAATCTGATCATCCTCGCCGGGTCTGGATTCGCTTCCACCTCGGCGTTTTTGTCTCGCAAAGCAACAAGCTTCAAATGGAAGCCGTGATGGAAAAGTCAACCGTGAATTCGCCGCAACGCGAATACTCGATGGAGCACACCCGCAATATTGGCATTGCGGCGCACATCGACGCGGGGAAGACCACGACCACGGAGCGCTTCCTCTTCTATACCGGTTTCACGCACCGCATCGGCGATGTGGACGACGGCAACACCGTCACGGACTGGATGGAGCAGGAGCGCGAGCGCGGCATCACCATCACTTCCGCCGCCACCACCTGCAATTGGATGCAGCGTGAGGACGGAACCGCCAAGCTTTTCGAGAACACCCCGATCCGGGTGAACATCATCGATACCCCGGGGCACGTCGATTTCACTGCGGAGGTTGAGCGATCCCTGCGCGTCCTCGACGGCGCAGTCGCCGTCTTCTGCGGGGTTGCGGGCGTGCAACCGCAGTCGGAAACCGTCTGGCGGCAGGCGACCAAGTACCGCGTGCCCCGCATCGCGTTCATCAACAAGATGGACCGGACCGGGGCCGATTTTTCGGCGGCGGTCGCCTCGCTCCGCGAAAAACTCGGAGCCTACGCCTACGGCGTCTGTCTCCCGCTTGGCAGCGAAGAGAACCTGCGGGGCAACATTGACGTCATCAACCAGAAGGCCGTGATCTTCGATGAGTCCGATCCCTTGGGCATCAAGTTCACGGTTGAGGAGATCCCCGGTGAATTGAAGACCGAGGCCGCCCTGGCCCTGGAGGAACTGATTCACGCCGTGGCCGAAAAGGACGAGGAAATCGGCGAACGGGTCATCATGGATGAGGAGGTTTCTCCCGAAGCCCTGAAAAAGGCCATCCGCCGCCTGACCATTGCCAACGAGTTCGTGCCGGTGTTCGGCGGATCCGCTTTCAAGAACCGCGGCATCCAGCCGCTTCTGGATGGAGTCATCGACTATCTACCCTCGCCGCAGGACATTCCGGCAGCCGAAGCCCACGACATCGACGACCCTGAGGTCTTGTCCCGGATTGAGGCTGATGACAACGCCAAATTTGCCGCGCTGGCGTTCAAGCTCTGGTCGGACCCGTTCGTCGGCAAGCTGGTCTTCTTCCGCGTTTACGCGGGCTCCCTCAGCAAGGGCGACAGCGTCTACAACCCGCGCACCGGAAAACGTTCCCGTGTCAGCCGGTTGATGATGATCCAGGCCGACAAGCGCACCGATGTGGACACCGTCTATGCGGGCGACATCGCGGCGCTTGTCGGCCTGAAGCACATCCAGACCGGAGACACCATCGGTCACGAAAAGCTCGGCGTCATGCTTGAGCCGCCGACCTTCCCCGAGCCGGTCATCTCCATGTCCATCGAGCCGAAGACGACCGCCGACCGCGACAAGCTCGCCGAGGGGTTGGCCCGGTTGGCCGAGGAGGACCCCACTTTCCGCACCTACACCGACCCGGAAACCGGACAGTTGATCGTTTCCGGCATGGGTGAACTTCATCTGGAGATCATCCGCGACCGGCTCCTGCGCGAATACAAGGTGCAGGCCAACTCCGGCAAGCCCACCATCGCTTACCGGGAGACCATCACGCAAGCCGCCGAGGGCGAGGGGAAATTCATCCGCCAGACCGGCGGCAAGGGCCAGTATGGCCACTGCGTCATCGACATTGCGCCGAACGAGCGCGGCAAGGGCGTCGAGATCGAGAACAAGATTGTCGGCGGCGTTATTCCGAAGGAGTTCATCCCGGCGATCCAGAAGGGCGTTCAGGGAGCCATCGACAGCGGCGTCCTGGCCAACTACCGCATGGTGGACGTGAAGGTCGTCATCAAGGACGGCTCCTTCCATGAGGTGGATTCCAACGAGCTCGCCTTTGAAATGGCCGGCAGCATGGCTTTCAAGGATGCCGTCGGCAAAGCCGGCGCGATCCTGCTTGAACCGGTCATGAGTGTTGAGGTCACCACGCCGGATGAATATCAGGGCGACATCATGGGCGACCTCAACCGTCGTCGCGGGAAAATCCAGTCGATCGAGACCCGCGCGTCCGGAACCAGCCTTCGGGCCGAGGCTCCCTTGGCGGAGATGTTCGGCTACTCGACCGACGTGCGGTCGCTTTCGAAGGGGCGCGCTGATTACTCCATGCAGCCGCTGCGGTTTGAACCGGTGCCGCCGAACATCACCGAGAAACTTTTGGAATACAACTGAGGTCGCGAACGACTCTGCGATCTCAATCAAACAGAGACCTATTATGGCAGGACAACGGATTCGTATTCGGTTAAAGGCTTACGACCATCGCGTCGTCGATCACTCGGCGGCCGACATCGTCGAGACGGTCAAGCGCACGGGCGCCCGCGTCGCGGGTCCCATCCCGCTGCCGACCCGCGTCGAGCGTTACACCATGACCCGCTCCCCGCACGTCGACAAAAAGTCGCAGGAAACCTTCGAGATGCGCACCCACAAACGGTTGCTCGATATCCTCGATCCGACCGCCAAAACCGTCGACGAGCTGAAGAAATTGAACCTTCCGGCCGGCGTCGACATCACCATCAAAATCTAGGAGCCATGATCGGATTGCTTGGAAAAAAACTGGGACAGACCCGCGTTTACGACGAGAGCGGCGCCGTCACCTGCGTCACCGTCGTCCTCGCCGGGCCGAACCGTGTCATCCAGAAGAAGACTGTGGATGTCGATGGCTATGACGCCGTCCAACTGGGGTTCGACGACCAGAAGGAACACCGCGTCAACAAGGCCGAGACCGGCCATCTGGCCAAGCACAAGGCCGCCCCGGTCAAGAAGATCAAGGAATTCCGCGATTTTGCGTTGGACGTGAATCCCGGCGATGTGATCGGCCCGGACGTCTTTGAACAGGGCGACTACGTGGACGCCATCGGCGTCACCAAGGGACGTGGATTTCAGGGCGCGGTCAAGCGGCACAATTTCGCCAAGGGCCGTCGCACGCACGGCGCCAAGGGCTGGAAGCGTCGCACCGGCGCGGTTGGCGCCTGCGCCGACCCCGGGACGATCGACAAGGGCAAGCGCATGCCGGGTCACATGGGCCAGGTGCGCCGCACCAACCAGAATCTCAAGGTCATTCAGGTGCGGACGGACGACAACGTCCTGTTGATCTCGGGCTCGGTCCCGGGAGCCAATGGAGACTACGTCATCATCCGCGAGGCGAAGAAACGCCCCAAGAAATCCAAGTAACCCTTTGCAGCGATGAACATTGAACTGAAAGACAGCAAGGGCGCCGCAGCAGGCGAGATGGAAGTCGGCTTCCCGGTCATTGAGAACGGGAAGGGGACCCAGGCCGTGCACGACGTCGTGGTGGCCTACATGGCCGCGCAGCGCAGCGGCACCGCCTGCACCAAGACCGTCGGCGAAGTCGCCGGAAGCGGAAAGAAACTGTGGCGTCAAAAGGGCACGGGGCGCGCCCGCACCGGTCAGAAGCGTTCCCCCATCTGGCGCGGCGGCGGAGTCGCTCACGGCCCGAAGCCCCGCGATTACCGCAAGACCGTCACCAAGGGCACGCGGCAGCTCGCCCTGCGCAAGGCCATGAGCGAACGCCTGAAGATGGGCGATGTCATCGTGGTTGACGAGATCAAGCTGGACGCTCCGAAAACGAAGCAGTTCCTCGCCGTTCTCTCCGCGCTCGGCTTGGACCCGGTGAAGAACACCATCCAGGTGGTGGTCGAGGGCGGCGACGCCAACACCGCCCTCGCCGCGCGGAATGTGGCCCGGGTCTCCCTGACCACCGGCGACACCCTGAACACCTACGACGTCCTCCGTAGCGACAAGCTGCTGTTCACCAAGGCAGCCTTCGGCTCGGTTTCGGAGCGTGTCAGCAAGAAATAAGCTTATGAGCCCTTACGATATCATCAAGACGGTCCGCCTGACGGAAAAGGGCACCATGCAGTCCGAACTGCACAACCAGTACACCGTTGTCGCAGACCGGCACGCAAACAAGTTTCAGATCCGTTCGGCGATCGAGGAGATCTTCAAGGTCACCGTCACGGACGTCCGGACGATGAACGTCCGGGGCAAGGCCCGCCGCCAGCGCACCGCGCAGGCGGGAACCACCCCCGCATGGAAGAAAGCGATCGTCACCCTGAAAGAGGGCGAGGCGATCAGTCTGACCTGAGCGAAAGGATCATCATGGCGGTAAAAACCTACAGACCCGTAACGCCTTCGCTGCGTTACACCGCGACCTCCTCCTTCGAGGAGATCACGAAGTCCAAGCCGGAAAAAAGCCTCGTCAAGACGCGGAAAAAGACGGGCGGACGCAACAACCGCGGCCGCGTCACCTCGCGTGGGCGGGGAGGCGGCCACAAGCAGAAAATCCGGCAGATCGATTTCAAACGGAAGAAGCACGGCGTCAAGGCCAGTGTGATCGCGATCGAATATGATCCGATCCGCACGGCCCGGCTCGCTCTGCTCCAGTATGCCGACGGCCAGAAAGCCTACATGATCGCGCCCAACGGCCTGAAAGTAGGCTCCATGGTGGTTAGCGGGCCGGGGTCCCCCGCTGACGTCGGGAACTGTCTCCCCCTGAAGGAGATTCCGACCGCGATGCAGATCCACAACATCGAGTTGACTCTCGGCAAAGGCGCGCAGTTGGTGCGCTCGGCCGGCGGGGCCGCGACCTTGATGTCGCGCGATGACGGCTACGCGCAGGTCAAACTGCCTTCGGGCGAGATTCGGAAGATCAACGAGAATTGTTACGCCACCATCGGTCAGGTGGGGAACACCGACCACGCCAACATCGTCCTGGGCAAGGCGGGACGCACCCGTTATCTCGGGCGGCGCCCGATCACCCGCGCGGTGGCGAAGAATCCGGTCGACCATCCGATGGGCGGCGGCGAAGGCAAGACCTCCGGCGGCGGCCATCCCGTCACCCCGTGGGGCGTCATCACCAAGGGTTACAAGACGCGTTCCAAGACGAAGCCGTCCAACCGGTTCATCGTCCAGCGCCGCAGCAAGAAGAGGAAATAAGACATGGCACGTTCGATCAAAAAAGGCCCCTTCGTGGAAGTGAAGCTTCTCGACAAGATCGGGAAGCTCAACGAGGCCAACCAAAAGCGCCCGATCAAGACCTGGTCTCGCCGTTCGACGATCACCCCGGATTTTGTCGGCCACACCTTCCACGTTCACAACGGACGCGCCTTCGATGCGGTGTTCGTCACCGAGAACATGGTCGGCCACAAGTTGGGTGAATTCGCGCCGACGCGGAAGTTCAAGGGCCACGGCCATCACCCGGACAAACAAACCAAGTAAGATCTCATGGAAGCGATATCGATCAGCAAGAACGTGCGCATGTCTCCGCAGAAGGTGCGGGAGGTGACGCGCGAGATTCAGGGCATGAATGCGCTGGCCGCCTCGGCTGCGCTCGCCGTCGTCCCGCGCAAATCCGCGCGACTGATCGGCAAGACCCTCAAGTCCGCCATCGCCAACGCGGAATACATCGCGACCCAGAAGCCGGAGGTCTACCCCGACTTCGACGCCGAAAACCTGGTCGTCAAGGAGGCGGTGGTCGGCGACGGCGTCACCCAGAAGCGTTGGCAGCCCAAGGCCCGCGGTTCCGCCGGCCCGATCCACAAGCGCAGCTCGAACATCCGCATCATCGTTTCCGATCAAAAAGCCTGAACGTTATGGGACAGAAATCACATCCGGTCGGTCTGCGGGTCGCCGTCAACAAGGACTGGCGTTCGAAGTGGTACGCCGACAAGAAAGACTACGGCCGCCTGTTGGTCGAGGACCGCAAGATCCGCGACCTGCTGAAGAAGAAGCTGGAATCGGCCTCAGTGCCTAAGATCCTCATCGAACGCGCCGCCACGCGCTGTCGCGTCACCATTCAGACGGCGCGGCCCGGTGTGGTGATCGGCCGCAAGGGCGCCGAGATCGACAAGATCAAGGAGGAGTTGAGCGCTCTCACCGGCAAGGAGATCTACGTCGACATCCAGGAGATCAAGCGTCCGGAACTGGACGCGCAGCTGATCGCCGAGAACGTCGCGCTTCAGCTTGAGCGCCGCATTTCCTTCCGGCGCGCCCTCAAGAAGGCGGTGCAGACCGCGATGGATCAGGGCGCGAAAGGCATTCGCATTCGTTGCGCCGGTCGACTCGGCGGCGCCGAGATCGCGCGTGTTGAACAATATCACGAGGGCAGCGTGCCGCTGCACACCCTCCGCGCAAACATCGACTATGGCTTCACCGAGGCCAAGACGCTGGCCGGCATTCTGGGGATCAAGGTCTGGGTCTGTGTCGATGAACAACAGGCCGAGAAGAACGGCCGCCCCGAGGCCGCCGGATCGTCCGCGGGCCGTTGAACCAGAGATTTGAACCAGTCAGAAAGGGATCTGAGTTATGCCATTGATGCCAGCCAGAGTTAAGCATCGCAAGATGCACCGCGGCAGCCGCAAAGGGACGGCGCAGCGGGGGAACACCGTCGCCTTCGGTTCGTACGGACTGCAATCGCTGGAGCGTGTCTGGCTGGACACCAAGCAGATTGAGGCCGCCCGAACGGCGATCACCCGTCACATGAAAAGGCGGGGCAAGGTCTGGATCCGGGTGTTCCCGGACAAGTCCTTCACCAAGAAGCCGCTGGAGGTCCGCATGGGCAAAGGCAAGGGCCCGGTGGAGTCCTGGGTCGCCGTCGTGCGACCGGCCACCGTGTTGTTCGAGGTGGACGGCGTCTCCGAGACCGTGGCGCGGGAAGCCTTGCGACTCGGCGCAAACAAGCTGCCGATCCGCGTGAAATTCATCAAGCGCCGCTGAGCTGCGGCCATTCGATCGGAGACAGACCATGAAGATGTCGGAAATCAAAGAAATGACCCGGGCCGAACTGGTGGCCAAGGGGCGCGACCTGCGCGCGGAGCTGTTCAACCTGAAGCTCCAGAAAGCCAGCTCGCAGTTGGAGAAGCCGTCGCGGCTGCGCAATCTGCGCCACGACATCGCCCGGGTGGAGACGCAACTCTCCGTCCTGCGCAACAACGAAACGACCTCCGCCTAGGATTCAGACCATGTCAGAAGAAACACAAAAACGCGGCCATCGCAAAGAGCGTCTGGGAACGGTCGTCTCCAACAAGATGGACAAAACCATCGTTGTCCGGGTGGATCGCCGGTTCCGGCATCCGCTCTACAAGAAGGTTGTGACCAGCCACCGCAAGTTCTATGCCCATGACGAAAAGGGCGAGGCGAACATCGGCGACAAGGTCAAGATCATTGAAACCCGACCGTTGTCGAAGACCAAGCGTTGGCGCCTGCTGGAGATTGTCAGCCGGGATGTCGATGCTCTCGCGGCGGCCGAAAGCTGAGGAAACGTCATGCTGCAACTTCGCTCCAAACTACAGGTCGCCGACAACTCGGGCGCCAAAAAGGCCGCCGCGATCCAAGTGCTCGGCGGCAACCAGCGTTACGCCGCGGTCGGCGACATCATCAAGGCGCACATCAAAGAGGCCACGCCCGAGGGCAACGTCAAGAAGGGCGAGGTCGTCGATGCGGTCGTGGTTCGCACCAAGGCGCCGATCCGTCGTCCTGATGGCAGCGTCCTGCGGTTCGACAGCAACGCCATTGTCATCATCGACAAGGACAAGAATCCCCGCGGCACCCGCATCTTCGGACCGGTGGCGCGCGAATTGCGCGAGAAACGGTTCATGAAGATCGTCTCCCTCGCTCCGGAAGTCATCTGATTGGAAGCCATGTCTACGAAACGTCACGTCAAGAAGGGCGACGAGGTCGTCGTGATCGCGGGAGCCGAAAAGGGCAAGCGCGGAAAGGTCATCCAGGTCCTGCCGCGCAAGGAGCGGGTGATCGTGGAAGGCGCGAACATGATCAAGAAGCATGTCCGCAAGAGCCAGCAGCATCAGCAGGGCGCGATCCTCGAGCGCGAGGGCACGATCCACATCTCGAATGTGATGCAGGCCGATAAATATGACGCGCGCGCCGCCAAACGGGGCGGCGGAGAACAAGCTGAAGACTGAGAACGGAAATGAAACCGAGACTTTTCGACAAGTACCAGAACGAGATCAAGCCCGGCCTGAGGGAAAGCGGCGGCTACGCCAACGTCCATCAGATTCCGAAGCTGGACAAGATCGTGCTCAACATGGCGTTGTCCGCCGCCTTGGAGAAGAGCGCGCTAGCCGACGCGGTGAAGGACATGACCGCCATCACCGGTCGCAAACCCGTGATCACCAAGGCGAAGAAGAGCGTCGCGAACTTCAAGTTGCGCGAAGGTCAGGAGATTGGCTGTCGCGTGACGCTGCGGCGCGAAGTGATGTACGAGTTTCTCGACCGGCTGATCTCGGCGGCCTTGCCGCGCATTCGAGATTTCCGGGGCATCTCCGCAAAGTCCTTCGACGGGCGGGGCAATTATTCCCTGGGAATCAACGACCAGACCATCTTCCCGGAAATTGAACTGGACAAGGTGAACCGGACCCAGGGGATGGACATCACCATCGTCACCACGGCGAACACCGACAAGGAGGCTTTGGCCCTCCTCATCGCATTCGGCATGCCCTTTGCCGTCAAGGGCTCCAACTGATATTTGAAGGAACGTTATGGCAAAGAAATCCTGGACTGAACGAAACAAGCGCAAGGCGGCCACCGTCGAGCGCTACCGTGAGAAACGCGCGGAACTCAAGGCGAACCGCGACTACGAGGGGCTCTCGCAGCTCCCGCGCAACGCCAGCCCGGTCCGGCTGGTCAACCGGTGCGACGTGACCGGTCGTCGCCACGCCTACATGCGCAAGTTCCGTTGCTCGCGGCTCGTCTTCCGCGAGGCGGCGCTGGCGGGGCTCATTCCGGGTGTAACCAAAGCGAGCTGGTAAAGTTATGATGACCGATCCCATTGCCGATATGCTGGCGCGCGTCCGCAACGCGAGCGCCGCGCTGTTGCCCGAGGTCCGGATCCCGCACTCCAACATGAAGGAGAGCATCGCCAGAATCCTGGTGAAACAGGGATACGCCGGGGACTGCAAGGTCGAGGGCGACCTGAAAAAGACCATTGTCGTGAGCCTGAAATACAACGGCCGAGAGGGCGTGATCAAAGGGCTCCGGCGCGTCAGCCGCCCCGGCCTGCGCCAATACGTCAATGCCCAACACATCCCTCGCGTGCTGCGCGGACTGGGCACCGCCATTTTGTCAACCTCGCGCGGCATCATCACCGGCCAGGACGCCCGCAAGGCGAATGTCGGCGGCGAAGTGGTCTGCTACGTCTGGTAAAAACGGAGAAAGACATGTCACGAATTGGAAAACAACCGATCAAGGTTCCCGGCGGCGTCAAGGTCACGATCACGGGACAAAACGTCGCCGTTGAAGGCCCCAAGGGCCGGATGAACTGGGACCTTCCCGCCCGCGCGACGGCTGAACTTGAAGGCGACGAGGTCGTCGTCTCCCGGGTGAACGACGAGCGTCAGTCCAGGGCTTTGCACGGCCTCAGCCGTTCCCTGGTCGCGAACATGATCCAGGGCTGCAACGAGGGTTTCGTCAAGGAACTCGAGATTGAAGGCGTCGGCTACAAGGCGGAGATGAAGGGCAAGGAGATCGCCCTCTCGCTTGGTTTCTCCCACGTCATTCACTATCCGATCCCAGAGAACATCACGGTGACCCTGGACGGTCAGACAAAGGTGAAGATCGAAGGAGCGGACAAACAGAAGGTCGGCCAGGTGGCGGCCGAGATCCGCGCGTTTTCGCCGGCCGAGCCCTACAAGGGCAAAGGCGTGAAGTACAAGGGCGAACGCATCCGCCGCAAGGAAGGCAAGACCGTCAAGTAATTGATTTCTTCCCGCAAACGAAGATGAGAACCGAAAAGAAACAACGGCTGCGCAAACTGCGTCATTGGCGCTCGCGCAAGAAGATCGTCGGCACGGCCGAGCGCCCGCGCATGAGTGTGCGCTTCACGAACAAGAACATCTACGTTCAATTCGTCAACGACGAGGATGGCGTGACGATGGCCGCCGTCTCCACCATGCACAAGTCGACGCCGGAACGCGATGCGCTCAAGGCAAACGTCGAGTCTGCGGAGAAGATCGGGAAACTCGCCGCCGAAGCGGCCAAGGGCGCGGGCATTGCAAAGGCCGTGTTTGATCGCAGCGGCTCGAAGTATCACGGCAAGGTCAAGGCGCTCGCCGAGGCGACGCGCGAGGGCGGCGTCCATATCTGAACCAGAACCAGGAGATTTAATCGTGGCTGACAACAACAACACAGAGCAACAGGGCCAGAATCAGGGCCAAGGGCAGGGCCATGGGCGCGGACAGGGCCAAGGCGGCCGCCGTGGACCCGGCGGTCGTGACCGGGGTCCCCGCACGGTGCCCGTGACGGTCGATGCGCAGGGGCGCGAGATCACTGAAAAGATCGTTCACATCAACCGCTCGTCCAAGGTCGTCAAGGGCGGACGCCGTTTCAGCTTCAGCGCCCTGGTGGTCGCGGGCGACAAGAACGGACGCGTCGGACTCGGGCTTGGCAAGGCCAGCGAGGTGGCTGACTGCATCCGCAAGGGCAGCGAGGCGGCCAAACGGCAGATGGTGGACATCTCCCTGAGCGGCACGACCATCCCACACGAGATTGTCTGCGTCTACGATGGCGCCCGGGTCATCCTCCGGCCGGCCTCCCCGGGAACCGGCATTATTGCCGGCAAGACCGTGCGCGCCGTGGTCGAGTCGGCCGGCGTGCGCGACCTGCTCAGCAAATCGCTGGGTTCCAAGAATGCCGCCAACGTCGCCAAGGCGACGCTGCAGGGATTGATGGAATTGCGCCTGCGTGAGGAGGTCTACTCGGCGCGTGGGCTTGAGATGAAAAAGCGGGAAGAGGCCCCTGCGGAGGCTGCTGAAACAGAGTCCGCGCCCGTGGAATCCGGCGAGAGCGAGGCCTGACAACAAATCCTAGAGACATGCGTTTACATACACTCAAACCCAGACCCGGGGCCAAGAAGGCGCGCAAGCGCGTGGGGCGCGGGAACGGAAGCGGCAGCGGTAAGACGGCCGGACGCGGCATGAAGGGCCAGGGCTCACGCTCGGGCAGTTCCACGCGCCCCGGCTTCGAGGGCGGTCAGCTCCCTCTGATCCGCCGCCTGCCCAAGCGCGGCTTCAGCAATGTCCGCTTTGGCACCGTCTACCACCCCGTGAATCTCAGCGACCTCGAACGTTTTGAGGATGGCG
The DNA here is from genome assembly GCA_038126235.1 of Verrucomicrobiales bacterium. GTDB lineage: Bacteria > Verrucomicrobiota > Verrucomicrobiia > Limisphaerales > JAYPEY01 > JAYPEY01. Next base: position 132,910 of record JAYPFK010000004.1, read on the forward strand.
CGACGGTTGATGAAGCCGCGCTGCGCGAGGCGGGACTTGCGAACGGAAAAGCCGACGGCATCAAGATCCTCGCTCGCGGCGAACTGAACAAGAAGCTGACCGTCAAGGCCAGCGCGTTCAGCGCCTCCGCCAAGAAACGGATCGAGGAACTTGGAGGCGCCTGCGAGATCGTTGGCAAGGCAGCAAAGGCAGAAAAGACCGGCGCGGAAGCGGCGGGCGAATAAACCGGTCGGGAAGCTCAACACAGCCGTTCCATGTTAGGCAACATCGCCAGCACCATCTCCAACTGCTTCAAGATTCCGGAGCTGAAGTCGCGGATTTTCTTTACCCTGATTGTTTTGGGGATCTGCCGGCTGGTGGCGATGATTCCGATCCCCGGGCTCGACGGGCAGGCTTTGGCGGCCTATTTCGCCAAGCTGGCGGAGAACTCCGACGGAACGAGCATTCTCGGCATGTATAGCCTGTTCACGGGCGGCGCGTTGGAGAAGTGTGCGGTGGGATCGCTGGGCATTATGCCCTATATCAGCGCCACCATCATCATCCAGTTGCTCACCGCTGTCATGCCGCGACTCGCCAAACTGGCGCGGGAGGAGGGCGGACGCGCCAAGATCGTTCAATATGGCCGCTACGGCACCATTCTCCTGTGTCTCGGCCAAGGGCTGGTCATGGCGATCGGATTCGAGAACGCGGCAAAGATCTTCCCGAACTTTGACGGGAACCTCGTGCTCTATGATGAAAAGTGGATCTGGTGGTACCGCATCCAGACGGTGATGATCCTCACTTGCGGCACGGCCTTGCTCATGTGGATGGGGGAGCAGATCACGGAACGAGGCATCGGCAACGGGATCTCGCTGGTGATCACCATCGGCATTCTCGCACGCCTGCCCCAGGCGGGGCAGGGCTTGATGGACATGTTCCGCGTCGATCCGTCCACCGGGGAGCGCGGCTCCGTCATAGAACTCGCCTTCCTGGCCATCATCTTTGTGTTCGTGGTGGCGGGCATCGTGGCCATCACCCAGGCCCAGCGGAAGATTCCGGTTCAATACGCCCAGCGTTCCGTAGGACGGAAGGTCTACGCGGGGGGCAGTTCCTTCATGCCTCTGCGCGTCAATCATGCCGGCGTGATGCCGATCATCTTCGCGCAGGCGATCTTGATGCTGCCCGGGCAGATGCTGGGTTTTGCCGGGAACGCGTGGGACAGCCGTTTCCTTCAGGAGATTTCCACATGGTTCACCTATGGGCGGCCTTTCTACATCATCTCGTTTGCGGCGATGATCCTCTTCTTTTCGTACTTCTGGGTGGCCACCCAGTTCAACGAGATCCAGATCGCGGACGATCTGAAGCGCAACGGGGGCTATATCCCCGGTGTGCGGCCTGGTCAGGCCACCACCGATTTTCTGCATCGTACAATGAGCCGAATCACCCTGTCCGGCGCCATTTTCCTCGTCCTGATCGCGACCGTGCCGATGTTGATGAGCAACTGGCTGGAAATCCCCATGGCTGTCGCAGATTTCTTTGGCGGCACCAGCCTCCTGATCATGGTCGGCGTCCTGCTGGACACGATGCGACAGATGGAATCGCATCTGCTGATGCGTCACTACGATGGTTTCCTCAAAAAAGGCCGCATTCGCGGCCGCTTCTGAGAAACCGGAAGGGAAGGACGCTTCACGCCACGAAAAATCTTTTTGCCACGTTCTTTGATTGGAAAGCCAGGTCCGTTCCGGACATGAGCAACATAAAAACTCCAGCAGAGCAGGAGTTGATGCGGGCGGCCTGCCGGGCGGCGGCTGCTGTTCTCGCCGATGTGGCCGCGGAAATCCGGCCGGGGACAAAAACCCGGGAACTCGACGACTACGCGGCGGAACGCATCGCACGCCACGGCGGACGAAGCGCGTTCCTGGGCTACCGGAAATATCCCCGGCAAACCTGCATCTCGGTGAATGAAGAGGTCGTTCATGGTTTGGCCGGCGACCGGCGCATCCAGCGCGGCGATATCGTGAGCCTCGATGTCGGCGTTACTCTGGACGGCTATATCGGAGACAATGCGACGACGGTGATCGTCAACGAGTGCGACAAAAAAACTAAGAAACTTGTTGAAGTCACCAAGCAATCTCTATACGCTGCCATCTCTTGTGCCGTTGCTGGAAACCGGGTCCGGGATATCTCGAAAGCGATTCAGGATCTGGCGGAGGGCAACGGTTTTTCCGTCGTCCGGGAATTCGTCGGTCATGGCGTCGGCAAAACGATGCATGAACCGCCGCAGGTGCCCAATTACGTGGAACCGAGACGGCGGAGCCCGGAATTGCTGCCGGGAATGACCTTGGCAATCGAACCGATGGTCAACGCGGGGACGGCGGCGGTGAAGGTTTTGAAAGACGGTTGGACGGTCGTCACAAGAGACGGGCAACCGTCAGCTCATTTTGAGCATACGGTTTTGATCACGGACGATGAGCCTGAAGTGCTGACATGGCCGGAAGGGAAGAAATTCGGCTGATCGCCCGATTTGTGGAGCCCATCTCCGCGAGGGCGTGTCGGGTGGAACTGGCCAATGGGCACCGCATGGTGGCCCATGTGACAAAAAGAAACCTGTCGGATTTAAGCCGGCTTCGGCCGGGGGAAGAATTGACGCTGATTGCCTCGCCTTTTGATTTTTCGAAGGCGGGCGTGATCGATGAACAACAGAACGAATAGCGATTATGAAGGTTCGCGCATCAGTCAAAAAACTTTGTGAACACTGCAAGATCATCCGGCGCGAGGGCGTCATCAGGGTGATCTGCACCAATCCGCGCCACAAGCAGCGGCAAGGTTAACCGAAAGAAGCCAAAACGTTATGCCACGTATACTGGGTGTCGATATTCCGGGCAACAAGAAGCTCGAGTACTCGCTGCAATACATTTACGGGATCGGTCCGGCGATCGCGCGGGACATCGTCTCGAAGACCTCGATCGACCCGAATGTCCGGGCCAGGGAACTCAATGACGACCAGTTGTCTGAGTTGTCCAAGATCATGCAGGAGGGCGAGTACGTGCTGGAAGGCGACCTTCGCCGGGAGATCAGCATGAACCTCAAACGCCTCAAGGCGATCCGAAGCTATCGCGGACTGCGCCACTCCCGAGGCCTCCCGGTGCGGGGGCAACGCACTTCGACCAACGCGCGCACCCGGAAGGGGCCGAAGAAGACGGTCGGCGTCGTGCGCAAGTCCTAGTCCACGAATCGGAATCCACTTTCACGCAATTGACCTATGGCAGACGAAGAAAAGAACGAACAGGCCGCCGCTGAGCCGGTGACCGAGGAAAAACCGGCGACGGAAGCTCCTAAGGCGGAAGCTCCCAAGGCGGAAGCCCCCAAGGGCGACGCTGAGAAAAAGGATGCGGCGCCGCCCGCGGCCAGCGCGCCGACCGCCGCAGAACTGCTCGCTGACGACTTCGCGGACAAGAAGATTGTCAAGGCGAAGAAGTCGAAGAACATTTCCTCAGGGGTGGCCACCATCTGCGCCACCTTCAACAACACCTTGGTGTCCATCAGCGACATGCAGGGGAACGTGATCAGCTGGTCCAGCGCGGGCAAGGTCGGTTTCAAGGGTTCGCGCAAGAGCACGGCGTTTGCCGCTCAGCAGGTCGCACAGGACGCCGCCCGGCAGGCCATGTCCCATGGTCTCCGCGAGGTCGAGGTCAAGGTCAAAGGCCCCGGCTCCGGCCGTGAGTCTGCCATTCGCGCCCTGCAGGCGATCGGCTTGGAAATCACCTCGATCAAGGACGTCACCCCGGTGCCGCACAACGGATGCCGCCCCCGGAAGAAGCGGCGCGTCTGATCCTTCCCAGAACCTTTACCAGAGAGAATCGACATGGCTCGTTACACAGGACCCCGCACCCGCATCAGCCGCCGCTTTGGCGTCCCGATCTTCGGCCCCTCCAAGTATCTGGAGCGCAAGAACTACGGCCCCGGCGTTCACGGCCCCCGTTCGCGCCGGAAGCAGACCGACTACGCGCTGGCGTTGGCCGAAAAGCAGAAGATGCGCTACTACTACGGGCTGCTCGAGAAGCAGTTCCGCGGCGTGTATGAAAAGGCCATCCGCCGTCGTGGCGTGACCGGTGAAATCATGCTCCAGATCCTGGAGACGCGGTTGGACAGCATTGTCTACCATCTCGGGTTTGCGACGACCCGGGCTGCCGCCCGCCAGTTTGTTTCCCATGGCCACATCATGGTCAACGGGCACAAGGTCGACATCCCCAGCTATGCAGTGAAGGTCAACGACGTCATCGAGGTCAAGGACTCCAGCGTCTCGCGCCAGGTTGCCACCAAGAACCTGGAGATGTCCACCAGCCGGGCTGTGCCGGAGTGGCTGACACTGAACAAGGACGCGTTCAAGGGAACCCTCGACCGCGAACCAACGCGTGAGGACATCCAGCCGATCGCGAACGAACAGACCATCGTCGAATTTTATTCCCGCTGATCCGCCTGCTCCCGGGTGGGAGTCAGGTCAGCAATTATATGGACCGCGGGGCGACGCGGGAATTGTGCCCCATCGGTCAGGTTAAAATTGCAACCCAGTCAAAACCATGCCAGTACGTCTAGCTCCATTCGAACTTCCCAAGCGGTTAAAAAAGGACGAGTCCACCGCGACGGACACCTACACCCAGTTTATTGCCGACCCCTTCGAGCCCGGTTACGGACACACGATCGGGAACTCGCTCCGCCGGGTGCTCCTATCCTCGCTTGAGGGCGCCGCCATCACCTCCGTCCGCATTGACGGGGCGATGCATGAGTTCGCCACCGTTGACGGCGTCGTCGAGGATGTCACCGACATCGTGCTGAACCTCAAGAAGGTGAAGCTCAAGATCCATGACACCCGCGAGCCGCAGGTCCTGCTCCTCTCCGTCAACAAGGAGGGGGAGGTCACCGCCGGCGACATCGAGTTGAACCACCACACCGAGGTGGTGAACCCCGACCAGGTCATCTGCACGCTCGACAAGAAGAAGAAGTTCATGATGGAGCTGGAGGTGCAGATCGGCCGCGGCTTTCATCCCGGGGATGAGAACAAGAAGCCTGACCAGGCCATCGGGGTCATCGCGATTGACTCCATCTTCTCGCCCGTGACCCGGGTCAAATACACCGTGGGCGCCGCCCGTGTGGGACAGCGGACGGATTACGACAAACTCATTCTCGACGTTTGGACCGACGGCCGCCTTTCGCCGGACGACGCCCTGACCCAGGCTTCCGCGATTCTCCAACATCATCTGGACGTGTTTGTCGGCTACGACAAGAACGCCATCCAGATCGAGGAGGTTGTCGACAAGCAGGACGAGGAAAAACAACAGCAGAAGAAGCTGTTGAACATGAGCGTCAACGAGATCGAACTCAGCGTCCGCGCGGCGAACTGTCTCAACAACGCCAACATCACCACCGTGGGCCAGCTGGCCCTCAAGACCGAGGCCGAGATGCTCAAGTACCGGAACTTCGGCAAGAAATCGCTCAACGAGATCAAGGACAAACTCACCCAGCTCGGCCTTTCCCTGGGCATGAACATCGACAGCAATCTGCTCGACGGTTCCAACGAGGAAGCCTGATCGCATCCCCCGATCCGAACATGCGACACCTGAAACGAAACGCGAAACTCGGCCGCAAGGGCGAGCACCGCAACGCGATGCTGGCCAATCTGGTCTGCAGTCTGATCAAGGCCTGGAAGGCCGGCAAGTGTGTTACCACGACCTTGGCCAAGGCCAAAGCCGCGCGCCCCGTTGCCGAGAAGTTGGTCACGCTCGGCAAGAAGGGCACGCTGCACCACCGCCGGCTTGCCGCCGCCCGGCTCAAGCAGCAGGCGCGCACACACTTCCGCGGGACGCCCACGAAGCCCGGCAAGGAGTTGCGCGAGGCGTGGCGGGAAAACGAGGACGTCGTGCGCATCCTTTTTGATGAGATCGCGCCTGAATTCAGCGCGCGCCCGGGCGGCTACACCCGCATCGTGAAGCTCCACCGTCGTCGTGGCGATGCCGCCGAGATGGCCATGCTGGAGTGGGTTGATGAGGAGTTTGCCGGACAGACCCCCGCTGCTTCCAAGCCGAAGAAGGAGAAAAAGCCGAAAGCTGACGAGCCGAAAGCCGACGAGGGCGAGGCTCCCGCTGAGGAAGAGGCGGCGGTTGAGGAAACGGCCGACAAAGCCGAAGACGCCCCGGCTGCGGAAGTCGCTGATGAGCCGAAGGCCGAAGCGACTGAAGAATCCGACGCCGAAGGCGAAAAGCCCGCCGCAGAAGCGAAGTAGATCGCTCCCCAGAATTGCGAAAGCCCGTCCATCTGCTGGACGGGCTTTTTTGTGCCCGGCGCGTCCGGCGGAAGCTACGGCGCCGTCGGTATGCCTGGTGACAAGCGGGGAAGCCGAACGCCCGGCTGTTGGTCGCGAATGTGGCGCAGGCAAGGGGAATCAATCCACAGGGCGTATGCTACGCAGGAGTTGGAATCGCGCCTCGTTGGAGTCCGCGCTTTAGCGTGTTTCTGGGCGAATGCACGCTAAAGCGTGAACTCCAACCCCGAGCGCCGACTGGCAAGCTCTCGAAATTGCGTTGATCTTGGCGTTCATGCTTAGGCGCTGGATCAATCCCGACGTTCCTTGGCAAAAACTTCGATTTCGGGCGGGGCGTGGGTTTCGAAGCAGGTCGGACACATGCCGTGGCTGAACTGGGCGCCGGTGCGGCGGCTGATATGTTCTTCGAGGGGGCGCCAGTCGTCATTCTCGTCGCAGACTTTTTTGCAGTAGCAGCAGATGCGCAGGAAGCGCTCGAGTTCGCGTATCTTCCGATGGTCCTGGACGGTCTTTTCTGCCAAGCGAAGGCGGACGATCAAATCGCGCTTGGTGTAGGGCTTGGTGAGGAAGTCGTTCACGCCGAGATCCATGGCCTGATAGAAGTTCTCGTTCAGGGTGTAGACGGCGCTGAGCATGATGATGTAGACGCCTTCGCCCTTGGGATGGCTTCGGACATGCCGGGTGAGTTGGAGCCCGTCCATCTCGGGCATTTCCCAATCGGTGAGAATTGCGTCGGGCGGGCGGGCCTTGAAGGACTCCCAGGCCTGACGACCATTCTCCGTGGCGACAGCCTCATGTCCGAGCTTCTCAATCAGTTCGTGCAGGATCTTACGGGAAACGGCCCGGTCTTCGGCGATCAGGATCTTCATCGGAATCAGCGGTCGCGTTCGCGCCGGAGGATCGTCTCGAGCGCCTGGTATTGGTCGGCGATCTCCTGGATGAGGTCCGGGGCTCCTTCGAGGTCCTGTTTGCCGACGCGTTCCTCAAAGGCTCCGCAGAGTTGCGCGAGGGCCTTCGCTCCGAGGTTGCTCGAACTGCCCTTGAGGGTGTGCACAGCGACTTTGAGGGATTTGCCGTCATTGGCGGCCAAGGCTTCGTTCATCTGGGCGATGCGCCTGGGCGAGTCGTTGAGGTAGAGGTCGATCAACTCGGCGACGGGGTCTGGTTCGCCGGGTTCGCGAAGCTCCCTCAGGCCGTCGATGACGGAAAGATCGATATGCTCGGAGGCGGACTTGTCCGTCTCGGTTTCGGTCGGAGAGGATTCGAGGGTGTCGGGTGAGGTCTCGGCCACGCGGGCGCAGGCGCGTTCGAGGGCTGCGGCGAGTTCCTCGATCTCGACCGGTTTGGCCAGGTAGTCGTCCATGCCGGTCTCCAGGCAGCGGTCGCGGTCGCCTTTCATGGCGTTTGCGGTCATGGCGACGATGTAGGCCGGGGGGATGTCGAGGTTTTCGGCGCGCGCGGCGCGTTCGATGTCCCGAATCTCGCGGGTGGCCTCGTAGCCGTCCTTCACGGGCATGTGGCAGTCCATGAGCACGACATCGTAAGGGACGCGTTTGAGTTCTTCGACGGCCTCACCGCCGTCGGCGACGCAGTCGGCGGTGAAACCAAGCCGCTTGAGCTGAAGCAGGGCGACCTTTTGGTTCACGGAGTTGTCTTCGGCCAGCAGGATCCGAAGCTTGGGGCGGCCCTCGGAGAAGCTTGAGCGGCGGAGGAATTCGGTGCCGGCGGAGACGGTCGAAAGGTCCAGGATGGGTTCCTTGCCGGCCAGGACATCCAGGATGCAGTCAAGCAGGCGCTTCTGTTTGACGGGTTTGACGAGCAGGGCGGAGAACCCGGCCCGAGCCAGTTCCTCGGGTTCGAAGCGGTCGCCCAGGGAGGTGAGCATGGCGAGGCTTGTCCGGGAGAGGCGGTCGTCCGAACGGATCTTGCGGGCGAGTTGCACTCCATCCATCCCGGGCATCTGCATGTCCAGAAGGGCGATCTCATAGGGTTCGTCACTGGCGGCGGCGCGCATCAACTCCTCGAAGGCATCGGACCCGTTGTCGACGGCCTCCGCGCGCATGCCCCAAGCCCGGGTCTGGAGCAGGACGATCTCGCGGTTGGTGGCGTTGTCATCGACAATCAGGACGCGCCGGCCCATGAGGTTGGCTCCGTCGGCGTCGGCCTCGCACGCGGTGTCCTGCTTGTCGAAACGGAGGGTGAACCAGAAGGTCGAACCGCGGCCGAGTTCGCTGTCGACGCCGATCTGGCCCCCCATCATCTCGATCAGTTGCTTGCAGATCGCGAGTCCCAGGCCGGTGCCGCCGTAGCGGCGGGTCGTGCTGCCGTCGGCCTGGGTGAAAGCGTCGAAGATCTTGTCGGCGTTGTTCCGGCTGACGCCGATGCCGGTGTCGCTGACGGCGACGCGCACGGTGATGGCGTGGTCGGTCTCGGACTCCCGGCTGACATGGATGACCACTTCGCCCTGGTTGGTGAACTTCACAGCGTTGCCGACCAGGTTGAGGATAACCTGACGGATGCGGCCGGAGTCTCCGCGCAGAAGGGTGGGCAGGTCCGGCTGGATGTCGCAGCCGAATTCAATGCCCTTGGTCTGAGCCCGCTCGGCCATGAGTTCGGCGATATCCTCGACCACGTTGCGGAGGTCGAAGTCAATCTTCTCGAAGATGAGGCGTCCGGCCTCCATCTTGGAGAAGTCGAGGATGTCATTGATGATGTCGAGCAGGGCATCGGCGCTGGAGCGGACGGTGCGGGCGAAGTCGCGTTGCTGGGTGTTGAGGTTGGTGTCGAGCAGCAGGCCGGTCATCCCGATGATGCCGTTGAGCGGCGTGCGGATCTCGTGGCTCATGGTCGCGAGGAACTCCGACTTGAGATTGGCGGTTTCCAACGCGGCGTCGCGGGCCAGGGACAGTTGCTCTTCAGCCTGTTTGAGCTCGGTGATGTCCTTGGAAACGCCGAAGGTGCCGAGGATCTCTCCCTCGGTGTTGCGAAGGGCCATCTTGGTGGTGAGCGCCCAGGTGACACTGCCGTCGCCCCAGGTTTCCTTCTCTGTCTTGCCGATGATCGGCTTGCCGGTCTCGATGATCTTCTGCTCGTCCTCGAACGCGGGTTGGGCGTGGTCCCGGTTGAAGTAGTCGAAGTCGGATTTCCCGACAGCCTCTTCCGGGTCCGCGATCCCGAACTGGTCGGCCAGGGCCTGGCTGATGCGGAGGAAGCGGGAATCCCGATCCTTGAAGTAGATGCGGTCGGGGATGGTGTCGAGCAGGGCGCGCAGGAGATCCCGTTCGTAGGCGAGCTGGTTCTCGATCCGCTTCTTCTCGGTGACGTCCCAGAAGATGCCCTGGATGCCGGCGGGGTTTCCGTCGTGATCGTAGAGCGGGGTCTTGACGGTCTCCACGTAGATCGTCGGCTGCCCCGGCTCAACGTGTTCTTCCACAGTCTGAAAGGGCTTGCCCCCGGCGATGACGCGGCGGTCGTCCTCCTGGTATTTTTCGGCCAGTTCGGCCGGGAAGAAATCGAAGTCGGTCTGGCCGACGATCTCTTCCAGGGGGCGGCCCATCAGGTTGCAGAAGTTCTGGTTTGCGAAGGTGAAGCGCTCTTCCATGTCCTTGCGGAAGATGTTCTGGGGCAGGCTTTCGACCAGGGAGTGATAGAGCAATTCGGATTCGCGCAGCTTTTCCTCGGTCCGGCGTCGTTCGGTGACGTCGTGGAAGACGCTCAACAACAGGAGTTCCCCGTTTTCCATCTCCACGATCGCGTTGGAGATCTCCACGTCCAGGACGGCGCCGTTCCAGAAGGTGAGGGTGAGCTCCTCCCGGTTTGAAAAGCGGTTTTGTTTGAATCGGGCGACATGCCTCTGGAGTCTCTCTTCCCCGCCATCGTCCTCGGTGTAGGCGACATTGAGCGACTGTCCGACCATGGCGTCGGCGTCGAGTCCGGTCATCTCGCAGAAGGCCCGGTTGACACTGACGACCTCGCCGTCACGGTTGGTCAGTCGCATGCCGTCGGTGGCGGTGTCCCAGACGGCGCGGAAGCGTTTTTCCGAGCGCTTGATGATCTCCTGTTGTTCGCGTCGTTCGGTGATGTCCTCGACGGCGCCCTCGTAATAGAGCAGTTCCCCGTCGTCGTTGTGAACTGCGCGGGCCTTCTCCGAGATCCAGATGATGGAGCCGTCGCGGCGGTAGACCTGGGATTCGAAGTCGCCGATGTACTCCTCGGCATGGAGCCGGCTGCGGAACTCCTCCCGGCGGCCGGGGTCCACGTAGAGCTGGCCGGTGATGTCGTGTACGGTTTGGATGAGTTCGTCCGGAGTCTCGTAGCCGTAGATCCGGGCAAGCATCGGGTTGGCGGCGATATACCGGCCTTCCGGGGTGGTGAGGAAGATGCCCTCGCCCGCGTTCTCGAAGATGCTGCGGTACTTTATTTCAGCCTGCTTGAGGGCTTCCTCGGTGCGTTCGTGTTCGGCGACCTCGCGGCGCAGATCGTCGACCGTCCGTCGCATTTCGAATTCCAGCATGACCTGGTTGGCGAGGACTTCCAACGATTCCGCCTGTCCGGAGGATAGCGTCCGCGGTTGTCGGTCCATCACGCTGAGCGCGCCGATGGCGAAGCCATCCGGGGTGACCAGCGGGGCGGCGGCATAGAAGCGTAGCCCCGGTTCGCCCACGACATAGGGGTTCGCGGTGAAACGCGGATCTTCGAGCGCGTTCTCGATGACCAATCGGGAGCCCGTCTGGACGGTGAGGCTGCAGAAGGAGTGTTCCCGGGGAATCTCGCCTGAAGGCAGGCCGTAACTCCCGAGGTTCACCTGGCGGGTCTCGTCCACGAGGCAGACCGTGGCGAGAGGGGTTCCGCAGACGCGCGCGGCGAGCTTCGCAAGGTTGTCGATCTCGGGTTCGGCCCCGCTTCCGAGCGCATCGTAGCGATGCAGCGCGCGGAGCCGGTCCTGCTCGTTGGGCGGTGTGGGGACGTCTTTCACTTTGGAGCGCGGTTCGGCGGATAGTAGCGGCGGTTTGGAGATCGTGTAAACACCTCAGGGGAATGGGCGATGGACGTATGCGATTCGTCGTCGTCCTCGGATCTCAATCCGCCAAACAGATCGGTGTTTCCGGCCGCGCGGCAAGTCATGGCGGACTGGGCAATGCAGCTCCGGGATTGGAGACATCGACACGGCCTCCGCATTGTGTCGCCGCTTGGTATCGGTTATCCCTTGACTCATGAGCGGAGCTTCATTTCTGCGGATCTTCATCGTCGCCATGGCGTTTCTGGCTGGATTGTCGGGACCGGGGTCGGCCGCGCCGGTCGAGGTCGAAGGCCAGCCTCTGGCTGCGAACGTGGAGCGTGCGATGCGGGCGCTTGACTATCTGGGCGCGCCGTTGGCCGGGGGGACGCGGGCGGCCCTCGATGCGGCCATCATCAGACGGGACGCCTCGCGGATTCAGGAACTGATGGATGCAGAAACCCTGCTGACCGTCCGGATCAATCCCGAGGAACGCGTCAAGGCGGAGCGGGCTGCCGGACAGGCCAAGCTTCGCCAGGCTGGCTACACCCCGGTCCTGATCAAGGTGGTGAACGAGGCGGATGTGACCAAGCGCCTGCGGATCGGCAGCCCGCAGGCGGGGCAGGTCTACGCCGGAATGTCGAAGTTGAGCGCCTTCCGGCAACGCCAGCCCGAGCTCCGCGCGAATGAGAACCAGGCCGGGCGCTCGGACCGCTTCCTGGATATGGAGATGTTCTCCGATCGGCCGATGACCCCGCAATTGAGCGGGTTGCGGGTGGAGTACGCCATCGCGCTGATCTACAGCTCCGAGGCAGGGAAGAGGGAGGCGACGCTCACCTTCGACATCGGCCAGGGGACGCAGGACCTGCGCTTCCGCGCCGAGCTGCCGGTCCTGTTCGACATCGTGCCGGCGGTGGAAACGCGGCTCAAGGTTTTGGATATGGACGGCTCTCCGACCCTCGGGCGTTTCCTTTTTCTGGACAGCCAGGGGCACGTGCATCCCCCACAGGCCAAGCGGTTGGCTCCCGACTTCTTCTTCCAGAGACACATCTACCGAGCCGATGGCGAGGCGGTTCGACTGTCACCGGGGGAATACACCATGTTCTACGGGCGCGGGCCGGAATACCGCTGGCTTTCCCGGAAGGTCGTGGTTTCCGGGGAAGCGGACCCGGCGATCGAGGTTCGTTTGGAGCGTTGGATTGATCCGGGGGCGTTCGGCTACGTCTGCGGCGACCATCATATTCACGCGGCGGGCTGCGCGCATTACACGCAGCCCAGCGAAGGGGTGGAGCCGGCGGACATGTTCCGGCAGGTTAAGGGCGAGGGCCTTGGCGTCGGCTGTGTGCTGACGTGGGGGCCGGGTTTCGACCATCAGCACAAGTTCTTTTCGGCCGATGCCGACAAGGTCAGCGAGGCGAAGACGGTTTTGAAGTACGACATTGAGGTGAGCGGCTTCGGCTCGCAGGCGCTCGGGCACGTCTGCCTGCTGGACCTGAAGGAGCAGATCTACCCCGGCGCGAACGGTTCCAAGGACTGGCCGACCTGGACCTTGCCGGTCCTACAATGGGCCAAGGCACAGGGCGGGGTCGTCGGCTACGCGCATTCGGGCAGCGGCCTGCAGGTGAATCCCGAAGCCGCCGCCGGCCGCCTGCTGGCCCGGTTGGACACGAACGGTGACAAGGCCCTGAACGCCGGCGAGGCCGAAGCGGGCCTGTTGACCGAGCCGTTTGGAATGATCGATGCCGATGGCAACGGCATCGTCTCCCTCGACGAACTGGTCCGCAGCCACAACCGTGTCGCCGACAGCCTGCCCAACTTTGCCATCCCGGAGTTGAACGGCGTGGGCGCGCAGGAGATTTTTGTGACGGCGGCGTTGGGAGCCTGCGATTTTATCAGCGCCATGGACACCGCCCGCCTGTTGGAGTGGAATTGCTGGTATCACCTGCTCAACTGCGGGATGCCGGTCAAGGTCAGCGGCGAGACGGACTTCCCCTGCATGAGCGGCACGCGGGTGGGGCAGGGGAGGGTTTACGTGAAGACCGGGAAAACGGACGGGATCGACTTTTCCGAGTGGTGCGACCGGTTGGCCGAGGGCCGGTCCTATGTATCGGACGGCTACGGCCACGCGATGGAATTCAAGGTGAACGGCGTCCCGGCCGGCGATGACGTGAAACTGGAAAAACCTGGGAAGGTGCAGGTTTCCGCCAAGGTCGCCTTTTCCCCGGAGACTCCGCTGGAGGTTGCTTACGGCGCGGCCTCGGACGCGTTGCGACGCGTGATCGGAGACACGGTTGTCCTCTACGCGGATCGACCGGAACCAGGGCAAGGCGGTTACCGCCCGACAACGCGCACAGTGGAACTAGTCGTGAACGGCGAGGTTGCCGCATCGCGGCGTGTGCCGGCGGACGGGAAGATCCATGACGTGACATTTTCCTTCCCGGTCGAGCGCAGCAGTTGGGTGGCCCTGCGGGAGTTTCCGCAGATGCACACGAACCCGGTCAACGTGTTGGTCGGAGGGAAGCCGCTCCGCGTTTCGCGTCGCAGCGCGCAGTGGTGCCTCGACTGCATCGCGCATCTCTGGAGCGTCCGCAGTCGGCGCATCGCCGACGATGAACGCATGGCGGCAGGCTTGGCCTATGCGGAGGCTGAGGAGATCTACCGGAAGATCCTGGCCGAGGCTCCGCCGGAACGATGAGGTCGCATGGCGCGGGAATCGGAATCGCGTGAGAATGGGAGCGGATCGCCTCCGATGGCGCGGCGGCGATGGCTGATATCCGTGGCCGCAGTCGCGGTCTTGCTGCTGGTCGGCGAGGCGGCGTTCCGGTTGTTTCCGCTCGATCCGCAATTGGACTACGAATTTGACGAAGAACTCTATTGGCGGTTGAAACCGGAGCAGACGGGGCGGCTTTGGATGGGCGGGGGCGTCTTTCGCTCGCCGCTCATCCATATTGGGAAGGACGGGTTTCGGGAGGGTGGCGGGGCCGGAGGCGAGGGCGGTTCAGTAACGTGTTTGTTCCTCGGCGACTCCTACACGTTCGGACTTGGCGTTGAGGATTCGGAAACCTTCGGCGCCGTTGCGGGACGAACGCTGATGAATCAGGGGCTTGTTCCGCGCAACGGCGGCAATCCCGGCTACGGCGTTTTTCAATCCGCCGCGCTGTTAAAACGGGAGCTCGCAGCGGGGCGCGTCCCCGAACTCGTCGTGCTCACGATCCCGACCGGCGATGTGCTGCGCCAGCCGTTTTCAGCGGAGGAGTTCGCCCGTTACCGTGACACCCAAACGAAGCGTAAACGGTTGCGGGAGTTGAGCCGGTTGGCGACCTTCGTTTATCGCAAGATTGTTCATCTGCGTCGCCGTTCGGCCGAAGAGCCCAAGGCCGTTCCCAACGAACGCAGCGCGCGGGCGATAGAAGCCTTTCGTGGCTACTGGGAGGCCGACGCCGCGCGCATCCGGGAAATGAAGACACTGTGCGACGAGCGGGGCGCAGCGCTGGCCGTCCTGCACTGGCCGCAGTCGGCGGGCGAGGGATGGAACGAGATCGTGGCGGCCGGGATCGAATCGCTGGCCAAGGAGACGGGACTCGTGGGGCTCACCGGGTTGGAGGAACCCTTCGCCGGGCACAGTCGCGCGGAACTGACAATTCCCGGTGACGGCCATCCTTCCGTTCTCGCGCACCGACTCGTCGCCGATTACCTTGCCGACGAACTTGCGCCGCTGCTGCGCAGGGGATCGGGAACCCAGAAACCCGCGCATGAGTAGAACAAGCAATTGTCGTTTGATGCAGGCGACTCTTCGGTGGGGCGAGGCTCCTGCCGAGCCGGACGTTCAGCATGTCCTATCCACATCCAGTTTTGCCCTGAGTCCGGCTCAGCAGAAGCTTCGCCCCACCGGGTTGCGTCCCTGGCAAGAAAATCCGTGAACCACGAACCGCCGCCTTTGATTCCGGGAACGCTCTACCTGGTCGCCACGCCGATCGGGAACCTGGAGGACATCACCCTGCGCGCCCTGCGCACGTTGCGCGAATGCGATCGCGTCGCGGCCGAGGACACGCGGCGCACCGGGCAGTTGCTCCGCCACTTTGAGATCTCGAAGCCGCTGCTGAGCTATCACAAGTTCAATGAGGCGAAACGCAGCGAGCAGATCCTGGAAGCGTTGCGGTCCGGCGAGACCATTGCCCTGGTGAGCGACGCAGGCAGCCCGGGGATCAGCGATCCGGGGCAGCGCGTGGTTGCGTCGGCCGTCGCGGCGGGCCTGAGGGTCGAGTCTGTCCCGGGGGCCTGCGCCCTGATCGGCGCACTGACCGCCAGCGGCCTGCCGACGGACGAGTTTCATTTCGTGGGTTTCCTTCCGCGCAAGTCGGGACAGCGTCGACGGATGTTGGAAAGCCTGCTGGAGATTGGGGGCACGGCGGCGATCTACGAGTCGCCCTTCCGGATCGGGAAGCTGCTGGGTGAATTGGCCGAGGTGTTCCCGGAGAGGCCGGTGGTGGTGGCGCGGGAATTGACCAAGAAGTTCGAGGAGTTCCTGCGCGGAACGCCGGCGGAACTGGTCGCGCAGATCGGCGAACGATCGTTGAAGGGGGAACTGGTCGTGTTGATCGGCCCGGCGGGAAAAGACTGAACTGGCGGGGCGAACAGTCCTCAGTGATCTGCGCGTTGGGGTTTGCAGACCGGCGTGCGGCAGGCTTGAGAAGAGATTCCAAGCGCTCTTTGGGGCTTCGTGCGCCTCCACATCGCAGGTTCGGCTCATTGGGGACAATTCGCCCCACCTTTTGCGCGAAGCCTGCCCCCATCAGGTGGAACGCAGGGCATTCGAGGTCTCTTGGACCAGCTTGCGGAACCGGGTCCAGACGACGTTGCGACAGTATTTCAACCAGGCGAATCCGGCCGCCGCGCTGAATCCGGTCCAGGTCAGGATGAACAGCCAGAAGCTCTCGATCTCACCATCCGTGATATACATGAACGCGATCCATAGGGCGATATAAACGCCTGCCGGACCCAGGACAGCATAGGCGAAGGCGTTGCCGCGGACATGAGCCCACTTCTTCTTCGTTCGAACGGCTTCCCACATTCCCACCCAGACCAGCACGACCGTGTCGCCGATCAGCGCGGCGGGCAGATAGCACCAGCAGACCAGGAGGATGATGTAGCCGTCGATGTTCCTGCGACTTGTTTCCAACGTCCCCAGTTTCAGCGCGCAGGCGAAAGCGAAGCACAGGTCCAGGGCCAACAGCGCCAGCATGGGAGGCCCGAATTGCCTGCGCAGCGACCTCCAATGAGCGGCGACGACGGCCCACGGGGTCACCCCGGTGAGCAACAGGTGTTCCAGCGCTCCAGAGCGCTTCTGATCGTAGATGCCCTGCGTCGCTTCCGCTCCGATTTTGCTCTTGAACAGGAAGTGCGCGAAGAAGGCGAGCCAGACCGAAAGTGTGACGATTTCCTCGAATCGGTCGAGTTTCGCGAAATGTTGGATCAGGCCGAACAGTCCCAACCCGAACGCCAGTCCGCACCAGAGAAGGGTTGGGCTCCAGTGGTAGCGCAGCATCAGCCATGCGAAAGGCTCCCGGCCCAGGAGATCCCTATGGCGGGTTTGTGTGCGCGCTGGAGCCGCCGTGATGGCTGGGTTCGGCGTTGCGTCGCGCGCGGGACGATCCTGCCAGCGGCGCGGGGTGAACCGGCAGGCCAAACCGACCGCCACCCAGGCCACACCATGCGACGCCAGAAGCTGAATCCAGACATCGCCTGGTGTGGGGCCGCCCACCGAACTGAACGCGCGGAAAAATCCCGGTCCCGGCCCGATCGCGAAGAGAACCTCGGGGAGCGTTTTGAGATTTGTGTATTGAAGAAGCAGTCCCGCCGCCGCCGGCGGCAGGATGCAGGTCGCCAGAACCCAGAGTCCGGCGATGTTCGTCGCATTCTTCCGTTCGCGGCAGAGGGACGATCCGAGCAGTCCGGCCGCTGCCCCGCAGAAAAGCCCGTTGCCGATGGCCAGCACGATGCGGGCGATGTCCTGCCAGGTGAAGCCGCCAGTGAGCACAAGCAGGGCGGCCAGCGGCAGCATGGCCAACCATGACATCCAGATCTGCGTGAAGGCGGCCGCCAGCTTGCCGAGAACGATGTCCCAGCCTTTCAGGTCCGTGAGAAACAGCAGTCCGAGTGTGCCCTCGCGTTTTTCGGAGGCGATGCAATCGATGGTGGCCGCCGCGCCGATGTTGAGCAGGATGAGCAGGACGAACGGGGAGAAGCCCGCGATGATCGAGCCGAAGGGCGCCGCGCCCACGCCGTATTCCCCGATCGCCAGGACGAGGGGGATCACGAAGATCGACATGCCGCCGACCGCCGCGACACGCGACCAGTAGGTCCAGCGTTTGCGCGAGTTCTGGCGCAGTGTCGCGTCAACGATGGGGAGAACGGTCATGGTGCAGGCTTGGATCGCCTCGGGGCTCCAGTGGATGACGAATAAATTGGCGTCAAACTGTCGGCCCGTCAATCGGCAGGCAGGAGTGGCAGGGGGGCTTGCCCGCGGGGCGCGCCGTCGAAAACGGGTGGGGCGAGGCTCCCGCTGAGCCGGAATCACCTCGACACCCGAGGCTGATTTGACAGGCTGAACGTCCGGCTCGGCGGGAGCCTCGCCCCACCTCTGTCACGCCGCTCAATCCCCGATCCGCTCGACGCGCAGCCAGTTCAGGCAGGTGTTGGAGGAGGGCTTACGCGATCCGATCTCGACGGTCAGGCGGCCGTCCCTCACCTCCACCTCCACGGTCTTCTCCGCGAAGCGGCCCTCGTCCGTCGTGATCGCGTCGAGCGCGACGACGCCTTCGACTTTCACCCATTGATCCAACTGCTCGTGCCCGGCGTCGCCGACGCACAGGGTCACGCGATGGCGACCGTTCTTCACGGCGCACTCCCAAGTGTCGCGTTGGCGGGTGAAGATGAAGCTGTCGCGCGGGCCTTTGAGCTTGTTGCGCTTGCGGTGATTCGCGGCCAGATCCGCGAGCCAGCCGTGGCCGCTCGTTTCATCGAATTTCCGCCCCCGGTCGGAGGTCTCGCCCTTGGCCATCTTCATGTTCGGACCGCAGAAATTGAAGAAGCGTGCGGTTGCGCCGGCGACCGTGCGTTCGGGAACGCCGTCCGAATCCGGTGTCAGTTTCGCCTGCTCGATCGCCCAGACGATCGGCTCGTTCGGCGTGAACAGGAGCGCGTCGTCGCGGTCGGGGATGCCGTCGCCGTCGGCGTCGATGGGGCTCTTGCGGACAAAGTTGTCGCCGCGCATGACGAGATTCGGATTCCACATCATCTCGAAAACGCTGCCTTTGCTCTGCGGGGGGAAGATCACACCCAGCGTTCCGCCTCTCCAAACGCCCCCAAGCCACTTGGCCGTGACCTGTTTTTCTGGTTTGAAATCCACCTCGGTGTCCTCGACGCGGATCAAACCCGATGCCGCCAAGCGGTTGATTGCCACAAAATTCGGGTGATCCGTCGGCAGATCCCGGAAGGGCCACAATTGCAACGGAACCGCGCCCTTCGTTCCGCCGCAAAGCGCGTCCCTCACCGACTCCAGCAGAGCGCGATCATACGGCATTTCCCTTGGCTTCACGCCTTTCTGCAACGCCACCGCCGCCACCGCGCCCGCCGCCTGGCCGATGTGCACGCGCTGGTCGTGCAGGCGGACCGCCGCGCTGACGATGCTGCTGAAGCCGACGTTGCCCTGCGCGCCAAGCAGGCCGTTCATCCTCTCCGGCACGAGGCTGCGCAACGGGAACACGCAGCGGTCGCTGATGAACTTCGTGTGCCGGTTCGGCTTGTGGTAGTCGATCCAAGGGCCGCTGGCGCCCTCGTCCACCAGGTAGGTCCGGCCTGTGCGGTGGAAGTCGTAGTGAAACTGCCAGGGGAACAGGCCGTCGGGATACATCACCGCGGAAAAGCGCGGAACGGCGCGGGTCTTGTCCTTGCCGTCGCGGTTGCGGCCGTCCTGTTCGCGCATCATGTACATCGCCTTCAGCCGGAGGCTCTCGCGGATGTAGGGTTTCGGCGGGAGGTAGTCCGGTGTGCCGAACTCCGGGCTCAGGCGGAACTTCCGCAAGCTGTTCTGGTGATGCTTCGCGCGCTCGTGCACGAAGTTCTGCATGTGGTAGAGCACGCAGCGCGAATGGCGCTTGGCGTCGTCGAAGATGATCTGCCGCTGCTCGCGGGTCATGAGGACGATGTTCTTCTTGGACGCGCCCGGTTCGGTCGCCTCCAGCGCGTCCGCCACGTGTTGAGGGAGGCGTTCGAGCGGGTAGTCCTGGCCGTTCATGTAGTTCAGCAGGATCGAGGTCTTCCCGTCCTTGTTCGAATAGCCGTCCACGATGCGCCGGACGGAGTAGACGCTGAGCTGTCGCTTCGAGGCCTGACCATCCGGAGGCCAGTGGAGAATGGACCCGCCGCCCGGATTGGGCACGTCCCACTTCAACTTGCCGAATGCCGCGCGGCTGAAATGCGTGGCGCGCGGGAAATACCGGTCGTCGAAACGCGCCGGTTTTCCGATTGGCGTTTCGCCGTCGGACTCGGCGACAATCATCGCCCAGGTGATGGGGTTCATCTCGTTGTCCGGGAAGCTGCCTTCCTCCGGCGCGCTGGGTTCGCCGTAGCGGGACCGCGGATCCGGGCCGCATTCGAAGGCCGTGCCCGAGACCTGGATCGCGTCGCCCCAGTCCGAGGCGTCGATGGTCAGCTTTGCGGAAACCTCCAGATCCGCCTCGCCGACCTTGCCGGTCTTCAGATCGACCGGGGCGAAGGTTAGTCCATTCAGTCGCGGATGTTCGGGATCGGACCGATCCACGTCCGCCGCGACAGCGCAGCGTTTCCAGACGACGGTTACCTGGCCGGAATCGATGTAGGGCTGGATCAACCCGCGGAAGACCGCCTCCGCCTCCGCCGGGCGGAAGGTGGATGGGCCGTGATGCGGCTTGCCGGGCATGGGAGAGCCGTATTTCTTCGTGTTTGCCGCCTCGATGCCGTCCATCAACTCCTTGAACAGCCCGCTGCGGTGGAAGGCGCGCTTCATCGGATGCCAGTCCACGCCCCAGCCGACCTTGTCCATGCCCTTGTTCTCATCCACACAGGCGAGTGCCTGTTCCGTGTACTGGCCGCCGAACCACACTCCGTCGTGGACGATGGTGATCGACTTCACGCCCTGCCGCGCGGCCTGGATTGCCGCCGCCCACCCGGACTCTGTCGCGCCGACGATGAGCAGGTCCGTCGTGCGGGACTCGATGGCGGAAGCGCCGGAAGCGGAAATCGACACCAAGAGCGACGCGATAAGGGTGCGGAACAGTCGCGAGTCAACAGGGGGAGGGGGATTCAAGTTCATTGCGTAAGGGGATTCTCGATGCTCAACGCTCTCAGTGAAACAGGACAAAGTCGCCATCGGGAAGGGCGACCGCGGAAGGCAGGCTCCAGACCGGAATCCCCTTCGACAGCCGTTCAAGCCGGCCTGGCTTACCCGCCGCGTCATAAGTCTGCCAGACCAGCGCGCCGCCCTGCTTCCATCCCGTGCCTTCGGCCCAGGCCAGCAGCGTTTCGCCCCGCGCGTTCTGCGCGACGGTTGCGTGTTTGGCTCGACGGGCCGCCGGCGGGGCGATGTGTTTCCCGGAAGTTGGCGAGGCCGGATCGATGAAGTTCAACATCACCTTGCCGTCTCGCTCCGTGGCGGCGAGCAGTTTCCCGGAACTGGAGGCCAGCGTCGCGCTGCTCATCGGACAGGTGAGGATCGGCCATTGGCTGAGCGTGGCCGCCTTGAAACTGGCTCCCCGGTCGTTGGACACAAGCAGGCGCATGTCGCGATCAGGGCCGTGAGCGGCGCGGTAGAGGAGGGCAAGGTTGCCCTCGGGGTCGGCGAAGGCCCGCATGCCGCAACAACCGCAGGCGCCCACGCCAGGAACGTCGGCGCGGGCCTCGCGGGCGAAGGTTCTTCCGCCGTCGTGCGAATGCGCAACGAACACGCCGCGCGCCTCCTCACCCGCGTCCTGTCCTTCCGGTCCGGCGTGCCACGCGACGTAGACATTACCCTCGCGGTCCGACGCGACCGAGCCTCCGCCGTCCAAGCCGGTGGCCCATGTCACCAGATTGCGCTGCGGCTCGAACGCGGTTCCGGCTTTGTTCATTCGCGCGTAAAGCATCGGCGCGCCCTGCTTCGGTCGCGGTCTGGCCTCGCCTGAGCCCATCCATGAAACATGAGCCCGGCCGTCGCCATCCACCGCCAGGTGCGCTCCACGGATCGTTCCGGTGGCCACCACGCTGCCGGGCTGGCTGTTCACCCGGATCGGTTTTGAGAATTGTCCGTCGGGCCCGCGCGTCGCGTAAAAGGCGTCCCCGTTCATCGCTTCCCCCTTGAACCAGATCAGGTGCAGCGTCCCCTTCTCGTCCACGACCGCCTGGGGCTGGATGCCGTGATCGGGCGTCTGGACAACCCGAACCTCGGCGAAGGCGGTCGTCGCGAACGAACCGGCCAGCGCAATTGCAACCACAAGGGATACCGGGGCGGAAACGGTCAAAGAAACGCGGGGGCTCATCCCGCATATGTGCCGGGAGCCGCGAACTTTGTCGAACTTGAAACCGGTCGCCGCTCTTGCCTCTTTTCGCCACAACAGGCACAACATGCAGTCCATGAGAGCGTTCTTGGGCTGTATTCCACTTGTGGCGGTCATCCTCACCTTCGTCCCTCCCTTGGCTTCCTTCGCCGCCTCGACCCCTGAAGACCTCTTCAACGCCCGCATTCTGCCGATCTTCCATTCGCCGAATCCCTCCAGCTGCGTGCAGTGTCACCTTTCGGCCGTCGATCTGAAGGACTACATCCTGCCGACGAGCGAGGGGACCTTTGCGTCGCTCAAGGCGCAGGAACTGGTGGATGTGGACACGCCGGAGAAATCCAAGATCCTGAAGTTCATCACCATGAAGGAAAAGGGTTACGACGCCGGCGAAAACCTGATCCACGCCGACATGCGGCAGGCCGAGTACGAGGCTTTCGCCGCCTGGATCAAGGCCTGCTGCGCCGATCCCAAACTGCGCGCCCTTCCTGCGCCGAAAACAGTCGCGTTGGCGAAGCCCGTCCGTCCCGAGGAGGTCATCCGCCATTCGCGTCGAAGCCGGGTGGTTGATTCGTTTGAGCGCAACATCTGGTCGCACCGCATGCGCTGTTTTCCCTGCCACACGCCTTACGAGATCGACGAGAACAATCCCAAGCACAAGCTCGCGCGCAAGCGGATGAAGGAGATGGAGGCGAAGAACGGAGTCCAGTTCACCAGCCGTTTGAAACTTTTCAAGAAGACTCCGGAAGCCACGATGCAGGCGTGGATTGAATCCAGTCGCGATCCCGGATCCGATCGTCTACCGCTGATCAACATCCGGGAACCGGCCGACAGCCTGATCGTCCTCAAACCCTCGGCCCGCCTGCCGAAGAAGATCGGCGAGGGTAAATTCGAGAAACCCTCCGCCGTCATTCCCGTTTCCCACATGGGCGGACTCAAGATGCACAAGGGCGACTTCTCGTACAAGTCATTCATCGCCTGGATCGAAGATTACGCCAAGGTGGTGAACGGCGAATACACCTCCGTCGCCGACTTGCCCGCCGACAACTGGCATCCCTCCACGCACATGGTCATGCTCAACCATGCGCCCGCCGGTTGGCCCGAGATGACCCCGGTGCAGTTGTTCGTCCACGGCTGGAACGCGCGAAAGAAGGCGTGGTCCAGGGAGCCTGTTGCCTTTACCCAGGGCATGGTGACCCCGAAGAAGAACGTCTTCGGCGCGCTGTTCCTGTTGCGCTCGGAAGAATCCGAGGCTGTGGCGGAATGGACGCCAGCGGACCCAACGCTGAAACCCGGCCGCTATCTGCTCAAGGCCTACCTCGATTCCGAGGGAACCCTCCGGGACAACCCCGCCGCCTTCCTCGGCGAGAAGCACTTTCAGGGGCAGATGGAGATCCAGGCCCGCTGGGGCAAGTTGTTCCCCAACCGGGAAATGGTGAACGGGGAGGGGTTGAGGAGGTAGGGGGTGGCGGGAGATTGCTGTCGAGGCCGCCGCAAGCATTTCCTCGATTCGTAGCGGACGAGGTGACGAGGCTCATTTCAGAAGCGCCCGAAGAAATGAGCCTCGTCACGTCGGCTGCTACAGGGCATTGAAGCTGTCGCGGCCGCGGCCGGCGACCTCGTTCAGCAGCGCCTCAAGTCGATGCCAGATTCTGCAGCGTCCGCTCGGCCGACTCCCTTACAGCCTGGACCAGTTCCGGCGGTTCGACCGGCAGGGCGTTGCCCCCCCAGCCCAGAACCCAGCGTTGCACCTCGATGAGGCTCGACAGCCGCATGCTCAGTTCCAGCCCTCCGTCGTTCAGTGTCTTGACCTTCTGCGAGGGGTGCCAGCGCTTTTCACGGATGTAGTCGGCCACGCGGTCGTTGAAGCGGATGACGACGTCAAACTCGCCCTGGCCGGAATGCACGCCGAAGCTGTCGCGGAGCCGTTTTTCCAGGGAGAACTTCTTGGGGCGTTTGAAGGTCTCGCCTGTTTCCTGCACGGAGAGGATCCGCGCGGGGACGAAGGTCCGGAGGTCCTTGCGGAGGCGGCACCAGGCGAAGAGGAACCACTCGCCGTTGATGTTGGCAAGGTGGTAGGGATCGACCACCCGGGGCTCGGTCTGGTTGCGGCCGGGCTTGCGGTAGGCCAGTTCGATCTGCCGGCGTTTCGCCGTGGCCTGCGCCAGCGCGTCGAAGATCTCCAGGTCGAGGATTGCCTCGGCGCTGGTGCGGAAGGAGATGGTCTGGTCCCAGTCCGCCAGGTTGAAGGAGATCGTGTCCGGCAGCGACGCCGTCATCTTCTTGAAGGCGCTGACCAGCGGCTTCTCAAAGTTCGTGCCGCGATACTGCTGCAGGGCCTTTTCAGCGACGACCAGGGCGAACAGCTCGCCCTCGGTAATCTGCATGGTCGGAAAGGCTCCGACCTCCTCGGTGTAGTGGTAGCCGTTGTGGGCGTGGTCGAATTCGATCGGCAGTTCCATGCGGTCCCGCATGAACTCCAGGTCCCGATGGATGGTCTTCGTGCTGTATTCGAGATCGCCGGCGAGGGTGGTGGCGTTGGGAAACCTGCCGGAAAGCAGCGCCTGATGGATGCGCATCATCCGCTCCAACGGCGGGCGCGACTGCGGCAGGTTGGACTTCGCTTTCGCCACGCGGGGCGGCCGGCGTTCAGGCCGACATCTTGGCCAACAGTTCCTCGTTGGTCGGGTGCTTGCGCAGCGCCCCGGTGAGCGTCTCCATGGCCTCGATCGGATTGAGATCGACCATGGTGCGGCGCAGCTTGTGGATGGCGCCAATGTAGCGCGGGTCGAAGAGTTTCTCCTCCTTGCGCGTGCCGCTCTTGGGGATGTCGATCGCCGGGTAAAGGCGGCGGTCGGAAAGCTTGCGGTCCAGGATCAGCTCCATGTTGCCCGTGCCCTTGAACTCCTGGAAGATCAGCTCGTCCATGCGGGATCCCGTGTCCACCAGCGCGGTCGCCAGGATCGTCAGGGAGCCGCCGTCCTCCACCTTGCGCGCGGAGGCGAACATCTTGCGGGGAATCTCCAGAGCGCGGGCGTCGACGCCGCCGGACATGGTCCGGCCGCTGCCGCCATGGACGCTGTTGTAAGCGCGCGCGATGCGGGTCAGGGAGTCCATCAGCACGAACACGTCCTTGCCCTGCTCGACCATGCGGCGGCAACGCTCGATCGTGAAGCGTGACAGGCGCACGTGCATCTCCAGTTCCATGTCGTTCGACGAGGCGACGACCTCGGCGTTCACGGAGCGTTCGAAGTCGGTGACCTCCTCCGGCCGTTCGTCGATCAGCAGGACGATGACGTGCACGTCCGGGTGGTTCGCGGTGACCGCGTTGGCGATCTGCTTGAGGACGGTGGTCTTGCCGGTGCGGGGCGGGGCGACGATCAGGCCGCGCGTGCCCTTGCCGATCGGGGTGACCAGATCGATGACCCGCGTCTCGATGACGTCCGGCGTGGTCTCCAGACTGAACTTCTCGATCGGATCGATGCTGGTGAGGTTCTCGAAGCGGGTGGTCTTCAGGTAGTCGGCGAAGGGAGTGTCGTTCACCTCCAGAACTTCCCGCAGTTGCGGGCTGGTTCCGCGATGCGGCGCCTGCAGCATACCCTTGACCTTGGAACCCTCGCGCAGGTAGTTGCGCTTGATGGTGTCCGGCGTGACGAAGATGTCCGTCGGCATGGGCTGGTACTTGTTCTCCGGCGCGCGCAGGAACCCGAAGCCCTTGTCGGATATCTCCAGATAGCCGGTTCCGGGTTCAGGGAAAATTTTGTCGCTCTTGCGATTGTCGCGTCTTCTGTGACCGCTTTTTGCCATAAGAAATACCCCAAAGGTGGTTAAACTGACGGATGTTGAACTAGGGAATTCGCCGTCTCGAATCGTTTGAAGGGAATCTTGGAGACGGTCGATTAGACCTGAATCGGCCGGAACCATTAACGCATTGTGACGCGAACGCAATCACTTTTTTGCTGGCGGTGACGCGCTGCGTCAATCGTATGGGGCGCCGCACTTGACACCATTAGGCGCCAATTTATAGTCACCCACCATGCCGAACAGCAGTCCACAGGACGTTTCTTCCGGCGGCTCTCCTGACGAATCGTTGCAACGCTTGAAAGAATTTCATTCGTCGGGGCGGGGTCTTTGGAAGGATGTCGCCGACGCCGATTGGAACAACTGGCGCTGGCAGATGCAGAACCGGATCCATCGTCCGGAGCATCTGCTGGAGGCTTTGCCGACGCTCACCGAAGCGGAGCGGGCGGGCGTTCGTCTGGCGAGCCGCAAGCTTGCGATGGGAATCACCCCGCACTATTTCAGCCTGATTGATCCCGCCGACGAGAACTGCCCCATCCGGCGGCAGGTGATCCCCCGGATCGAGGAGACGACGACGGCGACCTGGGAGATGGCCGATCCTTGCGGCGAGGACGCGCATTCACCGGTGCCGGGGCTCGTGCACCGTTATCCGGACCGGGTCCTCTTCCTGGTGACGGACCGTTGCGCTTCCTACTGTCGTTACTGCACACGCTCGCGGTTGGTAAGCAACGCGGCGGGATACGACTTTCATCCGGAGTTTGACCGGCAGATCCAATATATCAGGGACAACCCTCAGATCCGCGACGTGCTGTTGAGCGGCGGCGATCCGCTGTTGCTGAGCGATCAGAAGCTGGAGCGGGTCCTGACCGAACTGCGCGCGATTCCGCACGTGGAGTTCCTGCGGATCGGCTCGCGCATCCCGATCTTCATGCCGCAGCGGATCACTCCGGAACTGTGCGCCTTGTTGAAACGTGTCCACCCCTTGTTTGTCAGCGTTCACGCGAATCATCCTCATGAACTGACCGGGGAAGTGCGCGAAGGCTTGGGCCGGTTGGCGGACGCGGGCATTCCCTTGGGCAACCAGTCCGTCCTGCTGCGGCACGTCAATGATGACGCGACGGTGATGAAGGCCCTGATCCAGAAGCTGCTGATGTGCCGGGTGAAGCCCTACTACCTGTATCAATGCGACCTGATCGCCGGCTCGGCGCACCTGCGCACGAGCGTGCGTGAAGGCATCAAGCTGATGGCGGAACTGCGAGGCCACACAACCGGTTATGCGATCCCCCAATACGTGATCGACGCGCCGGGCGGCGGCGGCAAGGTGCCGATCAATCCGGAGTATATCCTCCAGCACAACGATGACCGCGTTGTGGTGCGCAACTTTGAGGGGCGGGTCTTCGAGTATCCCGAGGCGGCGGACGGCACGCCAATGTTCGACGCCCCACGGGAGATTGAGGAGCCTGAGTTGGTCTGAATCGGGCAGGGGCGGTTGAGCCCGAAGGGCGGAGACCGAACCGTATCGGCGGGATGGGGCAGGGGGGCGTGCGATTGAGGGTGGAGGAAAGTGGACAGCCGTCCCTTCGCCGGTTCTATCCACGCTCTTGCGGGGGTTGCTACGGGAGTGTCGGGGAGGCTCCCTGCCCGCCGTGGTTCATTCCACGAGATCGTTGATGGACTGCACGCGGCGCTGCATCTGGCGGATTATGGGCTGGGTCTTGGCGATTGACGTCTTCCTCATCTCTCCCAGCGTCCGTTTCATCTTGAAGCGGACGGCGGCCACTGGGTCCCCGTTGCGGTCCCGCAGGGGGACGACGACCGAGGCGAGGCGTTCCTTCTTCACGGCTCCATAGGCCGTGCCTCCGGTCTGGATCACCTCTTCCTCCGTCTTGCCGCCCGCCTGGCCGACTTCCGAGGGATCGCTGCTCGCGACAAGATGCACACCCGGCTTGTCGGGCAGCAGGGTGTAGATCTGAAGCCCGCGCAACCGGGGATATTCCTTCATCATGTCGTCGATCAGTCTCTGGGCCAGCAGCACCCGCCGCTCAAAGTCGAGGCGGATGTCCGTGAAGTAGGCGATCGTGTCGCCGAGCGTCCAGAGCCCCGTCGCGCCGGCCTTGAAGGTGTTGTCCGTCATCGTCGGGATCGGTTGCTGTTCGTCGAGGAAGACGTTGATCGTGTTCCCTCGGCACCGCACGACGAGCTTGTGCCATTTCCCTTTCTCCACGGGGGCGTCCACCTCGATGGGCTTTCCGACGGGGCTGCCGTTGTAGACCTTGGTGAAGCCGAGCTTCCTGGTCTCGGCGTCGGCGCGGATGATGTAGCAGTTGTCCGGATCCTGCGCGCGGAAGACCAAACCCGCCTGTTGGCGGAGGAGGCCGTCGACGATCTTGAAACGGAGGGTGCAGGTGAAATCCGCGAAATCCTCCTCCTCGAACAGGAGCATCGGCGAGCGGCCGGATTCCAGTTCCGAATCGGTCTGGGCGATCACATTCTGGGTGGCGGCTGAGCGGGCTTCGGGCGAGAAGGAGGGGAGCAACGAGGGGACGGTGTCCGCCGCGATCTTCCAGGCTCCGGGCTTGCCCTTGCCTCCGGTAACCGCTCGGAAACCTTCCGGCGCCCGTCCGATCGCCTGGGAGCTGAGGTCGACGGGTCGCTCCGCAGCGTTTGCCGGCAGGGCCGCGGCCGCCAGCGTCAAAATGGCCAGAAAAATTCGCATCGGGCGACCGTACCAAATACGGATTTGCCGGCAAGGCGTTTGTCGGGCGCCCACCAAATCCTTGATCTCCCCGGCCGCCGGCCGAATGATCCGGCGTCATGCGAATCGTTCCGCGCCTCGTTTCGTCGGTGTGTTTTCTTCTGATCGCCTGGTCTGTTTCGGCGGCTTCATTGCCGCACTGGATCGCGCCGCCGAAGCCATGGTCATCCGGCGAAAAGCCGGCCGCGTTGACGCGCGCCTTCGAAGTTGATGACGGGATCAAGACCGCGGAATTGCGCGGCGTCGCCGACTACTGTCAGCTCAAGATCAGGATCAACGGAGCCCTTGTCGCCGAGACCGATTTCCTGGAGCCGCTGTTCCGTCATGATGTCTTGTCCGCGCTGCGGTCGGGCGGGAATCGCCTCGAAGTCCAGGGCCTCGCCTCCGCAGAAGGGCCGGCCGCCTTCTTCCTGCAGTTGAAGGTCGAATACGCCGACGGGCATGCGACCTTGTTCGATACCGGCCCCGACTGGAAGGGCGCCCGGGATCTCGGAGCGATCAATCCCGACTTCTGGGACCTGGAGGGCGTCGGCGTCCGGGTCGATGTCTTCGCGGACTACGAGCAGTGGCAGGATGCGAAGGATCTGGGCGAGAGCACGGCCGCGTCGAAATTTCAGCTGCCCGACGGCTTCGAGATCGAGCTGCTTCGCTCCGCGAGACCGGGCGAGGATTCCTGGATTGCCATGGCCTTCGATCCCAAGGGGCGGCTGATCATCTCCCGCGAGAAACAGGGCGGCCTGCTTCGCATGACGCTGCCGGAGAAGAAGGGCGGCGAAATGAAGGTGGAGGTCGTCAACGAGGACATCGCCGAGATCCGCGGCGTCCTCTGGGCGCACGGCGCGCTCTACGTGAACTCGAACAGCCATAACGTGAAGAAGGAGCCGCGCAACCGCACCGGCGGGCTCTACCGCCTGCGCGACACCAACGGCGACGATCGCTTCGACAAGGTGGAGTTGCTTGGCGAGCGCACCGCCACCGGCGGCCACGGCCGCAACGACCTTACGCTCGGGCCCGACGGCAGGATTTACCTGGTCGGCGGCGATTCGGTCGGCCTGCCGAAGAGGTTCAAGGATCTCACGCCGCCCGTCGCAAAGTTCCTGCCCGGAGACGATCGCAACCACGGACACGTCATGCGCGCCGACAAGGACGGGAAGAACTGGGAGCTCGTCTGCAAGGGCCTGCGCAATCCCTATGGCCTCGACTTCAACACCGACGGCGAGTTGTTCACCTACGACGCCGATGCGGAACACGACATGGGGGCGTCCTGGTATCGCCCCACGCAGATCCGCCATCTCGTCCAGGGCGCGGACTATGGCTGGCGCGCCGTGACCGGCCAATGGCCGCCTTATTACTGCGACCACGCGGACAATCCGCCGCCGACCCTGATCATCGGCAAGGGCTCGCCCACCTCGGTGAAGTTCGGGACGCGCAGTTCCTTTCCGGAACGCTATCAGAAGGCGCTTTTCGTCCAGGACTGGACCTATGGACGGATCTTCGTCGTGCACATGACGCCGCGCGGCGCGAGCTACGCCTGCAAGGCCGAGCCTTTCCTTCAAGGCCGCCCCGCCAACGTCACCGACCTCGACTTCGGCCCCGATGGGGCGATGTATTTCGTGACCGGGGGGCGGGGGACGCAGTCGGGGCTGTATCGGGTGAGGTGGACGGGAGGCGATGTGACTGCCTCTCCTTCAGGCAGACATTCGGTTGCGAGATTGGATCACGCGGCGCGCGCGCGCAAACGTCGCAATCCTAGCCCGGTGGCGTTTTCTCCCGATGCTCAAATCAATGAGTTTCTAACTTCCGCGAAGACACTGCCGCCAGTTCTTTTGAGAGGGCGCATCGATCTTCTCCACGTCATGAGGTTGAGTGCGTTGCCTGCGTCGCGACTGTTGGAGGTTCTTCGAGTGTATGAGATCATACTCGCTCGCGTCCCCGAACTTGAACCCCACGTGGAGAGTCGGGTTCGTGCGCAATTGCTCGGGCTCTTCCCCGCGAAGTCTTCCTCGGTCAACCGCCAACTCGCCTCGTTGCTCATCCGGTTGGGCGCGGCGGATGCGGTCCCGCGGACGATGAAGCTCATGGAGGCGGCCACGGACCAGCACGAGCAGTTTCATTACCTCTTCGTCCTGCGCGACGCCCGCAACGGTTGGACCGACGAGTTGCGCGAGCGCTACTTCCTTGCCCTGCGGCAGGCGTCGAAGTATCGCGGCGGCCGGGGCTTGCCGGAATTTCTCAAGCAGATCCGCGAGGACGCCCTCGCCGCCGTGCCTAATCCCAAGACCCGCGCCCGTTTCGCGGCCCTGGCCAATGAGAATCGCCAGCCGAAACTTACCTACGCCGAACTCACCGCCGGGCGGAAGTTCGTGAAGGAGTGGAAGCTCGGTGACCTGAGCGGTTCGCTCGGGTTTGACAGAAACTCCCGCGACATGGCGAGCGGTCGGAAGGTCTATTCCGCCGCCGGTTGCGTCTTGTGTCACCAACTGGGAACGGAAGGCCGGGTCTTTGGTCCGGACCTCACCAACGTTGCCGGCCGGTTCAGTCGCCGCGACATCCTGGAATCAATCGTCGCGCCCTCCAAGATCGTCTCCGAGAAATACCGCAGCGTCATGATTGAGACCTTGGACGGGGAATCCCACACCGGCCAGGTGGTGATGGAGGGGGATTACCGGAAGTCCGATCTCAAGCTTGTGACGAACCCGTTCGAACCGGACCAGGTTCTGACGATCCCCAAGATCGAGATCGCCTCTACGAAGGAGTCCGAAGTCTCCGCCATGCCTGAAGGACTGATGAACACCCTCACCCGCGAGGAAATCCTCGACCTGCTCGCGTTTATCGAAGCGGGAGGAAGGGGGCGATGATCAGTATTCAGTAATCAGAAGCCGAACCACAAACGATCGTCCGCCACCAACCGACCGCTGATCACTGAATACGGACTACTGATTGCTTCCGAATTCCCAACTCCGCATTCCCACCATGTCCCGCTCGCGCGTGATTTTCCACATGGACATGGACGCGTTCTACGCGTCGGTGGAGCAGCGCGATGATCCGTCGTTGAAGGGGCGGCCGGTGATCGTGGGTTCGCCGCCGGACCAGCGCGGCGTGGTCTGCGCGGCGAGCTACGAGGCACGGAAGTTCGGGGTCCGATCCGCCATGCCCAGCGCGACGGCTGGGAGACTCTGTCCGCAGGGGGTTTTTCTGCGACCGGCGATGGACAAGTATCGCGCCGAGTCGCGGCGGATCATGCGGATTGTCGCCGAGACGGGAGCGGTGATTGAACAGATGTCCGTAGATGAGGCTTATCTCGACATGACCGCCGTCGTGGACCGCGCGGGGCTGCGGGTGCGCCTGCGCGGCGCGACCGAGGCGGATACCAAGCTCTACCAGGCAGTTCCGTTGGCGAAGGGGTTGCAGGCCCGCATCCGGGCCGAACGCGGCCTGACCACCAGCATTGGCATCGCGACCAACAAGCTGCTCGCCAAACTGGGCAGCGACTTCAACAAGCCCTTCGGGCTGACCATGATCTCCGAGCGCGACAAGGTGGCCTTTCTCCGGCCGATCTCCGTCCGTGACATCTATGGCGTCGGCAAGGTGACGGAACAGATGCTGCACGAGGCGGGGCTGAAGACCGTCGGCGACGTGCAGGATTACCAGGGCAACCTTCGTGCGTTGCTGGGCTCGTTCGGCGCGGCCCTGGCCTGTTACGCGCGGGGCGAGGACGACCGGCCGGTGGAGACCTCGGACACCATCAAGAGCATCAGCGCGGAACACACATTTCTGAAGGACACCGGCGACAAGCGCGTGATCGCCAAGATCCTGCGCGAGCAGGCCAAAGAGATCGCCGAACGCCTGGAGCGCAAGGACCTGAACGCTCACACGGTCCAAGTGAAGGTGCGCTATTCGGACTTCACGACGTTGACCCGGCAGGTGACCACCGAGGACCCCGTGATTCAGGAAGAGGCGATTTTTCGCGTGGCGGCGCACCTGCTGAAGAAGGAGAACCTGGTGTCGCAGCCGCTGAGATTGATAGGGCTGGGCGTCAGTTCCCTGAACGAACGCACGAACGAACAGCTGGGCCTCGGGCTGCGGGTCTGAATTTCAAGGCGTGAACGTCGGTGAGAGAACGCCGGTGAGAGAACGAAGGTGGGGCGAACTGTCCTCAGTGAGCCGGGCCGGGACATGCTCACGTCGGCTCATTGAGGACAATTCGCCCCACGATTCCCGCGGCATTCATGTTTGAGGGCATCGAAACGAATCCTCCCCCGATCTGAATTTCCCTTCTCCGTTCCGAGCATTCCGGGTATTTCATTGCGCTCAATCCTTTGAATCCGATTCCATGAAACGCCTCTTCGTCCTGCTCTCTCTCGCCCTCACAGCAGCTTCTTCGCCGGCCGCCGACACGCGTCCCAACATCGTCCTGATCATGGCCGACGACCTCGGCTTCTCGGACCTTGGCTGCTACGGCTCCAACATCGCGACCCCGAACTTGGACTCGCTCGCCGCTGACGGCCTGCGCTTCTCGCAGTTCTACAACACGGCCAAGTGCCACTCCTCGCGCGTGTCGCTGCTCACCGGGCTTTACTGCGACCAGGCCGGCAGCGAGAAGCTCAACCGCGGCGCGACCATTGCAGAGGCGTTGCGCCCCGCCGGCTATTTCACCGCCATGTCGGGCAAGTGGCATCTTTCGAAGCAGCCCACGGACTTCGGTTTCCAGCGCTACTTTGGCCACCTCTCCGGCGCGGTGAATTTCTTCAAGGGCGATGATTCCTTCCGGCTCAACGGCGAGAAGTGGAACGTGCCCAAGACCCTCAACGGCCGCCGCTTCTACACGACCCACGCCATCACCGATTACGCGCTCGATTTCCTCGACGACGCCGACAAGAGCGGGAAACCCTTCCTGCTCTACGTGGCCTTCAACGCGCCGCACTACCCGCTCCAGGCCCCCGAGGACGCCGTGAAGAAGTATGACGGAAAGTTCGACGCGGGTTGGGATGTCATCCGCCAGCGCCGTCATGAAAAACAGCTCAAGCTCGGTCTTGTGCCGAAAAAATGGAAGCTGGCGCCGCGGCCGGATCACGTTCCCGCCTGGGATAGCCTGCCCGCCTCGGAACGCGAGTGGGAGGCCGACCGAATGGAGGTCTTCGCGGCGATGGTGGATGTGCTGGACCAGAACGTCGGGCGCCTGGTCGCCGACCTCAAGAAGCGTGGAAAATGGGAAAACACCCTGTTCCTGTTCTGCTCGGACAACGGCGCCTGCCCCTTCGAGCGCACGACCGGGCGCTACCTGAAGCCGTGGGACGAGAATTCCTACTGGACCTACGATTCCAGTTGGGCCTACGCCGGCAACACGCCTTTCCGTCTCTACAAGCAGAACCAGCACGAAGGCGGCATCTCCTCGCCGATGATCGCCCATTGGCCCGCCGGCATGAAGACGCAGCCCGGCTCCATCACGCGCCAACCCGGACACCTCATCGACTTCATGGCCACCTTCATCGACGTCGCCGGCGCGAAATACCCGACGCAGATCGCCGACCGGAAGATTGAGCCGTTGCAGGGGAGGTCCCTGCTGCCGATCCTTCGGGGCGGTCAGCGTGAACCGCACGAGACCCTTTACTTCCACTTTGGAACGGATCGCGCGTTGCGCCAGGGCAAGTGGAAGCTCGTCTCCGCCAAGCTTGGCCGATGGGAGCTCTACGACATTGAGGCTGACCGCACGGAATCCCACGACCTTGCGGCGCAACACCCCGAACGCGTCGAGAAAATGGCGAAGGAGTGGTTCCGCTTGGCCGAGGATGTGGATCGCCTCAAGGCCAACCAGCTCAAGCCCGTGAAGGACGACCTCTCCCAGCTCAGTTTCCGCAAGGACACGACCTCCGGCAAGGCCGTCGGAGCCAAGGGCAACGCAAAGCGCAAGAAGGGCGGGAAGTGATTTCCAGGGAGCGGCGACATTCTTGTCGCCGTGGCGGCGGGGCCGCCAGAGTGGCTTTGGCGTTTCAGGCGGCAAGGTGTTTGCGGGCGCCACAGGCAATGCTCCAGTTCTTCTGCGCCCTTCGGACGCACGGCGGCAGGAATGCCGCCGCTCCTTGGCCTCACCGTCTGACCGCCAGATCCATCGCCAGCCACCAAGGCGCATAGACCAGCGTCATGAAGACGATCAGGCAGACGGCGTTGAGGACTTCGCCTGACCGTTCCTTCGAAGGTCCGAGGGCGAGCAGTCCGCCAAGCACGACGCCCGAGACAAATCCGCCCAAGTGCGCCGCGAGATCGCTCGCGGGATCGGCGCCCAGGAACAGGAACAGCGTGCAGGCGCCCGCCAGGGCGGCGAGGATTCGCACGACCGGTTTGGGGCCTTTCAGCCAGAAGTGGATCGCCTCCAAGGCCAGCAGTCCCAACGCCCCGAGTACCATCCCTGACGCGCCGAGGGCCCGATACGGCTCGGAATAGAGTTTAAGGGCCAGGACGTTGCCCAACACGCCACAGATGTACGCGGCCAGTAGGCCCACGCCCGCGCCGTAGCGCGCCATCGCCAGTCCGAACAGCGCGAAGCCCGTCGTGGCGTTTGAGATCATGTGCGGCCAGTCCGCGTGCAGGGTCACCGCGGTGAAGAGCCGCCACCATTCTCCCGACGCGAAGGCGGCGCTGTCCATGCTTCCGATTTCCTTCAACCGCACGCCAGGGCCGGACACGAATCCGTGCAGCCAGAGTAACGCCAGAACCCACGCGGCCGAGCCGCGGTGGAAGATCGATCCCACGTTCAACACAGGAGGGCGGGGGCGGGCCTTCCTGTTCTCCTCAACGAACAGCCGGATCTGCAGGGCTGCCTTCGGATAGTCCGACTCCGCGACGCGGATCAGCCAGGCGCCCGTGTCGGGATCGCGCTCGATGACGTGTACGATCGCCTGGCTGGCCAGCGCGAGTCCGAAGTCCAAGGCCTCGGTCCGGTTGCGCGCGGGAATCGTCGGTTCAATCTCGGCCATGGCCTTCAGGGCGCCGGCGCGCGCAACACGGTGGGGCGAAGCTCCCGCTGAGCCGGACCTGCGACTGTCCGAAGCGCTGGTTTGCAAGCATGGACGCCCGGCTCAGCAGGAGCTTCGCCCCACCAAAACGCCATCGGAGCGCCAATCTGTGCTCGGAACCCACGCATGCCCTGCCTCATCGCCGCGGTTTCAACTGCTCATCCAGGAATTCGAGCGTGATCCGCCGCACGCGTTCGTTGATATCTCGGGAGAGATCCAGCGCGTGCGGCCAGCCGTCCAAGCGGTCGTAGCGGAAGGGGACGCCCAACTCTTTCAATCTTTCGGCCAAGCGATCTGCCTGCGCGATGGGCACAATGTCGTCGATCGTGCCGTGGAAGACCAGGGTCGGCGGATCGTTCTTGTCCAGGTGGCTCTGAGGCGAGGCCTGACGATAGACATCGGGCGCGTCGTCGAAGGTCCGTCCGCCGAGGAAGTCCTTCACCAGCGGGCTGGCGACGCCGAAGGGCGTGGTCAGGTCCGCCGGGCCGTAGAGGTTCACCACCGTGCGGACGCCGCTGCTGACGCCCGGGTTTCCGCCGTCGCCTTCCAGTTCCGCAACGTCGGCCGAGTAACCGATCATCATCGCCAGATGTCCCCCGGCCGAACCGCCGATCGCGGCGAGGCGTTCCGGATCGACGCCGAGGTCGGCGGCGTTGGCTCTCATCCAGCGGACGGCGCATTTCACATCCCGCACGGCCGCCGGAAAAGGCGCCTCCTTGATCAGCCGGTATTCCACCGTCGCGACGACGTAGCCCGCCTGCGCGAACTTCACGCCGTAATAGTGGTAGTCGCCGCGTTTGCCGCTCCGCCACGCGCCGCCGTGAATGAAAATCAGGCCGGGGCGCGCGCTCCCGTTCTCGGGCTTTCCGGCCGGCGAGTACAGATCCAGCCGCAGCGGGCGGGCGCCGCCTTTCCCGAATTCCACGTCGCGCTGGACCGTCACGTCCGCCGGGATCTCGATCTTCGGATTGATCAACGGGAGTTGCCCCATTCCCAGGGCGAGCTTGATCGCGGTCGTGTTGGGGAAGCCGCGCGGCGAGGGTGAGGTCTCCGTGGCCAGGGAACTGAAGTAGCGGCCCACGTTGTCGGCCGTGGCGTCGGCGACCCGACGCTCGACGATGGCGTCGGGGTTCGCAGGTGCGCGTGTCGGATCAACGAATTTCTCCAGATCCCGCATCGCGATCACGTGGAAGTGGTTCGTCGCCAGGTAGAGCATGCACTTCTCGAACAGTTCGCGCTTCGAGTTTACCCAGGGGTGGGCGATGTCGGGGACGCCGTGATACTGCATCACCGCGATGCGTCCAAACTTGGCCTGGTCCACCGCGCGTTTGAAATCGTGGAACTCCCACGCGGGGCGGGCGTCGCCAGCGGTGGGAATCCTCAGCGGATGGTCGGCTCCGGGTTCGAAGGCGAAGCCCTTGCCCAGCGGGTAATCGTATTCCGGCGAGCCGCCGCGCCGCGCGAAGCGAATGCCTGCCTCTCGGAGGATCGGGTAGGCGTCGGGATGCCAGCCGTTGCCGGGATAGGCGAAGGATACCGGTTGCGGAATCCCGTGCTCGCGGCAGCGCGCGTTGATGGCTTCAAGCTGTTCCGGCAGCCGGGCAAGCTGCTTCTTCCGGCCCGCAGGATCCTTGGCGCTGATGCCCATGTGGTCGCGGGTGTGGTTGCCGATCTCGAAGCCGTCCTGGTGGAGTTGTGTGATCTCCTCCCAAGTCATGTAGTGTTCCTTGTTCGTCGCGAAGTCCCAGCCCTCGCTGATGAAGAACGTCGCCCCGAAACCGTGCTTCTTCAGGATCGGCCGGACGACGGAATAGTGGGATTTGACCGAGTCATCGAAGGTCAGAACGACCAGCTTGTCGGGGATGGCTTCAAGCGCCCGGGCGGGCGGGGCGGAAGCGACAACCAGAAAGACGACGGCTGTCGCCCGCGCGAGAAATCCGGAAAAACGCGTCATGCCCGCATCCAACCCCGGCCGGAGCAGCCTGACAAGCCCGGCGGTGGGGAGCTTCGCCCCACCGCATTCACGGTTTCTTCGTCACCTTGCCGGTCCTGCCGTCGACCGCGAGCCCGGACGCGCCGTCCGGGACGCGCGTCAGGGCATACTCGCCCGACGCGGCGCTGCTCCGGGCGCCGAACAGATCGGGGGCCTGGTTCGAGCGTCCGATGGTGTAGTTCGATTTCTGCCAATGCCCGGCGAGCGAGACCTTGCCGTGGTAGGGGCTGATGGCTCCCGAAGGCGCGATGACGGCGACCTCGTAGTCGCCGTCCTTCAGCGCGGCGCTGACAGCCTCCGATCGTTGCGCCCGCGATCAGCGCGATCGCCAGCCTGGGATTGTCCTCCATCAGATTCCTCATGACGTCGCTGACCCAACGCCTGTGGCGGCGAAATGTCAATTGGCGGCGGCGAACGCAACGTCATCTCTTGACCAGTCGGGCGCTGCAGTCGCCAAGACGGTGGGGCGGATTCTCCGAATGAGCCGACATGGGCATGGCATGGCACGGCTCACTGGGGACAGTTCGCTCCACCTTTTGCGCGGTCGCGCCAACCCGAGGAGCCCCGCTTAATCCCCCACCTTGCGGTTCGCGTTGATGCCGAGCGCGCACAGGCCGGCAAGGAGGTAGCCGGCGGCGAAGAGGTAGAATGCCTCGTGCCAATCGCCGTTGAGGTCCCAGTCGTTCAGCACCTTCGGAACCAGCAGGGGGGTGGTCGCCGCGCCAAAGTTGCCCCACATGTTGCCCCAGCCAAAGACCGCCGCGGTGTTCTTGCCTCCCACGTCCTGCATGTAGGCCCAGATCGCCGGCACGCTCATGTCGGTGAGAAAGGCCACCAACGCCGCCGCCGCGACGAACGACCAGACATGATCCAGCCACAAGCACGAAAGGTAGGCGCAGATCGCGATTCCATAGCAGACGGCCAGCGGCCCGGAGCGCCCCCATTTCGTTCCCCATTTGCGCGTCGCCCAGTCGGTCATCGGCCCGCCGCTGAGCATGCCGACGATCCCGGCGAACAGGATCATGGTGGACATCAAGCCGCCTTCCTTGGGATCGACGCCCTTCACGTCCTTGAGGTAGGTGGGCAGCCAGGTGACGAGGAAGACCCAGCCGATGTTGATCCCGAACTGCAGCGCGCACATCAGCCACATCGTCCAGCTCTTGATCAGCGGCAGGAGCGGAGGGAACGGCGGCGGCCCCGTCTCGGCATGCTTTGGGCCTTCTCCGGCGATCAGCGCGCGTTCGGCCTCGTTGCAGGCGGGGTGCTCATCGGGCGTTTCTCGGATCGTTTTCCAGAAGAAGAAGGCGACCACGACGCCCAACGAACCGTAAAGCACCAGCACGGACCGCCAGCCGAAGAAGTCCGCCAGCAGCCAGGCGGTCAGCAGGGGCGCGATCGTGCCGCCCAACCGGCCGC
Organism: Verrucomicrobiales bacterium; assembly: GCA_038126235.1. Taxonomy (GTDB): domain Bacteria; phylum Verrucomicrobiota; class Verrucomicrobiia; order Limisphaerales; family JAYPEY01; genus JAYPEY01. The sequence goes on from JAYPFK010000004.1 coordinate 171,750, forward strand.
CGAAGGAGACGATGCTGCTCATCGTGCCGCGTTGTCGCAGTGGCGCCCAGCGTTTGATCAGGCTCCCGGCCGTCGGGTAACAGCCCGCCTGGGTGAAGCCGAAGATCAGCCGCGCCGCCATCAGCATGGCGAACCCGGTCGCCAGGCCGGTGAGCGCGGTGCAGAGCGACCAGGCGAGAATGTAGACCGGCAGCATCTTCCTCGCGCCGAACCGGTCCGAGAGCCAGCCGGCCGGCACCTGGGCCAGGGCGTAGGCAAAGAAGAACGCTCCCAAGACTGTGCCCACCTGTGTTTCGGTCAGGCCAAGCGCGTTCCGGAACGCGTCCTCCTTCGCGATCTCCGCGATGCAGATCCGGTCAAGATACAGAAACACGGCGGCCAGGGTCGTGGCGCCGATGACGCGATGCCGGACGCTTGTGGGCTGGTCCGCTTCGCTCACAGTTCGCTCCTCCGGTATTGATCGCGGCCGGGTTGGAACAGTTCCGGCAACAAGGCCGTTCCCAGTCCCGGATCGGTCGGCGCGGCGAGGCGGCCGTTTTCGATCTCGGGCTGTCGGTCGATCAGCCGTTCGTAGAAGGTGCGGATATGCGCGCGCACGGTTTCCTGAAAGACGACGTTCGCCGAAGATACGGCGCAGTGCAGACCTGACAACAGGGTCAGCGGGCCCGTGCAGTCATGCATCGTGGCAGGGACGTTGTGGGCCTGCGCCAGTTCAATGATCCGGCGTGTCTCGCTGATGCCGCCCGCCCAGGTGGGATCGACCATGAGATAGTCGGCGGCCTTGGCGTTGAGCAGGGAGAGATACGCGTTGCGGCCCAGCAGCATCTCGGTGGCGGCGATCGGCAGGCCGCTTTGGCGACGGAAGTCGGCGAGGGTCTCGGCGTTGTCCACGCGCAGCACGTCCTCCAGCCAGAGCGGGCGGATCTCCTGCAACGCCTCCGCCAGACGCAGCGCGGCGGGCAGTTGGAAGAACGCGTGCCCCTCGATCATGATTTCAATCTTGTCGCCGACCCGCTCGCGGATTTCGCGCAGCGGCTTCATGCCCTGGTCCACATCCTCCGCCGAAATCCGCAGGCCGCCGTTGCGGTGGGCGTAACGGTCGAAGGGCCAGACCTTCATCCCGGCGATGCCTTCGGCGACGAGTTCCTCGGCGAGATCGCCGGCGGCGTGGATGGAGGACCAGTTGTCCTGCAATGGGCCGGGCTGGCCCTCATCGCCGTGGCCGGGCCAGCCGGGATGTTTGGGAACGGCGTCGGCCTGTTTCAACGCGCCGTAACCGGGGCCGCCGCAGGTGTTGTAGATCGGGACGGTCGGTTGAACCGCGCCGCCGAGCAAGCGCCAGACCGGCTGCCCGCAGACCTGGCCCAGGATGTCCCAAAGCGCGACGTCGACCGCCGACAAGGCGCGCATCTCCGCGCCCGGCGAGCCGAAGGCCGTGCAACGCTCGTATAGGAACCGCCAGTGAGCCTCGATGTCCGTCGCCTCGGCCCCGAGCAGTCGCTCCGCCATCCAGTCATGGATCAATGCCTGGATGGCGTGGGGGGTGTAGTAAGTCTCGCCACAGCCGATCAGGCCGTCCTCGGTGTGGACGCGGACAAGGACGAGGTTGGGCATGATCCCGGCCGGGATCGTCGTTTCGATGGCGGTGATTCTCGGCATGGGAGTCTGGTTGGAACGCGGAATCCAACCACGGATGCGCGCGGATTGGCACGGATAAAATCGGGGAGAGCGGCGGGGCGCGCCCTGAAAGGGCGATCCGATGGTAGCCGGTAGGTGGAAGGCGCGGAGCGCCTGAAACCACCGGGCCAAACAGCCCAATCACGTACGCGCCCCGGCAGGGTCGCTCCGAACATGCTGTATGCGCACGGTTTCGCCGGCTCAGTCGGGGTTCTGGACGGCGTTTATCTGCCGCCCTTGCCGGGGCGGGCGGGTTTTCCTTGTTCTTTCCGGTGGTTCCGGTCGCTTCGCGATCTTCACGCACCGGCTACCTTCTTTTCGTCCCTCCGGGACAAGGCGAGTAGGACAGCCCTTCCAGGCTGGCACTCCGGCTTCCCTTCAGCCTCCGCGATATCGCTGGTTTGTTGCCTCGCCCCCAAATAGAGTTCGCCGGATGAAACTGCGACAGGGCCAGATCTGGAAGACCGGCGAGGGGTTCCTCCGCATCGTGCGGTTGGAACGCCTGGCGGTGGGTTACAAGGCGATGTCGACGCTCGACGGCGCCGACGGCGAGCACCGCGACGCCACGAAGAAGGAGTTTTGTCGTCTGCTCAAGGGAGCGGAACTGGTCGACGAGAACCGGCCGGCCCGGGGGTGAACGGTCCTTCTTCATGAACGAGAAGATTCAGGAACTACGCGCGGCCGCAAAGGCCCGGGAGGCGGAGCTGTTCGACGAGTTGACGTCGCGTGAAGCCGTCGCGCTGCCGGACCCGTTTGCCGGCGTGATCGGGGAACTGAAGGCGGCCGGGGCGCGGGAGGAGGGCCGGCGCATGAACCTGGACACGCTGGAGTCCCTGCTAGAGGAGAGTCGTGCATTCGACGAGCGACTGGACGCCCTGTCCGACAAGGTCAAGGAGCGGCGTCGGGCGTTGGTTGCCTTGGCGGCGCCGCTTGCCAAGCGCGCGTTGCAGGCGATGCGCCGGGGTGAACTGCGTCGGGACGAGGCGTTTCTGCCCTTGATCGAGACCGCCAACCATATTTCCGAACTCCGCAAGAAGATCGATGGGGCCGGGGAGGGGGAGGGATTCTGGGGCAAGGGCAAGGCGCGCGCGGAGAGGCTGATGAACCAGGGGCGGCTCAAGGTCGCGCAGTTCAAGCTGCATGGCGGCTTGAAGGATGTCGGAAAGGCTATCCTGAAGGCGGGCGACGAGGAGAAGCTGCGTTGCGATTTGACTGAAGAGGAGTTGGGGAAGGTTGCCGCCGTTCGGAAGGAATGGAACGAAGCGAAGGGGGAACGCTCCCAAACCGGAGCAGAACAGGAGAGTTTTTTTCAGTCGGCCGCCGAACGCCTTGGCGAAAGCGGGATGGAGGCCACCGACGATCTGGAAGGCTTGCACAAGAGCTGGACGGAGGATCTGGAGGCGCATCGCCAGAACCGGGAAATCCTCGCCGGGCGAATTCGCGGATTGGCGCAGGACCCAACGACACCGGATTGTGGTCTGCCGCAGGTCGCGGCGTTCCGCCAGGCGCGGGCCGCCTTGGACGAGGCCTGTCGGGAATGCGTCGCACGTCTGGACAACGTGGACTGGCCGGCGGTCCAGGTGGCGCTGGGTGAGTCCCTGGCTCGTTGCCCCAGTGAGTTCCGTTACCTGCGCGGGTTGACGGCGTTCGACGACGTCGCCCGCAAGGACAACCGGAAGTTGGGCTTTGAGCTGTGCGAACGCGGCGCGGTGTTCTGCTTTCCAGCCGCGGGAGGCAGACCGTTCGTCGGACTCGCGGACGAGGCGATCATTTCGCTCGAGCTGGAGGACATGCAGCAGATTTACGAGACGCGGCGGGGCAACGTAGTGGCCGACAGCCTGATCGGCTTCGTGACCGGCGGCGTGAAGGGCGCGGTCATGCGCGGAGCTTCCGGCCTGAAGGAGCGCGAGGTCGCGGTCGAAATGCCTGACCTCGTCCTGACCCTGGTCCACCGCGATGCCACAGGCGTGGAACAGGCCATCCATCTGGCGCTGGAATTCGGAGACAAGGAGGACGTGGCGCCGTTTCTATCGCGGCATTTTGGCGGGCGGTTTCGGGTGATTCCGGCGCGGAAGGGGTGAGAGGGGCGAGGCTGTTGGGCCGCGGGATTTTGTCCTCGTCCTTGAATCCCGAGCCTCGGAACCAAGCACGAGCACGAACGAACGCCGGCCGAGCCCGGGTTTCGGCTCCCGGGATGGACAGCCTGGAAGGACTGTCCTACGCCCCCCACGACCCGAAACCGAGGACGAGGACGAACGAGTCCGGCCCTTCGCCCCATGTCCCGAGCCTCGTTTTCCATCCTCCCCACTGAACCTTTTCCCCGCCTCTCGCCCTAAAAGGGTATGGCAACCCGGAAAAACCCGCCGCAGGATGGTTGAGAGCCTTCAAACGTCAGGCAAGGTGGAGCACGAACCACAGTCCGATTCGCGCGGCGATCGCGAGTTGATCGACGCCGTGAACCGCGGCGACAGCGCGGCGTTCGACGTCCTTTACCTACGGCATCGGGACTGGGTGGTGAACCTGGCGTTCCGTTTCACCCGCGACCGCGATCTCGCGCTGGACGTCCTGCAGGAGACCTTTCTCTACTTCCTGAAGAAGTTTCCCGGATTCGAACTGACCGCGAAACTGACCACCTTCTTCTACCCCGCGGTCCGCAATCTCTCGCTGACCGCGCTCAAGAAGGCCCGGCGTTACCAATCCGACGAGGAAATCTCCGAACATGTGGTCGCGCCGCCCGAGGCCGCGCCGGTGGAAAGCCAGCGCGAGCAATTGGCTGCCGTGATGGCGGAACTCTCCGAGGAACATCGGGAGGTCCTGCTGTTGCGGTTTGTGGAAGGAATGAAGATGGGGGAAATCGCCCAGACGATGGGCATCCCGACCGGCACTGTGAAATCGCGCCTGCACAACGCCCTGACCGTCCTGCGCAAGGACGAGCGGACGAGGAAGTTCTTCGGCAAGTGAACCAAACCGCGCCGTGTGGCGCTTGATCCCGTGAACATGAACAAATCCCATCGGCCAGACGAAGACGAGACGATCGAGGCTCCCCAGGAGTTGATCGACGCGCTGGCCGATCTGCACAACGAACGCATCTTCGTCCCGCCCTCGATTGACGAGGAGATCATGGCCGAGGCGCGCCGGCGTCTGAAGCCGGTTGAGGCGGAGGCCAGGCCCTCCAACATCCTAGCCTGGTCCGGGTGGGGTGTTGCGATCGCCGCCTGCGCGGTCCTGGTCTTCTCGTTGACGTTGCGCGAACCCGGGCGTCCGGAGTCGGCGGAGATGGCCGATGCCACACCCGCCGAGCCGGCCTCCGAAGCCGAAATGGTCGACGCCGCGCCAGCGGTCGCGAAAGCCGATGCGCCGGCAGATGCTCCCGCCGCCTTCGCCCGCGAGGACGTCAACGGCGACCGCTCGGTGGACATCCTGGACGCCTTCGCCCTGGCCCGGCGGTTGGAACAACCCGAATCCGTCCCCGCCGCCTGGGATTTCAACAACGACGGAACCATCGATCGTGGCGATGTGGACTGGATCGCGCGGGTTTCCGTCAAACTCTGACCAAGAAAGGAACACGGCATGAAGAAGCTCATTTTCACCCTCCTCACCGGCCTCCTGCTGGCCGGCACGACCTCCGCCCAGCGGGCGAAGGAAGCCCCCGCCGTCCGCTTCCAGGCGGTCGACATCTACGTGGATGCGAACAACCAGCCCTTGGCGGCCTACCAGTTGGAGTTGAAGGCGGACAGCGACGCCGTGAAGATCGCCGGCATCGAGGGCGGCGAGCACCCGGCTTTTCGCGAGGCTCCCTATTACGATCCGCGCGCCATGCAGCATGAGCGCGTCGTCATCGCCGCCTTCAACACCGGGGCCGCCGACAGCCTGCCAGCCGGCCGCACCCGCATCGCCACGGTGCATGTGCAGATCTCCGGCGATGCCCGGCCCGAGTTCACCGTCCGCCTCGAAACCGCCGCCACCGTCCAAGGCGAGAAGATTCCGGCGACCGCCGCTGCCCGTGAACGCGACAACGATTGATCCCCGAACTTGAAACTTCCAACCGCCAGAAACCCAAACCGAGGAAAAGCCATGAATTCCGAAACCCGAAACCAATTTGACGAGCGCGCCGGCAACCGGAAGACGTTCATCGCACCAGCTGCGATCCTGGTCCTGTTGATGTTGTTTGCCGGTTGCAGCGCTGTTGAGACGGACGACCGCACTGCGCGCGAATGGTCGCACCCCGCATCCCGCCCAGCGGCGGTCGGCGAGGAAAGCGCCGGCGTCGAGCGCGGGGCTGCGGATGCGGACATGGCCGTGATTCAACCGACGGAGAAAGCCGTAAAAGCGGAAACGCCTGCCGCTCCCTTGGCGGCCAGCGAAGAACTCAAGAAGCGTCATGACGCCATCAAGGAGTTGGCGGATGCGCCGGGGGGGGCGTTCCCCGGCTCTCCTCCCGCGCCGAAGGCTAAGCCGCTGAGCAGGTCGGTCGCCCCGGGTTCCCCGGCTCCGGCGGCTTCCGCCATGCGGGCTGTTGGAGCCCGCCCCGCTCCCCGCGTCGAGGTCGATCCCCGCGCGCTCCCTTCCCGTGAGGAGGAAATCTGGGTCATCTCCAAGCTCGACCGCGACGCCCGGGCCCGCGTCGCCAGCCACGACAACGACCTGCCGATCTGCAGCCTGCGCGGCCATCGGGGGCCGGACAACCAGCTCGTTCCCATGCCGCTCAAGCACACCGAGGTCAACGCCTCAATCGAGGGCTACCTCGCGACCGTCGAGGTGACCCAGCAGTTCCACAACCCGTTCTCCAGCAAGATCGAGGCGGTCTACGTTTTCCCGCTGCCGCAGAACTCGGCCGTGAACGAGTTCGTCATGACCATCGGCGACCGGCGTATCCGAGGCATCATTCGAGAGAAGGAGGAGGCGAAGAAGATGTATGAGGCCGCCCGAGCGAGCGGCTACCGGGCCTCGCTGCTCACGCAGGAGCGGCCCAATGTCTTCACGCAGAAGGTCGCCAACATCGAGCCCGGCAAGCGCATCGATATCGACCTGAAGTACTACCACACCCTCGCCTGGAACGACGGCTGGTATGAGTTCGTGTTCCCGATGGTCGTCGGACCGCGCTACAATCCCGCCGGCTCGACCGACGTCGTTGGCTCCGTCGGTCGCGGCGGGCACGGGGCCTCCGGTCAGGCGACCGAGGTGCAATACCTCCGTCCGAAGGAGCGCAGTGGCCACGACGTCGCGCTCAACGTGAAGCTCAACGCCGGCGTCGCCGTGGAGGAACTGCTTTCCCGCACGCACGCGATCGCCAAGATCCGCCGGTCGGAGTCCGAATACGAACTCGCCCTCAAGCCGCTCGACACCGTGCCGAACAAGGACTTCGTGCTCCGCTGGCGAGTGACCGGCTCCAAGGTGAAGTCGAACCTCGTCACGCATCGCGACGACCGCGGCGGCTATTTCTCCCTGATGCTGTATCCGCCCGATTCCCTGAAGCCGCTCAAGCGCGCGCCGATGGAGATGATCTTTGTGATCGACTGCTCCGGCAGCATGAACGGCGCGCCGATCCGCCAGGCCAAGACCGCCATTGAGCGGGCGTTGAGCCACCTCGAATCGGATGACACCTTCCAGATTATCCGTTTCTCCAACAACGCCTCGCAACTCGGTCCAGATCCCGTGCCCGTCACCGCCGCCAACATCCGCCGCGCGAAAAGCTACCTGAAGGGCCTCCACGGTTCCGGCGGCACACAGATGATCGAGGGTGTTCGCGCCGCGTTGAACTTCGGCCACGACCCGCGCCGCCTGCGCTTCGTCACCTTCCTGACGGACGGGTTCATCGGCAACGAGGCCGATATCCTCCGGGAAATCCAGAAACGCATCGGCGCGACCCGCATTTTCAGCTTCGGCGTCGGCTCATCGCCGAACGACTACCTCATGGACCGCATGGCCAAGCTCGGCCGGGGCGCGGTCGCCTACCTCAACCTCAACGACAGCGCCGCCGAGATCATGGACCGATTCTTCGAGCGCGTCAGCCATCCGGCCATGACGGATGTCACGATTGATTGGGGTGGCCTCGAGGTGGAGGAGGCCTACCCGGCCCGCGTGCCCGACCTGTTCGTGGGGCGGCCGGTGGTCGTCACCGGGAAGTTCCAGGGCGGCGGCCGGCAGAACGTCCGCATCCGCGGGAAGCTGGGCAATGGCGAGGAAATGGCGCTCGAAGTCCCGGTCAACCTGAACAGGGCGGCCGTGCACCAAGGGCTTGCGGCCGTCTGGGCGCGCCGCAAGATCGCCGATCTCGCGGACCGCGCGGTGACCGTCCACAACCCGGAACTGCACGACGAGATCAAGACGCTGGCCCTGGATTACAGCCTGATGTCCAGCTACACGGCTTTCGTCGCGGTCGATTCCAGCGCCCGGACGGCGGGCAATTTCGGCACGACCGTCCCGGTCGCCGTGCCTGTCCCGGAGGGCGTGAAATACGAGACCACGGTCGAAAATTGAGCTGCTTTCGAGGTGGGGCGAATTGTCCTCAATGAGCCGGCCCGCGATGGCAACGAGCCCCTCTCCGCCACGCCGTTCGCGCCAACCGGTTGAATTTGCTTGGCTCTGTTCCGCGCGTCCCGGACGATTCCGTTCAACTTCGCCGCGATCCGGCGGGCATCTTTGAACCACACGTGAGCAAGCCAAGCCGAGAATACGTCTACGGAATCAACCCGTGCTTTGAGGTCGTCCGCGCCGGACGCCGCAAGGTCTACGAGGCGTTCCTGAACCAGTCCATCCGCAACAACCCGCGCCTCAAGAAACTGGTCGCTTTGTTGGAGCGTCACGACGTGCCGGTGAACTGGGTGGAGAAGGGGCGGTTGATCGACCTCTGCAAGAGCCGCGAAAACCAGGGCGCGGTGATCAAGGTTTCGCCGTATTGGTATGTGGACTATGAGCCGCTCTACGCGGACCGACGGGTCCTGCTGCTGGACAACGTCGAGGACCCGCACAACGTGGGCGGCATCCTGCGCAGCGCGGAGATTTTCGGCTTCAACAGCGTCTTTCTTCCGACCAAGGGCGTGCCCGAGGTCTACCCTTCCATCGTCAAGGTTTCGGCCGGGGCGTCGGAATTCATGCAGATCGCCCGGTGCCGTTCGGCGAACCAGTATGTGAAGAAGGCGCTGGAGGAAGGATTCACCATCGCCGCGCTCGACGCCAAGGGCGACACCTCCCTCGACGATATCCAGCCCGGCTCCATCGACAAGCTGCTGCTGGTCATTGGCGGGGAGGACAAGTCGGTCGGGCAGTTCATCCTCAACGAGGCCCAGATCATCCTGCGTATCCCGCAGGTGGGGCGGATCAATTCGCTCAACGCCTCCGTCGCGGCCGGCATCGCCATGCATGTCATGGCGAAGGCGGTGAAGCAGGACTGACGGCGGCCGGGAAATCCGAAATTCGAATGTCGAAATACGAAACAAACTCGAAGCTCGAAATCGGAAAATCCGAAACGGCGACATGCGCGTGCTGGAAGCCGTTGGCGACCGGTATGGCGTTTCGAGCCTTCGGATATTCGTGCTTGTTTCGGATTTGAGGCCGTCATGCGCATCATCGGAGGCACAGCGGCTGGCTCGATCCTGAAGGTTCCCAAGGGTTTTGACGTGCGCCCCACTCCGGCCCTCGTCCGGCAGGCGATCTTCAACAGCCTCGGCGCGCGGGTGGTCGATACCGCCGTGTTGGAGATCTTTGGGGGCTCGGGCGCGCTCAGCCTGGAGTGTCTCAGCCGCGGGGCGAAGAGCTCCAAGTGCGTGGAAAAGTCGGGCCGACACGCGCAGTTCATCCGGCAGAATGCGCGCTCGGCGAAGCTTGACGGTCCAAGGTTCGAGGTTGTGATCAAGGACGCCTTCGAGGCCATCCGAAGATTCAGCGAATCGGGACAACGCTTTGATCTCATCCTTGCGGATCCGCCCTTTGGCGAGAAGAACGTCAACCGTCGTTCAACCTCGTTTTCCCAGAAGTTGCTGGATGACGAGAACCTGCCCGGGTTGTTGAACGAGGAAGGCTTGCTGATCCTGGGACACACCAAACGCGACACGCTGGATATCGTGAAGCCGTGGAGGGAGACGAAGGTCCTCAAACATGGCGACAGCGTGTTCCGCTTCCTGACCCGGGAGGACGATTAGAAGCGCCGCGCGGCGACGCGGTCGGAAATATCCGGGCGAATGTCCGCCTGTCTACGGCGTGATCCTGATTCCGTGCAGCCGCAGGGTGGGTTCCGCATCCATGAGGCGGAGCTTCAGGCCGTCGCAGCGGCAGTTGTTCAATTCCAGCGCCAGGTCCGTCGCGCCGCGAAAATCCGCCTTGCGGAGGTCGGCGCTGGCGAAGGTCGCGCGCGTCAACCGGGCTCCGCTGAAGTCGGCTTCCCGCAGGTCCGCGCGGTCGAAGGACGCCTCCTCGGCCGAACCGTTCGTGAAGGTCGTTTTCTTCAGCTTCATTTCCTCGAAATTGCCGTAGTCGAGGACGCAGTCGTGGAATTCAAGCGACAGGAGGCCCTGGCTGATCCGCGTCCAGTCGATCCCGCGCAGCCGGCATTCTTCAAAGACGACGCCGTTGAGCGTGGAGTCGGGCAGTTCGGTCATCGTGAGGTCGCAGTCGGTGAAGCGGCAGTCGATGAAGGAGACGTTCTCGAAGCGGGCCTTGGTGAAATCGCAGCGTTGGAACGAGCAGGCCTCGAAATGCAGGTCCTGAAAAGTGGCGTTGCTGTGCGCCTCTGTGAACCCGATGTCCAGATTATCCTCCTGAGGCAGGAAGGAAGCGGCGGAGTTGGAATCGGCGGAGGGCATGACGGGTCGGCTTCAGCCGGCGGCGGGCTTGGTCGCCGGGCGGTCAGGTTTCAACGACCTGGCCAAGGCGACGAACTGCTCGATTCCCAACGCCTCCGCCCGGACCTTTTCGTCGATCCCGGCGGCTTCGTACGCGACCGCTAGCTTCTCGGGAGTCCAGTCCTGCTTGAGCAGCTTCAGCATCATCTTGCGGCGTTGGGAGAAGCCGCGTTTGACGACCTTGACGAAGGTCGGATGCAGGGTCGCGTCGACCGTCGGTTCGGCCTGCCGCGTGAGGTGGATGCAGGAGGTGTCGATGGCGGGCGGGGGGAAGTAGCTGTCGGCGGGGATGAGAAATTCGCCGTCAAGGTCGTAGGTTGCCTGGAGCAACAGCGTGAGGACGCCATAGTTCTTGTTTCCCGGTTGGGACGCGATGCGGTCAGCGACCTCCTTCTGCAGCGTGACGGTCATCGAGCGCGGCCCGAAATCGGGGCGGGCGAATTCCACGAGGATGGGTGAACCGACGGAAAAGGGGAGGTTCGCCACGAGCTTCCAGTCGCTCCAGTCCGCCTCCGACTCGCGGAGATAGGCAAGAGCGTCGGTGTGGATCAGGCCGAATCCCTTTGTTTCGGCGAAGCGGAGCTGCAGGACCTCGACCAGGCGGGCGTCCACTTCGATCGCGAGGACGCTGGCGGCGCGCTGAAGCAGGACCTCGGTCAGCGGTCCGAGTCCGGGGCCGATCTCGACGACGTTGTCCGTCGCACAGACTTCGGCGAGATCGACCATGCGCGCGATGCTGGCCTCGTCGTGCATGAAGTTCTGTCCGAGCGAGCGCGTGAGCTGAATGTCGCGGTCGCGGAGGAAGGCCTTGATTTCGGACAGGTTCACTTGGCGAGGACCTCCACGATGACCTCATGCAGCGCGTCGACGGCGCGTTGCAGATCCTCCTTGGAAATGATCAGGGGCGGTGAGAAGCAGATCACGTCGGCGTGTTCGCCCTCGGGCAGGAGGATGAAGCCCCGGGCCAGCATTCGTTTGACGATTTCGACGCATTCCGCGGTGGCAGGCTTTCGGTCGGCTCGCGTGATTTCGAGCCCGACCAGCAGGCCCTGCCCGCGCGCCTCAAAATGGTAGCCGGGAATGGGGAGGGGAGGATGGGCGAGCAGCCCCAGCAGGAAACGGCCGAGTTGGGCCGCCTGTTTTGGCAACTTGCGCTCCTTGAGTTCCTTGATCTGGGCGAGCGCCATGGCGCAGCCGACCGGGTGGCCCAGGTAGGTGCTGGTGTGAATGGCCTCGCCGGCGGATTCCGGCCAAGCGCGGTCCATGACCTCCGCGCGTCCGACGCAGGCGGATAGGGGGAAGCCGCCCGTGAGGGCCTTGCCGACGCAGGTCAGGTCCGGGGCGATTCCGTCATGCTCGCAGGCGAACCATTTTCCGGTGCGGCCGAATCCGGTGAAGATCTCGTCGAGGATCAACAGCGCCCCGTAGCGGTCGCAGAGCTGGCGCAGGAGCTTGAGGAAGCCGGGAGGCGGCACGCGCACGCCGCCGCGGCCCTGGATCGGCTCCACCAGCACGGCCCCGATGGCGCGCTGGTGAAGGTGGCGTTTGATGCTTTGCTCGCTCGCGGTGAGGTGATCCGGGGAATCCGGGAACTGCGCGAAGTGGCCGAACTCGCCAAGCTGCGTGCGGAACGGTCCGCGGAAGTGATCGCGGTGCGTGGCGTTCAGCGCGCCGTAGCCGAGGCCGTGGTAGCCGCCCTCGAAGGCGATCACGCCGCGTTTCCCTGTCGCGAGCACGGCCGTCTTCAATGCGGCCTCGACTGCCTCGAATCCGGAGTTGCAGAAGATGGTCTTGCCGGTCGCGGCCGGGGTGTTCGTGTCGCCTGCCTTCTTGCTCCACCGGCCGAAGGTCAGGCGGCTGAGTTCTCGCGCGAGGCGGGCCTTGGGTTCGTGCGGATGCACGTCGCCCATGCCGTGCGCGAGTTGGTCGAGTTGGGTCTTGGCGGCTTCGATCACGCGCGCGTTGGCGTGGCCGGCGGCGGCGACGCCGAAGGCCGCCGTGAGATCGAGGTATTCCCGGCCCTCCATGTCCTCGACGAGGCAGTCCTTGGCGCGCTTCCAGACGATCGGCCAGCCGCCCTCGGGGTCGCAATAGAGCACGTTGCGCGACTCGTGGTCGCGCAGCAGGCGGAGAATGGTCTTGGAACTGGCGCTCAAGGGGAAGGCGGATTGAAACGGGAGGCGGAACGGGCGGCAAGTCAAACCCCAGGGGTTTTCGATTAACTTTGGGTGACAGGAAATGGTGGGGCAAACTGTTCTCAGTGAGCCGACGTGAGCATGCCCTGGCGCGGCTCACTGTGGACAGTTCGCCCTACCTTGAGCCGGCCTGTGTTCAAACCCCGCGCTCGTCCGGCGGCCAGATGTATTTGTGCATCTGGAGCTGGAAACGGATGGGCAGGGCGTCGGCCGCGATGGCCTCGGCGAGTTCGGCGCGGGAAATGGGTTTAGCGTCGGCTGGCGGAGACTTCAGAGCCTTGTCGCGTTGGGCGGGAGCCAACGGCGCGACCCAGGAGCAGAGCACGGGGCAGGCGTCGGCGAGGTGGTGTTCGCGGAGGACTCCCTTCATCCACTCGTAGTCCTCGCGCGTCCCGATCACGAACTTCACCTCGTCGGTCTCCTCCAAGACCGCGAGGTTCTCCCAGCGATTGCGGTCGCATTCGCCGCTGGAGGGCGTTTTCAGGTCCATGATGCGATGGACGCGGGGATCGACGACAGAGATGTCGTGGGCGCCGCTGGTCTCGATCAGGACGGTGAAGCCCGCGTCGCACAGGCGGGACATGAGGACGGGCGCGTTTTTCTGGAGCAGCGGTTCGCCGCCGGTGAGTTCGACGAGGGGAAGCCGTTGCCCGTCGGGACGAGTCGGGTAGGGCTTCGCCAGGCGGGCGATTTCAGCCTCGATCTCGTCGAGGTCCATCCGACCGCCCTCGGTGAAGGCGTAGGCGGTGTCGCAGTAGGAGCAGCGGAGATCGCAGCCGGTCAGGCGGACGAAGACACAGGGCAGCCCGGCGAACGTGCTTTCGCCCTGCAGGCTGAGGTAGATTTCGTTGACGATGAGCGTCCCGGACACGGAGGCATCGTAGGGGACGAAGTGGGCGTTGGCATCAAAAAGACGGCGGATGTAGCGGCGCGCCTGCGACCGCCGCTCTTCAAGGAGCCGGTCAGACGGGCAGATCAAACCCTTCGCAGGAGCGTTTCGCTGCGGCGCGGATTTCGCGGGTCAGTTTCTTCCAGGTCGGCGAGAGGAAGCGGGGATGGTCCAGGCTTTCCTGGGCGTATTTGCCGGTGGCCTTTTCGAGGTCGAGGTCGGCGACGATCAGGGTCTCGTTCTCGTTGTCGGCGAGTTTGAGGAAGCGCATGTCGGGCGCGACGATCTTGGAATCCCCGGCCGACCACTTGCCGCCGCCCTGCGGACCCACGCTGTTGGCGAAGATGTAGTAGACCGCATTTTCGAAGGCGCGTGCGGCGATGCCGTCGGCTCCGCCGCGTTTTTTCTTTGAGACGGTCAAGGCGTCCATGCCGGCGTTGGGATGGAAGACAATCCGGGCGCCCGCCATGCAGGCGAGCCGGGCGAGTTCCGGATAGCGGCGTTCGTGGCAGATGATGGCCGTTGCGGGGATGCCATCGATGTCGAACAGGGAGACGGCGTTGCCGGGAGTGAAGACGCGCTGGTCGGAGGGCGTGAGTTGGCACTTGGCGTAGCAGTGACGGACGCGGCCCTCGCGATCGAAATGGACGAGGCAGTTGGCCAGCTTGCGGCCCTTGAAAACCGGGGTTCCCACCAGCAGGTGGATGCCTCTTTCGCGGGCGATTTCACGCAGGCGGGCCAAGGCCGAGCGGAGGTCGCCGCGTTTGAGTTTGGTAAAGTCGAATCCGTAGCCCGTCGTCGAGGCCTCGGGGAACAGGACGACATCAGCCTTGCGTCGCGCCGCCCGCCGGGCGGTCTTCTCGATCTTGTCGAGGTTGCCGTCGATGGAGTCCACGAACTTCATCTGCGCGGCGGCGACGCGGAGGGAGGTTGGTTTTCTCATTGGGAATTCTCAATCGATTGAACGGCGCGTTTGAATCGGGCGGCGCTTTCATTAACATCGACCGCCCATGAACCGCCATCCTTTCCACATCCTCGATGTCTTTGCTGAAGCGAAGTATGCCGGCAACCAGCTTGCCGTGATCCTGAACGCCGCGGATCTGTCGAGCGAGGAAATGCAGCGGATCGCGCGGGAGACAAATTTCTCGGAGACCACGTTTGTGCTGTCGGACGAAGCGCGGGAGGGCGGGTTTGATGTCCGCATCTTCACGCCGGCGGCGGAGGTTCCCTTCGCCGGGCATCCCACGATCGGCACGGCATGGGTGATCCGGCGCGAACGGATGAAACCGGCCACCGATGAGGTGACGCTGAACTTGGGAGTCGGCCCGATCCGTGTCACGTTTGAGACGGACGCGGCGGGGATCGAGCGCGCATTCCTGCATCAGGTCGCGCCAGAGTTTGGCGAGGTGTTCGATGCGGCTTCGGTCGCGGGGCTGTTTGGCCTGGAAACGGGCGATATCGACGAGCGATTTCCGGTCCAGGCGGTTGCGATGGGAATCGAATTCCTGATGGTTCCACTCCGAACGATGGCCGCCTTGAGGCGCGCGAAATACAGCGGCGAGCGTTGCGCGAAGCTGGGCATTCCCGACTTGCCGAAGCTCTTCCACTTGTTCTGCCCGGAGACACACGCGCCGGAGAACGATCTCTGCGCCCGGATGTTCGGCGAGGCGTACGGCGTCCCGGAAGATCCGGCGACGGGCAGCGCGAACGCCTGTCTCGCCGGCTACCTGTTGCGGCATGAATGCCTCGGTCCCGGGCCTCTGGATTTGCGGGTGGAACAGGGGTTGGAAATCGGCCGCCCGTCGCTGCTGTTGGTGCGAGGGAGGAAGGAGGGGAATGGGATGCGGATCTCGGTCGGAGGCAGGGTGATCATGACGGCGCGCGGGGAGTTGGTCTGAACGGCCGTTGAGTGCAGCATTTTTCAAGAAACAGCTTGCGCAATGGTGGGGGGGGACGGGCAATCTCCGCCCGTTGTGAATCATTACGCGACCATAACCGTGATCGGCCGGGACAAGACCGGCGTGGTGGCCCGCATCACCAGTTTCCTGTTTGAGCTGTCCGCGAACATCGAGGCGCTTGAGGAGCAGGTGACGCGGGGGCAGTTCAGCATGACCATCCAAGCCTCCTGGAAGGCGGACGACCTTAGGGCCGCCGACCTGCGCGCGGGGCTGAAGCGGTTGGCGAAGGAACTGGGCATGGAGATCGGCGTCCGCATCACCGAGCCTCACCGGAA
Source organism: Verrucomicrobiales bacterium (assembly GCA_038126235.1). Lineage (GTDB taxonomy): Bacteria > Verrucomicrobiota > Verrucomicrobiia > Limisphaerales > JAYPEY01 > JAYPEY01. Next base: position 187,584 of record JAYPFK010000004.1, read on the forward strand.
GCAGCGGATGGCGATCCTGGTGACGCGCGAGCCGCATTGCCTGGAGGCCCTGATGGCAGCCTTGAAGAGCGGTCGACTGCGCAAGGCGGAGGCGGCAGTCGTGATTTCCAACCGACGTGATCTGGAGCCCTTGGCGAAGAAGTTCAAGCTGCCGTTTCGCCTTGTGCCATGGGAGGACCGGGCGACGGCCGAGACAAAGACCCAGGCGATCCTGGACGAATTTGAGGCGGACTTCGTCGTGCTGGCCCGATTCATGAAGATCCTGTCGCCGAACTTCGTGTGGCGTCACAAGAACAAGATCATCAACATCCACCCTTCGCTGTTGCCGAGTTTTCCCGGGGCGCAGGCCTATCGTCAGGCCTATGAGCATGGGGTGAAGATCATCGGCGTGACCGCGCACTTCGTGAGCATGCACCTGGACGAGGGGCCGATCATTGCTCAGGAGTGCTTCAAGGTATCTGCCGGCATGTCGTTGAAGGAGATCGTGGAGCGCGGGCAGGCGTTGGAGTCGAAGGCTTTGACCCGTGCTGTGAAACTGTTTCTGGACAAGCGGCTCGACGTGTATTGGGGCGTGGTGAAGGAAGTTTGAGGTTGCGTCATGTTTACGGGAATCGTTGAAGAAACCGGATCCGTCGAGCGTATCGACCCCGGCGAGGAGTCCATCCGGCTGACCGTCCGCATGAACCTGTGCGGCGTGGACCTGAAGCTGGGGGACAGTCTTGCCGTCAATGGTTGCTGCCTGACCGTGGTGAAACTCGGCGGGCGGGGGAGGAAGCGGACCGCGCAGTTCGATCTGCTGCAGGAGACCTGGAAGCGGACCAACCTTCAGTTCGTTCAACCCGGTTCACTGGTGAACCTCGAGCGTTCGCTGCGGGCGGACAGCCGATTGGGCGGGCATTTCGTGACCGGTCATATCGACGGCCTCGGCAAGATCAAACGCTGGGAGAAGGTCGGGGACGACTGGGCCTTGGAGGTCTCGGCCCCCGCGGCGATCATGCGCTACATCGTGCCCAAGGGCTCCGTGGCGGTGGACGGGATCAGCCTGACCGTGGCGTCGGTGAAGAAACGCAGCTTCGGAATCTGGATCATCCCCCACACCCATGAGGTTACGGCGCTCAAGGAACGGAGTATCGGCGACGCCCTGAACCTGGAGCCGGACATGCTCGCGAAATACGTCGAGCGGCTTATCGATACTCGAACGTCTTCCTGAACTGGGGATCCGGATCCTCGTAAAGGTCTTTCTTTCGCTTCGCCTCGTAGTCGATCACGTAGTCGGACGGGATCATCAGGTCGCGGCCGTCCGGGCGCTTGATGACGAGATATTTCTGGGAGACGCGCTGGGGCTTTTCCGGGGTGTAGGCGACGCGGACATGGTAGATGTTCGTCTCCGTCAGGTTGATCTGGTAGTTCGCAACCGGGGCGCCGATGGCGTTGTTTCCCGTGTCGGGCGGCGGCTTGATGGACTCCACGTACTTCGCCTCAATCTGGTATTGCCTCCCGGTTTCGTCCTTGAATCGGATTTCCGATTGCGTGCGGGAGTGTGGCCGGGTTTGTGATTTCAACGTCTTGGAGGAATAGGGGTTTGGCTCCCTCAGCCTTACCTCGTAATGCACCACGGAAGAGCAGCCGACGAGCAGGAGGCAGAGGGTGGCGACAAACGGAAGGGCGGATTTCATGGTCGGAGGCGCGATGAGCTTGTTACGTCTTGTTCGCGATGGATGATCGCCGGCCTTGGGGGAGCTCTGACCCGAAGACGGTGCTTACAAAGTGTGCTGATGAATGGTGCGTTTTCAGGTGGATGTCAAATTTTCACTTGCAGATGCGACTGAGTCTCATTACCAATGAAGTCTCAATTGAGACTCAGTCGCAAAAAATGACCTCAATCACTCGGACAAGATCGATGAAAAACAAGCAGCAAAAACAGATGAAACACGGTGTTGCACGGAGCGTCATTCCCCAAGCTATGGCCCTGATGGTGACCGCTTGGGGCTTGGTCTTGCAGCATCCGACGATGGCCCAAGAGCCAAAGAAAGAAGGAGTGGATGCGGCGAACAGCGCGACCAAAGCGACTGACGCTGTCATCCTTCCGGGGGTGGCGATCGTCGGTTCGAAGGAAGCGGTGGCGGAATTGCCTGCTTCGGGAGCCTACATCGGGGCGGAGGAGCTGCATCGTTTCAACATCTCGGACGTCAACCGCGCCCTGCGGCAGGTCCCTGGCGTGAACCTGCGGGAGGAGGACGGATTCGGGCTGTTTCCGAACATCAGCGTGCGCGGCGTGAACACGACTCGGAGCGCGAGCCTGACATTGATGGAGGACGGTATTCTGGCCGCGCCGGCGCCCTATTCCGCGCCGGACGCCTATTACAGCCCGAACATTGCGCGCATGAGCGGTTTGGAGGTGTTGAAAGGATCAAGCCAGGTGCGTTTCGGTCCGCACATTACGAGCGGAGCCATCAACTACCTGTCCACGCCGCTTCCGCCCGACAGGGAGACCTACCTGCGGTTGTCCTACGGTTCCTACAATGATGTCATCACTCATGCTTGGCATGGCGACGCGCACGAAATCGACAAGGTCGGTCGCGTCGGCTACCTGGTGGAGGGCTTTCTGCAGCGCAACGACGGCTTTCGGACCATTGACGCGGCGACGGCGTATCCTGGCAGCGACAGGACCGGGTTCAGCCGGGTGGAACCCATGGTGAAGATCTTCTGGGAGCCGGACACGCGGATCTACAACCGGATCGAATTCAAATACGGTTTCACCGAAATGGACGCCGACGAGACCTACCTTGGGCTGCGGGGCGCGGATTTTCGGAACGATCCCTTCCGCCGCTACGCGGCCTCGCGCTTCGACAACATCGCGACCCGGCATCATCGCGCATCGATTCGTCACCTCGTCGAACCAATGCCGGACCTGCAGATCGCCACGACGGGCTACTTTCAGTATTTCCATCGCAACTGGGCGAAGTTGAACAACATCGTTGATCCGGCGGTGGGGCCGGGCACGATCGGTCTCGGCGCGGCCTTGTCCGACGGGGCCGCCGCGACGACGGTCGGGGTGTTGCAGGGCACGTCAGCGGGGACCTTGAATGTGAGGAACAACAACCGCACCTACAACACCTACGGAATCCAGTCGGTGGCGAGCAAGGGGTTCGCGCTCGGCGGGACGGACCACACCTTGGAGGGGGGAATCCGCTATCATCTCGATGAGGTGGACCGGTTGCAGTGGGATGATGTCTACACCCAGGCGGCCGGCGGAGCCATCGTGGCCGGGGTCCAAGGTGCGCCCACCAGCGCGGCGGGCGATCGCGGGCAGGAATCCCGGGCGGTCGCGCTGCACGTTCAGGATCAGATCAAATGGCGGAAGTTCACGGTGACCCCGGGGATGAGGGTCGAGTTCATCGAACAGGAATACGTTCAGAATGCGCGCACGGCGGGGGCGGTGGCCAGCGGATCCGGCAACCTGAATGTTGCGGCGGGAGGAGCCTCGGTGGCTTACGAGATCTCCGAGGGGTGGAACGCCTTCTTCGGCGTTCATCGCGGATTCTCCCTGCCGGGACCGAGGGATTCCATCCGCACGGGGCTGACCGAGGAGACCTCCGTCGGCTACGAACTGGGGTCTCGCTACACGAACGTGGAGAAGGCTCTGAGCGCGGAGATTGTCCTGTTTCGGACGGACTATGACGACCTGATCGTCAACGGAAACCTGATCAACGGGGGGGTGACCGAGAACGTAGGGCAGGCGGTGGCGATGGGCATTGAAATGGCCGTCGCGTACGATCACGGACGCGCCCAGGACTGGGTGGTCGGGACGCCGGCGCGCCTGGGGGTGACCCTGACCGACGCGCACCTGGTGGGAAATGCGTCGAGCGGCTCCGTGGGTTCGTTGTTCTCGGGAGGGCGGGACGGATCGAAGCTGCCCTACATTCCCGAGTATCAGTTCAATGCCGAGATTGGTCTCGAATGGAACAAGCTGGCCACCTACCTGAATGCGACCTATGTGCCGCGCACCTACACCACGGCGGCCAATGTCGCCTCATCCGCCGCCGACGCGCGAATCGGAACCACGGATTCGTATTTCCTCATGGACTGGATCCTGCGCTACCAGCTCAAGCCGGAGGTGGCTTTCTTTGGCGGCGTGAAAAACGTCCTGGATCGGGAATACATTGCCACCCGGCATCCGGAGGGACCGCGTTCGGGCCTACCCCGATTCTTCAATATTGGCGTGGAAATGACCTTTTGATCGTGTTCTGCTTGCCGCCCGATGAAACGACCCTTGATCACATTTGCCTTGGCCGTGCTCCTGTGCGCGGGCATGGCGGGATCGGTCCGAGCGGACGAGCGGTTGACGGCCGCGCGCTCGGCGGTGTCGGAATGGGTGGAAGTGGAAAGGGCGATCTCTCGTGAGGCCGTAGCGTGGCGGGAGAAAAAAAACCTGTTGGCCGATCTTGCAGCGGTAGCGCGCGCGCGGATTGAAACCTCGAAGGAGAGTCTCTCGGAGGCGGAAAAGGCGGCCGGAGTGGTGGAAGAACGTCGCGCCGGACTGGTCGCGGAGCGTGAATCCAATGAGCGGCTTATTGCGAAGATTGCGGAATTCCTCGAGGAGATGGAAACGAAGTTGCGGGTGCAGGTGAAGCGTCTGCCCGCTCCCTTGAGGGAGAAACTGATCTCCTCGATGCAGCGTCTGCCGGCCGATCCGCGGAAGACCGAACTTGGAGTCGGCGCGCGCATGCAGACCGTGATGGGGATCTTGACCGAAATTCAACGATTCGACACGTTGATCACGATCGGGGAGGAGCTTCGCGAGTCGGAATCCGGGGTTGCGCGGCAGGCGCGTACGATTCACTTCGGCCTGGGGGCGGCGTATTTTGTCTACGTGGACGGTTCGGACGCCGGGATCGGACGGTCAACCGAGAACGGGTGGTCGTGGGAGTCACGGCCGGAATTGGCGGCCGCGGTGAACGAGGCGATCGCGACCGCGGAAGGCGGAAAGCGCGAGGCGCGATTCGTGGCCCTGCCGGTCACCGTGGAGCGGGAGGAGCGATGAAACGACTTTTTCCCGGACTTGCCGCCCTGATTCTGACGGCTTCTGCGATGGCGCAGAGCCTGGAGGAAATCGTCGTTCAACAGCAGGTCCGGTTGGAGGATGCGGTCAAGCGATTGGCTGCCCAGAGACGGGCGATCCAAGCTGAACAGGAGCCGTTGGCCAAGGCGCTGAACGACCTGCGTGTGGAGGCGGGGCGGTTGGAGGAGGAGGTCGCGGAAAGCCGGCGTTCGCGGGACAATGCCAGTCTGAGTCTGGAACAGTTGCAGGAACAAGCGCTGGATGGGAGGCGGCAGATCGATTACGTCACCGGCGCCTTGATGGGCGAATTCGAGGCGGCCTTCAAGGCGGCTTTGTCGCCCGCCGAATTGGCCAACTATGGGGAGACGATCCGCGAGCACGACCTGCTTCTGGAGAAGTCCGGGATCGGGGAGATTGAGAAACTGGAGGCATCGTTGACGTTGCTGGAGGCGTCGTTCCAGCGCGGTGCAGGATTGTTGGGCGGAAAGGCCTTTCCCGGCTCCGCGTTGGGGGGGGACGGGAAGCTGCTTCAGGGGAGCTTCGTGCAGGTGGGGCCTCTGCTCTACTTCGCCGCCGACGCCGACGGGGAGGCGGGGTGGGTGGAGGAGACGAAATCGCTTCAGGCCCGTGTGCGGCCGGTCACGGAGACCGAGGCCGCGCTAATTCGGCAACTCGTCCGGGACGGGGCGGGGGAACTGCCGGTGGATGCCAGTCTGGGGGACGCGACGGCGTTGGCCGGGACCCGGGAAACCTTCGTGGAGCATCTGGGCAAGGGCGGGATCTGGGTCTATCCGATCGTGGCGTTCGCGGTGATTGCCATGCTTGTGGCGGCGCTCAAGTTCGCGCAGGTGTTCCTCATCCGGCAACCGGAGCCGGGCGCGGTGCATGAGCTGGTGAGGTTGTTGCGCGAGGGCAAGAAGGACGCCGCCCGCGCGCTGGCCGACAAACAACCGCAACCGGCGGCGGCCATGCTCGTGGCGGCGGTGGATCACGCCGACGAGTCGATCGAGCTGGTCGAGGAGGTGATGTACGAATCGATGCTCAGCGTCCAGCCTCGGCTGGAGCGCTTTCTGAATGTGATCGCCGTGACGGCGGCGACGGCCCCGTTGCTGGGTTTGCTGGGCACGGTCACCGGCATCATCAAGACCTTCAAACTGATGGAGGTTTTCGGAGCCGGCGATCCGAAGCCGTTGATCGCGGGCATCTCCGAGGCCTTGATCACGACCGAACTCGGCCTTGTGCTGGCGATCCCTGCCCTGATCGCTCACGCGATGCTCTCGCGCCGGGTGGCGGGGGTGTTGGCGAGACTGGAGAAACTGTCCATCGCGTTCGTCAACGGGCTTGCGCGTCGCTCCGCCCCCGCGGATGGCAGGAAGGAGGTTGGCCATGAGCGTTGAACCGGGTTCTCTCGCCGATGAGGCAATGCGCATCTGGATCAGCGGCGGCTGGCTGATGCTACCGCTGCTGGGGTTGACCGTCTTCATCTATCACGCCGCGCTGGACCTGCTCGTGCGGCTGGAGACGCATTTTCTGCTGCGCAGCGGGGTGGACCGGATGACCGACGTCGAGATCGCAAGGCGCTCTCGAACGGACCGGCCTGAGTTGCGGCAGTTGCTGGTGGAGGATGCGTTGGACGCCGCCGAGGTGAAGCGGCATTTCGTGGAAGTGGCGAATGAGTATCTGCCGGTTGTCAACCGACGCATCCGCTTCCTCGGCGTCATCGTCACTCTCGGCCCCTTGATGGGGCTGTTGGGGACGGTGACCGGTCTGCTCGCGACCTTCGAGGGACTGATCCAGGGGCACGGGGATAAATTCGAGAATGTCGCCCACGGCATCTCGGAGGCGTTGATCACGACGCAGACCGGTCTGGTGGTCTCGATTCCGGCCATGGTCATCCTCGCGTTGATCGCGCAACGAAGGAACCGGCTGCGGCGATGCATCGTTCGGCTCGAACGCTACAATACCTGCCTCGTGCTCAAGGTTGGTTGTCCCATACCGGGCCGGCTGGGGCGTTATCCGGAGGCGCAAACCGCGTGAGCAGGCCATGAAGGATCGCAAACTTCTCTTTTCCGAATCGACCCGGGCGGATGAGATCAACGTCTCGCCGCTGATCGATATCGTGTTCATTCTGCTGATCTTCTTCATCGTGACAACCGTGTTTGTCGAGGAGACCGGGGTCGAGGTGCAACGGCCTCAGGCGGCCTCGGCGGCGCAATTGGAGAAGCATTCGATCCTGATCGCGATCACCGCCGACGGCCGCGTCGTGTATGGCGGCGCGGAGATCGGCGTGCGAGGCGTCCGCGGAACGGTCAAACGGTTGCTCCAACAACGGGAGCAGCCTGTCATCGTGCAGGCGGACAAGGACGCCCCGGTCGATCTTTATGTCCGGGTGCATGACGAGGCCGCCCTGGCCGGAGCCAAACAGATCAACCTTGCCACCCGTCGCTGATGGCCCGCGCGCTGCCCCAATCCCGTTCGCGCTTTGCCCCGGTCGTCGCTTTGGCCGGCGCGCTGGTCCTGGCGGGCGGCCTCTTTCTCGTCATTCCGCTCACGCAGGCGCTCAACCGTCCGCCCGAGGATGTCGTGACTTACCGGGAAGTGGCATTGGCCGTTCCGCCACCGCCTCCGGAGATGCCGCCTCAGCCCGAGACGGATCAGGCTGTTGCGGTTCAACGCGCTCCGGAACCGCCGCGACTCGATCAGGCGCTGGTGGAGGTTCCGGTTCAACGCCTGCAGCTGTCGTTGAATCCCGGCATGGGGGTCGCCCTGTCGATGGGCACGCCGACCATGCCGGTCGTTGAGAAACTCGATACTGTCGCCGCGATAGAGGAACTGCTGTCGTTCGAAGACCTGGATCAACGTCCGGAGGTTGTGAACCCGGTCCGCATCCCTCCGGCGTTGCAGCGGCGTCTGCGGTCGAGGGGAGTGAGGCGGGTGGAGACCCGGGTCCGCGTTCGTGTGGACCGGACTGGCAGGTCGGAAATGGTGGAACTCCTTTCGACCTCGCACGATATTCCGGGACTTGAACAGGAATTGGCGCGGATGGTGGGGCAGTTCCGCTGGACCGTGCCCTTGAAGAACGGTCAACCGGTGGACGTGCCGAACGGGACCATGCCCATTGTCTTGACCCCCTGACGCCATGAAGTCCCGGTTCCTCATCCTCTTCGGACTGACCCTCGCGGTCGGGGCCGCTTTCCATGCCGCTGGCGCGCCCTTCGCGCTGACTGATTCCGATCCCGATCATCCGGAATTCCGCAAACGGTTCTTTGGTTCCTACGGGGTGAACCCGGCGATTGAACCCGAGCTGAAGCCCGAGGACCGCCCGTTGCAGGAGGCGGTCCTGCCGCATCTGCGCGACAATCCCCGGCAGGCGATCGCCCTGATCGAGCAGGCGTTGACGCCGGATCTGAATCCCGCGTTCCTCCATGTGCTGGGCAACCTGTATTACCAGATCGGCGATCATGCCAACGCGGAGCGGTATCTCCGGCAGACGCTGGAAAAGTTCCCGTCGTTGCGGCGTTCCTGGCGCACGCTGGCGTTGACGCACATTCAGCGCAATGAGTTTGGGAAGGCGGTCGCCCCGTGGTTGAAAGTGATCGAACTGGGCGGCGGTGACGCGCAGTCCTACGGCCTGCTGGCCTACAGCTACCTCTCGCTGGAGAAACATGAGTCAGCGCTGGCGGCCTACCGCATGGCGCGCATGTTCAAGCCGGACAGCCTTGACTTCCGACGCGGCCAGGCGCAGTGCCTGTTGCTGACCGGACAGCATCGCACGGCCGTTGCGCTCTTCGAGGAACTGATAGCCGAGCATCCGGCTGAGACGGATTTCTGGCTGGCGCAAGCCAATTCCCACCTGGCCCTGGACGAGCCCGGAAAGGCGATTGCAAATCTGGAAATCGTGTCCGCGTCCGGCAAGGCGACCTGGTCGAGCCTTGTCATGCTGGGGGACCTGCATCTGAACGGGGACGCGCCGCGCTTGGCGTTGGCCGCCTACACGAAGGCGCTCAAGGAGACCGAGCCGGAGGATTGGAACGTGGCTTTGCGCCCCCTGCGTTATCTGCTGGGCCGGAGGTTGTTCTCTGAGGCGGGCTCATATCTGAAGCTGATCCGCGAGAAGGCGGCCGGCCGGTTGAACGAAGTGTCGGAAAGGGAGATGCGGGTGGGCGAGGCGCGGATTGCCATGGAGACCGGCGATGCGGAAAAGGCCCGCGAGCTTCTGGAAGGCGCCGTCGCCGAGGATCCCCTGGATGGCGCGAGCCTGCTGTTGCTGGGGGATCATTTCCTGCGCGCCTCCGATTTTGATCAGGCAGAGATTCAATTCGAGCGCGCCCTGTCGGATCGGGAGCATGAGGTAGAGGCGCGGGTGGCGCTGGGGCGGTTGTCCGTCGCACGCGGGGATCTGGCGGGGGCGTTGGTTCCCCTGCGCAAGGCGCAGGAACTGCGCGCCAGCCCGAACGTACAGCGTTACATCGAATCGATCGAGCGGGCGCTGGACGCGACGCGGCACGTGACGTTGCGGAAGGGCGGTGGGTTGGATGCGCGGTCCTACTGAAAGAAGGAGGCAGGCAGCATTGAACACGGGAAGTCAGAACCACGAACGCGGTCGAGGCGGTTTCGAAGCAAACGCGCGGTCGGATCCATGATTTCGAAGAAGAAGTTTCAGACCATCCAATGGGTGCTCCGGGGCTTTGCTGCCGCGCTGCTCGCTGGAGCTTTCACGTTCTTCATCGGGAGTGTAATCGAACTCCGTCTTGCCAATGCCAGCCTCATGTGGTCCAAGACCAAGGGGCGGATTCTCTCGCTCGAAGTCGGCGTGTTGCAGGAACGGGAAAAGGAAACCGGCAAGCAGTTCACCCGGTTTCGTCCCCTTGTCAGTTATGAGTGGGATGTGGCGGGAGCGAGGCATTGCGGAATGCGGGTCTCGTTCACGGGGTGGGGCGGCTCAACCGGCGCGAGATTCGTGACGACCGAGTCTGAAGCCAGGACGTTCCTGGATCGATATCCCGAGGGGGGGAGGTCGATGTGTTTTACAACCCCGATGATCCTGCTGAGGCCGTACTCGAACCCGGTCCTTCCGCAAGCAATCGGGAGGCTCTGATGGGTTCCGGAGTTTTTCTTGCTCTTGCGGCGGCATTTGCCTTCGGCCTCCCTCGGTTACTGCCAAAGCCGCCACCAGCATGATCGGCTCGATGGAGATTTGCCGATCCAGGTCGGCAGAGCGACGTCATCGCCTTGCTGGAGAGGAAGCGGATTCACTCGGGCGCTTCACCCGTTCCGGCGCAGCGAACACAAACACCCATCCATTCCTCGAACGGATTTGGGTGGTAGGCTTCACCAGACCCAAGGCAAACTGGACAAGGGGGGGGGCAAGTTCACGTGTGCGAGGTGTTTTTTCTGGTTGCCTGTGGATGCGCCATCGAAATCGATCCACGTTCGACCCATGTTAGTGAGCTCAAGAGATCGCTCATCCAGGAAGCTGTTTTTGTCAACGTACTGATTGGATGCGAGCAAGTCATAGTATTGGGCATTTGCGGCCACAATGATTTCGTCGGGTTCACTCAGAATAGAATAGGATGGGTCCCCGGTGATGTGGTTACAAACCCGCTCCATGTTCCGCATGATTCGCCAACATTGGAACAGGGCCACCTTGAGCTTGGAAAGCTCAGGGTGAGCTTCTGGTTCACAAGTCAGCACGGCGCACCAATGTTCCCGCCATACGCGTTCCACCTCATCAGCGTTGGGGCACCCTTCGGAGTGTGATTTCATTTATTGATGAATGCAGAATAGAGTGAATGCCGTTTTGGCCGTTTTTCGAGGAAATGCATCAAGTCTCATTTCAAGGTAATCATGGATCTTTAATAGATCGTCAAGGTCAATTGATTGGGCCCAATCAATTCACTCACAGGCGATTCTTGGTTGCCTGTTGCTGCCGCTCCATCGGAATTCTGCTGTATGAAGAAGGTGACGTTGGGCGCAAGCGCAGAAAAAAAGTTTTTCCGACTGGCTCACTAGACCGAAGGCCAATGTATCAATTGAGGAGCCTCGTAGGATGCGAGTCTTGTCAATTCGACAGGGTCGGGCGGGGCATTGACAAAGGGCGAGAATTCCCCCTTTGCGCTGCACTGCCGAGAACTGTTCTCAAATAGGGACCTGTTCTGGACCTGATTGGACCGAGTTTTCTGGTATTTTCCAGGTGAAGAGAAAGAGGGCATCCCTAAATCCTTGCGATTTAAGGGGATGAATGGTGCCCTTAGCAGGATTCGAACCTGCACGCCTTGTGGGCACTACCACCTCAAGGTAGCGTGTCTGCCAATTCCACCATAAGGGCGACCGGAGGCAGAAGTTGAATCACTTATTCGGATGGATTTCAACCCTTTTCCGAGAGGAAATGATGGCGGGATCGGCTCTGCGGCGAACCCCCAATGCAACTCCTTGCCGGATCAAAAGTCATGGCCGGCCATGGTTGCGGCGAGGCTGCAGGTCGGCTTCCGGTTGACCGAGCCGAGAGTGTGGGTTCCGCCGTGCGAGCAAACGGGCTTGCGCTTCAAGTAATTGCCGGGACCGAACAAATCAGAGTCGGTCGGAATGTCTGAGGGCTGCCTGCCCAGGTCCCTCGCCCACTGCTGCTTGGCTTCGTGGATCTTCCGCAGGGCAACGCTGCAATCGCCATGCAGTGGGTTGGCTTCGTTGGGCTCAGGCCGGTTGTCACAACCCGCGGTCAGCAGCGCGAATGCGGCGATCAGAAACAGGACCGATCCCTGCCAGACGTTGGTTTGTGGCTTCATGGCTGCAAGTAGAATGATGAGGACACGGTCTTTTCAATAGCGGTCGGAGAAACGGCTTCATCCGCCGGCGACGATCCGGACGATCTCCATACGGTCGCCGGGCGTGAGTTGTTTCTCCGCGAATTCGGAAGGCGCCACGGCCTGCCCGTTCAGTTCCACCACGACGCTCCGGGGCAGGAGCCCCTGGGAGGTCAGGAACGCTTCCAAGGTGCAGGGGAACTCGGCTGGGAGTTCGCGGCCATTGGCGGTGACGGTGTCGGCGCGCATCCGGGTCAGCGAAGCAGCAGTTGGACGGGTTGGGAGGAGCCGTCGACCTGAACCGTGACGACTCCCTTGTCAATCTTGAGGCAGCGGACCTTCGTGGACCCGCCGTCGATCTTGACGCTGTGGGATTCCCCCTCGCGGAACATTACCCCGCTCACCAGCGCCGTGTAGTTCCCCGGGGAACCGATGATGCCCTTCAATGCGAGCTTCGACGGCTTCTTTGTCATGCCTTTTCCTGAACTGTCGTAGAGCGGGGAACCGGTCGGGCGCCCGGGGGAGGCGCCTGCGTTCAGCGGGGCGCCGATGTTGGACTTCATGCGGGCGAGTTCGGTCGCGGACGGCGTGGAAGTTGTTCCTTCGCGCACCCAGCGAAGCAGGGCCTTGAGTCCGTAGCGATCGACGAGGGGAATCAATCGGGCGGCGCGGCCTTCGGTGTAGGTGTTGTCGCGGATGGTTTCCATGTAATCGCGATGCCGGTAGGTCTTGGCCAGGCTGTAGGCCACCATCTCGCAGACCGCCTCCATGGTCTGCGGCTCGATCTCATGTTTGCCGCGGTTTTCGTTGATCCAAAGGTGGGTGAACTCATGGGCGCAGACGCCGATCAGGTTCGTGTTCACCAAGCCGTTGATGAGCATCACATTGTGGTGATACTGCTTCCCAACCCGGCGCGTGGTTGCCAGCCCCTGCCGGTGCATCGCGCTCTTGGAGCCGTCCGGGTCCCAGACGGGCTGGCTGAAGACCTCGACGTTGATCTCGGGTTGCTGGAGTTTCATATAGCCGCGGGTCATGCGCAGCACGGCATTGCGCGTCCGCTGGAAGGTCTGCTGCACGGAGGGTTCGTCGATGACGACGCTTTTCGCCTCGCGGCGGCAGATGTAGCGTCCGTCGGCGGTCTTCTTGTAGTCCTTGGCGGCGGGAAGGGAGCAGATCCAGCAGCGGCGCGCGAGCTTGTTGCAGTCCTCGCAGATCATGCCGAGTTCGCTCTTCCAGTAAGGGGGAGTCAGGGGGGCCTTGTCACAGGCAATGCACTGGACCGCGGCCCGCGCGCTTGGGGCGCCCGCCGTGAGGATTGCCGCGAAGCCGACCAGTAGCAGGGTGAGAAGGAGGCGGTTCGGTTTCATGGCGGCGGCGTGCGCTCAGCCTCGCGCGAGAGCCTCAGGTCGTCAAGGCGGCGTCCCAATCCTTCCACACAGGATCGTAACCCATGCCGCGGAGAACATCCGCCATCTCGGACGGCGAGCGCTCGTCGGCGATTTCGAACTGCCCGGTTGCGGCGGTGGACGCCCCGGCCTTGGGAGCCCATTCGCTGGCGCCGTCGGCGAGCTCGACGATGCGGCCGCGCTCGGTCAGGTGCAGGTTGTCGCCTCCCGCGCCGGTGTAGCCCCCGGGCTCGGTATGGCTGCCGGCGCTGATCATGGTGACGCCCAGCGGGATCAGGCCGTCGCGCAGGCCAGCGGGTTCCCGGGTGGACAACACGATGCCGACATCGGGCAGAAACAGGCGGAGGGCGCAGACGAGTTGGGTCAGTTCGCGGTCGGAGATCGAGGTCGTGGGTTGGAATGCTCCGGCGCAGGGGCGCAGGCGCGGCAGGGAGACGGTCAGCTGCGCCTTCCAGCAGTTGCGCAGGAGATGGTCCGCGTGGGCGGCGACGGCGATGGCTTCCAGGCGCCAGTCGCTCAGGCCGAACAACGCGCCGATGCCCAGGCGCTTGAAGCCTGCGTCGTAGGCGCGTTCCGGCGTCTCCAGCCGCCAGTCGAACTTCTTCTTGGGGCCGGCGGTGTGGACCTCGGCGTAGACCGTCCGGTCGTAGGTCTCCTGATAGACCACGAGTCCCTCGGCTCCGGCGCGCGCCAGCGGCCGGTATTCCTCCGTCTCCATCGGGCCGAGTTCGAGCGAAATGCCGGGGACTTCCGCATGCAGCCGGCGAATGCACTCCTCCAGGTAGCCGTTGGAGACGAACTTGGGGTGCTCGCCGGCGACCAGCAGCAGATTGCGGAAACCCTGTCGCAAAAGTTCGCGCGACTCCCGGACGACCTCGTCCACGTCCAGGGTCACGCGCAGGATCGGGTTGTCGCGCGAGAAACCGCAGTAGCTGCAGTTGTTCACGCATTCGTTGGAAAGGTAGAGCGGCGCAAAGAGGCGGATGACCTTCCCGAAACGCTGGCGGGTGAGGCGTTGCGAGCCGAGACAGAGGGGCTCAAGCTGTTTGCCCGCCGCGGGGGAGATCAATGTCGCGAAATCCGCCAGTGACCGAGGTGTTCCGTCCAGAACGCGGGCGACATCGGCTTCCTTCGCGCCGAGCGACGCGCGGACCAGCGATTCCAGCGGCAGGACGTTGAAGGTCTCGACAAAACTCACGCGCGGAAACTAGCAAAACCGGTCGGCTTGTCGAGCAGGGGCGGGGAGAAGAAGGAAGGGTGAATGTTCTTCAAACGATCGATGCGCGGCGGTGGAGATCGCTCTGCCTGCGTCTGCGCGCCTATTTGAAGGCGGAATTCTCCGAGGAGGCCTGGGGTTCGCCGCAGTAGAGGCAGAGACGGCGGCGGGAGCTACCCTTGCGGCCGCAGTTGGGGCAGTGGATGATCGGGTCGCTCATCTTGCCGTCCGCCACGCCGTCGCGGAGATCGACCTCTTCCATCTTGGTGAAGATATCCTGCTCTTCGAAGTTGGTGGAGTCACGCAGGAGTTCCCACATGGCCTGGCAGGCGAGAGAGAGTCGATCGAGACGCTGTTCAATTCGGGAGATGTCGGAATTCTGGGCGGCGACGGCGCGGGTGACCTTGTCGACGTCTCTGGACAGTTCCCGCGAGGGCGGGTGGGTGACGGTGTGTTGATAGAAGAACGGGTTCATGTCCATGTGGTTGGTTTGGGTTTGCGGTGTGGGGCGCTTGGGGAAAGGCGGGATGTCGGCGTCAGTCGGCGATGTTGTCCTTCACGATGCTGGTGTTTCTCGCGGAGCCGAGTTCGAAGGCCGGTTTGGGAGGGGTGGTCCGACGGTTGATGTCGGTGACGATGTTGGCGGAAATGATCAGCTTGGACGACTCGCCCCTTGCTGAAACGGCGCTTGAGGACAGGCCGGTGAAGGTGTTGCCGGTGATGCTCACGTGGGAGGCTCCGTCCACGATGACCCCGTCGCCGGCGTCGCGTCCCATGGGGACCTTGTGTTCGGCGGGACGCTTGTCCTTGCCGCCGCCCATGTAGCTGTTGGCGAAGCTGTTGCCGGTGATGGCGATGCGGTCGCTGTCCGGGCCGACTCGCACGCCAAACTGGTGGACGAGCACAAAGGTGTTGGCGGAGATCGCGCAGCCGTGGGCGTCCTTGAGGTTCACGCCTCCCTCCAGTTCGTGGGCGATGACGTTGGCGCTGACGGTGATGCCGTAGCAGTCGCGGTCCAGGATGACGGCTGTGCCGTTGCACTCCTCGATCATGTTGCCGGAGAGGACGGAGCCGTAGGTGTTCTCGATGACGACTCCGTGGCGGAGATGGTCGTCGAGGTTGTTGCCGTTCATGCAGAGGTTGAAGCTGTCGACGCAGCGGAGGGCGTCCTGGTTCTCCTCGAAGTGGTTGGCGTTCACGACGATGTCGTGGCAGGCGATGAGATTGACGCCGGCCTTGCCGTTGTAGGTGAGGATGGAATCGGCGATTCGCGGATCCTCGTAGCAGTTGTCGAGGTTGATTCCGTGGCCGCCGTTGTGATCGACGGAGAGGCCGTGGACGAAGACCTCCTGGATGCCCTGGCAGAGGAGGCCGTCGCCGCTGTTGGTGGAGCCGCTGATGCGGAAGTTGCCGATCTGCACGCGCCAGAGACGGGCGCGTTTGTTCGTTTCGTAATCATTGGGCCGCACGTGCAGGGCGGGCTTGCCCTCGGTGTTCTTGTTGATGATGTGGGTGGAGGCTCCCGAGCCCTCGACCCGGGTTTCGGGAGTGCGCACGATGAGCGGTTGGGTGAGTTCGTAGTCGCCGGGCGGGAGGTAGATCACGCCGCCGTTGGTCGGGATCGCATCGAATGCCGCCTGTAGTGTGTCGAACTTGGAGGCGTCGAAGACGCGCTGCGGGGCGGCCAAGGCGGAGGATGAGAAGAGCAGGAGGAGCAGGAGGGGAAGGCGGGAGGTGGCGTTCATGGGGTGGCTTTTGGGGCGATGGTGGGTTCTCAGTAATCTGTATTCAGTCGTCAGTATTCGGAACCAAGACAAGCGGAGCGGAAACTCCAGAGCCTTGGGTCAACCATGGAATGCGCAAGTCTTCCGCCCGCCGAAAACTGATTGCTGACCGCTGAAAACCGATCACTTCGCCTCTGCCAGCCGTTTGGCCTCATCGACCTGCTCGGGGGTCATGTACTTGGCGAGGTCGGCGCAGGTTTCGGCGGCCTTGTCGACGTTCTGCGCGGCGGCGAGGTGGAACCACTTGTAGGCCTGCACGAGGTCGCGGGTCACCCATTCGCCGTTGGCGTAGATGACGCCGAGGTTGAACTGCGCGCCGCCGAAGTTCTGCTTGCCCGCCTTTTCGTAGAGTTCAAGAGCCTTGACGGTGTCCTTGGCCACACCCGTGCCGCTGGAATGGAGCAGGGCAAGGTTGTATTGGGCGGAGGCGACGCCCTGATCGGCGGCGAGCTTGTACCACTTGGCGGCTTCGGCGGAATCCTGTTTCACGCCCTTGCCAAGATCATGGAGGATGCCCAATTCGTTCTGGGCGGCTGCGTGGCCCTGCTCGGCGGCCATACGATACCAGCGGGCCGCCTCCTCAGGCTTGGCGGAGAAGCCGGGGCCTCCGCTCCCATATTTGACCCCGACGTTGTATTGCGCCTCGGGGATGCCTTCTTTTGCAGCCTTCTGCCACCATTCGACGGCCTTCAGGGTGGAGCGGGGGACGCCGCGGCCGGCCTCGTAGAGATTGCCCAAGGTGAATTGCGCCTGGGTGTGGCCCTGTTCAGCGGCGGCCTTGAACCACTTGGCTGCCTCCTCGTCATTCCGGGCCGCGCCCTCGCCGGAGGAGTAGTGGACGCCGAGATTGTATTGCGCGGAAACGTTGCCCTGCTCGGCGGCCTTGCGCCACCATTTGAGAGCCTCCTCGGGGTTCTTGGCGACGCCCTCGCCGGTGGCGACGCGGACTCCGAGATTGTACTGCGCGATTTCCAGGCCGCCTTCGGCCGCGCGCTGATACCAGTGCAGGGCCTCCTTCGGATCCTTGGCGACGCCTTCGCCCTTGTCATACATCAAAGCGAGGTTGTACTGCGCGGAGGGGAGATTCTTTTCGGCGGCCTTCTGCCACCACTTGGCGGCCTCCTTCGCGTCCTTCTTGATGCCGCGGCCGGTGTAGCAGGCGTAGCCGAGATTGTCCTGGGCGGCGGCGTGGCCCTGGCCGGCGGCCTTCAACCACCATTCGACGGCCTTCTTGGGATCCTTGTCCACGCCTTCGCCTCGGTCATGCATGACGCCGAGGCTGAATTGCGCCGCCGCGATGTCTTTCTCTGCGGCGCTCCGGTACCACTTCAGGGCTTCGGCGCTGTCCACGGGAACGCCGTCACCCTCCTCATACATCAGGCCCAGCGAGTATTGGGCCATGGCGACGCCCTTGTCCGCGGCGGCCTTGAAGAGGCGGATCGCCTCGGCGGGGTTCTTGGCGATGCCTTCACCGCGGGCGTTCAGAAGCCCAAGATTGTATTGCGCTTGGGGGAGGCCCTGCGCAGCCGCATCCTTCAGCCAACGGGCGGCTTGGAAGGCGTCCTTCTTCACGCCTTCGCCGGATTGATACATCAAGCCAAGATTGTATTGGGAGGAGGCGATGCCCTGCTCGGCCGCCTTCTTCCACCACTCGACCGCCTTCTTCGGGTCCTTTTCAACGCCGGTCCCGTTGAACCAGATGAAACCCAGGTTGTCCTGCGAGGAGGCGACGCCCTGCTCGGCCGCCTTGGTCCACCACTTGATTGCTTCCGGGACATTCCTGGGAACGCGTTCGCCGGCGAAGAGCAGGTGGGCCAGGTTCGCTTGCGCGGTGGCGTGGCCCTTCTCCGCGGCGGCGCGATACCAGGTGACGGCCTCTTCCGGATTGTTGTAGGCGCCTTTGCCAGTCGCGTAGATGAGGCCGAGATTGAATGCGGCGGTGACGGAGCCCTTGTCGGCGGCTTGTCGATACCAGCGCGCGGCCTCGGGAACGTTCTTGGGGACGCCCGTTCCGGTGAAGTAGAGGTAGGCCAGGTTCTCCTGCGCTGAGACGGAGTCCTGTGCGGCGGCCTTGGTCCACCACTTGACGGCCTCGTCCGGCTTGGTCAACACGCCCACGCCGTTGAAGTAGGCGTAGCCAAGGTAGGTCTGCGCGTCGGCGACGCCGTTTTCCGCGGCCATGCGGTACCAGCGAACCGCCTGATAGGGATTCTTCTCCACGCCGTCTCCGTTGGCGTGGATGTAGCCGAGGTAATTCTGAACCTTGGCGTCTCCGGCTTCGGCTGCCTCCTCCCAGCGCTTCATCAGGGCCGGATCGACCTTGGCGTCGGCGGCGGTCAAAGAGCCGGAAAAAACGGTGAAAATCAGGAGGAACAGGCCCAACCGGGCGAGCTTGGAAGAGGGGTCGAAACGGCCGGAATTCACGCCGGCAAAACTAGGAGTCGGACATTCAATCATCAAGGGAATTCTGTTTTCGACGGCGGTGGCCGGCCCGTCCTGAGGCTCCTCATTGCGATGGGGAATGGGGAGGTTTGCGGTAAGGGAGAGGGAGCCTGTCGCAGTCCGGCCTGAGGCGATTCAATCGCCCTGGGAGCCGGTTTGGCCTTCCCGAGAACCTCTGGATGATCCGCCCATCCAGTTTTTCAATGAGCGGCCTCGAAAGACCGGATCAGTGATGGGCGTGTCCCTTGCCGAGCCTGAACTGGATCGCCTTCGGTTCCGTGGTTGTGATCTTGGAAGCGCCCTCGACGATCTCATGCAGGCGGCCGGAGGGAAGGTCCTCAAAGACCTGGGTTGTTCCGGATGTCGGCCAATGAATTTCGAGCTTTTTGACGACGGTCGAGGCGCCCAGTCCGACCTCCTGCATGAGTGGGTTGCAGCCGAAACTCCCGCCGCTGCCAACGACCCGGTGGATTTGCCGGACGTTTCCGCCTGCATCGACGGTCAGCTTGAGTCGGGCTCCGATGGCGGAGCGGTTGGACTTGTCTCCCGTCAGGCGGATCTTCACCCAGTTGGCGCCGTGGCCGGGATTCTGATAGAGGGCGTTGAAGTAGTTGTCGCCGGAATAGGCGCCGCCGATCACCGCGTAGATGTCCTGGTCGCCGTCGTTGTCGAGATCTCCGAAGGCGACGCCGTGGCCCTTCTGGAGTTGGCCGAAGCCGCCGGAGGTGGTGACGTCCTGGAAGTTCTTCCCGGCGTTGTTGCGAAACATGCGGTTGGGGAACAGGTAGGTGAGGTTGGGCGCGCCGGTGCCGAGCAGGAAGTCGAGCCAGCCATCGTTGTCCAGGTCGCCGAAGTTGGAGCCCATCGTCAGCATCGCCTGGTCCAGTCCGGCCTGGGCGCTCATATCGATGAAGGTCCCGTCGCCCCGGTTGCGGTACAGCTTTGCGCGATCGCCGGGGATGGCCTTGCCGAAGTAGTGGCTGGCCACGGCGGCGGCGGAGCCGATGTCGTAGTCCGACACAAACAGGTCGAGCCAGCCGTCGTTATCGTAATCGAAGAACCAGCCGGGGAAGCTGAGCTCAGGGCCGGAGACGCCGGCCTTCTCCGCGACATCCCGAAATTTCCAGGCGCCCAGTTTCGCGGCCTGCTCGTCTCCGACCGGACCCTCGTTGTGCAGGAGGATGTTCCGGCCGAACAAACGGGAAAGGTAGAGGTCGGGCCGGCCGTCGTTGTCATAGTCTCCGGCCACCACGGCCTTGAAGAGTCCTTCGAACTCGACGGCGCAAGGTTTTGCCACGTTGACGAATGTGCCGTCGCCGCGGTTGTGGTAAAGCTCGCAGGGGTTCTTGACCGGGCCGACGGACTCGTTGACGACGAACAGGTCGAGCCAGCCGTCGTTGTCATAGTCGAACCACGCGGCGGATTGGGTGGGGTGGAGGCTGAGGATGCGGGCCTCCTTGGTCACGTCGTCCCAAGTGCCGTCGCCGTTGTTGCGCAGGAGGGAGTTCGGGTAGTTGCCGACCTTTTCGCGCCAGGCTCCGCGCAGGACGAAGACATCGACGTTGCCGTCGTTGTTGTAGTCCGCGTGCACCATGTTCAAGCCACCGGTGATCCCGGTCAGGCCGGCTTTCGCGGAGGATTCCTCGAAAGTCCCGTCACCCTTGTTCATGAAGAGCTGAATCTGATGTTTGAGGCTCCAGGAGGAGGCCATCAGGTCGAGGAAGCCGTCCTTGTTGAAGTCGTCCATGACGACGCCTCCGGCGTAACCGTTGACAGCCAGACCGACGCCGTGGGCGATGTCGGGGAAGCGCTTGATGTCGTGGTCTGACTTGAGCGCGTCCGCGGGCAGGCGCCAGCGTTCCGGGACCGCGTCCGGGAACTTGTCCAGGGTCATGGCGGCGATGTTGAGCAGCCAGGCGGCGGGGAGGTTGTCCGGCTCCTTCTGCAGGATTTCAATGAAGAGCCGCATGGCCTCGGTGGAGCCTTGAGGCAGGGTGTGAATGCCGCCGCCAGCGATGGGGAAGAGGCAGGAATCGGCGCTGTGCTTCCCGATGCAGTTCTGTTGCTCGCCCAGGCGGAGGTTGGACAGGGCCTCATTGAAACGCACGAAGTAGTCGTGCTTTGCTATGAACTCCGGAGCCGCCTTGGCGGCCTCCTCCCGCAACGTCCGGAGGGCGGCGATGGATTCCTCCGAGCGTCCGGCGCGGAGAAGCTCCGTCGAGTAATCGCCCAGCAAGGCGATCGCCTGCTTGGCGTCAGTCTGGGCCTCGATGACCTTCAGCCAGTCGTTGGCGCGGATTTCGTTGTGGTATTGGGATGGCGCACGAAGGGCGAGTTCATCGATTTGCCGCAGGAGGATGGCCATCCCCCGGGTGCCGGATTCCACCGTGAGCCGCACGGGACCCGCGGGCGCGTTTGTGGCTCCGGGCTGGGCGGCGGGCAGGTCGCCGGATGGCGTTGCCTCCCATTGATCGGAGATGTACTCGGTTTCGGGTTTGCCCTTCTCCTTGGTGCAGCCGATGAGGCATGCGGCGATGGCGCAGGACAGGATGGCCGGCGCCTTCAAGCGGAAAAAGGTGAGTTGTTTCATCGGCCTCGGGGTTGAAGGGCCACCGGGGATGCCGAACCGCTCCGATCGATGACAATTTCCTGAGCGCCAGCCGGGATCTGAGCGGAGACGGTCCCGCCTCCCGGCCAACGAACCTCGATGGCCGTGGGCGCCTGCGGTGTGGCCAGGACCTGGGTGGACGAATCCTGCGACCAGTAGCCCGAACCCGCCGTCACGGCCCGGGCTGGGCCGAAACGCTCTCCGAACTTCAGTCGCATCACGGCGCCGATTCCCAGCGGGTTTGCGGCGTCGCCCTTCAGTCGCACGCGCAGGCCGGGATGGCCGCCTCGGTTGCGGAAGAGGCGCGTTTTGGCCCCGTTCTGGGTGACGACCACATCCACGCGACCGTCGCGGTCATAGTCGGACAACGCTGCGCCGCGGGCCTCGCCGTAGACCAGGATGCCGCTGTCCTGTCCGGGGACGGCCTCAAAGCCGCCTTTGCCGTCGCCCTTGAGCCAGAGCGAGCGCCCGCCGTCGTTGCGCGGGGTTTCCAACTGCACGGAGAAGAAGTTCTGTGACATGAAGATGTCTTCGGCCCCGTCGCCGTCGTAATCCGCGACCGCGACGTGGAATCCAGGAGCCAGCTGGGATTCAATGGGAAGGGCGCGGCCGGAGAAACGCTTTCCGCGATTGAGGAAGACCATGTGGGAGAGAGTGTTGGCCTCGACAACCTCGGCGGTTTCCAGGCAGGCGCCGTAGACCTCCTGCAGGCTGCGGGCTCCAAATTCCGCGTAACTCGCGTTGCGGTGGGCGATGAAGGGCATTGCGCGGGAGCTGCAGGAGCGGCCGCGCTCGGGCACCAGGACGTTCATCTTCTTGTCGAAGTGCGCCTCAACGATGTCCCACACGCCGTTGTCGTCGAAGTCTCCATGATGGATCTGCAGCGGCTTGAGGAGGCTATAGGCGTGTTCGTACTTGCTGTTGCGGCCCCAGTTGGAGACGACCAGGTCGAGCCGCCCGTCATTGTCGAAATCGCCCAGAGCGATGCCGTTCCACCAGCCCTTGTAGCTGGCGAGGCCGAGTTTGGAGGTGGAGTCGGCGAGGATGCCGTTCTCGTTGAGGAAGACCTTCGGCGAACCCCATTCGAGGGCCAGGGCGAGATCGACGTCGCCATCGCCGTCAATGTCGCCAAAGGTCGCGCCGCAGACCATGCCGGTCTTTTCCAAGGTCTTGGTGTTGCGGGTGTCAGGCAGCCATTTGCCCTGGTCGTAAAGGAAGAGCCGGGAACTGGCGGCGGCGGGGTATTTTGCGGGGATGACGCGTCCTCCGACGAACAGGTCGAGGTCGCCGTCGCCGTCCACATCGCCGAGCGCGACGGGGCCTGTGCTGGAATCGAAGTGGGGGATGCCGTCCTGGAGATGCCAGCGTTTGCCTTCCTTGAAGTAGAAGCCCTGGGCGGAGGGATGCTGCGTCTTGCCGCTCTCGTAGTTGGACATGCCGGCGAAGAGGGTGGCGTCGCCCTCATGATTGACGAAGCCGAGCACAGCGGTGGTCTCCATGTGGAGTTTGGGGCTCTTGAAGTCGGTGAAGCCGCCCCGACCGTCGTTGACGAGAACATGGATGTTGCCGCCGCCGCCGCTGGCGACGACGAGGTCGTCGTCGCCGTCGGCATCGACATCGAACCAGGCGACGCCGGGGCCGAGCTGGCTGAGGCGGTTGGGGAGCAGGGGCTGAAGCTTGAAGTCGTCGTAAGGGGACTCGGGATGGGTGTGCTTGAGGCTTTCGGTGCGGTCCTCGAAAACGGTCTCGACCTTCCGGACGGCGGCCGGCCGGGCCGCGGCGGCGGCGGATTGATTGACGACATAGAGGTGGTCGGCCTTGACGTCGCCAATCACGGAGCGGCGGCCGTCGCGCCAGAAGACCTCAAGTTTCAGTTCCCGGTCTGAATCGAAGGCGGCGAAGGTCCGAAGGGGATCGGAACCTGAGGAGTAGACGCCCCCTGCCACGACCTCCTGGGTCTGGACGACGGGGCCGCCGGTCAGCTTCAGCCGGGCTCCGATGCCCTGCGTGTTCCCGCCGTCGCCGTTGAGTCTGACCGCGACGCGCGGTCGTGAGGCGTCGTTGCGGTAGATCTCGGTGGGGTAGTTCTCGAGGTTGTTGATGACGATGTCCAGATCGCCGTCGTTGTCGAAGTCGGCCGCGGCCATGCCGCCGGACACCGCGCCCATGGTGAAGCCCCAGTCCGCGGACTTGTCCTCGAAGGTGAGGTCGCCCTTGTTGTGGAAGATGAGATTCGCGGTGTCCAGGGTGGGGTAGAGGGAGTTGAGGGCGCGGATCGACTGTTCGCGCGTGAGGCTGCCCATCTTGATGAACTCGTCCTCGCTGTCAGCGTCCATGAAGTCGTGCTTCATGCCGTTGTTGACGATGAGGTCCTCGTAGCCGTCGAGGTCGATGTCGATGAACATGGGGCACCAGGACCACTCGCTGGCCTTGAGTCCGGCGAGTTGGGCGATCTCGCTGTAGGTCCCGTCACCGCGGTTCAGGAAGAAGGTGTTCTGCATGAACTGCGGGCGGTCGTAGATCTGGCCGATGACAATGGGGGTGGGATCCATGTCGCCCATCTGCCGTTTGCGGCGGGTGTGGCTGCGGCTGAGCATGTCCACCACGAAGAAGTCCAGATGGCCGTCGCGGTTGATGTCGGCAAAGTCCGCGCCCATGGAGAACCAACTGGTGCGCCGCAGGGCCAGCTTGTCGATCAGTTGGAAACGACCGGTCCCGTCGTTGATCCAGAGGCGGTCGGGCGAGAGGAAGTCGTTGCACACGTAGAGGTCGGGGTCGCCGTCGTTGTCGATGTCGCGGAAGACGGCGGCCAGTCCCCAGTCCGAGGGCATGCCCATAGGCTTGCCGGATTCGTCAAGAAAGCGGTCCTTCTGGTCGGAGACGAGCTGGAAGCCCCCGGAGCCGTCGTTGAGGTAGAGGGCGTCCTGTTGTCCCTTTTCCTCAAAGCGGTATTTCACCTCGTTGCCCTGGTATTCGCTGTAGACGAAGAAGTGATCCAGGAAACGGGCCTCGGGCTTCGAGCCGGACTTGAGGTCGGTGAGGGCCTTGGCGATCAGGGCGTCGTATTCTTCGCGCGGCATGATGTAGCGCAGCAGCGCCTGTCGATAGCGGGTGACGTAAAAGTCGAGATCCCCGTCGCCATCGACATCCGCCAGGGCGGCGGAGACCTCGCCTCCCTCCTCGGTCTTGAACCACTTCATGGCCGAGTCCTTGGTGAAATGGCCCTTGCCATCGTTGCGATAGAGGGCGCTGCCGGTGGTGAGGGACAGCAGGAACAGGTCGAGGTCGGCGTCGCCGTCGATGTCGCCGAAGACGCAGCCGACATAGGCCTTGCCGGCGAGGTCGAGTCCCGAGTCGGCGGTGACATTCTCGAACTTCCAGCCGCCGAGGTTGCGAAACAGGGAATGGGAGCCGTCGATCCGACAGACGAAGAGGTCGCAGAGACCGTCGCCGTCGATGTCTCCGGCGGCGAGGCCCGGGTTGGAGACATGAACGGGGATCTTGTTGAGTTCCCTGATGGAAGGCGGGCTGAAGGTGAAGCCGACCTCGGCGGGCTTGAGCTGGGTGAATCCGGGGCCGGTTCCGGCGGTGAAGGAGAGTTTCCGCGCCTCGTGCGATGCCGCCTTCGTGGGGACAGGCAGGAAGAGGGTCAGCGCCAGGGCGAGCGCGGTCGACGGGAAGGGGAAGGGCTGCTTCATTACTCTGTCAACGGTCAACGGCATCCGGATTGGACCCGGAATTCGGGATTTCTTGTCAAAAAAAATCCGCGAAACAGGCGGCCCTGTTCCGCGGATTGTGAAAGGAATGTCAGCTTGTGGGCCGGATCAGTCCTCGACCGCGATCGTCCAGAGTCCGGACTGCTTGTCGGTGCGGAGGTTGAAATCGCCGAGTGTGGCGCGCGGGTGGAGGTATTCGACGTGGCCGTCCACGAAGAGATAGTTCCAGCTCGCGTTGTGGATTTCCTTGGGGCCGATGCCCATGCGGGCCTGGATGTTGCGGCTCCAGCCGCTGCCCCAGGGCTGACCGTCGGCGCCGTAGGCGGCCATGTGGTCCTGCGGGCGGGGGATCTCGGCCCAGCCGGTGGCGCCGAGGTAGTTGCCGTCGTAGATGCGCTCGGTGACCGCCATGGTCCGGGAGCCGTCCTGGACGACGTTGGCCGGCACGAAGAACTGGTGCTTGATGTGGAGGATGTCGGTCTGGTTGTTGTCACCGCGGTAGCCGTTCGGACGGTTGGGGTCGTCCTTCCAGACGTAGCCGCCGGTGTTCGGGGCTCCGCCGCCGTGGTTGTTCTGCTCCCAGAGCAGGCCGACGGCGGTCTGGGCGCCGGCGTTGGGCGGCCAGTCGCGGTTGCGGGAGTCCTGGCCGGTGATCGCCGAGCCGGGGCTGCTCACGTTGAAGTTGGCGTTGTTGCGTCCGCCGTTGTGCTGGGGCATGGCGTAGGAGCGACGGATGCCGCGCCAGTTGGTGCTGGCCCAGTCCTGCGCTGCGATCTTGTCCGCGGGGCAGACGTAGGCCTTCTCCTCGGCTTTGCGGTTCTGGTTGCGGACGGGGGACCAGTCGCGGCGCCAGCGGCTGTCGGCCATGGAATAACGCAGGCCGAGGTAGGACTGGAGCAGTTCGTCCCAGGTGAAGAAGTGGGTGCCGCCGTTGCGTTTGAAGCCGAAGGCGTAGGGGAGCTCGTCCTTGTTGTCGGCAAGATACATGTGGTAGGCGTTGCCGATGTCCTTGAGCTTGCCAAGGCAGGAGGTCTGGAGGGCGTTTCTCTTGGCTTTGGCCAGAGCCGGCAGCAGCATGGCGGCGAGAATCGCGATGATCGCGATCACCACCAGCAACTCGATGAGGGTGAACGCGCGCAGCTTGCGCCAGCGGCTCACGTAGTTACGAATTGTTTGTTTCATGATTGGGGCTGGGTTTCGGGGCTGGATTTGGATTTGGGGCTGGAGCTGGGGCTGGATTTGGATCGGGAAATTACTTTAGTTCGACGGTCATGTTCTCGGTGTTGAGATGCCACTTCTTGCCATCAGGGGCCGGCGGCAGGCGGCGAATGACCCGGTATTTCACCAGATCGTCGATGGTCTTTAGCTCGGGCCATCCTTTCTGGTTGGGCTCGACGACCGAGACGTTTCGCATGCGGTCGTAGTTCTCAACCGCGAGGTTCAATGCTTCAAGGACCGTTTTCTCGGCCCCGCTGTTCGAGTCCGGGGCGTCGAAGCCCGCGAGGTCGGAATTCATGGCCGATTCGGCGGCCGGAGCGGCATCGCCGGCGGCCGGTGGCGGGGCGTCGCCGCCGCCATCCTGCTTTTCCAAATTGGGGTTCACCACGGTCTCGCCGGGCTGATATTCGGCGGCGGCCTTTTCCAAGGCGTCGTTCTGCCGCTTCTGTTCGTCGGAAAGTTCGGGCACGTCGCTGCCGCCGCCACAACCGACGAGGGCGAGCGCCAAGGGGATGGCTGTAAGGGCCTTCAGTTTCATACAGTATCTATGTGTTTTCAGCTTTCTTATGGTTACAGTGCTTCCGCACAGGTCTGCCCGCCTCAGACGCTTTAACTTGAGCGGGATTCATTATTTGTCTCAATAGCCATTTTGGGTGATACACACATCGTCCCAAACGGCCTACGCTGGGCGGGACAAATCACGAATCGCTGGGGAATGCGGAAATTCGTGTCGAGTGTCAACCGAGAATTCAACTTTTTTGTCATGCGGAAGTCGTTTTATGGAAAACTGGCCTTTACGGCTGTGATTTTGGCCGTCGGGGCGACTGGCTATTGGAAATGGTCGATGAAACGGTCGTTGGAGGAATCCGGCGGCGGGGACGCCGCGGGGTGGATTGCGGAGAAGACCGCGAAGGAAAAGGAGAAGATCGAAGCCAAGGCGCGGGAATGGGAGGAGACCGTCTGGGCGGAGGAGACCTTGGCCCAGGAATATGAGGACACTTTCGTCCGGCTTTGGGATGAGTTGCGGGCGGCCGACGACAAGTTCGAAGTCCTGGCGGCTTTTCCCTTGAAGGAACTGGTCGTCGGTTCACCGGGGCCTGACCAACAGCATAGCCACGGGATCTGGAAGGCGGGATTGGACTCGAAACCTCGCGCGCTGGACACGGCCGCCCGAGGCGATTGGCTTGCCGGCTTCAAGCAGGCCGGCTTCCGCGTGGTCCAATCGGAATGGCATCATCAACGGTTTGAGCGCAACCGGGAAACCGGGAAGGTTCGTTCGATCGTGAACGCCACGCTGCACGTGCTGGGTGGCCAGGGAGATGAGCGTTACATCGTGAGCGGTCCGCTGGCGGTGGAATGGGCGGAGGGCAGGAACGAGGACGGGTTCCACACGCCGGAGAGGATCGACGCCACCGGCTTCACCCTGACCCGTCGCGCCGGTCCGCCCGCCTTTGTCGAGATCACCGGCGAGGGGAAGCCGACCCCGACGATTCGCATGGGCAACGACCCGGTGATCACGATCGATCTGGATGGCGATGGGCTGTCGGAAATCGTGCTGCCGGAACAGAACCTCGTTTACCGGAACCGCGGCGAGGGGCGGTTGGAGCCGGAAACGCTCTGTGCCAAGCCGGTCTTTGATCCCCACGGACCCGTCAAGCAGGTGGGCGCCGCCGCCGTGGCGGACCTGACCGGGGACGGTCATCCGGATCTGGTCCTGGCGGGCAATGAGATCAATGTCGTATTGCATGAGGGGACCGGGGACGGGCGTTTTCCCGATGAGGGCCGCGTGATCTTCGAACATCCGTACAAGATCAAGTTTCCGTCTGTGATCGCGGTCGGGGACGTCAACGGCGACCGTCGGCTCGACTTGTGGCTGGCCCAGATCAAGCCGGCCTACGGCCTGGGCACGATGCCCTCGCCCTACTACGACGCGAACGACGGGTTCGCCTCCTTTCTGCTCTTGAACGAGGGCGACGGCGCGTTTGTCGATCGGACGGACGAGTCGGGGCTGGCGGAGAAGCGGTATCGCCGGACCTTCAGCGCCTCCTTTGTCGATCTGGACGAGGACAACGATCTGGACCTGATGGTGGTGAGCGACTTTGCCGGGCTGGACCTGCACGAGAACGATGGCAAAGGCCATTTCACCGACGTGACCCACGACTGGGTGGATGAAAAGTCGAATTTCGGCATGGGTCACACCTTGGGCGACTACGACCGGGACGGGCGGCTGGACTTCTATGTGACGGGCATGAGTTCCACGACGGCCCGGCGCCTGGAGGCGATGAACGCCGGCATCGAAGACCAGCCGGAAATGCAGGAAAACCGCATGCGCATGGGCTACGGCAGCCGCATGTATCTGGCGCGGGAGGGGAAGAAGTTCCTTCCTCCCGAATTCAAGGACAGCGTCGCGCGCTCGGGTTGGTCCTGGGGCACGACCACGTTCGATCTCTCGAACAACGGGCTGCCGGACATCTATGTGGCCAACGGCAATCTCAGCGGCAAATCGAGCAAGGACTACTGCACCAAGTTCTGGACGCGCGACATCTACCTCGGCACCTCCCGGCCCAACCCGGCGCTGCAGGTCTTCTTCGACGAGGAATCGGAGCGCACCAAGGAACACTCCTGGAACGGCTACGAAAAGAACGCGTTCTTCCTGAACGAGGGCGATGACTTCATGAATGTGGGCTTCCTGATGGACATCGCCTTTGAATATGACTCCCGGGCCTTGGTCGGCGACGATCTGGACGGAGACGGCCGTGTGGACCTGCTGGTCCTGCAAAAGATTCCGGACGAGGGCATCGTGGCGGGGTTGGCGAGCAACACTGGCACGCGCGCGAAGGTCGGTCGCCTGCACATCTATCGAAACCAGTGGGAACCGGCCGGCAATTGGATCGGCGTTCGTTTGCGCGATGAGCCGGGGAGGTCCACGATCGGGGCCAAGGTGGTGGTCAAGGCGGCCGGCCGGTCCCGGATCGCCTCCTACTACAACGGCGACTCCTTCGGTTCGCAGCATTCCAACCAGAAGCTCTTCGGCCTCGGCGCGGCCACGGAGGTGGAGTCGATCGAGGTTCGCTGGCCGGATGGAACGGTCCGGACGTTGGAGAAGCCCGCAATCAACCGGTATCACGACGTGGGCGCGGCGCGTTAGTTTTGACCGAGAATATTCTGGTTTTTGGCGGCGTCAGGCTTCAATGATCCCCGCCCCTTTGCCCGTGAAGAGAAAGTTCTACAATCCCTGGAAAGGCGTCGCCTTCGTCCTGGCCGCGTTTTGTGCCTGGCTTGCGCCGACAGAGGGCCTCGTGTCGGCTCCGGTTGCACGCGCCCTGCCCCAGATCGCCTCCACGCAGGGGGAGGGGTTCACCTTGCTTGCCCCCAGGGAGACCGGCGTTGATTTTCCAGGAGCCGTCGAACGGAAGGACTTCAAGACCACGCAGTTCATCGACAATGCCGGCATTGCCGCGGGAGATGTGGATGGCGACGGTTGGTGCGATCTGTTCTTCTGCGCGATGACGGGCCGACACACGCTTTACCGGAACCTGGGCGACTGGAAATTCGAGGACGCGACCGAGTCGGCGGGGCTGGACAAGTTGGACCGCTATCTCAACGCCGCCGCCTTCGCGGACGTGGACGGCGATGGCGATCTGGATCTGGTCGCGGTTTCCTTCGTCGGGAAGAACGTGTTCCTCCTGAACGATGGCAAGGGACGGTTCACCGAGTCGGACGGCGTTTCCTGGGCGGTTTCAAAGGTGGGAGGGGAGACCTCGCTGACGTTCGCCGACATCGATGGCGACGGCGATCTCGATCTCTACACGACGCGTTATCTGAACACGATCATTCAGGACAAGTTCACCGTGGAGCAGTTTGACCAGATCGTGGAGCCGCAGTTGGAGCGGATCCGCAATGGGGAGGCTCCCACCGAACGGTTCCTCGAACGCTACACCCTGGTGACCAACATCGTGGACGGCGCGGCGGTCATCGACCTGGAGGAGAACGGCGTGCCCGATGTTCTGTATCTGAACGACGGGAGAGGGCGTTTCAGCCGTGCGGAGGGCGCGGATTCCAGATTCCTTGACGAACTCGGCAAGCCGGTTCCGTTGCCGCCGGACTGGGGCGTGGCGGCCAGCTTTCGTGACATGGACGGCGACGGCGATCCCGACCTCTATGTCTGCAACGATTTCTGGACCCCGGACCGGATCTGGACCAACGACGGGACGGGCCATTTCCGGCCGCTGGACAAACTGGCGGTCCGCCGCACCAGCGCCTTTTCGATGGGCGTCGATTTCGGTGATTTCAACCGCGACGGCCACATGGACTTCGTGGTCACGGACATGCTCAGTCGCGATCATACCCTGCGCAAACGGCAGATGGGCGACATGAAACCGACTCCCTCGACGATCGGGGTCATTGATGACCGCCCCCAGATCATGCAGAACACGTTGTTCCTCAACCGCGGGGACAACACCTGGGCGGAGATCGCGCAGTTCGCCGGAGTGAAGGCGTCGGAGTGGTCCTGGCAGCCCCTGTTTTTCGATGTGGACCTGGACGGTTACGAGGACCTGCTGGTGGCGACCGGCATGATCCGCGACTACACGGACGCCGATGCGGTCCGCAAGGCCAAGGGGGACGGGACACTCGATCCCGAGACCTTTCGGCAGAATCAGGCCCTCTACCCCAGGCTCGACACGCCGACGATCGCCTTTCGCAATCGCGGCGACCTTACCTTTGATGAGGCGGGGGCGCGCTGGGGGTTTGAGAAGGCGGCGGTGTCCGGCGGCATGATCACTGCGGACCTGGACCGCGACGGCGATCTGGATCTTGTCCTCAACAACACGGGCTCGGAGCCGGAGATCTACCGCAACAACGCCTCCGCGCCCCGGATTGCCGTGCGGCTCAAGGGCGTCGCGCCGAACACCCGGGGCGTTGGGGCCCGGGTCCGGCTGCGCGGAGCGGGTGGGCTGCAGACGGTGGAGATCCAGGCGGGCGGCGTCTACGCCTCGGGAAACGAGGAAGTCTGTGTCTTTTCCGCGAAGGAGGCCAAGGGGCCGATGACTCTCGAAGTGACCTGGCGCGGCGGCGCGCGGTCCGTTGTGGAAGGCGTCAAGGCCGGATTCGAGTACCTCGTCTCCGAGGCGGAAGCGGTCTCGGTGGAATCACGGCCCGAGCCGTTGGAGCGCACGCTCTTCGTGGATGAAAGTCAGCTGATCAAACACACGCATCACGAGACGGCCTTCGACGATTTCAAACGGCAGCCGCTGCTGCCGAACCGGCTGAGCCAGTTGGGACCCGGTGTGACGTGGTTTGACGCGGATTACGACGGCGACGATGACCTGGCGATCGGGACGGGAGCCGGCGGAAAGCTGGCGTTGATGATGAACATGCGGCCCAACGGATTCTTCGCCTTCCCCAGTCCCCAATTGTCCGCCGACCTCGGGACCGTGGTCGCGGTGGCTCGCACCAACACCCAGGCCGGGCTGCTTGTGGCCCTTTCGAACTACGAGTCCGGTTCGCCGAAGCTGCCGGCCGCGCAGGTCGTTCACGCGTCGGGCTTCACCCGTTGGCAGATGGACGGTCCGCTGCCGGCCGCCGAATCCTCCTCCGGTCCGGTCAGTCTCGCGGACATTGACGGGGACGGCGACCTGGACGCCTTTGTCGGCGGGCGTGTCGTCCCCGGCCGTTATCCCGAGCCCGCGACCTCGCACGTGTTTATTTGGGACAACGGGAACTGGTCGTTGGATGGGACGAACCGCGCGGTCCTGGAAAAGGTCGGCCTTGTGAGCGGTTCGGTGTTCGGCGATTTTCTCGACGCCGACGGCGATCCCGATCTCGCCCTCGCCCTTGAATGGGGCAGCCTCAAGGTCTTCCGGAACGACAAGGGGAGATTGATCGAGGTCACGAAGGAGATGGGCCTGGCCAGTTACCGGGGCTGGTGGAACGGCGTCGCGCTCGGCGACCTGGACGGCGACGGGCGACTCGACCTGGTCGCCTCCAACTGGGGTCGCAATTCCAAGTACGAGCGCTCCTATTCGGTGACCAGCCCCCTGAAGATCTACTACGGGGATTTCGATGGCAATGGCACGGTCGATCTCGTGGAGTCCCATTTTGACAAGCGCATGAAACAGTGGGTGCCGGAGCGGGGCTACAGCTGCTCCTCGCGCGCCATGCCATTCGTGAAGGCGTTGGGATCCTACGCCGCGTTCGGCGGATTGAGCGTGGAGGGGATCTACGGCGATCGACTGGACGGCGCGAAGACGCTTGAAGCCAATACCCTGGATCACATGGTTTTCTTCAACCGGGGGAAGACGTTCATGGCGCAGCCGCTCCCGGTCGAGGCGCAACTGGCGCCCGCCTTCGGAATCTGCGTCGCGGACTTCGACGGCGACGGCAACGAGGACCTGTTCCTCAGCCAGAACTTCTTTGCCACGCAGATCGAGACCCCGCGCGGCGACGGCGGGCGCGGCTTGTGGTTGCGTGGCACAGGGGGCGGGAAGCTGGAGGCTGTCCCGGGCCACGTGAGCGGAATCAAGATCTACGGTGAGCAGCGCGGCGCGGCGATCGCCGACTACGACCGCGACGCGCGCGTTGATCTTGCGGTCGCGCAAAACGGCGCGGAGACCCGCCTGTTCCGCAACCAGACCGGCCGGCCGGGCATTCGCATCCGGTTGATCGGCGCGGGCATGAACTTCTTCGGCGTCGGCGCGAAGCTGCGGCTCAAATTCGACGACGTCTACGGTCCCATGCGCTCGGTGGACGCCGGTTCCGGCTACTGGTCGCAGAATTCGCCAACCCAGGTTCTGGCGGCGCCGAAAAAGGCGTCGCATGTGCAGGTGTTCTGGCCGGGCGGCAAGGTGACCGAATCGGCGATTCCCGAAGACGCCAGGGACATCGCAGTGCGTTTCGACGGCAAGGTGGGGATTGCCCCGCGCGCAGCCGGGCGGTGAACGCAAAGTGTTGACGAGTTCATGGAGACACCAGGATCACAAAGCAGCGCGACGGGCAATCCCTGGGCTTTGTTTCTTGGCGGGGCGCTCGCCGGCGCCCTTGTTTGGGCCGGCGGTTCGCGCCTGTTGCCATCCCACGGGACGGAGTCGCCGCGCGAAGAGCCAGCCGCCGAATGGACGCCGGCGGAGACGACGGAGGCAGGGGCAGGGGAGAGCGGGGCTTCTTCAGCGGGCGAGGCTCGGGGTGGCGGCGTGACCCCGGACGATTCGCGCGGGGCCGAGATCGAGCGCGGCCGCGAACTCGCGCAGAAGATCTGCTCCGGTTGCCACCTTTATCCCGAGCCCAAGCTGCTGGACAAGGTGAACTGGGCAATGGAGGTCCTGCCGGACATGAAGATCGTCCTGGGCCTCGGCGACGGCGACCCCTACGAGCAGCTCGGCGCCCAGGCGCGTGTGCGGGCGGCCGGCATCATTCCGACCACCCCTGCTGTGGAAAGCGTTGAGGATTGGCGTGCGATCGTCGCCTTCTATCTTCACGAGGCGCCCGACGAAACCCCGCCCCAGATTCCTCGTTCACCCATCACCCTGGGTCTCGATCAGTTCGAGGCGGTGGTCCCGAAGCAGTTGCAGAGCCCCCAGACGACCATGGTCTGGATTGATCCGGCTGACCGCCAGCTCTACGTGGGCGAGGGGACGACCAATACGCTCGCCGTCTTCGGTCCGGACCTCCAGCGCAAGGGCTACCTGAACTTCAACAGCCCTCCCTCGGACATGCTCGTGAAGGACAATGTCATGTATGTCCTGCAGATCGGCGATCTGCTTCCCTCGGACGAGTTGAACGGCCGGCTCTCCGCGCTCGGCAAGCCCGGAGCCAACGTGCCGGGCGGCGGCGGCGACGTGCTGGTGAACCTGCCGCGGCCGGCGGATTTTGAAATTGCCGATCTGAACAACGACGGCCGGGACGACATCGTGATCTGCGGCTACGGCAATCACCTCGGCAGCCTGCTTTGGTACGAGGGCAAGGAGGACGGCAGCTTCGAGGAACATCTGATCGAGAATCGCCCGGGCGCCATCAAGGCCTATGTCCGCGACTACAACAACGACGGTCGACAGGACCTGTTCGTGATGTTTGCCCAGTACAAGGAAGGCATCTACATCTTCGAGAACGCCGGCAACGGCGACTTTCTCCTGACGCCTCTTCTGGAATGGCATCCGATCTGGGGCAACTCCTACTTCGAACTCGCCGACATCGATGGCGATGGCGACGAGGACATCCTCGCCACCAACGGCGACAACGGCGACCACACCGATATCGTCCCGCCCTTCAAGAATTACCACGGCGTCCGGATCTACCTGAACGACGGCAAGTTCAACTTCACCGAGTCCTTCTTCTTTCCGATCAACGGCGCCTACAAGGCGATGGCCCGCGATTTCGATCAGGACGGCGACCTCGACATCGCCTCGATCGCCTATTTCGCGGACTTCCGGAAGTCGCGGGAGGAGACCTTCGTCTACTTCGAGAACCAGGGAGACATGACCTTCAAGACCAGCACGTTCGAGCAGACCCTGGCCGGTCGCTGGCTGACCATGGACGCCAACGACCTCGACGGTGACGGCGACCTCGACATCGTCCTCGGAGCGCACGACGACGGCCCGTCCGTCGTGCCCGCGATGCTCCAGCAGCGTTGGCGCGAGGCCGGGCCGCCCTTCGTCCTCCTCAAGAACAAGTTGAAGTGAAATCCCGGGAGATCATCGCTCAGGTGACGCAGGCGTTGGAAACGGCGCGAAACAAGAGCGCCCGGAAACTGCGGCGTTCGGTCATCAAAATGCCTCCCTGGGCTCCCGGCAATCACGCGGACCGCTACTTCCGGTTGCAGGAACAGCTCCTGCTGCATGGCCGGGTGCGGATGGCGGCGTTGGTCCAGGCGAACGAGCACATGTTCAAGCCGGGGAAGGTGAGCGACGACTGTGTGATCGTCTTGTCCCAGGATGAAGATGTCGATCCGGATGCGCTGTGCAGTCTGGCCGGACGGGTCGGGGCGTTACGGGTAGGGGATTTTGACCAGCCGGAACTGCGACAGATTGCCGCCGGCCTGGCTCCGAGGAGTCACTGGATCACGGGGGTCGCAGTTCCGGGAGAACTCGCCCCGCCGGGAGACTGCCTGGTCAGCTATACCATGGCCATGAGGCCCGACCTTCCGGGAGGGGCTTTGACGGGGCCGTTGCTGCCGGTGTTGACGCTTCCCGGGGAGCCCGGCGTGGCGATGGTGGTCCCCTACCAATACTGGCCGACCGAACTTTGGAAGCTGTGGAGCTTCTCTCCGCCCCAGCCGACTCTTGGGGTCGGCGGTCTGTTCGGCATCCTGCTTATCGGGATCGGCTATCTGGCCGCCGGGATGTTCGCGGGCGACTCCGTGCGGCAACTGCTTTCCGGCGGTCTCGCCGAGGAATATCAGAAGAGTCCGGGCGGATTCCTGTTCCTGACCCTGTTGAACGCGGTCGGGCTGGGGTGCCTCTACGCGCTGTCCCGAAAGGTCCCGGACCTTCCCGCGCTGGAGGCCGAGGATCTTGCAAAGCGGCCCTGGCACGCGAAAATCACCAGTCTGCCCCTGACCGAGCGGATTGCTTTCGGGGTTTGGAGCTTGGCTTATGCGGCGGGCGCCCTACTGGGAGCCGCGCTCAACTGAGCGGCTCTCCGCTTGTGCGGCCGGCCCGGCTCCGGGCTATTTCCCCTTCTTTTCATCCAGGTTGCCGGTGGTCCAAAGAATGCCCCGGGCGATGGCGTTGATGAACACGGGGTCTTCAAAGGTTGCGTCCGAGTGGCCGTAGGTGGTCCCGAACACGCGGGCCTTGCCATACTGGTTGGTCCACATCACCGGGTATTCCTTGCCGTCCTTTTCACTGACGGAGCTGGCGAGCGCCTTGGCGTTCGGCCAGAGCTTCTCGATGACGTAGAGCTCGTCCATCGGCGTGACCCACTTTTCGGGAAAGCCCTTCATGACGGGGTGTTTGGGCTGCAGCTTCTTGACCGGATACTCGGACTGGTGGTCGTGGCGGCGGCTGGTGACGCCAAGGAATTCGCGCCAGTCGTCAATGTCGGTCGCCCGGTAGGTGTGCATTGCGCAGTGAATGACCACTGCCGGAGCTCCCGCGTGGTGCGCCTTGGTGATCCTGCGGATGTAGGCGTGGTCGGTGGTGTTGGCGAAACATTCGTTGTGGATGATCACGTCGTAGTCCTTCGACCAGTTCGGATCGTCGTAGAGCTTGATCATGCCTTGCGTGCCCGTGCCGCCGTCGTGGAGCACGGTCCACTTGGCATTGACGGTCTTCGAAACTCCCTCGGTCAGGGCCTTGCTCTGGAAAAAGTAGTTGTGACAGCAGCCTCCGGTGATGAGCAGGGCCTTGATGGGCTTGGCCGGGACTTTCTTGCCCTTCTTGTCCGCCGCGGCGGCGAGACAGGGGACGAGGCAGGCGAGGAGAGCGATGAACGAGGTCTTGAATCTCATGCCGCGGATTCTTGCGGAGGATCGGCGGGGAAGCCAACGGAAAACGCGCCGCGGGACAGCCAGGAGTCACCATAGGGAAGGGGGTGGGCATTTCCTGGTATTTCCGTAGCTGCGCCCGCGAGAGCTCGGATGGGGTTGGCGATCGAACGGTTGTTCACCTTTCGCGAAGGCAGCCGCCGTTCTCCCGCGATCGCATGCGAGGCGAGTGGAATCGGGCGTCGAATTCCTTGATTGCCGGTCGTCGGCCAAGCAGGATGCGGGGCGTTCTCATTCAAAAGACGTTCCGAACGCAGACGAATCCGCCGCCATGAAGCCCGCCAACCGCCGTCGTTTTCTCCGCAACTCCTTCCTCAGCGCCGCCGCCTTCAGCCTGCCCGTCCGCTCATGGAGCCAGGTCCTCGGCGCGAACAACGACATCCGTGTCGCCGTTGTTGGTTTCAACGGCCAGGGGCGCGTTCACATCGAGGGTTTCCGCAAGATGCCCGGCGTGCGGGTCGTCGCGCTGTGCGACGCCGATCGGGCCGTGCTTGATCGAGAGTCCGCCAAGTTCCAGAAGCGCGGCGAAACCGTCGAGCGCTACACCGATGTCCGGAAGCTTATGGAGAACGATGACATCGACGTCGTCACCACCGCCACCCCCAATCATTGGCACGCGTTGGTTTCGATCTGGGCGATTCAGGCGGGCAAAGATGTCTACGTGGAGAAGCCTGTCTCCCACAATGTCTGGGAGGGACGACAGATGGTCCGCGCCGCGCGCAAGCACGAGAAGATCGTCCAGACCGGCACGCAGAGCCGTTCCAGCGATGGCGTGCGTGAGGGTATCGAATTCGTGCGTTCCGGAGGACTCGGGAAGATCAAGCTCGCCCGGGGCCTCTGCTACAAGCGGCGCAAGACGCTCGGCCTCGTCAACGGGCCCCAGCCGATTCCCGGCACGGTGGATTACGACCTCTGGACCGGTCCTGCGCCGTTGAAGCCCCTGAACCGCTATCGCCTGCACTACGACTGGCATTGGGTCTGGGACACCGGCTGTGGCGACATTGGGAACCAGGGCATTCACGAGATGGACATGGCCCGCTGGGCCCTCGGTCAGCCCAAGCTGTCCCCGTCCGTCGTCGGCATCGGCGGACGCTTCGGTTACCAGGACGATGGCGAGACCGCGAACACCCAGATCGCCTTCCATCAATACCCGGAGGCTCCGCTGATCTTCGAGGTGCGCGGCCTGCCGAAGCATGCCGGGACCGAGGAGCTTCCTGACATCAAGGGCGTGCGCGTGGGCGTCATCGTGGAGTGCGAGAACGGCAGCCTCGCCATCCAGGCCAACCGGGCCGTGGCCTACGATGCCAACGGAGTCGCCTTCAAGTCCTTCGGTGACGGGCGTGAGGATCACCGTGCGAAGCATCGCGCCAATTTCATCGAGGCCGTCCGCAGTCGCGACCATGCCCACCTGAACGCCGACATTGAGGAAGGCCACATCTCCAGCGCCCTGTGCCACACGGCCAACATCTCCCATCGTCTCGGAAGCGAGGCCGGGATCCGCGAGATTCGGGAGGAGTTGGAGGTCAACGCGGCGGCGGCTGAGACCTTCGGGCGTTTCGTGGAGCACCTGAAAGCGAACAACGTGGACCTGAAACTGGACCTCGCCACCCTCGGCGCTCCGTTGGTGATGAACCCCGACGACGAGGATTTCTACGCGAACCGGAAGGCCAATGCGTTGTTGGCCCGAGAGTATCGTCCCGGTTTCCGCGTTCCCCGCCGGGTTTGACGCGCCATCCGCGCCGACTGCGTTGTGCACCTGGCCCACCTGAGACTTCGCGACTTTCGCAACTACGGCCGGCTCGACGTCGATTTCGAGCCGGGCTTCCACGTGCTTCTCGGCGACAACGCGCAGGGCAAGACCAACATCCTGGAAGCCATCTACCTGCTCGCCACGCTGCGTTCCTTCCGGGGCGTCGGCGGCGCCCAGATGATCTCCCACGAGAAGAGCGGCTACTTCGTCGGCGGACGGGTCGTCGGTCAGGGGGAGCGTGAGATCAAGATGTACTGGGCGCGCAAGGAACGGAAACTGACTCTAGACGGCGAGCCTGTGCGCCGATACTCGGATTTCTTTGGAGCCTTGCGCGTGGTCGTCTTCTGCACCGAGGATCTGCAACTGGTCAAGGGCGCGCCCCGCATCCGGCGGCGTTTCATCGACCTGCTTCTTTCCCAGACCCACCCGGGCTACTTGTCGCTCCTGCAGCGCTACATGAAGGCCGTGCGCGCCCGCAACGCCATTCTCAAGCAGCGTCTGATCGACGCCGCGGCTCTCGACAGCTTTTCTCGGGAGCTGGTCAAGTGCGGCGACGAACTGATCCGCCTGCGCCGGGAGTTCTTTCCCAAGCTTTCGCCGCTCGCGCGCCTGGCCTTCCGCCGCATCACCCACGACGCGGAGGAGCTGCGTGTGGAGTACCGTCCCAGTGTGAAGCGCGACTTCGCGGTGGAACTGGCCCAGGCCCGCGAGCGCGAACGGAACTACAAGACGACCGTCGTCGGCCCTCATCGCGACGATGTCCTGCTGCACCTGAACGGGAAGTCCGCCGCCGACTATGGCAGCGAAGGGCAGAAACGCTCGCTGGCGATCGCGTTGAAGATGGCCCAGGCCGAATACCTCGCCGGTATTCACGGCTCGCCGCCCATCCTGCTGATCGACGATGTCATGGGCGAACTCGACCTCCGACGGCGCAGCGGCTTCCTGCCCCTGCTCGAACGCGCCGACCGAGCCAAGGGCCAGGTTTTCATGACCTGCACCGAGGAGAACTGGCCCGAGGAGCTTGGCCGGAAGCTTCACCGCTGGACGGTCAGCTCAGGCTCGCTGAAAAAGCGGGATTGAGTTGACGGAGGAGCGAGATCGGTCCGGTCTGACGGATCGGGCTGATCCAACCGAGCCAGCTACTTCGCCACCGCCCGGGCCGCGTTCCCAAGCCGTTTGATGCCTTCCCGGATTCTGGCCTCGCTCGCCGCGCCGAAACTGAGCCGCATTTCTCGTTTGGGTTTCCGTCGGCCGGGATCGTCCGCGTAGCACAGTTGCCCCGGCACGTAGAGGACATCGCGAGCCAGGGTTTCCTCGAACATCCGGGACTTTGTTCCCGTGGCGATGCCGCGCGGAAACCTCGCCCAGACGTTCAGTCCGCCGCCCGGTTCCCTCCATTCGGCCAGCCCGGCGCAATGTCGCTTCAAGGCCCCGAGCATGGCCGCCGCCTTTCGGCCGTAACGCTGACGGAGCGATGCCACGTGTTCCGCGTAGGCGCCTGAAGCCAGCGCTTCCCTGAGGATCTGCTGGGGGAGGTTTGACGTGCCGAAGTCATGGTTTCCCTTGATCCGCATGATCACGTCGAACAGGCCTTTCGGGGCCGCGCCGAAACCCACCCGGATTCCGGTGGCGAAGGGTTTGCTGTAGGTCCCGGAGTAGATCACCCGCTCCTCGGCTCCGGGCAATGTCAGGGCTGATGCCGGATCGTCGCCGGCGAACCGCAGCTCCCGATAGGCCGCGTCCTCGATCAGGTAGATGGGGTGTCCGGCCGCGCCTTCATACGCGCGCAGCAACTCCAACGCCTTCGCCTTCCTCTCCAGGCTGGTCGTCGTCCCGGTGGGATTTTGGTGGTAGGACACCAGGTAAAGCGCCTTGACGCGGGACAGTTCGCCGCTTTGCTTAAGCTGTTCCAAGCGGTCCGACAGGCGGCCAAGGTCGATGCCGTCCGGTTCCATTCGAACCCCGCGACAGAGCATCCCTCTGCTTTGTGTGATGCCCAGAAAGACGAAGTAGGTGGGATCCTCGACCAGCACGATGTCGCCCGGATCGAACAACGCCTCACAGGCCATGTAGAGAAACTGCTGTGAGCCGTGTGTGATCATGAAACGCCCGGCGGCGTGCGCGGCGCTGCGGTTGTTCGCGCCATCTTCCCCGCGCAGTCGCGCCGCCGTCAGTTCCCGCAGGTCCGCGTCGCCGACGCCGACGCCATATTGCAACGCCGACTGACCGCGTTTGGGGGAGGTCAGGATCCGGTCCAGAATCTCCCGCGTGGGCTCGACCGGAAGCGAGGGATTGTCCGTGAAACCGGCCGCCAGCGAAATCAGCTTAGGCCGGTCGAGCGCGAGCTTCATCAGCCAGGAGATCGGCGGTTCATCCGTCCGTCTCCCCAGCGCGGACAAGGCGGGCTTGAGTTTCGACATGGGGGTGTTTTAGCGGGTTCCCGCTGTCTTGGACAGGATGTTGAGGGGGGAAGGTGTGGTCCATACGGTGTGGGGTATGGTTGTGTTCCCCCGAGAGCGCGGGATAATCCGGCATTGCGGGCTGTGGACCCGGCCTATGCTTTGTGCGAGGGGGCTTTCAGCCCCGGGAATGCGCGGGAGTGAAACCGGTGACTCGACCAGGTGTTGGACTTGGTTGGTTGGCGTGAAGACAACCACCGTTGTAAGCGAAGTCACGAGGAGCATCTTGCGTCGGAGGTTTTCGGTGGTTACCCTGCGAGCATGTCGGAAGGCGAACTTTTGAAGCGGATCACCTTGGACCCCGGGGTCTGTCACGGGAAACCCTGCGTGCGGGGGCTGCGCTACCCGGTCGAAACGCTGCTGGAACTTCTGAGCGGAGGCATGACCGAACGGCAGATTCTCGATGACTATCCGGATCTGGAAGCCGCCGACATCCGGGCCGTCCTCGCCTACGCCGCCCGCTTGAGCCGGGTGAAGATCGTCGCTCCGGCCTCGACATGAGGTTCCTCATCGACGCGCAGCTTCCCCGGCGGTTGGCGTCGACCCTGAAGCGATGGGGGCACGACGCCGCTCATTCAAGCGCTCTGCCCGCGGGAAACTCGACGGACGACGAATCGCTCTGCGCCACGGCGGATGCCGAGTCCCGGATCCTTGTCACCAAGGACAGTGATTTCGCCGACTGCTTCGTGCTTCGGGGGACTCCCGCGAAACTGCTTCTCATCACGACCGGCAACATCGGCAACGACGACCTCATCGGGCTCCTCGAACGACGAATGGCCGATCTGGAGAGGGAGTTTGCCGCCAGCAGCTTCGTCGAGTTGAACCAAGCGACCCTCGTGGTTCATCATTGATCGGGCTTGTTGTTTCACGGTTTCACGCAACGCACCTTTGCCGGCCCAGCTCCGATCACGCCTCGCTTCCCGGGGCTGAAGCCCTGTGCTTTGCGCGATGGGGCCTTCAGCCCCGGGAAGCGCATTCTTGGTGGCGCGTTCGCGCGGCCCGGACGTCAGCCGAAACACGCCTTCAGGTAGTCGATGCTTTGGGTGGCGATGGCTTCGGCGCCTTCCTCGAACTTGAACACCTCCACCGAGACGTGGCCGTTGTAGCCGACCTCCTTGAGCGTGGAGGCGATGGGCTTGAAATCCACGTCGCCGAAGCCGGGGCCCTTGAGGTTCGCGTCGTTGGCGTGGAAGTAGGCAAAGTGGGGATGCGAGGCGCGGATGATCTCGGGGATGGACTGCTCCTCGGAGCACATGGCCTTGCAGTCGATGATGATCTTGAAGGCGTCGCTGTCGAACTGCTGGACGAACTCGATGGCCTGAGCGGCGGTATTGATGAAGTTGGTCTCACTGGGAGCGAGGGGTTCGAAGCAGATGACGATGCCGGTCTCCTCGGCGCGCTTGACGGCGGCCCGGAAGGCCTCGGTCGCGCGTTCCCAACCCTGCTCGAAGGTGACGCCGTCCTCGAGGTTCCGCTGGTAGGGGGAGCCGACGATGATGCGGGTCCCGCCGATGTCGTGGCAGAAGTCGACCAGCGCGACGAGGTAGTCGGAGGTCCTGGCGCGGACGTCG
Source organism: Verrucomicrobiales bacterium (assembly GCA_038126235.1). Taxonomy (GTDB): domain Bacteria; phylum Verrucomicrobiota; class Verrucomicrobiia; order Limisphaerales; family JAYPEY01; genus JAYPEY01. The sequence continues at coordinate 230,099 of JAYPFK010000004.1, forward strand.
TCGTCGTTGGTGGTGAGGTGCATGCCCTCGGTCTTCACGAGCACCCAGTGGATGCCGGAAATCTCGATCCCGACCTCGGCGGCGTCGGCGCGGATCTGTTGACGCTCCTCCGCGGTGATCCTGGTGACATCGTTGTTGACGGTGAAGGGCGCGATCTCGATCGCGTCGTAGCCGACCTTCTTGGCGAAGGCCATGGATTCCTTCATGTCCCAGCCGTCGAAAATCTCATTGCAGATGCCGAATTTGATCATGCGCGGATTGTTCCCGGCCGGGAGGGAATCTGTCGAGGGGGGAATTCCTGTGTAATCAGTGATCAGTGGGCCAGTACCTGATCGCCGATCACCAATCACCGATTGCTGACCTCTGATTACTGAATACTGAATACTGAATACTGAATACTGAACCACCGCCACCTTCAAGCCTGTTTGCTGTCGCGGATTGCGAGTCGGTAGAGGTAGGCCGCGACGCCGCAGAGGAGGAGGAAGCCGAACCAGGCGCCCATGGTCTCGGCGGGGACCTTGGCGACGACCAGCGCGGCGACCAGGATGCCGGTCAGGGCCTCGCCGGTGATCAGGCCGCTGGCGACCAACACGCCGTTGTCCGCGTCGCTGACCTGTTGTCCCCGGGCGGCGGCGCGGGAGCGGACCATGTGGTTGAGGAGGCCGCCGGCGAAGATGGGCACGGCGAGTTCGAGGGGGAGGTAGATGCCGACCGCCACGGCAAGGACGGGGGCGCGGAAGGAACAGCCTTTCGCCGCGAGGATCTTGTCGATGGCGATGATGATGACGGTGATGACCGCGCCGACCGCCACGAGGTTCCAGGGGAGGCCGGCGGAGTTGGGGTCGAGGATGCCCTTGGCGACGGAGGCCATGAGGCTGGCCTGCGGGGCGGGCAGCGTCTCGGAGCCGATGCGGTAGGCGTCGTGCAGGAGCTTCAGGACGAGGGGAATGCAGGCCGCGCCGACGATCACGCCTAGGAATTCCATGACCTGTTGTTTCCAGGGCGTGGCCTTGATGAGGGCGCCGCATTTCAGATCCTGGAGGGTGTCGCCGGCGATGGCGGCCGCGCAGCAGACGACGCCGCCGACAAAGATGGCGGCCGCCGGGGCGAGTTCGCCCTTGCCCATGAGAAACAGCAGGACGAAGGAGGTGAACAGCAGGGTGGCGATGGTGACGCCGCTGATGGGGTTGTTGCTGGAGCCCACCAGGCCGGCCATGTAGGCGGCGACGGCGGAGAAGACGAAGCCGGCCGCCAGCATGATGGCGGTCATGGTGAGGGCGATGCCGGGGCGGTCGATGATCCCCCAGTAGTAGAAGAACAGCGGCAGGGTCAGGATGCCGATTCCGCCCAGGACCCAGGGCATGGGGATGTCCTGCTGCTCGCGCTCGACGGTCTGGCCGTCGTTCCGGAGTCTGCCGTAGACAGCGAAGCCGGACTTGATGCCGTTGACGACGGGACGCCAGAGGTTCAGCAGGGCGAACACGCCGCCCACCGCCATGGCTCCGACGCCGAGGTAGCGGATCTTCTTGCTCCAGATGGTCCACGCCGCGGCGGCGGGATCGGCCGCGATGAGTTCGCGGACGCTTTGGTCGCCGAGGGTTTCGTCGGGGTTTGCCAGCGCGTAGAGAGGGATGCCGACGGCCCAGGAAATGAGGCCGCCGATGAGCACGAGCGAGCCGATGTTGAGCCCCACGATGTAGCCGACGCCAAGCAGGGCGGGGGAGAGGTTTGTGCCGGCATAGCCGATCCATTTTCCCGCGATGGCCTTCGCGCCCTCAAGAGCCTCGCCCCAGACGTGGAGGCCTGATTGAAGGAACTTGAAGATTGCGCCAATGGCGGCGCCGGCGGCGATGGTCTTGGCGCCGTCTCCGCCCTTTTCGCCCTCGACCAGCACTTCCGCTGTGGCCACGCCCTCGGGAAATTTCAGTTCCTTGCTTTCGACGATGAAGGCGCGGCGCAGCGGGATGCAGAAAAGGACGCCCAAGAGGCCGCCCAAGCCGGCGATCAGGACGACCTGCCAATAGTTGAAGGCCTCCCAATGCCCCATGAGAATCAGCGCCGGAAGGGTGAAGATGACGCCGGCGGCGAGGGATTCGCCCGCGCTGGCGGCGGTCTGGACCATGTTGTTCTCCTGGACGTTGGTTCCGGATTCGCCCTTTTTCCGCAGCAGGGTGAGGATGCCCATGGAAATGACGGCGGCCGGAATGCTGGCGCTGACGGTCATGCCGGCCTTGAGACCGAGGTAGGCGTTGGCTGCGGCGAGCGCCGCCGTGATCGCCACACTGATGAGAAGGGAGCGGATCGTGATTTCTTTCACCTGTGGGGAAGGGGGGATCGTCGCGCCGGCCCAGCGGGAGCGACTTGCTCTGGCGCTTTTCAGCCATTTGGGGTTCGGAGAAAGCCGGCATCATTGGGAAGAGGGGCGCGTCCGTCAATCTTGGCAGAATGTCGAGAGCTCCAAACCGGGACTTCAAAACTCCGTTCACCCGCTTTACACGGGGGCGACGATCGATAGAATGCGCCCATGCCATCGGACCACGATGATTCGGAGTTTGTCGATCGAGATTTCCTGGAATCCCGGGAGGCCGCCGGTCACGGCGGCTCCGCCGCGGCCTCCGGGCCCGAGACCGGAATGAGCGATGAGGAGCTGATCGAACAGGCCAGTCTCGCCCAGCAGCGGCTGTCACAGCTGCACCTGGAACAGCAGGAGATGCAGCAGAAGCTCAGCGACCTGGAAGAGAGCAAGCGTCGTCGACATGAGTGTTCGGTGGGCCGGGAGGAGGCCCTGCGGGACCTGACCCGCGGCATCGCGCTCTTGGAGAAGGCGGAGTTCGACGCCCGGGCCAACCTGGAACAGATGACCCGCACCTTGGAGGGGCTGCGGACCTGCATTCAGCAGGTGGAGGCGATCGACGAGCGGAACTGGCAAAAGCCGGACTGGAACGTGCAGCTTTCCCGCGATTCGGCCAGCGTGGAGAACGCGCGCATGGAATGGAACGCCGCCCGGTTGCGTTGGGATGTGCTGGGTTCTTCGAACCTGTTGGAGGACGCGGATGATTCGGGGGACAGCAAGCCGGTGAAGCCTTTCACGGAAGCCCAGTCATTCACCGATTTCTGCCGCCTGGGTTTCGCCCTGACCTGGCCGGTCGCCGCGGCTGTCCTGATCATTGGCGGCCTGGTCGTGTTCGCTTTGTTGAAACAGTGAGGCGCGTCCCATGGGCTGGTTCGATCGACACAGGGATCCCATTGAGGAGCAGCGGCGCGAACTGGAGCGCGAGTTGGAGCGTGTGCGCCGGCAGATCAAGCGGCTGGAAACGCACGGCGAGCCCTCGCGGAAGCAGGCGCGGCCCCTGACTCCGGAGAGCCGGCCGATCGGGCAGCCCGCCAAGCCGCGGCGTCGTCCGGCGGCGCCGACGCCGGCGAACGAACCGATCTTTGAGGATGTGCCGGCGCGGACGCCCGAGCCCCTGCCGGCCTTGGAGGATGGCGCGACGGCCGCCGATTCGCGGGAGCTCTACAACCACGCGGGCCTCAGGAAATACGATCTGGTCGGTCTGCTGAGGCGCATCCGGTCCGCCATCTTCGGAGCGTCTGAGGAGGACAAGAAGCTGATCAACTACCTGGCCGCCGGGAGCATCCACGGGCTGCGTCCGCTGCGGCACGAAAAGCGGGTGGCCCGGAACCGGGCGTTCCTTGCCGCCGGGGTGTTGGCGGCGGTGGTTTGGGGCGTTCTTTACCAGGTGTTCGGCGCGCCTTGACCCCCGTCACGATTTGTCCGCCTTGGCCATGTTCTTGGCCTGCGCATCCCCTTCCACCTTCGCCGGACGCAGATCCACGCAGACGACCGCTCCCTTGGCGTCCCGCGCAAAGAGCCGGCCACCCGAGAAGGCGGGAGCCGTCCAGCAGCGTCCGCGCAGGATTCGTCCGTAGCCCAACTCCACGTAGGCATGGGGGTTGGCCTCGATGACGATGAGTTCCCCGAGGTCCGTCAGCGCGAGCAGCCTGCCCCCGGCGGAGATCAGCGAGCCGAAGCCGAAGAGCCGGCGTTCCCAGGTCCGGGCCCCGTTGGTCAGGTTGACGCACACCAAGCTGTTTCGCCAACGGCTGTTCGCCTGACCGTCGATGCCGTAGACGAAATTTCCCACTGCGACGGCGGGATTGAAATGGGAGCTCAACGCCCGGGTATGCCAGATCGGTTTCGGCATGCCATCGACCAGCCGGAACATCGCGCAGCCAGTCCCGTAGCCGGAGGAGGCGAAGATCTTGTTCCGCACGACGATGGGGTCCGAGGCGTTGACGTCGTCCTGGGTGTTCCATGGATGAGACCAGATTCCCCGGCCGAGGTTCGCCGGATCGACGGCGACGAGGTTCTTCTGGCCGAATATCAGGACGGCTGGACGGTCCGCGAGCCGGAAGGGAACGGGCGAAGCGTAGCCTCCAACGCCCTTGCTGAACCAGAGGACGCTGCCGGTGTCCTTGTCGAATGCGGCTCCGGCGCCGCCGACGTTGAGGATCACCTGGTTGCCGAGGACGAGCGGCGAGCCGGCAAAGCCGTAGCGGGGCGCGTCCACGCCGGCGAGTTCCGAGATGTTGCGCGCCCACACGTTCGCGCCATTGCGGGCGTCGAGGCAGACGAACTGCCCTTGTTTGCCCAAGGCGTAGACCTTGCCCTCATGCACGGTGGGGGTGGCGCTCGGCCCGCCGGGATACTTTTCGCCGTCCAGCCTTGCGGGATAGCCCGAGCGCCAGACGATTTCCCCGGTTTCGGCGTGCAGGCAGAACAGGGCGTCCTTCCCGCCGTTGTGGCCCATGGTGTAGACGCGTTCCTGCGCGATGGAAAGAGACGAGAACCCGACGCCGATCTGCTGTCGCCAGAGGATTTTGGGACCGGAGCGGGGGAAGTCGGCGGACCAGTCCGTCTCGTGGGAGAGCCCGTTGTGGTTTGGGCCGCGCCAACGATTCCAGGTGACGGAGCCGGGCTTGGCCGGTTTGTCGGGGACGGGCACGCCGGGGGGGACGCCGTTTCCAGACGGAGCGTTGTCAAGTGAGGCCATCGACGTCTGCGCGCCGATTCGGTCGGGCAGCAGGGAATCGGGAGCCTGTATTTCCCGCCCCACGGGAGGTCTTTCCTCGCCGGACTTCGCTTCGCCCGGAGCTCCGGCTGTTGAGGCTGGAGCCGGGGTGGGGGGGGCCTCCATGGTGAGCGGCTTGGGCTTTCCGCAACCGCTCAACAGCGCGACCGACAGAAGCAGGCGGGTTCCGCTGAGGGTGAAAAACGGGGGGAAACGCATGGCGCACTAATACTTCAGCGGCGGCGGGGCGTCAAATTGGGGAGGGCGGGACGAATGGCAAAGTGGCGGATGGCAAAATGACGAATGGCGGATGTGAGGCGCCGGAAGCCGGCGAAGAACCGCCAAACCTCGTCACCGCACCTCGGCGTCGAAGGACCCGTTGATGTAGCTTTTCTTTCCGTCCGGGACGGCGACGAACACCTTCCCCCGAATCCGGCCTCCGCGCATCCGGTCGAATTCCAGCTTGATGGCGAAGCGGTTGTAGAAGCGCTGCACGGACAGATCCAGCCGCTTGGGGTCGTCCCAGCGGATGAAAACCGCCGGCGTTCCGACGCCCGAGACGTTCGTCGATTCAAAGGTCTTGTCGTCCAGGGATTCCCCGATTCGCTGCACGTTGTGGATCTCCACCACCCGGTCCGGGGATTCCTCCGTTCCCATCCGCAGGATCAGGACGCCATTCTCAATCAGGGCCTCGTCGGCCTGAAACGCCTGCCCTACCACGCGCCCCATGACGGGTTCCTCCGCGATGGTCGCGTTGAGCACGTCCATGGTCCAGCCGCGCAGTTTTCGCACGGGGGCCGGGACGGTGTTCGCAAGGGGGGAGGAGCGCTCTGTTCGGGGAGCCGGACGCGAGGCCATAGCGGTCGCCGTCCGTGTCGCGGTCGGAACCGATGCAGTGGATTCCGCGGGTGAGCGCGTTTGCGGTGGGCTGGCGGAGGAAGCCTGAGGGAGATCGAGCGCGCTCACGGCCACCCTGCGGGAAAGCGGGAACAACTCCGGGGCCGCCGCCGATGCGGGGACCTTCATGGCGAGATAGGCCCGGCTTCCATCCTGCACAGCGTTCAGCGCGATCAATGCTTCCGCCAACGGCTCCGCGAGCGCCGGCGGCAGGTCCCCCTTCTCCCGGTCGAATGCTGCGACGACCTTCGCGAGCCCGTCGTTGAGGATTGCGGCGAACTCCCTCGCCGCGTCGTCGGAAGCCGCGTTCACCCCGGCCTTGAACCGGATCTCGTCGCCCGTCTTCAGTCCGGCCAGGGCCGACGTCAGTTGGTCGATCCGGTTCAGTTCCGCGGCGTCGAACCTGGGAGGCTCGCCATCCCTTGGCCGGAAGCGATACGCGATCCAGGCTTTCAAAGCCTGCTTCGATTCGGCGCCGGGAAAGAGGCTGGCGATCAGTTCCTGGTCCAGGTCCACCTCGTTCAGCCCCAACTCGGCCAGCGGTCGGCCGGCCTCGCCGCCCAGCGCCTGGGCAACGATGCTCTCCGTGCCCACCAGGATATCCGTGGCGTCGAGCTGCGCCGCCGCCAGTTGTCCCCGGAACGATGGGCGAAGGACCGGCGGCAGCCCGAACCGCACGTAGGGCCGCCCGCCGTTTTCGATGGACTCCTTCTCAGAGATCTTCTCCAACAAGGCTTCGAGGCTTGCGACCTCTCGAAGTCGGATGCGCGCCAGGACTCCCGGCGGCGGCGGTTCGATCAGTCTCTCCAGAGTTCGTTCAAGCCGTTTGCGCTGGGTGTTTGATCGGGTCTCCTCCACGCGCCGCTCCAGATAGGCCTTGCGATCCGCGTGGGAGAAACGCTCGGCGAGCCTGAGGTCCGAGAACGCGATGGCGACGAGTTCAACCGTCTCCGGAGCGAGGTCGAAACTTTCCCTGATCGACTCCAGCGTCCGACGTTGGACCTCGCTCAATCCGGACCAAGCCTTTTCGAACCCCGTCGATCCGGTCAGAGCCGCCGGCCGAAAAACGACCAATGCCTCGGCGTCGGCGGGCGCGAACTGCAGATCTTCGGCGCTCAGGGCGACTGGGGCGGGCGCTGGGTCGGGGGCCCCGGCCATTGGCGTGGAGCCTGCGGTTTGGGGTTCCGGTGAAGACCCCGCGACCGCCGGCGCGCCTCCTGCCGGCAGCGGCAGGGCTTCCGCGGCGGACGTTTCCTCGTTGCCGGGCCTCAAAAACAGGACCAACCCGGCGACCGCGGCGACCGCGGCGGCGGTCAACCCCACGACGAGGGGCGTCTGCGAACGGCGTTTCGCGGGCGGCGGGGGCGGCGTCGCGCAACGGATGGTGGAAACGCGCGCCCCGGGCTTTCCGGCGACCGCCACTGGGCGAGGGCCGGCCGGTCGAGGCGGAGGCGGAGGCGGAGGCGGTGGAGTCTGGGAGGGTGTGACAGGGACAGGAACGGGCGGAGCCCCGGCCGGGACCTGACCCGACGGCTGCGGAATCGTCAGGATCGTCTTGCAGTTCGGACAACGGATCTTCCGTCCGAACGCGCCTTCATCGTACGCGATCCGCTGACTGCATGTCGGACAGGAAAACTTGAACTTCGCCATCGTTCTTACCGCGCGGTCCGCCTCCATTTTCCGCTTTGCCCTTCGAGTCGGGAACCGCGTTCGAGCTTGGAGCATGCGCACGAACGCGCCCCGATTGCAACAGCGTTGCGTGGTCCGGGCTGCGGGGGCTGTAGCTGCCGGCTGGTTGGGCCTTTTCAAGTTCCGGACTTCGAGTCGGGCGCCTGCAATTTGCCGTCGCCAGGGACGGACAGGGTGGCAGGAATGTCCTGCGGTCCCAAATTCCGCGCCCCTAGAATTACCCAGCGTGAATGTCACGAATCAGGACTCGACCCGCCGGGTTCGACTCCCTAGTCTCGCCCGCCATGAAATTTTCGTACACCTCATTTGTTTCCGTGCGCGCCGCGCTCGCAGCCGTGGTTTTCAGCCTGGTTGTCCTTCCCTCCGCCCCGGCCCAGACAGGTTCCGGAATCTCGGAATTGCGTGAAAAAGCGGACAAAGGCGATCCCAAGTCCCAGTTTGCCCTCGGCCTCCGTTACTACCTGGGCCAGGGCGTGCTCCAGCACTACGGCGAGGCGTCCAAGTGGTTCCTCAAAGCCGCCGAGAATGGCGAGATCGCCGCGCAGAAGAACCTGGCGCTCATGTACCTCAACGGGGAGGGCGTGGATCTCGACCCGCGGCAGGCCGCGAACTGGTTCACCCGCGCCGCCATCCAGGGTGACATCCTTTCCATGCAGAACCTCGGCGTGATGCATGTCCGTGGAACCGGCGTCGAGAAGGACACGGGGCAGGCGATCAAGTGGTTTACCCAGGCAGCGGAGAAGGGCGACGCCACCTCCCAGAAGAACCTTGGCATCCTCTACGTGCAGGGTGTCGGCGGCAAACAGGACTTCGCCCAGGCCGCCCGTTGGTTCCGTGAGGCCGCCCTTCAGGGCGACGTCAGCGCACAGACCGAGTTGGGTGTTCTTTACGCCAACGGTCTTGGCGTCAAGCAGGATGCCAAGGAGGCCATGAACTGGTTTCGCAAGGCCGCCGAAAAGGGCGACGCAAACGCCCAGAAGAACCTTGGCATCCTCCACTTCCGCCAGCCCTCCGACGAGGCCAACGACGCCATCGCCCTTCGCTGGCTCCGTGAGGCCGTCAAGGCGAAGAGCCCGGAAGCCGGCTACTACCTCGGCCTGATGTATGCGGGCGGACGCGGCGTCGCCAAGGACGAGGCCGAAGCCGTCAACTACTACCGCTCGGCCGCCGACGCCGGACTCGCCGTCGCCCAGAACGAGCTCGGCTGGATGTACGACCAGGGCAAGGGCGTCGCCAAGAGCGACGAGGAGGCCTTCAAGTGGTATCTCAAGGCGGCCGAGGCGGGGCTGCCTCTCGCACAACACAACGTCGCGGTCTTGTATTCCGCCGGACGCGGCGTGGCCAAGAATGTCGAGAAGGCCATCGAGTGGTATCGCAAGGCCGCCGACGCCGGCAACGTCCGCTCCCAGGCCGCTCTTGCCAGCCTTTTCGAAGCCGGTCCCGAAGGCTCCAAGAATCCCGAGGAAGCCTTCAAGTACTACCTGCAGACCGCTTCTCAGGGCGTCCCCTCCGCGCAAAACAAGGTGGGCTACTTTTATGATCGCGGACTCGGCGTGGAGAAGAGCGACGAGGAGGCGTTCAAGTGGTATCTCAAGGCGGCCCAGAACGACTTCCCGCTCGCGCTCTACAACGTGGCCGTGATGTATGCCAATGGGCGCGGCACGGAGAAGGACCTGGTCCTCGCTTCCCAGTGGTTTCACAAGTCCGCCGAGCAGGGCAACATCGCCGCGCAGGCCGAGCTTGGCCGCATTTACTACAACGGTCTCGGCATGAGCCGCGATCCCGAAGCTGGCGCCAAGTGGTTTGCCAAGGCCGCGGAGCAGGGTTACCACTTTGCCCAGACCGGCCTCGGTATTGCCTACTTTGAAGGCAAGGGGGTGACCAAGGACCTCGTCGAAGCCTACAAGTGGTTCAACCTCGCCGCCGCGCAGGGCAACACCAACGCCGTCAACAACCGCGAGGTCGTCCGCCGGCAGCTTACTCCCGAGCAGGTCGAGGAAGGTCAGAACCGCGCCCTCCAGTTCAAGCCCAAGACCGCCGCGCAATAAGCCGCCGGCCAAGGCCGCCCCCTTTCACGAACACCCCTGAATCGATTCCGGTTCGGGGGTGTTTTGTTGAACAAAAAAGCCCCGGCTTGAGCCGGGGCTTGAAATTGGTTGCGGGGATAGGATTCGAACCTATGACCTTCAGGTTATGAGCCTGA
>JAYPFK010000005.1:0-221042 GCA_038126235.1 Verrucomicrobiales bacterium
GTTTGCCCCACCTTCAAGGCAGACTCAGTGACTCATGCGAAGGGAGGTGTTCGGTCGCCGGTCTGGACTCCGAACACTGAATACCGATGACCGATTACTGTCACGCGGGACTGGCGCATTGCGCCGCGATCCGTTAATGCCCTGACCGGCAATGAACGACGAAGTCCGACAGCTCTTCTGCTATGGCTCCCTGCAGGTCGCGGAGGTGATTCACGCGGTGATCGGCCGAGCGCCCGAGGGCGTAGCCGCCAGTTTGGCCGACCATGCCCTGTTCCGCGTCTGTGACGTGACCTACCCCGGCGTGGCGCCGGTTGCGGGCGCGACCGCCCCCGGCATGGTCTATGACGGCCTGACGGACGATGAGTTTGCCCGGTTGGACCATTTCGAAGGAGAACCCTACGTGCGCGGAACGCGTCCCGTTCACCTCGCCGATGGAACGACCACCCACGCCTGGGTCTACCTCCTACCGCCGGAAAACCTCCATTGGCTTACCAACGAACCGTGGGATCTCGATTCCTTCCGCCGCGACGGACTGAAGGAGTTCATGCGGCGGTGTTTCGGGGTGGAGTGAATCGGGCCTAATCGAAAAAGGCGTAGCAGCCGACGTGAGGAGGCTCTTGCTCTTTCTTGAGTCGTTGATAAGTGAGCCTCCCGCCTCCGCCCGGCTTCGACAAGGCAAGCGTCACCTCGTCTGCTGCCAAGCCGGAGGAATTCTCCCCTCCCTTATCCCCAGATCTGGCGATCGAGACTCCGATACTGAATGGCTTCGGAGACGTGTTCAGCGCGGATGGCCTCGGCGGCGTCGAGGTCCGCAATGGTGCGGGCGACCTTGAGGATGCGGTCGTAGGCGCGCGCGCTCAGGTTCATGTCGCTCATCGCGTATTTGAGCAGGGCCGTCGTCTCTTCGTCGAGGCGGCAGTTGGCCTCGATCTCGCGGCTGCCCATGCGGGCGTTGCAGGTGATGCGCGGCTTCTCCTTGAACCTCGCCTGCTGCCGCTCGCGGGCGGCGACCACGCGCTCGCGAATGGCGGCGGAGGCCTCGCCGGCGCGCTTGGCCATGATCTCGTTGAACTTCACCTGTGGGACCTCGACGTGCAGGTCGATGCGATCCAGCAGCGGCCCGGAGATGCGCCCGAGGTAGGCCTGGATCTGCCGGGGCGAGCAGCCGGATTCTCCCGGCATTTTTCCGTCCGGCGTCGGATTCATGGCGGCCACCAGCATGAAGGCGGCGGGGAAGGTCATCGTGCCGGCCGCGCGGGAGATGGTCACCTTCCCCTCCTCCAGCGGTTGGCGCATCGTCTCGAGCACGTTGCGCTTGAACTCCGGCAGCTCGTCGAGGAACAGCACGCCATGGTGCGCCACCGAGATCTCGCCGGGCGTGGGATTGATGTTCCCGCCCAGCAGGCCGGCGTCGCTCACTGTGTGATGCGGCGCGCGGAATGGCCGACGCGTCACCAGCGCCTGCCCCGGCTCCAGCAGTCCGTTGATGCTGTGCACCTTCGTCGTCTCCAGCGCCTCCTCCAGGGTGAGCGGCGGCAGGATCGTCGCCAGTCGCTTGGCGAGCATCGACTTGCCGGTCCCGGGCGGACCGATGAGCAGAATGTTGTGGCCTCCGGCCGCCGCGATCTCCAGGGCCCGCTTCACCGACTCCTGCTCCTTCACCTCGGAGAAATCCACCTCATCGTCAGTCGGATGATGGAACATTCGCCGGATATCGACCTTGGTAGGAGCGATCTGGACGGCGCCTTCGAGGAAGCCGATCGCGTCCCGCAGGTTCCGCACGGGCATGACCTGGATACTCTCGACCACCGCCGCCTCGGCCGCGTTCTCCGTCGGGACGAGCATGCCGGTCCGTCCCTCGGCCCGGGCGCGCAGGGCGATCGGCAGGGCGCCCTTCACCGGACGCACCGCGCCGGTCAACGCCAGTTCGCCCACCATCACGAAGTTCTCCAGTTGATCGCAGGCGAACTGCTCGCTCGCCGCCAGCATCCCCACGGCGATCGGCAGGTCGAAACTCGGGCCCTCCTTGCGCACGTCGGCGGGCGCGAGGTTGATGGTGGTCTTGCCCATCGGGAACTTGAAGCCCGAGTTCGTGATCGCAGTGCTCACGCGGTCGCGCGACTCCTTCACCGCCGTGTCCGGCAACCCCACGATCACCACCACGGTGTCCCCCCATCCTGCGTTCACCTCCACCTCCACGGGATACGCGTCGATCCCCGTTACTGCGGCTGAAAAAACCTTGGCTAACACGCCGGAATTCTGGGAATCCCGAACGACCGGAGCAACGCGTTTGTGCCGCGAAACCGGGGAAAAGCACGGAATCTGTTATCCAATTGCGACAGACGTGTTTGCGTGAGGGGTTTGAGGATTGCCGGCGGCTTTGGAGCTTTCGGTGAAAGAACTCAGAGCTGCGGCCGAAGGCGGCTCAAGAACGCCAAAGATCAGTGACTGAGGAAGCCGCGAAGCGGCTGGAGCAGTTCACTGCAACGCCTCGCCGTTCTCGTTGTCCGACTCTCGGTACAGAGTCAGACCGGCGGCGCCCTCCCCATCCCCCGTCTCTGACTCAACCTCTTCGACATCCTCGCCGCAAAGAGTCGGTGGGTCGTCGTCGGAATTGAGCGTCCCATTCATCAGAGCTCGATACTTTTCGCTCTGCCGGAACTCCTCAAGTGCTGTGTGCACTGCCTGTAGCGCATCGGGTGCATCGGCCAACCGAGGCGTGTAGAATCCCATCTTCTCCCACCTCCCCTCAAGGTTGAGTCGGAAGTTCCGTCCGTGAATGATGACGCGGTATCGAGGCATGTGCTTACGCCTAAGAATTACTATCAGGTCGATTCTCCCTGACACCCATGCAGTTTTCCGTGGTTTTCAGGAAAGGCCCTCCCCTGATACCAACTGTGGGTGACCATGGGACGGGCGAATCGAGGGGTCAACGGGAAAGGGGCGCCCGCCGCGAAGCGTCTACAGCCGTCAGATGTTTCACCCTTACAGGGCGTTGAAGTGGGACCTTTCGGCGAAAGGTCCCCGCCACACCGAGGTAGGGACGCCTCGCCGCAGGCGTCCCACTTCAAGTCCCGCAGGGACGGCACGAACAGCAACCTGGCGAAGTGGCGGCGTTACAAAACTGACGTGTGGACAATGCCTTTCGGAGCGCGGAATTGAGTCCGCTTCAATGTTGAGTGACCTGACGCCTGGTTTGTTCCCGGGCCCCGGGTTTTTCGCCGCTGAAGCGGAATGAATTCCGCGCTCCGTTTCAACGCGCATCCGCCGCGTCCGCCCGCCTGTCGCTCTTTCTCAATCGCACACTCTTCCCGCAATCCGCTTCCGAACTTCGCCCTAGTCGGCGGACGCGTCGTCACTATACTCCGCCCCATGCGCGGCGCTTCAGGATCCAAATTGACGGGGGCCTTCCTTCGTTGCGGCGTCCTGGGCGTCGGAGTCGGGACGGTTCTGCTGTCTTCCCAACCGGCAGCCGCGGCGCCGCAGCCTGCCGCGCCACCGGCGGCCCCGATCGTGGATGCGGCCCCCTTCGCCCCCTCCAAGCAGACGAACAATGTCGTGGTCGAGGAACTTAGCGGCCCCGCTTCCGCGCCGGCTGCCGCCGCGAAGCCCATGCCGCCGCCGGCCAAGCCCGCGTCCGCGCCGAGGGCCGAATCTCCCAAGCCCGCGACCCCGCCCCCGCCCCCGCCCTTGGAGAAATACCAGGCGGACGCTGAAAAGGGCGTCGCCGAGGCGCAGTTCCAACTCGGCCTGCTCTACTACGATGGCAAGGACGTGGAAAAGGACCAGAAGCTCGCGGCGGAGTGGATTCTCAAGGCGGCCAAGCAAGGGCACACCGGCGCGGCGTTCAACATCGGGCTATTTTATTCGCGCGGCCAAGGCGTGGAGAAGGACTACGCGGAATCCGCCCGTTGGTTTCTTCGTTCCGCGCAGGGGGAATACACGCCGGCGCAATACGTGATGGGCGAGCTGTTCTCCCACGGCCTGGGCGTGCCGAAGAGTCCGGAGGACGCGGTCAAGTGGTACATGCGCGCCGCCGAGAACAAGCACGCCAAGGCGCAGAACAAACTCGGCGTCGCCTTCGCGTTGGGCGAGGGCGCGCGGCAGGACTACGTCGAGGCCTTCCTCTGGTTCAGCCTTTCCGCCCGGCAGGGCGTGGCCGACGCCGAACGCTACCTGGACGAGTTGTCCTCCCAGATGACGCCGGAGCAGATCCTGCAGGGCCGGCTCCGACACGCGGAGATGGGCGATCCCGAGGACCAGTATTTTGCGGCCGTCGCCTACGCCAACGGAGCGGGCGTGCCGAAGGATCCCGAGAAGGCGGCCAAGTGGTTTCTCGAAGCCGCTGAGGAAGGCCACGCCGAGGCGCAATATCGCATCGCCGAGGCCTACGCGGCGGGCGAGGGCGTTCCCATGAATCCGGCCGAAGCGGTCAAGTGGCATCGGGCCGCCGGCATGCAGGGCCACCTGAAGTCCCAGGCGTTTCTCGGTCGCGCCTACTCCGAGGGCCGCGGCGTCGATCGCGATCCGAAGGAGGCGGCGCTCTGGCTTCGCAAGGCGGCGGAGAACGGTCTGATCGACGCGCAGATCGCGCTGGGTTACGCCTACGCGCGCGGCGAGGGAGTGAAGCGCGATCTGCCCGAAGCGATCCAGTGGTTCCGCGCCGCCGCCGAACGCGACGACCCCGAGGCGCAGTTCATCATGGGTTGGGCCTGCTCTGAAGGACTTGGCCTGAAACAGGATTTTGCCCAGGCGGTCGAATGGCACGAGAAGGCCGCCAAGCAGGGCAACCCGAAATCCCAGTTTCATCTCGGTCTCGCCTACGCCGAGGGCCGGGGCGTGGCGAAGGACCCCGCGAAGGCTGTGGAATGGTATCGCAAGGCCGCGGCCGCCAACGTGATCCAGGCCCAAGTGAATCTCGGGCTCGCGCTCCACCAGGGTGTCGGCGTCGATCGCGACGAGGCTTCGGCCCTCTCCTGGCTGGAACGCGCGGCTGCCAGCGGAAACGCCGAGGCGGTCTACAACCTCGGCTCCGTCCACGAACTGGCCGCCCGTCAGACCGGCGATTATTCGCGGGCGATGAAGTGGTATCGGCAGGCGGCCGACGGCGGGAGCGTCCATGCGCAGTTGCGCCTGGCGCGCCTGCACGCCGAAGGCGCCGGCGGGCCGCAGAACCTCACCGAGGCCTTCCGCTGGTACATGCAGGCTGCGCAGCAGGGCGACGCCCGCGCGCAGGTCAACGTGGGCTTTGCGCTCAGCCAAGGCATGGGCGTGGCGGCCAACGACGCCGAGGCGGTCAAGTGGTTCGAACGCGCCGCCAGGCAGGGCGACGCCCGCGCCCAGCACAATCTTGCCCTCATGCTGGAACAGGGTCGCGGAGCGCCGGCCAACCCCGCTGCCGCCATCGCCTGGCATCGCAAGGCGGCCGAGGCCGGCATGGAGGAGTCGCGCGCGCGATTGACTTCGCTGCTCGCCGCCAGCTCCAAGCCTGCGGACCTCGCCGAGGCCGTGAAGCGTTTTCGCGAGGCGGCGGAAAAGGGCGACCCCGTCGCGCAGCACAACCTGGGCGCGCTTTACGAAAGCGGGCGAGGCGTCCCTCGCAATCGCGCCGAGGCCTTCAGCTGGTTCGTCAAGGCCGCCAAGCAGGGGCACGCCCGCTCCCAGACATTGGTGGGCGCGGTCTACGCTTCGGATGAGGTCGTCCCGCACGATTACGAGGAGGCCGTGCGTTGGTTCCGCACCGCGGCTGAACAGGGTGTCGCCGAGGCGCAATACAACCTTGCCGCGATGATTGATGAGGGCAAAGGCGCGCCGCGCGATTCGGCCAAGGCGCTGCCCTGGTACCGCAAGGCGGCGGAACAGGGATTTGCCCCCGCCGAACTGGCCTTGGGGACCTTTTATGCCAATGGCGAAACCGTGAAGCGCGACCTTGTCGCCGCAGCCAAGTGGTTCTTCCTCGCCGGCTCCCACGGGGCCAAGGAAGCCGAGGGCTTCTACGAGACCATTGCCAAGGGTATGACCGACGCCCAGAAGACCGAGGCCATCCGCCAGGCCGACGAAGCCCTCGCCCGGTAGGGGGTGGTGATTGGCTTGTCGCGCCGCTTTAACCCCTTCGGGGTTTTGAAGTGGGCTCGACGGAGTCTCTCCCCACCGGCTTTTGGATTCTCTGCCGCTGTCATCACGCCCTTTCATTTCATCTCGAACCACGCCTGATTCCTCCGACAACGGCGCTTCCGGCGACCGGAAGGTTCGTGAAAGCGGTGGGGAGAGACTCCGTCGAGCCCACTTCAATGTCCCGTAGGGACAGCCTGGAAGGACTGTCCAACTTGCCTTGCCCGTAGGGACTACAGCGGCTCATGCGCAAATCCGGTCTCGAACTCTGGATTTCGAGGACGAGGACGAGTGGGAGGAGGAGGACGACGAGCCCCTCCTCAAGCTCCCTTCCTTACGCCTTCCCGAAACCACTCGCGGATCGCCTCCGCCGACAGCGCGTGCGGATGGACCCGCGGATCGTGGATCTTCCCCTGGAAGGTGTGCCCGAACCGCTCCTCGCCGGAGTCGGCGCCAATCGCGAGTTCCGTCTTGTCCGAATCGTCGAGCGTTCGCGCGGTCCATGGCGCCTCGGCCTTCAGCTCGCCGTCGAGATAGAGGAGGACCTTCTTCCGACGCGAATCGACGACGCCCGCCAGGTGATGCCACTTCCCGTCGCTGATGGCGTCGGAGCGGAACTTTGCGATCTGCCATTTGCCAGCCTTGATGTCGTAAGCCTGGAAGCGCCACTCGCCCGGGTTGCCGTGCAGGAACTGGAACAACCCCGGCTTGCCGAGGCGGTCCTTGGACATGATCCGCATCTGCGGCGAGTTGCGTCGCGTCGCGATCCACGCGCCGACCGTCAGGTCCGTCCAACCCCCCATGTCGATGGGGCCGACGCGCAGGCGTTGCTGCCCGTCAAACTCCATGGCGTGGGAGCCGTCGGTCGGTCCGGCGACGATCTTGGGTTGGTTGCCAATCTTATGCTCACGATCGGCAAGCAGTTGCGCTTCCAGCCCGAAGCCGCCGCCGGCCTGGGCATTCCATTCTCCGAGCAGCTCCGGCGAGGGTTCCGCCTTGAAGGTAGCCGAAGTAGATTTCCCCGCCGTCGTGCGGTAGGCCCGGTTGAAGACCTTGGCTGCGGCCGGAAAGGGCGGCATTGGTTTGATGGGAGCCGGCGCGTTGAATCGATGTCGCAGGGGCCACTCGACCGTGGACGGCGCGTAGAAGCCGACGCCGTTCGTCTCCCACTTGTCGTGCAGGTAGACCTCGGCCTTCAGTTTGTCCGAGCCGTCCGTGAGCGAGATCAGCCGGCTCAACGGAACGGAGCCGCCGTGGTGCTTCGTCAACGCCGCGACCTGCAGGAAGCCCACGCCCCATTTGCGCTCCGAGATCGTCTTGTCGCCCCAGTTGTCCTCCGGGCTTTTGACGTGCGTGTGTCCCGCGATCCAGAGGTCGATGGCGCCGCGGCCGTTCTTCTGATGGAATTCGTCGAGGAAGTCTTCGAACACGTGCGCGTCGGGCGTGAAGCGGAAGTCCTCCGGGTCGTCCTTCTCGATCATGAAATAGAGATAGGAGGAGCCCTCGCCGCCGCCGGTGCTGCCGTGGTAGCGAGGATGTCCCTCGCCCTTGCCGGAGGCGATGGTGGTGTCGCGCAGGGCGTGGTGGTGCATGGTCACGATGATCTTGTCCTGGTTGGCGAGAACCTGCTCCTTCCACCAGTTGAAGGTGTCGCGCGTCACGGCGCCGGGCGGATAGCCGCCGGACTTGCCATCCTTGCTGTGCCCCCGCCCGACGGGCTCGGGCGCATCGTTGCGATCCGCCAGCATGAGGAAGAGGACGTTGCCCGCCAGGAACTTGTAGCGTTCCCAGTTGCCTTCCACCGGGAAGGGACGGCGTCCGGGATCGACGCCGGAGAATTCCGTGTTCTCGCCGAGCGGGTCGCCCCACTTGCGAATCCATGAGCCGGGCCCGTGGTCGTAGTAGGGCGCGTCGTGGTTGCCGGGCACGTTGTAGATCTGCTCGCGGCGGTGGTTCTTCAGGGCGCGGTATTGGCGGAGCAGCTCCATGCCGTCGTTGTCGCCTGGCGGGGTCTGGTGCGCCGAAAGATCGCCGCCGTCGAGCATGATGTCCCAGTCGAAGCCGGGCGCGCCCTCCGCTTCGCCCTCGGACTGGCGGATGACGGTGGCCATGCTCTCGCGCCCGCGGCGAATGTCGGCCGGCACGTGCGCGCAGCTCACCGCCCAGACGCGGAAGGTTCTCGGAGAATCGGCGGCGGCGGCTTTCGACGGCGAGAAGCTCAGCCCGGCGAGCAGAAGGCCGAGGATGGGGAGTCTTTCTATTCGCGGAATCATGGGTGTCGGGAAAACGGGTGAGGATTTGAGCGCGTCCTACCATTGGGATGCAGGACCGAAACCGCAAGTGATTCCCGTCTCGTAGCTGCGTTCGCGAGAGCGTGGGTGGGGCTGGCGAAGGAACGGCTGCCCGCCTTCTTGCGAGACTGTGTGAAAACTCGTTCGCTTCGTAGCTGGTGACGAGGCTCACTTATCAAAGACTTACGCTTTGAAATGAGCCTCCTCACGTCGGCTGCTACCGTTTTTAAACAGTCTCTTGCGAAGGCAGCCACAACCGTCTCGCAACCGTAGCCGAGTGGACCGGTGGGGCAAACTGTCCTCAGTGAGCCGACGTGAACATGCCAAAGCGCGACCCATTGAGGACAATTGCCCCACCCGACCCGCGGCCTTGGGGTTATCAGGGCAACGACACAGGTCAGAAGCCCGGGACCGAACATGGGTCGACTGATTACTGATTACTGATTACTGATTACTGAATACTGACCCCACCTCCCCGCTCGACGCCACCGCCCCCCTTTGGCATCTTCCGGCGATGGGTATCTCGGCCAGAGATTTTGAAAAGCTTCAGCAGCGCGCCGCCGGCAAGCGACGCGCGACCGGGGACGCCCCCGCCGATGCCCCGGCCGCCGATACCCGGAACCAGATCCTGCTCGGGATCGATCCTTCACTGCGCGGGACAGGCTTCGGTCTGATCAAGGCGACGCTGCCCCAGCCCACGGCCCTGGCGCACGGCACGATCAAGTGTCCGCCCGCCTGGGAGAAGTCCCGCTGCCTGGCCCTGATCGCACGGACGCTGCGGGACCGGATCGCGGAACATTCGCCCACCGTGTGCGTGGTCGAGGGCCTGTTCTTCGCGCAGAACCTCAAGACGGCGCTGACCATGGGCGAGGCGCGCGGGGCGGCCTTGGCGGCCGTCGCCGAGGCGGGGCTGGACATCTACGAGATCGCGCCGCGCAAGGTGAAGCAGGCGATCGTCGGCTACGGGGCCGCCCAGAAGGAGGCCGTCGCCCGGATGGTGCAGCGCATGCTCGGCCTCGACGAACAGCCGGAGCCCGATGCCGCCGACGCCCTGGCCCTGGCCCTCACCCACGCGCGGTCGAATCCGCGCAATCCGCTCGGCGCCCCCAAGAAGATATGATCGCGTTTCTCCGTGGAAAACTCGTTGCGGCGATTCCGGCCCAGGTGACGATCGACGTCGGCGGCGTGGGTTACGAGGCCCTGATTCCGCTGTCCTCCTTCGACAAGCTGCCGGGCCTGGGCGAGGAGGTCCACCTGCTCACGCACCTGGCCGTGCGCGAGGACGCGCACACCCTCTACGCCTTTGCCACGGCGGGGGAACGGGAGCTGTTCCGCCTGCTGATCGGCGCGGTAAGCGGGATCGGTCCCCGGATCGCGCTCAAC
This sequence comes from Verrucomicrobiales bacterium, assembly GCA_038126235.1. Lineage (GTDB taxonomy): Bacteria > Verrucomicrobiota > Verrucomicrobiia > Limisphaerales > JAYPEY01 > JAYPEY01. Next base: position 9,786 of record JAYPFK010000005.1, read on the forward strand.
GTCCTGAGCGGGATGAGCGTGCAGTCCTTCCGCGCGTCCGTGGCCGCCGGGGACGACAAGGCCCTTTCCCAGATCTCCGGCATCGGCAAGAAAACGGCCCAGCGCATCGTGGTCGAACTGAAGGACAAGATCGGCAAGTCGGTGGCCGCATTGCCGAAGTCCGGGGCGTCCTCCGGCCAGCCCGCCGAAGACCAGAAACTGAACGACGCCGCCCTCGCGCTGGCCGCTCTCGGCTTCAAGCCGGGCGAGGCCGCCGAATCCGTCAAGGCCGCCCTGGCAATGCTCGGCCCGGAGGCCACGGTGGAAAGCCTGGTCCGCGCCGCGCTGAAGAAGTGACCGATGGCCGAAGCGGACAAAGCGAAGGACGCAACACCCAAGGTGGTGGTTCCCCGAAAGGCCGACTGGAAGGGTCGGCTCGCCGCGTGGGCGATCTATTGGACCATCCGGTCAGTTTCGTGGACGATCCGGTTCCGCTTCGACGAGAAGTCGTCTTTCTTCCGCGGCGAGAAACCCGGGCCCTTGATCTTCTGCGTCTGGCACAACCGCCTGTTCCTCTCGGCCATGGTCTACGAGAAATGGCGCAAACGACTCGGCATGAAACGGCGCATGGCCGGATTGGTCAGCGCCAGCCGCGACGGCGGCATGCTCGCGGCCATCTTCGAGAAATTTGACATGACGGCCGTCCGTGGCTCCTCGAGCCGACGCGGCGCCCAGGCGTTGCTGGAGATGACCTCGCAGGCGGAGCAGGGGCTTGATCTCTCGGTCACGCCGGACGGTCCGCGCGGCCCCTGCTACTCCGTGCAGCACGGCGTCGTCTCGCTGGCGCAGGTGACCGGCATTCCCGTGCTGCCCGTGTCCTTCCGGCTCAGCTGGAAGATCTCGCTGAAAAGCTGGGACCGCTTCCAGATCCCGCTCCCGTTCTCCCGCTGCGACATCGAGGTCGGCGAGATGCTGCGCGTCGACCGCGAGATCTCCAAGGAGGCGCGCGAGGAGGCCCGGCAGGAGCTGGAGCGCCGCATGCGCGGGATCACGCAGGATTGATCTCGATTTGGGATTGATAAACCCCCGACGCGCCGCTTGTTTATCCGTTTGCCCCGATCCGGCCGACAACGGGTCCGGGCGCAACCCGTTCACAAACTGTCGCATCGCCCCACCGGGGACGCCCATCATGACCACGCCACGCAATTTTGAAATCGGCTCCGCCGAGGCCTGGGACGCCTCGCTCGACCCGGAGCGCGTCTACTTCGACCTCAACGACGACGCCCAGGCCGAAATGAAGTCGTTCCTCGACGCTCAGAACGTCTTCGAGGGCATGACCGGCATCAAGCCGATCGAGGCCATCAAGGTGGACGCCGCCGCGATCCCCAAGGTCGCCGAGGAAATGAAGCGGCTGCAGGAACAGATTGTGAGCGGGGTGCGGATGGCCGTGGTGCGCCCCGTCGCGAGCCTGACCTTCGAGCAGCAGATGGCCGTCCCCTGGGTGATGGGCAGCCTGTTCGGCGAACCGCTCGTGCAGAATGAAAACGGCGACCGCGCCTACATTATTACCGACCGCGGCGGTCGCATGGAGGAGGGCGCCCGTTATTCGCAGACGCGCCAGGGCGGCTCCTTCCACACCGACGGCGTCAATCTCAAGTCCGGCTACGACTGCTTCCTGCTGAGCTGTATTTCTGCGGCGGAGGAGGGCGGCGAAAGCATCCTCCTCAACGGCTTCACCATTCTCAAGAAACTGCAGGAGCAGGCCCCCGACGCGCTGGATGTCCTCAGCCGCGAACTGGTCTGGGAATACAAGGGCATCAAGCAGGACTTCTACCGCGAACCCATCGTCAAGGTGGAGGACGGCAAGCTCATCTGGCGCTACCTGCGCAACTACATCGAGGAGGCCGCCGTGAAGACCGGCGAGGCCCTGACCGACGAAACCATCGCCGCGATGGACAAGCTGGACGAGGTCATGGACGACCATGACATCCAGTTCCGAGGCTTCCTCCAGCCTGGCGAGACCGCCATCATCAACGACCGCCAGATCTTCCACGGCCGCACCGAATTCCGCGACGCGGAAGGCGCCGTCTCCCTGGAGGAATACCTCACCGGCGACCGCTCCCGTCCGCTCAAGCGCACCTACAGCCGCTTCTGGATCAACGACTAGGCCCGCGCCAGACAACCAACCACGAAAAGAATGTCCGCCCAAGATTTCACCGCCATCATCCTCGCCGCCGGCTACGGCAGCCGCATTGCCGAGGTCACCGAGGATCCCAAGATCCTCTTGCCCATCGACGGCAAGCCCATCCTGCACCGGCACCTTGAGATCTTCGAAAAGCTCGGCATCCGGAATGTGGTGATCGTCGTCGGCTACCGCAAACAGCAGATCATGGACGCCGCGGAACCCTACGCCGGGCGGCTCGACATCCGCTTCGTTGCGAACGACGACTACACGCGCCTCGGCAACGGCTACTCGATGTTCTTCGGCATCCAGAATGCGGCCGGTCCCTGCCTGATCTTCGACGGCGACCTCGTCTACGCGGAGGAGATCCTCGCCCGCTTCGTCGCGGAGGAGCATCCCAACGCCGTCCTCGTCGGCCCCGGCAGCCTTGAGGACATCGAGTGCGCCAAGACCCTGGCGGACAGCGACAACTTCGCCCGCATGACGGTGGACAAACGCGCCGTCACCGGGGAAGAACTGGAGCGGTATCAGTTCGCGGGGGAGGCGATCGGCGTCCTCAAGTTCGATGAACCGCGGCGCGCCGCCCTGGTCTCGGAATGCGAGGCCTTCTTCGCGGACGAGGCCAACCTCCTGAAGAACTGGGAGCACATCATGAACCGCTTCCTCCCCGCGCACGAAATCTGGACCCACTTCGAGGAGTCCGACGCCTCCGTGGAGATCGACACGCCGGAAGACTACCAGGAAGCCTGCCGCAAGTTCGGCGGCGGCTGTAATCAGTGATCAGTTGTCAGTGGGTCAGTATTCAGAGAAGTGGGCGAAGTAGGGCGAATTGTCCTCAATGAGCCGACGCGAGCGCGGCGCAGAGGCTCGCAGACGACAGCTCACCCGCCATCCGCGGCTGATCTTCTGGATTCTGAACGACTGACAACTGATTACTGATTACTGGTCGACGATCCCCACAACACACTTGCCCGCCCGCGCCGCGCCCTCGACACTCCCGCGCATGGACAAATACGAGGTTGCCGAAATCCTCATCGAGATCGCCACGCTGCTTGAACTCAAGGGCGAGAACCCCTTCAAGACCCGCGCCTACACCAACGGCGCCCGCGCCATCGAGAGCCTCACCGAACCGCTCGACACGCTCGTCGCCGAAGACCGGCTCGGCGAGATCAAGGGCTTCGGCAAGGCGCTGCAGGAAAAGGTGGCCGCCCTGGTCACCACCGGCGAACTGGAATACTACGACAAGCTCAAGGCCTCCGTCCCCGAGGGCCTCGTCGCCATGACGGAGATCCCCGGCCTCGGCCCCAAGAAGGTCGTCGCCATCCACAAGGAGCTGAAGATTGACACCCTCGACGCGCTCGAGGCCGCCTGCAAGGCCGGGCAGATCTCGCCCTTGGCCGGCTTCGGCAAGAAGTCCGAGGCCAAGATCCTCGAAGGCATCGAGCATCGTCGCAACTACGCCTCCCGTCATCACCTCGACAAGGCCATGTTGCTCGCCGAGCCGATCCTCGACGATCTCCGCGCGCATCCCGACACCATCCGTTGCAGCGTCGCTGGCAGCCTGCGCCGTTCCAAGGAGACCGTTCACGACGTCGACTTCCTGGTCTCATCCCGGGAGCCGGAGGCCATCATCGACTGGTTCGTGCATCAATCGGACGTCACCAGCGTCACCGCGCAGGGCGACACCAAGGCCTCGGTCATCCTCGGGAAGACCGGCCTCCAGGCGGACCTGCGCGTGGTGAGCGACGCGGAGTTCCCCTTCGCCCTCGCCTATTTCACCGGCAGCAAGGAGCACAACATCGTCATGCGCCAGCGCGCCATCCAGCGCGGCCTGCGGCTCAACGAATACGGGCTGTTCAAATCCAAGGAGGAAACCCGCGATCCGGAACTGCGGATCAACTGCGCCACCGAGGACGAGATCTTCCGCGAGCTGGAGCTCGACTACATCCCGCCCGAACTCCGCGAGGATCACGGCGAATTCGAGGCCGCCGAGAAACACACCCTGCCACGCCTCCTCGAATGGACCGACCTCAAGGGATCGCTGCACAACCATTCCGAATGGAGCGACGGCCGCGGGACGCTGCGCGAGATCGCCGACGCCATGAGCGACCTCGGTCTCAGCTACTGGGCCATCACCGATCATTCCAAATCCTCCTTCCAGGCCAACGGCCTTGATGAAAAACGCCTCCGCCAGCAGATCAAGGCGGTCGCCGAGGTGAATCAGCAGCTCGAAGACGAGGGCATCGACTTCCGCCTCCTCACCGGCACCGAGGTGGACATCCACACCGACGGCTCGCTCGACTTCTCCGACGACCTCCTTGCCGAACTCGACATCGTCGTGGCCAGCATCCACCAGAGTTTTCAACTGGAGGAGAAGCAGATGACCGAGCGGATCGTCAAGGCGGCCTCGAATCCGCACGTCCACATGATCGGCCACCTCACCGGCCGGCTGTTGCTCTCTCGCGAGGCCTACAAGGTCAACCACCAGGCGGTGATCGACGCCTGCGCCGAACGCGGAACCTGGATCGAACTCAACGCCAGCCCCTACCGTCTCGACATGGACTGGCGGCATTGGCGCTACGCGAAGAGCAAGGGCGTAAAATGCGTCATCAACTGCGACGCCCACCGCTTCGAACAGGCCGGCCACCTCCGCCTCGGCGCCAACGTCGCCCGCAAGGGCTGGCTCACCAAGGACGATGTGGCAAACACGCGGCCGTTGAAGGAATTGCGGGAGCTTCTGGCAGGCGGTTGAGAGTTCCTCACGACGGCGCCAACCAAGGAGCGGCGACATTCCTGTCGCCGTGGCCGCAACGCGGTCAGAAAGGCGCCCGAAACCAACCAAGCCCTTGAACCACCTTCTGACCCGCAACCATCTCCACGCCTTTGTGCCCGCTGCGCAGGCAGGGCGACAGGAATGTCGCCCCTCCTTGGATCTAGCCTTGGCGCCAAAGGTAGGGCGAACTGTCCTCAGTGAGCCGCGCCGGGACATTCTCACGTCGGCTCATTCGGAGAATTCGCCCCACCTCTACCAAGGAACGGCGACATTCCTGTCGCCTTGGCCGCGACGCGGCCAGAAAGACGCCCGAAACCAACCAAGCCTTCGGACCACCTTCACGCCCACAGCCATCCCCGCGCCTTTGGGCCTGCCACGCAGGCAGGGCGACAGGAATGTCGCCCCTCCTTGGATCTAGCCTTGGCGCCAAAGGTAGGGCGAACTGTCCTCAGTGAGCCGCGCCGGGACATTCTCACGTCGGCTCATTCGGAGAGTTCGCCCTACCCGCCCGGCGACCGTCGCAGCCCCCACGAAACATTGCGGCCGTCGCCGATCCGTGGTTCCATCCGCGCTCATGTCCGTTGTCGAATCACCCGCCAAACCCCGCCCCCGGATTCCGGAATGGCTGCGGCTGAAACTGCCGACGCAGAGCGCCTTCGCGCAGACCCGCAACCTGATCCACGACCTCGGACTCCACACCGTCTGCGAGAGCGCGAAGTGCCCCAATCACTGGGAATGCTGGAGCAAGGGCACGGCCACCTTCATGATCGCCGGCGATCGCTGCACCCGCGCCTGCGGCTTCTGTTCGATCGACACCTCAAAACCCTTTCCCCTCGAGGCGGATGAGCCGGCGCGCGTCGCCGAGGCGGCCAGCCGCATGGGACTGCGCCACGCCGTCATCACCGCCGTCGCGCGGGACGATTTGAAGGATGGCGGGGCCGATCATTTTCGCCGCACTATCGAGGCCGTCCGCGCCGCGTCGCCGGGCATCGTCATCGAGGTGCTCGTCCCGGACTTCAACGACAAGGACGAGGCGATCGATATCGTGTTGTCGGCGCGCCCGGAGATCTTCAATCACAACCTTGAGACCGTCCGGCGCCTGACGCCGCAGGTCCGCTCCCGCGCGAAGTACGACCGCTCGCTGTCCGTCCTGCGCAAGGTCAAGGAACGCGCCGGCGACGCCATCCACACGAAGTCCGGCCTCATGCTGGGCCTGGGCGAAACGGAGGAGGAGCTGCTGCAGGCGATGGACGACCTGCGCGGCGCGCGCTGCGACATCCTCACCCTCGGCCAGTATCTGCAACCGACGCTCCGACACCTGCCGGTGGAGGCGTTCATCCCCCCGGCAAAGTTTGACGAGTTCGGGGAGATCGCGCGAGAGAAGGGCTTCCTGCACGTGGCCAGCGGTCCGATGGTCCGCAGCTCCTATCACGCGGACGAATTCAGCGCGCCTCAGGATGGGGGAAAGTGAGAAGGGGAGGAAATCAGTACAAAAAAATGGAGCGAGTGATGAGACTCGAACTCACGACATCAACCTTGGCAAGGTTGCGCTCTACCAACTGAGCTACACTCGCTTCCAAAAGCGGGGGAGAAAATACGCGAGGCCGATTGGATTGCAAGCCCCATTTGAGCTTTTTTTGGAGTTGGGCACAGGTTGGTTTAGCTACACGAGCGCATCCTTCCCGCCGCTTCTCTCATCATCCCACGGGACTCGAAGTGGGACGCCTTCGGCGAGACGTCCCTACCTTTAGGTGGTGGGGACCTTTCGCCGAGAGGTCCCATTTCAATGCCCTGCAAGGGCAAAGGTGGACGTACGATTGTGGCTGCTTGGTGGCTGCCTTCGCAAGAAGGTGGGAAAACGTCCCCTCGCCAGCTCCATCCACGCTCTCGCGAGCGCAGCTACGCAATCCCCGATTTGGAAGCCCACCCCGACCGGTTCAGCGGTTGTTCTTTCGCCGGGCCTTCCCCATCATCCAGCGCATGCAGATCCGACTTGCCCTTGCGATCGCCGCGGCGTCCGCCGTTGTCCTCCACGCCCAGAACTGGCCGCAGGGCCCCGGCCCGAACGCGGACTTCCGCGTGACCGACGCGCAGGCGCCGACGACCTGGAGCGTCGTCAACAATCGCAATATCGCCTGGCGCCTCACCCTGCCGGAAACCGGCCAGAGCACGGTCACGGTCTGGGGCGACCGTTTGTTCTTCACCATCATGAAGCCGGTGGACGCGGACGCGGAGCTGGGCCGGGATGTCATCGCGTATTGCTGCCGGGCGAGGGATGGCAAGGTCCTGTGGCAGCGCGAGATCTCGGGCGCGCATCCGTTGCGGCTTTCGGGTTGTTTCAGCGACAGCTCGGCCCCGCCGGCCGTGACCGACGGCGAACGCGTGGTGTTCTTCAACGCGTCCGGCGCCATCGCCTGCTTCGATTTCGAGGGCCGGGAGCTGTGGACGGTGAAACGGCTCGTCGTGGGACGCGCGCAGCCCTTCCTGCGGAAGGGACTGATCCATTACATCCGCCAGATCTACCCGCCGGACGAGAACGGCAACTTCACCCACGAGCACGAACACGCCCCGGTGGAACAATGGACCCAGCTCCAGGCGATGGATATCCGGACCGGCAAGGTGAAGTGGACCACGACCTGCGGCGTGAACATGGGCAGCGCGCCCCTGCCGCAGAAACTGCGCGACGGGCGCGAAGTCCTCTTCGTCGGGCGCGGCGGCGGTCACTCCCCGCCCGAGAAACCCGAGGGCGTCTCCATGGTGGACGCCGACAACGGCCGCACGCTCTGGACCCTGCCGCTGCCCGGTTTCATGGCCACCCAGACCATCAGCGTGCACGGCGACCACGCGTTGATCTACCACGGTCCGGAACTCCTGCGGGTGGAGGTCGCGGACGGTCGAATCGTGAGGCGCATCTCAATCGTGAAGCACATCCCCGCCCGACTGCGCGTGGGCGAGGGCTGGAAGTCGGAGAACATTTCTCTCACACCCGGCAAGAACCTGCGCGAAATCACCCAACATTCGAACCTTCTCGTCGGCGATTTCTCCTACTTCCGCTGCTATCAGCGCAATTACCTCGGCCGGGTGAACCTGAAGACCGACCAGGTCGAGTATCTGCAACTTCCGGCGCAGTTGATCCGCGAGCCGGGTAAGGCGGACGTCCTGCACTGGGGGGCCGAAGGCTCGATCGAACCCTGGGGCCGGAAACCCAAGGGCCCGCTCAAGGTCAACTACTGGGCGTTGAAGCACAACGACATGAAGAACTCGCGCGGGTTTGTCATGGTCGGCGACATCCGCTCCAAGGGCAACGGCTGGGGGCATGTCGCGACGCAGGTCCCCACGGTCGTCGGCAAGAACCTCTACGTGCCGATCTTGGGCGGCGCGGTGTTCGTGATCGACTGGGACGCTCCGAAGCTGGACGAGCGCGCGCTGCTCGCGATCAACGATCTGGGACCCGCTGGCGAATCCTGGACCCGCGCCAGTCTGAGCTTCGCCGACGGATCACTCTACGCCCACACGATCAAGGAGCTCATCCGCATCCGCTAAACCGGGCCGCAGAAGGTGGGGCGAGTTGTCCTCAACGAGCCGCGAGCGATTGCGGGTGAGCGGTGGCTGCCTTCGCAAGAAGGTGGATAGCGGTCCCTTCGCCAGCTCCATCCACGCTCTGGCGAGCGCAGCTACCGGACTTCGCGGTAGTCCGCCTTCCCCCTCAACGCCCCAGCATCCGCTCAATCCGCCGCACGCAGACCTCCGGACTCTTCTTCAAACGGCATTCCCAGATCCGACAGACACTCCAACCCAGCGCGCGCAGCTCCCGCGAAGCCCGCCGATCCCGCGCCTGATTCCCGCCGATCTTCTCCCGCCAGAACTTCGCGTTCTGCTTCGGCTTCTGATAACAGCGCGGACACCCATGCCAGAAACACCCGTCCACAAACACCGCCAACCGCTCCTTCGGAAAAACAAAGTCGGGCTTCACGAAGGGCTGAGAGCGGGAACGAGTTGAGCGTTGAGAGCCCGAAGGTTCCCTTCCCTCAACTCTCAACTTCAGATGCCTTCTCCACCCCGTGACCCCCCATTCGCGGAACAGCCTCGCCAGCCGCATTTCCGTCGAGAGATTGCCCTTCCCCCGGATCCGCGACATCACCTCGCTGCGCTTGGACTGGGTGAAGACGTCAGGCATGGGGGAAAGCCGTTGAGGCATCAAGCGGGAGAGGTCTCCTATTCGGACGTGTCCTCCCGGAGTCGGGCGGGTATATCCATGGACTCGTGAAGCACGGTGAGAACGCCGAGTCTGTCTTCGAGATCGCGGAAGAAGATGAAGTGATGCCGATACCTCGCGAAGAATACACCGGCGAATCCGGGCCGCTTCACGCCCTTCCAGCGATGGCGCGACTCCGCAATGCGGTCCAGTTCGACGAACAACTCCTCGACGTAGCGATCTGCCTGCTCCCCGCCCCAGGTTCGTTCCGTGTAATCCCAGATTTCAACCAGGCGCCGGGCCGCGACCGGGTGAATCTTATGCTTCATCCTCGCGGGATCGTTGTCGTCTGGCTTCTGCAATCACATCCGCGGCGTCCATCTCGACGAACTCGGACGGATTGGCCGCCATGCCCGGCGCCAGTTCCCGATGCAGACCGTCCCACTTCCGGTTCTCCTCGGCCTCATAGTCATGGCGGATGAGATCGCGGATGTACTCGCTGGCCGAACTGAACGAGCCTTTCTCAGGATCGCTCTTCTCCTTCACGAACGCCTGCAGACGCCCCGGAAGCCGCACGTTGATGCCTTCTGACATGGCGGAATAGTCCCATCGTCCCACGGTTTGTCAATTATGTGGGCCGATGCCCGCCCACGCCTCAATACCACGCCCCACGCAAAGCGCCGTTGACGCATTCGGGGCTGAAAGCCCCCGCGCACAAAGCCCAAGGTTTCAACCCTGGGAAAACCGGACAAAACAAGATCGCGGCCTGTAAGGCCGACCGCGTTGTTCACAAGCTGATTCGCGCGCAGACTTTCAGCCCGCCGATCTTAATCCGAACCCCTCCCGGACCTGAAGACCCGGGCTTTGCGCGACCGGGCTTTCAGCCCGAAATCCACGTTGGATCTCACCGTTGATTCGAATTCGGAAACTCGGGCAGGTCGATGCCCGGAGCCAGCTTCAGCGCAAGCATCCGGGCTTCTGGACTCGTTCAGGGGTCAATCCTGCTTTCCCTTCACCAACTCCACAAAGCCGGCCACATCCAACAATTCCGACCGTTGGGCACTCGTATAGGTGGTGTGCAGACCGGCGGGCACCACAAGCGTGAGAGCCTGTCGCCGCATCTCGTCTGTCTGCCGGGCTGAAATACCGGCTTCCAATGTGCACAGGTGCTTGTGCGGAATCCGATCCGCTTCTGTCAAAACCTGCCGCCATCGATCCTTGCTGGTCGATTTCACTCCCAGCATCGTCAACAAGGTCGCCTCAAATGTGGTGTCTTGATATGCGCGTTCTCCAGGGAATAGGAAATCCGGCCGGTTGTTTGCCTCTGTTCGTGCCTGCGCCGTGAAACTCAGACCTTCGCGCGAAAAAAGTTCTTCTCGTCGTCGAAGCCATGCTTTCGGCCGAGACTCAGCTTCTTGGACACACCGGCGATACTGAATGGCTGACAGGGAAAGCCACCGCAAAGCACTTCGTGGCTCGGGATGTCCGCAACAGCGACAGTATGAATGTCACCATGCGGCTTTTCTCCAAAGTTGGCTTCGTAGGTCTGCTGACTGAACTTGTCCCAATCGCTCGAGAAAACGCATTCCCCACCGACACTTTCGAACGCAAGTCGGAAGCCGCCTATTCCGCAAAAGAGATCAATGAACTGGAGCGGCTTCTTGCTGTCCTGCCCTGACGTTCGGTATGGGACGGAGTCTTCCCGGAGTTTCGAGACGGTCTTTCGCCTTTTCGCCGTCACGCCTCCACCCCCTTGCAGAGATCAGCGACGGAAACGCCCAAAGCCTTGGCGATCTTGATGACCGCTTTGATCCCCGGGTTTCTGACGCCACGCTCGATGCCACTGACGTAGGTGCGGTCAAGTTCGGCTTTTTCAGCGAGCTTCTCCTGAGAAAGACTCTTGGCTTCACGCGCCTTGGAGACGTTGCTCCCAAACTTCGCTAATGTCCGATCAGAAACTGACATGCCCCAGATAATGGGGGGAACGATCGTGAACAGTCTGTGGACGATCGTCTACAATCAGCGTGGAATTCGCTTATTTCTTAGCAGAGGAATTCTGCCGACCCTGATAGGGGGACATGGGGGGCCGGTCTAAAACCGGCGGTTCCATGGAGGTGACGCTCCAAGGCGTCGATGTGGGCGGCGATGCAACGACCGCCCTACCGTGTATGGGGTTCGTTTGCCCGTCCACGCGCTGAACGCCGACCCGCCGAACCCGCGCCCCCTCAGTTCTCGCTGACCTTTTCTTCCAGCAGGCGTTGGACGGCGTCGAGGAATTCGCGGATGGCGAAGGGTTTGCTGAAGGTCTGGCTGGCTCCCATGCGGGCGGCCCAGTCAAGGAGACGACGGCGACCCGAAGCGGGGGCGCCGGAAACGGCGATGACCTTGAGGCCAGGGCTCATCTTGCGCAGTTGCGCGATGGTCTCCAAGCCGCCCTTGTCGGGCATGATCATGTCCACGATCGCCAGGTCGGGCGGTCGGGCAGCGACTTCACGCTCGGCGTCGTATGCGCTGCCGGCCAGCCGGACCGTGTGTCCGCCACGCCCGACGAGCGGGCTGATGGCGCTGAGGAAGCTCTCCTCGTCATCGACTATCAGAATGGTTGCCATGTCGCCCGCAGTAGCAGGGAGGGCGCCGGACACAAATTCGATTGGAGAAATTCCGGGGTTTGTCAGGGGAGGATCGACCGGGTCGAAAACGGGGACGGATCTGCCCCGGAGCTGTGCAGCTCCAGCTCCGATGGGCGGAGGCGATCCGACGGATGGTCCGGTTTTCCGCCAAAGCGACTGATGCCATGCTCAGGCATCTATCGCGGACCGGGTAGATCACGAACCGCCCTGTCCCAGCTTCAGCATCAGCCAAGGCAGCAGGCAGCCGGCGGCAAGGACGGCGGCGACGAGCCATTTGCGGCGGATGGTCTTGAAGGAGAGGACCAGACCGAGCGCGATGGTCACGCTGGCCATCAGGCACATGAGGATGGCCAGCCACTTGTAGGTCGCCGGGCGGGATTTGCTCTCCTCGCTCGAGCCGGTCGGATCCAGGCCCTGTTCCTGCATGAAGGCCTGAACCTCCTCGGCCGAGGCCCCGTTCGCAATCAAGGCCTCCAACTCCTCCACGACCGACTTGTCCGCCTTCTTCGGCGGGAGGATCGAGTCCGTATGCACCACCCTCGCCTGTTGCCAGAAGGTCTGGGCCTCGCTCGCCTCCTTCAACCGGTCCTCGTTCACGGTCTGATACCAGCCCGTGAGGATGTAGAACATCAGCATTGGCGTGAAGAAGCAGCCCAGGTAGAGGTGCAGTCGCCGGAACCAGAGCATCCACCGGATCTTCTTCTTTGCGTCACCCATGGGAATGTGGAGTTGGGAATTCGGAATGCGGAATCATCGGCCGGTGGATGGCAGATTGAAAATGGCAGATGGCAAACTGCGGCGCCGGGACGCCTTGATCGGATCTCAAATCTCGAATCTCAAATTTCAGATTGTCAGCGCCCAAGGCCACGGACCCGACATCACTGCCCCGGTTGCGGGAGGAAGATCTCCTGGCCGACCTGGACGTTGTCGACGTTGACGTTGGGGTTGGCCTTCTTGACATCGCTCAAGGTGATGTTCCCCTTGCCGCCCTTGGCCTTCCAGGCGTCGTTATAAGCCTCGATCACGCGGCCGACAAATTCGCCGGCCTGGATGGTATGGTTCCAGCCCTTGAGGTTCGCAGGCGGAGCGGAGGGTTTCGACGTCGACGGGGGCGGGGCGGACGGGCGAGTTGCCAGCCCCCGCTCGACCGCGCCCAAGCGGTTGTTCAGCAGCTCGGAGCGCTTGTCGAACTGGTCCAGCGAGGTCTGGTATTCCTTCGAGATACGGCCCAGCTCCTTGACGATGAGGTCCGCATCCTTGTTCCGCTTGCCGTCCAATTCCCGGATCTTCTCGGACAGGTCGTTGATGCTATCCACAGTGGCGTAGCTGGTCGCGGCCCTGGCCCGTTCGCGGGCAAGCTCGCTCCGGAGTTCGCGGATCTCGTCGGCCTGGATCTTGACCGTGTCCTTCACGTCGCCCAGCTCGCGCAGCAGCCGGTTCTGGGAGTCGATCAGTTCGGCGATGTCGGACTGCACGCGTTTGAGGTCGCTCTTGATGGCCTCGCGTTCGGCGTGCTCGCGGACGGCCTGGGCGCGCGGATCGGCGGGCGCCGCAACGGCGGGAACCGCGGTCAGGAGCAGGGCCGTCGCGGCGAACGCGAGCGGTCGGGAGAACTTCGCGGCAAGCTCGGAAAAGACCTTCATGCGACCGACGTTAGGAAGGGCGGGATCGGCGATCAAGTTCATCTTCATGCTGGTTTCGACGGTGGTCAGTTTCGTTTCTTCAGGCCGGCCTCGAAAGACGAGACCGGGAACTTCTTCCCCGGGCACGCCGTGTGGCGCGGATGGATCTGGCGGTGGGTCGTCACGGCGTCGACCTTCAGCCGGCAACGCGCCAGCAGGTAGTCGACCAGCCCGTTGAGGCTGCGCATCTGGAGCGCGGTCGGCGTCTGGGTGGTGAAGTCTCCCACCAGGCAGATGCCGACGGACTTGGCGTTCAGGGAGGCCTTGGCCAGGTGGCCGCCGTCGAGCTGCTTCTTCCAGCGATTGCCCACGTAGGTGGAGCCGTCCTGCATCTGCCCGCCGCGCCCGATGACAAAGTGGTAGGCGAGCCCGTTCTCCATGCCGCGCGCCCGGTGGTAGGCGTCCATCCCCTTGGCGCTCGCGTCCCGTGTCGCCGAATGGTGGATGACGATGTACTTCCAGCGGCCGGATCGGACGGGAATGCGATCCAGCGCCTTCCTGAGATCGGTGTGGATGGCGATCTTGGGCGCGGCGTCGCGGCCCGGCACGATCAGCCTCTGGCCGACGTAGATCTCGTCCGGATCCCGGATCCCGTTGTATTCGGCGATCGCCTCCACCGACACCCCGTAACGGTCCGCGATCTCCTCCAGCGTCTCCCGCTTCTGGACGATGATGCGGATCGTCTTCTCCGGCCGGGCGACGGTGCGCGCCGTCGAGGTCGTTCCGGGCCCGCCGCCGGGAATGAGGATCTCCTGGCCCGGCGTGATCCGATAGGGCCAGCGGATGTGGTTGGCCTTGGCCACCACGGAAAGACCGACGCCGTGTTCCTCGGCGATCTGCCCCAGGGCCTCGCCCTTCCTGACGACATGGACCTGGTTGCCCTTGTCCCGTTCAACGCCCTTCGGCGGTTCGGACACGAACAGGACCTCCCCGGCGTCGATGTGGCTGGGGGACTCCAGCTCGTTCCAGTCGGTCAACCGGTTCACCGTGGTCCCGTACTTCGTGGCGATCTCCGACAGCGTCTCCCCCTTGCGGACGGTGTGCTTTTGGAGAGCGGCGGACGCCGTCGAGGCCTTTTTTTCCGGAATGACGAGGCGGACGCCCGCATTGACGCGGTTGCGGGACTTGAGCTTGTTTGCCCGCATCAATTCGTCAATGCCGACCTTGTACTTGGCCGCAATTCGGCTGAGCGATTCGCCGCGCCGAACCACATGCGTACCGGCATGGGCGGCGGACAGGAAAACAGCGAACAGGGCAGACACGATCACGCCGGTCGCGATCCTCTGTCCGGGCCGGTTGAAAAATCCGCTGTTCGTCATCTCATCGTTCCGTCGTCCACATTTTCGGAAACGCCTGCGCGAAGCCACGACCATAAAAGCCGGCGCGCTCCGGTGACAACGGTCAAATGGAACCCGGAAGCCGGTGTGACGCGCTTTCCCGCGCCCGGCTGACGCCATTGACACTGCCTGCCTGATCTCATAAGACACTCAAACCCATGACCCCGTTGTTCGACGGCAAATTCATTCAGTCGCTCCCGCCCGCCGCGTCCCGGCTGCTGGCCGGCGTCATCCTGGCGGGCGCCTGCGCCCACGCTCCGGCCACCCCCGCCAACAAGCTCGCGCTCCAGCGACATTACGGAGATTTCCTCCCCGCCGGGTTGAACGACTGCTCGACCTGCCACGAACGGGGCGGGGATCATTCGGCGGAGTCGCTGAAGGACATCCCGCACAATCCGTTCGGCGCCCGTTTGTTCGAACTCGCAAAGACCGACAAGTCCCTGTCCATCGAGGAGCGCCTCGAACAGGTCGCCCGCGAGGACGCCGACGGCGACGGCGCCTCGAACCTGTTTGAGCTGCTGCTCGGCAACGGGCCCGGAGACGCCGCGGACACCCCGTCCGCTCACGCGTTGGAGACAGCGGCCGGGCGCGAGCGAGCCTTCCGGGAGCACGTCGAATCCACCTATCCCTGGCGCCCGTTTGAACCGGTCCGCCGCCCGGCTGTTCCGATCGTGAATCGCCGGGACTGGGTCCGCACCCCCATCGACGCCTTCATTGCCCGCGAACACGAACTGAAAGGCCTGACGCCCCGGCCCGAAGCCGCCCCGGAGGTTCTGCTGCGCCGCGTTTATCTGGATCTCATCGGGCTTTCCCCATCGCCGGACGAGGTGGCCGCCTTTGTCGCCGACCCCTCGGACGAGGCCTACGAACAGGCAGTGGACCGGCTGCTGGCGCATCCGCGTTACGGCGAACGCTGGGGCCGGCACTGGATGGACGTCTGGCGCTACAGCGACTGGGCCGGTTACAAGGCGGCCATCCGCGACAGCCAGCGGCACATCTGGCGCTGGCGGGACTGGATCGTCGAATCGCTCAACGGGAACAAGCCCTACGACCGGATGATCCATGAGATGCTGGCGGCCGATGAGATCGCGCCGCTGGACGAGGACGCGCTGCGCGCCACCGGCTTCATCGCCCGCAACTGGAAGGCCAGCGGTCGCGAGGAATGGCTGACCGACCTCGTCAACCACACCATGCAGGGTTTCATGGGAGTGACCTTCGGCTGCGCCAAGTGTCACGAGCACAAGTACGACCCCATTCCGCAGGAGGAGTACTACAACCTGCGCGCGATCTTCGCCCCGCACGGCGTACGCACGGACCGCGTGCCCGGCGAGCCCGACCTGCTCAAGAACGGACTGCCCCGAGCCTACGAACAGTCCCCCACCGCTGTCGTTTACATGCTCAAGCGCGGCGACGAGCGTTATCCGATCAAGGACAAGAAGATCGGGCCCGGCGTTCCGGCCATCTTTGGCGGCAGCCTGGAAATCGAGCCCGTCAAGCTGCCGCGCCTGGCCTGGCAGCCGGACAAACGGCCCTTCGTGATCGCCGAGACCAATGCGGCCTGTCGCGCGGCGATCGAGAAGGAGAAGGCGGCCGTGGCCGAGCTGCGCTCCCGCGAGAAGCAGCCGACCGCCGAGGGGCTGGCATACGCGGAGTCGAAGCTCAAGGCGGCTGAGGCGCGCCACGCGGCCCTGAAGGCAGTCCTCGCGGTGGAAGCCCTGGAGGACGCCGGAAAGAAGAACTCCGCCGAATGGAAGACCGCGGCCACGGCGGCCCAGAAGCTGCAACGGGAAGCGGGGCTGGCGGAGGCCGACAGTCAGTTGCGGCTTGCGAGGATCATGCAGTCGAAGTCTGAAAAGGACTTGAAGAAGGCCGCGACCAAGAAGGCCAAGACCGTCCTGGCCAACGCGAAGAAGAAGACCGACGCGGCGGAAAAGGCCATGGAAAAGGCGAAGGCGGAGATGGCCAAGAAGGTCACCGTCGCCTACACGCCCCGTTCGAAGGCGGTCTACTCCGCGACGAGCACCGGGCGACGGACGGCGTTCGCCCATTGGCTGACCGCGAGGGATAACCCGCTGACCGCGCGGGTCGCGATGAATCACATCTGGTTGCGGCGCTTCGGCTCGGGGATCGTGCCAACGGCCAGTGAATTCGGCGCCAACGGCGCGCCGCCCACGCACCCCGCGCTGCTGGACTGGCTGGCCGCCGAGTTCATGGACCGCGGCTGGGACATGAAGGAGATGCACAAGCTCATCGCCCTCAGCGCCGCCTACCGCATGGCCTCCACGCCGGACGAGGCCGACGCCGCGATCGACCCCGACAACCGCCTGCTCTGGCGGATGAACTCCCGGCGCATGGAGGCCGAGGTCGTGCGCGACAACCTCCTCAACATCTGCGGCGCGCTGGACAATGCCATGGGCGGACCCGACATCCCCAACACCCAGGGGCAGACCAGCCGGCGCAGCAGCATCCATCTCCGTCACGCGCACGAAAAGCTGGTCGAGTTCCTCCAGATATTCGACGGCCCCAATGTGGTGGAATGCTACGAACGGAAGAAGACCGTCCAGCCCCACCAGGCCCTCGCCCTCGCCAACAGCCGGCTCACCTTCACCCATACCCGCGCCCTCGCCGACCGCCTGTCCGAACGGCTGCCCGAGGACAAGGACTTCATCCAAGCCGCGTTTGTCCGGGTGTTGTCGCGCGAGCCGTCAGCGGAGGAGACCGGGCTCTGCGGCGGTTTCCTGAAGGAACAGGCGGCCTGGTTGAAGGAGCGGGAGGCCGCGACCACCGCCGCGGATTCCAAGGCCCGCGCCCGACAGAACCTCGTCATGACGTTGTTCAACCACAACGAGTTCGTGACCGTGCGGTGATGGGGGAAGGCTGGATGCGCGTTGCAAGTCCGGGCGGACCCACCCCGATTTCCCGCTCCTCCGCTGCGCGGGAGCGGGAAATATCCCTCCCAAGAGGGGACTTGCGCGTTGGCATGAACCGACACCTCATTCATCAAAGATCACGCCCTCGCCTCATACCATGAACTCGGCCGTCTCATCCACGCGGCGCAGCTTGACAACCGATTTCGAGGCCCCCAGATTCGCCGCCATGGAAGTTCGGAGGAACAAAAAGCGCGGGAAAAAGCTCGTTTTCACCGGCACGATACCCGCAGTCGGCCGCGTGTATTGACACTGTTAGACCATTCTATGCACCAGTCACTATTCGTTATGGTCTTTGCGGTTTTGCTTGTTGGCTGCGCGACTAAGAAAGGGACTTCGCAATCCACAACACTTTCGCCCGAGCTACACAGGATGATGTATCCTCGTCAGTATCTGGACAGCCTCAACCCTTCGGAACGGCGGCGCGCGGAGTATCTCATGGAACGCGAGTGGTACGCCCCTGGGAGCTCTCAGTGGGGGATATGGCCGTGAGCTCACGCCGGGCTGGTCGACGCGCTCGCGGCAGATCACAATCCGAAGCGTGGTCTAACAGAATCGATTCACCGAAGAAGCGGCAAGCGCGTCAGTTTACAATTCGAGAGTTACCGGATGCCGCTCATCGGTGATCTTCGCGTTCGGGGAATTGGAAACACAATTCATGACAGCACAAATACACGGACACGAAGTCATGGAGATGATGCTCCTGATGGGGCAGTCTTTCACCAGGGACACGCTGCACAGAGCCATCGTTGACAAGTTCGGGCCGGAGGCGCGTTTTTATACCTGTTCAGCGGAGAACATGACCGCGGATCAGTTGATCGACTTTTTGAAGAGCAGGGGAAAGTTTGTGGAGAAGGGAGACGGTTTCAATACCAGCGCCGAAAAGATCTGCAATCATTAGAGCGTTTTGCGAAAGACCGTAGCCGCTTGACGTCCCTTCAGGACTTAGAAGTGGGACGGCTCGGCGAGCCTTCCCTACCAACGCAGGTAGGGGCGGCTCGCCGAGCCGTCCCATTTCAAAACCCTGAAAGGGTGACACAACTGCGGCTATGACTTTCATTATACCGCTCCAGCCCGAGCCCGTCAGCGGAGCTGACGCTGCCCGCTGGCGCTCGCATCGTAGCTTACCCCTGACGTTCACGCGTCCGCGAACACGGCGTGGCAATGGGGGCAGCTCGTCGCCTCCTTGTCGGCGACCTTTCCTTCGCACTTGGAACAGATGCTGACGCGGGTCATGCGGGTTCCCAGATAGACCAGGACCCCGCCGCCTAACAGGCCCCAGGGGAACATGAAGCAGACGGCCACCAGGCCGCCGAACAGGAGGACGCAACCCGCCAGGTTGAATTCGTTGCGCTGCTCGTGGTTGGATTTGCCGCCGCCTTTCAGCGGGACAAGCGGCGTCAGTTCACCGCAGAGCGGACAGATCACCGTCTTGTCCGCGTCGCTGATGTCGGGGACCTCGAAGCCCTGGCGACATTTCGCGCATGAATACCGTCGTCCTGCCATCTTTCGTCCGGCGTCAAAGGCTGTCGACGCGCTTGAGACGCTCCAACAAGGCCGAGTGACGTCGTGCCATCCTGTTGTTCTTCACCGCCATCACCAACGCTTTTTTTTCGCCGATCAGCACGACGAGTTTCCGCCCCCGCGTCATGCCGGTGTAGATGAGGTTTCGCTGCAGCATCATGTAGTGCTGCGTGGAAACGGGAATGACGACGGCCGGAAACTCCGACCCCTGCGACTTGTGGATCGTGATGGCGTAGGCCGGCGAAAGCTCGTCCAGCTCACCGAAGTCATAACCCACCTCGCGCCCGTCGAAGTCCACGGTCGCCTCGCGCTCCTGCGGATCGATCCGGAGGATGCGGCCGATGTCGCCGTTGAAGGCGTTCTTGTCGTAGTTGTTGCGCGTCTGCATCACGCGGTCGCCGGTCTGGAAGCAGACGCCGAACTTCTCCACGAAGGGCGTCTCGGGCCCGGCGGGGTTCAACGTCGCGCGCAGTCGGACGTTCAGTTCCCGCACGCCGAGCAGGCCGCGGTTCATCGGGCTGAGGACCTGGATGTCGTCGATCGGGCGCAGGCCGAACTTCGCCGGGATGCGCTTGCGGACGAGGTTCAACAGGGTCGGCAGCGCCTGTTCGGGAGTCTCGCGCTCGACGAAAAAGAAGTCGGAGTCCGCGTCGTCGGACTCGGGCAGCTCGCCCTGGTTGACGCGGTGGGCGTTGGTGACGATACGGCTGCCCGCGGCCTGGCGGAAGACCTCGGTCAGGCGCGCGACCGGCAGGCGGTCGCTGTCGATCAGATGCCGCAGGACCATCCCGGGACCGACCGACGGGAGCTGGTCCACATCGCCGACAAGCAGCAGATGCGCATTCCGCGGCAACGCCCGCAGCAGGCTGCGCATCAACGGCACATCGACCATCGACACCTCGTCGACCACCAGCAGGTCGCATTCGAGAGGATTGGCTTCCCGGCGCGTGAAGCCCTTGCCCGGTTGGAATTCCAGCAACCGGTGGATGGTGCGCGCGGGCAGGCCGGTTGATTCGGACAAGCGCTTGGCCGCGCGGCCGGTCGGGGCGCAGAGGAGGCATTCGACCTGCTTGGCGCGGAGCGCGTGGAGGATCGAGTTGACGAGGGTGGTCTTGCCCACGCCGGGGCCGCCCGTGACGATCAACACCCGGTTGTCCAACGCCAGCGTGAAGGCATCGCGCTGGTTCGCCGCCAGCTTCGCGCCCAATTTTTCCTCACACCAGGCGAGCGCCTTCTCGGCGTCGATCTTCGGAAAGGTGGACGCGGCTCCGGCGAGACCCGCGATGCGTCCGGCGATATATTCCTCCGCCTGCGCCAGTTCGCGCGGGCCGATCAGGCATTCGCCGGCAAACTCCTCGCGGACGAGGTCGCCGGAGGCCAGCGAGGCTTCCAGCGCGCGCCGGACAGCGTCCTGAACGACATCCAGCAGCCTGGCGGCGGCCTCAAGGAGATCCGCTTCCGGCAGGGCACAATGGCCCTTGGCCGCGGCGTCCGCGAGCGTGTGGTCCAGTCCCGCGGCGGCCCGCTCCGGCGAATCCGCCGCGACGCCGAGTTCGGCGGCGATCTTGTCCGCCGAGGCGAAACCGATCCCCGCGATGTCGGCGGCCAGGCGGTAAGGATTGCCGCGGACGATCGCGATGGCCTCCTCGCCGTAGGTCTTGTAGATGCGCACCGCGCGGCTCGTGCTGACGCCGTGCGAATGAAGGAAGACCATGATGTCGCGCACGACCTTCTGCTCGTTCCAGGCGTCCTTGATCAGGCGGCGCCGCTGCTTGCCGATGCCCGGGACCTCCTCCAGCTTCGCGGACTTCGTCTCGATGATCTCGAAGATGTTCTCACCGAACGCCGCGACCAGCTTCTTCGCGTAGGTCGGGCCGATGCCCTTGACCATGCCGCTGCCGAGATACTTCTCGATGCCGGCCTTCGTGCTGGGCGCCGCGCAGGCGATCCGGTCCGCGTGAAACTGCCGCCCGTGTTCGCGATTGTGGGTCCAGCGTCCGGTCGCCGTCAGCCACTCGCCGGCGGTCACCGTCGCAACGCTGCCGACCACCGTAACCAGGTCGCGATGCCCCTTGACCTGGACCCGCAGCACGACGAAGCCGTTCTCCTCGTTGTGAAAGGTCACCCGCTCAATCAGGCCGGTGATCGATTCCGAGGGGGGCTGTTCCGGTCGGCGGTTCAAGGCGGGGGATCATCGGCCAAAACCGCAGCCGGTGAAACCTGAAAGCCGCGCCGCGTGCGATTGCGGGAGGATGGATACGCCGCGAAAGGACAGTGGCTGCCTTCGCAAAAAGGTGGACATCCGTCTTTCGGCAGTTCGACCCACGCTTTTGCGAACGCTGCTACGGGGATGTCGGAAAATGCTCGTAAACCCTTCTCAATTGCACCCTCGGAACCGGGCGTTCAATCGTAAAGGTCGTAAAGCGTGAAGGCCGCGCCGGTCGGCTTCTGGGGCTCGGGTCGGGAATCCGCCGCCGCGTCGAGAAGCTGGTCGGTGGATTGGACGGGGGTATGCTGATCTGGCATTTTCTGGCCCTTGGTCGCGGCGATGAAACCCAGGGTCACCGCGGTTGATTCCTCTTCCTGCAACCGATGCACGATAATCTTCTCCAAGGTCAGGTTCGGGCGCGGCTTGGTGCACAGCTCCACCAACTCTTCAAGCGAGGAAAAAGGAATCGCCCTCTCTTCGAAGTTTGGCGTGTCAGTCCGGATGAAGACCGCCTGACCGGTTGCGTAAGCGCCAAGGCTCATGAGTGGAATTACGGGAACTTACGAGGCTCCAAAAAAGAACGCAAGCCCCGGTTTGGCTCATTTTGGGACAGAGTGCTTGGGCTGAAGGTAGGGCGAATTGTCCCCAATGAGCCGTGTGTGGACAGGCTCACGTCGGCTCATTGGGGACAATTCGCCCCACCTTTTCTGTGCATTCGGTGTTCGCGCGAAATGCGTCACCCCTCTCACGACCGCCGGAAGAGCACGATGCGGTTCGTGTTGGTTCCCTTGGCCCGATTGTCGACGCCCCAGCAGTTGGCGGTCTTGGTGAACTGCTGGTCGTTGATCATCACAAGCACGGGCTCAAGACCCGCCTCCAGGCCGCACGGAAGCGTCGCCTCCTCCAACAGGACCTCGCCGCCCCGCACCTCGCCGACCTCGAAAGCGACATGCCCACCCGGACGGAGGACCCGGCGAAGGTCGCGGAACACTTCCGTCATGGTTTCCTGCCAGCCTTCCAGTTTCTTCGGCGTGGAGATCGCGACGGCCCCGGGATCGACGCCGATGAACCAGCAACGAAGCCAGTTGTCGCCGGCGTAGTCCACCACGTCGAGGAACGGCGGCGAGGTCACGACGAGGGAGACGCTTTCTTCCCGGATCGCTGCAGCGGCGTTGGCGGGACCGGTCAGCAGGCGGGCGTCCTCGCGCAGACCGGCAAACCGCTCGCGCTCAGCCCCGGTCACGTGGCGGAGCAGGTTCGCGCTTTTCCGCAGGATGAGTTTCGCGACGTCCCGCCGCGGCGGGGTCTGTTTGCGCTTCTCGTTGATCTTGATCTGCGACTTGACCGAAACAGCCTGGTTCGGCGGGAGGGTGTAGACCGAGAAGAAGCCGGTGGAATGCCCGGTCAGCCGGTTGAGCGCGATCATGCGGATCCAGGCGTCGGCCTCATCGAAACGACCCTCCGCTTCGCGCGCGAGCAGATGACGCTTGAGGGCGCAGATCTCAAGCAGGGTGTCCGGGTGGTAGAACGCCAGGAGATTCTCCGGGAACTCGTCGTGCCGGGCGAAGTCGATTTCATCGAGCCGCGTCGCGACCTCCTCCAAGGTCGGGGGAGCCAGACGCGGGGCGAGCAGGGCGCGGCTCAGGGGGTTGATGTCGTTCCCCAGCGGGACGCGGCCCAGCAGCGCGGCCTCCAAAGGCGTGGTCCCGCGCCCCATGAAAGGATCGTAGACCGCCTCGCCCGGTTCGGTCAGCCGCTCGATGAAGAACCGGGGCAGCTGCGGCTTGAAGCAGGCGCGGTACGAAACCTCATGCAAGCGATGCGCCGCCCGCTGCTTCGCGGTCCAGAATTCATTGACGTAGGTCGCACAGGAACCCGGCCCGCCGGCGAAGGTCTCAAACTCCGTGACGATCTCCCGCGTCGACTCGCCGAACTCGCGAAAGGCCGCGAGCTCCCGGGCCAGCGAATCAACACGCCGCGACTCCGGCGCCACCGTGGTCGCGCCGCGTCCGAGATCGAATTCCATGCGTGAGGTCATGGGCGGGTCCGCGGTATCCGGCGCGAACACAGGAAGTCAAACGTATCGCCGGGCGCGCGGCAATCTCGTTCGAGAAGGGGGCAGGCCCTACCAGACAAACGAAGATTCAGCGCCCCCTCAGCGGTTCGCGGCGCCGCTGCGGCCGGCCTGGCTTTCGCCGAGCTCCTCGTAGTAGCGGCGGACCTTCTCCGCGTAGCGCGGCGGGACGGGGTCGCGGTCGATCGGTGTGAGGGAGTCGCCAGCGTCGCGGCGGGCCAGCTCCTCGATGACCGCGTCGCGCAATTCCATCAACGGCCCGTAGACCTGGGAGCGGACGAGGTCCCACTCCGGCTCCTTGCCGTGCCGCTTGAACTCGGCCCGGACGGTGCGGGCGCGGCCGCGGACGCGCGCCACCTGCTCACGAAGATCGGGGACATCCAGCATCTCCTCGACGTCGCGCAGCCGGTCCGACCAGTCGCGGTAGCTGTCGCCGGTCAGCGGTCCCCGCCACTCTTGGACGGTCTGGTTGTCGTTGAAGAAATCGCGCAGGCCCCCGCCGCCTTGGTTTAGGCGGTTGCCGCCGCCACGTTGACCGGGCTGCTGGCCCGGCTGCTGGCCTTGTTGCTGGCCTTGTTGCTGGCCTTGTTGCTGGCCTTGTTGGCCTTGCTGCTGGCCTTGCTGCTGGCCTTGTTGCTGGCCTTGCTGCTGGCCTTGTTGCTGGCCTTCCCGTTGGCCAGGCTGCTGGCCTTCTCGTTGACCAGGCTGCTGGCCTTCTTGCTGGCCAGGCTGCTGGCCTTCTTGCTGGCCAGGCTGTTCGCCTTCTCGTTGGCCGGGTTGCTGGCCCTCGCGTTGACCGGGCTGTTGGCCCTCGCGTTGGCCGGGTTGTTGGCCTTCGCGTTGACCGGGTTGCTGGCCGTCGCGTTGGCCGGGTTGCTGGCCTTCTCGTTGACCGGGTTGCTGGCCTTCTCGTTGGCCGGGTTGCTGGCCTTCGCGTTGGCCAGGCTGCTGGCCTTCGCGTTGACCTTGCTGCTGGCCCTCGCGTTGACCTTGCTGCATGGCCCGTCGGCGTTCCTCCGCGCTTTGTCCCTCGGAGGCCTGGGCGAGCTGGTTCGTGGCATTCGGATCGCGCTCGTTCAATTCGCGTTCGAGGTCGTGGGAGAGCTGGTCGAGTTGTCGACGCGCCTGCTTCAGGGCCTCGATCTCGTCGCCAAGAACGCTTTCAGCCGCGCGCTCGACGCCGCGTTTGATATCGTTGAACTGCTCGCGGACCTTCGTCTCCTCCTCGCGGGCGTCATCGACAAAATTGCGGCTGAGCAGGAGGTGGGTGTTGTCGAGCGCTTCCTCGGGGCGCTTTTGATCGGTCTTGCGCAGGGTGTCGTAGAGATGGCGGGAGAGGATCGGCTCGGAGACCTCGGCGATCTCGGAGACCTCGCGCATCTCCTTGAGCAGGCCATCGAGCTTCCCTTTCTGGCCCTCCAGCTCCTTCTCCAGCTGGCTGCGTTCGCCGTCGCCGGCCAGGGACTTGCGTTTGCTCTCGTTGAGATTCTTCATCCGCTCGCCGATTTTCTCCTGGGTCTCGGCCAGCTCCCGGGCATCGGAGCGCATCTGGCGCATCTCCTCGGCGAACTGGTTGGCGGTCTTCTTGCGGAAATCCTCCTTCAGCTCGTTGAGGTTTCGCTCGGCGCGCGTGCCGTTGGCCAACGCTTGTGAGGCCTTGCCTTCCTGGAGGTCCTCCTCGGCGCGCCGGAGGTTCTCTCGGACCTGCTCAAGCTGCTTGCGCGCCTCGGCCATCTCGGTCCGGTTCTGCGGCTCCTCCATCCGTTGATTGAGTTCGTCCAGATCCTCGCGCAACCGCTGCTGCTCCTCGCGCAACCGCTTGAGCTGTTTGCGCAGCTCCTCCTTCTCCTTCTCGGTCTCGGCCTCCTGCAGCGCGGTCTGCAGCTCCTTGATGCGCTTGTTCAGGTCCTCCTGCCGTTGGGCGAGTTCGCGGAGACGGTTGAGAACCTGGAGCTGCTCCCGGCGCTGGGGATCCTGCTGCTCCTGGTTGACGGCCTCGCGCTGCGTCTCGTAGCGCTCCTCCTCCTCCTTCATCTCCATCTGACTGAGCTGGCGCTGCTGACGGTTCTGGCTGCTCCGGCTCTGGCTGCGGCTGCGCTGGCGCTGCACCTGGAATTCACGTGATTGCAGCTTGAGCAGGGTCTGGAAGGCCGCGCGTTCCGCGGCCAAGGCGGGCGTCACGCCCTCGAACTTCTCGTCCTTCTCCGCCGCCTCCAGATGGCGGACCACCTCGTGCATGTGGGTCTTCGCCTTCTCCAGGTGTTGCAGCATCTCAGGATCCTGGATCTCGCCGGCCTTCTCCTCGGCCTGTTGGATCGCAATCCCCTGCGATTCCCGGACCACACCCACATCCTTGCGCAGTTGATCCGGCTCGCCCGTCGGAAGGGCGCGTTGCACCTTCCAGGTGGCGACCATGATCTGCTTCTGAAGCTCCAAGAGTTCGCCCGCCTGCCCCCGTTGCTGCTGCTGTTGCTGCTGTTGTTGTTGCTGCTGTTGCTGCTGCTGACCAGGGCGGAAGATCTGGTCGAAGGGGCGGACTTCCGCAAAGAACATGTCGCTGAAACTGCGCCTGGTCTCGCCGTCCGGACCGACGTCATCCGCCCAAACGAAGTAACTCACCAGCTGCGCAGGCTCGGCATTGAGGGCCTCCATGGCCAGCAGGTGGCCGACTGTCTTCTTTTCGTTTGGTTTGGTGACCTCGCCGAGGCTGACATACTTGGGCTCGTCGGCGCCGACACTGTAGGCGAAGCCATACTCCTTGAGACCGAAGTCATCGGAGATCTCCGCCTCCAAGGCCATCTCCTCGAGCGGCGAAACCTCCATGTCGCGGCTGGGGAACTTGAGCTTGAGCTTGGCGGTCTCGTTCTGATGGACGCGGATGCGGATGTTCGGCGGGAGCTTGTTCTCGCGGCCCGCGTCGTCGGCCAGGCGCAATTCGTACTTCGCGCTCTCGGTCAACGTCATCCGCGCGATGTAGAGGTTGGTGTTGGTCGTGTCGGGCGTGAGCTGGATAACCTCGTCGTCCGGCCCGACCAGTTCGGCCTTGGCGACGGGTTTGTTCAAATGGAAGTGGTATTCGAGCTTCGTGCCCTCCACGGCGGTGATGCGGCGTGTGTCCTCCAGCCGCTTGTGGCCCTGACCCGTGTATTCCGGATAATCCAGCCCGGCGTCGGCGCGCTCGAGGCGGGGATGCTCGAAGACGTTCAGGCGGAAGTCGCGGGTCCGGCCATCGTCGAACTCGATGCGATAGAACGTATCCGCCTGGACATCGCTGAGCGTCCCGCCGAACACCGGGTCGCTGAGGTTCTTCACCAGTTGGATCGTGCGGGGTGTATTGGTGGTGGAGCCGAAGACCAGCCGCGCCTTCGCCGGGAGCGGCTCCTCAAACTTCGCCAGCACCACGACCGACGCGCCTTTCTCCACCTCGGCGTCGCCCGGCGTCACCTCGACGCCGATGAAGCCGCCCGCGCGAAGCGCCCGGTCCGCCGTGGGCGAGTCGGGAGAAAGGAAGCCCAGACCCATCAGCGCGCCGAGGCAGAGCAGCAGGGCCGCGTGGTGCGCAAACTTGGCGAAGAACAGCTCCTCCACGTTGCGTTGCATCCAGGGATTGCGCTCGTTGTGCTCCACCGCCGCGCGGATCACGCGGTGTTGCAGAAAATTGAACGCCCCGGTCTCGGGGTCGGGCTTCTGCTCCAAGGCCGCCAGCAGGAGGGAATTGAGCTCGGGGTCGCGACCCTCGATCTGTCGGGCGACATCCTCAAAATCCACCTTGAAGGTCGCGCTGCGCCGCCAGGCGACCAGCGAGGAGACGACGCCGCAGCCGAGCAGGACCGGGAAGGTGTTCGGGGACCACCATTCAGCAAGGAAGAATGCGGCAATGAATCCCAGCCCGAGCACGCCGACGGCGGCCCAGCAGGTCGCGAGATTGCGCCACAGGTGCGCCCGCCGGTGGGTCGCGACGATGGGTTCCAGTTCGTGGCGCAGGAGGGTCGGAATCATGGCATGGCTCTGTTCTACCAACGACGAGACCGCCGAAGCGGTTACGCGACGGTCCAACATCTAGCCGATAGGCAGGGGGCGCGCAATGGTCAAACCAAGGGTGAAAGCTCCCGAGATTTGGTGTTTGGCCCTTGTTCCCCTCCCTCGCCTCAGTTTGAAATCAGCCGAAAACGATAAAACCTGCGCGCCAACTTGAAGATCCGGGGCTCCGTGTAGGCGCCAAGCCCTTGGGCGTCGGTCGTAATCACCTCAAGCTGGGCCCATCCGATCAGATCGTCCGAAAAATCGACCGCGTAGGAACTGTTCGGCCGGCCGGTGTGCTGGAGCGTGACCATGTCCCCCACGGGGGCGCCGATGCCGAGAATCTCGTCGTCGTTGAGGATCGCGCCGGAAACAGTCGCCGAGCCCAGCTGCAGGAGCCCCGGCTGTCCGGGCAGCGGAGCCATGCGCAGATCGACCGCGCCGGGAACGGCCGTCGAGACGACCAGCTGTCCCCAATACGACTCGCCGGCCAACCGGGCGTCCAGGGAAACCGACTGCCCGCCGGTCACCGGCATCTGCCACGGGTCAATGGAACCAAACACCCCGCCGGCCGTCGCGGCGTCGATGCTTGTCGCGTTGTAGACGAACAGGTAGACGCGGTCGCGAACGCTCGACACGGGCACGGACGCCGAACCGTTGAAGGCGCCAGGAACGCCCTTGGAGGAATCAATCACAAACCGCGCCCGCTCGACCAGTTGTCCCGAGGAGACGTAAGACTCATAACCCGCGATCGCGCTTCCATCCTGCAGGTGACGGAGCAACGTCGTGGGAATGCCGGCCGGGCCGAACGTCGCGAGGATCACCAGCTGACCATCGGAAGCAGCCGCGCCGTCCGGGAGCAGGATGCGACCCGAGCCGTCAGTGCCGCCGGAAGCTCCCAGCGTCGCGGTGGGCGTCGCGCCATGCCTCGCGATCCGCGGGTCGGAAACCGGCGCCGCCCCGACATCCTGGGTCGCCGTCGCGCCCTGACCCGCGACCGTCAATTCAAACGTCTCGCGCGGCTCCAGATCGTGGTCCCCCGTGACCGGAATCGGGAGACTCGCGATCGTCGTGTTGGCGGGGATGGTGAGCGTGCCGCTCGCGGCGGGAAAGTCCGCGGCATCGACCGGATTGACGCCCGTGCCCTGGATCGACCAGTCCAGGTTCACAGCCTCCGTCAATGCGCTCGAAAGCGTCACCGTGTAGCCGAACTGTCCCGGCTGCGTCGCGCCGCCCTCGGTCAATTCCGCGGGGCCTCCGGAAAGGGCGAGCGCGACATCGTCGTTCAGGATCGAGATCGAGGTGACCGGCAACAGCTCGGGAAACTGCGGATCGACCACCGGCGAGACCGCCCGGCCATGCGCGTCAAACCCGACCACCCGCACCTGAAACACCTCGAACGCCGCCTCGGAAGCGGCGTCGCCGTTGATCGAAACCGCGACCGGCTGAAGGACCGCTCCCGCGGGAATGTTGACCACGCGGCCCGAGAAGGGAACGTAGTCCCCGTCCGCCGCCGTCGCTGTGAAATCCCCCGTGGAGATCGTCACCTCGATGTCCCGATCCACCGGGGCGCTCAGGCGCAGGGCCGTGACCGCCGTGCGGATTCCGTCGCGCCCCTCGTAGACCTGCAGCTTGTTCGACCCAAAGCCGATCTCAAACGTCGCCGCATCGTCGTTCCGGATCGCGCCGGCGGCGACGCCGTTCAGGTTCACCGCGCGACCCGTGGCGCCGACGATCCGCACTTCGTAGGTCTCGTCCGGCTCGACCGTGCCATCCCCAACCACCGGGATGGAAACCGATTTGGCTGCCTGATTCACCGCAAAGGAAACCGTTCCCGACGGAAGCGTTCCGCCGAAGTCCGCCGCGTCCGCCGGATGATCTCCCGTTCCCGCCACAGCCCAGTCCACCGTGATCGCGTTGTCGATGGAGCCGCCGCGCGTGATCTCAAAGGAATGCGTCGCCGCGCCCGCGCCTTCGGCCCGGTCGGCGGCGTCCGCGCCCACGGCCAGCAGCGGAGGCAGGGACGTGGAGTGCAGGAAGTTGTCGAAGGTGACATCCACCGCGGTCGCGCCGTTGGGAGGACGCGAACTGGCGTAGATGCCGGAGATGCCGCCCGAGTAACGGGAATCCACGGCCGTCACAGTGGCAATAGGCGCCACGAGGTTCGACTTGCGGTAGAGATTCCCTTCCATGGCGGAACCGCTGCCGGAAAAGGTGAACCACAACGGCTCGTCCGCGCCGGGTGCCGGGAAAACGTCGAACGAGCCGATCGTCGCGGCGCCCTCATCGTCGAAACGCACGATCCGCGCCTGCGCGACCGAGGGCAGATAGAGAAACCCGTAGCCCTCGGGTCGGTTATCGCCGAAGCCGGAAGCCCGGGCCATGAGCCCGAAACCGAGATCCAAGGCTGCGTCCCAGGAGGAAACCTCCACCCCGAGCACGAAGTCCGCTTCAAAGAGATCCAACCGCAGGGCCGCGGCGCGTCCGGGGCGTTGCAGCCCGGGATTCGGCGACGCCCCGGCCTGCAGGCGATAACGTCCGGCCGGAAAGCTGAAGACCGCAGAGCCGAGCGGATTATAGTGCGTCCACCCGTTGTCGTTGCCGTCCTCGAACATGTCGAACAACAGCGCGTCATCATCGACGATCGTGCCGGTGGCCATCCCGTCGTCGATGATGAGGTTGTCCGGGTTCGCCGCCGTCAGCGAGATGGTGAAGGTTTCGTTGTCCTCGACGAGGCTGTCGTCGTTGATGGTCACCGAGACAGTCCGGGTGGTCGAGCCGCCAGCCGAGAACACAACCGGCTGGGCCGTCTGCGCGACATAGTCGGCCCCGCTGCTGGCCGTGCCGGCAAAGGTCGTGACCAGGACCGTGGAGTCCTGTCCGGGAGGGCCGTCCAGCGTGACCGTGAAATTCATCTGAGACGTTCCGGAGCCCGGCTCAGTCGCCTGCGCGTTGGCCACCGAGAGATGCGGGACGTAGCAGCCGTTCACACGCATCTGGAGGTAGCGGTTGGGGACGTTGGTGTCGCTCCAGGAGACGCCGAAGTTGTCGGAGGTCGCCTCCTCGTCGAGGATGCCGTCGGCCGAGGCGGCGCGCGTGGCCCAGTCGAATGCGCCGTTGATGTTGCGCGCGACGATCCAGTACTTCGTGTCGGGCTCCAGCCGCACATCGCCGTATTGCGGCGTAAAGACGTAGTCCGCCAGCGGGCCGGCCTGGATCACCTGCTGGTTCAAGGTCCCCACGGTGACTCCCGGAAGGCCGCCGCTGTCGAGTTTGACGAGGACCTCCGCCTGCGTTCCCAGGACCACGAAGCCCAGCTTCAGGGTGACGGATTCCAACAGGTGGGCGCCCTCTCCGGTCATGAAGGGCTGGGCGACATCCCGCTGGGTGGAAACCCGCACGCTGGACACGGGCCCCTCCAGGTTGTCCACCAAGGTCAGCGGAACCGACCCGGCGAAGGCCGCGCCGATCGCGCCGAAAAGGGCCGCCGCCAGCGCCGCGAGCGGATGCCGGAAAAAAGACTGTCGGGAAAGGGACGCCATTGCCGAATTCGGAAACGCGGGAAACTAGCCCCGCTTCCCCTCGTCGACAAGGGGCATCAAATCAGGGCTTCCAGATAACCGCGCGCCCGGTTGATCTCGGCCGAGACCTCCGTTGCCGTCGGCAGGATCGGGATGCCGCGCGGCACCGGGTGCATGAAGATCTCGGTGAAACCGTCGTAATTCGTCTTCTTTAGCGCATCCACGATCGGCTGGAAGTCCAGCTTCCCCCGGCCGGGCATCTGGAGGAGCTCCTGCGCCTTGGGCAATTTGTCCATGCAGCCCATCCCGTGCTGCCAGGCATAAAACATCGGCATCCGGCCCTTCAGGTCCACGATCAGGTCCGCCAGCTCCTTCGCGCCCAGGCCGAGGTTCTCCAAGTGATATGGCGCCAACGCCACGCCGATATGCTTCGAGGGCGCCAGCTCGATCAGCCAGCGCAACGAGTCCGGCGAATCGATCAGGTTGTTCCCGTGATTCTCCACGCCGATGACCGTCCCCGTCTCCTCGGCAACCTCGATCTGCGGCTTCATCTTCTCGGCGAATTCCTTCACCGCCGCCTTCAGCTCCGCGCCCTTGAGCTTCTTCGGACCGCTGCCGCCGCAGATCACGACCTTGTTCCCGAACTTCTGCCCGACCCGCATCTCATCCTGCAGCTTGAAGGGGCCGAGGTCGTAATGCGTGAGGCACCCGAGCTTCACCTGGTGCCGCTCCAGCAGCGCCGCGAACTTCTCATGCCCCATCTCCTCCATCTGCTCGCGTTGGTTGCCGTGGCGGCGCGGCCAGATGTCGATGTGGGCCGCGCCCGTCCGGCGCACATCGGGCAGGATCTCGGCCAACGGCAGCTCGCCATACATCGACGAACCAACGATGTAATTGAAGCGGAAGGACGAGGCCTTCGCGGTCGCGGAAAAGGCGGCGCCGGACGCGGTCGCAAGCGCGAGCGTCCGCGCGAACTGGCGGCGGGATTGCAGGGCGGGTTTTGCGTTCATGGCGGCGATCATCCCGACGCAACGCCTGAAATTCAAGGTAATCGCTCAGGGTGAACGGACAGGACCACATCAAGGAGAGGCGACATTCTTGTCGCCTTGCCCGCAACGCGGGCACAAACGCCCTCTAAACCAAGAACCAAGCTCGAACATTTCGAATGATCAACACCAACCACACGCCTTTTCTGGCCCCTGGCGGGGCCACGGCGACAAGAATGTCGCCGCTCCTTGGGGAGCCCTTGGCCACGCTTGATAGTCCGCGGAAAGCGATCACCGGAGCTACGGACGTTGTCGTCGTCTCGTCCACACCCAAGCGATCAGAACGCCCGGCAACAGCGCTAGAATGACAAAGATCAGCCGTCCAATCTTCCGACGCCGCTCCGTCTCCCCAACAAGCGGCCCCATGCCCCGCAACTCCAAAACCTGGTTGGAGGACAGCCATTGCCCGTTGGTCGCCATATACGAAACAGCCTGACCGACTTCCGCTACGTTGCGAAACCTCTCGTCCTCAACGCTTGATACTCGATGTATCGCTGGAATGAACTTCTTTTCATCGGTTGCGACACGTACAGAAGAAACCTCCGCTACCAACTCCTCCACGATAACCAGATCGTTCGTAGATTGGCCCAGAATCTGCGGAGCGTATCTTCGGAAGCGATAGCTGCTAGGGAATACGCTGCCGGATACATTTGTTGTCCCCAACAACTCGCATTTCGCCGCCAAGTAGCCTTTATCATAGGGAGGATTCCCACTGTGCGTTTGGCGCTTCTTTTCCTTTAGCGACCACCACTTTAAGTCGCCGTCATCGAACATCTCAATATTCTCGCAGAAACGGGGATTCGCTCCGAGCTTCCGCCACCGTGCAGCGATACGCCTCTCGGCGTCCATATGCGGTTCAACGTCTCGGTTCCAGAATGGAATCAGTTCCTTTTTGTCTAAAGAGTCGAGGTAGGTTTGAGACGCAAACATGAGGAAAATATGCGGCATAAACCCGGCGCTCTGTCCAATGGGATGTGGCGCATTCTGAATGGTGCTGATGCGCACGTCATGCGGGTCCGATTCCGACAACTTCTTCAGCTCCGTGTCTGGGTACGGAAATACGGACACAACGTAGACCTCGTTCGCATTTGTAGACCCTGCCATGTCGTGTTTAGGAGCCCCATCAAACTTAACCCATGACCGCCACGAGGAACCATCCACCGAGACTCGAAAACGAGCCGCCAACGGTTCCGAGTCCGGCACTCCGTGACCATCGAACCCTCTTCTCACCATGATTCCTTCCATTTCATACGCCGAGGACGCCCGCAGAAACTGCGAGGGACCGATCGCCACCAATGCCACAAGGCTGATTCCCTTCCAAAACTGAATACGCATGTCTTTCCTTCCTACTCAGTTGTCTTGTCGTACCATCTGAATTCGTTCGCCCGTCTATCGATGGGGGCCAGAGGGCGCATCCGACATCCCATCACCGGCTAGAACGCCCGCGAAGTTGGCACGCGTTGGTATGTTCCGATCGGAGCGGAATCACATGTCGGATGCGCCTAGCGTTTCGGACCTCAATTGTTCGGCATGACCGCCGGAAGGGAGTTGTTTGTGGAACTGATAATGTTCCCAGGGCAGCTTACATGCGTACCGCCATTCTTCACCCAATCAACCACCCAGTGCTTTACCGCCTTCAGTTTGAAAGTACCTTTTTGCGTTTTGCCTTCCGAGCTGCATTCATAACTGACCAGCTCGCCGTCGTACCAGTTCACCGTGGGCACGGCGATCATCAGATGCGGATCCCGCCCTTTCTGATCCCAACATTGCGTTTTCTGATGCGTATGGGTAATTGTCTTCGATCCGGTGACCCCGAAGGCCGACTTCAACGCAACACCACCGTGGACTGACACGTTGACCGAATAGGTGGAGGAGAAAGTCGTGCCGGCGGTCACGCATTCCGACGTGGCAGTGGTCCACTCGTACGTGCCGGTGCAGTTCGGGAACTTCCAGTTAGCGGTGTTGCAGTCCGCGGCTTCCAGATCCCGCGTCACGCGTTGGATCTCGACATCCGGGTGTGCCCAGATGGTCTTCGAAGCCGCCACGGAACAGCCCTTGGCGTCTACGACGGAGACTTGGAAGACATACGAACTGGCAAATGGACTGTTTGTGGGATCATTGAACACGACGACCGGAAAGCCATCCTGATTGTACAGGTTCTGTTGAATCCAGCTTCTCTGGGTCATCCCGGTTTGCGCTTCGAACGTGGCATGCAATGGCCACGCGGTGTAACTCTTCTCCAGGGTCAATCCCAGCGGTTGTTCGAAATACTGGATGGTCTGTTTGAAGGTGTAATCGCCGTCGCCTCCCGAGTCCTGATTGGAACCTTCCTCGAGCCAGTATCCAATCTCGGTCAATGCTGACCACAAGGTCTCGTCGGGCGGGCGGGGATCATAACCCGGATAATGATACACCACCTGGTAGGGCGCCCAACCGCCGCTGACATTGACGTTCACCTCGACTTCGCATCCGTCGCTGACGTGGGTCGGGGTGTTGACGAATTGAGCCTGTGGATCGCTGGTGAAGAAGGAGCAGCGAGCCTCGTGGTCGCCGATCTTTGCGGTGACATGGTGAATGCCCTTTCCTCCGAACCAGCCCTGTCGAATGTGGCAGTTGTCGGGGTCCGATGGGACCGGTTCGACATTTCCGCTCCATTGCGGAGGGCAGTCGTCGCAACCATCTGCTCCCATCACCGGACAAAAGAACCTCACCAAAGTGTTCGAACCGCAGAAGGTGTCGAACTTGTTGGGTTTCGTAAGGTCGTCAAACGCAATCCACTTATTGACCTCTGTCTTGCTCGGAATTCCTTGCACGTTGAAGTGTAATGTCGGGCCCGGAAATACGCTGACAGCATAAACACCCGGCTCGGTAACGGTGCCGGTGAAACTCAAGGTAACGGTCTCGCCTTGGCCTTCCGAGTTTGCTTCGATCTTTTGTGGCCCCACTGCATCGAACGGGGCCCATCCCGGAGTTATCATCAGACTCCCACTTTCTCCCGCGGGCACGGTAAGGGTTGCGGTGACGTTGATGGTGCAGGGACCGTTGCCGAGGCAGCAGGTGGGTTCATCGCCGGGCGCCGGGCTGACAGTGAGGTTTGCGAGAGCGTTGTGCGCACCCAGCATCAGGAGCAGCGCGCAGCGCGCCAGCAACGACCCTGTGTAGTTATGTGTCTTCATTGTGTTCTTACCTTCCTTAGTTGTTTCGGTTTGGAGAGCCCATCGCGCTTTTTTCAATTACCCCGGCGACCGGAACCTTGGTTGTTTGGTTCTTGGTTTCAAATGGATGAGCACAATCGTTTGCGGACCGTATCCCATCGCACATGACTCCCAATTTCTGTTTTCTATGGGAGTCGCTCCAGATGGTTGAAACAAGGACAAAGAGTTATCGAATCGGGACATTTGAAGATATCGGTTATCATTCCACGACATGTCGTTTTCCTGGCGTATCCAGGATTGTGTTTTTCACGGCTTGTGGTGGAACGAATGCTCGGGCGTATGCAGCCTTGGCGCCCAGTGAGTTCTCACGCCGCACGCCGGACGAACGCCGCTTCCGGCCCCTGTCGGGGCCACGGCGACAAGAACGTCACCGCTCCTTGGGGGCGCCGCGGTGTTCCATGGATGACGTCGAAGCGCCAGTTTTTGTGTTGTTTCGAAACGCGCGGTCGGCAGCCTCTCCACAAGACGGAGACTCCCGGAGTTTCCATCCCTCGGAACGCGAATCATGAAACTGAAACACTTCGTCCTCCTTCACACTGGATTGTCTGTCGCGCTGCTGACGCCGCCCGCGGCCGGGGCCGCCGCCCTGGAAGACTGGCAGAATCCGGAACTCACCGGCGTCAACAACGAGCCGCCCCACGCGACCCTGATCGTCTGTCCCGACGCGGCCACCGCCCGACGGATCGGGCCAGCGGACAACCGGGAGCGCGTAAAGTCGCCGTTCTATCGTTCGCTCAACGGCGACTGGAAATACCACTACGCTCCGAACCTGCAGGCGCGGGTTCAGGGCTTCTGGAAGCCGGACTTCAACGACCGCGCGTGGTCGACCATTCCGGTTCCGTCGAATGTCGAGATGCAGGGCTATGGCATCCCGATCTACGTGAACATCAAGTATCCGTGGGCCTGGACGACGAACCCCACCCCGCCGCTGATCCCGCTGGAGGAGCCGAACAACACCGTCAACTGCTACCGCCGCGAATTCGACCTGCCGCGCGACTGGGAGGGCCACCGCGTGTTCGCGACCTTCGATGGCGTGAACTCGTTCTTCCGCCTCTGGGTCAACGGCGAGCCGGCTGGCGTGGGTAAGGACAGCCGCACCCCGATCGAGTTCGATCTGACCGGCCTGCTCAAGCCGGGGAAGAATCTCCTCGCAGTGGAGAATTACCGCTGGTGCGACGGCTCTTACCTGGAGGACCAGGATTTCTGGCGGCTCAGCGGCATCTTCCGCGACGTGTATCTCTGGTCGGCCCCGCGGCTGCACCTACGCGACTTTGAGGTGACGACCGACCTCGCCCCGGATTATCGCGACGCCGACCTGAAGGTGGCCGCGGAATTGAGAAACTTCGGAAACCAGGCCGAAGACGCGACCGTCGAGGCCGAACTGCTTGACGCCCGGGGAAAGCGAGTCCTCGTCCAGTCGATCAAGCTGAAGGCCGCCGCCGGCAGGGACTCGAAGGTGATTCTTTCCTCTCTGGTCACGAACCCGCTGAAATGGTCGGCGGAGCAGCCCAATCTCTACAAGCTTCTGTTGACCGTGCGGGACGCAGCCGGCGCGACGCTGGAGGTCATCCCGTGCAATGTGGGATTTCGCGAAATCGAAATCCGAAAGGGCGACCTGCTGGTGAACGGCCGGCGCGTGTTGTTCAAGGGCGTCAATCGCCACGAGCACGATCCCGACCACGGGCATGTCGTGACCCGCGAACTTATGGAGCGCGACATCCGGCTCATGAAGCAGTCGAACATCAACGCCGTCCGCTGCTCCCACTACCCCAACCAGCCGGCCTGGTACGACCTGTGCGACCGGTATGGCATCTACCTCATCGACGAGGCCAACATCGAGAGTCACGGCATGGGCTACGGAAAGGACACGCTTGCTGCGAAGCCCGAGTGGCGCGCCGCGCATCTCAACCGCATCGAGCGCATGGTCGAGCGCGACAAGAACCACGCCTCGTTGATCATCTGGTCAATGGGCAACGAGGCCGGGGAAGGCCCGAACTTCGAGGCGGGTTCCGCCTGGATTCACTATCGCGACCCCGGCCGCCCCGTGCACTATGAGCGCGCCGAGGAACGCGCCCACACGGACATCGTCTGCCCGATGTATCCCAAGCCGGCGAAGCTCGCCGCCTACGCCTCCGAACCTCGGGATCGCCCTTTCATCATGTGTGAGTATTCCCACGCCATGGGCAACAGCAGCGGCGACATGCAGGCGTATTGGGATAAAATCTATTCCCTGCCCCACCTGCAGGGCGGTTTCATCTGGGACTGGGTGGACCAGGGGCTGCGGCAACCCGTCAACCGGCCCAACCAGGACGCCTTCAGGCCGGTGAAGCGGGGCGAGGATTTCTTCTGGGCCTACGGCGGCGATTTCGGTCCGAAGGGCGTTCCCAGCGACGACAACTTCTGCGCCAACGGCCTGGTCTCGCCGGACCGCGTCCCGCATCCCGGCCTGGCCGAGGTGAAGCATGTCTACCAGTCCATCCGCTGCCAGGCGTCCGACCTCGCCAAGCGGTCTGTCTGGATTGTAAACGGCTATGACTTCACGAACCTCAAGGATCTCACGGTGGGCCGCTGGCGGGTGACCGCGGACGGGAAAGAAATGCAACGCGGCAGGCTGCCCGAGCTCGATCTCGCGCCGGGCGCGGGAATGGAGCTGGTCGTTCCGGTCAAGCCCTTCGAACCCGAGCCTGGCGTCGAGTATTTCCTGGAACTCAACTTCGGGCTAAAGGAAAGCCAGTCGTGGGCCACAGCGGGACATCCCCTCGCCTGGGACCAGTTCAAACTGCCGGACGCCGCGCCGCCGGCCGTCGCCGACGCCCGGGACTTCCCACCGCTGAGCCTGACACGCGGTGACTCCCGCGTCGTGGTGCAAGGCCGGAAATTCACGGTCGTCTTCGACAAACAGACCGGCGCGCTGACATCGTGGGAGACTCGCGGCGTCGAACTGATCGACACGCCGTTGCGCCCGCACTTTTGGCGCGCCCCGATAGACAATGACTGGGGCCGGAATATCCTGGGCTCCCAGGGCGTCTGGCGCCACGCCCATGAGGACTCCCGCGTTCGGAGCTTCAACGTCCGGGAGGAACCGGAATCTCGCGGCGTCACGGTGAGCGTCGTCCTGGAACTGCCGAAGATCGAGGCGACCTGGGAGAACGACTACACGGTCCGCCCCAACGGCGACATCGATGTGGCCGCGCGTTTCCGCCCCACCAGGAAGAAGATGCCGAAGATGCCGCGCATCGGCATGCAGATGACGTTGCCCGCGGATTTCGCCTTTGTCACCTGGCTCGGTCCCGGCCCCGAGGAGACCTATTGCGACCGCAAGGACGCCAAGGTCGGCCTCTACCGCGGCTCCGTCGATGAACAGTTCTGCCACGACTACACCGAACCGGGCGAAAGCGGCAACAAGGTCGACGCGCGCTGGATCGCGCTGAAGAAGCGTTTTGGCGTCGGCCTCATGGCGCTCGGAATGCCGCTGCTGAGCGTCAACGCGCTCCCCTACTCCACGGAGGATCTCCTGCGAGCCAAGCATCCCTTCGACCTGTTACCTCGTCCGTTCGTCACCCTAAACCTCGACCTCCGGCAGCAGGGTGTCGGGGGCGACAACAGCTGGGGCGCCTGGCCGCACAACGAACACCTGATCCCCGCGCGGGCTTACGACTACAGTTTCCGGCTCCGGCCGATCCGCGCCGGCCAGTCCCCGGAGAAAGCGGCGCGTCTGCCTGGGTTATGAAACCGGTGAGTTGAACGGGATCGGCCCCGCGTTGACGGAGCGCGGTTGTGTCGGAGATCAGCCGCAGCAACTTGGGCGACAACCAAGGCCAGATCGGTTTTCACGCGCTTGCGGGTCGGAGGCTGCTGCGGCTGGTCCCGCGGACGGGACACAGCCGCGCTCCGTCGGCCAAGGTCAAAAGGACGACACCATCTTGAGCGAGAACGACGCCGGACATTGGCGTGGCGCGCGGCCGATGCTCACCCGGTTTTCCGCGTGAGCCAGCGGGCTGGTTGTGCTCCAATCCTGCCCGTTCATGAAGACCTCTACCCGTTTCCTTCTCCCGGCTGCGCTGGCCGTAGTCATGTCGCTCCTGACCGGCTGCGCCACGACGCCGTTGACCCCAGACGGACGGACGATGCTGCGCGTCCGGTCCGACTTTCCCGGAGGTTCCGCGCGGGTCCTCCGGATCGACCAGACCAACCGGGTCGTGCATCTGAACCCTGAGCCGTATCCCGACAAGGGTTGGGACTGCTGGTGGTATTTCCGCCTGGACGGGATCGAGCCGGGCGAGACGATCGAACTGAACGTGGGCGCCTCGGTGTGGGCGACGCCGGACCAGGCGACGTTCAGCGTGGACAACAAGACCTGGCGCCACACCGAGCCCGGGGAACGCAACCGGACGCGCATCGTCTATCGGCAGACGGTCGACGCAAAGCGCGCGTGGTTTGCCTGGGGGCCGCCTTTCACGAAGAAACACGCCAACGAGTTGGTGAACCTGGCGGCCCGTCGCACGAAGGCGGCGCATGCGCACACGCCGCTGAAGTCGCGCGACGGACACGGCGTGCCCCTCGTCCTCTTCGCGCAGCCGCCCATCGAAGGCAAGGCCGGCGTGCACATCCAGGCACGGCAGCACGCCTGGGAAAGCGGCTCCAGCTGGGTCGCCAAGGGCCTGGTCGACTGGCTGGCTTCCGATGACCCGCGCGCGTTGTCCCTCCTGAGCCGAGCCAACATCAACGTCGTGCCGATCATGGACATGGACAGCGTGGAGCTGGGCGCGGGCGGCAAGAGCCAGAAGCCGCAGGATCACAACCGCGACTGGAGCGACGACCCGCACTGGCCCGAGGTGCGCGCGACGCAGAAGGCGATCCGGGAGGCCGATGAGAAGGGCATGCTGGATCTGTTCATCGACCTCCACAACCCCGGGCCGAAGGACCGGAACCCCTACTTCTACGTTCCTCCGAAAGAACTGCTTTCCACCCCGAGGCAGGCGAACCTCCGACGTTTCCTCAACTGCGCCAAAGCGGAGATCACCGGGCCGTTGACGTTTGAAGGGAAGACGATCGAATCCGGGAAGAGCTACGATCCGAACTGGGACAAGATATCGAAGAACTGGGTGATCCTGAACACCTCGGACCGCGTTATCGCCGTCACGTTGGAAACTTCCTGGAACACGCCGGCCAGCACGACGGAGGGCTACTTGCAGGTCGGCCGCGAATTGGGAATGGCGATCGAGAAGTACTTCCGGGAAGCGCCTTGAGACGCCTGGGAGTCGTGGCGGACGAGGTGACGCTTCCCGCGCCGAAGCCGGGCGGAGGCAAGAGGCTCATTCAAGGGGGACTCTCGGATCTGAGCCTCCTTACGTCGGCTGCTACAAGGTCTTGAGGCAGCCTTCCTCCGACTACCCCGATTGATTTCCGCCGAGGCTGATGAGATGGCCGGTGGTGCGGATGTACATCGTGCCGCGCGAAACGGCGGGCGTGGTCTGGATGTCCTCCTTGAGATCGTTGCGGGCAATCACCTCGAACTTCTCGCCGGCGCGCAGCACGACAACCTCGCCCTTGGTGGAGATGCACCAGAAGTTCCCATCCACCACGATCGGCGCGCCGAAGGAAGGCCCGCAGGCGCGCTCCTGCCAACGGACGGAACCGGACGCGGCCTCGACGCAGGAGACGAAGCCCTTGTCGCTGACCATGAAGAAGTTCCCCTCGTAAAAGACCGGGGTGGGCACGTAGGGAGCCTTGTCGTGGAGTCGCCATGCAAGCTCCGGCTTCTTTCCGGCGCGGTTGCCGGGGCGGACCGCAGTGACGAAGTTGCCGCCGCCGCCGCTGCCGGTGGAGCCGATGATCACCCCGCCGCCGATCACGGGAGAACTGCAGCTGCGCTTGTCGAAGGCCTCCTCGAAGGTCCAGAGCATCTTCCCGGTTTCGGGATCAATGGCGCTGATGCCGTAGGAGAAGCTGTTGAAGATCAGGCAGGGCTCTTCGCCCTCCGGCGCGTAGACGCAGGGCGTGGAGTAGGCGGTCTTTTCACTCCCCTTGCGCGCGCTTTGCCAGACCGTCTTCCCGGTCCTCGTGTCCAGCGCGACCATGCGGGAGTCCTCGTTCTGGTCGTTGGGCACAATCAGCTTGTTCCCGAACAGGATGGCTGAGGCTCCGAGCCCGTGCATGCTGGCAAAGGTTCCGAGGTCGCGCTCCCAGACCTTCTTTCCGTCATGGGTGAAAGCGAGGGCGACGTAATGCTCCGGCGTGGACCAGGTCATGTAGACCCGGTCCTTGTCCACGCAGGGGGTCGCGGCGGCGAAGCTGTTGAGCTTGTGCTTGCGGAACGGGGCGAAGTCGATGGCGGCGCTCCAAAGCAGGGAGCCGTCCTTGGCGCTGTGGCAGCGGAGGGAGTTGCCGGCGTTGTCGAGATCCGTGGTGGTGACGAAGATGCGGTCGCCCCAAACCACCGGCGAGGAATGCCCCGTGCCCGGCAGCTTCACCTTCCAATTGAAGTCCTTCCCCGTCCATTTGACCGGGATGGTCTTGGCCTCGCTGACGCCGGAGCCATTGGGTCCGCGAAAGCGGGTCCAATCCTGGGCCTCGGATTGCAGGACAGAAAGGACCGCCGCGCCGGCGAGGGTGAGAAATCGGGATGTCTTCATGTTGCAATGACTCGAACGATGGATTTTCAAAGCGTGGCAGGCTAGTCGGCGTTCCGCGCGCGCGTCGAGTGGAAACACGTTCCTTCGCATGAACGCCGGGTTGGCCGAAAAGGCGGGGCGAACTGTCCCCAGTGAGCCGACGTGAGCATGTCCCGGCGCGGCTGGTTGAGGACAACTCGCCCCACCCTCCGCAACCTCGTTTTTCGATTGCGGACGCAATCCAGGGCTGAAGAATGCCGCGCATGTTTCCGATGAAGCTCAAGCGCGGCCTCCCCATCGCGATATTCCTCGCAACCGCCGCAACCCTGTCCGCCGCCAATCCCAAGAATCCCACCTGGACCGATTCCAAGGCGGCCGATCTCCCACCGGAATTCGCCTTTCAAGGCGAATACGCCGGCGATGGCATGGGCGCGCAGGTGATCGCCCTCGGCGGCGGTCACCTGCACGCGGTCGTCTATCCCGGCGGGCTTCCGGGCGCGGGTTGGGACGGAAAGAATCGCAGCCTCATGACGGGAGCGCTGAAAGACGGCGTCGCGACGTTGGAGCCGGCCGAAGGGCAACGCCGCTATCTCGCGCGGGAGCCGGAGAAGTTCTCAGCATCCAGGAAGTTCCCTCCGAACGGCCATGAGGCCTTCAGCGCGCGTATCGCTATGGCCGGCGGCGCGAAAGCCCCGAAGATGACCCTGTCGCGCGAGGGCGGCGCGGCCATCGAGCTCAACAAGGCTCAACGCCAAAGCCCGACGCTGGGAGCCAAAGCTCCGAAAGGCGCGATCGTTCTCTTCGACGGCTCGGACAAGGAGGAGTTCGCCGGCGGTCGCCTGGACGCGAAGACGAAGCTCCTGAACACCGACGGCAACGACATCCGCACGAAGCGGAAGTTCAACAACTACACCATGCACATCGAGTTCATGCTGCCCTTCCGGCCGGACGCGCGCGGCCAGGGCCGCGGCAACAGCGGCTTCTACCAGGTGGATCACTACGAGGTGCAGGTGTTGGATTCCTTCGGCCTGGAGGGAGTGAACAACGAGTGCGGCGGCGTCTACACCAAGGCCGACCCGCTGGTGAACATGTGCCTCCCGCCGCTGAGCTGGCAGACCTACGACGTCACCTTCCGCAACGCGGTCGCCAAGGATGGGAAGAAGGTGACGAACGCCTTCATGACCTTGAAGCACAACGGCGTGGTCGTGCAGGACAACCTGGAGCTCAACGGCCGGACCGGAGGCAGCCGCAACGAACCCGAGGGAACCCCCGGCCCGATCAAACTCCAGGGCCACGGCAACCCGCTCCAGTACCGGAACATCTGGATCGTCGAAGAGGATTGAATCACGGGAGGCGGAACACAATGGCGGGTGAACCGGAACGGCGATCGAATCTTCCCGGAATCAGGTTGGGC
This sequence comes from Verrucomicrobiales bacterium, assembly GCA_038126235.1. Classification (GTDB taxonomy): domain Bacteria; phylum Verrucomicrobiota; class Verrucomicrobiia; order Limisphaerales; family JAYPEY01; genus JAYPEY01. Next base: position 53,128 of record JAYPFK010000005.1, read on the forward strand.
GCGTCGGTCCCCGCGCCACATCGATGGCCTGAAGGGCCGAAACAACGAAGCCCGGGGCAACGCCCCGGGGGCGCAGTTCATAGGATGTGCACCCACGACAGAGCAAACGGGGCGCGGACTTCAGGCCGCTGATGCGCCCGATCGCCCTGGAGTCGCGGTTCCAACCGAAATCCCCGGGAAGTACCGGGTTTCTGCGGCGTAAACGCCGCGCCCCGTCGGCGTTCGCCGATTGCTACCCACGGGCGCGTCGTGCCATGCTCTCGCGCCATGCACACCGATCCGCAACCGGATGAGACCGGGCTGGAGCTCCCATGGGAGCAGGCGGATTTTCATGGCATGAAACCGGAGTGGGCGGAGTGGGGCTTTTTCGAAACCCATGGTCGGGGCCGACTGCGGCGGCTGCGGCCGCGGGGTTGCTCACAGGAGGAACTGATCGCGCGCTGTGAGGACCTGAAGGCCTCGCCGATCATTCTGGTCTGGACGCCGGATTCCCCCTTCATCCAGAACATCCGCGAGGTCCCCTTTCTCGCCGACGCGTTCGTCCGACGCAGCCGCCGCTCAGCGTGGCTGGGCGTCAAGCATGCGGCGATCCACCTCATCCTCTGGCCGGCCCTGCTCTGGAATGCGTTGCGCGAGGAAGACGCTCCCTTCGGCGACCTGGAACTGGCCATGGTGTGCGCGACCCTCTTGTTCGGGATCGTCCCGGTGGTGCGGGGCTGCGCGACCCTTGTCGCACGCGCCTGGCGGACGACGGAAGGGCTGCGGGACGCGGCCGCCACCGGCCGGTTCATCGAATGGGTCAATTCCTCCCGCGCGCCCGCGACGCTGACTTTGTGTGTCATGCTGCTGGTTGTCGGCTGCTGCCAGGGGTTCATTGCTCCTTCTTTTGACGCGTCGATCTTTCAGGCTGGCTTGCTGAAGGAGAATGTCCGGCAGGGCGAACACTGGCGGCTCCTGACCGGGACGCTGCTCCACGGCGGTTGGGCGCACCTGTTGATGAACACGATGGCATTGCTGGCCTTGGGCAGGATCGTCGAGCGGATTGCCGGGGAACGGACGTTGTCGGCCATCCTGCTGCCGGCGGCGCTCGCAGGAAGCCTCGCCAGCCAGATCTTCCTGCCCGAGATTCCCTCCGTGGGTTTCTCGGGCGCCATTCTCGGACTGCTCGGTTTCCTGCTGCCGCTCAGCCGGAAGAAGAGCGGGCTGCTGCCATGGGGATTTGGCCGCCTGCTGCGGATCGACGCCGTGTTCATCGCCACGGCGGGCCTGATTCTGATCGGCGTCTTTGACAACGCGGCGCACTTCGGCGGTTTCGGCATGGGCTGGTTGATCGGCCTGCTGTTCGCGCGCCGGCACAATGGCGAAGTCCCGATCGAACCGGGGAGGTTGACCGGCATGATCGGCTGGGTCGGCTATCGCGCGCTGCTGGTATTCGCGGGCCTGGCGTTCTGGAAAATCTGTTGACGCGGGCGCGGGATTCGCCCGGAATCCCCGGCATGCAAAGTCTCCGAATCCCCGTCCTCGCCTTGGCCTGCGCGCTCGCCGCAGGCTGCGCCACCACCCGCACTGAGGAACCCGCCGCCTTGGGGGGAACCCAGACAGCCCACGCCGTCGACACGAAGACGGTGGAGACCGCCACTCTCCGATATCTCCTGCACCTGCCCGAGGGCTACGACGCGGAATCGGACAAGCGCTGGCCGACCATCCTCTTTCTCCACGGCGCCGGCGAACGCGGCGACGACCTTGACAAGGTGACCGTTCACGGTCCGCCGAAGCTGGCCAAGAATGATCCCAAGTTCCCCTTCATCGTGATTTCGCCCCAATGCCCGACCGGGGAACGCTGGCATGTCGGGCAGCTGACCGCCCTGCTGGACAAGGTGTCCAAGGATTACGCCGTCGATGAGAAGCGCGTCTACCTGACCGGCCTCAGCATGGGCGGTTACGGCTCCTGGGCGCTGGGCGCGGCGCACGCCGAACGCTTCGCGGCCATCGCGCCGATCTGCGGCGGCGGCGCGACCATCGACGTCCGTCTGGCCCGCCGCGTGGAGAACCACCCGCTCAAGTCGCTCCCGGTCTGGGCGTTCCACGGTGGGAAGGACTCGGTGGTGCCGGTATGGGAATCGGAGCGCATGATCGAGGCCTTCAAGGCGATCGGAAACAAGAACGTGAAGCTGACGATCTACCCCGAGGCCAACCACGATTCCTGGACCGCCACCTACGACAATCCCGAGTTCTTCGAGTGGCTGTTGAGCCATTCGAACGACTGAGACGGGCTCCGGACGCTGCGCTGGTTCAGGGCTTCAACCTTTCCGGCCTCGCAAGCCGGGCGCGTTCGATCTCCTTAATCAGGGTCGCCGCCCGGTCGTTGTCCGGATCGAGACGAGCAATCGCGCGAAGATGGACGAGCGCCTCCTCGTTCCGCTGCATCCGGAACAGGACGACCCCGAGATGGAATCCGGCCTCCGGCCTATCGGGTTGCAGTCGGACGGCTTGTTCCAGCCGCGCCCGCGCCTTGTCCAGATCGCCGGTTTCCGCCGCGTCCGCGCCGGTGCGCAACAACAGGAAGTAGTCGTCCGGATTGTCCTTGAGGAGTGTTTCGAGATAAGCGTCGGCGGCCTCCGGTCGACGTTGCATGTGAAGCACCTCGAACGCGCGATCACGCATCGGGCGGGTTTCGATGTAGCCCTGTCGGCCCAGTTCCCTGGCCGCTTCGGCGGCGGCAAGATTGTAGGGGGCCGGTTGATCCGGTGCGGGAGTCTCCGGAGCATCCACGAAATCGCGCAGGGCCGACGCGGCGACCCAGACGCCGAGCGCATTCGGATGCATGCCGTCCTGGCGCGCCGAGTAGACCTCTTCGGGGCTGGATCCGCGTGACCGGGAATCCCAGTCCCTCCGGAAATCGACCGACAGCCGCCGGGTCCGGATGCCCCGCGCCCAGGCCAGGGTTTCGATCAACAGCGTGTCGTTCATCCCGGACATGTAATGAACGTCGGTGATGGCGTCGGAACCGAATCGCGGCCAGATCGCAATCAATGGTTGAAAGCCGTGTTCCGCCGCAAGCGCGGCCAGTTGGTCGAGTCCGGTCACGACGTTGTTGTCCCCGGTCGCCAAATGATTCCATCTCGCCGGATCGAGCTCGTCGCGAAAGTGAAACAGATCGCATTGCAGGCACACCCTGCGGAAGAGGTGGGACCGTTCGAAGAGGGACCTCACAATCCGGGGCCTTTCACTCACGCCGCCGCCAAGGGTGTGCTCGGGATTGAAGTTGAAGTAGTCGTTGGGAACGAAGACGAGAACCACGACGTCCGGACGATAGGCGAGCGCCCGATGACGCAGGACCTCGATCTCCGAAAGGGTGTTGTAGCCGGCGACGCCGAAGTTGAATACCTCAACCGCCCCCTCGGGAAAAAGCGCCTCCAACTGACGATCGAGGGCCTCCTCATCGCCGTGGTAGGCCAGTCCCTCGGTCACCGAGTCTCCCAGCAGGACGATGCGACGGACACCGGGGAGTTTGGGGAACCCTCGCGACGGTCCGCGGTATCCCTCGGCATTGACGCTTGCGCGGCCGGCGGGAAAATCCCCGCGATACCCCGGCTTGAGTTCGTAGCGCAGGATCGGATTCGTCGAGCGGACGTAGGGAGATTCGTCGTCGTCGATCCAGATGGCCTGCATCGGCGGAGCCAATCGAGCGAACCGGCAGAAACACTCCGCGAGAACCAAGGCGAACCCTGTGGCTGCGACCACGATCGTCCACCGGAGCGCCGGCGAGGTCCGGCGACGGACGCCGCGCGGTTCTTCCGAGGTCACAAGATCTCCGGTAATCTGGCGCGCGGTTTGAGACATGGGCGTTTCTCATGCTAACCGCACGGCCTCCTGAAGAGGCCTGACCCGGTGTCAAGAACGCCTCTACGGGGCTTTAAAACCTACTTATCGATTTGAGACCGGGATTCAATGGTTTCCATCCGGGGTGGAACACCCGGGAAAAGACTGTTCCCGACTGAAACAAAAGGCCGGACACCTGTAGGGCGTGTCCGGCTTTTGAAAAGCTCGCAGCGGTTGATCCCGCCGCTTTGGCGTTCAATTGAGGTAGGTCGCCTCGTTGGTCAGGAACAGGGCCTGGGCCAGTTTCTGCCACGGGGTCAGCGGATCGCGGTTCTGGATGCGCGGTCCGCTGAACTCGGCGTTGGCGTTCCAGACGCGGCCCTCGGCGGACTTGACGCGCGGAGCCCATTCGAAGGCGTCGCCCTTGTCCGTCTTGCCGCTGAACACCAGGAAATCCAGGGTGTCGCCCTTCTTGAGTTCGATGCCGTCGGCCTTGGTCATCTTGAAGTCGTTGTCGAGCGTCCATTCCCCGAGCTTGCCTTTGCGGGTGACGATCAAACCGCGCACGCCGTCACCCTCCTCGGCCTGGTGGGCGAACTTGCCCGCCACGTTGTAGGTTCCGTCGCTGGGGGCCGTCCAGCGACGCACCATGGCGTAGTTCTTGTCGGCGGCGGCGTGGCCGCCTTCGGCCGTCAGGGAGGCGCGGCCGGCGCGCTTGTCCGGGAAGCGGCCGGTGACCTGCCAACGGTCGGTCTCGAACTTCCGCAGCGGCTGGAAGCGGACGCGGTTGTTCTTGGCGTCGAAGGTCCCGTAGCCGTAGCTCCAGGCCTCGGGCTCGTCGGCCTTGGCGGCCTCCTTCTCCTGGCCTTCGAGGAAGTCCCAGGCGGAGTTGAGTTCGGCGGCGGAGGGATCGCGCTGGAAAACGAGTTGATACATGTACTTGATGCGCTCCTCCTTGTCGTGGAGGACGTCGATGTCCGAGCGCTCGATCATCTTCTTGGCCTGCTCGATGACGAAGGGGCTGTTCATCATGAACAACGCCTGCTGCGGCACGGTGGTGAGGGCGCGCTTGCTGGTCGTCATGTCCGGGTTGGCGAAGTCGAAGGCGCTGAGCAGCTCCGGCAGGGTCTCGCGGTCGATCTTGCCGTAGACGGTGCGGCGGACGGGATACTCCTCGGCGGTGAGTTCGACCGGCTGCCCCCCCATGTCCATGTCGACGTTGCCGCCCAGGACGAGCAGCGTGTCGCGCAGGGACTCGAAGTCGAGGCGGCGGAGGTTGAATTTCCAGAGGTAATCGTTGGCCGAATCGACCTCGGCGTAACGGCCGTCGTCCTCGGTCGCGAGGCGGTAGGTCGAGGAGAGCATGATGTATTTGTTCAGCTTCTTGATGGACCAGCCGTTGTCCACGAACCAGGTCGCGAGGTGGTCGAGCAGGTCGAGCTGGACCGGCTTGTCGGCGCGGAGACCGAAGTCGCTGATGGAATCGACGAGACCGACGCCGAAGTGCCAGGCCCAGACACGGTTGACGATGACGCGCGGGGTGAGCGGGTTGTCGGGGTGGGCGATGTCCTCGGCCAGTTCCAGGCGACCGCTGCCATTGGAATATTCCTTGCGCTCGTTTCCGGAAAGGATTTCCAGGAAGCGGCGCGGGACCTCGTCGCCGAAACGGCGGGCCTCGCCGCGGATGAGGATGCGGGAATTACGCGGCTTGCGGACATCCTGCAGGGCCATGGCGCGCGCAGGCGATCCAGGATGCTCGGTCTTGAGCTTGAAGATCTTCGGGTACAGGCGGCGCTGTTCGCGACGGACGTTGTTGTTGTTCACGATGCGCGCGGTCTCACGACGATCGAGATGGATGGGGGACTTGGCGCTGTAGATCAGGTCGCGAATGGCCTCGCGGTCGGCGTCGATCAGGCCTGACGTGGCGCCCTTGCCCTTCTCGTTCAGCTCCAGCCACTGCTCGTGGACGTCCTTGAACACCCGGCCGTAGACGCGGGCTACCTGGGCCATCGAGGTGGGATGACCCTCGGCGAGCGCCTCGCGGATGACCGGGTTGACGGATTCATCGCGTCGGGTCTGGTTGGTGATCTGGTTGGCCTGCTTGCCCAGTTCCTCGTCGGTGAGGCGGGAGTAACGCACCCAGGGACCGAGCACGGGATGATCCTCCTTCACCTTCTTGAGCCCGGCAGTGATGGCGGTGGCGGCGGCGAGGTTGAGCTTGCGCTTGGTGTAGACCTTGCGGGCCTTGGCCAGGTCCTTCGTCTTGCCGGCCTCGTGGGCGGCAAGGAGGTACTCGCCGGTCTGGGCGCGGATCTCGTTCAGGGCGTCCTCGATGAGATTGGGTCGGATCGCCTCGTAGTCCTCCTCCAACGCCGCCAGCTTCTTCTCGAAATCGAGGAATTCCGGCGTGCGCTTGGGCTCCTTGAGATAGGGCCGGGAATCCGGCTCCTCGCTGCTGGAGAAGATCCCGTGCAGGGAGTAGTAGTCGGCCGTCGGGATGGGATCGAACTTGTGGTCATGGCAACGGGCGCAGGCGCCGGTCAGGCCGAGGAAGCCCTGGGTCACCACGTCGATGCGGTCATCGATGATCTCATTGGCGTTGCCTTGGAAGCGCTTGCCGACAGTGAGGAAACCCAACGCCGCCAGCTTGTGGCGGTCCTTCGCATTTTCGTCGATCAGGAAGTCCGCGGCGACCTGCTCCTTGATGAACCGGTTGAAGGGCGTGTCCTGGTTGAAGGCGTCGATGACATAGTCGCGGTAGGTCCAGGCGAAGGGGTAGCGATTGTCCCCGCGGTTGGCGCGGTCACCGGAGGTGTCGGCGTAGCGGGCGACATCGAGCCAGTGGCGGCCCCAGCGTTCGCCATAGTGGGGCGACTTCTGCAGCCGGTCGACGACCCGCTCAAAGGCGTCGTCCGAATCATCGTTGAGGAACTGGCGGACCTCCTCGGGCGTGGGCGGCAGGCCGGTGAGGTCGTAGGTCGCGCGACGGATCAGGGTCCGCTTGTCGGCCGCGCCGTTGGGTTCGATCTTCTTCTCCTCATGCTTGGCGGCGACAAAGCGATCGATGTCGTTGGCGACAAACTTCGTGTCCTTCACCTTGGGCGGCTCCGGCTTGGAAACCGGCTGGAAGGCCCAGTGACTGCGGGCCTTGGCGACATCGATCACGCCCATCATCTTCTTGGCGTCGGCGGCGCCGGAATCGGGGGCCGGAGCGCCCATGCGGACCCACTGGCGGATGTTGCGGATCTCGGCGTCGGTCAACCGCTCCTTGGGCGGCATCTGCAGATCCTCGTCCTCGTAGACGATGGCCTTGACGAGGACGCTCTTGGCGGGATCGCCGGGAACCAGCGAGGGGCCGCTGTCGCCGCCGGCAAGCATGGCGGCGCGCGTATGCACGGCGAGGCCGCCCTTGATCTTCTCGTCGGGGTGGTGGCAGCTGTAGCATTTCTCCGCCAACACGGGGCGGATGTTCTTCTCAAAGAAGTCGAGCTGCTTGTTGGAGAACTTCGCCTTTTCTTCCGCGCCGGCGGCGAGGGCGAAAAGGAGGAGCGAGGCGGGGAGCGTTCTGCCGAGGATCTTTTTCATGGTCTCAAAGTGTTGCGGAAAACCCGTTCCGTGGCAGCCGACGTGACGAGGCTCATTTCCAGCCTGCCCGGGAGGTCAGAGCCTCCTCACGACGACTGCCACGGATCAAGCAATGCCTTACGCGATCAGGTCGTTCACCACGTTGCCGTAGACGTCCGTGAGGCGGAAGTCGCGGCCGTTGTAGCGGTAGGTGAGCTTCTCGTGGTCGAAGCCGAGAAGCTTGAGGATGGTGGCGTGCAGGTCGTGCACGTGAACCTTGTTCTCCACGGCGTCGTAGCCAAACTCGTCGCTGGCGCCGTGCGCGTAGCCGCCCTTGGCTCCGCCGCCGGCCATCCAGGAGACAAAGCTGCGGCTGTGGTGGTCGCGGCCGGGTTCGCCGCGGCCGTTGCGATCGTGGCGCGGGGTGCGGCCGAACTCGCCGCCCCAGAGAACGAGCGTCTTGTCGAGCATGCCGCGCTCCTTCAGGTCGGTGAGCAGGGCGCCGAGCGGCTGATCGACCTCGGAGGCGCGCTGGCGAATGTTGCGCTCCAGGTTGGTGTGGTGGTCCCAGCCGTTGGCCCAGACCTGCACAAAGCGGACCCCGCGCTCGACCAGGCGGCGCGCGGCGAGCATCTGGCGACCGACGTTGGTCTCACCGTACATCTGGCGCATCTTGCCCGGCTCCTTGCTGAGGTCGAAGGCCTCGGCGGCCTCGGTCTGCATTTGGAAGGCGAGTTCGAAGGAGTGGATGCGGGCCTCCAGTTCCGCCTCCTGCTTGAGCTTCTCGTTGTGCTGCTCGTTGAGCTTCTGGACGAGGTCAAGCTGGGCGCGCTGCTCCTTCTGGGTGGAGTAGTAGTTGCGGATGTTCTGGATGATGTCGTCGATCCTGGCCGAGACATTGTTGACCGGCGTGCCTTGGAAGGCGCCCGGCAGGAACGCGGAGCGGAAATTCGCGGAGCCGCCGACGCCGGCGCGGCCGAGCGAGACGAAACCGGGCAGGTTCTGGTTCTCAGTGCCCAGACCGTAGAGGGTCCAGGAACCCATCGAGGGCTTCACGATGCGGCCGGAGCCGGTGTTCATCATCAGGGTGGCAAATTCGTGCGCCGGCACATCCGTGTGCATCGAGCGGATGACCGCGATGTCGTCGATGTGCTTGCCGATGTTCGGGAAAAGCTCGCTGACCTCGACGCCAGACTGGCCGGAGGGTTTGAACTCAAAGGGCGTCGGCAGGGGCACGCCGCCGATTTCCTTCACGTCCTGGCCGGCGTACTTCTTCATGCCGGGTTTGGGATCCCAAGTGTCGAGGTGGGAAGGGCCGCCCTGGGCAAAAACGTGGATGACGTGTTGAGCCTTGGCGGGGAAATGGGGGTTCTTGGGGGACAGCGGGGAAAGCGCCGCGGCGTCCGCCGTGCCCAACAGGGCGTCCGGCCGGAGCATGGTGGCCATGCCCAAGGCACCGAAGCCCATCCCGAAGCGGTTCAGAAACTGCCGGCGGGTCTGAAAAAAATCCGCGGCGGTGGGACGATGCTGGTCAATGTTCATGTCTGCGATTCAGTCTTGTTTAATTGTTTGCGCCAAAAGGACGCCCGGGCTGGTGATTCGGTTACGCGCCGAACCACGCATCAACGATTTCCGTGGGGCCCATATTCACGCATTTCAACGTTTCCAGACGCGCGAAGGAGACACCGTTTTTGTCCGAGCCATCCCAAATATGGAGCCTCCACAACCCGGTACGCCATCGAAAAGCGCCCGACGAAGGCGGAAGGCGGTTCACCCGGGTTCCAATTTGCCGCCCAGTCTGTCTGCCGCCCTCCATCGGGACGGAACGCCGAAGCTTGACGTTCCTTTTCCCCGGCCGTTTGAATGGCCGGCCATGCCACATGTCACCCATCTTGAATGCGCCAACTGCGGCGCCAAATACGAGGCCGGGAAGGTCCATAATCTCTGCGTCGCGTGCAACCGGCCGCTCTGGGTCAAATACGACCTCGACGCGCTGAAGGAGAATTTCACCAAGAGGGATCTGGTCGGTCGTCCGCCGACCTTGTGGCGCTACATGGAGATGCTGCCGCTGGAGGACCCCGCGAGCATCGTTTCCCTGGTCGAGACCATCTCTCCCATCCTGCCGGTGAGGCGCCTCGCGGCGGAGTTCGGCGTGAAGCATCTCATGGTGAAGGATGAAAGCCGGCTGCCGACCGGCAGTTTCAAGGCCCGCGGGATGACCATGGCCATCACCATGGCCAACGAGCTGGGCATCAAGCGCGTGGCCGTCCCCACGGCGGGCAACGCCGGCGGGGCCATGGCTTTTTACGCCGCCCGCGCCGGCATGGAGGCCTACGTCTTCATGCCCGACGACACCCCGGTCATCAACCAGAAGGAATGCTGGCTCGCCGGCGCGAAGACCTTCCTCGTGAACGGCCTCATCGACGACTGCGGCAAGATCGTGGGCGACGGCGTCAAGGAGATGGACTGGTTCAACGTCTCCACCCTGAAGGAGCCCTATCGCATCGAGGGCAAGAAGACGATGGGCCTGGAGGTGGCCGAACAGTTTGAATGGGAGCTGCCCGACGTCATTCTTTATCCCACCGGCGGCGGCACCGGCCTGATCGGCATGTGGAAGGCCTTCAATGAGTTGGAGCAGATGGGCTGGCTCAAGTCCGGCAAGAAACCGAAGATGATCTCGTGTCAGAGCGACGGCTGTGAGCCGATCGCCCGCGCGTTCCGACAAGGCCAACGTTTTGCCAAGAAACACGAGGGAGCCGACACGACGGCCAGCGGCATCCGCGTGCCGGTGGCCGTGGGCGACTTCATGATCCTCGACGCCGTCAACGAAAGCGGCGGCGTGGCCATCTCGACCCCGGAAGCGGACATTCAGAAGTGGATGGAGCTGGCCTGCTCCAAGGAAGGCATCTCCCTCTGCCCCGAGACGGCGGTCTGCCTGGGAGCCCTGGACGTCCTCCTCAAGGACGGCACGATCAAACCCACCGACAAGATTCTCATCTTCAATACGGGCGCGGCGCAGAAATACCCGCACTCGGTGAAGGAAAACCTCGCCCACATCGACATCAGTCAGCCGATCGACTGGGATGCGGTCCGGGGAAGCTGAGGCAGGGCCGGCTTCTGAACACGGAGTTCAGTCGCCGCTCTCGAAATCAACGGTCAGGCACAGTTCGACGCGCCTGGACACATACTGCATCGGCGTCATCCGATAACTGCGCTTGAATTCGCGGCAGAAGTGGGAGGCTTGTTTGAATCCCAGCTGGATCGCGACCGCCTTGACGCTCTGGCCCTCAAACAGCAGCTTGCGGGCGGCGATCATCCGTTGTTCGTTCAGCCATGCCTTGGGGGTCCGACCAATCTCGTCCAGAAAGTAGCGTTGGAGCTGACGGACGCTCACCATGCAACGTCTTGCCAAGGCCCGTTCATCGTAGCCGCATTCCCGGGCCAACTTCACCCAGCGCCCCGTGCGGCTTAACGGATTCACCCTGATTCTACTTCGTTCCATCATACGGCATCGTTGACTGCTACTCCCGACAACCGGCTGTCCCCTGTGTCATGTCGGTCTCAAGTCTACCGGTCTTCCCGTGCCCGGAACCATCCTAAGCCGCGAATGACCACTGCGTGTCTTCAAACGGCCTTGAAAACGTCTCGGATAGGGACATGCTTTCCGTCTCAACATGGGTTGTCAACGGCATTCACCTTCCCTTTGTTGATCTTTAGATGCGCTAATTCTGGTTTGTGCCTGTGTGCGAGTGGGAGGCGCCGTTCCTCTCTGGCGCCGGCCGTGCGGTTCGGCTAACGTCCGGCGGTTTGCAAAGCGTTTATGTCTGACGAATTTCATCCGGGCCGGAAGTTGGGCGCCGGCCGCTACGTTCTGGAAAGGGAGCTGGGTCGTGGCGGCATGGGCGTCGTGTGGCTGGCCGGGGATACGGAGCTGGGCGAGCCGGTCGCCCTGAAGTTCATCCCCTCCGAGATCCGCAACGACGCGATGGCGCTGGACGACATGCGTCGGGAAACGTTGAAGAGCCGTCGCCTCACCCATCCCCACATCGCCCGCATCCATGACTTCTGCAACTTCGAGGGCGAACCGCCATTCATCACCATGGAATTCATGGACGGCCCCAACCTCTCAGCGCTCCAGGTCGAGCAGCCGGGACGGGTGTTCGATTGGGAAACCGTCCTGCCCTGGTTGAAACAGCTCTGCTCCGCGTTGCAGTATGCGCACGAGGAAAATGTCGTCCACCGCGACATCAAGCCCGGCAATCTCATGCTCGACTCCCGCGGGCGGATCAAGCTCTGCGATTTCGGCCTCGCAGCGACGATCGCTGACAGCATGAGCCGCGCGACGCGGGACATGGGCTCCAGCGGCACGCCCCCCTACATGAGCCCGCAGCAACTCGACGGCGGCGCGCCTTCCCCCGCGGATGACGTCTACAGCCTCGGCGCCACTCTGTATGAACTGTTCACTGGAAAGCCCCCGTTTCACAGCGGCGACATTCCACACCAGATCCGATCGATCGCGCCGACGACGATCCCCGACAAACTGGCCGAGCTGGATGTCGTCAATCCGCTGCCGGAAGCCGCCATGGCGTTGGTCATGCAGTGCCTGGTAAAGAACCCCGTTCACCGACCGGCCGGCGCCGCCGCCATTGCGGAATGCGCCGCCGCGATCGACGTTGGAGCGACCAAGACTGCGGAGGCGCCTGCCAGCGAATCGGACACGTTCCAGGATGTCGAAGTGCCGGCGGCCACGGAGCTCTCCGAGCCCGAGCCGTCCGAACCTCCAGCGGACCTGCGCAAGCGCGCGGCAAACAAGAAGATCGCCATCATCGCGGTCTGCCTCGCCGTCCTTCTCGGAGGACTGAAGAAGTTGAAGGAACGCGGCCCCGCTGCGGCCGCTGGACCGGCTCCCGCCGCCGCGACCGTCCCCTCCGGCGTCATCGTGCCGCTCGTCGAGGGAACGCATCTGCGGAATTGTCGAGTCCTCTACCTCCGCAAACCCGAGGCTGGCGACCTTACGCTGGAGGAGGAGGCTTGGAGTCCGGGCGAGACACCCTGGACCATCAACGCCGACAAGGTCATCACCGCCTCAATCAACGGCGAGGCGGGAGTCGCGCACAAGAGTTATCTGGTGTTCGAGTCCGAGGACCTGGCCGATTTCGAACTCGCCTTTGCCTACGAGTTTCACTCAACCGGGCGAGACGCCTCGCAGGTGAATGCCGGGGTCTTCTATCGCAGCCATCCCACCGCGGGCTGGCACGCCCGGGGATTCTCACCGATCTTGCTGGAGACGCCGCCCGGGGTCTGGCCCAAGGACGCAACCCGCCCGGCCGGAGCGCCCACCCAAGACGTCGATTTCTGGGAGACGATCGATCCGGATCTGGAAGCAGCGATCCAGAAGACCGAACTCTACCAGTCGGGAAACTGGTGCGTCATCAAGGCGCGCGGCAACCGCATCCATCACTTCGTCAACGGGGTCTGTGTGAACCGCGAAATCGTCACGGACGCCTCCCAGCCGCACAGCGGGAAGATCGCAATCGAGATCTGGTCCTCCGGCGACTGGGAGAATCTCGTCGAGTTTGAGGGCTTCTTTCTCAAGAGATTGGACTGATGACGTCGCCGCCCAAGTCATCCGCCGCGCGGCGGGTTCCCGAACTGCTCGCCCCGGCCGGCGATTGGGAATGCGCGAAGGCCGCCGTGGAAAACGGCGCCGACGCGATCTACTTCGGGCTCGAGCGCTTCAACGCCCGCATGCGGGCCCACAACTTCACCGTGGCCGACCTGCCGGAGCTGATGGCCTTCCTGCATCTCCGCGGAGTGAAAGGCTACGTCACTTTCAATACGCTCGTCTTCGAGGATGAACTCGGGGAGGCCGGGGAGTTTCTCCGCGCGATCATTGCCGCGGGCGTCGACGCCGCGATCGTACAGGATGTCGGCATCGCACGGATGATCCGGGCTCTCTCGCCGGACTTTCCAATCCACGCCTCGACCCAGATGACGATCAGCAGCGCCGCCGGCGTGGAGTTTGCGCGCGATCTCGGCTGCAATCTCGTCGTGCTGGCGCGCGAGTGTTCGATCGACGAGATTTCGCGGATCCGGCGCGCGTCTCCAAACCGCAGCGATTCGAAGGGCGACGAACCGCGGAGCGCGGAGGAGGAATCACTGCCCCTGGAGGTGTTTGTCCACGGCGCGCTCTGCGTGGCGTATTCGGGTCAATGCCTGACCAGCGAGGCGTTGGGCGGACGCTCGGCCAATCGCGGCGAATGCGCCCAGGCCTGCCGCATGCCCTACGAATTGATCGTCGACGACAAACGCCGCAACCTCGGCGACCGCCGCTACCTGCTCAGTCCGCAGGACCTCGCGGGCATTGAGGCGCTGCCGGATCTTGTCCGCGCGGGCGTGGCTTCACTGAAGATCGAGGGCCGGCTCAAGGCGCCGGAGTACGTCGCCAACATCACGCGCGTCTACCGCGAGGCCTTGGACAAGCTGGCGGCCGCCAGCCGTGGCGGAACAAACCACCCTCAACGCCTTTCATCGGAAGATCGCTACAACCTGGAGATGGCCTTTTCCCGCGGACTTCACACAGGTTGGCTGCGCGGCATCGACAACCAGTCCCTGGCCCACGCGCGCTTCGCCAAAAAGCGGGGCGTCTTTCTCGGCTTCATCCAACGCATCGACGGACAGACGTTGACACTCGCGCCCGAGGCGCCCTTGAAGGCCGGCGACGGCGTAGTGATCGACACCGGGACCGGCGACGACCACGAACAGGGCGGACGCGTCTTCAGCATCGATTTGCACAAGGGTCTCACGCGAGTCCGATTTCGCGACGGTCAGATCGATCCCCGCCGCGTGAAACCCGGGGATCGTCTCTGGAAGACCAGCGACCCGGAACTGGAGAAACGCGTCCGGTCGACCTATGCCGGCGATCAACCAAAGCAGACGCGACCCATCCACTTTGCCGTGCGTGGCGCCATCGGAACGCGCATGAGCCTTTCCGTCCGGGATGAAGACGGCCGGATGGTCGAGGTTGCCTCGGAGATTGAGCTGCAGTTGGCGACAAACAGACCCCTCAACGACGAGTCCCTCACGAAGCAACTCGGCCGGCTCGGCGGGTCGCCCTTTCGATTCGCAACCTTGGACAACCGCCTCAAAGGCGACGTCATCCTGCCGGTCAGCGAACTGAACCGTCTGCGTCGCGAGGCCGTCGAGAAGCTTGAGACGTTGCGCCGCCGCCCGCTTCGCTGGGAGTTGCGGGAACGCGCGGACAGATCCATTGCATCGACCGATATCGCGTCCCCGGATTCCGTCCCGCGGCTCATCGCCTTGGTCCGGACCCTGCCTCAGTTGGAAGCTGCGTTGGCGGAAGGCCTCACAACCATCTACTGCGACTTTGAGAACCCGAAGACCGCCCGAAACGCGGTCCGCATCTATCGTGAGCGCCACGGGGCCCGGACAGACCAGGACGCCGGCATCTTCATCGCGCCGCCGCGCATCTTCAAAACCGGCGAGGAAGGCGTCCTGCGCGCTGTTTTGGCCGGCAGGGCTGACGGCTATCTCATCCGCAATCACGAGGGGCTTCGCTTCTTCGCGGGTGAGAGGCGTATTGGGGACTTTCCACTCAATGTCGCCAACAGCCTGACCGCCGACCACTTCCTGACGAACTGCGGATTGGAGACGGTCACCGCCTCCTACGACCTGAACGCGGCGCAGCTGGAGGGCCTGCTCCGTTCGGCGCCGGCGCATCGCATCGAGATCACGATCCACCAGCACATGCCGATGTTTCACATGGAGCACTGTGTGTTCTGCGCCTTCATGTCCGATGGCCGAGACCACCGCGACTGCGGTCGACCCTGTGACCGCCACGATGTGAAGCTGCGCGATCGCGTCAGGATGGAGCATCCGTTGAAGGCCGATGTCGGCTGCCGCAACACGGTCTTCAACTCGCAGGCGCAAACCGGCTCCGAGTATGTCCGACGGTTTGTGGAGCTGGGCGCGCGTCGTTTCCGCGTGGAGTTCCTGAATGATTCACCGGAGCAGGTCCGCGAAACGCTCGATCGGTATCGTCGGTTGCTTGACGGGGAGATCGATGGATCGGAATTGTGGCGGGAGCTGAAGTTGAAGAACCAGCTGGGCGTCACGCGCGGACAATTGGCCGGAAGCTGAGTGGGAATTCGGCCGCCTCAGCGCGACCAGGTCAGCACAAAGGCGGGGGGCAGGTTCAGCATCACCAGATCGCTTCGTTCGTGCCCTCCGAATACCCGGTTCATCGAGTCGCGAAAGCGCACAGAGCCGGGCAACCGGTAGGCATGCGCATACTGGAAGGTGCGAAACACCGTCCCCGGCACCATCAGGCGCTCCATGGAGGCCACAATCGCTTCGCGGGTTTCCTCGCAGAGCGTCGCGAAGGGCAGGCCGGAAATGATGGCCGCAGGATTGGAGATGCCGGCGTCCCGACAGTGTTCGAACGCGTTTTCCGCGCGGCCTTCCACAAATTCCATTTCCGGGTACTTGCGGCTGAGCAGTTCGACAAAGCGGGCCTCGCACTCGATGCCAAGATAACGGGCGCCGCGGGGCAGTGTGTCGCGGATCTCCCGCGTGAAGGCGCCGGTGCCCGGTCCCAACTCGAGGACAGACTCATCGTTTCCCAGCGCCAGATCACGCATCATGGCCTCGGCAAGCTGGCGGGAACTGGGGGCAATGGCGCCGACTGCGGCCGGATTGCGAACGAAGCCATGCATGAAACGCCAGGCCAGACCTACATCCAGATGCAGTGCGCGTCGATGTCGGCTTGGCGGCCGGGCTCTCAGCAGGCGGGCGCTCATGGTTTCAGCTCCGGTTCACGCGTCTTTGATCTCGAAGATCGCCTCTACCTCAACCGCGGCCCCGGTGGGCAGGGCCGCAAAACCCAACGCGCTGCGCGCGTGATAGCCGTCGCCATCTTGGCCAAAGATCTCATGCAGCAGGTCGGATGCTCCGTTGATGACGAGATGCTGGTCAATGAACTCCGGCGCGGAGTAGACGCAGCCCAGAAGCTTGATCACCCGCAAACCGTCCAGCGTGCCGTGTGCCTGGCGCACAGACCGCAGTATCTTGATCGCACAATCGTTGGCCGCAGCGTAACCCTGCTCGACCGTCAGGTCCTTGCCGAGGATCCCCTTCATCTCACTAGTATGACCCGAGGTGATGAGGAGATTCCCGGTGCGGATGCAGAGATTGAGGTATCCGGGTTCGATGGTGGGGAATTCCAGTCCAAGTTCGGCTGCTTTCTGTTCGGCGCTCATGGATTTTGAATCAATGGGTTTTGATCAAACCGTTAGGAACGGCGAATCATAAGCATCTTCCCCACGAACGGTCACGGTCAAAACCGAGCTTCGAAGATCCCAATTTCACCGTGTCTGTGAAGGTCTGATAGCATTCCAGCGGGCGCTCCTGGCAGTGGAAGCCCGGGGAGACAAGGCCTCGGGGTTTCTATTACTACATCATGGAAGATGTGAACGCTTGCCATTGGATTGCGTTCTCTTTCGACCATCGACCACCTATCGCCTTGATCACGACGCGAGACGTATGACCGTTATCGGCCCATCGAATTTGTTGAATCCGCGCAAAAGTTGACGGGATCGGGTTCCGGTCTATGCCAATGGATAACTATAACGATAACGTCTTAGTGTTTTGCTGATCTTATGAACAAAAAGGCGTATTGATCTACAAATCGTTGGATCCCTTTGAAACGAAGCCCCTTCGACCATGACGGTTGATGAGATCAAAATGGCAGTGGCGCCTTTCACAGCAGTGAATGCCGTTGAATGTCATCTTAAACGAACAACACTTCCTCAAGCGAACCACACCACGACCCTGGGGATTTGTCGGCGGCATACCACCCCAGAGCCGTTCTCCCAGCGTCATCATTTCGAAGCCGAAGATTGACGTTGTCTCCAAGATCGCCTGCAACGTAAATTCACCGGCGTCCCAAACCGGCATCGAAGCGAACTCAAAAGAACCATGGCGAACCTGAATCCTTATCTACTGGTGGCTTTGGGCAGCGCTTGTGGCGGGACCGGAAGATTCTGGGTTTCGATCCAGATGGCCAAACGCTTCGGCGACAACCTGCCGATCGGGACCTTCGTCGCCAACGTCACCGGCTGCTTCCTCATCGGGCTGGTGGCGGCCTTCACCGTCGAGCACGGGAAAACCCATATCTCCGCGTCCACCCAAGAGTTCCTGATCATCGGACTGCTCGGTGGCTACACGACCTTTTCCTCGTTCAGCCTCCAGACCCTGGGCCTGATCAAGACCGGGCATCTGGGCTACGCAGTGGGCAACATCGTCCTCTCGCTGCTTCTTTGCCTGCTGGCTGTCTGGGGCGGGTCTGCTCTTGGATCCATCCTCAATCGCTAGAGCGGCTTGGAAGAATGCCTACCGAGGCCTTCTTTCGTTCCTCCGGTTTCTGAGGCGCGGGGACACCCTTACCCCGACAGTGTCGTTTGAGACATTATTGGACCTGTAGGCGAAAAGGAGCGGCGTTGGCGCCAATCCGACGGAGATGTTCCACGTGGAACAGATTCCCAGCCCTTGATCGTCGACACAAACTTCCTGGAACCCTACTCCTCGCCAAATCCCCCACGCTTCATCCAAACCATGACCAGACTGACATCCGCCGGGGAAACCCCGGAAATCCTGGAAGCCTGACCCAGGGTGGCAGGCCGTATTTCCTTCAGCTTCTGCCGCGCCTCATTCCGCATGCTGGGAATGGTGTCGTAGTCGAAGGACTCCGGGATCTGTTTCTCCTCCACGCTGCGCAGTTTCTCAATCTCCGCCTCCTGCCGTTCAATGTAGCCCGCATACTTGATGGCGATCTCCACCTGCTGGACTATTTCCTCCGCCAGGCTGTCGTCGCAGTGAGGCAGATCGCGATAGGAGACCTCTGGTCGCTTGAGCCGTTTTTCCAAGGAGCCATCGGGAGTATGCACGCTCTTCAATCGAGCGATCTCCGACTCCATCGCTTCTCTTTTTGCCACGAACTGCCGGTAGTTGCGCTCAGGAAGCAGGCCAATCTCATACGCCAGGTCACACAGCCGTTGGTCGGCATTATCCTGACGCAACAACAACCGGTACTCAGCCCGGGAGGTGAACATCCGATAAGGCTCCGTCGTGCCCTTGGTGACCAGATCATCGATCAGGACACCGATGTAGGCCTGATCCCGTCGCAGGACAACCGCATCCCGCCCCTGAACCCGACGGGCCGCGTTGATGCCCGCGATCAATCCCTGGGCGCCAGCCTCCTCGTAACCGGACGTGCCGTTGATCTGTCCGGCCAGGAACAGTCCCCGGCAGGCCTTGGTCTCCAAAGACGTGGTCAACTGCGTCGGATGGACAAAATCGTATTCCACTGCGTAGGCCGGCCGCATGATTTCGGCATTCTCACAGCCCACAATCGTCCGCACCAGTTCCACCTGCACCTCGAAGGGAAGGCAGGTGGAAAAACCGTTCACGTAAAACTCATCCGTAGCGATCCCCTCCGGTTCCAGGAAGATTTGATGCCGCTCCTTGTCCGCAAACCTCACGATCTTGTCCTCGATCGACGGGCAATACCGGGGACCCACACCTTCAATCCCACCGGAGTACATCGGAGACTTGTGGAGATTCTCCCGGATGATCTCCGCCGTCCGGTCCGTCGTGTAGGTGATGTGGCAGGGCAATTGCCCGTTCAAACGGTCCAAAATGGACCCTGGCGGGTAGTTCCCGTCGGAATGACCGACATCCTGCGGATTGACCTGCGAATGTTCCACGTGGAACAAATCATCCTTCCAGTAGGAAAAATAGGGGACCGGCTCGTCTCCGGGTTGTTCCTCGCACCGGTCCAAATCCAAAGACCGACGCAACAACCGCGGAGGCGTCCCGGTCTTCAACCGCCCCAACTCCAGCCCAATCTCCACCAGTGAGGCTGACAATCCCATCGCAGCGGACTCTCCAGCCCGTCCCCCGGAACTCTGGGTCTGGCCAATATGCATAAGCCCCCGCAGGAACGTCCCTGTCGTGATCACGACGGTCTTGCCCAGGTATTGCACCCCCATGTTGGTCTCCACGCCAGTGATCTCCCGGTTCTTCTCCAACAACCGCGCCGCCTGCCCCTGCTTGATATCCAGATTCGCAGCCCGCTCACAAATCCACTTCAAGCGGAACTGATAGGCCTTTTTGTCGCATTGCGCCCGAGGAGCCCAGACCGACGGTCCCTTCTTGGTGTTCAGCATCCGGAACTGCAGGCCGGTCATGTCGGTGCACTTGCCCATCTCTCCACCCAGCGCGTCAATCTCTCGGGCGAGATGTCCCTTGGCCAGACCACCGATCGCCGGGTTGCAGGACATCTGGCCGATGGTGTCGGCGTTGATCGTCAGCATCAGGGTCTGGCAGCCCATCCGTGAAGCCGCCAGCGCTGCCTCCACGCCGGCATGACCAGAACCAATGACAATGACGTCGTATTCTTTCGGATAAACGAACATGGGGGATTCTCTTTCAACCACACGCGATCCGCAGCCACCTTGCTTCAACACACCCGCGGAACGCAACCAGATCAATCAGTCCTATCCGTGTTTCACTAAGACCCGTCCATCCTCATCAAAAGCAACTTCGAAGGTGATTGGGAATTGGAAACCAAAGACCACGAATTCCGCCGCCATCCAAAGCGGCGCCGCCAGCGCAATCCCAATCGGCTTTCGCCAAGCCTTCAGACTCGATTGAAACACCACGTTTACTAAACCGAGAAGGTCGCAGCCGCTGGCGCTTTGCCGGCCTTACGATGAACTCCGCTTCCTGGGTTTGCCGCCAGATGCTGGCAGATCTTGAAAACAGCCTCAGCATCTGAGGGAGATCCCAAGCCATCCGCAATCTGCTCGGCCGTAAACCGATTCCCCGCATTGTGGGCCAAGAAGCCCTTAATCCGCCCCTGTAGTTCAATCACTTCGCCCGCCGCCTTCTTTCCGGCCTCCACGCCGGGTTGATGGTAGGCATTGATTCCAACCAACAACGCATAAAACCCCACCGCCCGTTCATAGAGCGCAATGAGCATTCCAACCGATTTTGGAGTCAATTCAGAGACAGTTAACGTTATCGATTCTCTATTATTCTCGAAAAGAGCCTTTCTTGTGCCTTGGAAGAATCCGTTGAGGTAGTCACCTGTCGTGACGTTTTGGCCGGACTCCACGTCCATCGACGCGCCGCTTCGGTCCTTCAACACCTCGATAAAGGTCGCAAAAAAGTTGGGGACTCCTTCTCTAAGTTGTTGAACATAAGCATGTTGGTCCGTTGATCCCTTGTTCCCATAGACCGCGATGCCTTGGTTCACCACCCGGCCATCCAAGTCCAACTCCTTTCCGAGCGACTCCATGATGAGTTGCTGAAGGTATTTTGAAAACAGCTCAAGACGGTCCTTGTAGGGCAGAATGACCATGTCCTTTGCGCCCCGGCCATCTCCAGCGTAATACCACATCAGGGCAAGCTGCGCGGCGGGGTTGTCCTCAATCGAAGCCGACCGGGTGACCTTGTCGCAGGCGGCCGCGCCGGAAAGCAGTCCGTCAACCTCCAGCCCCTGCAGCGCGGCGGGCAGCAATCCCACCGCCGACATCTCGCTCGTCCGACCGCCAACCCAGTCCCACATGGGGAACCGCTTCAACCACTTCCCGGCCTGGGCGACCTTGTCGAGATTGCTGCCAAGCCCGGTCACGGCGACCGCGTGCTTTTCAAACACCAGCCCGGCCCGCTCGTAGGCGGCCTTGGCCTCCAGCATCCCGTTCCGCGTTTCCTTCGTGCCGCCCGATTTGGAAATCACCACGGACAGTGTCCGACCCAGCTTCCCGGCCAGTTCCGCCAACACCGAGTCCATTCCGTCCGGATCGGTATTGTCGAAGAAAAACACCTTCATTCTGTCTGCTTTCGGCTGCCCAAGCGCCTTGGCGACGAATTGTGGCCCCAAGGCCGAACCGCCGATCCCGATGACCAGCAGGTGCTTGAAGGACCCCTTCGCGCCGCCGACCTTCCCGGCATGCACGCTGGCGGCGAAGCGCTTCACCGCCGACAACGTGGTTTTGATCTCCTTCTGGAGCGCCTTCGTCGGCGCCAGCGCGGCGTTGCGCAGCCAGTAATGCCCGACCATGCGCTTCTCATCCGGGTTGGCGATGACGCCGGCCTCCAGTCTCTCCATGCCCTTGAACGCCTTCCCCATCGGTTTCCTCATCGACGCCCAGAACGAGTCTGCGAACTTCATGCGGCTGAGGTCCACCGCGAGGTCGATTGACGGATACTCCCGGTAATATTTCTGGAACCGTTCCCAAAGGTGTTGGTTTGTTGCGCTCATGATCTGAGGCCGACGATAAACCGCAGATCACGCGGATGGCACGGTTTTCTTTGTTTCGAATTGCGCCCTTCCTGGAAAACGAATCACTCGCGCGCTTGTCTCAATCCATGAAAGGAATGAACCTTCGTCCGTTCGCATCACAGAAACGACTCTCGCATCCCATGTCCAACCTCGCGCAACCGCGGCGCCGACGTCCGATCAGGTTTCTGATCGCCGTGGCGTTGTTGGCTTCAGCCTTGGTTGTGGTCGGTCATCGGGCTTGGACCGGACTGCAACGCTCCCGTCTTCTAAGCGCTACCTACGCTCCCGCTCCCGAAGGCATGATCCTGGTTCCGCCGGGGGAGTTCCTCATGGGCAGCGACGACCCGGGGACCGACTTCGATGTCCCGCCGCTTCATCCCGTTTTTGTTCCCGCGTTCTACATCGATCGCCACGAGGTCACCAACCGTGAGTACAAGATGTTCAAGGCCGATCACGAGTACCCCAAAGGCGAGGACGACTTTCCCGCCACGCACATCTTCAAACACGAAGCGGAAGCCTACGCCGCGTGGATGGGCAAGCGACTGCCGACCGGCGCCGAATGGGAGAAGGCGGCGCGCGGAACCGACGGCCGCCGCTACCCCTGGGGCAACGACTACGATCGCACAAAATGCAATCTCCGCCCCGAAGGCTACACCTCCGAGAACGGCCGCAAGATCTCGGACGAAGCCGTGTGTCGGTTGGGTGGAAAGAAGATGGCGGTCGGACAGTTCCCCGAAGGCGCGAGTCCATACGGCGTCATGGACATGTGCGGCAACGCCTGGGAGTGGGTGAGCGATGTGCACGAAACCAGGGTCCCTTTCGAAGCGGACGAATCGACGCATCGCACGGGAATCATACGCGGCGGTGCGCACGGCTACGGCTCGCGTCACGGCCGCACTTATCACCAGGGTTTTGAACCCCTGAACACCACCTGCAACGACGTGGGATTCCGTTGCGCGCTCGATGCCCTCCCTCAAAAAACCCGTTGACGCCCCGGACTTCTGGAATTACTCCTACCCGCCGTGAAACGAATCGAAAGCTTGAGCCTGCTCCTTACCGACGCGCTGCTTCTTGGCAGCGCGGCAGTTGGGTTCTAGCCGATTCCCGAGCTTTTCCGAACCCCGCTGTCCAGCCCGGCAGTGGGGTTTTTTGTTTCACCCCCGACGCCGGACGGACACGGCGGCCCGGAAAAAACAAGACAGACAGACAACGCTAAACAAACGAAAGTCCGAAGCCATGAAGAACAATCGAATCAAGATATTCGACACGACGCTGCGTGACGGGGAGCAATGCCCCGGAGCCTCGATGAATCTCCGCGAAAAGCTGGAGGTCGCCCGGCAGCTTGCGCGCCTCAAGGTCGATATCATCGAGGCGGGCTTTCCCGTGATCAGCGAGGGCGACTTCACCGCCGTCAACACCATCGCCAAGCAGATCAAGGGCCCGACCATCGCGGGCCTGGCGCGTTGCGTGTCGCGCGACATCGACGCCGCGGGCGAGGCCGTCGCTCCCGCTGGCAGGAAGGGACGCATCCACGTCTTTCTGGCCACCTCCAAGATCCACCGAGAATTCAAGCTCGGCAAGGCGCAGGACCAGATCCTGAAGCTGGCTGTCGAGGGCGTGAAGCGCGCCAAGGGTTTCGTGCAGGATGTCGAGTTCTCGCCCGAAGACGGATCGCGCACCGAGCCGGACT
Organism: Verrucomicrobiales bacterium; assembly: GCA_038126235.1. Lineage (GTDB taxonomy): Bacteria > Verrucomicrobiota > Verrucomicrobiia > Limisphaerales > JAYPEY01 > JAYPEY01. The sequence continues at coordinate 76,569 of JAYPFK010000005.1, forward strand.
TCCTGATCGAGATCTGCCAGGCCGTGGTCGACGCCGGCGCCACGACCGTGAACATTCCCGACACCGTGGGCTGGGCCGTGCCCGGCGAATACGGCGAGTTGATCGGCCGCCTGCATGAATCCGTGCCCGAGTTCAAGTCCGGCAAGGCGATCATCAGCGTCCACTGCCACAACGACCTCGGATTGGCGGTCGCCAATTCACTGGCCGCCGTTCAGGCCGGAGCGCGCCAGGTGGAATGCACCGTCAACGGCATCGGCGAGCGCGCGGGCAACGCCTCGCTGGAAGAGCTCGTCATGAATCTCAAGACCCGCGCGGATTACTTCGGCGACTACAAGGTCGGTGTGAAGACCAACGAGATCGTGAAGACCTCGAAGCTCGTCGCGCGAATGAGCGGCCTGCCCGTGCAGCGCAGCAAGGCGATCGTCGGCGAGAACGCGTTCGCGCACTCCAGCGGCATCCACCAGGACGGCATCCTGAAGAAGCGCGAGACCTACGAGATCATGGATCCGAAGGAGGTCGGCTGGGGCCAGACCGAACTGCCCCTCACCAAACACAGCGGTCGCGCCGCCGTCTCCGCGCGCCTGAAGCATCTCGGTTTCAAGATGACCGACGAGGAGGTCACGCAGATCTTCGCGCGCTACAAGGAGATCGGCGACAAGAAGAAGTTCGTCTACGACGAGGACCTGGCCGCCCTGGTCGAGGGCCACATCACCGAGGTGCCGGAGACCTGGCGCCTGGAATACCTCAGCGTCACCAGCGGCGGAAAGACCGTCCCCACCGCGACCGTGCACCTCACCAAGCCCGACAAGAAAAAGAAGGGCGCGGGCGAGGCCCACGTCGATGCCGGCATCGGCGATGGTCCGGTGGACGCGACCTTGAAGGCGATCGACCGCCTGACCAAGACGCGCGGCCGCCTGATGGACTACTCGCTGCGTTCCGTCTCCCAAGGCAAGGACGCCCTCGGCGAGGTGACCATGAAGGTCGATTTCGGCGACGGCGAACTGGTGACGGGCAAAGGCGCCCACACCGACGTCATCGAGGCCAGCGCCCGCGCCTACCTCAACGCCGTCAACCGCCGCCTCTGTAACGGCAAGCCGAAGAAGGGGAAGAAAAAGATCGGCGGAAACCAGCCGTAAGCTATTCAAGCAGGTTCACGTTTCCAACAAGAGCCGCCGGCGAAAGTCGGCGGCTTTTTTCGGCAATCCCAAGTGCGGCGGTCATAGACGCGCCGCATCAGTTGGTTTGTAGCGGCGTGTCTATGACCGCCGCAATTCAAAACACCCGGCGCGTTATCGCTCTCATTGTCCACCCAAGGGGGTTCCCTGCACACCTTCCAAACCCCGCTGAAAGAAGCCCGGGCTCGCCCGGAAGGTCCGGAAGAACCTGTCTTCGCCGCCCGGGGCTCTCGGCCAGATCACCACCGCGTAATCGGTGACGGCGAACTGGATCGCGGTGTCCGCCTTCTTCACGATTGCATCGAGAACGTAGATCAGAGGCAGATCCCTCAAGGGAGGGTCGATATCGACGATGACGTTCTCCAAGTCCGCCTCCTCAAACTGAACTCCATTCGCAGGGGCCGTTGATCTCAGTGACACCTCGCTGGTCGCCGTTGGACTCAGCAGCATGAATTGGACACCTTTCTCAGCAGGATCGAGCTCCCTGGTCCGCTCGTTGAGATGACGCACGACCTCGCCGAGCGGGATCTCCCGATACTCGATCTTGTCGAACATGATCGTCTTCAGCTTGTGCAAAATCTCCTGTCGCCGTTGGCTCGTCACATTGACGGTGTTCGTGCGGAGATGGGCGTTGGGAAAGGACAATGCCGAAGCCCGCGTCGCTTGACGCGAACGCGCCGCCGGTCCCTTTGGAGAATCCGCCTTCTCCGCCACCGCAGCCACTGGCCTTCCCTTCGACGGACTCCCCGGCGGCGATGTGTACGGGCGACACCCGCAAACAAGCGCCACCGCAATCGTGAGAATTCCAGTCCGAACGAGATGGCCAGCGGGATTCATGGTGAAGCACGCCACCGTAGCACAGACTCGCCTCAAGGATTCCCTGAATCGTCCAACGTGGTCGGCGTGATCAACAGCAGCAGCACCGTCTTGTCGCGCGAAGACCGCTTGGCCGATTTCCCGTCGCCCTTTGCAAGGCCGCCGAGCATCACGGTCTGACGACTCATGGCGCGGGCCGTGGTCTTCAGACTTTGTTCCGGGGTCTTGTCCTTCTCGTCCGCAAAGGTCGCGAACAGGATCTCCATCTCCACGCTCCCTTTGTCCGGAGACACGGTTGGACCGATGTCCAGCTTCGTGGTGGGATCGAACCGGATTTCGACCGTGCTGCCGCTCAACGTTGCGACGCCCGGCGCGTGGATGAGCCGCGCGCCCTTCATTTCCGCCAGCCGCTGCAGCATCGCGCGATACTCCGCCTCGGGCAGGACGCCGGCGAAATTCTCGTTGTTCAGCGTTTGCGAATAAACCGGATGGGAATCGATGTAGCGGTCGAAGTCCCGCACATCCACCTCCAGGATCCGCGCGTCAATCGCCACCTGCGCCGGGGCCCGATCCAGCAGCTCCACCACCGCGGCTATCCGCTCCAGTTCCTCCTTCGGGGCCCGAACCTGAAGAACCCCGGCGTCGGCGTTCAAGACGACGCCCGGAAACGGATCGGCCAATGGTTCCGGCGACTTGCTCTTCCCGATGGCCTGGCCCAACAGGGCTTGCAACGATGCCGTTTCAGCGTCGCCCGAATACGAAGCGCGCAGTCCTTTGAGCAGGCGTTCACTGTTCACCTGGAACACCCGCGTCCGCGCCTCGGGCAGGGCGAGCCGGACATTCTGCACGCGCGGCTTCGCCGTAGGAGCCGGACGAGCGACCTGAACCGGCGCCGGCTGCGGCTTCAGTTTCAACGTGTGCACCGGCCGGGCCTCGATCAGCTTCACGGTCGGCTGGCTGGCGACACGCGGCTGATTCTTCGCGATGACATTCACCGACTTCACGCGGTTTGCAAACCCCGCGTCCGCCGCGCCCAACTCAAACTCCACCCGCGCGACGGCATCCACGCCGAGGGACAACTCCGCCGCCGCCTCGCCCGCATCGAGATGTCGCGCTGTCACGCTGTAACTCCCGGGTGGTAGGCCGGCGGGCAGGGCGAACATCCCATGCTCATCCGTCACCGCGAAAAAGGGATGCTCGACCACACAAAGATGCGCCGCGATCGATGGCGAACCGTCCGTCTCGTGCCGCAGGAACAACTCAGGGGAACGGTAGACCGTCTCCACCGTCACGTTTGGCAACAAGAGCGACTCGAAGGGCCGATTGCCGCCGACGTTCGGACGCGACCGGACGTTGCGGCCGCGCGGGTCCGTGGATTTCCACACGACCCGCTGCCCGGTCAGCGCCCCGGCGACCGGCGGGTTGAAACCTTCTTCTCCGCCCTCGATCACCACCGGTGTCGCCGGCGCGTCGAACGAACGGTTTTCCAAACCGCGCGAGACCCTGACGAAGACATTCGCCAACCCTCCATCCGCATCGGTGACGAACCGTTTGTCGTTCATGCCGCCGGCCGCCAACAGAACCCGGCCCCAGATCACGCCCGGCCCGGAGGGAACCACGTAGCCCTTCATCCGATTGTCCGCAGCCTCAGGCTCGACAGTCCTGCAGGCGGTGAAGGTGAACAGGATCGCGAGGAACCAGGGGAGGAATCGGAGCGCTTTCATGGTGATCGACAATCGTCGGAAACGAAACCGGCATGATGCGGCAATTCGCGGCGCGCGCAACGGATTTCAAGGTTCGGTCGCACTGGCGAGACTGTCTGAAAAGAGTAGCAGCCGACGTAAGAAAGCTCATCTCTCCTTCGGAAGCCGCTGATGAATGAGCCTCGTCACCTCGTCTGTTACAACCTTGAACGCCTTCGGGATCACGGGAGCGGGAATGCGGCCCCTCTTTGGCCCCGCTCACGCCACCCCGTAGAACTTCAGGCAGTTGCCCCCGAAGATCTTGGCTTTGGCCTCCTCCGTGAAGCCGCTGAAATAAACCGTCTCCAGGTTCATCACGGTCTCATAATCGCCTGCGAGAAGGCAGACCGGCCAATCGGATCCGACCATCAGGCGGTCCTCGCCGAAGGCCTCAACCACAACATCGAGATACGGTTTGAAATCACCCGGTTTCCAGTCCTCCCAATCCGCCTCAGTCACCATGCCCGACACCTTGCACATCACGTTCGGCAACGCGGCGAGCTCGCGGATCTGCTCGTCCCAGGGTGAAAGGACGCCATCCTTGATGAACGGCTTGGCGATGTGGTCCAGGACAAACGGCTGCTCGGGAAACGTCCGCGCGAACTCGATCGAGGCGGGAAGCTGCCTCGGGAAGATCAAGATGTCGTAGGTCAGGCCGAATTCCTGCAGCCGCGCGACGCCCCGCATGAAAGCCTCGCCGACGATAAAACGGTCGTCCTCCTCATCCTGCACCACGTGCCGCACTCCGACAAACTTAGGATGGCTCGCGAACTCCGCCAACTCGTCCGCGACGTTCTCTGCGCGAAGATCCACCCAGCCGACCACGCCTTTGATCCGCTCGTCCGTCTCCGCCAGTTTCAACAACCAGCGCGACTCCTCCAAGCTCTGGCGCGCCTGGACGACGATCGAGCCATCGAAGCCCACCTTCATCTGTTCACCGGTGAGGTCCGCCGGCAGCTTGTTCTGCCGGAGCGGCGCCATCGCGTCCCCATCCATCCAGGCGTATTGCGATGGGTCGTAGATCCAGAAGTGTTGGTGCGCGTCGATTTTCATCGGTGTCTGCGATTGCTCATTGCCTGCCCGGCCAGGTTTCCGGCCGTTCCCAAAAGGCGTCGTCGCGACCGCCATAATAATCCATGAGCGCCGCGTCCATGACCTCGCTGGTCCGCATCGCGGAGAGGCCCGTGCTGGGGCATTTCCCCTTGCCGTCCAGTTCATCGACGATCGTCTGGATCAGGGGCTGGTGGACATGCGGCGGATGCGGCACGTCGAGGAGTTCGCGCTTTCCGATCTCATTCTCCACCACGATCGGACCCGGCTGGAAACACGGGGCCATGATCCTGCCCTTGGTTCCGACAATCTCGAATTCATCCTCCGGCCGATCGCGATCCGTGAAGGAAAACCTGGCGAAACCTTGAACACCGTTGTCGGTCTTCCAGCGCACCTCAACACGATCCTCCACATCCGCGACCGCACCGAGTCGCCGCGCCCGACCGCTCACCTCGCGCATTTGGCCAAAAAGAGAATCCAGCAGGTCCAAGGCATGGCAGCCCATGTCAAGAAACACGCCGCCTCCCGACTCTTCCGCCTGCCAACGCCACGGCAATTCGTCCTTTGACATGTCGCGGGGCGGGCGTTCCAGCAACGTGTAGGAGACCTCCCGAATCTGGCCAATCGCTCCACTGTCAATCAGCTCCTTCAGCTTCAGATATTTCGGCAGGCAACGACGATAGTAGCCGACAAAGAGCGGAACACCCGCCTTCTTGAATGCGTCGATCATCACCCCGCATTCCGCCGCGTTGCGAGCCATCGGCTTTTCCACGTAACAGGGCTTGCCAGCCGCCGCCACTCTCAGCGCGTAATCGAGATGCGTTCCAGGCCGCGTCGCCACATAAACCGCGTCCACATCGGGATCGGCGATCAACTTGTCAGCGCTGTCATAAGCCCGCGGCACGCCGTGGCGTTTGGCGAAGTCGTTGGCGAGCTTCCCGTTCCGACGCATCACGGCGACAAGCTCGCTGCCTTCGGCCTTCTGGAATCCGGGACCGCTCTTGACCTCGCAGACGTCGCCGCAACCGATGATGCCCCAGCGGATGCTCATGAGCAGTTTCCGGCTTTCACGTTTCGCCGGGTGGGAAAAAGTCCTCGCCGATTACGACATGCGCATCGGCATCAGGACATAGAGGAACGGGCCATTGATCTTCAGGACGCCCGGGCTGAGTTCATCCGTGAGTTCGAGGAAGACCTCGTCGTCGTCCAGCGCCTTGAGCGGATCCATGAAGTAGGCCGGGTTGAACGCGATGGCGACCTCCTTGCCGTCGTAGTTCACGGCAATGCTCTCACGACCTTCGCCAACCTCGGGCGTGTTGGCCGTGATGGTGAGATTGTTGTTGGCGAACTTGAGTTTCACGGAGTTCGACTTGTCGTTCGTCATGAATTCCGCGCGGCGCAACGCCGCGAGCAGCTCCTCGCGGACCAAGGTCACGCGCTCCTGACTCTCCGTGGGAATGACCTGCTTGTAATTCGGGTAGTTGCCTTCAACGAGCTTGGTGATCAGCAGGATGTTGAATCCCTTTTCGTCGGCCAGGTTGAACGCCGCCTGGTTGTCGGTGAACTTCACCTCAATCGAACCATTGCCCTGCAACAGCCGGTTGAGCTCATTCACCGCCTTGGTCGGCACGATGAACTCGCCCTGGAACTCACTGGAGATCTCTTCCTCCGCCAAGGCCAGACGACGCCCGTCGGTGGCAACCATCATGATCTTGTCCTCGCTGATCTTGATGAAGATGCCATTGAGGACGTAACGCGTCTCATCCGTCGAGATGGCGAACGAAGTCCGCTTGAGCATGTTCTTGACGGTCTCCTGCGTGAGCGAAAGCGACTTGTTTTCCTTGAATTCCGGCAGGGGAGGATACTCCTCGGCGGGCAGACCGTTGATCTTGTAGAAGGCCTCGCCCGACCGCAGGCTGGTGACATTCTTGTCATCCACCTCGACATCAATCTCCTCCGTCGGAAGCTCTCGAACGATGCCAAAAAGCCGCTTCACCGGCACGGTTGTGGAACCGGGAACCTCGACGTTGGCCTCCACGGAGCAGGACACCGTCACGTCCAGATCAGTCGCGGTGAGGGAGAGCCGATTGTCCTCCGCCTTCAACAGCACGTTGGAAAGAATGGGCAGGGTCGTGCGCGAGCTGACGATGTTCTGAACGGCTTGCAAACCGCTGATGATCTGCTCTTTGGCGATGGCAATTTTCATCGGGATTTCAGGGATTCCAGGGCATCTGACCCACGAAATTTCTTAGGAACGGCCCTGAATAAAGGAATCGCTTGGGGGTGTCAAGGAAACCGGGCCGTTTTAACGCAAGATGAGACACACCGGAAAAGTGGGCCACAATATCTGGTTTCTTCTAATAGATATCTTCTTCTTCAAGAGAGTACAATTCTATTAATGGTTGTGAAAAACATGGCTCATCAACCCAACACTATTCAAAAGAACGGGTTGCGTCGATTCCGGGGCGCTGAAAACACCGCGGATGGAAAACCGACATGTTCAACAAGACACTTTTCGGGGTCCTTGTCGGCGCTTCATTCACAACTCATCGGTCAGTTATCGGGATCGGACCTGGCGCACCACTGCCGGGAGAATCTCTTCCAGCGCGCCAATTTCGTCGTCATTCGTCTCACGCCCGATGGAAAGTCGGACCAATGAAGAGGAATCGGCTTCGTTGACGGCCATGGCCTTGAGCACATGGGACGGAGTGACCGAACCGGAAGTGCAGGCAGAACCACTGGAAGCGCAAACGCCCTCCATATCCAAGCCGGCCAGCATGGCAATGCTGTCGGCGCCGGTGACCGAAAATGCCACTGTGTTGCAGAGCCGGTTGTTCCGGGATCCGCGGAAAGTGGCCCCGTCGATGGAATCCACCACTTGGAGGATCCTGTCGGTCATCGGCGCCAACCGGTCCGCCGCGAAGACCGGTTGGCGGATGAATTTCTCGGCGGCTTCCGTAAAACCGATGATGGCGGCCAGATTCTCGGTCCCGCCCCGGTTTTCACTCTCCTGAACCCCGCCATGGATGATTGGATCCGGTCGGAAAGGCGATGTTGTGAACAACACACCGGCCCCCTTCGGACCGTGGAACTTATGCGAGCAGATCGACACCATGTCGGCGTTGAACTGGCCAATGGCGTGAAAAGCCGTTTTCCCAAAGCAATGCACCGCGTCGGTATGGAACAAAATGCCCTTTTCTCGGCAAATTTCGCCGATTTGGGCTGTCGGTTGCAGTGTTCCGGTCTCGTTGTTGGCAGCCATGATCGATACCAGGATCGTATCGTCACGCAGCGCCATTCGAACGTCGTCAGGGGACACGGTTCCCTCAGCGTCCACTGGCAGGACTGTCAGCTCAAATCCCTCGTTGTTCGCAAGATATTCACAGGGGCGCAAAGCCGCGTGATGTTCGATCGCTGAAGTGATGATATGCCGACCCTTGTGCTTCAGCTTCCGCGCGGAGCCGAGAATGGCCAGGTTGTTCGATTCCGTGGCGCCACTCGTGAAGATGATTTCACTGGGCTTCGCCCTCAAAACGACGGCGACCCGTTCACGCGCCTCGTCCAGAATGGCCCGGGCGCGTCGACCGACCGCATGCACGCTGGCAGGATTGCCAAACTCGGCGTCCAGAAAAGGAAGCATGGCCTCACGCACAGCAGCGTCCAGCGGCGTGGTCGCGTTGTAGTCGAAATACATCATCAGCGGCGCAAACCAATAGGGCGCCTCCGCGCTCAGCACAAACGAAACATAGCGGCACAGAGGAAATTGTCCGTCTCAGCGATAAATTAATACCCGTTATCGTTATAGTTCATCCCATATAACAAGTATCATCCCAGATTCCCGGATCATTTAGCGAATTCAATCAAGAATGAAGATTCGACGATGGGTCTTGTCCCGCCCCGATTGGAGTATACGGGTTGTGAAATCGCGGCCTTTCCCCTGAAAGCCAGACAAAAACCAAACCGTAAACTATCCGCAACACGTTCATGCCGTGCCAGTTGTGAATTACGTCGAAGGGTTGAACGAGCATTCTCGGGCTCACTGCTTCCTACCCAAGTCCGTCACAAAGGCTTTGGCGGCGAAAGCGACGAACATGGCGAGGTCTTGTTCACCCGATTGAACGACGGTTGGGGGCGTATCAGGCGGCCGGATCTTCTCGGCTCGCGCCAGCGTCTTTTTCATCTCCGACACGGCCGCCTTGGCCGGCGCCCCCAGCAACTGCACGGTCCGCGCGGCGTGCAGCACGACGTTGAGATCGGGATTGCTTAGTTCCTGGACCAGCGTGGGCAAGGCGGCGTCCAATCCACCATGGCGCGCCAAGGCGTTGGCCGCCTCCACGCGGACGGCCGCGGAATCATCGGCCAGCGCGGAAACGAGCCGCCTGTGGGCCTTGGTCGAGATCTTGTCGCCGGCCGCCAATCCGAGCGCTCCCCAGTAACGGGTCGCCGGGTCCGTGTCGGAGAGGTTCCTTAGAAATACCGATTCACCCCCGAATCCCACCGACCCCGCGGCCGCGCGGCGCTTTCTCAAGGCATTCTCGTCGTTCCTCGCTGCCTGCCACGCGGGGGTCCCTCCGAATCGTCGCCAGGCTTCGCTCTCGGGAAGGAAGCCCACATCGCGGGTCGAAGCCAGATGTCCGGCGAGGGTTTTCCTCATCTGCTCCAACCGTGCACGATGTTCCGGCGACGCCGCGAGGTTGGTCAGATTCAGCGGGTCGTTCGCACAGTCGTAGAGTTCCTCGACCGGCCGGCGCGGACCGGCGAAGCGCCACTGCGCGTCAGTCATCCTTGCGCGGTCGGTCAGGCGGTAGAATTCATGGCGGATCTCACCGAGATCCGGCCAGGCGGTGGGTTGGTTGTAGCCGAGGTGCGGCATGTAGTTGCGGATGTAGAGAAAGCGCGGCCCGCGCACCGATCGCGCGAGATCCGAAACCTCGTCCACCCGGTCCCGATGCCCGAAGACATGGCTGCGCGGCGCGCCGGCGTGTGTTCCGAGAAACGGGACTCCCTGCATGTCCCCGGACGGCTTGATCCCGGCGAGGCTGAGGGCGGTGGGTCCGAAGTCCACGAAACTGACGAGCCGATCAATGGTGGCGCCGGGTCCGGCCGGGGCAAGGTGACGATAGTTTTCCGGAAAGCGGGTCATGAGGGGCACGTGCATGCCGCTGTCCAGCAGGGCGCGCTTGTGGCGCGGCATGCCCGAGCCGTGGTCCGAATAGAAGAAGACGATCGTATCCTCGGCGAGGCCGTCCTGCTCCAGCTGCTTCAGGATGGCGCCGACCTCATTGTCCATGACGGTCACGCAATCGTAAAACCGGGCGACCGTGCGGCGGACGACCGGCGTATCGACGTAATAGGGGGGCAGGGGCGCCTTGGCGGGGTCGTGAATCTCGTCCGGGGCCAGCCGGCTTTGGACCTCGGCGAAAAATCGCTCGCGGGGCCAGACCATGGTCCGGCTCTGATGCGAGGTCATCAGATTGAAGACACAGAAGAACGGCCGCCCCTTGTCCGTCCGGCCGCGCCAGTGCGCCTTGGCGCTGCTTTCATCCCACGACGCCGCAATGATCTCGCGCCAGTTCGCGTTGTTGTAGTCCGTCTTGACGTTGTTCGACGCGTAATAGCCGGCCCCGCGAAGCAGCGCCGGAAAGCCGCGCATGTCGTCCGGAATCGGAAAGGCGGAGCGCATGTTCTGTGTCCCGAGCGAGGGCGCGTAACAGCCGGTGATGAGTGTGGAACGCGAGGGCGAGCAGACCGGCGCCGTCGCGAAAGCCCGCGTGTAGCGCACGCTCTCCCTGGCGAAGGCGTCGAGGTTGGGCGTGTGGGCGTAGCTGTCGCCGTAGCAGCCCAACGTCGGGCTCATGTCTTCGGCGGTGATCCAGAGGATGTTCGGCCGGTCGGGCGCGGCGTGGGTGGAGATGGCGAGGAGAAAGAGACCAAAGAGGGCGAAGCGTAAACGGTTCATCACCCCCTCACGCTAACCTGACGACCGCCGTTCGACCCTAAAAAAATGGCGCAGACGCGCGGTGTTCGGAAGTCAGTGATCAGTAATCACTATCCCGTGGTCAGTGGTGATCAGCGATAGCAGTCGTCCGATCTGATTACTGATTACTGAACACCCCTCACTCCGCCTTCAGGACGACCTCGTTCAAGACGTCGCCCGTCACGCTGTAGTGGCGGAAGATGAGGCGGGGTTCGTCGCGTTTGCGTTCGATGAAACCGGCGAGGAAGCCGCCGGTGACATTGAGGTAGCGATGCTCGGCGCGAAGCATGTCGTTGGTCCAGCCGCCCGCGTGGGCGTCCGAGGCCGGGCCGCAGCTGAACTCCTTCACGCCAGTCTCGGTGTCCTGAGCGACGTACTGCCAGTGCCGGTCGCCGCAGACCACGTAGGTGTTCTTCTGCGAAGCGATGAACTTCCGCACGTGGTCTCCCTCGAATTTCCAGTTGGGGTTGGAATGGTTGTCGAACTTGTTGTCGCGGTCCGGCCCGACAATGGGCGTGGGTGAGACGATCACCTTGAACGTGGCGTCGGAGCCGGCCACGGTCTTTTCAAACCACGCCATTTGTTCCGCGCCCCAGATGGTCTTGTCCGGACCGTCGGGGTCGGGGTTGGAGCTGCGGAATTCGCGGCCCTCCATGATCCAGATCTGGAAGTCCTTCCCCCAGCGGAAGGTGCGGTAGGGCTTGGGGCTCATCGGCAGCTGCTCGCGCCACAGCATCAGGCCATGCTCAAAGGTGAACGTGCCCATGAAGTGGGACTGCATCTTCGGGTAGCAGTCGTCCATCCAGGTGTCGTGGTCGTCCTTGGTGTAGTAGATCGGGACCTGGCGATGAAAGTCACGGAGATTGGGAAAGCTGAACATCCGCTCCCAATGCCAACGCGCGAGCGGAAGGTCCTTGGCGAGGCGGTCGTAGTAGAGGAAGTCGCCGGTGTGGACGAAGAAGTCCGGCTGCAGCTTCCCCATCGCCTCATACATCCGGAAGCCGTTCACCTCGTCGTCGATGTGGATGTAGGCCTGCCCCGTGGAGACGGTGAAGACGACGTTGTCCGGCTGGTCCCTCGCGGCGGCCGTGCCGAAGGAGCCGGTCAGCGTCACGCCGGGGTGATGATCGTTCAGCCGGGACTCGACGCGCAGCTCATAGCGCGTGGCGGGCTTGAGTCCGGTGAGGGTGAAATGCCGGGTGAAGTCGTGATGTTCGCCCGCTCGCTCCCAATCGGTTGAATGCCATTCCTCCGATCCGGCCGCGCGAAACCGCAAGCGCACCTCGCCCGGCGCGCCGGGAACCGCGCCATCAACCGTGGCCAGGCTTTCGCCTTCCGGGTATCGCGGCACGGGCGTGAAATAGCTCTCGTTGTTGAACTTGCTGTTGTCCGTGTTCTCGACGATCCAGTCCTTGCGGCCGTCCTTGGGTTTGAGCAGCAGTTCGCCCGTCTTGGAATCGCGGTACCAGATGATCGGCAGGACGCCGGGCTTGTGCATGCGCTCCTCGTTGCGCGTCAGCCGCGTCCAGACGATGGCCGTGGTGTCCGTCACCTCGCCGACCTTGAACCCGCTCGCCTGCCAGGGACCGGCTTGTACGGCGACGGCGGACAACAGAACGGACGAAAGCGGAACAGACCAACGGAGGAAGCGGCGGAAAAGCGGTTTCATAACGGATGGGGAATGCAATTTTGGAGCGCGGGCTAGCTTGAGGAGATTCGGGCTGCGCGCAAGCCGGAATGGGGACGCGTTCCGCCAGGACATTGAAGTGGGCTCGACGGAGTCTCTCCCCACCGGCTTCTTGGATTCGCTGCCGCTGTCTTTATCTTGATGGCTTTTCGTTTCACGCCGGAGCTACTGGCGACTTTGCCGCGGTCAGTGCGTCCGTAAACCGGATGGCTCGTGAATCCGGTGGGGAGAGACTCCGTCGAGCCCATTTCTCAGCCGAATCGAGCGATTCGTTTTCGCTACAGCCACAAAGAAGCGCAAAAAGACACAAGAAGAAGTCCGTCTTTGTGTTTCTTGTGCCTTTTTGTGGCCCCGACTTTTCTTAATCCCCCCCTTACCTCGCTTGCTTCCGCTTCTCCGCGTCGAGCTTCGCCTTGTGCGCCTTGAATTCCGGCCAGCTCAGCTTGCCGTCGCGGTTGGCATCGGCTTCCGGATGCCTCTCGAAGAAACGGCGCTTCCAGTATTCGCCGTCCTTGGTTTCGGACTGGGGCCGGGGCGTCGGTTTTGGAAGCCGGGCAAGCAGTTGGTCGCGCAGGCGCTCGAGTTGTTTTCCGTGTCCCGGATCGACCGCGAGGTTACGCCATTCGCGCGGGTCCTTGGCGGTGTGATAAAGCTCCTCCTTCCCGTTGCTGTAACGGATGTAACGCCAGTCCCGGGATCGCAGGCTGTAACTTTGTTCGGCCGGGTCGTATTGCTGCGCCCATTTGTAGAGCGCGGTGAGCGCGGCGTCCGGGCCGGACCATTTTCCGTTGGCGGGATCCGTCAACAGGGGCTTCAGACTGTGGCCGTCAAGGGGCCGGCCCTTCTTGTTCTTCGTCGTGTCCGAAGGCAGCCCGCAAAGATCGATCAGAGTGGGGTAGATGTCGATGAGACTGACCGGCGTGTTGCAGGCGGCCCCGGTTTTTGTCACACCCTGCGCCCGGACAATCAGCGGCACGCGGGAACTCTCCTGCCAGAGCGAGTTCTTGTAGAGGTAATCCTTCTGCCCCATCTGCCAGCCGTGGTCGCTGGTGAAGACCACGATCGTTTCCTCCCGGAGACGCGAGCTGTCGAGGACGTCCAGGACCTCGCCGACCAGGTCGTCCACCGAGGCGACGCAGGCAAGGTAGGCCTGGATGAACTTCCGCAACGCCAGTTCACGGTCGCCGGCGTGCGAGGCGACCAGACTATCGAAGATCTTTGTGCCGCGGTCGCCGCCGCGGTCGTCCTGATCGTCCAGGATCGTGTGCTTGAAGGTGTCATCGGCGTCGCCGGGCAGGATTTTAGGAAGCTGGATTCCTTCCAGCGGAAAGCGGTCGAAATACTTCTTCGGCGCGATCAGGGGCGTGTGTGGACGGAGAAAGCCGACGCCCATGAAGAAGGGTTTCGACGCCGGGTCCGCCGCGATCTCGCGCAGGCGCTTGACGGCCCATCGCGCGTTCAGTTCGTCGCCGGTCGGGTCGCGGTCGTCGTCGGACATGTAGCGCAGATTGCGCTTCTTCTGCCAGTTGCCCGTGCGCCAGGTGAAGGGCTTGCCCGTGGCGGGGGAGACGCGGCCCTTCAGGTTGAAGAGCGGACCGAAGGAACCGTCGACCGCGCCGAAGTCGTCGCGGAAGGGCGCGGGCACGTCCGGATGGGCGACATCCTTCTCCCCGCCGTCGTTGGCGAAGGGGCCATAATCCGCAGCGTGGCCGTACTCGTTCCACTCCTTCCGGTCGCGGTTGTGCATGACCTTGCCCGTGCCCAGCGCGTGATACCCGTGAGCGCGGAAATGGGCCATCATGGTGCGCGAGTTCTTCAGGACCTCGTTCTCGTCCCAATGCTCGAAGCCGTAGACGCCCGAGGTGTGTGGATACAGCCCGCTCATCATGCTCGCGCGGGAGGGATTGCAGATCGGAACATTGCAGTGCGCCTGCCGGAAGGAAACCCCGCTTGCCGCCAGCCGCGCGATGTTCGGTGTCGCGCTCTGCGGATGCCCGCCAAAGCCGGCGATGTAATCGTTCAAGTCGTCGCAGACGATCAGCAGGACATTGGGGCGTGGCGGCGCTGCCGTGGCGGACGCAGCAGCTGCGAGCAGGCTCGCGGCGAAACAGGTTTTCAGGATCTTGGATGCGTTCATTGGGGAGATTCCGCGGTGAACAGGATCAGATTGTGGAGGAGTTTGTCGGCGACCGGATCGTTGCCGAGATTCTCCAGCAGACGCAACTGCGAGAGGATGCAACGGCCCTTACCGTGCGGAACGATCGCAAGGCCGGCGCCCCACCAGGTATCGCCGGGGCCGTAGTAATGCCGGCGGAGGCGGTCGTAGTCGGGGAACCAGTCGAAGCCGATGGCGGCGGTTACAGCCTGACCGCCGGCGCCCACGAGGACCGTGCGCGGACGGACGTTGCGATAGACAGGGCCCATGGCGCCGCCGGTCGGCAGGCCGGCGAAGACCGGGTGCTCCTTCACGAGGTGCGGAATGCAGGTCCACATGCCGACCGCCTGTTTCAGCTTCGCCGGGACGGGGATCAGCGGCGAGGCGTCACCGCCCACGCCGAAAGCCGCCCAGGCCCCGCCGCCCTGCAGGTAAACCGCCGTGCCGCCTTCTTTCACGAACGCGGCGAGATCGGCGAACAGGCGTTCCTGCGCCGGTCCGCGGGCCATCGTCCGGGAAACGAAGACAGGCGCGTCCTTCGCCGTTGCCTCGCCGAATTCCGACCACGGGATGCGCTGGCGGTCCAGGAAGGGCTTCAACGCGCCGGCGGGATCCAGCACGGCGATGCGGTGGGCCGGCGGCTTGAGCCGGGCGGCGGAAAAGACGTCGAAGGTCTCGCTGCCTTCCGCTGCTGGCCGGCCGTCTTGGGCGATAAACCGCGCTTTCAATTCAAAGGCCCCGTCAAGTTGCGTCGTGTCGAGGCGCTCGCTGAAAAACGGAGTCATGCCGGACGCCATGGCGCCCGGGATGTTGCGTGAGAACACAACCTTGTCGTCCGGGCCCATTACCTCGATTTCCAACCGCCCCTTCACGAAAGCGAGATCATTGACGCCGGTGATTTCAAGGGTCGCGCCGCGTTCGGCGTAGACGTTTCGGGGACCGACGCGCGCGACGAGGATGCGCGGTTGGTTGGCCGCCTTCGTGTCCTCGTAGGCGCGCGTCTTGGGGTTGCGCCAGAGGTCGAGCAGTCCGGCGCCGATGATCCAGTCGCCGGCGGTCAACGCGTGGATGCAGTAGCCGGCCGTGGCGGAATTGACGCGCACGGCCTGAATCATGCGTCGGTTGGAGCGACCGTGGATCGCCTGCTGTTCGAGGCAGAACGCCGAGAGGTCCGGGTAGAGGGAGGCGAAGCCGCTTTCCTCCAGGGCGCGACGATGCTCGTCTGCCAGGCGGCGATGGTAGACCGCGGGGGGAATGGTGGGATTGCCGGCTTCGGCGAAGCGGCGGTTGTTGTCGGGCAGGTCGGGCAGGCTCCCATAGCCCAACTCGGAAAAGAAGGTCATCAGGCCGGGCACGACATTCTTCCCGGGCGTGTTTCCTTCAAGCCCCATGGCCCGCATTTCCTCGACGGATTTGACGCCGGTCCAACGCAGCTTCTCAAAGGTCCCGTCGTCGATGTCCGGGCCGGGGTAGTGATGGATGTCGTTGAACAGGAGCGGCTCCGCGACGCCGGGCAGGTACAGACGGGCTCCGCGCGCCCAGCCGCCCGATTCGTCGAGGATGAGGCGGGTCGGATCGAGTTCCCGCGCGAGGTCGGCCATGGGTTGCAGCAACCGCTTGAGCACGGGACGCTTCAATTCGTTGAACAGCTCCCACTGCGCGACGCAGGCGCGGTTGCGGTCGCGCAGGACCGTTCCCCGAATCTCGTTTGCCACCCACCCGGGAAGCCGCGCCGATTCAACGGGAAAGTCCATGCATTCGATCGCGGGGCTGCCAACGGTCAGGACGCCCAGCTCATCGCAGAGGTCCAGCCACATCGGCGGCGCGGGTTTGCGCCAAGGGCGGATCATGTTGAAGCCCGCCTCCTTTGCGAGCCGGATCTCCCGAATCGCCATCTTGCGGCTGTCGGGATTGGCCAGGCGCACGGGATAGAGGCCCTCCCAGAAAGTCGCCTTGAGCTGCATCGGTCTGCCGTTCAGATGAAACCTCCGGTCCCGCACCGTGAACTCACGCATTCCGAACCGCGTCGCCCAGCGGTCCGAGAGTGTTTCGTCCAATATCACCCGGACTTCGGCGTGGTGGAGATTCGGCGCGTCGGGCGACCAGAGCTTTGCGTCGGGGATCGCGATTGTCCAATCGTGGCGGTTGACGCCCGGGTGCAGTTTCAATTCCCCGCCGCCTTGGGCGACGGGGTCTCCAGATCCTCCTGCTTCGCGAACAAGGAGTTCCACCCGGGCCGGTAGGGGTCGGGCGCCGCCGTGTGTCAGCTCCGCATGGAAGACCGCAGTGTCGTCCGCGATCCGGGGTTCGATGAAGACGTCGCTGACGAACGCGGCGCCCGACGCGACAAGCCGGACCGACTGCCAGATTCCGCCCGTGATCGCCCCGCGCCACTGCGGGGTCTCCAACGGCCCGATGCCGTCCACGCGTTTGTCCTGCAGCAGGATGGGCCCGACCACGCGGAGGGTGAGGACATTGTCGGCATCGAACTTCAACAGGTCATCCACCCGGAACTCGAACGGCGTGAAGCCGCCCTCGTGACGGCCGACCGCAATGTCGTTCAACCAGACCTCGGCAATGAAGTTGACGGCGTCGAACTGCAGTCGCACGACCCGCCCCCGCCATTCGGCCGGAGCGCGGAAGGAACGCCTGTAGAAGACGACGCCCTCGTAGTCCTTTTCGATCTCCTCCCAGCAACCGGGAACCAGCGCTTCCCGTTTCGCCGACAGGCCCACGAACACGGCGTCCCGTTGCCAGCTCTCCTCGCGTCCCCGGTTGTCCGGATCGAAGGCGATTTCCCACGCGCCGTCCAGCGACCGGGTCTCCGGGACGGCGGCCGCGGCCGCAGGGAGACAGGCCAGCAGCGCCGCGACGACGTTCAGCCGGAACCAACCCGGCTGCAGATTGCGCGGAATGGTTGTTCTCATTTCCAGATACACTGCCGCCCAGTTGAAAATCCAACCGGCCATTTCCTGATGAAGACCCATCGTCGTTTTGCCGCGCGGTTTTCCGTTGTGCTGCAACAGCGGACATTCCCACAATCGGTCCATGCTTCGCCCCCAACCCATTCCGGCCACGATCGCGCTGCTGTTCGTCGCGACCCTGACGCTCTCGGCCGCCGAACCCCGCGTCCTGCAATTGCCCGAGACCATCCACCAACAAACCCGCTTCCTGAACCGAGACTTCGTGGTCATCGCGCACAAGGCGGAGGCCGACGCCATCAAGCCGGACGCCAAGCCGCTGCCTTTGCTGGTCTATCTCCATGGCGCCGGCGGCCGCGGCGACGACATCGGGAAGGTGAAAAAGAACGTCGCCCGCCTCCTGCCGGGCATGAAGGAGCATGTCGGAGAGCCCTGCCTCATCGTCGCGCCGCAATGCCTGAAAGGGACGCGCGAAAAAATGGGCATCTGGCAGCCCAAGGATCTCGATCTTCTGCTCGGGCATCTGAAGGCCAGATTCCCCGTGGACGCCGCGCGCGTTTACCTGACCGGCAACAGCATGGGCGGCTTCGGCTCCTGGGCCTGGGCCGGCGAATCGCCGCAACACTTCGCGGCGGTCGCGCCCGTGGTTGGCGGCCTCGGTTATGGCGGGCCCAAGGATGTCTTTCCCGACCTGAAACGCTGGGCGAACAACCTGCGCGATATTCCGGTATGGGCCTTTCACGGCGCCAAGGATCCGGTCGTGCCAGCCGAACGCTCCGAGCGGATGGTGAAACTGATCCGCGAACAGGGCGGCAAACGCGCCAAGCTCACGATCCATTCGGACGAAGGCCATGGCGCCGGAAAAGTGGTGTTCGCCACGGCCGAGTTCTACGAATGGCTGTTCGCCCAGCGGCGGCCGTGAGATCTCGCCCCGCCGGATTGCCCAACCGGCAGCTCGTGCTTGAATCCGCGTTAGTTTTTCCGACGGTTGGAAGTCTTTGAGACAGAGACATGCCTGATTCCGATATCGACCGATCCGACGAGGACGCCCGTTATGAGGCGTTTGTAAGGCTGTTCGCTCATCATGAAGCGGAGTTGCGACGGTTTGTCGGCTCCTTCCTGCCGGTCTGGGGGGACGTCGACGAGGTCGTGCAACGGTCGGCGATCGCCATGTGGCGGAAGTTCGACCAGTTCGATCCGGACACGACCTTCATGAAATGGGCCTGCGTGGTGACGCGCTTCGAGGCCTTGGCCTACCGGCGTAAGATGGCCCGGGACCGGCATGTCTTCCGGGAGGACGTGCTGGAGCTCATGGCCGCGGAAGCCGCCGAGGAACTGGACAGCCGCAGCGCGGAACAGGACGCCCTGGAGACCTGCCTGATGGCGATGCCGGAGAAGCAGCGAAAGTTCGTCATCCTCGCCTACACCCCGGGCGTGAAGATCTACGAACTCGCCGAGCAAGCCGGCTCGACCGCGGCGGCCTTTTACATGCGTTTGAAGCGGCTGCGGCGCCAGTTGATGAAATGTGTTGAGGCGAAAACCCTGCAGGCCAAGGAGACCCCATGAGCGCGCCGCGTTTCGAGAATCTCCCGGAGGAGGAACAGGACTGGATCGACGCCCTCCTTGACGGGACGATCGATGAAGCGGCCTTCGAGGCACTGCAGGCGCGCATGCTCGAGCGTCCCGAACTACGCACGGTCATGCGCCGTTGTTCGGCCCTGCATCACAGCCTGCGGGAACGCGCGGAAGGCGTCGGGGACGGCGCCATGGATTCTTGGCTCGCTGCGGACGAAACTGTGGCTCCAAGCAAGGTCCTCCCCATCCCGGGGGGCGAAGGTTACCGCCGTTTCCTGCCGCTCGCGCTCGCTGCGGGCGTGGCGTTCGCGCTCGGGTTGACCTTCATGAAATTCAACGACCGACCGGAAACCGCCGCCCCCGTCGCGCAGGCCCCGGCGTCAATAATGACGATGCCCGAAACAGCGGAACCCTCGGCTGCGGGCTTTGCGGTCGTGCGCCACCTGTTCGACGTCCGTTGGCCGACGGGCCAACGAAGCCTCAGGCAAGGTGACAGTCTGGGAGCGGAATCGCTGCGCTTGGAGTCTGGCGTCGCCGAGATTCAGTTCTATTCCGGGGCGGTCATGGTCGTCGAAGGGCCCGCGGAGATCGCCCTGAAATCCGCGTGGGAGGCGGCCTGCCGCGAGGGCCTGGTGCGGATGCGCGTCCCGCCCGCGGCCCGCGGCTTCCGGTTGAACGGACCCGAGACCGAGATCGTGGATCTGGGCACGGAATTCGGCCTGCGCGTCCGCGACGGTCGGGCGCACGTGGAGGTGATTGACGGCGAGATCGCATTCAAGCACCGCGACGGCGGGGAACAGAAGGCCACGAAAGGGGACGCGTGGGGACTTCCCGTCAACGGCGAGGCGGAGGCGGAGGTCGCCGGTCAGGTCCGCTTCCCCGACGCCGGGCGTTTCAACGTGCTCGCGCAAAGCCGTCGCCGTGTGGACTTTGAACGTTGGGTGACTCATCGCGACGCCCTGGCCCACGATCCGCGCGTGATCGCCTATTACACCTTCGACCGTCCGGACCCGACGGCTCCCGTCGCCAGCGTCTCCCAACCCCGCAATCCGGAACTCGACGGCGCGGTCGTGCTCGCGGAGACCACCGACGGGCGTTGGCCCGGCATGAAACAGGCCCTGGAATTCCGCCGTCCGGGATCGCGCGTGCGGGTGCGCATCCCGGGCGAATTCGGAGCCATCACCTTCGCCGCCTGGGTGCGCATCGACAGCCTCGACAGGCAGTACAACGCGCTCTTCATGGGCGACGGCTACGAAACCGGCGAACCGCACTGGCAGATCCGCGACGACGGACGGCTCATGCTCTCCGTCATGATCGACGACCAACGTCCGAGCGTCTATCGCAACGACGCCGCCGGATTCCACCACGTCTACTTCTCGCCGCCCATCTGGGACCGCTCCAAGAGCGGAGAGTGGCTGCACCTCGTCTCGGTCTTCGATCCGGCCGGACGTCGCGTCGCGCACCATGTGAATGGCGTGAAGATCAGCGAAGAACCCATCACCGACGAGCGGCTCATTGAGACCCTGCGCATCGGCGCCGGCGAGATCGGCAACTGGGGCGAACCCTTCCGCGAAACGCCCACCTTCGCCATCCGCAACCTCAATGGCCGGATCGACGAATTGGCCGTGTTCAAAGCGGCCCTCACCGACGAGGAGGCAACCCGGCTGTTTGAGCGCAGCCGCGCAGGGCGGGAATGAAGGTGAGGCCGCGTCAGAGAGGGAGACCAGGATGCGCAAAACACTGATTGTTCTATGCGGGTTGATCGCGGCCGGCGCCTGCGGGGCGGAGCGGCGGGGAATCGTCGATAACGGGAAGAGCCCGCACACGCGGCTTAGGAGCATCGGCATGGGGGACTGTCGCTGGACGACCGGTTTCTGGGCCGAGAAGTTCCGGCTGTGCGAGGAGGTGATGGTTCCGCACATGGGCGACATCCTCAAGGGCGACACCGGGCACGCCTACAACAATTTCCTCATCGCCGCCGGCCTCAAGGAGGGGGAACACCGGGGCATGCACTGGCACGACGGGGACTTCTACAAGTGGATGGAGGCGGCCTGCCACATCTACGCCGTCAATCACGACCCGAGAATCGACGCGGAGCTGGACGAGATCATCACGGTAATCGGAAGGGCGCAGGCGGAGGACGGTTACCTGTCGACCCAGGTTCAGCTTCAAAAGGACCGCGCCCGCTGGGAGAACCGGAATTTTCATGAACTCTACAACAGCGGCCATCTGCTGACCGCCGCCTGCGTTCATCATCGCGTCACCGGCAAGCGGAACTTCCTCGCCATCGCCATCCGGCACGCGGACTGCCTGTATGACGTTTTTCAGCCGCAGCCCGAACGGCTGGCGCGGTTTGGTTTCAACCAGAGCCAGATCATGGGTCTGGTGGAACTGTATCGCACGACGCGCGACAAGCGTTTCCTGCAGCTGGCCGAGATTTTCATCAACATGCGCGGGCGGGCGGCCTCCTTTAAGAACTGGAACGCCCGCTTCAGCGATCCCTCGGTGCGGCCGACCATGATCGGCGACATGGTCCAGGAGCGCACACCGTTGCGAAAGGAGACCGAGGCCGTCGGCCATGCCGTGCTCGCCCTCTACTTCTACGCGGGGGCCGCGGACGTCTATGCCGAGACCGGTGAGCGCGCGTTGATCGAGGCGTTGGAGCGGCTGTGGAAGAACGTGGTCGACCGAAAGATGTATGTCACCGGAGCCTGCGGGCAGGCGCACCACGGCGCGTCGTCGGAGGTGGACATGGTGCATGAGGCCTTCATCGACGAATACATGATGCCCAATCTCACCGCCTACAACGAAACCTGCGCGAACATCGGCAACGCCATGTTCAGCTTTCGGATGCTGGGCGCGACGGGCGAGGCGAAGTATGCCGACGTCGTGGAACTCGTGCTTCACAACAGCGCCCTCTCCGGCATCGACGCGGGCGGACGGAATTACTTCTACACCAATCCGCTGCGGGTTCTCCGCGACGCACGGGACTGGTCGCAGCTTTCCACCGAGACCGCCGAACGGCAGCCGTATCTGGAGTGCTTCTGCTGTCCCCCCAACCTCGTCCGCACCATCGCCAAATCCCCGGCCTGGGCCTACAGCCTTTCCGGAAACGGCGTGTCGGTGAACCTCTTCGGAGCCAACCGTCTCGACACCCGCCTGGCCGACGGCTCGCGGCTCCGGCTGAGGCAGGAAACCGATTACCCTTGGGACGGCGGGATCAGGATCACCTTGAAGGAATGCAGAACGGAGCCGTTCGAACTGTTGTTGCGCATTCCCGGCTGGTCCGAAGGCGGCACGCTAAAGGTGAATGGGGCGGATGCCGGCATCGAGCTGGAGCCCGGCCGCTTCGCCGTGATCGAACGTCGCTGGAAACCAGGCGACACGGTCACGCTGGATCTTCCGATGCCGGCGCGACTGCTGGTGGGACATCCCCGCATCGAGGAAATCCGCAACCAGGCGGCTGTCAAACGCGGCCCGGTGGTCTACTGCGTCGAAAGTCCCGATCTGCCCGAGGGCTATGGCGTCCTGGACGTCCACCTGCCGACGGACATCGAATTGTCGGCGCGCCGCCGGCCGGACTTGCTGGGCGGGCTCACCACCTTAAGCGGAAACGCGCTGCTGCAGGCCCCGTCGACGAGAAACGCCGATGCCACGTATCGTCCGCTGACCCCAGCGGCCTGGAAGGCGGCGCCCGTGCAGTTCATTCCCTATTTCGCGTGGTGCAATCGAGGTCCCAGCGACATGACGGTCTGGATGCCGATCGTCTGGAAGTGATCGATCTCATCGCGGCGGCCTTTTTCTTTCCAATCCGCGCGTTAGTATCACCGACCATCGGAAGTAACCTCACGATGCATTGTATGAAGACAGCCCGTCTCCCTGCTCTCCTCGCCGCCTGTGTGTTCTCGGCAACGGTTGTTTCAAGCCGGGCGGCCGCGCCCAGCAATATTGATTTCGCCCGCGACATCCGGCCGATCTTTGAGAAGCATTGCCTCGCGTGCCACGGCCCGGAGAAGGAGAAGTCCAGGCTTCGCGTGGATCGGCGGGCCGTGTTGATCCGCGGAGGCGACAGCGGATTGCCGGCGATCGTGCCCGGGAACCCCGCCAAGAGCCGGCTGCTGGAACTCGTCAAGGGAAGCCAAACGGGCGAAGTCATGCCGCCCGAGGACAGCGGACGCGAACCGCTCAGCGCGGCCGAAATCGCCCTGCTCGAAAAATGGATCGCCGCCGGCGCCCAGTGGCCGGGGCAGATGGATGAAGTCGTGGAGGCGACGACGGATTTCTGGTCCTTTCAACCGGTCAAGCGACCCGGTGTCCCAGTGGTCAGTGATCAGACGTTAGGAGACGGGGATCGGAAGCCGGGCGGGGGCCGCAACAAACTGAACACTGAACACCGATCACTGAATACTCCCCCCAACCCCATCGACGCCTTCCTTGCCGCCAAACTGAGCGAGACCGGCTTGCGACCGACCGCGCCGGCGGATCCTCGCTCGCTGATTCGTCGCGCGTCGATCGTGCTGACGGGCCTGCCGCCGAAGCCGGAGCGGGTGAAGGCGTTCGAGGTCGCGCACGCGCAGGACGTCGACAAGGCCTACGCGGAATTGGTGGACGAGCTGATGGCCTCGCCTCACTTCGGCGAACGCTGGGCGCAGCATTGGCTGGACGTCATCCGCTGGGCCGAGTCAAACGGCTCGGAGGCCAACCTCTACCGCAAGAACGCTTGGATCTACCGGGACTATGTCGTGCGTGCGTTCAACGAGGACAAGCCCTACGACGAATTCGTGCGCGAGCAGATTGCAGGCGACACCTTCGGGAGCGGCGACGCCATGGGCTTCCTGGTCTCCGGCCCGCACGTGCCCGCGGCGACGGTCGGGCGGGAGCCGGCGGCCATCCGGCAGGCGAGGGCCGATCGCATGGATGAGATCATGCAGACGATCGGCGCCTCGATCATGGGCGTGACGCTGAATTGCGCGCGTTGCCACAACCACAAGTTCGATCCTATTTCCATCAAGGACTACTACGCCTTGACGGGTGTGTTTCAGGATGTCGAGTTTGGCAGCCGCTTTCCGGAGTATGGCGCCGAACATCCGAGGAAGAAGCGCGGGCAGGAGCTTTGGGCGGGCATCGCGAAACAACGGCAGGAGCTCCGCAAGACCGGCGGCTGGGAGGAGGATTGGGGCGCCTTCCGCGAATTGCACTTTAACCCCGTCACCGCCAAGGCGGTTCGTATCCAGTTCAAGATGGCCTACGTGGGCCTGGACGAGCTGGAGGTCCTGGGGCCGGAGAACCAGAACCAAAGCCTCGCCCGCGCAAACCGCGGGGTGAAGCTGAGCGGCTTCCCGGAGAAGGGCGCGGACGGACGCAACCCCCTCGACCGCGTCAACGACGGCGAATACGGCACCATGGCCTGGCGCGCAAAGGTCGACAATAAGGCGAAGCAGAAGCCTTGGGTGCAGTTCGATTTCCAGAAACCGGAGAAGATCAACCGCCTTCGCCTGAGCGCCAACCGCGAGTATTTCTACGACACCGATTATCTCGACAAGAAACCCTTCCTGCCCCGCTACGAGTTTGACGTCCACATCCTGAAAAGCGACGGGACGTGGCAGCCGTGGGTCGGGACCTGGGCCGTGAACAAGAAGCTGATGGAGCAGCATCCGGAGCGGAAGGAGTCGGTCAATGAGATCCAGCGCCTGATTGACCTGCTGGCAGAGGAGGGGCCACGGCCGAGTTTCGTGGGACGCCTGATCGAGCCCGCCGTCACGCGCGTGCTGCATCGCGGCAGCCCGGAAGATCCGCGCGATGAGGTCGCGCCGGCGGGGCCGGAGATTCTGGGCGGCGCCCTGGGACTCGAATCCTCCACGCCCGGCCCCCGGCGACGCGCGGCGTTCGCCCGCTGGATCACGCGACCGGAGAACCCGCTCACCGCCCGCGTCATGGCCAACCGCATCTGGCACCACGTCTTCGGCGCCGGCATCGTCACGACCACCAGCGACTTCGGCAAGGCGGGCGCGCGCCCGACGCATCCCGAATTGCTGGAATGGTTGGCGGCAGAGTTCGTCACGCCTACCCGGTCCGAGGTCGCGCCCTGGTCGATGAAGGGCCTGATCCGCCTGCTGGTGACGTCCGACGCCTTCCGGCGTTCCAGCCGGCCGACGGAAGCCGGGATGAAGAGCGATCCGAACTCCGCCCTCCTCTGGCGTTATCCGCCCCGGCGCGTCGAGGCCGAGGTCATCCGCGACGGCATCCTGCAGGCTTCCGGCAAACTGGACACCACCATCGGCGGCCGGGGCTACCGTATCCACAATGAGAAGAAGACCTACGCGCAGTGGGAGGTCATCGACAACCACGGCCCCGAGACCTGGCGGCGCATGCTCTACCAGGAGCGCATGCGCCGCGTGGACGACAAGATGTTCACCGCCTTCGACTTTCCCGACTGCGGCCAGGTCCGCGGCAAACGCCCCGTCTCCACCACGCCCCTGCAGGCGCTCAATCTGATGAACAGCGCCTTCGTGGTCGAACAGGCGGAGTTCATCGCCGCACGCGCGGAGAAGGAGGCGCCGGGCGGGGGATTGGCTGGCGCGGTTCGTCGCGCCTTCGACCTGCTGCTGGCGCGCGAGCCCGACGCCGCCGAAGTAGAAGCCGCTGTCGCGATCGCGAAGGAACGCGGACTCCCCATGGTCTGCCGCAGCCTGATGAACTCCAACGAATTCGCATTCCTGCCGTGAAGAGAATGACGAAACACCCAAGGACCCAAATCCCCACTTGTCGCGCCGTAGCCGGGCGAAGGCGGAAAGAACCCCGAATGATGAAAACCGAAACGGGCGCTCCGGCGACTCGCCGGAGCGCGGCTGTGTCCCGTCGTCGGGATCAGCCGCAGCAACCTACGATCCGCGGGCGCTTCAGAACATCCCTGGCTTTGGTTGTTGCCAACGTTGCTGCGGCTGGTCTCCGACACAGCCGCGCTCCGAAAGAGCCAAGCCCGGTTCAGGGGCGCGACGCGCGAGCTTCGGTTATTCGGCCATTCTTCATACTTTGGGTATTGGGGTCCTTCGTCATTGGTCATTCCGCATACGCGGCCCGCCCGAACATTGTCCTGATCTTCTGCGACGACCTCGGTTACGCGGACGTCGGTTTCAACGCGAAGCTGTCCGGCGTGAAGACGGATGTGGTCACGCCGAACATCGACGCCCTGGCCCGCTCGGGAACGATGTTCCGGCAGGCCTATGTCGCCCACCCGTTCTGCGGTCCGAGCCGGATGGCATTGTTGTCCGGACGCATGCCGCACACCTACGGCGGGCAGAAAAACCTGCCGGATGTCGCCAAGAACCTGGAGGACTACAACCAACGGGGAGTCCCGACGCGTGAAACGCTGATCAGCTCCGTGCTTCAGCGCGCGGGTTACGCCACGGCTTGCGTCGGCAAGTGGCACCTCGGCGACAGCAAACCGTTCCAGCCGAACACCCGGGGGTTCGATCAGTTCTACGGATTCCTGGGAGGCGGGCACCAATACTACCCCTCGGTCACCGACAAGGTGGAGCCGAAGGTCAACGACTACCAGTACTACCTCAAACGCAACGGGGACGACGTCCGTTCCCCGGAAGGCGCCTACCTCACGGACACATTGACTGACGAGGCAGTGAAGTTCATCAAATCCGCCGCCACGGCCAACAACTCATCACGCCGAAGCGCAGCAAAGGCGAAGGAACGAGGATCCGGTCACCGGGAACAAGGAACCAACACCCCTTTCTTCCTCTACCTGGCCTACAACGCGCCGCATTCCCCGTTGCAGGGAAAGACCGAGGACCTGCAACGCCTCTTTCCCGACCACAGGCCAGCCAATCCGCGCAACGGCCTCAACTACGCCGACTACGAACCGCGGCAGAACTACGTGGCGATGGTCTACGCGGTGGATCGCGGCGTCGCGCGCATCAGGAAGACGTTGCGGGATCCGAACGACGACGGCGATCCGTCCGATTCTATCGAGCGAGACACGCTGGTGGTTTTCCTCAGCGACAACGGCGGCAAGATTGCCCAGGCGGCGAACAATGCGCCGCTGTTGGACGACAAGGGTTCCACGCACGAAGGCGGCATCCGCGTGCCCATGTTCATGCACTGGCCGGGCCAGGCGCCGGCTGGAGCGGTCTTCGATCACCCGGTGTCCGCCCTCGACTTTTATCCGACCTTCGCCCGGTTGGCGGGGGCGGCGATTCCTGCGGGCAAGAAGCTCGACGGCCGCGACATCTGGAACGACCTCCTCGCCGGGAGCAATCCACGCCCGAACGAACCCATGTTCTGGCTTCGCCACCACGGGGGCGGAAACGAGGTGGCCGTGCGGCGGGGCGACCTGAAGGCCTATCGCAAGAACTTCGCCAAGTGGAAGGTCTTCAATATCGCCAAGGATCCCGGCGAAACCAACGACATCGCCAAGGAATCCGCAGGGCAACTCGACACCCTGATCGCCGACGGACTCGTTTGGAGCAGAACGCTAACGGAACCCCAATGGCACGATACCAAGGCCGGTGTGCTTACCTGGCGGAAGAACAAGATGCCAAAGTATCCCGAGACTTTTCAGAAGCGATGAAACAACCGAAGCAAATGACGAAATACCCAATTACCCAAACACCCAAGGAAACCCGAATGACGAAATCCGAATTCACCGGTCGGATGCGCCCGGCGGCGGTTCATTCGGTCATTCGGTATTTCGTCATTCTCTGCGTCCTTGGGTCCTTGGTCATTCGTCCTTCCGCCCACGCGGCTCCCGCCCGACCCAACATCCTCTTCATCGCGATCGACGACCTCCGGCCCGAGCTGGGCTGCTACGGTTCGCCGATCGTCAAGAGTCCGAACCTGGACGCCCTCGCGGCGGACGGAATGCTCTTTGAGCGCGCCTATTGTCAGCAGGCCATATGCAGCCCTTCCCGCGCCAGCCTGATGACCGGGGCCCGGCCGGACACGATCGGCGTGGTCGAGAACAATGCCTATTTCCGGGAGTTGAATCCGGACATCGTGACCCTCCCGCAGCATCTCATCGCGAGCGGCTACGAGACCGTTTACTGCGGCAAGATTTATCACGCGCAGATGGTCGACAAGGAGAAGTCGTGGAGCCGCGTCCCGGCGTGGAAGAAGATGAAGATCAAGCGCCCGCCGACGCCTGGCGGCTATGCGCTGCCGGAGAACCAGAAGATCATGCTGGAGAACAAGGAGAAGATGACGGCCAAGTACGGCAAGGAGGCCTCCTACGGCCTGGTCCAGGGCCCGGCCTACGAGTCGGCGGACGTCGAGGATCACGTCTACGGCGACGGTTTCAACACCGAGCTGGCCATCGCCACGCTGAAGGCCCACATCGATTGGAAGCCGAACCAGCCCATCTTCCTCGGCCTCGGGTTCACCAAGCCGCACCTGAACTTCGTCGCCCCGAAGAAATACTGGGACCTGTACGATCCCAAGGACATCAGGCTCGCGACCCAGACCCAGGCCCCCAAGGATGGCGCCGCCACCGGCATCCACGCCTCCTTCGAACTGCGCGTCCGTCACGGCATCCCGAAATACGGCCCCATCGGCGACGACCTTTCCCGCACGCTGCTGCACGCCTACTACGCCTGCGTCAGCTACGTCGACGCCCAGATCGGGAAGATGCTCAAGACGCTGGATGAGCTGGGCATCCGCGTCAACACCATCATCATCGTCTGGGGCGACCACGGTTGGCACCTTGGCGATATGGGCATCTGGGGCAAGGCCACCAACTACGAGATCGCCGCGCGCGTCCCCCTGCTCATCTGGACCCCGGACATGAAGGCGCGCGGCCAGAAGTCCCGCGCGCTGGTTGAACTCGTGGACATGTATCCCACGCTCTGCGAACTCGCCGGCGTTCCGCTGCCGCCGCATCTCGAAGGCAGGAGCTTCGTTCCGCTGCTCGACAACCCGGACCGGGAATGGAAGACGGCCGCGCTCAGCCAGTTCCCCAATCCCGCGCTCCGCGAATGGGCGGCCAATCCGCTTTCGCCCGGCATGCGCGAGACCTTCTTCGGCCCGCTCATCAAGGATGTCGAAGCGAGGATCATCAAACAGCAGGGCGACGTCTGGGATCGCGAACTCTTCGAGAAACACCTCATGGGCTATTCGCTCCGGACGGACCGCTACCGCTTTGTCTCCTGGCGCGACCACCGGAACCGGAGGGCGCCCGCCCTGATCGTGGAACTCTACGACCACGAAAACGACCCGACGGAGACGGTCAACGTGGCGGAGAAGAACCCGGCGGTGGTGAAGAAGCTCACGAAGCAGTTGGAGGGATTTTTCAAATGACGAAACACCCAAGGACCCAAAGACCCACTTGTCGCGCCGTAGCCGGGCGAAGGCGGAAAGAAGCCCGAATGTCGAAATCCGAAAAACGCCTTCGGGCGCTCTTCGGCATTCGGATTTCGTCATACTTTCGTCATTGGGTCCTTGGGTGTTTCGTCATTCCCTCCATTCCCTCCCCGTCATCATGAATTCCCCCAACCACCTCTCCCCCCACGGCCGCGGCCTGCTGAACCGCCGCGCCTTCCTCAGCCACACCTCCGGCGCGCTCGGCGCGTTGGGTCTTGCGCGGCTGCTGGATAACGACGGCCTGCTTGCCGCTGATTCCGGCAGCGGCACGATCCCGCCGGACATCGACCCGGACAAGCCCTACGCGCCGCGGCCCCCGCATTTCGCCGGAGCCGCGAAGCAGGTCCTGGTGATCTTCTGTCCCGGCGCGGTCAGCGCGGTGGACACCTTCGATCACAAGCCCGCGCTGACGAGATTACATGGCCAGAAGGCGCCGTTCATTCCGGCGGTGACCTTCGAGGGCCCTCCCGGCAACGTGGCCAAGCCCTTCTGGGATTTCAAACCGCGCGGCCAGTCGGGCAAGATGACCTCGGAATTGCTGCCGAGGCTCGGCGCCATGGCGGACGACTTCTGCTTCTTCCATTCCCTCCACACCGACACCAGCGCGCACCCGCAGGGCGAGAACTTCTTCCATACCGGCATGACCATGGAGGGTTTCCCCTCCTTCGGCGCCTGGGTCACCTACGCGCTGGGCTCGGAGAATTCCGAACTGCCCGCCTTCGTCGCCATCAACGACCCGCGCGGCCTGGCGCGTTCGGGGAAGAACAACTTCGGCAGCGGTTTCCTGCCGGCGGCGTTTCAGGGCGCCGACTTCAACGCGAAGAACCCGCCCGCCAACCTCGGCCGCCCCGCCGCCTACAGCGCCGCGGATGACCGCGCGACCAATGACCTGCTCGCCCGCCTCAACAGCCGGCACCTGGAGCGCTACCCCGGCGACGCCAACCTCGCCGCGCGCATCGCCAGTTACGAACTCGCCGGCCGTATGCAGACCTCTGTGCCCGAGGTCATGAACGTCTCCAACGAACCCGGTTACATCCACGACGAATACGGCACGAACACCGGCAGCGAGCTGAAGCGCGAATACGCGAAGAACTGCATCCTCGCGCGCCGCCTGATCGAGAAGGGCGTCCGCTTGGTGCAGCTCTTCAACGGCAGCGACCCTTCCGGCGGCAACGGCGTCACCAACTGGGACTCCCATGCGGACATCCTCAAGACCCACGCCATGCAGGCCGAGATCATGGACCAGCCCACGGCGGCCCTGATCGGCGACCTCAAGCGGCGCGGCCTGCTGGAGGACACGCTGGTCGTCTGGTGCACGGAGTTCGGCCGCATGCCCTTCCTCCAGGGCAACGGCACGGGCCGCGACCACAACCCCGACGGTTTCACCTGCTTCCTGACCGGCGCCGGCGTGAAGCAGGGATACAGCCACGGCGCCACCGACGAGTTCGGCTTCAAGGCCGCCGTCGATCCTGTGACGATCCACGAATTCAACGCCACGCTGCTGCACCTCATGGGCCTCGATTTTGACCGGCTCAGCTACTACTACAACGGACTCGACCGCCGGCTCACCAGCGTGCATGGCCACGTGATCACCGACGTGCTCGCGTGACTGCAGCGAATCCAGAAGATCGGTGGGGAGAGACTCCGTCGAGCCCGCTTCAAGACCCCGCAGGGGTTAAAGCGGCGCAAGGGCCTTCTCAACGCGGCTCATTGGGAACAATTCGCCCCACCCTTATTGTCAGCGCGGCGACTTGCCTGTGAGGCATGGGCGTCCCGGAGGGGCGGTTGATCAACGCGACCGGAAACCTGTATGATGGGCCATGACATGAACCGCAGGAACTTCATCAGGCACGCCTCGTTGGCCGCCGGCGCCTTGGCCGGGGGATCGTTGGATTTGACCGCCGCCGATTCTGGATTGGCTGCCGAGGCCACGCCGATCACCGCCGGCGAACGGCAGCGTTGGTTCGGCTACTACGACAAGCAACAGGTGAACGCCTCGGGCAGCCACGCCCTGGGCTGCGAGGTGGACACGTTCTTCCGCTCGCCCACGCCGAAGGATGTGTTGCGCGTCGGTCTCATCGACCTGGAAAAAGGAAACACATGGAAGGAGATCGGTCGGACGACCTCGTGGGGCTGGCAACAGAGCTGCATGTTGCAGTGGGTTCCGGGATCGGACCGCGAGGTGATCTGGAATGATCACGGCCCCGATGGCTTCGTCGCGCGCATTCACGACATCCGCACGGGAAGGACACGGACGCTGCCCCGCGCGATCTACACCCTCAGCCCCAAGGGCGACTTCGCGCTCTGCGTGGATTTCGACCGGCTGCAGTTCTTCCGCCCTGGCTACGGTTATCCGGCAAAGCAGCCGGTCGCGTCTTATCCCAAGGCTCCGGACGACGCGGGTATCTACAAGATGGACCTGAAGTCGGGCGAGTCTAAGCTCATGCTCTCCTACGCGCAGATCGCAGAGCTTCCCCGCGAGAGCGGCCCGGTGGCGGATTACTTCCACTGGTTCAACCATCTGTTGATCAATCCGTCGGGGACGCGGTTTATCTTCCTGAACCGCTCGCGGCCGGTCGCCTCGCCCGAGGAGATGAGCGCCTGGCGCAAAGGCCCGGGGAAGGCGTCCGGCTTCCGGGGAAGCTGGCTTACCCGCGCCCTCACCGCGGACATCGACGGTGGGAACGTCCATGCGTTGAATGACACCGGCCTGTTCTCGCACTTCATCTGGAAGGGGGATGACGTCATCACCGCGTGGGCCATTCCGGACGGCGGCAAGACCGCGGGCTTCTTCGAACTGCGGGACCGCACCGGCGGAGCAAAGCAGGTGGGCGAGGGAGTCATGATCCGCGACGGACACAACACCTACGTGCCCAACACGAATGACGAATGGATCCTGTGCGACACCTATCCGGTCGGGCCGGAACGCCGGCAGGAGCTGTATCTGTTCCATGTCCCAACCGGCCGCAAGGTGACGCTCGGCCGGTTTTATGAGCCGCCGAACTTCAAGGGCGAATGGCGTTGTGACCTGCATCCCCGTTGCGACCAACAGGGCGCTCGCGTGTTCTTCGATTCCACCCACGCGGGCGGCAGGCGGCAGATCTACAGCGTGGATGTCAGCCGCATCGTCCGCGGCTGAGGTGAAGCGCGACGCGCCAGCGCTCCGGAGCATGAGTGAAGGCATGACCATCCGGTCCGCCGAAATCTCCGAGGAGGATCCGATACGACTTCTCCATCTTGCGGCGTTTGACGCCACGGAGAATGAGCTGGTCGCCGAACTTGCGGTCGGGCTGTTGATCGAGAGCTCCCGCCCGGAAGCGCTCCATCTCGTCGCGGACTCCGGCGGGGGTCTGGTCGGACACATCGCCTTCAGCCCGGTCACGTCGAAGGCCGACGGCAATCTGCTCGGTTACATCCTGTCCCCGTTGGCCGTAGACCCTGACTGCCAGAAAACGGGAATCGGGTCGCGGCTGGTTCAAGAGGGGTTGCGGCTCCTGGCGGATCGGTGCGTCCGCCTCGTTTTTGTCTACGGCTCGCCCGACTACTATGGCCGTTTTGGATTCACAGCCGGGCTCGCCGAAGGATTCGCGCCGCCGTTCCGGCTGCAGTATCCCTTCGGATGGCAGGCCGTCGATCTCGATCCCCGGAAGCCGCCTGTCCGACCTGAATCGATCGAATGCGTCAGAGCCCTCCGCAAGCCGGAACTCTGGTGACCTCCACGAGATGTGGGCGCGCGTCCCATCCGGAACCGAGGCTGACAATTCCGTTGCGGGGCGATGGTGTTCCGGCAACACTGCGCTCTCGCGAACGACAAGCCCGGCGGAAGTCCCGTCGTCGCCGCCATGACCGACGAGCAGATCAACCAGGCCAAGAAGATCATCATCACGCTGCTGGTCGCGGTCGTGGGCCTGATGGTCCTTCATCGGATTGGTTCCGCGAGCAAGGACATGGGCTGGCTCAACGGCATGTTGGAGCAGCTTGGCGCCGTCATGACGACCTCCGTCCCCGTGCCGTTCTGGGTCCTGGCCGTCCTGTTGGCCGGTTGCGCGACGTTCTGTTTCGGACTGCTGAGCCGGTTGAGAACCGACGTGGCGGACGGCGATGAGCCCGTGGCTGACGACTACAAGGAGGACGTCATTCTCGGCGTCACCTGGCATTGGGACTACAACCCCTCCTCCGGCGAGATCGAGGATCTCCGTTGCGTCTGTCCCCGCTGCTTCGAACCGGCGACCTACCGGGAAAACAGCTTCACTCCGCTCGGGCCGGTCACGGTCGCGCAATGTCGGACCTGCGGCGATATCCGCGACCTGAAGGGCACGAAGAAGCAGGCCCTGGCGACTGTGCGCAACCAGATCCAGGACAAGCTGCGGCGGGGCATGTTCCGCGAGGTGGTCAAGCGTCAGCGCGCCAAGGCCGGCGTCGGAAAGGTCTCCCCGGAACCGCCGGAGGAACCGGCGCCCGCGCCGAAGGCGTCGTCGGGGAAGAACCCTTTCGGCGGGCGAGGCGCGGGTGAAGCGGACGGCAATATGTGGGACTGAGGTTGGAGCGCGGCTACTTCAGACCGGATCAACCGGCCTGATCCAGCGCCCGGCGTAGCTTCTCCACCCTGCGGGAGTCGACCGGATTCTCCAGTCTGCCGCCGCGCTTGAGTGAACTGCCCACGATGACGCCGCTCACGTGCGGCAGGAACTCCTTCACGTTGGTCGCCGTGGTCCCGCTGCCGATGAAAACCGGCGCGGTCGGGCAGGCCTCTTTCACGCGTCGGGCGGTTTCGGGGTTTGTCGCCTGCCCTGTGCCGGAGCCGGAGACAATCAGGCCGTCGGCAAGGCCGCGTTCGCAGGTGTCACGAGCCGCATCCTCGAGGGATTCGTTTCCGAGCGGCGTCGCGTGCTTCACGTGGACGTCGGCGAGGATCTTCACGGTCGGGCAGAGGCGCGCTCGCTCGCGCAGGGTGTCATGCGCGCGACCCTCGATCAAACCCTGGTCGGTCAGCATGGCGCCGCTGTGGACGTTCACGCGGATGAAAGAGCCCTCGCAGGCCGCGCAGAGGGCCAGGCCGGCTCGGGCATCGTTGCGCAGGGCGTTGAAGCCGAGCGGAAGATCGACCGCTTCCCGGATCGCCGCCCCCGCGCGGGCCATCGCGGCGACGGTTTCCGGCGGCAACGCGCCTTTGGCAAAAGGAACGTCCCCGAAGTTCTCGATGAAGACCGCGTCCGCGCCGCCCCTGGCGTAGGCATTGGCGTCGGCGACCGCCGCCTTCACGGCAGCGCGCATGTCGCCCGCCCAGCGCGGCGAGCCGGGCAAGGGCTTCAGGTGGATGACGCCGATCAGCAGCGGCCGGGCGGCGGTCAGGTTCAGTTGCGTCATTTCAGGAGGAAACCGCCCGACCCTTGCACTCAGCCCAGCAGATCGAGGTTGGACTCGCCGAACTGGATGTCGACGCGTTCGGGCCGGCCCTTGTGCATGTAGACCACCTTGCTGTGGTCCAGGCCCATGATGCGGAGGATGCTCGCGTGGATGTCATGAACGTGCATCTTGTCCTCGATGGCGTGGAGGCCGAGATCGTCGGTCGCGCCGATGTATTGGCCGCCCTTCACGCCGCCGCCGGCCATCCACATGGTGAAGCCGGTGGGATTGTGGTCGCGCCCGTCGCCCTTCTCGGACATCGGCGTGCGGCCGAATTCGCCGCCCCAGATGACCAGAGTCTCGTCAAAGAGTCCGCGCTGCTTGAGGTCGGTAAGCAGGGCGGCGATGGGCTGATCGGACTCCCGGCAGAGGCGGGAGTGGTTCTGCTCCATCTTGGTGTGGGAGTCCCACTTGCTGCCGGCGCCGTGGTAGAGCTGCACGAAGCGGACGCCGCGTTCCACCAGGCGGCGGGCGAGGAGGCAGTTGCGGCCGAACTTGGCGCACATCTTGTCATCCAGGCCGTAGAGTTTTCGGGTGGCCTCGGTCTCGTTCGAGATGTCCACGGCCTCGGGGGCGTTGGCCTGCATGCGGAAGGCGAGTTCGTAGCTGCGGATGCGGGCCTCAAGCTCGGACTGCTCGCGCAGGCGGGCGTGTTGGCGGTTCAGCTGGTTGAGGAAGTCGAGCTTGTTGTTCTGGCGCTTGTGGGTGATGCCCTTGGGGTTGTCCAGGTCCGAGATCGGGGAACTGCCGGAGCTGAAGCGCACGCCCTGGTAGAGCGCGGGCATGAAGGCGGTGCCCCAGTTGCGCGGACCGTTGACCGGCGTCGCGGCGGTGTCGGTCATGACGACGAAGGCGGGGAGGTTGTAGTTCTCCGTGCCGAGGCCGTAGGTGACCCAGCTGCCGAGCGAGGGCCGACCCGCCAACGGGGAGCCGGTGTTCATCAGGCAGACGCCGCCTGCGTGGTTGATGCCGTTGCCATGGCAGGAACGGATCACCGCCAGGTCGTCGGCATGGGTCGCGGTGTGCGGGATCCAGTCGGAGATCTCGAGGCCGGACTGACCGTATCTCTTCCAGGTGCGTTGCGAGGCGAGCAGCGGCGCGTTGTATTCGCCCATCGCGGTGACGACCTTGCCGTAGCCATCCGGCAGCGGTTGGCCGGCGAGTTTCTGCAGCAGCGGCTTGCGGTCGAACAGGTCCAGGTGGCTGGGGCCGCCCTCCATAAAGAGGAAGATCACGTTCTTGGCCTTGGCCGCGTGGTCGATGTTCTTCGCGGCGGTGGGCGCCTTGAGCACGGAGGCGTCGGTCGGCAGCGCGCCGAGGGCGTTGTCCTCCGCCAGCATGTGCGCCAGGGCGACCGCGCCGAAGCCCCCGCCTGCGCGGGCCAGGAAGTCGCGGCGGTTGGTCAGCAGTTCGTGATGCGGAAGTCCGCGGGATTGGAGGAGTCCGGGGGAAGGGTTCATGGTGTCAGGCCGGTCGGATTAACAGATTCGAAATTGGAAGTATGTCTACCCCGACGGAATTCAGACTGATGTGGCGGACTGCAAAGATGGCGAAGCACAACGTAGCGCCAAACCCAGAAGTGGCGCCGCATATTGCTCCCGGATTCTCTCGATGTGATTCCCGTTTTGCGTCGTCTTCCATGCTGACTCTCAATCCACATACAGAAACTCGTTCGAATTCAGGAGCACGTGGCAGAAGTCGACGAGGGCCGAGGTCTTGGCCTGGGCGAGAGTGGGTTTGGGCGGGACGGGGGGCTTGATGTGGTTGCCGGCGGCTGAGGCGTCGGCGTAGAAATCCTCGCCGTCCTCGAGCTTCCAATACCCGACGGTGTCCTTGCGCGGGGCGTCCTGGTAGAGGGTGAGTTCGGCGCGGGAGAGCGCGCGGTTGGAGAGGCGGACCTCGGCGATGGCCCCGTCCCAGCGATGTGCCTTGGAGCCGGCGCGGCCGCCGATCCAGAGCGGCAGGTTGCTGGCGTAGTGTTGGTTCTTCGCGTGCGGGACGAAGGCGGCGGTGAGCTTGGCCCGCGGATCGGAGAGGTCCTTCAGGTAGAAGGTGGTCCCGCCGTCGGAGAGGTCGTCGAGCTTCACGGAAACGGCGACGTAATAGGGCTTGCCGAGTTCGGGGCGGAGGTTGGAGGCGATGACCTCGTAGCCGTTGTCGCCCTTCGATTTGTCGCCGATGAGCTGGAGGATGAGGTTGCGGGGCTGGTAGCCGGACTTGGCGCTGGTGACGCCGAGGGACCAGCCGGGCTTTTTGGAGTCGGCGTTCCACTGGGAAACGATGGTGCGCACGGTCGCGTCCGGGTAGACCGAGTCGAGCTGGATGATGGCCTCCACGGTGAAGTCGCCCTTGGGCAGGGTGTCGCTGTGGGGGACCTCCAGAATGGACTGGCTGCTGTCGGGCTTCAGCAGGGCGGCGGAACCCTCGACCTTGTCGATCTTGGTTGTGGCGGCGGCCTTGGCGGGCTCGGGCTCGGTCTTGGCGATGCCCTCGGCCTGCGCGCCGATGAAGGCCAGCGCGGCGGCGCGTTCGTCGGCGGAGGGTTTGCGACCGAAGGAGAGGGCGTAGGCGGCGTCGATGCGCTTGGCGGGATCCTTGTGTTCACGCTCCAAGCGCTTCGCCATGGCGGCGGCGCGCTTGAGGGCCCAGTCACCGTTGATCATCAGCAGGGATTGGGTGGCCGTGGTGGTGACGTTGCGCTGGGAGGAGCTGGAGAGGCCGTCGGTGAGATCGAAGGCGCCGAGCATCTTGTCGGGCTTGTTGCGGTAGATCTTCACATAGAGCGAGCGGCGGGGGGAATCGCCGGAGACACTGGGGCCCTCGGCGGCGAGGTCGAGTTCGCCGGAGGCGGCGAGCATGGCGTCGCGGATCTGCTCGGCTTCGAGGCGGCTGGTGTTCATGCGCCAGAGCAGGCGGTTGCCGGGGTCCTTCATGCGCGCGGTCTCGGGCGCGGGGCGGAAGGCCGTCTGTCGCCAGGTCGCGGAATCCAGGATGAGCCGGTGCAGCTTCTTGATGCTCCAGCCCTGCTCGATGAAGGTGGCGGTGAGCCAGTCGAGGAGTTCGGGATGATCGGGTTTCTCGCCCATCCTGCCGAAGTCGTTGGCCGAGGCGGCGAGGCCGCGCCCGAAGTGCTGTTGCCAGATCCGGTTCACGATAACGCGCGCGGTCAGTGGATTCTCCGGGCTGGCGACCCATTCGGCCAGGGCGGTGCGGCGGCCGGTGGACTTGAGATTCGGGATCGGCTCGATCTTGGGTTCGTTGCGGCCGATCACCTCGAAGAAGGCGGGCTCGATCGGGGACTTGTTGCGGGAGCCGGGGATCGTGACCACGGGCGGCTGGAAAGTCGCGTCGCGAACGGTCATGGCGACGGGGAGCGGCTTGGGCTTGGTCTTCTCCAGCTCCTTCAGCTTCTTCTGCAGTTCGTCGTATTTTTTCTTCTCCTCGCCCTTGATGCGCTTGGCGACGCTGTTCCATTCGTGGATGACCTGGCGGTGGACGAGGTAGTGGAGTTGGCGTTCGTAGGTGTTCTGCTCGGCGTAGGGCTTGCGGACCTTCTCCTGGACGTCGGCGGGGAATTTCACAGTGGCGGATTCCTGCAGGGCGTCGCGGTGCGGTTTCTCAATGGCGGCGATCTGGTCGAGGACAGGCTTTGCCTTGGCCTCCCACGCCTTGAGGGCTTTTTCGTGCTCGGCGCGTTGTTTCGGCGTGGCGACGGCCTCGTCGATGGTCCAGATGGCCGGGGCGATGAAGGCCTGGAGGGCGTAGTAGTCGTTCCGGAGGATCGGGTCGAACTTGTGGTCGTGGCAGCGGGCGCAGCTCATGCTCATGGCCAGGAAGGCCTCGCCGGTGACGTCGGTCATCTCGGCCTGGATCTCCTCCCACTGGGTGACGGCATCGCGCTGGTTCCATTCGTAGATGCCAAGTCGGAGGAAGCCGGTGGCGGTGACGGCGTCGGGATCGTCGGGCGCAATCTCGTCGCCGGCGAGCTGCTCCTTGACGAAGCGGTCGAAGGGCTTGTCCTCGTTGAAGCTCTTGACGACATAGTCGCGGTAGCGCCAGGCGTGGGGGCGGTAGCCGTCGGCGTTGTAGCCGTCGGACTCGGCGTAGCGGACGACGTCCAGCCAGTGCCGGCCCCAGCGTTCCCCGTACTGGGGGCTTTCGAGGAGCCGGTCGATGACGATGCCGACGGCGTCGGAGGAACTGTCCGCGAGGAAATCCTCAACGTCCTTCGGCGACGGCGGAAGGCCGACGAGGTCGAAATAAAGCCGTCGGATGAGCGCGCGCTTTTCGGCGGGTCTGGCGGGGTCGAGCTGCTCGGATTTGAGCCGGGCGAGGATGAAGCGGTCGATCTCGTTGCGGGACCAGTTGTCGCCCTCGATCTTGGGGACGTCCGGTTTGCGGATGGGCAGGAAGGCCCACCATTGGCGGTCCTCCTCAGTGATCTTGGAGAGCTTGCCGGGGTGCGCGGCGGCGCCGGGCCAGGGCGCGCCCATGGCGATCCACTTTTCGAGGAGCTTGACGTCGCTCTCAGCGAGGGGCTGTTTGGGCGGCATCTTGAGGTGTTCGTCCGTGCGGGAGACGGCGGTCATCAGGAGGGAATCCTCCGGGTGGCCGGGCTTGACGGCCGGGCCGTTGGAGCCGCCGAGCAGGACGCCGGCGCGGGTGTCGAGCCGCAGGTCGTTCTTCTGTTTGTCCGGGCCGTGGCATTTGAAACAGTTCTTTGCCAGCAGGGGGCGGATCTTCTCCTCGAAGAAGCGGATGTCTTCCCCGCCGGACGTTTCGGCGGCGTGGAGGCCGGCGGCGGCGGTTGTCAAGGTCAGCGCCACCGCAGCCAGCGCCGCCCGGAATGCGGGATTCTTTCTGCCTGTCATGGTGTCTTTCATCGGAGAACTGGTTCCGACGCCCGGAGCGGCGGTTTCATTCGGAATCTGACGTTCGGGAGAACCTACGCGCAGCGCCCGGCCCGGAACAACCCCGGAATTGCTCCCGACAATGCGAATTCTCCCGGCAAAACCACTCTCAATCCGCCGGAAATGCCGCGTTCTGCGATGTTTTCAGTCCGAAACGCTGACGCGTATTCGTAAACCCCTTCCATTCCACTGAAGACGTTCACCCGGCCATTTTCAGCCGGGGCATGGTCCGCGTCCCGGAACCGAAACGGTCCGTCTCGATTCCCAGCCGCTGGAGCATGGAGACGAACAGGTTGCCGAGCGGTTCGTTGCGGTCGGGGTCGAAGGCGATGTGCTGGCCGTGCTGGAAGCCGCCCCCCGCGAGCAGTGCCGGCAGGTTGCGGGTGTCGTGGCTGCTGCCGTTGCCCATGTTTGTGCCGAACAGGACCATGGTCCGGTCGAGCAGGGTTTCGTCCTGCTCCTTGACGCCCTTCAATTTGCGCAGCAGGTCGCCGAAGATCCGGAACTGCTCCGTCTCGATGATGCCCAGCTGGTCGATCTTCGCCGGATCGCGGCTGTGGTGCGCCACGGTGTGATAGCCCTGGGTCACGCCCTTGATCGGCGGAACCACGAAGAAGGCCTCGATGAAGATCGTGATCAGCCGGGTCGAGTCTGTTTCCAGGGCCAGCTTCGTCAGGTCGTACATCAGGCGGGTGCGCCCGGTCACGTCGCCGTCGCCCTCAATGTCGACAGGCGGTTCGGCATTCACCTTGGGGCGGGGTTTCCGGTCCCACTCTTGCTGACGGAGCATCTGTCGCTCCACCTCGCGGACGGAGGTCAGGTACTCGTCCAGCTTCGCGCGGTCGGCGGCGTTCAATGTCCGCTCCAGCGCCCGGGCTTGCGCCAGCGCCGCATCCATGATGCTGCGCCCCTGTCGGAGTTGCAGCTCCTGCGCCTCCATTTCCTCCTTTGTGCCGCTGAAGAACAGCTTGCGGAAGACTCGCGACGGCTTCGTGTAGCCGGGAATCGGCACACCCGCGCGGGTCCAGGACAGCGACTGCAACCCGTTGGCCGTC
This sequence comes from Verrucomicrobiales bacterium, assembly GCA_038126235.1. Taxonomy (GTDB): domain Bacteria; phylum Verrucomicrobiota; class Verrucomicrobiia; order Limisphaerales; family JAYPEY01; genus JAYPEY01. The sequence continues at coordinate 117,403 of JAYPFK010000005.1, forward strand.
AGCGTCAGCGAGGGAAAGCGGGTCTCCCGGCCCACATACGGCGCGGCGAACTGGTCCAGCGAGACGCTGTTGCGGAAGCTGGCGCCGCCGGGGTGCGGCGCGGTGGTGAGATAGCACTTTTCCGATTGGTGGCCCCCGTCCACTTCGGGATGCGCCACGCCGGAGAAGAAGGTGAAATCGTCACGCAGGTCTTCCAGGACCTTGAGGTAGAGGGACAGGTCGTAACCGCGTCCCGACAAGGCCGGGATCATGTTGGGCTCGTAGAAGCCCATGTTGTTGCAGATGCAGACCATCCGCCGCGGCCTGCCATCCGGCGTAAACCCCGGTTGGGCCTTCGCAACCGGCTGCGCGAGAGCGCCGGGCGCCGACTCCAGCCAAGGCAGAGCCAAGCCCACCCCGGCCGCACGCAGGAAACGGCGCCGGTCGGTCGCCGTGGGGGATGGACAGTGTTTGGACGCGGCCGTCATCACGGCGGGCATTATCCCCTGCTTTGCCGCAATGTGAACGAGAAATGTCGGACGAAGGGCCCTGCCCCTCCGGGCATCAGACCCCCCGCCGCGAGAAGACCTCGTCGGCCTCCTTCAAGGTCTCTGCGGAGCCGATGTCGTACCACTCGCCGGGGACGACCCAGGTGTGGACGGGGGTGCGGGGGTATAGCCACTGGATGAGGCGGCCGGGCTGGTCGGCGTTGTTGCCGGCCTGCACGTACTCCGCAATCTTGGGCACGAAGGCGCGCGGGTAGAAGTAGCAGGCGATGCCGATGAGGCTGGTCTTGGGATTTTCCGGCTTTTCAACGAAATCCAGCAGGCGGCCGTTCTCGTCCACCTCGACCGCGCTGTAGGGCTTGGCCGCCTCGGTGGAGCCGACGTCGAAGAGCCCGAGCACCGGGGTCTGTTTCTCGCGGCAGGTCTCGCCGAAGCCGACGAGATCCTCGCTGAAGAGGTTGTCCCCGGCCACGACCATGAGGTCGTCGTCCACCGCCTGCTCCCGGATGACCAGTTCGGCGTCCCCGATGGCGCCGAGCTTGTCCTCGTCGCTCATGGTCTGGTCGTTGATGACGGTGATCTTGAGGCCTTCGGGGGCGTCGTAACCGGCCGCCCATTCGGCGAAGTGGCCGGCGAACTTGTTGTTGGTGACGACGTAGACCTCGTCGATGCCGCCGGCGGGCAGGGTCCGGGCGAGGACATGCTCGATCATCGGTTTCCCGGCGATCTTGAGGAGCGGCTTCGGTTGGTTGAGCGTGAGCGGATAGAGCCGGGTGGCGTAGCCGGCGGCGAGGATGAGAAGTTTCATGAAAGGCGGAATTCAGTTGATGGCGAACAGTTCGGGCGCCGTCTGTTTCGCAAATTCCGTGGCCTTTTCAAGGATTTCCGCCGTGGATTCGCATTCCAGGGCCTCGGCGGCCAGTTTCTTGGCCTGGTTCAGGTCGAGGTTGCGGATGAGGTACTTGACCTGGGGGATCGAGGGCGCCGCCACGCTGAGCTCCTCGGCGCCGAGGCCGAGCAGCAGGACGGCCAGGGCGGGTTCGTGGGCCATCTCGCCGCAGACGCCGGTCCAGATGCCGCCGCGCTGCGAAGCCTCGATGGTCATCCGGATGAACTGCAGGATCGCGGGATGGGTGGGACGATAGAGGTGGGCGATCTTCTCGTTCATGCGATCGACCGCCAGCGAATACTGGATCAGGTCGTTTGTCCCGATGCTGAAGAACTTCGCGCGTTTGGTCAGGCCGTCCGCCACCATGACGGCGGAGGGGATCTCGATCATCGCCCCTATCTCCAGGTCGGGATTGAATGCATGGCCCTGTTCCTTCAACTCCGCCTTGCATTCCTCAACGAGGGCGTTGGCCTGGTCCATTTCGCCGACGCCGGAGATCATCGGGTACATCATCTTGACGTCGCCATGCACGCTGGCCCGGAGGATGGCGCGCAGCTGGGCGCGGAAAATCTCCTTCTCCTCCAGGCAGAACCGGATGGCCCGCCAGCCGAGAAAGGGGTTCATCTCGTCGGGCACGCGGAGGTGGGAAAGGAACTTGTCGCCGCCCAGGTCCAGGGTGCGGATGATGACCGGGTGCGGGTGCAGATCGCGCGCGACCTTGGCGTAGGCCTCGTATTGCTCCTCCTCGTTGGGGAGGGAATCCCGGTGGATGAAGAGGTATTCGGTCCGGAACAGGCCCACGCCCTCGCCGCCATATTCGCGGACCAGGGCGGCGTCGCTGGGGTGCTCGATGTTGGCCGAAAGGGTGATCCGTACTCCATCGAGCGTGGTCGCTGGCTTGTCGCGCAGCTCGGCCAGCTTCTCTGCCAGGTCCTTCTTGCGGCGGATCAGCAGCCCGTACTCGAACTGCGTTTGTTCGGTGGGATCGACCGTGACGACGCCGGTGTAGCCGTCCAACAGGCCGAATTCGCCCGTCGCGACCCGCTCGCTCAGGTCGCCCAGGCCCGCCACGGCGGGGATGCCCAGCGACCGGGCCATGATGGCGGTGTGGGAGGTCGCGCCGCCGATATCGGTCGCGATGCCCAGCACCTCCTTGTCGCCCAACGAGGCCGTGACGGACGGCGGCATGTCGTGACAGACCACTATGGCGGGCTCGTTCACGGGATCCAGAAAGTCCTCGTTCCGTCGGCCGGTCAGGTTGTCAATGACCCGGGCGCCGACGTCCCGCATGTCGGAGACGCGCTCCCGCAGGAAGGCGTCGTCCACCGCCGCCAAAGTCGCGGTGTACTTTTCCAAGGCCCGGTGGAAGGCGTGCTCGATGTTGACGGTGTCCGTCTTGAGGACGTGGATGGCCTCATCGATCAGGGAAGGGTCCTCCAGAACCATCAGGTGGGCGTCGAAAATGCCTGCTTCCGAGGCGTCCATGGCCTGGCTGACCTTCTCCTGGACGTCCTTGATGTCCTGCCGGGTCTGGGTGAGCGCCTCCTCGAAACGCTTGATTTCCGCCGTGATCTCATCGGGTGAGATCATTCGTTTGGGGACGCCCCCCTCGGGCCGGCGGAGGACGACAATCTTCCCCTGGCAGACCCCTTCGGAGGCTGCCACGCCGCGGAAGACGCGCTCCCGTTTGTCGCCGGTTCCAGACATAAAAGCCGCGCAGGCTACCGGGCTTTGCGGGGATTGCAAACCACTTTTCAAGCTGTTTCCCGGGAGGTTGCACAGGCGGAAAACGGGCGAATAACCGTGCCATTCAGCCGGTTTTTTGCTTGGTTCGCGCCCATGGAAGACGCGCGACACATCCGCAATCTGGCGCTGATCGGTTTCATGGGGACGGGCAAGTCCTCGACCGGCCAGATTCTGGCGCATCAGCTGGGGTTTCGCTTTCTGGACACCGACGCGCTGATCGAGGAGCGCGCCGGAACGTCGATCACGGAGATCTTTGCGCAACATGGCGAACCGGCCTTCCGGGAACTGGAAGGCCGGGTCGTGGCGGAACTGGCCTCGCTGTCGGACACGGTCATCTCCACCGGGGGCGGACTGGGGGCCAACGAGACGCACCTGGCCAGCCTGAAGACCCACGCCCTGGTCGCCTGTCTCTGGGCGGGGCCGGACGCCATCTGGCAGCGTGTCCGCCACCAGGCGCACCGCCCGCTCCTGAGCGGTCCGGACGCCGCGGACCGGATCCGCATCTTGCTCCAACAGCGCGAGCCGGTCTATCGCCAGGCCGACCTGCTGGTCAACACCGAGATGCGCTCGGTCAAGGATGTCGCCCAGCAGCTGCTCTATCACTTCCAGGAGGCCCGCGCCGGCGCATGAACCGGGTCGAGAATCAGCTCAAGCGGCGCGCGGGGGAACTGGGCTTCGACGACTGTCGCATCACCTCCGCCGCCGCTCCCGAAACCGCGGACCGGCTCCAAGCCTGGCTGGACGAGGGCTGCCACGGCGAGATGGCCTGGCTCGGGCGCAACGCCCACAAGCGCGCCGACCCGGCGCTCGTTCTCGAAAACGCCCGCAGCATCGTCACCCTGGCCACCGCCTACTCGGACCATTCCGGGCGGCGGGGCGGAAGCGGCGCGTCCCCGTCGCCGGCGCCTCCGAAACGCCCGGTCGGCTTGGTCGCCCGGTATGCGCAGTTCGCGGATTATCATGACGTCCTTGCGGAAAAGCTGCGGGCCTTGACCGCGTTCCTGGACGATGCGGGCGCCGCCGAATCACGCTCGCTGTGGTACGTGGACACCGGCCCCCTGCTGGAGCGCGACCTGGCCCAGCGCGCCGGAATCGGCTTCATCGGCAAGCACACGAACCTTATCAGCCGCCGCCTTGGCAACTGGATCTTCCTTTCGGAGATCATCACCACGGTTGATCTGCAACCCGACGCCGCGGAAGACAATCATTGCGGGACCTGCGCGCGCTGCCTTGCCGCCTGCCCCACGGGAGCGATCGACCGGCCTTTCCATCTCGACGCCCGCCGCTGCATCTCCTACCTCACCATCGAACTCAAGGGATCGATTCCGGAGGAATTGCGCCCGGCGATCGGAAACCGCATCTATGGTTGCGACGACTGTCTTGAAGCCTGTCCCTGGAACCGTTTTGCCCGGGAGGGAAAACAGATGAAGGCGGTTGCGCGACCGGATCTGGACCAACCGGCGCTGCTGGAGCTGCTGGAACTGGACCAGCCCGCGTTCAAGGCGCGATTCAAGGGCACCCCTATGATCCGGACCAAACGCCGCGGCGTCCTGCGGAATGTCTGCGTGGCGCTCGGCAACATCGCCGACGCCTCCGCCCTTTCCGCTCTCCAGCGGGCGGCGGAAGACCCGGAACCCCTGATCGCCGAACATGCCCGTTGGGCGATCGAACGGATCCATGCCCGTCACTCTCCAGGCCCGACCTGATCTGAGCGGCTGGAATCGCGTCGGCGGGCCGTTTTGCAATCCGGATGAATGGAAGCCGGCCGACGGCGTCGAATCGGGCGACTTGGGAACCGACATGGTGAAAACGAGATGGCAGGCGTTGGTTTTGACGGGCGCGCTCGCGTTGGCGGGCGCGACGGTTTCCCATGCCGATCTGCCGTCGGATCCACAGAAACAACCGAAGTCCGGCTCCGTTTCACCAAAGAAGAAGAAGAAATCCTCGCGCAAGAAGAAGACCGTCGACGCCGGGGTGAAGATCTTTGCGATCAAGGCGGAGGCGCCGGTGACGGGAGTCGGGGAGGATGGCGAGCCCCGCCTGAATGTCCGTCTTATCTGGGGGACGAGCTCCGAAGCGGCCGCGCAATCCGGATTCCAGACCCTGGAACCCGAGCTGGCCGTGAAACTGGAGAAGGTGTTCCCCTGGAAGAGCTACTTTCAGATCCTCGACAAGGACTTCGACGCGCCGCGGGATGGGTTTGCCACCGAGACCCTCAGCCCCAAGGCGCGGCTCCGCGTCCGGGCGCAGGGAAATTCCCGCTTCCGGCTGAGCCTGTTCGGGGAGGGCAACCGCGTGGTCAACCGCACCGTGACAATCGGCGATGACGACATCGTCGCGCTCGCCGGTTATGACGAACATCGGCTCGGCTGGTTCATCGTCCTGAAGCGCGCCCGCCCCGGCTCCGGCGACGATTGGTGAGAGAGGGCTTGGCCTTTTTCTCCTCGCTCAGCCTTTTGCGGACCCGACCACCAACCTTCCCTCAAACTCCCCCTCGTGCTTGGTGGGAATTGTCTTGGGGCGCGTTTCGAATTCGTCGGCGATGTGCTCGTGCAAGGCGTCGCTGATCAGCGTCTCCCCCGGCCCGGCCCCGTCGCAGTAGCGCGCCGTTCGGTTTACGGTATCGCCGATCACCGTGAACTCCAGCCGTTCTTCGGCTCCAATGAAGCCGTGCAGTACCTCGCCGTAATGCAGGCCAATGCCGATCTCGCAGGTGACCGCGCCGCGCCGTTTCCGGTCCTCGTTCACCCGGTCCATCGCCGCGTGCATGGCCAGGGCGGCGTTTACCGCGTTGCTTTGCTGGTTCTCGTCCGCCTCGGGACTGCCGAACACCGCCAGGATCGCGTCGCCGATAAACTTGTCCACCGTGCCATTGTGCTCGAACACCGCCTCCACCAGCGCGGAGAAATACTCGTTCAGCATTTCGACCACGACCGCCGAGTCCATGCCCTGCGAAATCCGGGTGAAGCCGCGGATGTCGGACATCAGGAGCGTGACATTGGACTTCTCGCCGCCGGGTTTCAGCGAATCGTGGCGGGCCTTGTCCAGCAACTTACCGCGCAGCGCCGGGGAGAAGTTCGTCAGCAGCCGCTGGAGCACGGTGTTGTTCTGCTGGAGGTCGATCTGCAGAAAGTGGTTCGCGACCGCGGCCGCGGCGTAGTGCGCGACGCAGAGCATGAACTTCAGGTCGTCCTCGGTGAAGACCGCGCTGTGATGTTGGCTGTCCACGCAGACCACGCCCTGGATCTCTCCCTTCCAGAGGAGCGGAGCGTACATGCCCGACTGCATTCCGAGATTACGGATGCTTTGGGAAACGTCCACCTCCTCCTGGCGGCTCCAGATGAACCCGCTTGCCTCGCCCACCGCCCGCTGGATCAGCGTGCGGCTGATGGGGGGATCGTCCTCGGGGATGCTCGCGCGCAGCGCCAGCTTGCCATACACCGGGTCGATCACCAGCAGCGCGCCCCGCTCCGCGCTTGGGATCAGCTCCACGATGCGCTTGAGGATCAATCCGAACAGCGCGTGAATGTCCTCCTCGCCGGCAAACTGCAGCGGCAGGTCGTAAAGCAGCCGCAGCCGACGTTCCCGCTCCTCGTCCCCCGCGATGAACGCTGGCGTCGAATCCGCGTGCGCGTCAAGGAAGCTGGAAATTCTGAGATTGGCGTCGTCGGGCATGGCGGGTTTGATCCGGGCCGATTGTTTGAACTCCCAAGTCCCGCAGGTCAACGCGATTCGACGGACCATGGAGCCGGGATTTACGGCATGAATGCCGGGATGGAGACAAGGCTGGTTCGAACTGATCCCAAGGAGTCGACGTGAGCGCTCCCCGGCGCGGCTCACCAAGGACAGTTCGCCCTGCCTGCTCGCGCGATGGATCAGAACGGGAATCCGATGGTCGACTTGATCCGCTGCGTTCCTTAGCTTCACGCCATGTCCTCCGAGGGGCCGGCTTGGGACGTGGGTTCAGACGACGCCGATCGTCGCGCCGTCATCATTGTGCGAGCGACCCACGAGTCCGCCTGTCTCGGAACCTGGGGTCTGCCCGCCGGCGACCATCTCATCGGCCGGCAGGACGACGCGGCGATCCACCTCCCCCTGCCGCAGGTTTCGCGACTTCACGCCACCCTGGCCGTTTCCCCTTCAGGATCAATTGCGATCACGGATCATGGGAGCAGTTCGGGAACCCGGATCGGCGGCGAACCACTTGACGATGTCCGGGGCCTCGAACTCCCGGCGACGATCCAGGTCGCCGACGTGACCTTGGAGATTGTCCGGTCCCACGAAAGCGACGCGACCCTGCCCGCGCCGCCCGCTCCTTCGGAAGCGGAAACCCGGCGCACGGAAGAAACCGGTGGGCGCGCCGAGATCGACAGGCTGGACCGCCGCCGGCTGGAAACCGTGTCCGCCGATGCCTCGGCGGCCGCGACCGTGGTCTGTGACGCGAATCTCCGACGGCGGGTCGAGCTGCGCCGACCGAAAGCCCCCTCCCACGAAGCCCGTTTTCTCCGGGAGGCGCGGCTGCTGGCCCGACTGGAGCACCCCAACATCCCGCCGGTCCACCAATTGGGGCGGGACGCGGAGGGACGGAGTTTCCGGACCGCCAAGCCGCGCTCGTCACAGACTCTGGCGACGCGGCTCGACGAGCTTGCGGCCGAGACCTCGTTGGATCTGGAATCCCGCCTGGGTTTGTTTCAGCGGATCGCCGACGCGGTCGCCTTTGCGCACGACAAAGGCGTCGTTCATGGGCGCCTGCATCCCGCGCGGATCCAGCTTGGCGATCACGGGGAGGTTCTGGTGGACGGCTGGGAACGGGCCCGGGACCTGTCGGCGGCCGAGGCCGAAGAGGAACGGGCGGCAGACGACGAGGCGATGGCGGCCTGTCCCTTTCGCGCAACGGATTCCGCCGCCGCGCCGCCGTCGGACATCTTCTCGCTGGGAGCCATCCTGCACTGCCTGTTGCGGGGCCTGCCGGCTTCCTCCTTCGCGCCTGCGTCCCTTTCCCGTTCCGCGCCGCGGAGAGTTCCGCCCGCCCTGAACGCGGTCGCGCGCAAGGCCATGGCCGAGGATCCGGATGACCGCTACGAGTCGGTCGCGGACCTGCTCGACGACATCGACCGCTGGAAGAAGGGCTACGCGACCGAGGCCGAAGGGGCGGGGTTCATGCGGCAGTTCGTTCTCTTGGGAATGCGCAACAAGGTCTTCGCCGCCGCCGGACTGGTCATAGTTGCGATGGCTTTCTGGTTCCTGGGCAACGTCTTGAACAGCCGCGCTGCGGCGGTCCAACACATCGAGGATCTCAAGAAACACGCGCCGCTGCTGCACCAGGTCGCCCTGGGCCACGCGGAACGCCGGGAATGGAAGGACGCGTTGGACAAGATCAACGCCGCCATCGAGCTGGACGACAGGGGCGCCGACCATCATCTCCTGCTGGGGGAGATTCACATGGCGCGAATGGACACCAAGGCAGCCATCGTCGCGTGGCGTCAGGCGGAGAAGCTCGGCTCCGACCCCTCGATCCCGCGGCAATACCGGGAACAGGCGGAGGCGTTTCTGGAAGCGATTGCGGCTTCGCGCTCCTTCCCCTTCCTGGACGCGGAAGAGCTGCGCCGCGAATTGGTCGCCAAGGGGCGCGCGCTGGTCGCCGCGGGGTTTCAGGACAAGTTGATCAACGAGGTGAAGAAGCAGGAGAAGCGGTTGCTGGAGCAACTCCGGCCGCTCGATCCAGCGGTGAAATTCGACCTCAACGAGGACTTCACCATGTCGTTGGAGATGCGCGACGGCAAGAAGCTGGAGTCCCTGGATGTCCTTGCCGGGCTGCCGTTCAAGTCGCTCATGATCAATTACAGCCCCGCCACCAACCTGGCGCCCCTGCGCGGCATGCCCCTGGAGTGGCTGCATCTGGAAGGGACAAAAGTCGCCGACCTGAAACCGCTGGAGGGCGCTCCAATCAAGACGCTCAGTCTGACCCGCACGGCCGTCACCAACCTGCTGCCCCTCAAGGGCATGCCTTTGGAAAGCCTGATTCTCATGGACATGCACGCCGGCGACCTTAGTCCCCTGCGCGGCATGACCAACCTCGTCTACCTCAATCTCTACAACGCCTGGAACGTCGAGGATCTCTCTCCGCTGGAAGGCCTGCCCATCGAGAATCTGACGCTCTACTACACCAAGGTCACAGACCTGACTCCTCTCAGCCATTCCCGGCTGAAGGTCATGGGTTGCCGCGCAAACAAGATCTCAGATTTGTCCCCCCTGCGCGGCCTGCCCATGGAACACGTGGATTTCTCCCACACGCAGGTCATGGACATCTCGCCCCTGCGCGATTCCCCGGTACGGATACTCCGCTTACACTATTCCCGCGTGACTGACATCCGGACGGTCGCCGCCTTGAAGGACCTCGAGGAATTGACCACCGATCATACCGGCGTCAAGGATCTCCGTCCGCTGTTGAATGCTCCCGGTTTGAAACGCCTGACCCTGTCGGAGGCGGCCCTCCAGATTCCCGCCAATATTGAGATCATCGGCCGCCTGCCGCGACTCGAACAACTAGGCTCTGACTTGGTCATGGACTCGGGTGATCGTGTCGCCTTGAAACCCGTGGCCGAGTTCTGGCGCGCCTACATCCGCGTCAAGCAGCAGCAAAAGTGACGCCATGACCTTTCCCCCGGACTTCCCTTATCAAGCGGGCGACGAAATCGCCCGCGGAGGCATGGGTTCCGTGATGGCGGCCCGCGACACGCTCCTGGATCGCGAGGTGGCGCTCAAGGTCGCCCTGCCGCGCATGTTGGGCAGCGCCGATGCCATGCGTCGTTTCCAGCAGGAAGCCCGTATCCTGGCCCGGCTGGATCATCCGAACATTGTCCCGGTTCACGACCTCGGCGTGACCGACGAGGGCCTCCCCTTCTACACCATGAAACGCGTCCGGGGGCGGACGCTTCACCAGATCCTCGGCGCCATCCGCGACGGGGACGAAGGCGTCATTCGCGACCAGCCGCTTTCCTCCCTGCTGACCGTGTTCCAGAAGATCTGCGACGCGGTCGGCTACGCGCATTCCCAGGGCATCATCCATCGCGACCTCAAGCCGGAGAACATCATGATCGGCGAGTTCGGCGAGGTTCTCGTGATGGACTGGGGGTTGGCGAAGGTGTCGGGAGGACAGTCTTCAGTGATCAGTGATCCGCCTTCGCATGGCTACGGCGCGACAGAGCAGTCTTCAGTAATCAGTGATCAGTATTCAGATCCCGCGGCCGGCAACTCCGCCCTGACGATGGAAGGAGCGGTGATGGGCACGCCCCAGTTCATGGCGCCGGAGCAGGCCGAAGGGAGAGTCGAGGAACAGGACGAACGGACGGACATCTTTGCCTTGGGCGCCATCCTGTATTCCATTCTCACCCTGCGCGCGCCGACCGTGGGAACGACGGTCGGGGAGATCTTGGACGACGTTCGCGCCGGCTACATCCCGCCGCCGGTATATTACAACCGGATCAAGGACTCCGGCGACGATGGCGCATTGGATTCAAGGCCGGTTTCCCTGGACCATTGTCCCAATTGCGAGATTCCCGAAGCGCTCTCGCTGGTCGCCATGGCAGCCATGGCTTTCAATCGCGAGGACCGCTACGAGTCCGTCAATGAATTGAAGGCGGAGATCGCGGCCTGGCAGGGCGGACAGGTCACCGCCGCGGAGGAGGCCGGTCCGGTCCGGAAGCTGGCGGCGCTGTTGAACCGGCATCGCGCCATTGCGACCGCGGTCGGTTCGGCATTGGCCGTTGCGCTGGCATTGACGGGCCTGCTGGTCCTGAGCGAACGCAAGGCGCAGCAGGCGTTTGAGAACCTTCGCGCAAGCGCGCCTGTGTTCCGCGACGTCGCCTTGAGCCTTCGTAACGAAGGCGAACTGGACGAGGCCCTGATTCAACTTGAAGCCGGCATCCGGCTCCAACCGGACAACGCGGAGTTCCAACTTATCAAAGGCCACCTTCTGCAGGCGGGACTTCGTCTCGACAAGGCCAAGGCGGCCTATGACCGAGCCCTGTCGCTCGACGCGTCGCTCCAGCTCGCTGCGACCAGCGCCGCGCTGTGCGAGGCGGTCTCGACCAGGGCCCCGGCTGATGGCGATCTGCCCGCGGAACTGATCGACGAGTTGCGTCTTGCCGCCGTCATGCAGGACCGCCCGATGGAGGCATTGATCCTGGCCGGGCAGATCGAGAAGCCTACACCCGCCTACGAGAAGCGCTGGCAGGATGCCTTCAAGCAATTGAAGATAGAGGGCTCATTCCAAAATGTGGGAACTGGGTTTCAATTGCATGGATTGAACTCGCGGCCGATTCCCGGGTTCGACGTCTTGAAAGGCTTTCCGCTTGCGGACTTGAGTCTGAACGCGAGGTCTTCCGACTTGGCGGCCTTGGCGGGAATGCCGCTACGCTATTACAGCGGCCCGGCAGTGGATCTGTCGCCGCTTCGGGGCGCGCCTCTCGAACGGTTTTTGACAGGGCATTCCGAACTCGCCGACCTGTCGCCCTTGCGTGGCGCGCCCTTGGTTGGCCTCGTCGCGCCCAATACCCACATCAGCGATCTGAACCCGCTTCGCGGCGCCCCCTTGGAACACCTTGAGATCGGCGCCACTCGCATCTTCGATCTGGAGCCGTTGCGAGGTATGAAGCTCAAATTCATACGCATCGAACAGACCAAGATCAGCGATCTTTCCCCCTTGAAAGGAATGCCGCTGGAATATCTCTCCGCCTACAACACGCAGGTCTCTGATCTCTCCCCGCTGCGAGAAATGCCCTTGGGCACGTTGCTGATCGGGAAGACCAGGGTCACCGATCTCTCCCCATTACAAGGCTTGCCTCTCTCAGAACTGCACATTGAGGGAACCAAGCTGACCGACCTTGGCCCGATTGCCGGGATGCCGTTGCAACAACTTGAGATGTACAACAGCTCAGTCGAATCGCTTGCTCCATTGGCGTCCCTTGCGCATTTGAAGAGACTCACTGCGGGAAATACCCGGATCGTCGACATCGCCCCGCTGCTGGGGATGCCATTGACCTGGCTGGAGCTGCAGGGGACCTTCGTAGAGGACCTTGAACCGCTGGCAGGCGCGCCTCTTGACGTTCTCCTGCTCTCAGGAACCCGGGTGAGCGATCTGTCGCCGCTCGCCAACAGCCCGGTGAAAGTCCTTTCCCTGGATGACTGCCGGAATCTCAAGGATCTCAAACCGCTGACCGGATTGTCGAAGCTGGAGAAGATCGATCTCCGCGGCTCGGGCGTGACCGATGTGTCGCCGTTGGCCGATTGCGCGAAGCTGCTGTCGGTCGTCCTTCCGGAAGCGGCCACGCGGCGCGGCGTGGAGAAGCTCCGGGACCATCCGACCCTGAAAGTCATCACCTTTCGCGCGCCGACATCAGGCGTCGATCCGACCGCCGCCGCCGAATTCTGGCAGGCGTGGGACAAGGGCGAACGGAAGTAGCGCATTGAAATGGGACCTTTCGGCGAAAGGTCCCCACCTTGTTGCGGTAAGGACGCCTCGCCGAAGGCGTCCCACTTCAAGTCCCATGGGGACGAACCGAAACGGCGCTCAACAATGCGGTTGCGTCGTGAAATTGAACTACCCATGCCCCCCCCCAACAGGGTCGACTTGCCGCCAGTTTCTCCCTACGTTCCCCGACATGGCCGATCAGGAATCCGAGCCGCGTTATGACGTGGGCCGTTCCCTCGCCCAAGGAGGCATGGGGGAGATCCTGGAGGCCCGCGACCTGAACTTCGGCCGCCAGGTCGCTATGAAGGTTGTGCGCGACGGCCGCGACGTCAGCCGCGAGGTCCGCCTTCGCTTTGTTCAGGAGGCCCGCATCCTCTCCGAGTTGGAGCACCCCAACATCGTGCCCGTCCATGACCTGGACAAGGACCGCGAAGGCCGCGTGTTCTACACGATGAAGCTGGTCCGCGGCCTCAACCTCAAGCAGGTCCTCGACGGCATCCGCAAGAACGATGGTGCGATCGTTGCGAAGCATCCGCTCAATCAGTTGCTGACCGTCTTCCAGAAGATCTGCGACGCCGTCGCCTACGCGCACTCGAAGGGGATCATCCACCGCGACCTCAAGCCGGAGAACGTCATGCTCGGCGAGTTCGGCGAGGTGTGGGTCATGGACTGGGGGCTGGCCAAGGTTCTGGGGGAGCCATCTCAAGGTAGGGATGCCTCGCCGCAGGCGTCCCTCGAATCAGAAGCGGATTCGAGCGGGTTTGAAAGTGACTCCGCCTTGACGATGGACGGGCAGATCATGGGCACGCCGCAGTTCATGGCGCCCGAGCAGGCCGAAGGGCGCATCACCGATCAGGACGCCCGCACGGACATCTTGGCGCTGGGCGGGATCCTCTATTCCATCCTCACCCTGCGCGCGCCCACCAGTGGCAGTTCGGTGGCCGAGGTGCTGGACAACGTTCGGACGGGGTATATCCCGCCGCCGACGATTTACAATAAATCGAAAAAACTCCTGCCCGGCGGACAGGAGGCCGATACCCCGATCGAGTTGCGACACTGCCCGGGCGGCAGGATTCCAGACGCCCTGTCAGCCGTGACGATGACGGCGATGGAACTCGATCCGGAGGACCGCTACCAGAGCGTCGAGGAACTACAGTCGGAGATCCGGGCCTTCCAATCTGGAAGGGCGACCGAGGCGGAGGAGGCGGGCGGACTGCGTTTGCTCGTGTTGGCGGTGAAACGCAACAAATCAGTCACGCTGGCTGGCTTGCTCATCCTTCTGGTCGGCGTCGTTTTCACACTGAAGATCAACGCTACACTGTCCGACCTTCGAAAGACGGCTCCCACATTTCGTGAGGCGGCGGAGGCTCGCATTGTGGAACAGCGCTGGGAGGACGCGTTGCAGAGGATCGAAGAGGCCCTTGCGCTGCAACCGAAGAACGCTGAGTTCCTGAAAATCAAAGGCGATATCCATCAGGTTCTGTTTCAATGGCAAGAGGCAGCGACGTCCTATCGACAGGCTCTCCAGCGGGACCCAGATCGGGAATCTGCGGCAAGCAACCTCGAACTGAGCGAGGAAATGTTGAACGCGACCGCCGACACAAAGACCTTGGATCGCATTCGTCGCGAGTTCCTGAAGCAGGGGCGAGGTTCGGCGGCCATCGCGATTGCCAATCGCATGAAAAGCGACAAAGCGTCCCTCGTCGAGCGCATCAAGACGGATCTCGCGGCCAAGGGCGTCGATGCGAGCATCAGCGATGATCTCGAAGGCGTCGTAAGCGTTGTATTCGACTCCGCGCCCGGCAAAGGTTGCAAACCGCGCGATCTTGGCAATCTGAGCGGTCTGCCGATCACTTACTTGGATCTCGGACGCACAACCGTCACCAACCTGGCGCCTTTGACCGGCCTGCCACTGCGCTACCTTGGCGCCTTCACCGCCGAGAATCTGAAAGACTTGTCTCCGTTGCAAGGCATGCCGCTCACAGGCCTGAAACTCAGTGGAGCCAAAGCTGCCGATCTGAAGCCGTTGCGCGGCATGAAATTGCGCGGTTTCTATGTCATCTGCAATGAGAACTTCCCAATCAGCGATCTCAGCCCATTGAAAGGCATGCCGCTTGAGACATTCCTTCTCACCTATGGAAACGTGACGGATGTAGATGCCTTGGCTGACGCTCCGCTGAGATCGTTTGAGTTGGGCTTCAACCCGATTGCGAGCATAGAGGGAATACGGGGCTCAAAAAAACTGACTTCCGTGCAGATATCTGATTGTAGCCGAATCCGGGATTGGTCTCCGCTGAGGGGGCTTCCGTTGGCCTACCTCCAATTTCGCGGGGCGCTGTTTCACGACGTCGATGTTCTGGCCGGAATGCCTTTGATCCATTTGGACGTCTCCGACTCAGGAAACCTGAAGAACATATCCGCGTTGCGTGGCATGCCCTTGGAGACACTGATTGCGGCGCGGACCCGTGTATCGGATGTTTCGCCGCTGCGGGGAATGCGACTGACCAAACTCGATCTTAAGGATACTCCCGTGACGGATATCAGCGCCCTTGCGGAAATGCCCCTGCAGTTCCTCAGCCTGCAAGGCTGCGATAATGTGAGCGATGTTTCCTCATTGGCGACATGCGATTCACTTGAGTATCTCGTCTTGCCAATTGGAGTCAACGAACTCGACGCCCTGCGCAGTCACCCCAAACTCAAGAAGCTCGCCTACACCGACTCTGATTGGAGCAAGATCCCGGACATCGCCGATTTCTGGAAGGCCTACGACGCCCGGAAGGGCCGCTGACCGATTACCATGAGCGAATCCGAGTCCAATACCCGCTATGACGTCGGCGAGGAGATCGCCCAGGGCGGCATGGGTTCGGTGAAGGACGCGCGGGACCTGCACCTGGACCGCTCGGTGGCGCTGAAGATCATTCGCGAGGACCGGGAGATTTCCAACGACCTCAAGCAACGCTTCGTGCAGGAGGCGCGCATCCTCGCCCGGTTGGAGCATCCCAACATCATCCCGATCCACGACCTCGACAAGGACGGGCAGGGCCGCGTGTTCTACACGATGAAGAAGGTCCAGGGCATGGACCTGAAACAGGTTCTGGACGGAATTCGCAACGGAGACGAGGAAGTCATCTGCAAGCATTCGCTCAACCAACTGCTCACTGTCTTCCAGAAGGTCTGCGACGCGATGGCCTACGCCCACTCGCAGGGCGTCATCCATCGCGACCTCAAGCCGGAGAACGTCATGCTCGGCGAGTTCGGCGAGGTGTGGGTCATGGACTGGGGGCTGGCCAAGGTTCTGGGGGAGCCATCTCAAGGTAGGGATGCCTCGCCGCAGGCGTCCCTCGAATCAGAAGCGGATTCGAGCGGGTTTGAAAGTGACTCCGCCTTGACGATGGACGGGCAGATCATGGGCACGCCGCAGTTCATGGCGCCCGAGCAGGCCGAGGGCCGCATTGCCGATCAGGATGCGCGGACGGACGTCTTTGCCCTGGGCGGGATCCTCTATTCCATCCTCACCCTGCGCGCGCCGACCAGCGGCAGTTCGGTCGCCGAGGTCCTCGACAACATCAAGAGCGGCTACATTCCGCCGCCGACTATCTACAACAAATCCCGGAAACTCCTGCCCGGCGGACTTGAGGCCGACGCCCCGATCGAGCTGCGTCATTGCCCCGGCGGCTGCGTTCCCGACGCCCTGTCCGCTGTGACGATGACGGCGATGACGCTCGATCCGGACGACCGCTATCAGTCCGTCGAGGAATTGCAGTCGGAGATCGGGGCCTTCCAATCCGGCCGGGCAACCGAGGCGGAGGAGGCGGGCGGACTGCGCTTGCTGGCGCTGGCGGTGAAGCGCAACAAGACGATCTCCATTGCCGGCGTCCTGGTGTCGATTCTGTTGATCGCCATCGTGGTCCAGGTCGCGAGCAGCAACCGGCGGATGAAGTCCGTCCTGGACGCATCGGCGCCCGCGTTTCGCGCAGAGGCCGAGTCCTTGATCGAGGCGCAGGACCTGGAAGGCGCCTTGAAGCGCATCGAGCAGGCCATCGCTTTTGCGCCCGGCGTCGCCGACTACCAAGCATTGAAGGGGAACATCCACCAGACCCGCGGCGAGTTGAACGAAGCCATGGCCGCCTATCAGCAGGCCCTGGCGCTGCAACCCGATCACGCCGGCGCGCAGGAGAACAGGGGGATCACGGAACAACTGCTGGCGGAGGCTGGCTCGTCCGGTGAACTGACGCCAAAGCAATTGTCCATCTTGCGGCAGGCCCTGCAAGAGCAAGGCCGCACCGCCGAGCAACTTCTGCTCGGCGTCACGATTGCGGAAGTCACGCAGGAGAACCTGGACAAATGGCATGCGCAGCTCGAAGCCGTCGGCATCAAGGAGAAGATCACCGGGGACGCCGCCAACCTGGAATTGAAGCTGTCAGGCTCGGAAATCACCAGCCTGGCGCCGCTGCGGGGTATTCCACTGAAGAAACTCAATCTTTCAGATTGCAGCGCCATCAGCGACCTCACGCCGCTCCGGGGAATGGAACTGAAGCTGCTCGGACTGGCGGGAACCTCTGTTGAATCGCTCGCTCCTTTGGCAGGAATGCCGCTTAACGATCTGGACCTGCACGATTGTCGCACGGTGAAGGACCTCGCACCGCTGGCGAACATGCCTTTGAAAGGCATTCGCCTTAACGGAACGGCGGTGGAGGACCTCCGGCCGCTAGCGAGATCTCCCTTGGAGACGCTGCTGTTGATGGATTGTGAAAACGTGTCGGATCTAACGCCGCTCAAGGGACTTCGACTGACAAGCATTGACCTTCGAAACTGCCCGAAGATCCATGACCTGGCTCCACTGAAGGGCATGCCTCTGGAGGCGTTGTATATGGGCGGCGACGACCGGGGCAACAAAGTGACATCATTGGAGCCGCTGAGGGGCGCAAATCTGACGGTATTTGATGCCAAGGCATGCCCCTACACCGATTTGTCGCCGCTTCAGGGAATGCCATTGCAGGGCGTCAACCTGACACGATCGAAAATCACCAGCCTGGTCGGGCTGGAGAACGCGCCGTTGACGGGTGTGCATGCGGGGCATACCGCCATTCGCGACCTCAGCCCATTGAAGAACGCGCGGCTAAAGCTGTTATACCTTTCCTACGCGACAAACCTGTCTGATCTAAGTCCGCTGAAAGGAGCGAAGATCGAAGGCGAGTTTCACGTGGGCTTTACGAGAGTCAGCGATCTTGAACCCCTGCGAGGAATGGGGATCGAGATCCTGATCCTGACCGGAACACCCGTGCGGGACCTGGAGCCATTGGAGGGCATGCCACTGAACAGGCTCAACCTGAACGGAACGAAAGTCCGCCGCCTTCGACCGTTGTTGACGTGCAAGAAGCTCGAAACGCTGACGCTCCCGCTTCCCTCGCAGGTCATCGATCTCGACATGCTTCGCGACCACCCCTCGTTGAAACAGATCATCTATCCCGTGAGCCAGGATCCCCGCGAATCGACCAAGACTCTGTCAGCGACTGAATTCTGGAAGGCGTGGGATGCGCGTGCGAAACGCTGAACCTACCCGCCTTGAACGAATTCGAGTCCCGCGCCCGCCGAGACGTCCCCAGTGAGCTGCGCCGGGACATGTTCGCGTCGGCTCGTTGGGGGCAATTCACCCCACCTATGAAAACAGGCTGCGTGAATCACTTGGCCTTCGCCTTGGCGGCCTTGCGTTTGCGGGGGTCTGGCTTGGGGTCGAGGTTGGACATCAGCATCTTCTCGGTGACGCGGGAGTCGACGCCGCCCTTGGGCACTTCGGAGCCGGTCACCCAGACCAGGGCGTTCAGGAAGACCTTGCGGTATTCGTCGTTGCCCCAGTTGAGGTGGAAGTGTCCGCCGGTGAAGCCGAAGCCGCGTCCGCCGTCCGGCCGATCGACCGCCCACATCATCACCTCCGGCAGACCCTTGTTCGCCTGGATGTGCGGGTAGGGTCCCTTGGGGTAGACGTAGGGGCCGTTGCGGACCTCGTCGGAGGGCACGGCCATGAGGATCGGCTTCACGCCGGTGAACTGGTCGCGGAAGCGCATGTTGAAATACCACTCGTCCTTGATCTTGAAGGGCTTCACGCCGCGGGTGATCGGGTGCATGGGGAGCTTGTTGTAGTCCGGCTCCCACATCGGGTTGCAGGAGAAGCTGTTTTCGTAGTGTCCGCCGATCCAGCGCTTGAACTGCTCGCCCAGCGTGTCCGCCACCACTTCGACGCCGTAGTGCGCGCAGGCGATGCCGACGCCGCGGGCGGCCAACGCGTCGATCTCGGCGATGCGCTCCTTGCTTTGGGCGATCTCGTGCTTGGGTCCGCCGTCCATGTAGAAGAGGACGGCGTCGGCGTTGTCGAAGGCGGTGGGGTCCTTCGGCCAGCCGTTGAGGTAAAACGTGGAGACGATCTTGTCCTGGCCCTGCTCCAGGCAGTTCTGCAGGAGCTGCACGCCGGCGTTGAATTCATGCATCAACGGCGGGTGGCTGGGCTTGCCGGCGATCATGACCAGCTTCTTCCGCAGCGCCAGGGGCAGCCGCTTCAAGCGGATGTCCTTGAACTGCACGGTCATCGGTTCGCCTGCGTGAAGCTGCAGCGCCAGGACGCCGGACAGGGAGCGCTCCTTGGCGTCGTTGTCGGTGACGTCCACCGTGGTCTTGCCGTTGATGATGTGGATGAGGTGGTTGCCGCGCGCGATGATGGTGTAGTCGTTCCAGTCGCGCGGCTTGATCGCCGCCTGGATGTCCTCGCTCTTCCCGACGGAGCCGGTGACAATCTTCTTCGCACCCTTCTTGCCCGCGTCCTGCGGTTCCAACACGACCCGCTCGCCGCGCAACGCGAGGATGCCGCGTTCGCGCTCCTCGTAGAGGATGCCGGAGTAGGTCTCGCCCGCCTCGAAGTCCGCCTGGTAGCCGCCGACGATGAACTTCTCCTTGTCCAGCAACGTGCTGCGATACTGGATGCCGGAGTTCGCCCAGTTCTTGTCGTTGTCGGGCACGATCTTGAATTTCAGCTTGAGGATGAAGTCATCGACCGTGCCGTCCTCCCAGACGATGAAGGTGTTCGGGTTGGTGGGGTTCTCCTTGGTCGTCTGTCCGGTGATCGCCCCGTCCCGCACGGACCAGAACTTCGACAGGCCCTTCCAGCCGGAAAGGTCCTTGCCGTTGAAGATGGACTTGAATCCGTCCTCCGCGGCGTGAAGCGTGGCGACGGAGAACAGGGCGAAAAGGGCGGCAATGAGGAGCGTTTTCTTCTTCATGACAATCGGGTGAATCGGTGAGACGAGTCGAAAAGCTCCCGGATTCAGGCCGAACAATCAAGGGCGATCTGGGGCGGGCGCCGATGACAGACAATCACGGTAGAAGGGTCGCGTTGTGCCGCGACCCATCTCAACGCCCTGAAGGGGCGCAAGCATCTTACGACAAAACACGGACGCGGTTCGTTTCATCCCTTCGAGATATTGAAGTGGGCGGCGATGCAACGACCGCCCTACCGTGTAATGCACGCTGCCCGTCACGCCGCCAGCAGATCCACCGGCTCGAACCGGCGGCCGAGCACGGCCGCGCTGTCGAATCCGAGCCAGCGGTCGAGGAGCGTGGCATAGACGCTGCGGAAGTCCGTGTGGAATTTCTGCGCGCCGCCGTCGAGGTCGGTGAGGCTCGGATGCGCGCCCACAAGGCCGGGCCGGATCCGTCCGCCCGCCAGGAAGAGCGGCGCGCCAATACCGTGGTCTGTGCCTCGACGGCCATTCTCCGCGACGGTGCGGCCGAATTCCGAGACCGTCAGCAGCGCGACGCGATCGAGCAGTCGGTCGCGCTTCAGGTCGTCGACAAAGGCGGCGATCGCCTCGGATAACTGCCGCAGCAACGCGCCGTGATTGGCGGCCTGGTTGGCGTGGCTGTCGAAGCCGCCGATGCCGCCGCCGCCCAGTTCCACGAAGAAGATCCGGATGCCCAGCTCCGCGCGGATGAGCTGCGCGACGGTCCCGAGGTCGGCGGCCAGGGGGAAGTCAGGGTAAGCTCCGACCGGCCCACCGGCGGCGGCGAGCGCCGCGATGCGTTCCTGATCTTCGCCCGCGGTCCTGGTTGCGCCACGGATGAAGGAAAGCAGCGAATCGTCGTGGGTGGCGGTCGCGGCCGGATCGGTGAGCCTTCGCATCCGCCGCCAATGTCCGCCGCCGCCCGGCGCGCCTGCCGCCTGTTTCAGTGAACGGATCGAAGGCACGACCGCCTCCGCCGCATGCAGGGCGAAGGGCGTGTTGATCGGCCCCACGAAGATCGCGGGGACGCGCGCCGGATCGACCGCGCCGAGGTGGTCCGCCGTCCGCCCCAACCAGCCGGTCTGGCAATGCGCATCGCCGGGACGCGCGGTGTGCCAGTCCCGCAGCGCGGCGTCGTGGTTGCGGCTGGATTTGGGATAGCCGACTCCCTGAACAATGCCGAGCAGCCCGTCCTTGTAGAGCCGTTCGAACGCCGGCATCTCGGGATGAAACCCCATGCCGTCGCCGATCCTGCGGACCTTGTCGGCGGACAGACGCAGGGTGGGCCGCGCCCGGTGGTAGGCGTCGTCCTCAAAGGGCACGACCGTGTTCAGTCCGTCGTTGCCGCCGCTGAGCTGCACGACGACGAGAACGTTTCCCCGGGTGTCCAGGCGCGGCGCGGCGGCCCGCGCCCCAAGGCGGGCCAATCCGCAATCCAGCGCCAGCAGCGAGGAGGTTCCCAGGGAAGTCTTCACGAATCCGCGTCGGGTGGTCTTCATGACAGTCGGTCGTTCGGGTCAGGCGAGTTGGTATTCGGGAAGTCCCGCGAGCAGCGCGGCAATTTCGGGCAGTTGACGGGCGGAAAGGCCGCCGCTTTCCAACGCGCGTCGTGTTTCGGAGTCCAGGTCGCCCTGCAGGAGAAGGTCGGTCAGGAATCTTGCGCCCGCGCGATCGTCGGCAAAGCCCTGCTGTCGGGCCGCCGCCTTCGGATCGATTCCGTCGCCACGGTCGTCCGATTTGCTCAGCAGCGCCCGGATGACGGCGGCGCGGCCGGGGATGGTGAAACGGTTGATCCAGCGTCGCCCGCCAACCCAGCCTGCCACGGTCGGCGGTGAATAAAGGTCCTGCCCCAGCGCCGCCAGATCGGCGCCCAGGCGGGTGGCCCCCACCACGCCCTCGAACGAGCGGATGAAACCCAGCGCGAACTCGACCGGGCTCTTGACCTTCCGACGATACGCGGCCGGCGAATAGAACAGGTTTGAACGCAGCATCGTCTCCACCACGGCGCGGATGTCGTGGCCCCTGGAGAACCTCTCCGCCAGCGGGTCGATCAACGCGTTTGGCGCAGGTTTCTCGTCCGCGATGAACTCGCGATACAACTTCCGCACAATCCACCGCGCGGACGCCGGCGACTTTGCCGCGATCCGGACGACGTCCTCCGGTCCGAATTTCCCCGTCTCGCCCAGGAAGCGTTTCTCGTCCTCGTCGTGTTCGCGCGCGATGAAGCGGAGTTCCGTCTGGAAGACGAACCAGCCGGTGAAGGCCCGCGCCGTGGATCGGACGTCCTCGTCCGAGAATCCGCCGGGACCGAGAACGAAGCGCTCCAACAGGACCCGCGCAAAATACTCCTCGGGCCGGGCGCGACGATTGGCCTTGGCCTCCAGGCCGAGAAACAGGGCGGGATCGCCGGAAAGGGATTCGAGCAGGGCGGCGAAATTCCCCAAGGCATGTTCGCGCAGACGTCCCGCGTGCCGGCCCATCAGGGCGGCGTTGTTCACGCGCGCGGCGCTGATGGCGAAATGGTTGTGCCAAAAGAGCGTCAGCTTCTCGCGCAGCGGATCCGGTGTTTCCATCATGCGGCGCAGCCACCAGCCTCGCAGAACATTCGTCGCGCCGCCGACCGA
This sequence comes from Verrucomicrobiales bacterium, assembly GCA_038126235.1. Taxonomy (GTDB): domain Bacteria; phylum Verrucomicrobiota; class Verrucomicrobiia; order Limisphaerales; family JAYPEY01; genus JAYPEY01. Next base: position 139,890 of record JAYPFK010000005.1, read on the forward strand.
GGCCTCGTAATCGTCCAGCCGTCGATTGAAAGCCCGCGTCTTTTCACCCGGCGGATTCAACAGCGCGTCGATGGTCTTTTGCGGGCCGTCGGCCAAAGCCTTTTGCAATCGCGGCCAGCTCGCGCCGAAGGCCGCCCGGCGGAAGAGATGTCCCGCCAGACGGAGATCCCAGGGGCGGCTCCCGTCGGGTTCATAGCGCGCCCAGGCCCAGGCGGGATCGGCCAGGCGTCCGTTTGGGACGACGGCGGATTTGTCGTTTGAAGGCGTAGCCATGACCGGCCTTTCGTTTCAACCACCGGGACGGGTGTCCGGGGCGGCGGCGGGAAGTTCGAAGCGCAGGAGCAGCGTGGCATCGGCTTCGTCGTCGCCCGTCGCAAGGCTTAGCCGCGCCGACTTGATGGTCTCGACAATCGAGGTCAGGACGACCTGTTCCGCCTCGGCCTCCTCCTGCGTCTTGCCCTTCTCCACGATGCTCTGCCGGACGAGCTGCGCGCGATTTGCCTGGAGGATCGAGGCGAGGCGCCCGCCGCTGATCTCCAGCACGCTGTGCGTCTTCGACAGCGCGGCAGTCTTTGCGGCCGCCTCTTTTTGCAGGGCTTTGATCAGGTCCTTCGCCAGGGCGTCGGTCGAACTCAGGATCACGGAATCACCCAGCCGGGCGAGTGTCGGTCGGAAGTTGTAACGAATGTGGAGGTCGTCGCCGGCCTTTTCCGGGGCGCGGAAGCTGGAGACGGTGTAGGGCGTGCCCAGATGTTCATCCCGGTCGATGATGAGCCCGGGCAGCGCCTTCTGCCCGCGCGTGAAGTTGATCAGCCCGAGCGCCTTCTGCCAGGCCTCCTCTATCACCTCGCCGAACGCCTCCGGTCGTTGCAGCTTCAGGATCGCCGCGAAGGCGGGAAGGCGGGTCTGGGGCTTTCCGATGGCCGGATCGTAGTCCTGTTCCGCGACGACCACACGAATGCCCGGCTTCGTTTCGCCCAGCACCTGTTCCGTCAGGTCGAGACCGCTGAAGAAGATCCCCATCATGTTCTCGAAGAAGATCAGCCCTGACGTGCGCTCGGGAAACAACTTGTCCTTCGCCGCGTAGAATCCGTGCAGGTCGCGATGCAGGCTGACGCCGGCGATGCCGCGGGGAACGGACGGGACAGGCAACGCGCCCTCGCTCGGTCCGCGGATCGCCGCAAACTGCGCGGGACTGTCAACGGACGCGTCGCCGGCTCCCTGCGCGATGAGCCGCAGCTCCAACGCGTCGCCCTCGACGTGGATTCCGGCGGCCAGCCAATCTGCGTGTTTCAAGGTTTCCCGCGGACCCGCGAGAACCAGTTCCGCCAGCGGATTACCGCTGCCTTCGAGGGCCTTCGCCAGGCCAGGATTGGCGCGCAGAGCCTTCATGTCCAGGAAGGCCCAGCCGATCGCGTCGTCCGCCAGCGCCGCCTTCCGCGCCGCCTCAGCCTCGGGTCGTGACGCGAAACTCTTTCCTCCAGACTTTGCATACAGATCGAGCGCCGCGCGGATGGCTGGCGGGCGGGAGCCGAGCAGCAGCCTGTTTCCAATGACCGTGTGCGCGTTGCCGCCCAACGACCAGACCGTGACGCCCTGGTATTCCCGCGAGGTTGGTCCGCCGGCCTGACCGCGGTTCTCGGCATCCCCGGCAGCGAGGTCGAGAACCAACCCTTGAAACTCCTTCAACGCCGCCTCGTCCTTGGCGTCGACCGCCAGCGTCGCGCCAACGTTGGGCGTGAGGCCGAACAGGATGCCGCCGCCCGCGAGCTTGCGGACGCCCTTTCGCCAGTCCGTCCCCAGCCGCGTTTCGAACAGTTTGACCACCTCCTGGAACTGTTCAAACCCCGGGGTGGAAACCTGCTTTTGGTAAGGTGGCGTCGCCTCGACCGCGGCGGCGAAAGCGTCGCTGAGCAGTGGGTTCAACAACGCCTCGGGACGGGTGATCTCGAGGACGGCCACGGCTTGTGGGGGCAGCCATTGGGTCGCCGAAGGCGGCGGGGGCGCGGACATGACTTTGCCCGCCAACAAGACCGGCAGCGTCAACGCCGGCCACAACCAGGGGATACGCTTCTTCACGTCAGTTCCTTTGGGTTTGAAGAGGACCGGGATGTTTCCCGGCCGGACCAACGAGCGGAATTGTCTCCGACTTTGTCCATCCGTCTTAAAGTGACGCGGTTGCTCGGGGGCAGTTACAGAATCGCGTAGGGAATCGGAGTATTTGCCAGTGGCCGGTTGGCAATTGCTGGAACCGCCGCGCCTTCCCGTAGGACAGGCATCCCTTGGCTCGCCGAAGCGGAGCGAAGGCGGCTGCCTGTCCCCGGCATGACGCAGCGCCTGCGAGCTTGAGCCGCCGCCCGAAACCGACCGGGCCAAACCGCACATCATGTCAGGCAGCATTCCTTAGCAACCGGCCCTGCTCTGGACAGGCTGGAAGCCTGTCCTACACGGCGCGTAACTGCCCTTGCCGCGCGGCGTCACCAGCAACAAGGAACACACCATCGACGAAAGGACCCGGCACATGAGCCAGATTGCGGTTGAGGCGGAGAACATCCACAAGAGCTATCTGCTGGGGGCCAACGCCGTCGGCGCCCTGCGCGGCGTCGATCTGAGCGTCGGGACCGGCGAGGCCGTCGCCATCATGGGCCCCTCGGGCTGCGGCAAGACCACCCTGCTCAACCTGCTCGCCGCGATCGACCTTCCCTCCCGCGGCGTCGTGCGCATTGACGGCGTCGACATCAACCGGCTGTCCGACGACGAGGTCGCGGACTTTCGGCGGGACCGGATCGGGATCGTGTTCCAGTTCTACAACTTGATCCCGACGCTGACCGCCCGCGAAAACGTGGAGATCCCCATGCAGTTCAAGGGCGCGGGGCGACGTAAACGGCGGGAACGCGCGCTGGCTTTGCTGGACCGCGTGGGCCTCAAGGACCGCGCCGACCACAAACCCGCCGAACTTTCCGGCGGCGAGCAGCAGCGTGTCGCAATCGCCCGCTCCCTTGCCAACGAGCCGACATTGATCCTCCTGGATGAGCCGACCGGCGACCTCGACCGGGCGACCGGACGCGAGGTCCTTAACCTGCTCAAGGATCTCAACCGCAACGACGGCGTGACCATCGTCGTCGCCACCCACGACGCCTCCGTGGCGGAGGTCTGCTCCCGCGTGGTGGGAATCCAGGACGGCAAGGTGGAAAGCGACACCAAGGCGGCGTGATGGAATCCCTGCGCTACGTCCTCCGAAACCTCGTCCGGCGGCGTCTGGCCACGGCCTTGGGAATCGCCGGCATCTTCCTGACCATCGCGCTGCTCACCGCCATCCGCATCGGCCTCGATTCCATCTCGACCTCCTACATTGATCTGGTCGCGTTGCAGGCCGGCAAGACCGACGTCCTGATCATGGCCGAGGGCGGCGCCCGTTTTCAGCCGAAGCTCTTCGATCCCGCCGACGCCCTCGCGCGCCTCAAGGACGATCCCGACCTGAAGGGCCTCACCCCGCGGCTGACCGGTTTGTGCCGCGTCAAGGCGGACACGAAGCAACGGACTGCGATGCTCCTGGGAATTGACCCGCCAAAGGAACGCGACCTCGACACCGCCGGTCTCCGGCCGGAGCCCTCGTTGGAGAACGGAACCTGCGCCATCTCCGAGAACCTCGCCGCCAAGCTCAACGCGAGGGCGGGCGCCGCGATCACGGTCGAGGATCCCGATGGATGGGAGACCTTGCAGTTCAAGGTTGGAACGGTGATCGAGCGCCAGATGCTGGTCCCCCAGCAGGTGAAGGACTTCGTCGTGCTGAACGAGGCGGACGCGCGCAAACTCCTCGGCCAGCCGGAGAAGGTCCATTTCCTCGCCGGCGCCTTTGATAATCCCCGTTCCTACTACGACGCGCGCGACCTGCACTCGAGCGTGATGCGACTGAAGGACGCGGGCGAATCGTTGTCGACGACCCTGGGACTGGACCATCAGATCCTGCTGCCCAAGGCGGCGGCGATCACGGCCTTCCAGAACTTCACCTCGCCGGTGCGCGTGGTGTTCGGCGTGTTCGCCGTCTTCGCGTTGGCGATCACCGGATTGTTGATCTACTCGCTGATCTCGGTGGCTGTCGAGGAGCGCGTCCGCGAATACGCCATCCTGCGCACTCTGGGCGCGCGGCGTCGGCGCATCTTCCAGCTCGTGCTCGGCGAGTCCGCCGCGCTCTGTCTGCTGGGCGTCGCGCCCGGCGTGTTGGCGGGAATCGGCTTCGCCCAGATCGTGGTCAACTTCGTGGAGCTCGCGATGAAGGCGGAGGGCGATCCCGTCACGCTGCTCGTCTCCAACCAGACGCTGCTGCTCACCCTCGGCGCGGGCGCGGCGCTTTCCATCGGCAGCGCCCTGGCTCCGGCATTACGGGCGACCCGTTTGAAACTGGCTGACGCGCTGGCGCCGCTGCGGACGGGCCAGATCGCCGAAGCTCCGCGCGAAGAGGGCGGCGCCAATCGTCCGCTGCTGGCCACCGGGCTCGCGCTGTCCGGGCTGTCGGTCGTGGTGTTCTTCATCCTTCCTGGCGCGTTCCTGTCGGGAAATCCGTCGTTGATCGGGACGGTCGTGCTGTGCCTGCTGCTCACCATCCTGCTCGGGTTCACCCTGGTGTCGGTGGGCGCGCTGCCGCTGGTGGAGCGGGTGACTCTGGCCTTCACCGGGTGGGTCTACGGCGCGTCGGCGGAGCTGGCCGCCCGCAACCTCTCGCGCCATCGTCGCCGCAACACCGCCACCGCGCTGATGTTCAGCCTCTCGGTGTCCTTCGTGATCTTCATTGCCAGCCTGATCTCGCTCTTCAGCGGCGCGACCATGGCCCTCGTCGAACAGACGAACGGGGCCGACCTGCGGCTCCAGTCCGGCGGCCCGCCCAATCCCGAGATGATGGACGAACTGCGGGGCATCGATGGCGTCGCTTCCGTATCCGAGGTTCGGCAACTGCGGCCGCGCTCGAATCGCGGCGTCGCCTACGATGTTGTCCTCGGCGATGTCGTCGGCATGAAACAACTGTGGGTCACCGCCGCCGGCATCGACACCGACTTCGCCGGAACCCTGTTCACGAACGGCGTCCAGTTCGCCGAGGGCGGCCTCGACGCCTTTGCCGCGCTGGCCGCCGACACCGGATTCGCTGCAACCGGCGCGGAAACGAACGCCGCCTTCCCTCCCGTGATCCTGAGCCAGGCCGCGGCGCGATTCCTCGATCTGGAGGCCGACGATCCCGTCCAGCTCACCTTTCAACTCGGCGCGCAACGGCGTGTCCACCGCTTTCGCGTCGAAGCCGTCTGTGGCGCGCTGCCCGGCTTCCGCAACTTCCGCGCCCGGGTTGCCGCCGCGGTCGGCTCCGGCGTCCTGCTGTCCCGGCCCGCTTTCGACGCCATGACCGAAGGCGCGCCGGACGAGGCCTTTCATTCGACCTTTCTTGCCCGGGTCGGCGACGCCGACAAACAGCGCGCCGTGGCGCATCGGCTGCGCGAGGAATTTGGCGTCAGGTATCAATTCGGCGTGGAATCGGTGGCCGAACAGAAGTCCAAGGCCCGCGCGCTCTATTGGGTGACGCAGGTGTTCTTCGGCCTGCTGATGGTTGTGGCGGTGATCATTGCGGTGTTCTCCCTCATCGCCGCCATGGCCACCTCGGTCATCGAGCGTCGTTGGGAGATCGGCGTGCTGAAATCTCTCGGTCTGCGACGCGGCCACCTGTTGCGGATCTTCCTCTGCGAATCCGTCACGCTCACCCTGTCCTCCGGCGTCTCCGGCGGGCTGATGGGCTTCGGACTGGCCTGGTTGTTCATGCTCCAGGCGGCGGTCCTGATCGAGATGCCCGTGGTGTTCACCGTGCCTTGGTTCACCTTCGCGGCGACGTTGTTCGTCAGCATCGTCGCCGGCGTCTTTGCGGCCCGCCTGCCCACCCGCCGCATCCTCCGCCGCGCGCCCGCCGAGATTCTCCGGCAGACCGCCGGGTGAGCGGTAAAGGCGGTCGACGGGGAAAGCCCGAATTCGCGGGACTGCCTTTTGTGGCGGGGCGGCTGACGCCGCGATTCGATTCCGGGGTTGGACCTCAGGCCGCGCCGTCCACGACGCGGCAGAACATGGGCTCAATGCGTCGGCGGGTGAGCTTCTCGTAGAGCGCGGCGATCGAGGTCGTGAACTCCTGGAGGCGGGAGAAACGGACGAGGTTGATCGTGGCCCCGCCGAAACCCGAGCCGGTGAGGCGCGCGCCGAAGCAGGCCGGGTGCGCCCGCGCAAGCTGGACCAGGAGGTCGAGCTCCCGGGAGCTGTTGCCGAAGAACTCACGGCAGCTGTCGTGGCTCTGGAGCAGATACTGGCCGAACTGCTCGACGTCCCCCTCGCGAAGCGCGCGGTCCGCGAAGGCGACGCGCTGGTTTTCACCGACGATGTGATAGGCGCAGTCATGTTCCCGCTGGGTGAGCCGCCTGCGGCGGGCCGACAGGTAACGGGGCTCGACCGAGCGGAGCGACTTCGCGCGCAGCGAACGCGCGGCGGACACGCAGTGCTGGCGCAGTTCCAGATGGGGGGCGCGGTCCCGCGGCCGCGGCGCGCCGGTCTCGCAGATGACGAAGCAGACATCGTCGATCAACGGGATTTGCTCCACGGATTCGTGGTGGAAGTCGACGGACACAATGTGGAACTCCCTGCCGCGCAGGGACACGATGGGGTCGAGCAGGCTGCAGTCGGTCTTCACGAACTCCGTCTCCGCCTCCAGGCAGAAACGCGCGACCTGCAGGGCTTCGTCCTTGCCGAGGCGCGGGAGTTTCCCCTGTGTCCGGGCGGGCGGACGCATGACGCCGGTCGCGGTGACGCGCCAGGGATACAGCTCCCGGACGCCGAGGGCAGTCGCGACGGTCAACGCGGAGGAGGAGCCGAGCCCCGCGCCGCGGGGGATGTCGCTGAAGACGCAGGCGTTGAAACCGCTGAAATGGACGCCGTGTTTCCGCATGCGGTCGAGGACCCCCTTCATGAAGGCGGTCCAGGGAGCGGCGGGATTGAACTCGAACGAGGTCAGCCAGAATTTCTCCCGCGTCCTGTAGGCGGATGTCGCCAGCTCAATCTGTCCGTCCACGCGAGGGGACACGCCCACCGAGACGGAGCGGTTGATTGCGACCGCCATGGCGAGGCCGCGGTTGTAGTCCGCGCTATGCCCGAGGAGTTCCGCCTGTCCCGGCGCGCGCGCGATGCAGGTGGGCGAATAGCCGAAAGCCTTGCGGAACGCCAGGCCCGCGTCGGGCGGCTTCGGACGTTTCGCGGCGGCCATGGAATGCGGAGTGCGGAATGAGGCCGGGCCGGAGGTCAGGCCTTGCGGTCGAACTGGCGGGCGAGGTCGAAGTCCTTCGCGGTCAGGCCCCCTTCGTCGTGTGTGGTCAGGGTGAGCGTGACCTTGTTCCAGCGGATGTCGATGTCCGGGTGATGCCAGGCCTTCTCCGCCAGGCGCGCAATCTTGTCCACGAAGCGGATGGCGGCGGGGAAATCCTTGAACTGGAAGGTCCGCATGATGGCGCCGCGTTTGCGGGTCCAGTCGGGCGCGGCGGCCAGGCCGGCCTTGATCTCTTGGGGTGTCAGTCTTGCCATGGCGCAGATTTGCCACAACGCCGAGGGCCGGTCACGAGGAAAGGCCGCGGATTCCGTCCAGAACGGGCTCGACCCACGCTCTTTCTCCACACCATACTCCCGGCTCCATGAAACCGTCGTTCAGCTTCGTTCTACTCATGATCGGCCTTGCGTTCAACGCCCACGCGGGCGGGGTAAAGGGCGGTCTGCCGGAGCGGATCACCTTCTCGGAACACATCGCCCCGATCGTCTTCCAGAATTGCGTGGAGTGTCACCGCGAGGGCGAGGCCGCGCCGTTCGAGCTGACGAATTACCGCGAGGTCAGCAAGCGCGGACGGCTCATCCGAAAGGTGGTCGAGCAGCGGTTCATGCCACCCTGGCATCCGGCGCCGGGTTACGGGGAATTCCGCCACGAACGCCGCCTCCCGGACCGGGACATCGCGCTGATAGCGGGCTGGGTCGAGGCCGGCGCGCCGGAGGGCGACCCCGGGAAGACGCCGCCGCTGCCAACCTTTCCCGCGGGGTGGCGGCTCGGCAAACCCGACCTCGTGGTAAAGATGACTGAGCCCTTTACCGTCCCCGCCGACGGACCGGACATCTATCGCAACTTCGTCGTTCCCCTTGATCTCAAGGAGGACAAGTGGGTGACCGCAATCGAGATCCGCCCCAGCTCGCGGCCGGTCGTGCACCACATGCTCTACTACGGCGACACCGAGGGCGCGGCGCAAGAGCTCGACGCCCAGGACGCGCGGCCCGGCTTCGGCGGCATGCGCTTCCGCAAGGTGGAGCTCGGCGGTTGGGCTGTCGGAGCCTATCCGGACAAGCTCCCCTACGGCCTCGCGCGAAGGTTGCCCAAGGGCTCACACCTGGTGTTGGCCGGACATTTCCACCCGGTCGGCCGGAAGATGGAGGAACAGACGACGGTCGCGCTGTACTTTGCGAAGAAGAAGCCGGCCCGCGAGTATCACGAGGTTCTGTTGCCGGGCGGATACGGGAACAAGTCCGCGCTGCGCGAGGGCGTGCCGCCGGGGGAGAAGAACTTCACCATCCGCGCGCAATACACCACTCCGGTCGCCTCGGAACTCGTCGCCGTCTGGGGTCATGCGCATTACATCGGCAAGACCATGACCGGAACCGCCACGCTGCCTGACGGCTCGGTGAAGAAGCTCTTCCGGATCAACGACTGGGATTTCAACTGGCAGGGCCAATACTATTACAAGGAAGCGCTCCCACTTCCGGCCGGCACGGTGATCCGGTCGGTGATCACCTACGACAACAGCGCCGACAATCCCCGCAACCCCAACGACCCGCCGCGCCTCATCAAATGGGGGTTGGAATCCACGGACGAGATGGGCGCGCTGATCTTCGGCTTCGCGGTCGATGAGGGGCAGTTGCGCAAGGCCCGGCAGAAACAGAAACCCCGGCGGGATTCGGCCTCGCGTTGACGCCCCTTCCCGTCGAACCCGCTTCTCCATGAAACGCCTCCTCCTGCTCACCCTGCTGCTGGCGTCCGCGGCCGGCCTGCGCGCCGCGGCTTCCAAGGTTTCCGACTTTTCGGACATCCCGGTCATCGACACCCACATCCACCTCTACGACACAACGCGCCCGGGCGGTGTGCCGTGGCCGCCCAAGAGCGACAAGATCCTGTATCGCCCCATCCTCCCCCCGCAGTTCAACGCGGTCGCGAAGAGGAACGGCATCGCGGCGACCGTGATCGTGGAGGCGAGCGACCTGGTGGAGGACAACCAATGGGTTCTCGACCTCGTGAGGGAGGATCCGAAACGCTACCTCGGGGTCGTGGGCAACCTGCAGTTGGGGACGCCGGAATTTGCCGGGCAGCTCGCGAGGTTTGCCGGGGATCCGCGCTATGTGGGAATCCGGTTGCGCCAACGTCCCGGCGGCGACGCCTTCTTCACCGACGCCGTCTGGCGGGACCTGCGCCTGATGGCGAAGTCCGGCAAGACCCTCGACATCCTCCTGGCCAACTTCTCGCTCGACGACGCGGACCTGATCGCCCGCCGCGTTCCGAAGCTGAAGATCCTCATCAACCACGTCACTGGCCTGAAGATCAAGGGAGGCGAAGCCGACCCCGGATGGGCCGCGGCCGTCCGTCGGGCGGCGCGTCATCCAAACGTCCACTGCAAGGTTTCCGGTCTCTTCGAACGCACCGGCCAAAGCCCCGCGCCCAAGGATCCCGCCTTCTATCGCTCCACGCTTGAGGTGGTCTGGGACGCCTTCGGCGAGGATCGCCTGATCTACGGCAGCAACTGGCCGGTCAGCGTGCGCGGCGGCGCCTACGCGGAGTACAAGGCCATCGTCTGGGATTTCTTCGCCCCCAAGGGACGCGGCGTCATGGAAAAGCTGCTTCACCGGAACGCGGAGCGCTTCTACGGCGTGCGGATCCGGTGAAGGCGGGGCGCTGTCATGGAATGAGCTGACGTGTGCATGTCCCGGCGCGGTTCACTCAGGACGGTTCACCCCACCCCGAAAAAGCTTTTCACCTCTTTGGCGCAATGTCGTAATTCGCGCGCCTTTGAATGCCTCTTCCGACAATGTCGCCCCCGGCTCCGCGATCCGCAGATACGGCCTGCTGCTTGCGACGGCCGCGCCCTTCGCGCTGTTGCTCGCGATGACGATCCGCCATGCGTCGGGCCGTCCGCGTTGGGACGACTGGACCTTTGTCTACGGCGCCATCCGCTATCTGGGGGATTCGTGGAACTGGAGCTACATCTTCGCCAAGCAGGGGGTGCATCTCTGCGCGACCACGAAGCTGCACTACTATGCGATCGGACGCTTCGCGAACTGGAACCTGCTGGCCGGCGTGGGGGCGAACATGGCGGCGGTTGCGGCGCTGTTCGGGGGCGTCGTCATCCTGATCCGGCGCACCCTGCCGAAGGACGGCGCGGGGATGCTCTTCTACCCCTTGGCGGCGCTGTGCGCATTTTCACTCTGCCAATGGCCCCTGTATTTCGCCACCTGGGGAATCCTGTGGATGGCGGTGTCGTTGTGCCTGCGGTTGGGAATCCTGGCCGCGGATTCAAAAATCGGTCTGGCGCCGTTGACCGCGGCGCTTTGCGTTCTGGCGGCGCTGGGCAGCTTCACCACGGCGGCGGGCTTCACCTTGTGGCTGGCTTTTCCCGTCTATCTGGTTTTGAGCGGCCGGGTGAACGTCCGGCCGTTCGGTCCCGCCGCGATCCGGGGGCTGGGCGTCTTTGCCGTCGGCGCGGCGGCGATCCTGGTCCTGATGCTCCTGGGGCACGGGGAACTCAACGAGTACGACCGGGAGGCCAACTACCTGGCCCTGGTGGAAACGGAGGAATACTCGCCGCTGGGCTGGTGCCTGCGTCATCCGTTGAAGGCCTGCGCCTTCATTGTATGCGTGCTGGGCTCCTCGGCCGGGCACGGCCTGGACTCGCTCCTCGGCCGGGAGGGCGAAGCGGCGCACCTGCTCGTGGCCGGCGTTTCGGGAACCATGACCCTGGCGCTGTTTCTCGGACTGCTGATCTACGCTCGCGGCGTCGGCGCTTCCGGAAATCTCCTGCGGAGATTGTCGCCCTGGCTGACGATCGCCTTGATGGAGCTGGCGACGGCGGGGCTGGTCATGATCGGGCGCGCGGGCAGCAACACGCTCGATCGGGCGCTCAGCCCGCACTACGGCCTGGTCGGGCTCGAGTTTCAGTTCGCGGTGTTTGCCGGCGCCTTCGTGGTTTGGCGGCATTTTCGGGATGAGGGAGGCGCCGAAGCGCTGCGGGGCTCGGTCGCCGGTCTCATGCCGCGCTTCGGACGCGGGCTCCAGATCGCGGCGGGTTTCTTCGTGGCCTTTCATCTCGCCGGTTTGATTCCCGCGGCAAGGGAGATCGTCGAGGACGCCGAAGCGCGGAAGTCCCAGGCCGACGCGGGTTGGTTCGCGCGCGTGATGCCGGAGATCCTCCTGCCGCTTCCCTATCGCAAGGCGGGGATCGAACGGCTGGAGCTGATGGACAAACACGGGGCGGTCGACATTGCCTCGCAGGAGGAAATTGCCGCGTTGCTGGCGTCGGCGCAGACCAATCCCGCGCCTCCGATTCCGAACGGTCCGCCCCGGGTGGAGATGCTCAGCCAGGGGCCGGATAAGCCGGTCGTCCTCGCGGGACAGTTCATCTACGCGCAGCCCGGACCTTACGATGGCGCCCATCCGGTGGTGGCGACCCTGGTCCTGCCGAACGGCGCCGAGGCGTTGGTCTCGGCCGTCGCGCAACCGACCGGCATGGCCTCCCAGGCCGGTCCGGTGTTTCAGTTCCAGGTTCCGCTGGCGGCGAATCCCTTCGCCGCGGCCAGGGTGAAGAACGCGAACGCGCTGCTCCTGGATGAACGTCGGTTTGTGAGGGTTTTCGAAGGCGTGAAAGGCGTGCGTCAAACGCTCAACCTCGAACGTTAGAGCGGTTTCGGACAAACGGTCGCCGTCCTGCGTCCCCTGAGGACTTTGAAGTGGGACTCGCGGGAGCTCGTCCCTCCGTGCGAGGCGCTGCTGCCTGGGGTTGGTAGGTCCTTTCGCCGAAAGGTCCCACTTCGAAACCCTGGTAGGGTTGCAACTTCGGTCATGAGAATTCTCAAACCGATCTGATTCTCCACGCGGCCTGGTTTGCAGTTGAAAGTCGGGCGTTGAGCGTTTGACGTTCGTCCCGCTTCCCCGCCTCTCACGCCAACACGCCGGGCACGACTTCGCCATAAAGATCCGTCAGCCGGAAGTCGCGGCCGGCGTAGCGGTAGGTGAGGCGTTTGTGATCGATGCCGAGGAGGTGAAGGACGGTCGCGTGGAGATCGTGGATGGGCACGGGATTCTCAATCGCCTTGAAGCCGAATTCATCAGTCGCGCCGTAGACGGTCCCGCCCTTGACGCCGCCGCCGGCCATCCAGAGGGAGAAGCCCCAGTGATTGTGGTCGCGCCCCAGGGTTGCGCCGCCGCCGGCGGTGCCCATCTCCACGGTCGGCGTGCGGCCGAACTCCCCGGAGCAGACGATCAACGTCTCGTCCAGCAGTCCGCGCTGATCGAGATCCGTGATGAGCGCGGCGAGGCCCTGGTCGCACTGGTTGGCGACGCGGCGGTGCGCCGACTTGATGTTGTTGTGGCTGTCCCAGGGCTGTCCGCTGCCGTGCCAGACCTGCACGAAGCGGACACCGCGTTCGACCAGTCGTCGCGCCATCAGCAACTGCCGGTTCTGCTGGCCCTCGCCATAGAGATCCTGGATGTGTTTCGGTTCGCGGCCGATGTCGAAGGCGTCGGTCGCCTCGACCTGCATGCGGTAGGCGAGTTCGAAGGATTCGATGCGCGCCTCCAGGGCCGCCTCTTCGGGGCGCTCCGCTAGGTGCCGGGCGTTCAACGCGCGCAGCAGGTCGAACTGTCTCCGTTGCTCCCCGGCGTCGATGCGCTCGTTGCGGAGGTGCGCGATGAGCTTCTTGGGATCAGCCACCGAGGTGTCGATGCGCGTCCCTTGAAAGACGCCGGGCAGGAACGCGGAGCGCCAATTGTTCGCTCCGCCGACGGGCATGCCGGCGGGACAGAGCGCGACGTAGCCGGGGAGGTTGCGGTTCTCCGTGCTCATGCCCCAGTTCAACCAGGAGCCCAGGCTCGGCCGGACCGCCCGCTGATGCCCGGAACTCATGAGCATCAGCGACATCTCATGGCTCGGCAGCTCCGCGTGCATGGAGCGGATCACCGCCATCTTGTCCACGCACTTGGAAAGATGGGGAAACAGGTCGCTGACCGGTGTGCCGCTTTGGCCGTGTTGTTTGAATTCAAAGGGCGAAGGCAGCGCGACGCCGGTGCGGCGCTCGGTCTGCAGGTTTTCGTAGGGCAGCATCTTCCCGCCGAGGCGCGTGAGTTCCGGCTTGGGGTCGAAGGTGTCCACCTGCGACATCCCGCCGTTTAGGAAGATGTGGATCATCGACTTCGCCCGTCCGGGAAAATGGATCCCCGCCGAGGCGTCGCGCGACATCAGCAACGGCGCCAACGCGAGTGATCCGATGCCCATCCCGCTCCGGCGCAGGAACTGGCGGCGGGTTAGGATCGGCATGGTTGCTTTCGCGTTCATTCAATCGATGAAATGGAATTCATTGGCCGCGAGCAGCGCATGCGCAAGTCCCGACCACGCGCTTTGCTTGTCCTTCGCCGTGGAGATGTAGTCCAGCGCGGTCTTCAACTCCCCAGCGGCGGGCGTCCGTGCGAAGGTCCGTTGGTAAAGCAGGCGCACGCGCTCCTCATCCGATCCCGCGCTCCTGATTTCCGGCAGGTCCGCCAAGGCCTTGGCGCGGTCCTGGATGTAGCCGGAATTGAGCGCGAAGAGCGTCTGCTGCGGGACCATCGTCTCCGGCCTTTTCACAGTGCAGGCGCTGGGATCCGCGCCATCGAAGGCGCTGGCCAGTTTCGAAATCACGTCGCGGTTCACGAAGGCGTAGACACTGCGGCGGGGGACGGCCTTGCCGGGTTGCTCCTCGAACGGTCGCCCGCCCGGTCGGGGATCGAGCTTCAGCTCGCCGCTCGCGGCCAGCAGCGCATCGCGCATGGACTCCAGCTCCAGCTTGCGGACCGGCATGCGCCAGAGCAATTCGTTGTCGGGATCCTTTTCGCGGCCGGCGTCATTTCCGAGCGACGTCTGCCGGTAGACCGCGGAGAGCATGATGCGCCGGTGCAGGCTCTTGAGCGACCAGCCGTCCTCCAGCAGTTTTGCGGCGAGGTAATCCAGCAGTTTCGGATGCGTCGGCGGCGCGCCGAGAGTCCCGAAATCGTCGGGTGTGCGGACGAGTCCTCGACCGAAGTGATGCCGCCAGACCCAGTTCACGACCACGCGACGCGTCAGCGGGTTCTCGGGATGAACGAGGGCCCGCGCCAGGCCTAGGCGGCGTTTGCCGTCCTCGAACGCGGGTGTGTTACCGCCCCCGAGCGCCGAGAGGAAACCCGGTTTCACCTGCGCGCCGCGATTGACCGGATTGCCGCGCACGAATACGAAGGCCTCGGCCGGAGCCTCCGATTCGCGCAACGTCATTGCGCGCGGCGGAGCGGTGGCGCCGCGATTGAGATTCTCGATTGCGCCCAGGGTTCCGGTCACGTTGTCCCGCACGCCGCGGTTGAGCATGCGAAATTCGCCGGGGTCGTCGAAGGACACGGACGTGGGCGACTCAGGATCGTGCAGGTGGCGGCGCAACTGCCGCTCAATGGAACTGTTCACCACGCGATGCCGGGCGTCCTGGTCGGGAACGGTCTTCGCGTCCGGCGCCGCCTCCAGTGAAGCCTCCAGCAACGACGCCAGCCAGCGGCGCTCTGCATCGGCAAACGCCTTTCCGTAGATGTCTGCCGCCTCGATAAATGACTTGGGCGCCGCTTTCACCAGCGCGTCCAAGACGCGCGGATTCCAACGCGGCGGCTTCGTCTTGAAGTTCTGCTCCGCCGCGAACTTCTTGGGATCGCCGTTCTCCTTGGTCATCGCCGCGAGCATTTCCGCGCAGCGCTCCGCGAAACCGTTCTTCCCGAGTTTGGCCATGCGATGCCAGGGACCGAAGACAGGGTCGTTTTCGTCGAGGCGCTTCAGATACGCCCGCCAGCGCTCCAACACCACCGGCCGGATGTCCTCGGTGCGATAGGAAAGGAAGGCGGTTGAGATGTCCTGCTCCGGCGTCCCTTTCGCCAGTTCCCGGAGATAGAGCCCGACCTGCATCCGCAGCCGTCCGCGCATCACCTCGCCCTGTTCGCGAACGATGTCGTTGCGGAGCTGCTTGCGGACGGCAAGCTGCTCGCGGTAGCTCTCGGGAATCTCCGGCTCGCCGACCAACGGCAGCTCATTGGGCGGCCGGCTGCTCGCGAGCGTCGCGTGCAGCGCGTAGTAGTCCGTCGTCGGGATCGGATCGAACTTGTGATCATGGCAGCGCGCGCAGGCGACCGTCAGGCCGAGCAGGCCGCGCGAGATGGCGTCGATTTGGTCGTCGATGCGGTCGTGTCGGTTCCGGTATTGGTGACCCACCGTGAGGAAGCCGAGCGCCGCTTGGGCGGGATCGCTCTCCTCCAGGCCAAGCTGGTCGGCGGCGATTTGCTCGACGACGAAACGGTCGTAGGGGACGTCCGCGTTGAACGCGCCGATCACGTAGTCGCGATAGGTGTAGGAGAAGGGAAAGCGGATGAAGCCGATGGCGCTGCCGCCCTGGGTGTCCGCATAGCGCGCGAGATCCAGCCAATGCCGTCCCCAGCGTTCGCCGTATTCCGGCGAGGCCAGCAGCCGGTCGATCACCCGGCCGAAGGCGATCTCATCGGGCGCGGAATCGTTCACGAACGCCTCGACATCCGCCCATTTCGGGGGCAGGCCGGTCAGGTCGAAGGTTGCGCGGCGGATGAGTTTGATCCGGGAGACTGGCGCCGAAAGCGAAAGGCCCTTCTTCCTGAGGCCGGCGACAATGAACCGGTCGATCTTCGTCAGCCACGGATCGTCGGCTGCCGGCGGGCGCGTTTCGCGGATGGGCTGGAAGGCCCAGTGCGTTTCGTATTCCGCGCCGGCGGCGATCCATTCGCGCAGGGTTGCAATCTGGGCGGGCTTGAGTTCCTTGCCGGTCTCCGGTGGCGGCATTTGTGCGTCCGGATCGGTCGATTCGATGCGCGCTACGAATTCCCTCCAATCGATTTCCCCCTTCAGGTCCAGGCGCAGCTTGGCCTTTCGCTCCTTTTCGTCGGGTCCGTGGCATTGGAAACAGTTCTCCGAGAGGATCGGGCGGACGTCCTTGGAGAAAACGACCGCCGCCGAAGCGTCCGCCGCGCCCGCGAGGCATGTCGCCAGCAGAAAGCCAAGCTGGGCGGCGTTGCGACGATTTTCGCGTTTCACGGTTCGATTCACGGTCGGGCAGCGTAGCGTATCCCGGAGATGTTGTCCCTTGTGAATTCAGTCCGACGGAAACCCAGCGGAGCTATCGATCTGATCGATCCATCCCGCATGGAGTGTGGAGATAATCGATTTCGCGTCCGGCCGGGGGGGCGGTTAGACTCCCAGCGTGTTCAGGAAGCTGCAAAAACCGGTCTTTGTGTTCTTTGCGGTGTATTGGGGAGCCGGCAGCATTGCAGCGTTCGTCAAGGGCGTCCAAGGGGACGCCAACGCCTGGTGGGGCATAAGTTGGTGGATTTGGGGTGTGGTGATGGCCTTGTTTTCGATTCTTACCATCGCCGGAATTCTAGGTCTGAAGCGCGAGTAGCAGGGGTTCGGAGCAGATTGCCTGGCGTGAAACGGCGTGGGTAGGGCGCGCGTGAACTCAATCCTGCCTTTGAAACCAACCACGCCTTTCCCACATCTCCGTCGTGCAAAATCGCGCGGGTCTGCCACACTGCGCGACGATGAACCCGCGATTCCTGTTTTCCGCCCTGCTGTTTCCGATCGTCGCGTCCGCCGCCGAACCCGCGCTGCGCTGGTGGGAACCCCACACCGGAACCGAGGCCAATGGCGCCCACGTGCTCGGCCTCTGGAAGTTCGACGACCAGGACCTGCTGAAAGACTCCTCACGCCACGCGCACAAGGCGACCCTGCGCGGCGCGGTCTGGAACGAGGCCGGTCGTTTCGGCGGCTGCCTGGAAAGTTCCGCCGGATATCCGGTCGTCGATGAAAGCCACAGCATCCAGGTCAAACGCTCTCCGGTCCTGACGCCGGAGGGCGCGTTCACGGTCGAGCTGTGGGCCAGGGCGAAGGGCGGCGACGCCTTTCCCAAGGAGGTCGCGCCGATGCTCCTCGACATGAAGTACGTGCCCGACAACCACACCGGCTTCTCTCTCTCGCTGACCAAGGCCGGCGGCGATGGTTCGCGCACGGCGGTGGTGGAGATGGGTCTGGGCTCGCGCTCGGAGCGGTGGTACTCGGACCGGCTGACGCTCGCGACCAACGCCTGGGCACACCTGGCCTTCACCTACGACGGGCGGGGTGCGGTGCGCTTCTTCCTCAACGGATCCAACCTCGGCGAAAGCGTCAAACCCGGGGCGGGTTCGATGGCCTCAGGAACAAAGCTGTTGGCGATCGGGGACCGCGTCGGATCGCTGTATCGCGGTTTCCCGGGCTGGCTGGACGAAGTGCGCATCACCAGCGGCGAGCGGCAGTTCCGCCCTGTCGATTTGGAACCCGTCGTGAAACGTTTCGTGTTCCAGCGCGGGAGCCCCGACGCGAAATTGGAATTCGAACTGGCGAACCGCACGGGAGCCGTGTTGAAGGGAGCCTTGGCGCACGTGACCCTGCCCCATGCGGAACCTCGGTCCATCCCGATCCCCGAGCTCGCCAAGGACGCGCGCCATCCGCTGGCGATCGCGGTCGATTCCGCTCTGCGGCCGGATGAATACGAGGTCGGGATCTCGGTCGAGGTTCCGGGTTGGGGCGGCGCGAAGGACGGCTATCGTTCCCAGAGCGCCATTCCGTTTGTCATCGTCGCGCGACCGCTGCCGGACCGGATGCCGGTTGTGATGTGGGGCATCGGCGGAACGGAGGGCGTGATCCGCGAGATTCCGCGCCTCAAGGAACTCGGCTTCACTCATTGCCTCGGGTTGCGCGCCGACTACGGGAAGATCTGGGACGAGGGAGCCGATGCCCTGCCCGGGACGCCGGAGGCGATCCGCGAAAGCCGCGAGATGTTGAACGCCGCGTTGGAGAACGACATCGGCGTCGTGTCCTCGCTGTCGCCCGGTCGTTGGTTGCGCACGGCGAAACAGGGCGAGCCTTTCCGCCGCGTGGATCGCCAGGGCAAACACTACAGCCGCGAGGACGTGAGCGGGTTGTTCCCCGGGGCGCGGGACTTCTGCTTCAACACCGGTCTCGCCATGAACCGCGCTTACGGCGACCACCCCGCCTACCAGGGCGCGCTGCTGCACACCGAGGTTCGCGGCGAATCGCAGGTTTCCTTCCACCCGATTGAGATCGAGGCGTATCGCCAGGCGACGGGCCTCGCCATTCCGGACGCCGTGACGATCAAGAACGGCGTGAAGTATCAGAGTCTCCCGGACTTCCCCAAGGATCGCGTGATCGCGGACGATGATCCGATCCTCCGCTACCTGCAGTGGTTCTGGCGGGAGGGCGACGGCTGGAACGGGCTCAACACCCGACTGCATGAGGGACTCAAGGCGGACCGCGACGATTTCTGGACCTTCCATGATCCCGCCGTTCGCGTTCCCAGCATCGGCGGCAGTGGCGGGACCGCGGACGCGCTGGCGCACTGGACCTACAGCTATCCCGACCCCGTCCGCATCGGCCTCTGCACGGACGAGCTGTTCGAGATGGCCCGGGTCAATGGGCACGGCCAGGACGTGATGAAGATGACGCAGGTCATCTGGTATCGCTCGCAGACCGCGCCCGAGAGCGCCACCGTCGCAGACCCCTCCCCCTGGGTCGATCACGATCCCGACGCCGCCTACATCACGATCGCGCCGATGCACCTGCGCGAGGCGTTCTGGTGGAAGCTGGCCCGCCCGATCAAGGGGATCATGTACCACGGCTGGCAGTCCCTGGTGAAAACCGAATCTCCCGGCGGCTACCGCTTCACCAACCCGAACACGCGGCGGGAATTGAAGCGGCTCACCCATGAGGTGATCGCGCCGCTTGGACCGACGCTCATGCGCATTCCCGACGCCCCGGCCGATGTCGCCTTCCTGGAGAGCTTCACCTCGCAGATGTTCGCCCGTCGCGGGACCTACGGCTGGAACCACACCTGGTCCGGCGATCTCTACCACGTCCTCATGTATGCGCAGCTGCAGCCGCGCGTCCTCTACGAGGAATCCGTGCCTGACGGCCTCAAGGGCGTGAAGGTCCTGGTGATGGGCGATTGCGATGTGCTGACAAAATCCGTCGTCGCCGCGGTCAAAAAGTTCCAGGCGGAGGGCGGCCTGGTGATCGGCGACGCGGAACTCTGTCCGGGCATCAAGGCGGACTACACGATCAGGCGCTTCAACCGCACCAAGAAGCAGGCCGACGCCGACCGCGCGAAACTCCTCGCCGCCGCCGCGAAACTGCGCGGCTGGCTCAAGGGCCGCTACGACTGGCGCCTTGAATCCCCGAATCCCGATGTCGTGACCCGCCTGCGCCGCTTCGGCTCGACCGACTACGTCTTCGCCGTGAACGACCGGCGCGAGTTTGGCGACTACGTCGGACGCTACGGCATGGTGATGGAGAACGGCTTGCCCTCAAAGACGACCGTCCGCCTGCAACGCGCCGCCGGCCACGTCTACGATCTGAAGAACGGCGTCGAGTTGACGGGCGCGAAGAACACGGGCGGAAAGCTGGGACTGCCGTTGGAAATGGGGCCGTGCGAGGGCCGTGTCCTGATGGTCACGGACCGGCCGATCCGCGCCGTGAGAATCAAGGCGCCGGAAGCCGCGAAGCGCGGCGAGACGATCGCAGTCCAGGTCGCGGTGACCGATGGCAAGGACGCGATCGATGCGGTGGTTCCGGTGCGGGTGGAGATCCGCGATCCCGAGGGCGTCGAGGCCGAGTTCAGCGGCTTCCACGCGGCCGTCGGCGGGAAGGTGGAACTGAAACTCGACCTCGCCCCCAACGACCGCGCCGGCGTCTGGCAGGTCCGCGCGACTGAACTGGCGACCGGGCGGGCGGCGAACGGTTACTTCCGGGTCAAGCCTTGATAGGCTTGGGATGCCGTGCGCCACAGGCAAGTCCGGGCGAACCCACCCCGATTTGCCGCCTTAATTCCGACTGCGTCGGCGGCGGCAAATATCCCCTCCCCAGAGGGGACCGGCGCGTTGGCGTGCCCGAAGGCAGGTCCCCTCTCGGGAGGGGATATTTCATGCTCCCGCGCAGCGGAGGAGCATGAAATCGGGGTGGGTTCGCCGGGACTTACATTGCGCGCTCCACTGCCCCCTCAATCCGTCAGCCGGGCAAACATCGTGTGCTTCGGCCGATGGCCGATCCGCTCCAGCGCGTCGCCTTTATCAATGGCCTCCCGGATCTCGCCGAATACGATGCGCGCGGCGGCGAGGCAGCGGTCCACGTGAAGCGGCTCATGCGCCATCGTCGGACTGAACGCGCCGCCCGCCAGGAACCCGTGATCCAACATCCGCGTGGTGAACAGGGTCATCAACGCGTTCGCCTCAGGGTGGTCGAAGCCGGGCAGCGCCAGTTCCGGCCGGCCGCCGGCCTTGACCGGAACGCCCGTCTCCTCGCCCAGCTTCTTCCAGCCTTCGAGATAACGCCCGCCGATGTCGGCCAGGTGTTTCGGCGCGTCGATGCGGCGCAGCTTCTCGACCGTGGCTAACGCGGCTGCGGGGCCGACGCCTTCGGTCCAGTAGGCGCTGGAGATGAAGGAGCCTTCCGCGGCGGCCATGGTTTCGGCGCGGCCAATGACCGCGCCCATGGCGAAGCCGTTGCTGATCGCCTTCGCGAAGATCGCGATGTCCGGCTCCACGTTGAACTTCAGGTGCGCGCCGCCGAGGCAGAGCCGCCAGCCGATCGAGATCTCGTCGAAGATCAACCGCGCCCCGACGCGCGTGGCCCGCTCACGAACGCCTTCCAGGAAGCCGGGATCGGGGTCCGTGTGGCGCGTCGGCTCCATGACGATCGCGGCCAGCTCGTCGCCGTGGTTGGCAAGCAGGGCGTCCAGCTCATCGAGGCGGTTGTAGCCGAAGGGCAGCGCGGTTCCTTGCAAAGACCTCGGAACGCCGGCCGGTTCCAGCCCGGGCAATAGGTGTCCTTCCAAGGCGTGGTCGCCAGTGAGGTTGGCGGCGAGATACCAGTCGTGCCAGCCGTGGTAGCCGCAGAAGGCGACCTTCTCCCGCCCGGTGGACGCGCGGGCAATCCGCACCGCCACGGACGCCGCCTCGCCGCCCGTGCGGGTGAAGCGCGCCTTCTCGGCCCAGGGATGAATCTCCAGCAGCAGCTCCGCGAGGAGGACCTCGTCGTGCGTCTGCTGCGTCGCCATCGAGCCGAGCTGCACGCGACGAATGACAGCGGCGTTCACGTCCGGGTCCGCGAAGCCAAGGATGCAGGCGAGGATGCCGTTGTGGCTCATGTCGATGAACCGCCGGCCCGAGGTGTCCACGACCTCGCAGCCGATCGCCTGCTCGTAATAGGCGGGCCATTTCCCCGGCGCAAACATCTCCGGTCGCTTGGAAAGCAGTTGCGTCCCGCCGGGAATGATCTCCTTCGCGCGCGCGTATTGATCTTGGACCAGCGTCCCGACCGGCGGCGGCGCGATGCCGAGGAGCTGTCGCGCGTTGAGGCTGAAGATGCGTTCCAGGTCACGGTCCTTCAGCGCCATCGTCCGGCAGGCCTGTTGCAGCGCAAGCAACGATTCGATTCCGACCAGGTTGGCGCGCCCGTGCGGCCAGGTCTCCCAGTCGACGTTGTGCTCGTAGATCCAGAGGAAGCCGTCGCCAACCGACACCGCTCGGCCGCGCTGCTCCGAGATGGGAAAGTCGCTGCCGTACATCAGCCGCGTGGTCCCGGTCGAGCGGAGGATCGCCTCGAAGGCCGCGGGCTCGCAGATCGCGGAGGTGTCGAAATGGACGTTGTCGATCCCGCGCAGGCCGTCGATGGCGTCCGCCGTGTGCGCGGCGTTGAAGCCCCGCGCGGCGTGAGCGAGCACGAGCTGCGCGCCCGGCCAGGCGCGGCACTGGCGGCGGATATATTCCAGGTTGCGCGGATCGCTCAGGGCCTTGGGCAGGACCATGTGCATCGTGATCCAGAGGCCGCCGCGATGCGCGATCTCCCAGGCCCAGTCCGGCAGGAACTCGCCCTGGTCGCACTGGAAGGTGTCCTCCCGCTGAGCGAACAGGTGGTAGACCTTGAAGCCGGCGAAGCCGTCCTTGACCAGGGTGCGCTCGACCTCCGCTGGATCGTCGTCAGGCCGGATCAGCATCAGGCCCCGGCAGCGTTCTCCTGCCCGAACCTGACCGGCGACAAAGCGGTTCTCCGCGCGGTGATCCACCGCCCGTTTCGGGTAGCCGAAGAAGAGCCCGGCGGTCGTGGCCTTGTCGCCCATCCAGCGACGTAGGCTCCTCGTCATCGCGTCGAAGCCGACGCCCGTGTCGCCCTCGGGCAGGTCGTCGCCGAGGATGTTCCTCATGTCGTACCAGTGCGCGTGAGCGTCGAAGGCGTTGGGCGGCACGAAGTCCCCCAGCTTCGACTCGAACAGTTCCAGGTCCTCCGGCCCGATCCGCCACCGGGCCGGATCCGCGAAGTCGCGAAGCGTGGGTTGCCTGCGTTGACTCATGGGGCCGAATCCTCCCGAGGCGCGCTTGGAGCGCAAGAAGATTTGGCGGGTGGGGCGAGGGGGCGGAAGGCCGGCAACCGCCGGATGGCCCGTGAAGCCGGTGGGGAGAGACTCTGTCGAGCCCATTTCAAAGCTCTGAAGGAGCGGAAGATTCTGGCGTCCCTTCGGGACTTCGATTTGGGCTCGACAGAGTCTCTCCCCACCGGCTTTTGGCTTCCTTCGGAGATTGGCAGTCTCGAAGCCGCCTGGACTCTGCTCCGTCCTCGGAGGCCCAACACGCGGAGCATCGCTTTGCTCGCACGCTGAGAGATGGAGATTGCCGCAGCAATTCCCCACCGAGTTGGTGGGGCCAACCAGCCGGTTGGCCCATTTCCCAACCAGAGCGAGCGGAGCGATGCGCGGGCGTCCCCCTCAGAAGGCGAGGCGCATTCCGATCTGGAAGTTGATTCCGGGCGCGGGATTGTGGGCCGGGGTCTGGGGTCCGAGACCGGGCAAGGTCGCGCTCGGCGACTGCTCGTACTTCCGATCCATTAGATTGTTGATCGCGAGCCAGCCGGTGAAGCGGTCGCGCCGGTAGGCGAGGCGCGCGTTCAGTAGATTGTACGTGTTCTCCGACTGGGCGTTGACCGTGTCGTTGATGCGGACCTGGCCGGTGACATAGAGGTTCTCCAGCGTCAGGGTCCAGCGATCAAACGGACGCAGGTTGACGCCGGAGACGAACTGCCATTTCGGCACGAGGACCTGGCGTTTGCCGTCGTAGGGGCCGCCGTCGAAAGTCGCGTCCGTATAGGCGACGTTGGCGAAGAGGTCGAAGGCCTCGCAGGGCTTCGATTGCAGCGCGAGCTCCACGCCCTGCCGGATCGCGTCGTTGTTGCTGTTGGCGCTGAAGCCGAAACCGAGCGCGGGGTCGGTGAAGATGTCGTTGTCGACCCAGCTGCGGAAGAAAGTCAACGATCCGGAGAGCCTCTGGTCGGCGCGAGTGCGGACGCCGCCCTCGACGGTGCGGGCATTCAACGGCACGAGGCCGGGGTTGCTGATGAAGGTCGGAGTGGCGGCGATCACATCGTTGTAGGACGGGAAGCGGTAGGCCTGCGAGAAGGAGGCCCAGAGCTCGGTGTCGTGGGCGATGTTCTGGATGACGCTGACGCTTGGGCTCCACACATCGTTGTCGCGGCCGCCGGTGAAGGGCGCCGCCGGTAAGGGGGCGAAGACGTTGTCGAGCCAGGCGTCCTGGCGGTCGAACCGCAGCGCGCCCGCGAGCGTCGTGCCGGTGGAGAAGGAGAGCGTGTCCTTGAGGAACGCGCCGAAGGCGACGCTGTCGTAGGCCGAGGGCGCAGCAGCCCCGAACCGCTGGCTGAAGAACTGCGTCCGTCCCTCCCCGCCAAAGGTCACGGTGTTGTCTGCGCCGAGGATTTGAGAATCGTAGGAAGCCTGCGCAAGGCCGCCGGAGGAGGACTCGTTGCCCACGCCGCCAAAGGCGAGGAAGTCGGTCTGGTACTGTTGGTGAAACAGCTTGGCGTTGAGGCGCCAGCCGTTGGCGAAGTCGCCGGAGTACGCGAGCGTCCCGCGGTGCAATTCGTCGTCGAAGACGAAGCGGCTGAAGGCGCCGGGCGCGGACTGGCGGGGATTGGCGGCGTATTGGGCGGGGGTGAGCACGCCGGGGTTCTCGCTATACTCCGTATGGTAGTCGTAGCCCACGGAGAAGCGGCCGATCCCGGTCTTGAGGCCGATCTCCGTGCCCGCGCTCCAGGCCCGGTAATGACTGAAGTCCCGCCAGCCCGACCACTCCCGGCGTCCGCCGGTCACGCGGTAGTCGAAGCGGTTGGTCGTGCCACTCAGGCGGATGGAGCCCTCGTTGAAGCCGAGGTTCCCGCCGGCGCCGGAGACCTCGGCCGCGAGCGGTTTCTCCGCGGCCTTGCGGGTGACGATGTTGATCACGCCCGCGGCGGCGCCCGCCCCGTAGACGGTCGAGCCGCCGCCGCGGATCACCTCGATCCGTTCGATGTTCTCCAGCGGCACGGAGTTCCAGTAGAAGCCGCCGCCGCCGCCCTCGTTGGCCGCGATGCCGTCCACGAGAACCAGTGTGCCCGCCTTCTCTCCGAAGCCGCGCAGCCCGAAGCCCGACAGATGCGCGCCAAAGCCGCTGGAGTTGTCGAACAGCGCGAACCCGGTCTCGGTCCGCAGCAGGTCGCCCAGGGTGAACGAGGGTGACGCCTCGATCTTCTCGCGATCGATGACGCTGACGTTGGAGGCGATCTTGGCCAACGGGAGGGAGTCCTCCGGCAGGCGCGCGCCGGTGACGGTGATTTCGGGCAGTTCGATGGCGACCGGTTCGTCGGTCTGGGCGGCCGCGGGAAACGCGGCCGCGAAGAGAAGCAAGGGAACAAGTTGTTTCTTCATGGCTCTGGTCTGAACGATGTCTGCCAGGGGGCGGACGGTTGTCTGCGGTTCGAGACCAGCGGGGAGCGGTGAAACAAAAAAACCTCCACTCCCGCAAATCGGAGAATGAAGGCGTTCCGAGGTTCGACGAAAAACGGTTTCGTCGATCTGGCCTCATCCTTCTCTTTGTCGGAGAAGTTGCCCCGAAACGTTCGGGGCCGACGAGCGCAGCCAGACCGGTATCCTGACTTCGGGCTTCAAACCTCGTTCCCGCCTTCCCGATCCGGATGGATCAGTGGCAGTGGGAACTTGTAACCCGTCACAGTGGCGCAACCGTCCCGGAGTTTCACCGGGTTCCCTGTCATCTGGCCGCTGGCGGAACGGCGCGAAGCCGTCCCGGGAATCAAAGAACTGTCCGGGTGATAGGGGCGCATGGGCGCTTTGCCAAGCAAAAGAAGTGGGAGGCGGGATTCAGTAATCGGTAGGTCAGAAGCCAGCGATCCGGGCCAAGCATACCAATTCGCCCTACCATCCCCGTCAGGCAGTAATCAGTATTCAGTAATCAGCCATCCGGGCCAGGAACACGTATTCCGACCCACTGCCGACTGATTACCTATTACTCACCCGCTGAATACTGATCACTTGGCCTTCCCGCCCTTCTTCGCCTTGCCGCCGGCCTTGGGCTTGCGGGGCGGGCGCTTGTAGGCATCGGTGAAGGGCGATTTTTCGAAGCGGGGCGTGGACTCCACCACGCGCGGATCCTCTGCGTCCCGGAGACGTTGCAACAGCTGCGTCTTCAGGCGGATGCGGATCGCCTCGTAGATCCGGTCGCCCGCGACGTTGTTCACCTGGTCGGGGTCGTCCTTGAGGATGTAGAGCTCCTCCATGGGGCGGCGGCCAAAGGCGGTTTCGTAGTGCCACTTCCACTCGGTGTAATGGCGATGCTCGACGATCCAGGCCTTGGTGGGGCTGGAGTCGAAATCCATGAAGGTGACCATCGTGTCCTCGGTGAGCGCCTCGGTCGAGGGCTGGGACGCGTCGGAGAGGTTGTAGGGATCGCCCATGGGCCAGCGGTCGGGCTCGAAGTTGAGGATGTAGAGGTGGTCCTTGGTGCGGAGGGCGCGCTGCGGATAGGGTCGGTTGCCCTCGCGGGCGGCGGCGACATGCCGTTCCCGGCCGGTGATCACCCATTGGCGCGCGGGATCGACCTGGCCGGATTTCTCCGACTCCAGCACGTTCACCAGGCTGCGGCCGGTCATCGCGGCGGGGACGCCCACGCCGCCCGCCTCCAGGAAGGTGGGCGCGAGGTCCATGAGGTTTACAAAGTCGTCCACCACGCGGCCGCCGGGTTTGCCGGGCCACCAGGCCGCGAGCGCGACGCCCGTGCCGAAGTCGTAGAGGTTGCACTTGCCGTTCGGGAAGCCGGGCGCGCCGTGGTCGCCGCTGACAACGATCAGGGTGTTGTCGAGTTCGCCGCGTTTCTCGAGCTCGGCGAGCAGCAGCCCGAGGGAGTGGTCGAAGGCCTGGGCCTCGCCCAGGTAGTCGGCGAAATCCTGCCGGACCTCGGGCACATCGGGCAGGAACTTCGGCATCTTCCCCTTCAGCGAATCCGGATCGATGCCCCACAGCGCCTTGCCGGAACCCTTGGTCCACTTGCGATGCGTGAGTGTGGGGCCGAACCAGTAGCAGAACGGCTCGTCGCCCTTCCGCGCCTTCATGAACGCGTCAAAGTTCCCGGTGACCTCGTCGTAGAGAACCTGCTTCGCGTCCTCGATCTTCTTCCCCTCCCCGACCATCCGGGTGACGTTCTGGGAGAACTGGTTGAACTTCCCGCCGGCCTTTTCGTAGCCGGTGTCGGCGCCGCCGTAGGGCGCGTCCACCGGGCTGCCCGGGCTCCAGACCTTGTAGGTCTGCCCGATGTGGTAGCCAGCCTTCTGCAGAAGCAAGGGATAGGACGGGATCCGGGGATTCCAGATCGCCCCCTGGAGGATCGCCGCCCGGTCCGTGCGGAAAAAATACTGTCCGGAAAGGATGGAGGAGCGGCAGGGCGTGCAGGAGGGCGCGGTGACGAAGGCGTTCTTGAACAGGACGCCGTTGCGCGCGATGCGGTCGAAGTTCGGCGTCTTGATCGCGTCGTTCAGGGAACCCGGCCCTTCCACCTCGGCGTAGATGCTGGCGTAGCGGCCCCAGTCGTCCGCGAAGGCGAAGAGGATGTTCGGTCGCTTGGCCGCCGCCGCGGCGCTGACGACGCTGACGAGAAGGGCGGTCGCCGCGAGGAACGACCACCGGAAGCGAAGGGAATCGGGTTTCATCATGCCGGCCAGCATAGCCGCCCGCCGCGCGCTTTTGAAACGAAACCTTTGCGGCGGATCAACCCGGAGGAAGGCGCCCGCGTCCCAACGAAAGGGCCAGCACAAACCTTGCCCACTCCGGCTCAAGGCCGGACCGGCGTCTTCTTCCGTAGGGGGATGTCGATTCCCGCGCAGCGGTGCGCGCGCAGGACGTTGCCGAGTCCGGTCATCGCGCAGACCCAGAGTATGCTGGCGAAGAACTGGTAGCGTTGATGCAAAGGCGCAAAGACCGCCGGATCGGGCCTCGACATGCCATCGGCGTCCAGCAGGGCGGACATGTCCCCGTGGATGCTGACCAACATCAGCAGGCACAACGCCATGATGCCGGCCGCCGCGCACTGGACGCCCCGGGCGATCCGGCCCATGCAACGCCAGTGGATCGCGAGATCGATGGCCGCCAGCAGGGTCATCGCGCCCGCGAAGAGGTGCAGCCGTCCCAGCGCCGCCTGGGTCACGTATCCCTGCGCCAGCCCTCCGATGACGTCGCCCCCGACCCGCAGCGTGACCGAGGTGTGAAAGGTGAACCCGCCGATCCACAGCGCGAAGCCCAGCACCACCAGGTAGCGCCAGACGCAAAGGAGATTTTTGCCGCACTCCGAATTCACCCCACCTGTTTCCCGGAATCGTCACGGTTTGGCAACCGTAGTTTCCCGGCCTTGTTTATCCGTGCCATCCGCATGATCCGCGGTTAAAACCTCCGCGCAATCCGAGTTTCCATGAAAGCACACACCCGACGTCAATTCCTGAAAACGGCCTCTGCGGCCTCGCTGGCCTTCGGCGCGACGCCGCTGCTGGCGGCGAAGACCGACAAGGTATACCGCACCGCGCTGATCGGCTCCGGCTGGTGGGGCATGAACATCATGCGCGAGGCCCTGGCCGCCGGCCGCTCCACCGCCGTCGCCTTGGCCGATCCTTCGTCGGACGCGCTGGAGGTCTCGGCCGAGGAGATCGCCGATCTTTCCGGGGACAAGCCGCGAACCTACCAGGATTACCGCGAGATGTTCGCGAAGGAGAAGATCGACATTGCGATCGTCGCCACGCCGGACCACTGGCACGCCCTGACCACCATCGCCGCGCTGGACGCCGGGGCGCATGTCTTCGTGGAGAAACCGACCGGTCATACGGTGAAGGAAAGCCGCGCCATGGTGAACGCGGCCAAGCGCAACGGGAAAGTGGTCCAGGTGGGGCTGCACCGGCGCATCGGACCGCATCACGTTTCCGGAATGGAGTTCCTCCGCTCCGGTCAGGTCGGCGACATCGGCATGGTGCGCTGCTTCGTGAACTACGGCGGCGGCAAGGAGTCTCCGACCCCGAACTCAAAGATCCCCAAGGGCATGGACTGGGAGATGTATTGCGGGCCGTCGACGTTGCGGCCGTTCAACCGCCGCATCCATCCGGGCGGCTGGCGGAACTTCCTGGACTATGGCAACGGAACGATCGGCGACTGGGGTGTGCACTGGCTGGACCAGGTCCTCTGGTGGACGGAAGAAAAATTTCCCAGGCGGGTCTTCTCCACCGGCGGCCGACCCGTGCGGGGCGAGGCCGTGAATGACGGCAAAGGGCAGACCTCCGACGCGCCGGACTCGCAGGCGGCGACCTTTGAATTCGAGGGTTTCACCTGCACCTGGGAGAACCGGCGGTTTGGCGGCAGCGCCACCGAGAAGCACAACGTCGGCTGCTACTTCTACGGAAGCGCCGGAACCTTCCACATGGGCTGGCGCGACGGCTGGACCTTCTACCCGAACAAGCGCGGCGCGAAGGAGGTCCACGCCGATCCGCAGTTCGATAATCAGAAGGACGGCCACAACATGACCCCGCTCTGGGCGGACTTCATCGCGGCCATCGAAAGCGGGAAGGACCCCGTCTGTGAGATCGAGGCCTCGCACCGGTCCTCTGTCCTGCCCATGCTGGCCAACCTTTCATTGAAGGTCGGCCGCAGCGTGGAATGGGACGGGGCGAAGGAACAAATCGTCGGGGACGAGGAGGCGAACAAGCTGCTCAGCCGGAAGTATCGCGGGCCGTGGGTGTATCCGGAGGGCTAAAACGTATACCCCTTGTCGTTGTCCATGGTGGCGAGCTTGCGCTTCGCCTTTTCGGAGCCGTTGTCGGCGGCCTTTTGGAGCCACTCCATGCCTTTGGCCACATCGTATTCCACGCCTTCGCCGTAGAGGTAGCGCTCGGCCAGGGCGAACTGCGCCCGGGCGGAGCCGCGTTCCGCCTGCCTCTGCTGGAAAGCGATCACCCGCTGCTCCGTCTCCTCGGCGGAGGTGCGCGGCCGACGCGGCTGATTGCTCGGTGATTTGGGGGGGCTGTTCGTCGGAGCGGCGGCGGTCTGGGCGGCGCCCGGCTTTTTGAAACCGGATCCGCCGACGGGCGGCCTGTCGCTGATCCCGGAGAGGTCGTATGCGTGGATCAGGTCGTCCTCGGTGCCGTATTCCTTGTCCGGGCCGGCGCTGCGGACCTGGAAGCCCTTGTTGACCTGGAGGAGTTGGTAGGGGGTCTCCCACGGATCGATCGCGGGGTCGCGCTTGGGCGGCTGGCCGTCGGCCGTGCGCATGTTCTCCCGGAGAAAGTCCCCGAAGTTTTCCACCGGAAGTTGCTGGGAGTCGGTGTAGTGCATGGCGACGGCCTGGGCGATGCCTTTTAACTCCACGTTCTGGGTCGCAGCGACCTGGAACTTGTCCACCACCTCGGAGCCCTCCTTCATGGCGGTCACCCCCACCGCCCCCGCCACGCCCAGCGCGGCGATGGGCATGAGCTTCATCAAGCTCACGCGGCCCTCCTTCCGTCGGACTTGGCGCGCTCGTCCGCCGCGCTTTCCACGGAAAGGCCGGTCAGGAAGTCGTGACTGACAAACTGCAGGAAGTCGTCCTTTTGGAGCTTGAGGCACCGGGCATAGGAGGAGGCGACGACATCCGCCGTGGCGGGCGTGTCGCGCAACAGGCTGATCTCCCCGCAGAAGTCGCCGGGGCCGAGCGTGTTGAGTTCCTCGTCATCCAACAGGACCTTGAAGTGCCCTTGGTAGACGATGAAGAAGCTTTCGTTGGGCTTGTCCTTCTCGATGATCTTCTGGCCGGCGAGCCGTTCCTCGAAGCTGAACTTGTGCGCGAGGTTCACCAGCGCGTTGGGATGCCAGTCTGCGAACATGGCGTTGCGCCGGAGGAAGGACGAGATCTGGACGATCTCGCGGATCTTCTCGGCCCCCAGCGCGCCCAACAGCAGGTCGCTGAAGTCCTTGCGGGACAGCGACAGGAGGGTGGCGGCCTCGCGCGTGCGCACCGAGCTGCTGCGGGGCGCGTTGTCGAGCAGCGCCATCTCGCCGAACACATCGCCGGCCTTCAGGGTGGCGAGGATGTCCAGGAAACCGGACTCGTTTTCCTTGCAGACCTCGACGCTGCCGCTGCGGACGACGAACATGCAGTCGCCGGGGTCGCGCTCCCGGATGACCGTCTCGTCCGCATCCGTGACGACCGTCTTCATGGCGCCGGCGAGGCTCTTCAAGGTCTCCTCCGAAACCTGGGAGAAAAGCAGCGTGCCGCGCAGGAATTCGATCGTGGCCGCCTCGTCGTCCTGGTTGGCGGCCGAGGCGCGGCGGTTGAACCTGGATTCCGCGGGGAACAGGATCGGCGCGGCCATGCGATGGACGCCGCGGGCGATCAGCCAGACGAAGTAGACGATGACGGCGGCGAGGACGACGGAGAGGATGCCCAGCGCCGTCCAGGTGAGCTGTTCATTCTCCGGCGGCAGTTCCGCCAGGGCGGCGATGTAGAGAGCGTCCACCTGCCCGTGGATCAGGCGGTTGGCGAACCAGAAGACGCCGGTCAGCCAGAGGATCGCGCAGGTGCAGTAGGTGAGCAGGTAGTTCTCCTCGTGCAGCTTCTCCTTCCAGTTGAAGATCTGCGCGAAGAGCTTGGCGTTGAGGAACCGCTGGGCGCACTTGGGCAGCTCGTATTCCTTGCGGAAGGCGGCGTGCAGCAATGTGTGCCCCGGCGTGTCGCCGAATGGGGAGACCAGCGTCAATGCGACGATGCAACTCGCCAGCAGGGCGGGATCGGACTCGAAGGCCCGGCCGACCAACGCCATCAGGAAGGGCGCGGCCAGGGAACGCAGCGCGACGGCGATCTCGCAAAAGCGGCCGCCCATGAAGGCGTCGCGCGTGTCCAGGTGAAAGAACGGGATGAGGCGGTCCCAGCGCACGCGGGCCTCTCCGGTCTGGCGTCCAAATCCGCGCAGGGCCGAGGCGGCCAGCGCGTGCGGCAGGCTCAGGCCGACCGAGGTCAACACGAGCGTCAGGAACCAGTCGGAAAGCCGGTGGCCAATCAGGATCTCCGTGCGAAGCAGCGTCGCCAACCCGGCCGCGATCAGCGCCAGCGAGACCGCCACGCCCAGCTTCTGCGAAGGGGACGCCGGCGGAACCGGCTTCTCGACGCCTTCCTTGAGGGAACGCGCCGCGTGATCCACGAGGAAGCCCCGTTCGATGCCGGTCATCACCAGGTCGTAGAACGCGCGGATCCCGGGCGACTTCCCTTCCACCAGCAACTGGTGCAGGACCTCCTCGACGGTCGCCTTGCCGTCGAAACGCTCCATGACGTCGCGGCGGTCGGGGGCGAGGGCGAGGTATTCATTGCGCTCGGTCTGGCGGAGCAGACGCGCGCCGTCCGGCAGGGTCGAGATCTCGACCGAGGAGGAGAAGAACAACCTCTTGTTGGAAAGTTCCTGCATGCGGACGCGTCGGTTATACCCGAAGCGTAAATTCGGGCAACCATTGTGTGCGCCGCGGCGTCGATCCGAGCAGCGGGGCGGAGAGGGAGAAACCGTTGGCAACGTTGGTGATGCGTCAGAATCCCAAGTTCCTTTTCCACTTCCCGTTTGCCCGCCACGCCTCGAATCCGCTATACCCACGACCATGACCCAGCGATCCTTCCTCCGTTCCCTGTTCGCATTCGCGGCCGTTTCCTTTTTGGCGGCTGCCCCCCTGCCCCACGCCGCCGCGGCCTCGAATCCGAACATCATCTTCATCCTCGCCGACGACATGGGCCCCGGCGACATCGAGGCGATCAACCCGGACTGCAAGTTTCCCACGCCGAACCTGAACAAGCTGGCCCGCGGCGGGATGATCTTCACCGACGCGCATTCAAGTTCCTCCGTCTGCACGCCGACGCGCTACGGGGTGTTGACCGGCCGCTACAACTGGCGTTCGCGCCTGAAGAACGGCGTCTGCTGGGGCTTCTCGCGGAGGTTGATCGAGCCGGGGCGCCAGACCGTGGCCGACCTGCTGCGCGGGCGGGGCTACAACACCGCCGCGTTCGGCAAGTGGCACCTGGGCATGGACTGGCCGTTGAAGGGCGGCGGCTTCGCGGACGACGGCGATACCTGGGACGCCAAGTACAAGGGCGGCTGGGACGTGGACTATTCCAAGCCCGTGAAGAACGGTCCGACCACAGTGGGCTTCGACCATTTCTTCGGCATCAGCGCCTCGCTCGACATGCCGCCCTACGTCTACGTGAAGGACGACCAGCCCCAGGTGACGAAACTCGTGGAGAAGGCCTTCTTCCGCAAAGGCCCGGCCGACGTGGACTTCGAGGCGATCGACGTGTTGCCAGATCTCACGAAGGCGATCACCGGCTATATCGGCAAACAGGCGACGGCCTCCAAACGGAGGAAGCCCTTCTTCGTCTACTTCCCCCTCAACGCGCCGCACACGCCGATCCTGCCGACGAAGGAATGGCAGGGCAAAAGCGGCATCAACGCCTACTGCGACTTCGCCATGCAGGTGGACTGGACCGTCGGCCAGGTGATGCAGGCGCTGGAGAAAAACGGCCTCG
This sequence comes from Verrucomicrobiales bacterium, assembly GCA_038126235.1. Lineage (GTDB taxonomy): Bacteria > Verrucomicrobiota > Verrucomicrobiia > Limisphaerales > JAYPEY01 > JAYPEY01. The sequence continues at coordinate 173,224 of JAYPFK010000005.1, forward strand.
CGGAGAACACGCTGGTGATCTTCACCGCGGACAACGGCTGTTCCCCCGCCGCGAAGTTTGCCGAAATGCACGCCAAGGACCACCACCCCAGCTTCAAGTATCGCGGCCACAAGGCGGACATCTTCGAGGGCGGGCATCGCGTGCCGTTCATCGCCCGTTGGCCGGCCAGGGTGAAGGCGGGAACGCGCAGCGACCAGACCATCTGCCTGGTCGATCTTTTCGCCACCGCGGCGGAAATCACCGGCGCGAAGGTCCCGTCCAACGCCGCCGAGGACAGCGTGAGTTACCTCCCGGCCCTGCTGGGCCAGGCCGACAAGCCGTTGCGTGAAGCGACGGTGCACCATTCCATCAACGGCTCCTTCTCGATCCGGCAGGGCAAATGGAAGCTGGAGCTCTGTCCCGGTTCCGGCGGCTGGAGCGATCCCAAGCCCGGCCGGGCCGACATGAGCGGCATGCCGCTCATCCAGCTCTACGACCTCGAAGCCGACATCGCCGAGACCAACAACATCCAGACCGAGCATCCGGAGGTGGTCGAACGGATGGCCTCGCTGCTGCAGAACTACGTGGATCGCGGCCGTTCCACCGCGGGACCCAAGCAGCCGAACAGCCGCTCCATCGACATCTGGGAAGCCGGCCGACAGGCCCACGCGGCCCGGCCGAAAGCGCGGAAGAAGAAGTAGTCGCGACCCGCAGGCTGCGCCGCCTCAAAGATCAAGGATCCCAGATGTTGATCTCGGGCAGGTTGAGATTGATATGGGCTCGCTGCGCGGATTTGAACGATTCGTCTCTCACCGTTCCACCCAGATGGGCGTGAGCCAGGCCCATTGGCCGTTGGTCTGGGCGGCGCGGAGGCGGTAGACATCAATGTCGTTCTCGGGCTCGTCGTTGAACGCGGCGTTGACGGCGCAGGCCGAGCGCGCGACGAGCGGACCGATGCGGACGGCCTCGGTCAGCCAGCCGCGCAGGTAGTGCGACCGCCCGCCGGCGAGGAGTTCATCGACGCTGTGGGTGTATTCCTGCCCGTTGACCTGGAGGGTGAAGCGGGCGTCCTGCTTGGCGGTGACGGCGAGCGAAAGCGCCTGCATGCGGGGATGGCGCATGCTGAGATTGCCCGCGGTCACAGACTTCCAGGAAACGGCGGTTTCGTCCTGGTCGATGATCTCGTGCGGGAGGTCGCGTTCGTCGGCGGACTGGGCGTGTCCCCCGGCGCCCTTCGGAGCCACGACGGCCTGGCCGGAGAAACAGGTGTCCACCTGATCGATGGACCCGCCCTCGATGGAGATGCGCGCGTTCCAATCCACCGGTTGGTTCTTGCGACCCCAGCCCCAGGTGACTCGCAGGCGATATTTGCGGTCCTCGTCGTAGGGGCTGTCGCACTCCGGGAACAGCCGTTTGATCACGCGGCCGTTCTTCAGGACTTCGACGCGGTCCAGCCGGTCGATGCCGCGCACGACGGCGTTGATGTGGCGTTGTTCCGACGCCTTGATCACGGAGCCGATCCAGGCGTCATCCACGAACAGGCGGGCGTCGATCTTGTCGCCGGTGGCGGCGTAGACGCGACGGGCCTTGAAGGCCTCCCAGAGGGACTCGCGGGTGAGTTCCTGGGCGAAGACGCCCATGACGCCGTCGCCATGGCTGCCGGGGTAGGCTCCGTGATGATCCGTGCCGCCGACCACGCCGAACTGATGCCCGGCATTCCAGCCGGCCTCGGCCGTGCTGCCGGCGTCGCGGGGCCCCATGTCGTGCAGCATGGGATAGGGGGCGTCCTCGCTTTCAGAGCAACCGTGCAGGGAACAGATTTCCGCGAAGGGCGAGCATTCCTCGGAGTAACGCTCCCAGTTGATGCCGCGGTAGCCGGCGGCGTAGCCGATGTGGTGCGGAATGACGAGGGAGCCGGTCGCGCGGGCGAGCTTGCGCAGCGCCGGCAGGTCCGGGGCGTCCTGCAGCGCCAGGTTCGGCCCGATGCCGTAGACGTTGTGGTCGCCGAATTCGCGGGAGTGCCACTCGTAGCTGGGAAAGGCGACAAAGTGGCCGGGCGTGGTCGCCTCCTCATGGGCGCGGATCAGCTCATCCCAGTTCTTGGCGCAGGTGGCGAAGCCTTCATTGTGGTACTTGATGATGTCGCCGTACTGCTTCTTGTCGGTCGGCATGTCGGGCCAGAAGGCGTGGCCGGTGACCGAGCAGAAGTCGAGCTGCTGCATGGCGCGCATCAGGGCCTGGTCGATCGTGCCGTGGCCGTAGCTGATCGCGCAGTGGCTGTGAAGGTCGCCCCAGTAGAGGTTCAGGTTCATGGCGTGTGCGGGTTCCGGGCGGCGGAGCGCCGTGGTGGAAAAGCCCCAAGCTCCAGGCTCCGGATCTCAAATACCCGTTCAGCGAGGAACGGGAGGGGTTCGTTCGGATCCCGGGAAAGGCGCGGTTCTGAGAACTGAATCGGGGTGGGTCTGCGCGTTCGGTCACTGGCCCACAGTGAGAACGGGATGGCGTCCGCTTGGGATCTGGGGCCTGGGATCTGGAGCTTCATGACGCCTCCTCCGTTTCATCCCGGAAGAAGATCGCCAGGGCCACGGTGGCGACCAGGGCGATGACGGCGGTCCATTGCCAGTAGAAGCTGTAGGCGTCCATGGTCAACTGGCCGCCTCCCTTGGTCGCCGCGGCGGCGAGCAGGCCGTTGACCTTGCCGGCGATCAGCGGGCCGACGCCGTACATCACGAAGCCGAACAGCGCCTGGGCCGAGTGGCGGACGGTTGTGGGCGCGAGCCGGTCCACGTAGATGAACGCGCTGGCGTAGAAGCAGCCGAAGCAGATTCCGTGCAGCAGTTGCGCGCCGACGTAGGCGCCGACCGGCAGATCCAACGAAAACAGGAAATACCGGAGCGCGAAGCTGCCGGCGCCCAGGACCATCGTCCAGCGGAAGCCGAGACGGGCGAGCAGCGTCCCCAGGATGGCGAGCATGACGATCTCGGAAAACTGCCCCAGGCTCATGGCCGGCATGAGGTTCTGCGTCGCCAGTCCGGCCGTCTTCAGGAACGAGCCCATCTGGATGAAGTAGATGGTGTGCACCACGCTCAGCAGGAGCGCCACCGCCATGAGAACCGTGAAGGAACGGCGGCGAAACAGCCCGAAGGCCTCGCCGAGATTCAGTTTCTTGTCGGACGCCTTGGGCGGGGTGTGCGGCAGCGACGTCCAGCAGTAGGCCGCGTAGACGATGCAGACCAAGCCCGCCACGGTCATGGAATCCAGCATGCGGGCGGTCGCGTCCGGCCGCTCCGTCCCCTTGAAGAACGGCGGCAGCGCCTGGAACCGCAGATCGCTCTGCAGCCAGAGCATGGGAAACACCCAGGCCACCGCGATCCAGCCGATCGTCCCCCAGACCCGCACCCGGGAAAACTCGTTCTTCGGATCCTTCAGGTGTGACATCGAAAGCGAGTTCGTCAGCGCGATCGTCGGCACGTAGAGAATCGAGAAGGCGATCGACAGCCACAGCCAGGCTTCGAAGGTGGTCTGCCGCGCGGTGACGATCTTGAAGACCCCGACAAACAGGAGAAGGAAACCGAGGCATTTCTCGGTGGCGAAGCGTCGATCGCAGAGCCGGCCGATGAACGGGGCGCAGGTGGCTCCGATGGCCAGCGGAATGGCGATGATCCAACCCTTCTGCTCCGGGGAGAAACCGAGCCCGCCCTTGGCGACCTCCGCGGTCAGGAACGCCGACGCGAGGGGAAACCAGAGCCCCTTGGCCGCATACTCCAGAAACATCATCAACCAAAGCCGATAACGGATTGAAGTGTCGGTATGCGCCGTTTCCGACGCGGTGTTTTGGGGATCGGCCATGCGGCGTTTCGAAGGTTCGTTCGATCGAAGGCGGAGAGGGTTCAGTCTTGTCCCCGGGTTGTCAATCCGATTGCCGCTTGACGATGGCATGCTCCGTCGGAATGGTTTTGGCCGCAATAAGTTGCGTCAGATGCCCGCCCAACGTCCCAACCTTGTCCTGCTCATCTCCCACGACCTCGGCTGCCATATCGGGCCCTACGGCGTCATCCCCGAGGCCTGCCCGCGATTGAACGAATTGGCCGCGGAATCCATGCGTTTGGATTCCCATTTTGTGACCTCGCCGGGTTGCAGCCAAAGCCGGTCGTCGTTGATCACGGGGCGTTATCCGCACGCCAACGGGCAGTTTGGCCTGTCGCATCTGGGTTGGACGCTGAATCGGGACGAAGTCCTGCTGCCGACCGTCCTGCGCGATTCTGGCTACCAGACCGCCATGTTCGGCATCTGGCATCTGAACGAATGGACGCTGGAGGGATTCAACCACGTTTCCGACGACGTCTCCACCCGCGACAGTTCGCCCGAAGGCATGGCGGACATCGCATCGCTTCGGGCGGCGGAATGGCTGGAGTCGAACGCCGCCAACGAGTCGGACAAGCCCTTCTACCTGCACGTCGGATTCTGGGAGGCGCACCGTCCCTTCTGCGGTCAGGACGGGGATCCGACCGATGTCGGCGAACTGGATCTGGAGAACATCGATGTCCCGGACTACCTGCCGGACAATGAAGCTGTTCGCCGGGAATGCGCGCACCTGCGCCGGTCGGTGGAATCGGTCGACGCCGGCGTCGGTCGGATCCTGGATGCGCTGGACGCGGTCGGACAGCGGGACAACACGATCGTCATTTTCACCGCCGACCATGGGCTGCCCTTTCCGCGTGCGAAGGGGACGCTCTACGATCCGGGAATCCAGGTGGCGTTCATGGCGCGCTGGCCGGGGCGGATCGCCGGCGGATCGCACTCAACAAACCTGACCTCGAACGCCGATGTCATGCCCACGCTGCTGGAGGCGGCCGGACTGGACACGCCGGAACGGGCGCAGGGAGAGAGCTTCCTGGGGTTGTTGAACGGGGACCAGGGCGGGCCGCGCTCGGCGGTGTTCGCGGAAAAGACCTATCATGAACACTACGACCCCATTCGTTGCGTGCGCACGGACCGGTTCAAGTTCATCCGTAATTTCGAGGAGCGGCCGAACCTGGTCATGCCGTCGGACATCTACAATTCGACGACCCGCCAATCGATGACCGACGACGAGGCGTTCTGGGGTCGTCGGCCGGCCGAGGAGCTGTACGATCTGGAAGCCGATCCGCAGGAACGGAACAACCTTGCGTCGGACGCCGGAATGAGGGAGATCAAACGCGGCCTGGAACTGCAGTTGATCGACTGGATGGCCGCCACCGGCGATCCGCTGTTGAAGGGACCGGTGGAACGATGCCCTTCAGTGGCGTCGTGACGCGGATTTCCGCAAGGTCTCGGGGTTGTATCGAATGGGGGAAGAACAGCCAATCGCGAGGTGAGGCGGCATTCACCCGAAACGCGCGGGGCTGAAGGCGTCCGTGTCGATGTGCGTGGGCCGGCCTTGGATCATTTCGGCGATCAAGCGTCCGGTGGCGGGTCCGAGGCTCAGGCCGAGCATGTTATGACCGGTTGCGAGCCAGGCGTTCTTGAGCCTTGGCGCGCGCCCGACGATCGGCAGGCTGTCCCAGGTCATCGGCCGCCAGCCGAACCACTTCTCCTCGATCTGCTCCGTGTGCGGTTCGACGAGGTAGGGTTCGGCCGATTCACGCAGCTGCCGGATGCGCTGTTCGCGGAGGCTTTCATCGAAGCCGGCGAACTCCATCATGGACCCCAGCCGGTAGCCGTTGTCGAAGGGCGTCACGCCGACCTTGTGTTCGGGAAAGAGCATCGGATGCGTGGGGCACTTTGCGGGCCGTTTCATCGTCACGGAGTAGCCCTTGCCGGGTTCGATGGGGATGCGGCAGCGGAGCGCGGCGCCCAGTCTTGCGCTGAGCGCCCCGGCCGCGAAGACATACCGGTCTGCCGTCATGTCCCCCTTGGATGTGGCGACGCCGGTCAACTGACCGGCTTTGATCGTGGTATCCCTCAACTCACAATGTTCGACCAGCTCGACGCCCCTCGCGCGCAGACGTTCCGACCAGTTCTGAATCAGGGCATCGGGCCGCACATGCGCATCCTCCGGGTAGTTGAAGGCTCCGGCCAGGCCCGGCTTCAAGGCGGGTTCGTAATCCGCAAGGTCCGCGCCGTCGATCTTCGTCGCCGAAACCTGGAAATGCTCGGTCAGCAGGCGGTCGGCCTCGGCGAACGTCTCCAATCCCTGCTTCGTCCGAAAGACATAGAGCAGGCCCCCGTCCTTCCACTCGCAGTCGAGCTTTTCCTCGGCGATGAGCCGCCGATATTCGGTCATGGAGGAGTCGAGGATCGCCTTCAACGGGACGCCGGCCGTGAGCATCTGCCGATGCGTGCAACGCCTCGCGAACTGCAGCATCCACAGCCACAGCGCCGGGCTCAGCCGCGGCTTCACGCGGAAGGGCGCGTTTGGCTTGAGCAGGGACTTCATGGCGATGCGGATCGCGCCCGGCTCTGTCAATGGCAGCACGTGGCTCGGACAGATGTAGCCGCAGTTGCCGTGCGAACAGCCCCGCCCGATCCGGTCCTTCTCAATGATGGTGACGCGGTATCCGGCCGTCGAGAGGTAGTGCGCGCAGGACAGCCCGATGATCCCCCCGCCCACAATCAGGATGGATTCTTCTTTTGGCATGGCTTGTTTTCGAGAGCTTCACCCGGCGGTGGCCGGCGTGATGCCGTTGGCGAAGGGGTCGCCCGGCTGTCGGACCATTCGTCCATCCCCGGTGATGTAGGCGCGGCCGGTGATGCTCGGGATGACCCGTCCATTATCGTCCAGCCGGTAGCCTGTCTCGAACCGTCCGCCGATGACGCTCTCCTGGATCCAGGTCTCGCCTGGTTGCAGCTTCCCGTCGGCCGCGAGGCAGGCCAGCTTGGCGCTCGTGCCGGTGCCGCAGGGAGAACGGTCATAGGCGCCGCCGGGGCACAAAACGAAGTTGCGGCTGTGCGCGTCCGGTGAGACGGCCGGTCCGGTGAATTCCACGTGGTCGATCTCCGCGCCGTCCTCGCCGGTGACGCCGTTGGCGCGCAGGGCCGCCTTCACCCGCTCGGCGGCGTCGGTCAACGGGCGTGTGTGCTCCAGGTTCAAGGGAAACGGGGCGCCTTCGATGAGGAAAAACCAGTTGCCGCCCCAGGCCACGTCGCCGATGACTTTTCCCAGACCTTCCACATCCAGTTCCACGCCGGCGCGAAACCGGCGGCTCGGCACGTTCTCGATTGTCGCGGTATTCTCGTCCTTCAGTTCGACTCCGACCACGCCCACGGGAGTCTCGATACGGTGCGCGCCCGGTTCGAGCCGGCCCATGTAACCAAGCGACACAATGAGTCCGATCGTCGCGTGCCCGCACATGCCGAGGTAGCCGACGTTGTTGAAGAAGATCGCGCCGGTCGCGCAGGACTCGTCCAGGGGATCGACCAACAGGGCGCCGACCAGAACGTCCGAACCGCGCGGTTCATTGATCAGGAAACTGCGGAAGTCGTCGTGTTCCCGCGCGAAGAGGTCGCGCCTTTCCGCCAAGGATCCCGAGCCCAGATCAGGGCCGCCATGCAGCACGACCCGCGTGGGTTCCCCTTCAGTGTGTGAGTCGACAACGATCATTTTTCAATTCGCCCCTTCCCACCCATTCCACCAGTTCCGGAACAGCTTCAGCTGCGCTTCGACGTAGGCGTTCTGGCTGACGCTCAGCCCATCCGATTCGTTGAAGTGCAACTCGTAGCTCGGGTCGCCGTTGAGGACCATCAGCCGCTTGTAGTAAAGCACGAGGTCCGGCCCCTCATCGAAGGTGGAAAGCACGGTCAGGGCCTCGCTCAATTCCGCCGCGAGCCGACGCGCCGCGGCGTCCCCGTCCGCGGCCTGTCGACACAGCTCCACAAAGCGCAGGACCTCCTTCGGCAGGGCGTTGCCGATGCCCGTGATGGCCCCGACTGCGCCGCAATGCAGGAAGCCGTGGAAGACCTGCGTGTCCACGCCGACCAGCAGCGCCAGCCCCTCCTCCTGGTTGGTGATGTGCTCGGCGGCGTAGCTCAAGGAAGCCGCGCCGCCAAATTCCTTGAATCCGATCAGGTGCGGATGATCGCGTCGCAAGTCGAAGAACAGGTCCGCCTTGGTCTCGAAGCCGTAATAGGGGCTGTTGTAGATGATCGAGGGAAGATCGACGGCGGCCTCCAGGATGCCCGCGAAGTGCGCCCGCTGCGCGGCGGGCGCGGTCCCTCGCGAGAGCACCCGGGGAATCAGCATCAGCCCCTTTGCGCCCACCTGCCTGGCGTGGGCGGCATGCTCGGCGGCAAGCTTAGGATTCTGCGCGCCGGTTCCCACCACGACCGGCACGCCGGCCTCGGCCAGTCGCCGCACGCCCTCCTGCCGCTGGGCGTCGGTCAACAGCGGCCAGTCGCCCATCGATCCGCAGTAGACGACGCCGGACATGCCAGCCTCGACCAGGGATTTTCCGGTGGCGACCAGGGCGTCGAAGTTCGGGGTGCGACCCACATTGCACGGCGTCATCAACGCCGGAATGCATCCGTGAAATATGCTGGTGTCCATGATGATGTCGTAAGGTTTCCACCTTCACGATCAGCTGTTTCCGACCGATGGGAGGAGTGGGGAACATGCCCAACTGCGCCGGGTTGGGCAATCGTGATCGAAAGGTTGGAAATCGGGGCAATAGGTGGGCGAGCTGTCCTCAGTGAGCCGCGCCATGGCATGCTCACGTCGGCTCATTCGGAGAATTCGCCCCGCCTACCCGCCATTTCCGGCTTGGGGGTTTCATCATTTCCGCGTCGTCGAACGCGACTTCCCTCTGACTGTTTTTAGAATTGCGTCGGCGATGCCGCGCATGCCCTTGTCGCCCGGATGGGCGGCGACTCCCTTGTGCTCGAAGTCGCGCTCCGCGGAGGCCTTGTTGGACTCGTCCCGGCCGAGATCGCCGATGTCCACGAATTCGCCGCCCGCGTCCCGGCTGGCTTCCGCGAGCGCCTCGTCCTTGGCCGCGTTCGGCCAGAAACAGCTGCGGACAACGATCCTGGGATGGCCCTTGGCCTGCAGGCGCCGCAGCAGTTTCTTCATCCTCGCGGCGAACCGCGCCTTCTCGTCCGCCGATTTCAGCGCCGGCACATTCTCGCCGATGGCCACGATGACGAGATCCGCGCCGAAGTCGAACGCGTCCTTCAACCCGACCTCCAGGTCGAAGGTGTCGTAGGCCCGCTCAAACGTGGCGATGTTCTTGACCAAGGTCTCGGGAGCATTGCCGGAAGACGCGGTCAACCCGGTTGTGACCAGGTGCACGAAATCCTTCTCCGGAGCGCTGGCGGCCATGCCCCAGTCTCCGGTCCAGCCGATCTTCGGATTGGGCCCATGTCGCGTGATGCTGTTCCCGAGAAACAGGACCCTGTTGTAGCCCGCCGCCTCGCCAGTCATGCTCGTTCCGCCCAGTCCGGCCAAGACCAGGCAGAAGACCACGACAAGGCGCGCGCAGCGCTGGGAGTGTAGATTGCGAAAGAACGAGGTCGGCTTGGCTGGTTTCATTTCTTGAAATGGTTCGAAGAGGCGCCGGAACAGGGTCCGCAGGCTGCGCCCGGTTTCATGCTGGATTTCCTACAGGAGAATTCGAGGAAGACACAAGCGGGCAGTTCGGAAGAAGCGCCCCTCAATGTCGTGCTCTCCCCCCGATTCGGCCCCGGCTTGGGGACCGACGTAGGCCATGGAACCGTTTCCTGCGTCCGCGCCACCAGGGCCCGCATGCGTCGTGTTGATGGCCGCAAACGCAATTGCTGCGGGGCGGTCGGGCGAATTGTCCTCCATGAGCCGACGTGAGCATGGCCAAGCGCGGCTCACTGCGGACAGCTCGCCCTGCCTTTCCAGTCGAGCGGCGCGGGAACGGGATGTCTGTCCCGGGAGACGCCGGTTTCGCAGTCCCGCGCTTACTGCGCGGGTTTCCTCTCCGGCGCGGGCATGTCTTTGCCCTGGGAGATGTAGTTCCAAAGGGCGTCGATCTGGCGGTTCATGTCGCCGCTAACGACGTCCTGGATGGCGGAGTTGGCGTCGGGCCAGAAGACCGGCATGCGCGTCCCGGGTTTGACGACGCCGGGATCGCGGAGATAGCGGTCAAACCAGCCATGGTTCAGCCGCGCGCTCATGTCCGTGAACTCGATGCCGGGCACGGCCACGCCCGGCGTTCCCTTGTGGTCGTGACAGTTTATACAGCTCAAACCCGTCGTCCCTGCCAGCTTCAGGCCGTCCTTCGCGGAGGCTTCGGAAAACTTTGGCGCGGGCTTGGCGCCGGGCTGTGCGTCGAGCTGAAGCAACGCCTCGATCAGGTCCGCCGGAGCGTCCGGGCCGAAACTCGGCATGCGCGTTTCGAGGTAAGGCCGCACGCGATGCCGGTCCCCGCCGACGAGCGCGCGCAGGGCCTCGGGCCTCAGCTTGGCTCCCACGCCGTCAAGCGGCGGCGGCAGATGCCCCTCGTCGCCGATGTCTTCGGTCAGGCGGGTGTGAAAGAAGGCGTCGGTCGTTGTGTCCGGCCCGCCGAGGTCGTTGCGGCTGTGGCAGGCCAGGCAGTTGAACTTGGCGAGGCCGCGAAGCGAGCGCTCCTGGGGCTCCAGCGGCGCGAGCAGTCCGGCCTTTCCGCGGATCAGGGTCTTGAGCGCCTTGCGTTGCTCGTCCGTGAAATCGTATTTCGGGACTCCCTGTTTCACGTGGTCGCCGGTGCAGCCGACGATGGAATAGACCTTGAGCTTGTCCAGCGGTTTGGCGGTGAGCATGGGGCGGATGTCTTCCATCTGGTGGCAGGCGGCGCAGCGAAGGGCGGAGAACATCTGCCGCCCGAGTTTGACCTTCTGCGCGTCCAACGTGATGCCGCGCCAGCGCAGGGGCATCATGACGAGGTCGTTCGCGATGGTGATCCGGTCTCCCGGCACGGGCGTCCAGTCGTCGTAGGCGCCGCGCCATTCCAGCTTCACCGGCGCGGCGCCGGCGCGGAGGATTTCCAGCGTCGCGCTGCCTGCGTCCAGCGGTATGACGCCCTCGCCCGGCGCGCCGTCCTCGACCCGCGCCACGGGGCGACCCACCACGTTGAGCCTCGACCCCGCGCCGCCGCTGAGCCGGAAGCGCTTTTCCCCGGCCTCGAACACGGCAAGCCGCGCCTCATAGAGCACGACGGAGTTTTTGTCAGCGACCTTCAGTTCAGCCGGCGCGTCGCCCAGGCGGGCGGTCTCGCCGATAGCGGTGGGCTTCAGCTTCTTGAAATTCGCTGAAAGGTCCTTTGCGTCGGCGAACAGCTCCCAGCTCCAGCCGTTCCGGGTCGGGGAATTGGGCTTGAGCAGCTGCTTGTTGCCAATCTGCCCGCGCAGCAGGTAGACGGCGATGGCGCGGGCTTCGCCGGTCGTGAGGCCGAGGTCCGGCATGCGCGCGCCCTTGCGGACCTTCAGCGGATCGAGCAGGAATTCGGTGAGCGGATCGACGCCGATCTTCTCCGCGAGTTTCCCGAGTGGAATGGCTTTTTCTGAGGCGGGTTCGCCGTTCTGCGGCGGGTGGCAGGCGACGCAGCCGACCGCGTGAAAGAGATGCTCCCCCGCCGCCAGCAGCGAGCCGTCCACCGGGGCGTGGCTCAGCTTCATCACGCCGCCGCGCGCGACGAGGAAGTGCACGAGGTAATCAACGACCGGGTCGCTGGCCGCGTTCTCCGAGGCGTGGAAGATGTTGGGCATCGTCGCGCCCGGCTTCATGGACTGGGGATCGGCGAGATAGCGTTCCAGGTAGGAGGGCGCGATCCGGGCGCCGATGTTGTCGAGGTCCGGCGCGGGTCGGGTCGGGACGCGCGCGCGGATATCATCCGACGCGGCGTGGCAGGAAAGGCAGTTCAGCTCGCCGAGCAGGAGTTCGGCTGGGGCGGTGGATTCAGGGCCGCTGGCCTGGATCAGTTGATCGACGCCGGCCACGGCCGGAGCCTCGGCGCGGGTCATCGGAACGGCGGCGAAACAAAACGCGGTCAACGAGAGGAAGGTCGACGCGGTCCTTAAGGGGATGGGGTGCGGGATGCTCACGAATGGGATGGAATGCGTTTAGCACGAACGGATGCGGACATCCATGCCGGAAAAAAAAATCCCCCGCGCGGGGCGCGGGAGATGTGAAACGGGTTTCGCGCTTCCGCGCGCGGGACACAGACAGCCGCCCGGATCAGGCGGTGGCTCCGAGCATGGCGTCGAGGTCCTGCCGCACGCCCTGGATGGGCTTGATGTCGAACTTCTCAACGAGGACCTGCAGGACGTTCGGCGTGATGAAAGCCGGGAGTTTGGGTCCCAGGCGGATGTCCTTCACGCCGAGGTGGAGCAGGGCGAGCAGGATGCAGACGGCCTTCTGCTCGAACCAGGAGATGACCAGCGAGAGGGGCAGGCCGTTGACGTCCGTCTCGAAGGCCTCGGCCAGCGCCATGGCGATCTTGACGGCCGAGAAGGAGTCGTTGCACTGGCCGAGATCGATGCGGCGCGGGATGCCGCCGATTTCGCCCATGTCCACGTCCAGAATGCGGAACTTCCCGCAGCCGAGTGTCAGGGCGACGGTGTCATGCGGCAGCATCTCGGCCAGGTCGGTATAGTAGTTGCGGCCGAGTTCAGAGCCGTCGCAGCCGCCGATCAGGAAGAAGTGGCGGATCGCGCCGGACTTGACCGCATCGATGACGGTGTCCGCGATGCCGAGCACGGCGTTGTGACCGAAGCCGACCATGAGTTTCTTGTTCTCTCCCTCTTCGGTGAATCCGGGAGCGGCCAGGGCGCAGTCGATCACGGCGGAGAAATCCTGGTCGGCGATGTGGTTCACGCCGGGCCAGGCGACCAGGCCGCTGGTGAAGAGGCGATTGCGATAATCGAGGCGCGGCTCCTGGATGCAGTTCGTGGTCATCAGGATGGCGCCGGGGAACTGGCTGAACTCGGTGCGTTGCCGCATCCAGGCCCCGCCGAAATGACCGACGAGGTGCGGGTGTTTCTTGAGTTCCGGGTAACCGTTCGCGGGGAGCATCTCGCCATGTGTGTAGACATTGATGCCCTTGCCCTCGGTCTGCTTGAGCAGTTGTTCCAGATCGTGCAGGTCGTGGCCGGAGACGAGGATCGCCTTGCCCGGAACGTGCCCCCAGCAGATCTCGGTGGGAACGGGATGCCCGTAGGTGGAGGTGTTCGCCTCGTCCAGCAGGGCCAGGACCTTCACGGTGGCCTCGCCGCAGCGCATGTTCATCTCAAACAACCCGTCCACGGTGGGATCGGGGCGGGTCACGAAGTCCAGGGCCTCGTGGATGAAGGCATAGACGTTCTCGCTTTCCTTTCCGAGGATCTGCGCGTGCTTGGCGTAGGCGGCGACGCCCTTGACGCCGTAGACGAGGAGTTCCTGCAGGCCGACGATGTCGGGTCCCAGCTGCGAGACCCGCGCCTCGATGCCCACGCCCTCGCCCTGCTTGATGAGCCCGTCCAGATCCGCGGCGGGCTGCCAGGTGGCCGAACCGTTCAGGGATTCCGGTTCGCGGCCGGCGTCGGCGCAGGCCTTGGCGTAGATCTCGCGGGCCTTGTCGCGGATGGCGGCGGCGTCCTGCAGGATGGCGGTCAAGCGCTCGGGATCGAAGTTCACATTGGTGACGGTCGTGAACAATGCCTCCAGCGTGAAGATGTCCACCGCGCTGTCTGACGCGCCGAGTTCGCGGGAGCGGGTGGCGAACTTGGAAATGCCCTTGGTTACATCGACCAACAGGTCCTGGAGCGCTGCTGTCTCGGGGTTCTTGCCGCAGATGCCGGTGATGCAGCAGCCGGTTCGGGACGCGGTCTGTTCACATTGGTAACAAAACATGGGACTCTCTTTCGTTCGGGGGTTGCGATTGTGTTGCAGCCGGTTCCCCGGCGACGGCGCGATTGCACAATTCCACCGCCGATCCCACTTTCCCCAATTTGCATAACGGCGACCGCTCCTTGCTTTCGCTGGACAAACAAAAATTGCCCGCGCAAAAACAATATCAGCGAAGCCCGTTGGATGAACCTCGGGCAAAGCTGCGCACACATGATTGATATCAGCGTTCTCTATTGTGGTTACGAGACCCCCAGCACGCCGCACCGTTACGGACGGCAGATCACCCAGATCGACCCGCCGGAGCACCAGCGGATGAAGCAGGCGAAAAGCGCCAAGGAGCGCCGGCCGATCGTGGTCTGGAATCTCACGCGCACCTGCAACCTCAACTGTCAGCACTGCTACACCGCGTCCGAGGCGAAGTCTTATCCGGGCGAATTGAGCACCGAGCAGTGCAAGGCTGTGCTGGATGACCTGGCGCAGTTCAAGGTGCCGGCCGTGCTGTTCTCCGGCGGCGAACCGCTGGTGCGCAAGGACGTCTTCGAGTTGGCGGCCTATGCCCGCGAACAGGGCCTTCACGTGGTCCTCTCCACCAACGGCACGCTGATCACCCGCGAGATCGCCGAGAAGCTCAAGGAGCTCAAGTTCGCCTACATCGGCATCAGCCTCGACAGCGCCTTTCCCGAGGTCCACGACAAGTTCCGCGGCATGGAAGGCGCCTTCGACAAGACGATGAAGGGCTTCCGCCATTGCGTGGATGTCGATCAAAAGGTCGGCCTGCGCCTGACCCTGACCCGTGAAACCTGCGAGAACCTCGACGCCATCTTCGACCTCATCGAGCGCGAGGGCATCAACCGCGCCTGCTTCTATCACCTCTGCCCGGCCGGCCGCGGCAAGGACCTTTATCGCATGGATCGCGAGCAGACGCGCACGGCCATCGACACCATCTTGGAGCGCACGCGCAGCCTGCACGAGCGCGGCAAGCCGGTGGAGATCCTCACCGTGGACAACCACTGTGACGGCCCCTACATGTGGATGAAGATGGTGAAGGAGGGCCACCCGCGCGCCCAGCAGGTCCGCGACATGCTCGAATGGAACGGCGGCGGCCGTTACTCCAGCGGGGTCGGCATCTCGGACATCGATTTCCTGGGCAACGTCCACGCGGACCAGTTCTCCATGTTCCGCACCTTCGGCAACGTGAAGGAGCGGAACTTCTCCGAGATCTGGCAGGACCTTTCAGACCCGGTCATGGCCGGCCTGAAGGAACGGTTGGATCTGCTCAAGGGCCGCTGCGGAACCTGCAAGTTCAAGAACATGTGCGGCGGCGGACTCCGCGCGCGCGCCGAGGTGGTCCATGGCGACCCTTTTGCCGAGGACCCGGGCTGCTACCTGACCGATGAGGAGATCTCGGGCGAACTGTAGGGGCACGCCAATGAATCCAACGCCCGGACTCGAACGAGTCCGGGCGCATTTTTTTGGTTGAATACAACGCTTCCCCAATGCGTTTACATGGGCTGTCTGATCGGCTGAATCTTGCACAAAAGCGCTGGATTCTTGTGTTGGAAGGGGCACAATCGCTTCCTCTTTCCCCGATGCCGCCAGCGGACAACCAACCATGAACAAGACATCTTGGCTCAACCGCAGCCGGACGGGCGCTTTGACCATGGCGGCGCTGTTCTGCTGCGTGAGCGGCGCGTTTGCGGCGGATCACGGAGGGGACGCAAACGCGTTCCGTTGGGTTCCGTTCCTGGCTCCGTTTCACAACGTCGTCCTTCATCTCCCCATCGGGTTTGTCCTGCTTTCCTGCCTCATCGAGGCGACGCTGTTCCGGAAACCGAGCGCCGACGGGCGGTTCATCCAGGGTCTGGTCCACATCTGCAGCGCCCTGGCCATGGTGATCACCGTGGTTCTCGGGTTGATGAGGGGCGCCGGCGGCGGCTACGAAGAGCAGACGCTTTCCCTGCACAGGATCTTTGGAATCGTGGCGGGAATCCTGACCCTGCTCGTGCTCGGGGCGCATCGCCTGGCTTTCCGTGAAGGCGCGCGGCCGCGCCTTCAGGTCGCCTACCGGGTGTTCTTGGCGGCCAATCTGGGCGTCATGTCCGTCGCCGGCCATTACGGCGGCAACCTCACCCACGGCTCGGATTACCTCGTGGCTCATGCTCCGGAATTCGTGAAGAAAATGCTGGGCGAGAATGATGACCCCGCGCCGGACGATGGGGCTGAGGATACGGCAGCCGGGGCGGACGACGCCGGATTGACCCATTTCCGTGAGAACGTTTGGCCCGCCCTGGAGAGCAAATGCCTTCGGTGTCACGGCAAGGAGAAGCAGAAGGGCGGTTACTCGCTGGCCGACAAGACCGTCGCCTTCAAGGGCGGCGACAGTGAGATCGCGGCCATCGTCCCGGGAAATCCCGCCAAGAGCCTGCTCGTGGAGTCCATCATGCTGCCCGAGGACGACGACTACGCCATGCCGCCCTCGGGGAAGGAGCCGCTGACCGACGAGGAGATCCTCGCGATCGTCAAGTGGGTGCGGGACGGCGCCGCCTGGCCCGACGACTTCCCCTGAACCGCGCGCTGCGTCCTCAGCGGGTCTTGAATTCCCTCCACTGCCTTTCCACCTGGGGTCTGGAAAGCTGGCCGGGATGCACCAGGACGCGGAACCGGAACGACAGCTGCTTCCCGGCTTCCAGCGTGTAGGGACCCTTGAACAGGGGCGCATGATGAAACTCGTGGGGCATCGCCGCGATATGCCAGGGGGATGGATGACGCAGGTTTCGCGGGTGGTCCATGAGCGTCACGCCGCCCTTCTTTCCGTCAGCCATGTCCAGGGTCAGATCCACCCAGCGGGCGGGTTTGCCGTGCGCCGGCTCCAGGCTCTTCCTTGACTCTGCGGTGATCTTCTTGGCGCCGCTGATCACCGAGACGCCCTCGCTGTTTGAGATGGTCCAGGCGTTGTAGGCTTCATGATCGGCCACGCGGAACTGGAGGCCGGCGTATCCGCCGAACCACTTGCCGTCCTCCTCGCCCAGGATCGGCGTGCGGTCCAGGAGAGCGCCTTTGGCGCCGCCGGTGAAGACGCAATGCCAGTCCATCCGGTAGCTTCCATCCGGGGCGGGGGCGCTGACCTCGATGAGTCGTTTCTCGGTGACATCCGCAGGCTCCCCCTCCGGGTGGTAGCTTATCTCCAGCTCGAAGCGGGCTGAAAAGTCCTTGTTCGCGACGACCTTCACTGTTTTGACATCGGTGTGGCCCATTTCCTTGTCAGGCCAGACCTTCTTCCCCTCCGGCCAGGACCAGTAGCCCTCCAGACCGTTGATCTTCTTCCAGGCAAAACGCAGCCCACGGTGATGAAGATGATCCGGGGGCCGAAGATCCGTCAGGACCGCGCCGTCCAGTGTCGCCAGGGGATGAAAATAAGGGCAGCCCTGATCGCTGCCATCGCGGAGGTGATTGAACTGCCAAACCACCCGCCCGCCGTTCATCAAGGCGAGCGAAGCCGGCGTCTCCCGCCAGGAAAGGCCGGGTTTCTCCTTTGTCGCATCCGCGCCCTGGGTTGCGAACGTCAAGCAGAGTTGGAAGGCGACGGCCAGAGCCGCCCAGTCGCGAATCCCAGGAACTTGGTTGGTTGTTTTCATGAGTCGTCCAATCGCGTGGGTTTGGTTTCATTCGGGATGACAGCCCCCATCCGTCGTCCGGGACCTCCACCATAGCCGGTCCTGTCGTAGGGGGCGATGCTCCTTTTGGCGACTTCCGAAGAAACAAATCGGCCCCAACGCGAAGCTCCAGACGCGTTGGGGCCGATGTCGGGTGGATGGTGTGCAACCAAACTGACCGGCCCGTCGCCGGCCGCCATGAACCCAACAGGAGCCTCGCAAGGCAGGTTTCGTGCCAAGGTCTTGCCGGATTCCGCGAATGGGGCCGATCCCGCAAAAAAACGGGCCGATCCGAAGATCGGCCCGTCATTCAAGTGATCCGGGTGTCGAAGTCTGCTCAGGGCGTCACTTTTTCTGCACCCCCAGCTTCGCGAGCTTGGCGGCGACGTCCGTCCCATGCGAGCCGGCCTTCACCTTCTTGTCGACATGGAGAACCCTGCCGTCCTTGCCGATGTAGTAGGTCCAGCGGTTGGAGAAGCCTCGCTGCTCGTTCAACACACCGTAGGCCTTGGCCGTCTTCTTCGTGGGGTCGCTCAAGATCGGATAATCCAGGTTGAGCGACTTCGCGAAGTCGGTGTTCTTCTTCACCGGATCGCAGCTGGCGGTGAAGTAGGCCACATTGAAATTCCGAATGGCTTTACCGTTCTCACGGAACGATATGCATTCCTTCGTTCAGCCGCCGGTGAAGGCGATGGGATACCAGGCGAGAACGACCGCCTGCTTGCCCCTGAAGTCGGACAGTTTGTAGGTCTTGCCGTCCGAGCCCTTGAGCGAGAAGTCGGGGGCCATGTCGCCCTCCTTCACCTCGGCCTGGGCCGACGCGGCAAGCCCCCCGATCATCGCCGCGGCGAGGATCCCGGTGAGTCTTGTCAGTTTTTTCATGGGTGGTGTTTTCGACGCGCCGGAGGGGCCGGCGCATTCAGCTTGTTTGAACTACCAGCCAAGCCCCGGATCGTCGATGGAAAAACAGGGGCGGCTCAGGGCAGTTTCTTCAAGCGCAGGTTGCGGAAGGCGACGATGCAGTGTTTGCCATGATCCTGCAGGGCGATGAATCCCTTGGCGCGGCTCATTTCCTTGTCCCGGTCGGTGACGACGGCAAACACCTCGCCGTTGATCTTCTGAACGAGGCGGGGTCCTTGCGCGACGATCTCCATGGTGTTCCACGCGTGCTCCTTGAAATGGGCCTGCACCTTGCCGGGCTCCGCCGCCTGTTTCACGGTCTTCGATCCGTCGGGGTCGAGCGTGGCCTCCTGCCCGGCGGTGGCCATGAGATGACGGGCTTTCTTTTTCGGGTGTTCCTTGGCGAGCAGCGAATGGTGCCACAACCCCATCTTGTCCTGCTGGGCGACCTCGACCTGGTAGCCGAAGATCTGCCACCTGCCGAGGTCGTCGCTGCGCACCTGCACGCCGGAGTTGCCCTTGTCCCAGCGGAACTCCAGCCGCAGGACAAAGTTGGCGGGTTGCTCCTTCCGCCAGATCAGCCAGTTCTTGTCGTCGGACTTTCCGGTGCACCAGATCTCGCCATCCCGCACCTCCCAGGAGCCCGGCTCGCCATCCCAGTCCGTGAAATCCTTCCCGTTGAAGATGGGGACGAAGCCGCTCTCATCCGCGCGCAGCGGAGCGACGAGAAGGACGGCGGCGAGGACGGGAACGAAGCGGAGGAACCAGCGAGGTGTCATGTGGCGTTGATAGCAGGCGACGGTGGAGCGCGCGATCAAAACCGGGCGTTCGCGTGGCCGCGCTTGCGAAAGCGTGGAAAGCGTCGTGTGGAGCGGTAAGCGCACACCTTCTTGTGAAAGCGGCCACAACAGAGCAAACGCGGACGCCCCGTCGGCCTACTGCGGGTCGAGGCCGAGCTTTGCGAGGACTTCCGGCGGCGGGCCGTTCCACTCGGCCTGGGGGACGTTGCCCCGATAGCCGATGTCCTCCATACCGGTCGGCGTCGTGTAGTAGCCGCCGGCGACGAGGTTGCGCAGGCGATAGAAGAAAGAGCCGGGAAACTTGTTGCGGTCGCGCCTCGCCTGCCGGGCGAGTTCCCTGCAGACGGCGTTCTGTTCCTTGGCGGGCAGCGAGACGAAATTCGTGGCCTTGCGGCGCGCGGCCTCCTCGTTCAGCCAGGTCAGGCCCTTGAGAATGGCGTTGCAGTCCGACTTCTGGCCGGGATAGGGCGAACTGATCCACTCGTCGATGAAATCATGCACGCCCACGGAAGACGCGGAAGGCGAGGTTTCGTCGGCGGGGATGACGATGTCGCAGAGGACGATGACGAGCCGCCGCTGCTCCTTGGTGAAGGTCAGCGGCCAGAGGTCGCCCGGTTGGTAGTTGCGGATGAGATCGGGGTCGGGACCGTAGCCGTTGGCGACGACCGATTTCGCGCGGGATCGCGCAGTCTCTGCGGCGGACGTTTCGTGGTCGATCAACGGCATGGCCGCGGTGGCGGCCCCGATCCATTCCAAGGCGGTGCGGCGGTCGACGCGGACCGTCTCCCGGGGCAAGGCGGACTCATCTCCGCTAATACAGCCCAAGTTCTCCGAGGCGCCAATTAGGGATTTGGAGCTTGGAGCTACTTCCGCCTTCGCGCCGCTTCGTCGCGCCAATTTGGGATCTGGGGCGTGGGGTTCGGGAGTTCTCACAGGTTTCCCTTCTTCAACTCATCCGCCAGATGATCGGCGGCGCGCCAGGCCATGGCCATGATGGTCAGCGTGGGGTTCTTGTCGGCGGTGCCGGGGAAAGTCGCGCCGTCGGCGACGATCACGTTCGGCGCGTCCCAGACCCGGCACCACTTGTCGGTGACCGACTTCGCGGGGTCATCGCCCATGACGGCGCCTCCGACCTCGTGGATGATGGAGCCGCCCTGCTTGATGGCCTTCAGCGGATTGTCGATGTAGGGCTGCCGGCTGAAGCGCGCGCCCATGGCCTCGAGGATCTCGGCCATGGACTTCTGCTGATGGGACACCTGGTTGAGTTCATCTTCCGACCATTTCCAATGGAAGCGAAGGACGGGGATGCCCCACTTGTCCTTCAGTTCGGGGTCGAGCTCGCTGTAGCAGTCGTCATTGGCGGCCATGGCTCCCTGTGCGCCGATGCCCTGGAACGAACCATAGTAACGTCGGGCGTCCTCCTTTAGTTTTCGGCCGAACAGGATGCCGTCGCTGTCGGAAAGCCAGTCGAAGCCCGTGCCGGTGTTGAGGCTGGGCATTTTGCGGCCGCTGACCGTGAGGGACTTGTAGCCGCCGGAGAAGTCGAGTTTGGATTGTTCTCCCGCCAACCACCAGGGGGCGTAGGCCTGCTGGCCGACGGCCCCATCCTCGTTGTGCAGCGGCAGGTTCTCCAGCGCGGGGATCTGGCCGCTGAAGCTGCTGGCCACGGAGTCGGTGATGTATTTGCCGACCTTGCCTCCGGAATTTCCCAGGCCGTCCGGACAGCGCCTGGAACGCGAGTTCAGGAGGAGGCGCACCGACTCCTGGGAGCCGCCTGCCAGGACGACCGCCCGGCCGTGCGCGCGGTTTTCCCGGCCGGTGGTCTTGTCGATAAAGACAACGCCTTCCGCCTTGCCGGCCTGGTTCAGCGTCACTTCGCGGACCATGGCATTGGGCAGGATGTCGAGATTGCCGGTCTTCAATGCGGGGGTCAGGTAGACCGAGGTCGAATCGAAGGCCGCCTTGATGGAACAACCGCGGTGGCAGTCGGTGGCGAAGATGCACTTGAGCCGCAACCGCATGTTCTCGGCGAGCAGGCGCTGCGCCTTCTTGTTGCCGGGGTGGAGTTTCTTCGGGACGCGGTCGGCGTCCTGGGCGCGGGTGAGGATGGCGCGATGAACGGGAACGAAACGGATGCCCAGCCGCGCGGCGCGTTGCCTGGCGAGGAGTTCGCCGGCGCGGAACTTCGGCGGCGGCAGCAGGACTCCGGGTGAGGAATCGGGCGAGTTCTCGATGCCCTCGCTGTCGCCAAAGATCCCGACGAGCATTTCCGCCTTGTCGTAATACGGGGCGAGTTCCTCGTAGGAGATCGGCCAGTCCAAGCCCACGCCGAGACGGGAGCGGGTCTTGAAGTCGTAGGGGCCGTTGCGAAGTGAGACGCGGCCCCAGTGGTTCGTGCGCCCGCCCATCATGCGCTGCCGCCACCATTTGAAACGGCGTTCCGTTTCCTTCGAGGCTTGGGTGTAGGGCTCGCCGGGGATCTCCCAGCCGGATTCGACGGAAGCGTCGTAGAAGCCGTACTGCTTGTCCGGCGTCGCCACGCCGCGCAGCGGCGCCATGTCCCAGGTGTGGAGCATCGCGGTCTCCGTGACCGGATCGAACATCCGCCCGGCCTCCAGCACGAGGACCTTCACCCCCTCCATCGTCAGCGTGTAGGCCATCTGCCCGCCGCCGGCGCCGGAGCCGACGATGACGACGTCGTATTCCGCCTTCTGCTCTTTCGTGGAAATGACCGGCATTGCGCGCAGTATGGCCGGCGAGGCGACCGGACACAAACCGAAGTTGGTTGCCAACGGCGGCGGCGGAGGCAAAAACGGGGAACGCCTCCCGCCACGCCGATGCCGACTTGAAATCATGAACGCCCGACAAATCCGCTCTTGCCTGACCGTCGCGATCCTGGGATCCCACGTCGCCGTCCTGACCGCCGCCCAACTCCCCGGCGGCGGACAACTTGAAGCGCCCCTCGAGAGGATCGCCCCCGCGCCCGGGTCCGATGTCCGCCTGCTGGCGCAACGCACGCGCGATGGCCGACTCCTCCTCACGCCGAACGAGGGCTTCTTTCCCGGGCTGGGGCTGACGGCGGGAGGTCCGCCGGGCGCCCCCGACATCGAGAAGCTCAACGGCGGAAAGTCGTTCAGCGAGGTCAGCGGCTGGAATCAGGGGGAGGCGATGGAATGGGGGCTGTGGATCGAGCGCTCCGGCGCTTTGGATGCGCGCCTCGAAGTCAGCCAGGCGAAGGCGGCCGACCGTTTCGTCCTGAGCCTGGATGGCGGAGAGAAGCGGGAACTTCCCGTGAGCCGGGGCGGCGCGGTTTCTTTCGCGAACGTTGCCAAGGGCCGTCACACCCTGCGTCTGGAAAAGTCGGGTCCCGGCGCCAGCGCGGCGAAGTTCCACCGGCTGGAACTGGAAGGCCCCGCCGCACGCCAGGGCGCGGTCCTGCGCAAACGTTGGCGGCCCGCAGCGGCGCACACGCGCTTCAGTTCCTCCGCGGCCGCGGGCGACATCCGCCTCTGGGTGATGGAGATGGACGCTTCGCCCGGAGATCTGGGTTTCTACAGTCCCATCACCACTCCCTTCGGTTACTACGGCCCGACCTGGCGGCCCGACGGCACGGTGAACACCGGCTTCAACTTCTCGCTCTGGTCCTACGGTCGGGGGAAACAGGAGCCGCCGATCGAACAGCTTTCACACCTGATCGCGGTCGGGAATCCCGAGGCGCAGTTCAGCGGCTTCGGACACGAGGGGACGGGCGTGAAGATCCGCGGCTGGGAGCCGTTGACGGGCAGGCAGGGACAACGACAGGCCATCGCGCTGCGGGTGGAGCCCGGCCCGAAGTACGACACCTACTTCAGTTGGTTCTACGCCTCCGACGAGAAGCGTTGGCGGCTCTTTGGCGCGGGCAGGAAATTCAACCAGGGCAGGCCGTTGAAGTCGCTGTGGGTCGGGAGTTTTGTTGAGGTTCCCGGTCCGCCGCAGAAGCAGCGGACCGGGCCCTATCCGCGCCGTATGCGTTATCGTGGCTGGGTGATGGATGCCCAGGGCCGCTGGAGTCCGCTGGATCGGATGCGCAACGGCAACGTCGACAAGCGGACCGGCCTCACGCACACCGACCGGGGTTTGAAGGCAGATGGCCGTTTCTATCTGGAGACGGGCGGCTGGGAGTTCCGCAAACCGAATCCCGGACCGGACGTCGTCGCGCCGCCGGATCATTCGCCGCTTCCCGGTTTCATGCAGCCCGCGGCGCTGCGGCCGTTGCTGGGAATGCCGAGCGAAATCGGGGACGTGAAGGCCCGTCGAAGCGGCGGACGGATCGCACTGACCTTCCTGCTCCGCAACGCGGGCGGCTCCCCCAAGGTCACGGTGTTTCACGGCCCGGCCGAAGGGCTCACCTTCGCGGACCGTTGGCGCAACAAAGTGTCCGTCCCCGCGCCGCGGGAGGGCTTGAACAAGGTTGTCCTTCCCGCCGCCCCCGTCGGTGGACCGTGGTTCGCCCGCGTGTTGCTGGAGAACGCGGAAGGGAAGTTCTGGTCGGACGAGACGGCGATTGCCAGGTAGTCCCCGCAGGCGCAGGGCTCAGGAATCGAATCAGCGTCTCCGATTCGCGTCCAACCACGGACCCTGTCAATTCTTGGCCAATTCCCCGGCATCTGGGGAGTTGACACCGTTTTGAAACCCGTTGAACGATACCGCACCATGAACGAAGAAAAGCAACCTCTCAAATCCCGTCGCAATTTCATCAAGGACTCCGGCCAGATCGCGGCCGCCGGGGCGCTTGCCGGCGTGGCTCTGCCGCACGTCCATGCCGCCGACGACCACAAGCTCAAGGTCACCCTGCTCGGCTGCGGCGGACGCGGCACCGGCGCCGCGTCGCAGGCCCTGAGCGTGTCGGACTCTCTCGGCCCCATCGAGCTTCACTCCATGGTGGACGTCTACGAGGACAAGCTGGACCGGGCCTACCGCACGCTCTCCGATCCGAAGCGCCCGGATATCGCCAAGAAGGTCAACGTCCCCAAGGAGCGCCGCATTATCGGCTTTGAAGGCTACAAGGAGGCGATGGACCAGTTGAGCGCGGGCGACATCGCAATCTTCACCACGCCGCTGGCCTTCCGTTGGGTGTTCTTTGAATACGCGATCAAGAAGGGCATCAACGTCTTCATGGAGAAACCGGTCATCGCCGACGGTCCGACGGCCCGCCGCATGCTGGAGCTGAACAAGAAGGCCAAGGCCAAGAACCTCAAGGTCGGCGTCGGCCTCATGTGCCGCCACTGCGAATCCCGCAAGGCGCTGCTGGAGCGCATCCAGGACGGCCAGATCGGCGACATCACGATGCTGCGCAGCTACCGCCAGCAGGGGCCGATCGGCTCCGCCTTTACCCCGGCCTACGACAAGAAGAAGTACCCCAGCGAGCTGATGTATCAGATCCGCAACTTCCACAGCTTCCTGTGGCTGAGCGGCGGCGCGGTCAGCGACTTCCTGATCCACAACATCGACGAGGCCTGCTGGATGAAGGGCGGCTGGCCGGTCACCTGTTCCGGCGAGGGCGGCCGTCATTATCGGGGCGATGATGTCGACCAGAACTTCGACCACTACAACTGCGAATACACCTTCGCCGACGGCACGAAGTATTTCATGTATGGCCGCAACATGCAGGGCTGCCACAACGAGTTCGCCGTGTACGCGCACGGCACCAAGGGCTCGGCGGTGGTTTCCAGCGCGGCGCACACCCCGGCCTACAGCCGCATTTACAAGGATCACAACATCAACCGCAACCGGCGGGCCAAGACCCCGAACCTCGCCTGGCGCTTTCCGCAGGAGGTCCGCGAGCCGAACCCCTACCAGCTGGAATGGGACGCCCTGGTCGAGGCCATCCGCCGCGACCAGCCCTACAACGAGGTGGACCGAGGCGTCATGGCAAGCGCCGTGACCTCGCTCGGCCGCATGGCGGCCCACACCGGCCAGGAGATGTCGCTGGACGACTTCATGAACAGCGACCACGAGTTCTCGCCGAACACCAAGGACATCACTTCCCCGGATTCACCCACGCCGCTCCCGGCCGACGAGAAGGGCGCCTACCCGATTCCGGAGCCCGGCATCAAGAAGAAGCGGGAATATTGATCCCACCCGGGAACACCGAAGAACCTCAAAAGCGGCCGGCATTGTCCGGCCGCTTTTTTGTTCAGCCAGGGAACACACAGAATACTTGGAAACAAGCGCCCGAGGAGGGGACGCATGAATGCCGGGTTCGCGTCAAAGGCGGGGCGAACTGTCGCCAGTGAGCCGGCCGGGCGCTCAAGAAGCCTGTCTGTGTTCTGCGGTTGCCCCCCGGGTCACCGCTTCTTCTCCGGCAGGCTGGTGCTGGTCCACTTGATGAAGCCCAGGATCCGGAAGTAGTGGTGGTGCGAATAGCCGGGCTTGGCCCCGGTGGAAAGCAGGTGTTGGCGGTTCTTGGCGTCGTAGGCAAGCAGGGCGATCCGGGCCACGCCGAACTGCCGGTCCGCCTTGTAGAAAGGCACCTCAGGGCTGACCACCGTGCCGGACAGCGGAATGGGCACGGGCATCTCCGGAATGCCCACCAGGGAGCTGCCGCTGTCGATCGACAGAGCGCCCGAACGGGCCTCTACGATCACCTCGGCGTCCTCCGGCTTGGCGGCAAGTTTTCCACCCGCGGCGCTGATCAGTTCCCGGATCGCGCCCAGGACGTACATCTTGTCCTCCGAATCGAAATACTTCTCCTCCAGATGCACAGCTTTGCCGTTGAGCGAGGAAAGATCGATCTCCGAGAGCGCGTCGTCGGCCGCGTTGCTGAGGAGCAACTGCTCCACGGCGGTGCGCTTGGGTTCGGACTGGCGGGTGACCACGCAACCGGCCGCCAGCAGCGCCCCGGCGGCCAAGGCCAAGAGCGGAAACACATTGCGGGAGAGACGGAACGAAAGAGAACGGACGTCTGACGAAATCATGGCCAGAAGAAACGGCGCCCCGGAAGAAATGTAAACCAAAAGAGGCGTTCAACACGGCGAAGAAGGCGCGCGCGTTCCATCTACGGGTATTGCGCTTGAGGGCAACGTTGGAATCCGTTAAAGATCCCGGAATCCGATGAGATACGCCGCCCATTCCCTCGTTGCCGCCGTCCTGATCCTGACCGCATCCCCGAACGCCCGAGCGGGGGAACAACCCGTCGATCTGCTGAGCGGCAGCCTGAAACAATGGACCATGCAGAAGGCCGGAGCCTGGGAACTCAAGCAGGGGACACTCGGGACCTCCGCCAAACCCGGGGGCTACATCTGGACCCGGGAAGCCTACGAGGATTTCGAGATCTCCATCGACTACAAGACGTCTGAGAAATGCAACAGCGGCCTGTTCTTCCGCACGGATCCCAAGAACGCCGTCCAGGGCGGATTCGAGATCCAGATCGCCTCGGCCGGCTTGTATGCCGGCAAGCATGTGGCGGGCGCGCTCTACGACGCCAAGGCGCCCAGCGAATCGCCCGGACGACCGGACGGCGAATGGAACACCATGATCCTCACCTGCCAGGGATCGAAGATCCTCGTTGAACTGAACGGAAAGAAGATCCTGGAGGCTGACATCGACGACTGGGACACCCCCAACAAGAACCCCGACGGAACCCGGAACAAGTTCAAGACCGCGCTCAAGGACCTCCCGCGCAAGGGGCATATCGGGCTGCAGTACCACGGCCACCCTGTCTGGTTCCGCAACATCCGGCTCAAAAGGCTCTGAGCGCCGGAGCGTTTCAATGACGCGTCGCCCATGGGCGCCCGGGCCTTTTTGCCATCGATTTTTGCGCCGTCGCGGGTAGCGTTCCCGGCGCATGCTCTATCAGACGCTCCACTTCTTCGAGCCGCTGTTGCGTCCCGTCGCCTTCGTGTGGCTGCTGACGGTGATCGGCTTCGGCGTCCTCGTCTGGAAGAAGCAGAAGCTCGGGGCGGTCGTGCTTGGGATCATCTCGTCCTTGATGTGGCTGCTGGGCACGGATGTCCCCAAGCGGTTCTTCAACGGGTTGGAGAAACCCTGGCTGGCGGTCGATCTGAACGAGCTCCCGCGGGCCGATGCGATGGTCCTGTTGGGCGGCGGGCACGTCCCCTCCAAGTACGACTACTCCGGCTTCAACTTCAACGATGCGGGCGACCGCATTGTCACCGCGATCATGCTCGCGAAGAAGACTAAGGTTCCTGTGCTGATCCTCGGCGGCGCGCCCTACCGTCAGAACGGCGAACGCCGCAACATGGCCCATCTGCTTGTGGACTGGGTGAAGGAACAACTCCCCGACACCGAGATCCTGGTCCTCGGCATCACCGCCGACACCCATGACGAGGCGGAGGAGGTCGGCGCCCTGGCGAAAGAGCGCGGTTGGCGGGATATTGTGATCGTCACCTCGGCCTATCACATGAAACGCGCCGAGGGCTGCTTCAACCAGGTGGGGGTGCCGGTCATCCCCGCCCCCTGCGATTTTCAGACCCGCGGCGACGATCCAACCGGCTGGAACCCCTTTCCCAAGGAGCGCGGCTACGACTACGCCAGTCGCTACATTCACGAAAAGGTCGGCTGGCTGGTCTACCGGATGCGAGGCTGGGTCTCCTCGGAAAAACCGCCGCCCTTGCCCTTCGCGCCCGACGAAGCGTCGGCCGGCGCCGAAGCAGCGGAATGACGATCGGGGCCGTTCCCATGCCATCGGGTTGACATCCGGCGATCCGCCTGCAAGTTGTGCGCCCATGAAACGCACCGCCCTTTCGCTGTTGGCCGCCCTGTTCGCGTCCGTCGCCTTCGCCGCCGATTCCATTCACGACATTCCCCTCAAGGACATCGACCAGAAGCCGACCAGCCTCAAGGCCCACAAGGGCAAGGTCCTGCTGATCGTCAACGTCGCTTCGGAGTGCGGACTCACGCCGCAGTACAAGGGGCTTGAGGCGATCCACCAGAAGTACCGGGGCAAGGGATTCTCGGTGCTTGCCTTCCCCTGCAACCAGTTTGGCGGGCAGGAACCGGGGACGAACAAGGAGATCAAGCAGTTCTGCTCCACCAACTACCGCGTCACCTTCCCACTCTTCGACAAAATCGAGGTCAACGGAAAGAACCGGCATCCGCTTTATACCAAGTTGTGCGGACCCGGAGCGAAGTTTCCCGGCGACATCGGCTGGAACTTCGGCAAATTCCTCGTCGGCCGCGACGGCGCGGTCGTCGCGCGCTTCGATCCGGGCGAAGCGCCGGAGTCCGCCGCCGTGACCTCCGCGATCGAAAAGGCGCTGGCGAAGAAGTGATCCGCCAGCCGCGCACGAACGCGACCGCTTGCGCATTGGAGTGCAATTCAGTGGACGAAACGATCCCCGGGCAATAGAAGATGTTGCGAAAATCTACTGATCCTCCAAAGCCATGAACACCCGTCTTTGTCATCGATTCAAACTCTCGGCAATCATCGCATGCGCGTCGATTGTCCTGAACGCGCAAGCCGCTGAAAGATCTTCCAAGGTCGAACCCGTGCCCGAGGGCATGCGCGGCGTAAGCGGAATGATCAGCGCGCGGTTGATCGACAAGGACAACGAGCGCGGCGATATCGTGATGAAGGTGGAGAAGGTCCACCGGTTGTGGCGCGGCAACAAGGCGAAGGACGCGAAGAGCGGCGAGGGCAAGGTCCTGAAGCTGACAGGCATCTCCGGCAAGGCGCTCGATCAGTTGCTGCTGATTGGGAAGGGCGATCGTTTCTCCATCGAGATCAAGCACGTGGGCGGGCCGGACCTGCGTTACCTGGGTGAAGGCCTGAAACGGTTGAACGAGGGAGAGATGCCGGTCGAGGCGCTCGCTGACGACGCCAACCCGAGGCGCTTCATGCATGGCTTTCGCGGGATCTTCGTGGGCGAACTGGTTGAGAAGGACGTCGAGAAGGGCACGCTGAAGGTGAAGATCGAGTCCATCAAGCGGACCTGGAAGAAGAACAAGGCCAAGCAGGCTGCCAAGGCCAGTGGGCAGGTCTGGCTCGTGCGCGGCGTCACCGGGAAATGGCTGGATGTCCTGGTCGAATCCAAGGTTGGGGAGCGGTTGGAGGTGGAAGCCTTCCACAACTCCGGCGACAAGCTGGATTTCCCCGGCGAATGGCTCAAGAAGGCGGAGTGACGTTTCGTGCGCCGCGCCCCGCTCATCCGGGCCCTGGTCTGGTGGCTGCTGGCTGTCCTTGCAGCCGATGCGACGGAAGTCCTGCCTCCGGCGAGTGAACGGTTTGCCGCCGTCGATTCGAACGAGGCCCCGGATTTTCAGCGGCATGTGGTTCCCCTGTTGAGTCGGTTGGGCTGCAACGGGCGTTCCTGCCACGGTTCTTTCCAAGGGCAGGGCGGCTTCCAACTCTCCCTCTTCGGGTATGACTTCAAGGCGGATCATGACGCGGCGACCCAGGGGACGGGCGACACGGGTATCGCGCGGGTCGATCACGCGAATCCCGGCCAAAGCCTGATGATCCGCAAGCCGCTGGATGAAATTGAACACGAGGGCGGGCGGCGTATCGAGCCGCAGTCCTGGCAGCATCGGCTGTTGCTGAACTGGATCCGCTCAGGCGCCACGGGCGTTTCGCGGGAACGCAGGCTGGCAGGGCTGAAGACGACGCCGGAGGAGTTGCTGTTCCGCGAGACGGGCGAGGTTCGGCAGTTGCGGGTGGTCGCGGAATGGGAAGACGGCTCGCTGGAGGACGTCACCTGCCTGTGTCGATTTCGAGTCAACGACGACTCGGTGGCGACCGTGTCCCGGGATGGCCGGGTGAAGTCGGCGGCCGCGGGCGACACGCACGTCGTGGCTTTCTACGACAATGGGGTTGCGGCCGTGCCTGTCCTGCGTCCTTTCGGAGCGATCCGCAATGCCGCCCAGGGGCGCACGCCGATCGACCGTCATATCAACGCCAAGCTCGCGAAACTCGGAATCGCGCCTTCCGCGCTGTGCTCGGACGCCGAGTTCCTGCGGCGGGTCAGCATCGACCTGACGGGCACGTTGCCGACGCCGCCGGAAACGCGCGCTTTTCTCAGGGACGTTTCTCCCGACAAGCGCGCACGGAAGATCGACGAATTGCTCGAGCGCCCGGCCTACGCCGCGTGGTGGGCGAACAAGCTTTGCGACTACACGGGCAACAATCCCCAACAGCAGTCCGACATGGGGCAGGAACAGGCGGTGCAGTGGTATCAATGGATCCGCGCGCGCCTGCTGCGCAACGAGCCCTATGACAAGCTGGTCGCTGGAATCGCGTTGGCGGAAAGCCGCGAAGACGCCGCGAGCTACGGGGAGTACGCGCGAGAGATGTCGGCGTATTTCCGGGCGGACAATCCCGCGGATTTCTCGACGCGGGAGACGATGCCGCACTACTGGTCGCGGCGCACGCTGGAGAAACCGGAGGCGAAGGCGATGGCGTTTGCCCACAGTTTCCTGGGCGTGCAGCTGCAGTGCGCCCAGTGTCACAAGCATCCCTTCGATCAATGGAGCAAGGCGGATTTCCAAGAGTTTGCCAAGTTCTTTGAACCCGTTCGATACGGCGTCGCGCCGGACGGGATGCAGGAGCATCAACGCATGGCCCGGGCCGCCAATGGTCAGATGCGCGGCGGCATGATGATGCAGATGGGCATGGACATGCTGGGGCGCGCCGAGGCGGGCCGGACCGTGCCCTGGCGCGAGGTCTACGTCGCGAAGTCGGGCCAACCGCGAACGGCCTGCCTGCTGGGCGAGAAGAAGGTGACGCTCGACGGGAAATCCGACCCTCGCGCCCCCTTGATGGAATGGATGCGCGAGCCGGGGAACCCCTACTTCGCGCGGGCCTTCGTGAACCGGGTCTGGGCCAACCATTTCGGCGTCGGGATCATCGATCCGCCGGACGATCTGAACCTCGCCAATCCGCCAAGCAACGAGGCCCTGCTCCTGCATCTGGAGAAGGGCTTTCGCGATAGCGGCTTTGACATGAAATGGCTGCATCGGGAGATCGTCGGCAGCGACGCCTACCAACGCGGCTGGCAGCCGAACGAAACCAACCTCGACGACCGGCGCAATTTCAGCCGGATGCCGCCGCGCCGGCTCCCGGCGGAGGTGGTCTACGACGCCCTCGCCCAAGTGACCGCTGCCGAAGACGAACTGGTCAAAGTGCGGGTGGATCTTACCCGCCGCGCGATCGGACACCTCTCCATGCGCATGGCCGGCACTTATGCGATGAACACCTTCGGCAAACCCGCGCGTTCGACCAACTGCGACTGCGAGCGCAACGCCGGAATCTCCCTGCTACAGCCCTTGTTCCTCAAGAACGACCCGATCCTCCGCTACCGCCTGGACGAGAGCGGCTGGCTTGAGGAATTGGACGGCGGGAATCCGGACAAACTGATCGAGGAAGCCTACCTGCGCTGTTTCAGTCGTCTTCCGGAGAGCGCGGAGCGGGCTCGCTGCCGGCGTCATCTTGAGAACGCCGCCGATCTGCGCGAAGGCATGCGGGACCTGCTCTGGGCCCTGTTGAACACCAAGGAATTCCTGATGAACCACTGAATGGAGCGACCATGAAACACCGGATCCAACGTCGTGAATTCCTGCGGGCGGGAGCCTTGGGCGGGGCGCTTACCCTGGGGCAGTTCATGAAGGCTCGGGAGGCCGGGGCGGTTGACGCGCGGGAGGAGCGATCCGCGATTCTGGTCTTCCTGCGCGGCGGCCCTTCCCACCTCGACACCTTCGACCTGAAGCCCGATGCGCCGGCCGAGTATCGCGGCGAGTTCAATCCCATCTCCACCAACGTGCCCGGCGTCCGCATCTGCGAGCACCTGCCACAGACCGCGAGGCTGGCGGACCGATACGCCCTCGTGCGGGGGATCACCCACAACCTCGCAGACCACGGCATCGGGACGCGATACGTGGCGACCGGCAACCGGCCGATGCCGAGCCTGGAGTATCCGGAGTTCGGCAGCGTGGTGAGCCGCCGGTTCGACGCCCCGCCCGACCTGCCGGCCTTTGTCTCGATTGAGCGCGCGCTGCACGGACCGGGCTACCTGGGACCCCGCTACGGTTCCCTCGACACCGGCGAACGTCCGCGCGCGGGTCAGCCGTTCACTGTCCGCGGCGTCACGCTCGGCAATGGCCTTTCCCTCGATCAGCTCAACCGCCGCCAGAAACTGGCCGACGACCTGGACGTCCTCTTCGGTTCGCTGGAGAAGCGGGATCCGCAGCTGGTCGCTCTTGATGAATTCGACCGGAAGGCCTACCGCATCCTGAGTTCGCCGCGCACGCGGAAGGCCTTCGACCTGACTGCGGAATCCCCGGCCATCGCCGATCGTTTCGGGCCGGACGAGACCGGGCAAAGCCTCCTGCTGTCCCTCCGCC
This sequence comes from Verrucomicrobiales bacterium, assembly GCA_038126235.1. Taxonomy (GTDB): domain Bacteria; phylum Verrucomicrobiota; class Verrucomicrobiia; order Limisphaerales; family JAYPEY01; genus JAYPEY01. Next base: position 205,695 of record JAYPFK010000005.1, read on the forward strand.
TGATTGAGGCGGGCGTGCGCTTCGTCACGGTGAGCGTGGGCGGCTGGGACACGCACCAGAACAACTTCCGGGAATTGAAGGGGCGCATTCTGCCCGGCTTTGATCGTAGTTTCGCCGCGTTTCTCCAGACCTTGAAGGACAAGGGGCTGGCGGAATCCACGGCAGTGATGGTGACCGGCGAATTCGGCCGAACACCGAAGATCAACAAGGATGCCGGGCGCGATCACTGGCCGCGCGCCATGTTCGCCCTCATGGCCGGCGGACGCGTGAATGCCGGGCAAGTCCTGGGCGCCTCGGATGACAAGGGTGTGGGACCGGCCGAAGGAGGCTGGTCACCCGATGATCTCGCCGCGTCGTTCTATCAAAACATCGGCATCGACCCACGCATGGAATTCAATGCGGCGAACGGCCGCCCCATCACCCTGATCCGTAACGGCCGCCCCATCAAGGGGCTCGTCGGGTGAACACTGCAAGGGTGGCCGCGCCTCCCAAGACTGGGCGTAAACCGGGAGCGCCTGCTTCATCCCTGAATGGCGCGGTGCGCCATTCATTGGCCGCTTCGTCGGTCAAAGAGGGACACCTTGACCCTTCTCACGCGGATGATTGCCTCGAACGCGCCCGGCGGCGGCTCATTGGAGGTACGTTTTCCGCCCAAATTGAGCCGATTCCCGTCGATTGGCGTCAAAAGTTGAAAATCTCCTGTTTTTCCACATTTCGGCACAGGAACTGTTGGGAGTGGTTTGAGGCAGCGGCATGAAGCCGTTGCCCGCACGCGAAAATGAACTGGTCCTATAGAATTGCCCGCATCGCCGGCACGGACGTGAAGATCCACCTGACCTTCCCGTTGCTGCTGGGATTCATCGCCCTCTCCAACCTCTCCCACGGCCTTGGCGCCGCCCTGCTCGGCGTTTTCTTCGTCGTCTGTGTGTTCGGCTGCGTGCTGCTGCACGAATTCGGTCACATCTTTGCCGCGCGGGCGTTCGGCGTCCGCACACCGGATGTCACCCTCTACCCCATCGGCGGCGTCGCTCGACTCGAGCGGATGCCCGAGCGGCCGGTCCAGGAACTGATCGTCGCCCTTGCGGGGCCGGCAGTGAATGTGGTGATTGCGGGACTCATCGTGGCGCTGCTCCTGATCCTCGGCATCGGTGTGAACCTGACCGGTCTGGGCGGCTTTGCCGCAGGCGGTTTCGCCTTCCTCGGCTCGCTGGCGGCCGTGAACATCTGGCTGGTGGTCTTCAATCTCATCCCCGCCTTTCCCATGGACGGTGGACGCGTGTTGCGCGCCTTGCTCGCCATGCGGATGCCGTTTGTGCGCGCGACGGACATCGCCGCCCGCATCGGTCGGGCGCTGGCCATCTGCGCGGGGGTGTTCGGATTCCTCACCTTCAAGCCGATGCTCGTCCTGATTGCCGTGTTCATCTACTTCGCCGCTGGACAGGAGGCGATGATGGCCGCGGCGCGCGATCGGGGCATGGGTTTCTTCCGAACTGACGCCGCGCGGCCGATTGAACAGGACCGCGGACCCGCCTGGCCGCCGCCGCCAGACCGAAACCAGGTCGTTCCCGTTCTCGATGAGGAAGGCCGCTTTATCGGCTGGGTGCGACGGTGAAGGCGGGCCGGGAGAAACCGGCTAACGTACAATTCTTAATGAAGCGTCGCCCGGCGCGCGTCCGGCAGCTCTCAATCCATCGAAGCCATGCGCCATCTTCCGGAGGGACGCCGCCGCAGTTTTTGTTGGAAAGCCCCCTCCGTTTTCAGTCGGGAATTCTGCAAGAAGCGTGTGGCTTGGGGGGCGGAGGGAACGCAAGGTCCGGACCATGAGAGAGTGCGTGGCGAGATCCCTTCTGGCGGCGTTGCTGGTCCCGTGCTGGAGCGCGTGGGCGGCGGCCAGGTTCGATGACAAGCCCGCGACCGCGGGCGAGTGGGGGTTCCGTCCCGCGGAAGACGCCGCGAGCGCGATGAACCCGCCGGGCTTTGCCTGGCGTCCTCAGTCCGGGGCAAGAACCTACGAACTTCAGGTGGCGGGGGATGCGGCGTTTGGCAGGGTCGCCTACTCCGACGACGGTATCCGCTACAACTGCCACTGCCCGTCGGTTCCGTTCGGCAAGGGAACGCACTTCTGGCGGGTGCGGTTCATCGACGGCAAGGGCAGCCGGTCCGCATGGAGTCGGACGCGCTCCTTCACCATCGGCGACGACGCCCGGGTCTTCCCCATGCCCCCGGAAAAGGACCTGATCGCCCGGATCCCGGAATCGCATCCCCGGCTGTTCCTGCGACCCGAGCAGTTGCCGGAGCTGCGCGAACTTGCCAAGGGCGCGCGCAAGGAGGACTACGCGCGCCTGCTCGCGAAGTGCCGCGACCTGATGAAGCGGCCGCCGGACACGAAGGAGCCGCCGTTGTATCCGAAGGGGATCGTGCGGGGCAGCGACGACTGGCGGAAGATCTGGTGGGGCAACCGGACCTACACCATCCGCCTGCTCGACAGCGCCGCGACGCTGGCGTTCACCTGGCGGTTGGGCGGCGACGAGGCTTTCGGACAACAGGCGCGCCGCTGGCTCATGGCGGCGGCGGCCTGGGATCCGAAGGGCAGCACGGGTTACCGCTACAACGACGAGGCCGGCATGCCCTACAACTACCTGTTCTCCCGGACCTACACCTTCGTCAATGACCTCCTCAACGAGGAGGAGAAGGAGACTTGCCGGCGCGTGATGCGCATCCGCGGAAAGGAGATGCACGACCACCTGAACCCGCGTCACCTGTGGCGGCCCTACGCCAGCCACTCGAATCGCGCGTGGCACTTCCTCGGTGAGATCGGTGTGGCGTTCCACGGAGAGATCCCCGAAGCCGACGATTGGACCCGCTTCGCCCTGAACGTCTTTTACAACGTCTATCCCGTCTGGAACGACAGCGACGGCGGATGGCACGAAGGGGCCATCTACTGGTCGAGCTACATCAACCGCTTCCTGATGTGGGCGGACGTGATGAAGGCGGCGATGGACGTGGACGCCTACAACAAGCCATATTTCTCCCAGGTCGGCTACTATCCCCTCTACCTGATGCCGCCGGGAACGAAAGGCGGCGGGTTCGGCGATCTGAACGCGCGGCGCAAGTCCTCCGACAACCTCCGCCTGATGGCCGTGTTTGCAGGTCAGGCGCGCAACCCCTGGTGGCAATGGTATGTGGAACGCCACGGAGGGAGGCCGGTGGAAACGGGCTACATCGAGTTCCTGCGGGGAGCGGTCGCCCCGCCGGCCGCCAAGGCGCCGGAAGATCTGCCCTCTTCGCGCCTCTTCGCCGGCGTGGGGCAGGCGGTCCTGAACTCGAACCTGCTCGACGCGAAGGACAACGTCGAGTTGATCTTCAAGAGCAGCCCGTTCGGAACCCAGAGTCACGGCTACGAATCCCAGAACGCCTTCCTCCTCTACGCCTACGGCGAGCGGCTCCTGATCCGCACGGGCTATCGGGACAACTACGGCAGCGACCATCACAAGAACTGGATGTGGCAGACGAAGTCCGTGAACTGCGTCACTGTCGATGGCGCGGGACAGCTCGCGCATTCCCCGGCGGCGAAGGGGGAGATCACGGCCTTTCACACCTCCGGCGACATCGACCTCGTCCGGGGCGAGGCTGGCGGCGCCTACGGGGGGCGGGTGGACCGTTTCACCCGGGACATCGTGTTTCTCAAGCCCGGCCTGGTCCTGATCCACGACCGCCTCGCCGCGCCGAAGCCCGTCGGCTTCGAGTGGCGCCTGCACAGCCCTACGCCGATGGTCATCACCGGCGCCGGCGCCGTGAAGACCGTCAATGGCGTGGCCGCCGCTGCGATCAATTTTCTGCATCCGAATTCGCCTGAACTCGCGGTGACGGACCGATTCGATCCGCCGCCGCGCGAGCGCGTGAAGCTGGTCGAATGGCACCTCACCGCAAGACCCCGCAAACGTGGGAGCCACGCCGAGTTCGTTACGGCGATTCGGCCGCACCGTTCGGACAAGGAGCCTTGGCCAGCGCCCGTGTTGCGGGAGATTGAGGGAGGTTTGCTGGTCGAGGCGCGGATCCCAGCCGGCCGGGTGGAGGTCTTCTTTCGCAGTGCAGACGCCGCCCGTATGGACGTTGGCGGGGCGAAGACGGAAGCGGAGGTCGTCGCGCTTAAAAAAGACGCCGCCGGCCGGCTCGTCAGCCGGTTGGAGAATCACGGCGGGGAATTCACCCGAATGGCCGGTGGCAGGCGCAGCGAACGATAGGGCAAGGCTGGTCGGGCCGGACGTGCAAGAAAGGCGGGGCGAACTGTCCCCAGTGAGCCGGCGTGGTCAAGGCCTTCATGGGCATTGGGACCCTTCGCGTTGTTTCTGAAACCGAGTCTTGTCCCACCCTCCTGCGCGGTTGCCCTCCTCGTCGGGGCCGTGGTAGCGTCCGGAGCGTCGGTCGTCATGGAGAGCCGACACAAAGCGCGCAACGTCATGCATCCACGAGTCCAGCTGGATTGCTCCGCCTTCTCGCTCTTTGAAATGCTCATTGTGCTCTCCATCCTCTCCACCCTCGCAGTCCTTTTCCTCTCCGGCGGCGCGTCGGGCAATCAGGACCGCCATCTTCGCCAATGCGCCGCGAACCTCCAGAAGATCCACATTGCACTGACGCTCTACGCGGACGACCACAAGGACAAGTTTCCCGAATGGCGGAGGCCCAGGGGATCGGAGAGTCCGCTGAGCGCGCTCGTCCCCGCCTATTCGACGGACACCGGCATCTTCACCTGCCCCGGCACGGACGACCCGCCCCTGCCCTCCGGCGAGCCCTTTGCGGAGCGGACGATCAGCTATGCCTACTACATGGGCTGGAAACGGACCGACCCCGGAACCTCTCCGTTGCTCTCCGACCGCCAGATCGTCGATGACGCCGACCGCACGTCGCGTAGAAGTCGACGGGCGCAAGTCATCTTCTCCAAGGACGGGGAAGGACCGGGCGCCAATCACGACAAGTACGGCGGCAACGTGCTCTTCCTCGACGGCTCCGTCCGACGCTACGAATCCAAGGGCGACGAACGCCTGCGCGTCCCCGACCACATCAGACTGCTCAACCCCGGATCCTGAAAATGGAGATCAAATTGGAGTGCTATTGCGGGATGAAGTATGAGTTCGAAGTCGAGCCGATCGACGGGCGGATGCCTTATGAAATCAGCTGCCCGAACTGCGGCAATGACGGCACGGACTACGCGAACCAATACCTCGCTCAGACCTTGGGGGCTCCGGCGACGCCGCAGCCCATCCTCCCCGACTCGCCGCCCGCAACACCGCAGCCCATCCTGCCGGATCCGCCGCCCGCCGCGCCGCAACCTGTCCTGCCTTCCCAACCGACGTCTCCCCCGTCCTCCACATCGGAAAACGAAGCGCGACCCAAGCTCACGTTGCCATCCCAACGCGCCGCGGAAGCGGAAGTCGCGCCGGCTGCGCCAACCGTCGAACCCGCCTCGCCCGCGGCCGGTTCGTCGGGATTGAAGATCGGCGTCCGCCCGCGCGAGGAGACTCCCGAAGCCGCGCCCGAACCGCCGACGGCCAAACCCGAATTCGAGAATCTCGCCGCCGCCAACGAGGACGCCAAGCGCAAGCGCATGGAGGCCATCAAGAAGAAGCAGCAGGCCGAGAAGGACCTCTGGCGCAAGATGAGCATCCTCGGGGGCATCGGCGCCCTCTTCGTGCTCGCCCTCGTCGCGCTCTTCGGCTGGTATATCTTCTCCGGCTCCAAACCGAGGGAGTTCCACGTAGTCGAGGCCGCCGAGCAGGTCTACCCCAGCGAGGCGCGACTACTCGCCCCCAACCGGTTGCTGCTGCTCGATGCCAACGGCCTGACGCTTCACGACCTCGACACGCTGGAGCAGATCTGGCAGGCCGAGGTAAAGGCGGCCGATTCACCCTCCCGCTTCGCCCAGATGGAGATCCTCGACGGCCACGCCTGGATCTTCCGCGGGCGCTCCGTCACCCGCGTGAACCTCCTGACCGGCGCCGTGGACGCCACCGCCGAGGTCAAGGGCGACGTCTCCCGCATCACCGCCTCGGACAAGTCCATCCTCGTCTCCGCCAGCTCCACCCGCCGCAATTACCAGGCCTTGACCAGGATCGATCTCCAGACCGCCAAGACGAAAACGCAGGAGATCAAGGTCGAGGAGGTCGCCCGGATCAGCCCGGACGTCGGCGGCGAGGCGAACTTCGACCCCACGGTCGCCAACCTCACCGCGCGCGAGCTGCGCATCGGCGGCATGACCCTGCGGAAGAACTGGGATGATTTCGTGCCCACCGGCGAGAACCTCGCGCAGCTCACGGTCAAGATGTTGACGCCCAAGGTCACCACCGTCAGCGCCATGCGGCCCGTCGGTGAATCCGCGCTCAACCAGAAGGCCAAGGCGTCCATCGACCCGACCGCCCTGGTGGACGAGATGGTGAACGAGATTGCCCGCGCCAACGGCGGCGCCACCAAGGAGATCAATGAAAGTTCCTACACCGCCACGCTCAAGCGTCACTTCGCCGAGGGCAAAACGGAGACCTGGACCGGCAGGCTCAAGGGCGATATCCGGCTTTTCCCGGGGCGCACGGTCGACTGCCTGACCGACAACGAATCGCTCTTCATCTTCAACAAGCAGAACAAGCTGCTCAAGAAGGCCAAGCTCTCCTTTCCCGTCCACCCGAGTTACGGGACCGGCGGCCCGCGCGTGCCCTTCGTCGAGCTGGAGGACCGGCTCTACTTTTTCGACCACGGCGTGCTGACCGCCTACGACCTCCCCTCCGGCAACGCCGCCTGGCGCCTGCCCACCGTGGGCATCACCAAGATCGAGGCGGACGACGACGGCCACCTCTTTGTGCGCTCCACCACCGCGCCGCCGGAGTCGATCCAGTTTTCCGAGCAGGTTTATCTGAAGAACGGACCTCGGCCCATCCTCATCAAGCTCGACGCCAAGACCGGCAAGAAGCTCTGGGAGACGGACAAGGCGGGGCAGCACAGCTGGCTGGCCGGGGACTACATGTACGCCACCTTCCGCAGCACAGGGGCTCTCGGCGGGCTCACCGGCGCGGTCAGCGACAAGTTCACCCTCTACCGCATCGATCCCGGCGACGGGGACCGCATCTTCGAAAAGGTCATCGAGGGCGGCGGCGCCATCGACTTCAACGGCACGTGCATCCTCGTGAAGGAAAACAACCGCTACCGCGTGTTCAAGTATCTGAGCCTCTTTTGAGAAGGCGGAGCGTGGGGGAATGGTGGGGCGAGTTGCCCTCAACGAGCCTTTCCGAGGAGGGTGGCGAAGAAATCCCAAGCTCCAAATCCCCAACTCCAAATCGCGCCGGGGCAAAGGCGCAGGTTCAAGGGACCGGAGCGCGGCTGGTCTCCGACACAGCCGCGCTCCGCTTCAAACCTCCTTCAGCACGGCGCGGCTGACGCGCATGACGTTGCCGCCGATGATCTTTCGGATGTCGTCGTCCTTGAAGCCGCGCTGGACCAGGCCGACGGTGAACAGCGGCCAGTTTGTCCAGGCCATGGTCTGCGAGGCCTGCGGCTTGGGCGTGAGCGATCCCGGAGGCCAGAGGTAACGCCATTGCGTCCGGGCTCGCGGCGCGCGGCCGGCCTTCCGGTTCTCCTCCGAGGAATTGCGCGAGGTGTAGCTCACGTCCGTGCCGATGGCGACATGCTCCGGGCCGAACTTCTTCGCGACGTGTTCGATGTGGTTGAGCAGCATCCGGATGTCGCCGTCGCCGCCTAGGAAGGCCGGGATGCAGGCCATGCCGATGTAGCCCCCGGTGTCGGCGATGGCCTTGATGACCTCGTCCGGCTTGGCGCGGATGTGCTTGTTGACCGCGGCCACCGCGGAATGGCTGGCGACCATCGGTTCGTCGGATTCCAGCGCCGTCTCCAGACTCGTCTGCCAGCCCGAGTGCGCGACGTCCGCGATGACGCCGACGCGGTTCAATTCCTTGACCACGGAGCGGCCGAAATCGCTGAGGCCGGCGTTGGCGGGTTCGGCGCAACCGTCGCCGATCATGTTCCGCCGGTTGTAGGTCATGTGCATCATGCGGATGCCTAGCTTGTAGAACACGCGGATGTAGCGCATCTCGTCGGGCACGCTGATCCAGTCCTGGGTCAGGGGCACGCCGTTGCCCGTGAGGTAGAGCGCGCGCTTGCCGGCCTTCCATGCCGCCTCGATCTCGTCGGGCGTCGCCGCTTTGACGATGAAGTCCGACATCATGTCGGTGAGGTAGGTGAAGTTGGACAGCCGCTTGATCAGCCGCATGGGGTCCTGGCCTTCCTCGCCGGCATTCTGGAAGATGCAGGTCACCCCGGCGGCGAGCCAGGCCTGCTGGAATTCCTCGCGCTCCTTCTCGTCCGTCACACAGCGCGTCATGCCCATGTCCTCGCGCAGGTCCTGCAATTCCACCGCCGAGGCGTTGGCGTCGATCGCGCGCTTCATCCGCTCGCCGTCGATGGCGCAGCGCGGGGAAAATCCATAGGAGTCGAAGACCAGTGAATTCGCGTGCAATTCCAGGCCGTGCTCCAGGTCGCGCGGGCTGGGCTTCATCACGCTGAGCGCGAGCTTGCGGGCCTGGGCGATGACGGGGTTCGGATGATCCGCGCCGAAGAGCTTGACCGCGTCCTTGGGCGAAACCGCGGCGCGCGCGGACGAGGAGTTCAGGCCGACGAAGGCGGCGGTTGTTCCCAGGGCGGCGGAGGCGAGGAACCGGCGGCGGTTCGGAAGGAGGGCTTCGTTCATGGTCATGGTTGAATCGGGGTTCCAACGGAACGTCAAGACGACTTCGGGTCAGTGTCAGCAGCCTAACGGGTGGAAGCGGCGGAGCCAAGCGGGCGGATCGAATGAATTCACGGCACAACACGCGTCACCTGCCCGCCAGAGGCATTCCGTTCCCCGCTTGTCGAAACTCGCGTCCAACGGCAACCATGGCCGTATGCCGCACGATGAACATCTCCGAATCGCCACCGAAGCCGCCCGGGCCGCCGGCAAGCGCCTGGTCGAGCTTCTGGGCAAGGCCGCCATCGAACAGAAGGGCTCGACCCAGAACCTCGTCACGCAGGCCGATCTGGAGGCGGAGGAGATCATCACCTCGCTGATCGCCCGGGCCTTCCCCGATCACAAGTTCCTGCGCGAGGAGGGCGAATCCACCGGCGCTGCGGACGACGACCATCTCTGGGTGATCGATCCGCTCGACGCAACGAACAACTACGCCCACGGGATTCCCCACTTCGCGGTGTCCATCGCCTACGCCGAAAAGGGCGTCGCCATGGCGGGAGCGATCCTCGACCCGATGCGCGACGAGCTTTTCACCGCGACCCGCGGCGGCGGGGCCTTCCTGAACGGGGCTCCGATTCACGTTTCCGACCATGCCGAACTTTCCGACTGCATCATCGGGACCGGCTTCTACTACGACCGCGGAGCGCTGATGGAGCGGACGCTCCGGGGTATCCATGACCTGTTCAAGCGCAACATCCGCGGCATCCGTCGCTTCGGCAGCGCGGCGGTGGACCTGTGCTGGGTGGCCTGCGGCCGCTTCGACGGTTTCTTTGAGTATCGTCTCTCGCCTTGGGACTACGCGGCGGGCGGGTTGATCATCGAGGAGGCCGGCGGGAAGTGTTACGACCGTGGTGGCTTCCCTTTGAAACTAGACTCAGGCAGCGTCATCGTGGCCAACGCCAAGGTGGCCGGAGAACTGGCGGAGGTGGTCCGTTGGGAGGATGATTGAGCGGCGAATGCGCCGCCAAGGAACGGTGGCATTGCGGGCGCCATCATCCCGATCGGGGCAAGAATCCAGGAGTCGTCCGCTACTTTGAAAACCGCCGGATCGTCAGCTCCGCCAGGTCGACGTTCGCGGGTTGCGAACAAACAAACACGACCGTCCGCGCTATGTCTTCCGGCGCGATCATTGTCTGCCCGGCCAGCCGTTCCCCCAGCTTCGTCCCCTTGATGAAATCCGTGTCCACGCCGCCCGGACAGAGGTTGTGCACATGCACGCCGTCCGCCTTCGCCTCCAGGGCAAGGGCGCGCATGAGACCGAGCAGTCCGTGCTTGCTGGCGCAGTAGGCGGCCTGGTGTTCGTAGCCCTGTTGGGCCGATGTGCTGACCACGTTCACGACGCGGCCGGATGAGGCCTTGAGCGCGGGCAACAGCTCGCGGGTCAGCATAAACGGGGAATTGAGATTCACCCGTAGGACGCGTTCGAGGTCTGCGACATCCATGTCCGCGAAGGCGCTCTCATGGAAGGTCCCGGCGTTGTTGACCAGGATGTCAAGCCGACCGCCCAACGATTCCAAGGCCTCCCGCGCGATTTCCGGGACGCGTTCCAGATCGCCGAGGTCGAAGGCGATCGCGCGGGCCCCGCCGCCGGCGGAGCGGATCTCCTCAACCAGGGCGGTGAGCCGGTCGCCGGATCTCGCGATCAGGGCGAGGTTGGCGCCTTCGGCCGCGAGAGCCAGGGCGGTGGCGCGGCCGATGCCGCGACTGGCCCCGGTGACGACGGCGGTTCTGCCGGAAAGGGAGGCGTTCATGCCGCAACCATGCGGGACGCGCGTCGGCCGTGTAAAGCGGATCGGAGCGGGTCGGTGGGGCGAAGCTTCTGCTGAGCCGGACTCAGACCGACGAGGCAATGGCTCGCGGGACAGCGTGTCGATTCAACTCATGCGAAGCTCCGGACTCCGCGCGGCCTCCGATCAACCGGCGATCCATCCGCCGCCGACCACCAGGTCGCCCTGATAGAACACACAGGCCTGGCCGGGCGTGATGGCGCGTTGGGGTTCGTGGAGTTTCACGGTGGCGGTCCAGCCTTCGCCCGGCACGACGGTCGCGGGGGTTCCCGAATGGTTGTAACGGATGCGGGCGGTGACCTCGACCGCACCGGTGAGTCGTTCGAAAGGAATCCAGTTGCAGTTCCCGACCATGAATTCTCGCCGCTCCAGCAGTTCCGGATCGCCAACGACGACCCGGTTGTTCGCCGCGTCCAGTTCGATCACATATAGCGGCTTTGGCGAACTGACGCCGAGGCCGCGACGTTGGCCGATGGTGTAGAACTCGATGCCGTCGTGCTGGCCGAGGACGCGCCCGGTCGTGTCCACGATGTCGCCCTGATGCTTCCGGACCAGATCCGCCTTCTGCAGGAAACCGCGGTAGTCGTCGTCCGGCACGAAACAGATCTCCATGCTCTCCTCCTTGTCGGCGGTCTTGAGACTGGCCTCGCGGGCGACGTCTCGGGTGTCCGACTTGCTCATCTCGCCCAGCGGAAACAACGAGCGCTCCAGCTGATCCTGCCGGAGGGAGAAGAGAAAATAACTCTGGTCCTTGCGTTCGTCGCGGCCGCGCTTGAGCAGGGTTCGGCCGGTGGCCTCGTCCTTTTCGACCCGGGCGTAATGGCCGGTGGCGATCTTCTCCCCGCCAAGCTGGCGGGCGCGGTCGATCAATGTCCCGAACTTCACCTTCTCGTTGCACATGACGCAGGGGTTGGGCGTGCGCCCGGCCCGGTATTCGGCGGCGAAATAGTCCACGACCTGTTTCTGGAAGGCCTCCGACTCATCGACCAGGTAGTAGGGAATGTCGAGATTGTGGCAGACGTTGCGGGCGTCCGCGACGGCTTGCGGACCGCAGCACTTGTCCTCGGCTCGGGCGATGCAATCCTGCGGCCAGGTCTTCAACGTGATGCCCACCACGTCATAGCCCTGGTCGATCAGGAGCTTCGCGGCGGTCGTGGAATCGACGCCGCCGCTCATTCCGATCACCACGCGGGTCTTCTTTTCTTGGGCGGAATCCGACACAGGGGGAACGATAGGACGCGTGATGGCGGGTGTAAAGGGACGGGAAAATAGGGTGAACCGTCCTTAAGGAGCCGCGCAAGGGCATGCCCACCGCGGTTCCTTTGGACAAGCCGTCCCAACAGCCGGTCAAGCCCCAAAGCGGTCTCGCTCAAGACCCTAAACAACGAATTGATTCGAAAGTCGATTCGTCTATGCTCCCGCCCATGTCCATTCCGAGCCGTTCCCGTTTTCGTCTCCTCTCCCTCCTGTCGGCGGCTGTTTGCGCATGGTTCGTCACGGCCGCGTCCGCGTCCGCAGCTGCCGGGAAGAAGACACCGAATTTCGTCATCGTCTTCTGCGATGACCTCGGCTACGGCGACCTCGGCTGCTACGGCAACCCCACCATCGCAACGCCGAACCTCGACCGCATGGCGGCCGAGGGGATGAAATTCACACAGTTTTATTCGGCGGCCTGCGTCTGCACGCCCAGCCGCGCCGCGCTGATGACCGGGCGCCTGCCCGTCCGCACCGGCATGTGCAGCGACCGACGGCGTGTCCTGTTCCCCGATTCCTCCGGCGGCCTGCCGCAGCGCGAGATCACCATCGCCCGCGCCCTCAAGACCAAGGGCTATGCCACCGCCGCCGTCGGCAAGTGGCATCTCGGCCACCTCCCGGAATACCTGCCCACCTCGCACGGCTTCGACTCCTACTTCGGCATCCCCTACAGCAACGACATGGACCGGGTCCTGCAGAAGAAGAAGGGCGAACCGAACCCCGACTTCCGCAAGCGGCTGTTCTGGGATCCGAAATCCAGCTCCTGGAACGTCCCGATCCTGCGCGACAAGAAGGAGCACGAACGCCCGGCGGACCAGACCACGATCACGAAGCGCTACACCGAGGAGGCGGTGAAATTCATTTCGGAGAACAAGGATAAGCCGTTCTTCCTTTATCTCGCGCACAGCATGCCGCACGTGCCGCTGTTTGCGTCCAAGGACTTCAAGGGCCGCAGCCGGCGCGGGCTGTTCGGCGACGTCATCGAGGAGATCGACTGGTCGGTCGGTCGCGTGATGGAGACCCTGAAGAAGGAGGGTCTGGCCGAGAACACCCTGGTCTTCTTCACCAGCGACAACGGCCCTTGGCTGATCTTCAACGACCACGGCGGCTCCGCCGGACCGTTGCGCGACGGCAAGGGCTGCACCTGGGAAGGCGGCATGCGCGAACCCGGCATCGCCTGGTGGCCCGGCACGATCAAGCCCGCCAGCGTCACCCACGAACTCGGCTCCACCATGGATCTCTTCGCAACCTGCCTCACCCTCGCCGGCGTGGAAATCCCCGCCGACCGTGTGATCGACGGACGCGACATGACCCCGATCCTCAAGGGCAAGGGGAAGGGCAAGCGGGACAGCGTCTTCTACTATCGCGGCGAGCAGCTCTATGCGATGCGCAAGGGCGCCTACAAGGCCCACTTCATCACCCAGGGCGCCTACGATGGCACCAAGCCCGAAAAGCACGAGAAGCCGCTCCTCTTCAACCTGGAGGTTGATCCCGGCGAGAAGTGGGACGTCGCCCAGAACCACGCCGACGTGCTGGCGGAAATCGGGCAGGAGGTGGAGCGCCACCAGCGCAACCTCAAGCGCGGCAAGGTGCAGCTCGACGCCCGCATCGCCGAGTGGACGCCCTTGTTCGACGGCAAGACGCTCAAGGGTTGGAAGGACCCCGGGTTCCCCGGCGGCGGCGAGACCCACGTGGAGAACGGCGACCTCGTGATCGAGATGGGCGAGATGCTCAGCGGCATCACTTGGACCAACAAACAACTCCCCCGCATCGACTATGAACTGACCCTCGACGCCAAGAAGATCCAGGGCTCGGATTTCTTCTGCGGACTCACCTTCCCCGTCGGCACAAACAACGTGACCCTGATCATGGGCGGCTGGGGCGGCGCGGTCGTCGGCATCTCCAGCATCGACCATATGGACGCCTCGGACAACGAGACCACCGATTACATCCGCTTCGACAACGACAAGTGGTACCGCGTCTCCCTCAGGGTCACGAAGAAGAAGATCGAGGTCTGGCTCGACGGGGAGCAGCTCGTGGATGTCGAGATCGAGGGCCGACGGCTGGGCATGCGCCCCGGCGACATTGAGATGAACGTCCCGCTGGGCCTGGCCACTTTCCAGACCAGCTCCGCCTTCAAGAACTTCAAATACCGCAAGATCAAACCCTGAACCGGGACAACGATCGCGCCAGGGACTCAGACAGGGAATTGTTATGGCCAGCAAACTAAACGGGAAACCGGTCAAGGCGAAAGGCGCGCCCGTCCGCCGCGCGGGAACCCGCAAGACGAAGACGTCGCCCGGAAAGCAGGGAAAGGCGAACGGCGAAACGCGGCCGGAGGGCCGGGCGAAATCGTCCTCCGCGCGGATCGATGTCAAGGAGGTCCTCAAGGAACTGGTTGTATTGTCCCGCGAACAGGGCTGCCTGACCTACGACGATCTCCATGACGCCCTGCCCGTCGACGCCGCCACCCCGGGACAGATCGACGATGTCCTGGCCAAGCTTCGCAATCTCGGCGTCGAGATCGTCGATCCGGCCGAGGTGGAACGCGACAAACCGGCCGGCGAGGAGGATGTCGAACGGCCCTCGACGAGCGATCCCCTGGATGATCCCGTGCGGATGTATCTCAAGCAGATGGGGCAGACGCCGCTGCTCAGCCGGGAGGGCGAGGTCGCCATCTCCAAGCGAATCGAGGCCGCCGAGCACGCGGCCAAGGACCTGATCTATGGTTTCGGCTACACCGCCAAGGAACACCTGGCCCTGGCGGAGAAGCTCATCTGCGAGCCGCCCAAGGAGCGCTTCGATCGCGTGATCGTCGAGGCCAAGGTGGAGATCCGCGACAAACACACAAAGGCGCTCCGCCGTCTCACCCGCAAGCTGCGCGAACTGGATGACGAGGCCGACAAGCTCTACGACAAGTGGAGCCACACCGCGCCGGGAGCCGCCCGCAACCGCGTCACGGAGAAGATGCGAAAGCTGCAGAGGCAGCTGGAGAAGACCTTTGCCAAGTTTGGCTACAAGCAGCGCGTCATCGACGACATCGGCCACGTCGCAGAGAACATCTACGACCGCTTCAAGGAGGGCCTCCTCGTCATCGGCGAGCTGAAGAAGTCCCGGCCGACCAAGCAGCAGCAGGCGATGCTTGAGGGCGAGCTGGCCAAGCTGCACGCGCTGGAGAATTTCGTCCGGATGCCCTGCGAGGATTTCATCCACGCCTACGACGAGCTGTTGGAGCGCAGCGAGGAGGCGCACCAGGCCAAGGCCGAGATGGTCGAGGCAAACCTGCGCCTCGTGATCTCCATCGCCAAGCGCTACACGAACCGCGGGCTCTCGTTCCTTGACCTCATCCAGGAGGGCAACATGGGCCTGATGAAGGCGGTCGAGAAGTTCGAATACCAGCGCGGCTACAAGTTCTCCACTTACGCGACCTGGTGGATCCGCCAGGCCATCACCCGCTCCATAGCCGACCAGGCCCGCACGATCCGCATCCCGGTCCACATGATCGAGACGATCAACAAGCTG